>NZ_JH650759.1:210617-247286 GCF_000259195.1 Pseudomonas donghuensis
ATGGCAGCGCCGTGGTACCGCTGCTCGGTGGCCTGGGCGGGGTCAATGTCATGGCCCGGGAAATCGGTGCCGGCCTGGGTGTGGCGGCGGCGATCACCACCAGTGGCGAGCTGCGTTTCGGTACCTGCCTGCTCAACCCGCCCAGCGGTTATGCCCTGGCCGACCTTGAGCTGGGCAAGCGTTTCGTTTCCGATCTGCTGGCCGGTGAAAGCGTGCGCATTGACGGCGCCGCGCCCTGGCTTGAACAGGCGCAGCTGCCGCAAAGCGAGCAGGCGCAACTGGCGATTCATGTCGGTTGTGACGCCCGTGAAGCCTCTGCCAATGAGCTGGTGATCTATCCGCGCTGTGTGCTGGTGGCAGTCAGCGAGGTGCTGCCGGAGCTGGCCCAGGCCATTCGCACTGCTCTGCAGGCAGCACGGATTGCCGAGCCGGCGCTGGCCTGCCTGCTGGCAGCAGAGCAGCACATGGCCAACCCAGACCTGCACGCGGCTGCAGCCGAGCTGGGCGTGGCCCTGCGCTTTGCCCCGGGCGCTGGCGATGCCAGCGCCCTGGCTGCTCAGGCAATGCCGCAATTGCTGCCACCACAGCCGGTGAGCGATGGCCTGGCCATCGTGGTCTCCAACCAGCCGATCGACCCGCAGCACATCGGCCGCGCCCGCGGGCGCCTGGCGGTGATCGGCCTTGGGCCTGGCGCTGCCGACCTGATGGTGCCGGCGGTCAAGGCGGAGCTTGCGCGAGCCAACGATGTGCTCGGCTATGAAACCTATGTGCGCATGGCCGGGCCGTTCCGTGCCGATCAGGTGCTGCACTGCACCGACAACCGCGAAGAGATGCAGCGTGCCCGGCATGCCTTCGAGCTGGCGGTGCAAGGGCGTTCGGTAGTGGTGGTGTCTTCGGGCGACCCTGGGGTGTTCGCCATGGCTGCGGCGGTGCTCGAAGCATTGCACGAGTCGAGCGATCCACACTGGCATGCAGTGGAGCTGGAAATGCTGCCCGGTGTTTCCGCTTCCCTGGCGACTGCGGCGCAGGCCGGCGCTCCCTTGGGCCATGACTTCTGCGTGCTGTCGCTGTCGGACAACCTCAAACCCTGGTCGATCATCGAGAAGCGCCTGGACCTGGCCTGCCAGGCCGACCTGGCGCTGGCCTTCTACAACCCGATCTCGCGCTCGCGCCCGTGGCAGCTTGGGCGGGCCCTGGAAATCGTCCGCCAGCATCGCACCGCCCTGACCCCTGTAGTCCTTGGCCGCGACATCGGTAGGCCGGGGCAGACGCTGAAAGTGGTCAATCTCGGTGAGCTGCAACCGGACATGGTCGATATGCGCACCATGGTGCTGGTCGGATCCTCGACGACCTGCGAGTTTGCCCGTGCTGACGGTGGGCAGTGGGTCTATACCCCGCGCTGGTATCCGGCGCAGGGTTGATGCTGGCGTGGAAGGCTTTCGGCCCTGACCGAAGGTCGTGTCTCGAATAGTGTGAAGTTCCCGCCGATGTCGAGCGGGGCTTCATATAAAGGATTATTCGAGATGAACGACGTCGCTAAAAAAGAAGAGCCCTCTAAAGATCTGGCTATCGCTATTCCAGGCGCGCTGCTGGCCATTGCCGGCAAGATCAAAGATCCAACCCGTGAAGATGTAATTGACTCCTATCAGTTTTCCTCCGAAGTTGCCGGGAAACTCTTCAACCCTAATACCCAGTGTGAAGAGTGGTTCAAGAAGTTTCTCAGCGTCATGCAGGACTGTGGCTGGGTCGTAGTCCGTCAGAAGTACCAAAAAACTGAGTCGGGATCCCAATCGCTCAAGATCGGCGCCATTGCCTCCAAAGCCGTGAGCGGAATTGGCAGCGCTGTTCTGGGCGGGCCGGCGGGTACGGCCCTGCGCAAGCTGGCTGACGGGGCGCTGAAAAAGCTTGGCCTTAGTGAAGAGGCTCAGCAAATAATCAAACGTAAGACCGACAATAGCAAAACCGGCTCTGTAGGCCTCGCCGCTTGCCTGGTGACCGAAAGCGACGACGTCGTGCTGGTGACAAGTGCTGTGCAGACGAGCAAGTCGGGTAAAGACGCTGACTGGGCCTTGTTCGAATGGGCGGGCAGCTCTTCTGATACCTACGAGGCAGCGGCAGCGTTAATGCTGAACCGCAAGCTCTATCACAGCATTCGCGATGCCATTATCGACAAGCTGAAACAACACAAGCAGAGCCGTGTCCTCCTCCACGATATCTGATTGGACGGTCGGGATGGCTGGAGGCTTTAGCCATCCTGACATTCAAGCTTCTACTGGACCAGGAGGGATCATGGAAGACTATTGTGTATGGGTGAATGGTGGCTCGTTGTTGCTTATCGCCCCCGACGTACTGCCGGATCAACGCCAGGCGGTACTCGACTCTGTGTTGTATGCGCAACTGGTGGCGAACAAGTTCGCCGGCTCGCGTTTTTCGAATTACCAGACGTGGTACGAACGCTATCGCAACACCCTGACTGAACGCGACTGGATCTTCACCAAGTTCCATCATGAGAGCAAATCCGCATCTGATTGCTCGCTACTCTCTGCGATCCAACCTCTGCAACTCTGGCTGGAAACCCGACATACCGGCGCAAGTGCAATCATCGATCAAGGGATTGCGGCGTTGACTCGGGATGCACAGGGCCTGGAGTGTTTTGGTGGGTTTACTTTCGAGGCACGCGATACGGGTGCAGTTCTGATCATGGAAATCGGGCTGGTACACCCCGGTCCTGTAATCGACCTGTGCAGTATCTCCATTACCCTCGTACAGGCGCCTGAAGTGGCCGGAATCGAGCAGTCGTTGGCCGGCGAAGTGTTATGCAACGAGGTTGTGATTAACGGCGGGGCGGCTGTGTTGGATGGCAAGATGTTCGAGGGTTCGCGCGCCGATCTGCGCAGTTTGATGGCGCGCAAGCAGCAGGAGCACAACTATGTGATGGCGCTCGACAGTCAACCTGAAGGTGATAATCATGAGTAAGCTAACGGGCGTGGTCGCCGACTCGAGCATCCTGTCATTTCATCCCGAGGTTAGCGCAGCGCAGCGCGATTCGGTGCTACTGGCCATATCGGCAGCCGAGATGGTTACCCGTGATGCCTACGAGCAGGGACTGATCGACGACTGGTTCAACTATTACCGTCGGCAATTGATGTTCTACGGTTACGACCCGCTTCAGGCAAGCGAGGTGCACTGGCCCGGCGGTGAACGACCGAACATCGTCGACAAGGCTCTGCGCAGCATTGCGGCGGCCAGCGGCGGTAGTGAACTGGCACTATCGATGGGCGGGACCCTGGAGGCCCTCAGGGGCGCACGCGACGCGCTGGCGCATTTTGAGCAGCGGGTGCAAAAAACGGGGGTTTTTCAATTGCTACCCTGTGCTCCAGGCAAGGCCGGGCAGGTAGACATGGTGCTGTATCACGAATCGATGGCGCTTACGCAGACGCGTGCCGGCTTTCTGTTCCGCGAGCGCCAGACCCGGCAGGTCAAGGCCGAGCTGGTGCGCTTCAACGTCGCGCTGTTCGATCAGGAGCTGCGCGCCAAGGTGGAAAAAATGCGCCAGGCCGGTCGTATGCGCAACCTGGGCACATTTCTGGTCTAGGGCACCAGGTAACCCTTGATCCCGGTAAAGATGATCT
Organism: Pseudomonas donghuensis; assembly: GCF_000259195.1. Classification (GTDB taxonomy): domain Bacteria; phylum Pseudomonadota; class Gammaproteobacteria; order Pseudomonadales; family Pseudomonadaceae; genus Aquipseudomonas; species Aquipseudomonas donghuensis. The sequence goes on from NZ_JH650759.1 coordinate 214,250, forward strand.
GCGCCGCCAGGGCGCAGACAAACAAACCCATCAAGCGGCTGACAATCTGCAACCCCTGGTCGCCGAGAATCCGCTCGATACGGTTCGACAGGTACAACACCAGGCCGACGGTGAAACTGGCCAGGGCGATACTGACGATGGCCAGCAGTTTGTCATCCCAGTGCGGCTGGCCAACCCCCATCACCAGCAGCGCACCGATGGTGCCGGGGCCGACGGTTAGCGGTATGGTCAACGGTACGATGGTCACGTCCTGCTGCACATTGTCGGTTTGCACCGCCGATTTTCCCTGGGCCATGCCCAGCGCCGAAATGAACAACACGCTGCCGGCGCCGATGCGAAACGCATCCACCGTGATGCCGAATATGCCGAAGATCACCCGGCCGAACAGGTACAGCAGCACGCTGGCGATCAGCACGGCGATTGCCACACGCCAGGCCAGTTGCTTGCGCTCCTTGCTGGAGTAGCCGCGGGTCAGGCTGATGAAGCACGAGAGCACGAAGAACGGGCTGTAGAGCACGAGCATTTTCAGGTAGACGCTGAACAACTCATGGAGCATGGTCGAGGCTCGCAGCAAGGGTGAAGTGAAGCAAGTGTATGCGAATTATGGGGTCGGAATCTGGCTTGATTCGGCTTCGCGACGCGCCACCCAGTGTTCGATCAATTCACGCAACTGCGACAGCTCCACCGGCTTGGACATGTGCCCGTCCATGCCGGCCAGGCGCGCACGCTCCTTGTGCTCGGCGAGGATGTGCGCGGTCAGGGCGACCACCGGCGTACGCCGGCGCTGGTTGCTGACTTCCCAGATGCGCAGCTGCTGGGTGGCCGAGAAGCCATCAAGCACCGGCATTTCGCAGTCCATCAATACCAGGTCGTAGTGGTTGGCCTTCATCGCCTGCAAGGCTTCTTCGCCATTGCTTGCGGTGTCCGGTTCCAGGCTAAGCTTGCCGAGCATGCCGCGAATCACCTTGGTCGAGATGTTGTTGTCTTCGGCCACCAGGATGCGGAAATCGCTGGGCAGGTTCAGTGGCGCCGACAGCCCGGCCTGCACCGGGATGTTCGGCTGACCCTTGCTGCGCTGGGACAGCTCTTCGGCCAGGGTGGTCTTGAGGGTATAGCCGGCCACCGGTTTGGCCAGGATGCGTTTGACCCCGGCATTGCGGGCGATGACCTTGCTTGGCGCGTTGCTGATACCAGTGAGCATCACCAGCAGGATGTCGTGGTTGAGGCTCGGGTCTTCCTTGATTTTCGCCGCCAGTTGCATGCCGGTCATGCCGGGCATGTTCTGGTCGAGCAGTACCGCGTCGAAGTAGTCGCGCAGGTGCGCCTTGGTACGCAGCAGGGCCAGGGCCTCCTTGCCCGACGGCACGGCACTGACGTTCATGCCCCAGGCGCTGCATTGCTGGACCAGCACCTTGCGGCAGGTGTCGTTGTCGTCCACAACCAGCACCCGGGCACCGCGCAGCGGGCCGTCGAGATCGGCAGGCGGCTGTTCGAGACGGTGCGGGTCGAGCGGCAGGGTCATCCACAGGGTATTGCCCATGGTGTGGCTGGTCTTGATACCGAACTCGCCCTGCATCAGGGTGATCAGTTGCTTGGCGATCACCAGCCCCAAGTGGCCGCCGAGCTTGTTGCTGGAAAGGAAATGCTTGCTGTGCAGCTCTGCCTGCAGCAGCGCTTCGCGTTCGCCTGGCGGGATCGGCTCGCCGCTGTCCTGCACGGCAATGCGCAGGCGCGGGCTGTCGCCGCGTTGGTCGAGGGCGACCACCAGCAGGATTTCGCCCTGGTCGGTTTTTTTCAGGGCGTTTTCCAGCAGGCTCAGCAGGGCCTGGCGCAGGCGCGTCGGGTCGCCACTGATGACTCGCGGCACCTGTGGCTGGGTGAAGCTGATCAGCTCGATGTTCTGCTGCTCGGCCTTGGCCCGGAAGATACTCAGGCAGTCCTCGATCAGCGCATTGAGGTCGAACTGCACGTCATCCAGTTCGATCTGCCCGGACTCGAGCTTGGAAATGTCGAGAATCTCGTTGATCAGGGTCAGCAACTCGTTGCCGGCGCTGTGGATGGTCTGCACGTAGTCGCGTTGCTTGACCGACAGCGGGGTGCCGAGCAGCAGCTCGGTCATCCCCAGTACGCCGTTCATGGGCGTGCGGATCTCGTGGCTGATCTTGGCCAGGAATTCGGCCTTGGCGTTGATCTCGGCGTTGCTGGCGGCCAGTTCACGGCTGGCGCTGAAGCGCTCTTCGCTGATGCGCCGCAAGCGCTCGCTGACCGCCAGGTTGAGCAGCAGGCCGCTGACGCTGGTCAGCCCGAGGAGAATGAACAGCAGCCATTGAGTCGGCGTGCGGGTCAGTCCGAGCAGGGCCGGCAACACCACCAGGCAGCCGATATTGAACGCCAGCATGGCCACGGCGAACAGCCGCGCCGGAGCGTAGCCCTTGTACCAGTGGTAGCTGGCAACCAGCAGCATGGTCAGGCTACCCAGGGCCATCAATGCATAAGTCATCAGGTTCAATGGCAGGGTATCAACGAACAACAGCAGCAGGCCGCAGAGCGCGATCACCAGCATCTCGCCCTGCAGCAGGCGGCTCAGGCGCGGTTGTTCGCAAGGCGTGAAGAAGCGCAGGGTAAAGGTCAGGCCGGCCAGCGACGCCAGCAGGGCAGTAAGGTAGGCCGCCGGTGTTTGTGCCGAGTGCCAGAGGCTCCACCAGGGGCCGCTCAGGTTGAGCAGAATCAGTGCGCTGAGCAGCATCAGCGCGTGGTAGACCGCCAGGGCCAGGCTGGTACTTGAGCGTGAGTAAGCGAAGCGGATCAGGTTGTGCAGCATCAGCATCAGCAGGCAGCCGAACAGCAGGCCGAAGAACAGCGGCTGGCGCTGGTCGGCGGCGGCCTGGGCGGCAGGCTCCAGGCTGATGGCCGGGCGCAGCTGGTGCTCTGATACCAGGCGCAGGTAGATGTCCAGCGCGTGCGCACTGTTGGGCAGGGCCAGCACATGGTCGCTGCTGCGCAGGTAAGGATCGTCGCTGTCGTTCAGGCGACCGTTGTGGATCTGCTTGATCAGCCGATCGCCGTCGAGAGCGTACAGGTCCAGGCGCGACAGGTCGGGGGCGAAGACCCGCAGCAGTTTTTCCTGCTGCCCGGGCTCCAGCCGGTAGTGCAGCCACAACGCCTGGTCGGGCGTGGCAGCGTTGAGTTCGTTGAGTTCGAGGGGGCTGAACTGGTTGCGGTAGCGTTCCGAGCGTACATCGCTCAATTGCAGGCTGGCCTGATCGTCAAGCAATACCGCCCAACCACTGCCTTGTTCGGCCGCAGCCGGGAACAGGCAGAGCAGGGTCAGCAAGCTGACGGTGAGGCCAATGGCAATCCTGAGCCAACGCACGACGAAATCCCTTCTTAGCTGAATGCCGGATGGTAACTATGCGCGGCGCGCCAAGCCGAAGGCAAGGCCCATGGCGGGCCTTGTCGACAAGCCGGAGGCAGGACGCTTGCGGCGTCGCGGCCTCCAGGCACCTGCTTATTGCTGGTGTTCACCGCGTTCGCGGGCAATGGCGCGGTAGCCGATGTCCTTGCGGTAGAAGCTGGCGTCCCAGTTGATCTCGGCAGCCAGGCGGTAGGCTTGTTGCTGGGCAGACTCGACGCTGTTGCCCAGGGCAGTGGCGCAGAGTACGCGGCCACCGGTGGCAACCACCTGGCCGTCCTTGAGTGCGGTACCGGCGTGGAAGACTTTACCTTCCAGCTTCGCGGCAGCATCCAGGCCGTTGATCGCGGCGCCTTTGCTGTAGTCACCCGGGTAGCCACCGGCAGCCAGGACCACGCCCAGGCTCGGACGCGGGTCCCACTGCGCTTCGACCTTGTCCAGGGCCTTGGCGAAGGCGGCTTCGATCAGCAGCACCAGGCTTGATTCCAGACGCAGCATGACTGGCTGGGTTTCCGGGTCGCCGAAGCGGCAGTTGAACTCGATGACTTTCGGGTTGCCGGCTTTGTCGATCATCAGACCGGCATAGAGGAAACCGGTGTAGACGTTGCCTTCCTCGGCCATGCCACGCACGGTCGGCCAGATCACCTGGTCCATCACGCGCTGGTGCACGTCGGCGGTGACCACCGGTGCTGGCGAGTAAGCGCCCATGCCGCCGGTGTTCGGGCCAGTGTCGGCGTCGCCGACACGCTTGTGGTCCTGGCTGGTAGCCATTGGCAGCACGTTCTGGCCATCGACCATGACGATGAAGCTGGCTTCCTCGCCGTCAAGGAACTCCTCGATCACCACGCGCGAACCTGCATCACCAAAGGCATTGCCGGCGAGCATGTCGCGCACGGCGTCTTCGGCTTCGGCCAGGGTCATGGCGACGATCACGCCTTTACCGGCGGCCAGGCCGTCGGCCTTGATCACGATCGGCGCGCCTTTTTCCCGCAGATAGGCCAGGGCCGGCTCGATCTCGGTGAAGTTCTGGTAGTCGGCGGTCGGGATCTTGTGGCGCGCCAGGAAGTCCTTGGTGAAAGCCTTGGAACCTTCCAGCTGGGCTGCGCCCTTGGTTGGGCCAAAGCAGTCCAGGCCGCGGCTGCGGAACAGGTCGACGACACCGGCGACCAGCGGGCCTTCAGGGCCGACGATGGTCAGGGCGACGTTCTTTTCGGCGAAATCGGCCAGTTGCTCCAGGGCGGTGACGTCGATATCGACGTTCTCGCACTTGGCTTCGGTGGCGGTGCCGGCGTTGCCCGGGGCAACGAAGACTTTCTCGACCCGTGGGTCCTGAGCGACTTTCCAGGCCAGGGCGTGTTCACGACCGCCGCTACCGATAATCAGAATATTCATGAAGGCTCCTTCGGAGAAGCTGCAAGCTGCAAGCTACAAGAAAAAGCAGCCAGTGCTGCCTTTTGCGTAGCTTGCAACTCTGAAATTTAAGGGGCTGCAACTGCAAGAGGATGCGACTCGATGCGCTTTTTCTTGCAGCTTGCAGCTTGGAGCTTGTCGCTGCTTCACTCAGTGACGGAAGTGACGCATGCCGGTGAAGACCATGGCGATGCCGGCTTCGTCAGCGGCCGCGATGACTTCGGCATCACGCATCGAGCCACCTGGCTGGATCACCGCAGTGATGCCCACCTTGGCGGCGTTGTCGATGCCATCGCGGAACGGGAAGAACGCATCCGATGCCATGACCGCGCCCTGCACCTGCAGGCCCGCGTGCTCGGCCTTGATGGCCGCGATACGGGCGGAGTTGACGCGGCTCATCTGGCCGGCGCCGACACCGATGGTCTGGCGGTTCTTGGCGTAGACGATGGCGTTGGACTTGACGAACTTGGCCACTTTCCAGGCGAAGATCAGGTCGTGGATCTCTTGTTCGGTCGGCGCGCGCTTGGTGACCACTTTCAGGTCGCCCTCGGTGATCATGCCGATGTCGCGGCTCTGCACCAGCAGGCCGCCGGTGACGCGCTTGAAGTCCCAGGCAGCGGCACGCTCAGCCGACCACTCGCCGCAGGACAGCAGGCGGACGTTGGCCTTGGCAGCCACCACGGCGCGGGCTTCGTCGCTGACGCTCGGGGCGATGATCACTTCGACGAACTGACGCTCGACGATGGCCTTGGCGGTTTCAGCATCCAGCTCGCGGTTGAAGGCGATGATGCCGCCGAACGCCGACTCGGTGTCGGTAGCGTAGGCCAGTTCGTAGGCCTGGCGGATGCCGCCTTCGGCGTCCGGGCTGACGGCCACGCCGCACGGGTTGGCGTGCTTGACGATGACGCAAGCCGGCTTGACGAAGCTCTTCACGCACTCCAGCGCGGCGTCGGTGTCGGCCACGTTGTTGTACGACAGCTCTTTGCCTTGCAGCTGTACGGCGGTGGCGATGCCGGCTTCAGCGGGCTTGGCCTCGACATAGAACGCCGCGCTCTGGTGCGGGTTCTCGCCGTAGCGCATTTCCTGGGCCTTGATGAACTGGCTGTTGAAGGTGCGCGGGAACTCACTGCGGCCTTCGGTGCTCAGGGTTTCACTGGCCTGGTTCACGGTGCCCATGTAGTTGGCGATCATGCCGTCGTAGGCGGCGGTATGCTCGAATGCCTTGAGCATCAGGTCGAAACGCTGGGCGTAGGTCAGGCCGCCGGCCTTGAGGCTTTCCAGCACCTGGCCGTAGTCGCTGGCGTTGACCACGATGGCGACGTCTTTGTGGTTCTTGGCCGCCGAGCGAACCATGGTCGGGCCGCCGATGTCGATGTTCTCGATGGCGGTCGGCAGGTCACAGCCAGGTTTGGAGATGGTGGCTTCGAACGGGTAGAGGTTGACCGCGACCAGGTCGATCGGCTTGATCCCGTGTTCGGCCATGATGGCGTCGTCGGTACCACGACGGCCGAGGATGCCGCCGTGGATTTTCGGGTGCAGGGTCTTGACCCGGCCGTCCATCATTTCGGCGAAGCCGGTGTAATCGGCAACTTCCACCGCGGCAACGCCATTGTCCTGGAGCAACTTGAAGGTGCCGCCGGTGGACAGGATCTCGACGCCGAGCTGTTGCAGCTCACGGGCGAATTCAAGGATCCCGGTCTTGTCGGAGACGCTGATCAAGGCGCGGCGGATCGGCAGGCGGGTAGTCTGGTCGGTCATTTCAGATTCCATAACGCGGTGGAGTCAGCAAAAAAGGCGACCTCATCGAATGGGAGCCGCCTTTTCTGGTTTGGATGCTTGCTTACAACAAATCGTACTGCTTGAGTTTCTTGCGCAAGGTGCCGCGGTTGAGCCCGAGCAGCTCGCTGGCCTTGGTCTGGTTGCCCTTGACGTAGTTCATTACGCTTTCGAGCAACGGCGCTTCGACTTCCGAGAGCACCAGGTTGTACACGTCCGTGACGGCCGCGCCCTCAAGATGGGCGAAATAGTTGTGCAGCGCCTTTTCCACACTGCCGCGAAGGGTCTGGCCCTCTTCGCTCGGTGTATTCAGGTGCTGTTTCAGGTTGACGTTGTCGCTCACGGGCGTTGTTCCACTCACTAAAGTCTCGGTCATCATCGTCATGCGGCCACCCCTTGTCCGTCCTCTGTCTCAAGGCTCTGTTCACGTTCGCTGAAGAAGCTGCGAACGTTGGCGCACTGCGCTTGCGTGTCTTCCAAACGGTTGAACTGGGCGCGAAACTCCCTGGCGCCCGGTAGCGTTGCCAGGTACCAACCGACGTGCTTGCGGGCGATACGTACGCCCATCACATCGCCGTAAAAGGCGTGCAACGCGGTCAGGTGCTCCAGCAGAATTCGTTCCACTTCGTCCAACTGCGGCGCCGGCAGTGTTTCGCCGGTGCGCAGGTAATGCTCGATCTCGCGAAAGATCCATGGCCGCCCCTGGGCAGCCCGGCCAATCAGCAGACCGTCGGCACCGGTGGCAGCCAGCACCGCTCGGGCCTTTTCTGGCGAAGTGATATCGCCATTGGCAAAAACCGGGATCGACACCGCCTGCTTGATTGCCGCGATGGTGTCGTACTCGGCTTCGCCGGTGTAGAGGTCGGCGCGCGTGCGTCCATGTACCGCCAGTGCCTGGATGCCAGCCTGCTCGGCGATCCTCGCCACAGTCAGGCCGTTCTTGTTGGCCCTGTCCCAGCCGGTGCGGATCTTCAGCGTGACCGGCACGTCCACGGCGGCAACCACCGCGTGGAGGATTTCGCTGACCAGGGCTTCATCTTTCAATAAAGCAGAGCCTGCGGCCTTGTTGCAGACTTTTTTTGCCGGGCAGCCCATATTGATGTCAATGATCTGGGCGCCGGCCTCGACATTGGCCCGGGCCGCAGCTGCGAGCATCTGCGCGTCACCGCCGGCGATCTGCACCGAGCGCGGCTCGGGATCACCTTCGTGAATCATGCGCAGACGCGACTTGCGGCTGTTCCACAGGCTCATGTCACTGCTGACCATCTCCGACACCACCAGGCCTGCACCCATTCGTCGGCACAGCTGACGAAATGGCTGGTCCGTGACCCCGGCCATCGGCGCGAGGATCAGGGCGTTCTGCAGTGTGTATGGGCCGATGCGTACCGCCGACATAGGAGTTCCCTGTTGTGGGGCCGGATCATTAGAGTTCGAAAAAGGGTTGGCATGATACCCGCTCTCGGTGACCGGATAAAGATGGATTTGGATAAAATCTGAACAGTTGGCTTTAAGCCTCAAGCTGCAAGCTTCAAGCCGCAAGCAAAAACGGATCAGCGTATGGGGCTGCTTTTTCTTGTAGCTTGAAGCTTGCAGCTTGCCGCTCGCCTGTTATTCCGGGGACCGGAATGACAGGCTGTAATTGACCGCTTTGGGGCCCGGATCGAGGATGTCCAGGGCAATGTGGATCGGTGTCTGGCTGGGCATTTCGCCCTTGCCGGCCAGCTCACCGCTGAGGTACTCGGTGGGCTTGAAGCGGCGGCTGGCGATCAACTGGCCGTTCAGGTCGGCAAAACGCAGCTCCAGCAGCGGGAACGGCTGGGAGAACGGCGCACGGTTATAGATGATTGCATCGACGATCAAGGCTCCGTGGAAGTCCGGGTGGCTGCGCACCACCAGGTTGCTGCTCTTGATCCGGGCGATGTCGACCCGCGACGGCACCTGGCAACCGACGGTCGGGCAGATCGTCTGAAACCAGGGGCGGTAGCGGTCCTGGCGGGCCAGTTCGTCGAACTGGTACCAGATGTACTGGCCAGCCAGCGCCGCGGCGGCCAGCAGGATCAGCAAGAGCCACAGCAGGCGCTTGCCCCAGTTGACCTTGGGTTTCTGCCAGCCGAGCTGGATCGGGTCGTCGACCAGGTCGAGCAGCGGCTCCTTGCGGGCAGCGCGGCCGCTGGCGGGGCCCAGGCCCGGCTCGCGGCGCTCGTCCAGTCCGGGCTCGGGGCGGTCCAGGTCGTCGTCAGGCTCACGGGCCGACAGGCGCTCGCCGGGCAGTTCGTCATCATCGGCATGCAGCGCAGACGCGGGCGCAGCCGCAGCCGGCGCATCGAGGTCGTCGTCGAGCACATCCAGCGACAACGATGGTTCGGTGCGCTCACCGGGTGCCGGGGCGAGGTCCAGGGCTTCCTGCTCGATCAGTGGCGGCTGCGGCTCGTCGAGCTCGGCGCTCAGTTGCTCGCGCTCTGAAGCCGGGCTGCTGAACAGGCTGTCGGGCCAATGCTGGTCGTCCTGCTCGGGGCTGTCGCGGTGCGCGCTGAGGTTGTCCTGGCGCGGTACGGCGGCCTTGAACTCGGTCGTTGGCTGGATTTCACGCTGTTCCAGGCGCGCCAGTTCCTGATCGAGGTCGAGCTGGTCCAGGTCCAGCTCGGCGGCGCTCCACTCATGCTGGCTGGGTGCTTGCGCAGGTTCCACCACAGGTTCGACAGGCGCCGGTTGTGCAGGTGGGTTCTGCGCCGCGCTTTGCTCCAGCAGTTGCCGGGCGGCGTTGAACACTTGCAGGCAGGCGCCGCAACGCACCACACCGCGGGCCACGCTCAACTGATTGTGGCTGACGCGAAAGCTGGTCTGGCAATGCGGGCACTGGGTGACGAAACTGTCGGTCATGCGGCGGTCCGGGTTATGCAGAAGGTTATTCTAGGCGCACTTAGCGGCGGCGACCACTGATGCGTACCCAGCCATCGCGTACGGCGATCGGGTCGAGGTCGAAGTCCTTGGCGTAGGCCGCGGCGACTTCATCGCCCTGTTCGGCGAGGATCCCCGACAGCGCCAGCAAGCCGCCCGGACGCACCAGCGCCGACAGTTGCGGGGCCAGCGAGACCAGCGGGCCGGCGAGGATGTTGGCGACCAGCACGTCGGCCTGCATGGCCGGCATGTGCTCGGGCAGGTACAGGGCGAATTTCTCGTCGGCGATGCCGTTGCGCCCGGCGTTGTCGCGCGAGGCTTCCAGGGCCTGCACGTCGATGTCGGTACCGACCGCTTCGCGGGCGCCGAGCAGCAGCGCGGCGATGGCGAGGATGCCCGAGCCGCAACCGAAGTCGAGCACCTGGGTGTCTTTCAGGTCCTGGCCGTCGAGCCATTCCAGGCACAGGGCGGTGGTCGGGTGGGTGCCGGTGCCGAAGGCCAGGCCCGGATCGAGCAGCAGGTTGACCGCCTCGGGCTCGGGCGCCGCATGCCAGCTTGGCACGATCCACAGGCGCTGGCCGAAACGCATCGGCTGGAAGTTGTCCATCCAGCTGCGTTCCCAGTCCTGGTCTTCGATGACTTCAGCCTGGTGCTCGGGCAGTTCGGCGCCGGTCAGCAACTGCAGGTGGGCGAACACCGCGTTGGCGTCGGTATCGGCTTCGAACAATGCCAGCAGGTGAGTGTGCGACCACAGCGGGGTGGTGTTGAGGTCCGGTTCGAAGATCGGCTGATCTTCGGCATCCATGAAGGTGACCGAAACGGCGCCTACTTCGAGCAGGGCATCTTCATAGGTTTCGGCTTGTTCCGGGCTGATGGCCAGACGTACTTGCAGCCAAGGCATGGCGGGCACCTTTGGAAAAATCTACAGGGGCAGCCCGAGGCTGCGAGAAGCCCGCCAGTTTACTTGAGTGCGAAGGGTTTGTGGGATCCCTGTAGTCCCTAGAGCCTGGCCGGCGAGACGATGATCTTCACATTCTCCTCCTTGTTGTTCACCAGTTCCTCGAAGCCCTGGCCGACAATCGCCTCAAGGCCGATACGGCCGGTGACCAGCGGGCTGATATCCAGCCGCCCATCGGCAATGAAGGCGATGACGTCGGCAAACTCGCCGTTGTAGGCCAGGGCGCCGAGCACCTGCTTTTCGGTGGACACCAGTTCGAAGAAGTTGAACGCGCTGGGCTCCTCGAAAATGCCCACCAGCACGCATTTGCCGGCCTTGCGGATGATATCGATGGCCAACTTGGCGGTGTGTTTGTTGCCGATGCATTCAAAGCTGACATCGGCACCGAGGCCCGCAGTCAGGGCGCGAGTCTCTGCCAGCACGTCGCATTGTTTGGGGTCGAGCACTGCCGTGGCGCCGACCTCCAGGGCCTTGGCCTTGCGCGCAGTGGACATTTCCAAGGCTATTACCTGGGCGGCACCGGCTGCCTTGGCGCACATGATGGTGCACAGGCCGATGGTCCCGGCACCGACCACCACGACGTTCTGGCCGAGCAGGTTGCCGGCCTTCTTCACCGCATGCATACCGACCGCCAGTGGCTCGATCAGCGCCCCGGCTTCGCGCGGGAAGCCTTCGGGCAAGCGATACAGCAGGTTGGCCGGTACGTTGACCCGCTCGGCGAAGGCGCCGTTGTTCATCAGGCCGGTAAAGGCCAGGCGTTCGCAGATGTTGTACAGGCCATGGGTGCAGTAGTAGCAGGTACCGCAGTGCTGGCAGGCATCGGCAGCCACCGGGTCACCTATGGCATAGCCCTGCACGCCGTCACCGAGCTTGAGGATTTCGCCGCAAAACTCATGGCCAAGAATGCACTGGCCCTGAATGCCGGTCAGCGGATGCGGCGCCTCCACCGGAATGAACACGGGGCCGGCGACATACTCGTGCAGGTCGGAGCCGCAAATGCCGCACCAGTCGACCTTGATCTGCACCCAGCCCGGCGGCGGGTCGGCGGGCAACGGCACATCTTCGACGCGAATGTCCTGGCGGCCGTGCCAGACCGCTGCGCGCATGCTGGCGGCGGGGTTGGAAAGATCATTCATTGTTGTTATCTCCCTGGCGTACACGAAAGCGCCGCCGTGGTGACGGCGGCGCGGGTTGGTTCAATGGCTGGCGAGGAAGGCCGCCAGCCGCTGGTTGATTCGCTCGGCGGCCTCCATCTGCACCATATGGCCCTGGCCCGGCAGGATCTCGACCTCGGCCGGCAGGCCCTCGGCATGGCTGGCGGGGATGATTGCGTCGGCAGCGCCCCAGATCACCAGGCTGGGCTGCTGGGCAACCACCGCGCGCAGGTCGTGGCGCTGCACACCGCCGTCAGCCAGGGCCGCGGCAAGTTGGCGCAACGCCGAGTCGACACCCTCCAGGCGCTTGAACTTGAGCATGTCTTCGAGCATCTGCCGGGTCACCAGGCCAGGGTCGGAAAACAGCTGCGTCAGTTGCGGCTTGAGTGCGTTGCGGTTGCTGGCGTCGACGAAACCTTGCAGGTAGTCGCCATTGATTTCGCGACCGAGGCCGGCGCTGGCGATCAGGGTCAAGGTGCGCACCCGTTGCGGCGCCAGGCGTGCCAGGTTGAGCGACACCGCCCCGCCCATGGAATGCCCGGCCAGGTGCGCGTGCTGGATATCCAGGTGGTCGAGCAAGGCGATCACTGTCTGGCTCAGTTCATCGAGGTCGCCCCGTTGCAGGGTTTTGCCCGACTCGCCATGCCCGGGCAGGTCGAGGGCGATGACCCGGCGCTCGGCGGCCAGGGCCTGATGGTTGAACAGCCAGTTGTTCAGGTCGCCGCCAAAGCCGTGCACCAGCAGCAGTGGCGTGCCGCCCTCGCCGAGGTCGAAGTAGCGCAGGGTGCGCCCGCCCAGGTCGATTTTCTGCGGCGCCGGGCCGCTGTCCTGTTCACCGTCGCCGCCGGGGACGAATTCGGCCTGGAAGCGCTGCACCACCGCGTCGATCTCGGCTTCGTCCGCTTCGCCTTCGACCACCACCGCCAACAGGGCGCCCACCGGCAAGGTTTCATCCGGCTGGGCGATCAGGCGGCGCAGCACGCCGCTGAACGGCGCCTCGACGCTGCTGGAGATCTTGTCGGTCTCGACATCCAGCACCTCGTCGCCCTTGTTGATCTGCTCGCCTTCCCGCTTGAGCCAAGTGTCGATGCGCCCTTCGGTCATCGACAGGCCCCACTTGGGCATGGTCAGGGTATGGATCTGGCTCATGCGGCACTCCTCGCGCCAATCACCTTGTGCACCGCGGCTTCGATCTTCGCCGCGGTGGGGATGTACAGGTCTTCCAGGGCGTCGGAGAACGGCACCGGGGTGTGCGGGGCAGTGACCATTTCGATCGGCCCCTTGAGGGCGGCGAAGGCTTTTTGCGCCACCAGGGCACTGATGTCGGTAGCCATCGAGCAACGCGGGTTGGCTTCGTCGATTACCACCAGGCGCCCGGTTTTTTCCACGCTCTCAAGGATGCTGTCTTCATCCAGCGGGCTGGTGGTGCGCAGGTCGAGGACCTCGCAGTCGATGCCCTGGCGCGCCAGGTTGGCGGCAGCCTCCATGGCCAGGTGAACCATGCGCCCGTAGGTCACCAGGGTGATGTCGTCGCCGTCGCGCAGGTAATTGGCTTCGCCGAACGGCACGGTGTAGAGCTCTTCCGGCACCTCGCCCTGCATGCTGTAGAGCAGCTTGTGCTCGCAGAAAATCACCGGGTCGTTGTCGCGAATCGCCTGGATCAGCAGGCCCTTGGCGTCGTATGGCGAGGACGGGCAGACCACTTTCAGGCCGGGAATGTGTGTCCACAGCGAGGTGAGCATCTGCGAATGCTGTGCGGCGGCGCGCAGGCCGGCACCGACCATGGTGCGCATCACCAGCGGGGTGACCGCCTTGCCGCCGAACATGTAGCGGAATTTCGCCGCCTGGTTGAGGATCTGGTCCAGGCAGCAGCCGGCGAAGTCGACGAACATCAGTTCGCACACCGGGCGCAGGCCCTGGGTGGCGGCGCCGACCGCCGCGCCGACATAACCGATCTCGGACAACGGCGCGTCGAGCACGCGGCCGGGAAACTGCTTGTACAGGCCTTTGGTCACGCCGAGTACGCCGCCCCAGGCGTCCTCTTCACCAGGCGCCCCGGCGCCGCCGGCGACGTCTTCACCGATGATGAAAACGCTGCTGTCGCGGCGCATTTCCTGGGCCAGGGCTTCGTTGATGGCTTGCTGGTAGCTGATTTTTCTCGCCATGATGCTTCTCCACTTGTTCTTGTTGTCAGGCAGGCTCAGGGGTACGACACGTACACATCGCTGAGCAGGGCGGCAGGGTCGGGTTTCGGGTCGGACTTGGCCCGGCGCACCGAGTCTTCGATCAGGTCCTCGACCCGAGCATCGATCTGGTCCAGTTGTTCGGCGCTGAGCAGGCCGGCGCGGGTGCTGCGCTGGCGGAACTGCATCAGGCAGTCGCGGGTTTCGCGCAGGTTCTTCACTTCATCCGGTGCGCGGTAGGTTTGCGCGTCACCTTCGAAGTGGCCGTAGTAGCGGGTCAGCTTGACCTCGATCAGCGACGGGCCCTGACCCGAGCGCGCACGTTCGATGGCCGCGCCTGCCGCTTCGTGCACGGCGAAGAAGTCGTAGCCGTCGATGGTCACCCCGGGCATGCCGAAGCCAGCGGCGCGGTCGGCGATGTGATCGCAGGCCACCGACCAGTTCGACGCGGTGGCCTCGGCATAACCGTTGTTCTCGGCAACGAAGATGCACGGCAGGTTCATGATCGAGGCCAGGTTCATCGCCTCGAACACCGCGCCCTCGTTGGAGCCACCGTCGCCGAAGAACACCACGGCGACGTCATCGGTGCCCTTGATTTTCGCTGCCAGCGCCGCCCCGGCCACCAATGGCGCACCGGCACCGACGATGCCGTTGGCGCCGAGCATGCCTTTCTCCAGGTCGGCGATGTGCATCGAACCGCCCTTGCCGCCACACACACCGGTCTTCTTGCCGTAGATCTCGGCCATCATCCCGTACACGTCGACGCCCTTGGCGATGCAGTGGCCGTGGCCGCGGTGGTTGGAGGCGATGCAGTCGCTGTCGCGCAGGTGGGCCATGACGCCAGCGGCCGAGGCCTCTTCGCCGGCATACAGGTGAACGAAACCGGGGATCTCGCCGGTGGCGAACTCCACGTGCAGGCGCTCTTCGAAGGCGCGAATGGTGCGCATGACTTCATAGGCATGCAGCAATTGCTCGGTAGACAGGTGAGTGGACATCTTGTTGTTCTCCGGGGTTGTCTCAACACGGTTGGTTCGCAGGGTGTTGCGGGTGTTCGCGGCCGACCGCCAGCAGGCGATGGTGCGCGGCATAGGCCAGCACCGCCTCGACGTCGATGCTCAAGGGGCCGAAAGCGTCGAGGCAGATGCTTGGCTGGTCGCGTTCGCTGAACTCGATTTCGCGCTCGCCGTCCAGCGCCAAGGTGCCGCTGGACAGGCTCAGGGAGTAGGCAACGCCAGGTATCAATAGCCCTGAGGCGGTCACCCCGCAGCCTTGCAACAGGCCGGGGGCGAGCGGTGCCAGCAAGGCTTGCTCAGCCTGTGGATGCAGGCGAATCCAGGCGCCTTCGGGTGCTGTACGCGACACCGGGCACCACAGCCCGCACAGTGCCGAGAGGCCAATGGCGTGAGGTTCGGCGAAGGTGGTGAAGACTTCCGCGAGGTCCTCGCCGCGGCTGATGGCGCGGGCGCCGATGAAGCGTTGCGGCGACACCGCGACATCCACCAGGGCCCATTCGCAGAGCTGTTGTTCCGGCACTCGCACCACTAGGCGCTTGTTGTGGCGCAGGCCAATTGGCGCCGGGACGCGGCCGCTGGCGAACAGACCGCCCGCCAGGCCGGCGCTGGTGGCTTCGCGCAGTTCCGGGAAGGCGTTGTTGGTGCCGGTGGACAGGGTCAGCAGCGGGATGTCGCCGACTTCGGCGGCGACCGCCTTGTGCGTGCCGTCGCCGCCGAGCACGGCGATCAGGGCCACACCCTGGGCGGCCATCAGGCGCGCGGCGTGGCGGGTGTCCTCAACGGTTTGGCGCAGCGGCATGTCGAGGATGGTCAGTTGCGGCCAGCGCTGTTGCTCGGCATGCGGGCCGAGGCTGGCCCTGAGCACGGCGGCGGCGATGCCGGTCATGTCAGGCGGCAGCAGCACCTGTTCGATGCCGGTGGCGGCAAACGCGGCGAGCAGGCGCTGCACCGCCGAGGCCTTGTCGGTGCTGGAGTAGAGCCCGGCATTGGCAGTCAGTCGGCGCAAGTCGCGGCCGCTGGCCGGATTGGCGATGATCCCCACGGTCAGGGCGGGTTGGCGCATGGCACACCTCTGGTTCTTGTTTGCCAGGGGCAGGAGCAAGGCCGGTGCCAAGTTATGCGGATGTCCACTCTAGAGCGGTTTGTGCGGTGTTGGCCCGGGCAGGGGCAAGACGCTCGGTGTCAGCGCTGCTGGCTATGGGCGAGACGCTGAGACGCAGCGTCTCAGCCGGCCGGGAATCCACAGAGTGCTTGTTCACCCTTGGCATTCGGCGCTTAATGAGGCCCATAACGACAAGAACACGAGAACCGGAGGCCCCATGCTTGCCGCGAACTCCAAAGCCCACGTCGACTGTGTCAGCCGCGTGCTGAAGAACGCCGAACGCCTGCCTCAGGTGCCGGTGCCGCCGCTGATCCTCGACTCCTGGCGTCGCTCGATGGAGCAGCACCGGCTCGACCCTGCGTCCCAGCAGGGGCCGCGCATCCTCTCGCAAAGCCTGCTCGACGAATGCCGCGAACGTTCCGAGCTGTTCCTGCGCATTGCTGGCGATGCGGTGGCGCGTCTGCACGGACGGGTGCGCGATGCCGACTATTGCGTGCTGCTGACCGATGCCCAGGGGCGGACCATCGATTACCGGGTCGAGCCGACCATACGCAACGACTGTCGCAAGGCCGGGCTGTACCTGGGCACCTGCTGGTCGGAGGGCGAGGAGGGCACTTGCGGAGTGGCGGCGGTGCTGACCAGCAAGGCACCGGCGACGGTGCACAAGCGCGATCATTTTCGTGCCGCCTTCATCGGCCTGACCTGCTCGGCGGCGCCGGTGTTCGACCCCCGGGGCGAGCTGCTCGGCGTGGTCGATGTCTCGGCGCTGCAATCACCGGACGATCGGCGTAGCCAGCACCTGATCCGGCAGATGGTGGTGCAGAGCGCGCGGGAGATCGAGAACGCGTTTTTCATGCACAGTGCCGAACCGCACTGGGTGCTGCGTGCCCACAGCACGCCGGGTTATGTCGACAGCCAGCCGGATTACCTGCTGGCCTGGGATGCCGATGGCCGATTGCAGGCGCTCAACAGCCTGGCGCGCAAGGTGCTGCTGGAACGTTACGGGCAGCTGCCGGAACATATCGGCGAGCTGTTCGACCTCGATGCCCTGCGCGCCGCCACCGATGAATCGGCCCAGCGCCTGCGCTGGCGCGGTGAAAGCGGCGAACTGCATGTGCGCATCAGCTCGCCGCGGCGCAAGCCTGGGCGGCGGAGCGCGGCCATTGCCCGCCAGCCGGTTGATGAGCGGGTCGAGCACAGCCTGCGCCTGGCGACCCGGGTCAAGGACTGCAACCTGGCCGTGCTGGTGTTGGGCGAAACCGGTTCGGGCAAGGAGGTGTTTGCCCGCCAGTTGCATGCCATGAGCCAGCGCAGCCGCAAGCCGTTTGTGGCGCTGAACTGCGCCGCCATCCCCGAGAACCTGATCGAGAGCGAGCTGTTCGGCTATGTCGCCGGAGCCTTTACCGGCGCCTCCAGCAAGGGCATGCAGGGCCTGCTGCAACAGGCTGATGGCGGTACGCTGTTTCTCGATGAGATTGGCGATATGCCATTGAACCTGCAGACCCGCTTGCTGCGTGTGCTGGCCGAAGGCGAGGTGGCGCCCTTGGGCGCTTCGGCGCGCCAGCGGGTGGATATCCAGGTGATCTGCGCCACTCACCGCGACCTGACGGCAATGGTCGCGGCCGGCAGTTTTCGCGAAGACCTGTACTTTCGTCTGGCCAATGCCCGTTTCGAACTGCCGCCATTGCGTGAGCGCAGTGACCGGCTGGCGCTGATCAACCAGTTGCTGGGCGAAGAAGCCAAGGGCTGTGGCGTTGATGTCGGCTTGAGCGACGGTGCGCTGGAGGCGCTGCTCAATTACCCCTGGCCGGGCAATTTGCGTCAGCTGCGCCAGGTCCTGCGTTATGCCTGTGCGATCTGTTCCGGCAGCACCTTGCAGCTTGATGATTTGCCGCTGGAGATTCGTGGCGGGCAGGTCCAGGCGCAGGTTCAGGCCAGTGTCAGCCCGGCGCGTCAGCAGTTGCTCGATGCGCTGATTCGCCACCGCTGGAAACCGGGGGAAACCGCCAAGGCCTTGGGGATTTCGCGGGCGACGTTGTATCGGCGGGTGCATGAGCACCGGATCGAGATGCCGCGGATGACCAAAAGCTGATTCTCTGTGGGAGCGGGCTTGACCCGCGATGCGATTTGCCTGAAAACCGCCATCGCGGGTCAAGCCCGCTCCCACAGCAGCCCCAAAAAAAGACCCCGGTCACAGGACCGGGGTCTTTTTCACATCACTGCCGAATCACTCCTGGTTAGCCAGTTTGTGTTCCAGGTAGTGAATGTTGACGCCGCCTTTGCAGAAACCTTCATCACGCACCAGGTCGCGGTGCAGCGGGATGTTGGTCTTGATGCCGTCGACGACGATCTCGTCCAGGGCATTGCGCATGCGCGCCATGGCTTCGTCGCGGTCCTTGCCGTAGGTGATCAGCTTGCCGATCAGCGAGTCGTAGTTCGGTGGAACCGCGTAACCGCTGTACAGGTGCGAGTCGACGCGAACGCCGTTGCCACCCGGGGCGTGGAAATGCTTGACCGTGCCTGGGCTCGGGATGAACTTCTTCGGGTCTTCGGCGTTGATCCGGCACTCCAGGGAGTGACCACGAATCACCACGTCATCCTGGGTGAACGACAGCTTGTTGCCAGCGGCGATGCTGAGCATCTCCTTGACGATGTCGATACCGGTGACCATCTCCGAAACCGGGTGCTCCACCTGAACACGGGTGTTCATTTCGATGAAGTAGAAACGACCGTTCTCGTAGAGGAACTCGAAGGTGCCGGCGCCACGGTAGCCGATGTCGACGCACGCCTTGACGCAGCGGGCGAAGACTTCCTGGCGGGCTTTCTCGTCGATGCCCGGGGCCGGCGCTTCTTCGAGGACCTTCTGGTGGCGGCGCTGCAGCGAGCAGTCGCGGTCACCCAGGTGCACGGCGTTACCCTGGCCGTCGGACAGGACCTGGACTTCCACGTGACGTGGGTTGGTCAGGAACTTCTCGAGGTAGACCATCGGGTTGCCGAAGGCGGCGCCCGCTTCGCTACGGGTCAGCTTGGCCGAGGAGATCAGGTCCTCTTCCTTGTGCACCACGCGCATGCCGCGACCACCACCGCCACCGGCGGCCTTGATGATCACCGGGTAGCCGACTTCACGGCCGATGCGCAGGGCTTCTTCTTCGTCTTCCGGCAGCGGGCCGTCGGAACCCGGCACGGTTGGAACACCAGCCTTGATCATCGCGTCCTTGGCCGAAACCTTGTCGCCCATCAGGCGAATGGTGTCGGCGTTCGGGCCGATGAAGGCAAAACCGGAGTTCTCGACCTGCTCGGCGAAATCGGCGTTTTCCGCGAGGAAACCGTAGCCCGGGTGAATGGCGGTAGCGCCGGTCACTTCGGCCGCGGCGATGATGGCCGGGATGTGCAGGTAGGACTGGCTGGCCGAAGCAGGACCGATGCAGACCGACTCGTCTGCCAGGCCCAGGTGCATCAGTTCGCGGTCAGCCGTGGAGTGTACGGCGACGGTCTTGATGCCCAGCTCTTTGCAGGCACGCAGGATCCGCAGGGCAATTTCCCCGCGGTTGGCGATCAGGACTTTTTCCAGCTTCGCAGACATCGTTGGCTCTCCGCGGTTCAAACGATGGTGAACAGCGGCTGGTCGAACTCAACCGGCTGACCGTCTTCTACCAGGATGGACTCGATCACACCGCTGGTTTCAGCTTCGATGTGGTTCATCATCTTCATGGCTTCGACGATGCACAGAGTGTCGCCTTTCTTCACGGTCTGGCCGACTTCAACGAAGGCTGGCGAGGTAGGCGAGGCTTTGCGGTAGAAGGTACCGACCATTGGCGAACGGGCAACGGATCCGTTCAGTTTCGGTGCGGCGGCTTCGGCGGCTGGCGCGGCGGCGGCAGGTGCGGCTGCTGGTGCGGCAACAGGAGTGGCGACTGGAGCCGGAGCGTAGTACTGCTGGGCTGGAGTCTTGCTGTGGCGGCTGATCCGTACGGATTCCTCGCCTTCCTTGATCTCCAGCTCGTCGATGCCAGACTCTTCCAGCAGTTCGATCAGTTTCTTGACTTTACGGATATCCATTAATCATCAACTCCCAAGGTTCGGTCAGGGGCGTAAATATAAAAACGTGTTAGCAAACGTTTCTTGTGAGCCCAGGCCCGTAGGCCAGGGTCTCGTCATCAGGGCTTTGCGTTAGCAGCCAGGTGTTCCAGGGCAGACTCCAGGGCCAGGCGATAACCCGTGGCACCCAGGCCGCAAATCACCCCTACGGCGACATCAGAGAAGTAGGAGTGATGGCGAAAAGGTTCGCGTTTGTGCACGTTGGACAGATGCACTTCGATGAATGGGATGCTCACCGCCAGCAACGCGTCACGTAATGCGACACTTGTATGTGTGAAAGCCGCCGGATTGATCAGGATGAAGTCCACGCCTTCACCGCGCGCAGCATGGATGCGGTCGATCAATTCGTACTCGGCATTGCTTTGCAGGTACTGCAGGTGATGGCCGGCGGCGCGGGCGCGCTGCTCCAGATCCTGGTTGATCTGGGCCAGGGTCACGGCGCCATAGACGCCCGGTTCGCGGGTGCCGAGCAGGTTCAGGTTGGGGCCGTGCAGCACCAGTAGCGTTGCCATCTGTGGTTCCTTTTTATCGTTAGGAAACTTTGCGCGGCGACTATGCCGTAAACCGGCGGGCACTGTCCAGTTACCGGCAATAGCCAGCACGATGACCGATATTCACGCTAAATATGTGACTACTTTATTAATTTCGGTCATTGATTTTGGCTTTTTAGCGGCCAGAGGAAGTTATAGACCCAGATTGGCGCGAATGCGCGTCAGATGCTCGGCAAATTCGCCGGCGTTTATCTCGCCAACCACACGATCAGCACTCATTTCGCTGCCGTTCGCAGCAAAGAACAGCAGCGCGGGCGGGCCGAACAGCTGGTAACGGTCGAGCAGGGCGCGCTGTTCGGCGTTGCTTTCGCTGATATCGAAGCGCAGCAGCTTGTACTCCTTGAGCTGCGCTTGCACCGCCGGGGCATTGAGCACTTCATGCTCGATCACCTTGCAACTGATGCACCAGTCGGCGTACCAGTCCAACAGCACCGGCTGGCCGGCAGCCTTGGCGGCGGCCAGGGCGCTGTCCAGCGCCGCCGGGGTGGTGAGGGTCTGCCAGTCGCTGGCGCTGCTGGCCTGGACGCTTGCGCCGGTGCTGGCAATGCCTGCCTGAGGCAACGGGCGCAGCGGGTCGGTCTGGCCGCTCAAGGCGCCGTACCAGCAGGCCAGGGCATAGAACAGCAGGGCCAGGCCGAACAACTGCGCCAGGCGCTGGCGGGTGGTTTTCAGGGTGAACTCCAGGGCGCCGAGGAACACCGCGGTGCCAGCGGCCAGCAGGCCGACCAGCAACAGCGTGACCTGGCCCGGCAGCACGCGGCTGAGCAGGCCGATGGCCAGGCCCAGCAACAGCACGCCGATTGCGTTTTTCACCGTCACCAGCCACGGCCCGCTCTTTGGCAGCCAGGCTGCGCCGCCGGTCGCGATCACTAGCAGTGGCGCGCCCATGCCCAAGCCCAGGGCGAACAGTTTCAGCGCACCGCCCAGGGCATCACCGCTGGCGCTGATGTACAGCAGCGCGCCGGCCAGTGGCGCTGACACGCACGGCGACACCAGCAGGCTGGAGAACACTCCGAGGATCGCCGCGCCGATCAGCGAACCGCCCTTGGTCTGGCCCACCAGGCGCTCCAGGCGGCTGCTGATGGCATGGGGCAGTTTCAGCTCGAACAGGCCGAACATGGCCAGGGCGAACAGCACGAAGAACAGCGCAAACGGCACCAGCACCCAGACCGACTGCAGGCGCGCCTGCAGGTTAAGGCCGGCGCCGAACAGGCCCATCAGCGCCCCCAGCAGGGCGAAGCAGGCGGCCATCGGCAGCACGTAGGCCAGCGACAGGGCAAACCCGCGCCAACCGCTGGCCTGGCCGCGCAATACCACCCCGGAGAGGATCGGTAGCATCGGCAGCACACAGGGCGTGAAGGTCAGGCCGACGCCGGCGAGAAAGAACAGCAGCAGGCTTTGCCAGTCCCACCCGGCTTTGCCGACGGCCGCAGCGCCTGGCAAAGCGCTGCTCGCAGTGCCATCGACACTCAGGCGCGCGGTTTCCGGCGGGTAGCACAGACCCTTGTCGGCACAGCCCTGGTAGCCGACCAGCAGGGTGAAGGGGCGCTGTTCGTTGGCCGGGCGGGGGATTTCGATGTCGAGGATGCCGTGGTAGACCTCGACGTCGCCGAAGAATTCGTCGTGCTTGGCTTCACCGGGCGGGATCTGTGCCGTGCCCAGGGCGATGTCGGCAGGTTCGCTGCGGAACTGGAAGCGGTGGCGGTACAGGTAGTAGCCATCGGCGGCGACGAAGCGCAGCTTCAGGCTTTGCCCTTCATCCTGCACCAGGCTCAGCTTGAAGGCTTCGTGCACCGGCAGGAAATCGGCGCTGTTGTTCAGCGACGCCGCGCCCAGGGTGGCGCTGGGGCGATTGTCGAGCAGGCCGGCACCGGCGGCGGGCAAGGCCAGGAGCAGAAACAGGAGGCAAAGCAGGCGGCGCATGGCGGTCTCGCAGTACAAAAGTGCCTGCATGATAGCGGACTGCGCCGTTACGTGCAGTTACGCGGCGCCTGCATCGCTGGCAAGGCCAGCTCCCACAGGGCCGGTGGATGCAGATCTACTGTGGGAGCCGGCTTTGCCGGCGATGGTGGCGCCACCGTCTTGGATCAGAGCCGAAACGCCCGCACCGCCGTGTTCAACTCCCCCCCAAGCCGGAGCAATTGCTCACCCTGCTCACGGCCCTCGCCAATACGCTGCAGGTTGTCCTCCCCGAGGCCATGAATCCGTTCGCTGTGATCGCGAATCTCGCTCACCGCGCCACTTTGCTGGGCCGTGACATCGGCAATCCGTACCGCGGTGGCGGAGATGGTCTGGATCGCCGCGACAATTTCATCCAGCGCGCCATCTGCCGCCTGGGCCTGATCGGCGGTGATTTGGGCATGTTCGAGCTGGGCGCGCATGCCTTGCACCGAGTCGCGTGCCGCCTGTTGCAAGCGGCCGATCAAGGTCTGGATCTCGCCAGTGGCACCGGTGGTGCGCTGCGCCAGTGAGCGCACCTCTTCGGCGACTACGGCAAAACCACGGCCCATTTCCCCGGCCCGCGCCGCTTCGATCGCCGCATTGAGGGCCAGCAGGTTGGTCTGCTCGGCAATCGAGCGGATGACCGTCAGCACGCTGCCGATGGTTGCCGACTCCTGCGCCAGTTGTTCGATCATCTGTGCGTTGCCCTGCACCTCATCGACCAGTGCTCGCAGCCCGGTCAGGCTTTGGCCGATCACCGCCTGGCCCTGCTCCACGGCGCGCCCGGCGTCATGACTGGCGTCGGCGGCCTGGCTGGCATCGCCGGCCACCTGCAGGATGGTTGCTTCCAGTTCCCCCAGGGCATCACGGATTTGCGCGGTATCGCCGGCCTGGCGTTCGGCGCCATCGTGCAGGGCGCTGCTCATGCCGGCCAGGGCGTGGCTGCTGCCGGCGACTTGTTCAGCGTTATGGCGAATGGTGCCGACCAGCTCCACCAAGTAGGCGCGCAGGCGATTGAGCGAGTCCTGGATGTCATGCATCTCGCGGTTGCTCCGCCCCAGGGCAATGGCCTGGCCGAAGTCACCCTCGGCCCAGCGCGACAGCGCCGGCGCCAGGTTGGTCAGCACCCGTGCCAGGCGCCGCTGCAGGGTGTCGATGAGCAGGGCGATGAGCAGGATCAGGCCGATCATCAGGCCCTGGATCACCCGCACTTCGCCCTGGATGGCGGCATGTTGGCTGCGCACGCCGGGTTCGAGCTCGGCGATGGCCTGCTGAACGGCGGCGATGCGCTCGAAGGTACTGTTCGCCAGGGCGCTGCGCTGCTGGATCTGTTCGCGGGTACGCTGCAGTTCGCCCGGGTAGCGCTTGATCAGGCTGTTGAGCTCGCGCTTGAGCGCCACGCCATGGTCTTCGGCCTCGGTGCTGGCCTGGGTTTCCAGGCCCATCAGCGCGGCAAAGTCATCGGCGCTGGATTCGCGGGCGGCGGTTACGCCCAGCAGCGGCAACTGCTCAAGTACCTGGGCCTGAGCGGCGATCTGCTGCAGTTCGCGCTCGACTTCATCTGCCAGTTCGCTCCGGCCGCTGCTGACCAGCTTGTCGCGGGCCAGGGACAGCCGTGACAGGTGCAGGGAGGCGTTGAACAGCGCCGGTGCATAACGCCCGGCATCGCTACGGGTACTGCTCTGGGCATAATTGGCCAGTTGTTCGAGGCTGGCGCCCAGCTCGCGTTCGGCCTGGAGCAGCAGGGCCTGGGGATCGCCGGCCAGCTTGCCGGCACCGAGCAGTTCGTTGGCGGTGAAGCGCTGCAGGTTGTCCAGGCTCGGGCGCAGCCGGGCTGCAAGCGCGGCTGGCAATTGTTCGAGTTCGGCCTGCAGGGCGGCGGTGGCTTGCACCGCCGTGGCATGGCGCAGGGCGTCGCCGCTGCTCAGGTAGTCCTGGATGTTGCGTGCGGCCTGGTTCTGGAATTGCTGCGACAGCGACAGGTAGCGCTCCATTAATAAGTAGGGGCGCTCCAGGGCGCGCTGCGACCACCACAGGGTAGCGCCCAGGGCGATGCACACGGTAACCAGCAACAGGGTATTGAAATTGGTAAGCAGCTTCAGGCGCATGTCCGGGTCTACCAACGGCCGAATGGTAAGCGCCTGAAGTTATTGCGTTTTTATGACCGGGTTATGACGAGACGGGCGGTTTTGCGAAAAAAACTGGCACTTTGCCTTTATGCTTCCACCCGTTGTACGCAGTTGCGTCCGGCGCCTTTGGCGCGGTACAGCGCCTCATCGGCGGCGGTGGCCATGCTCAGGGCATCCAGACCTTCGCTCAACTGTACAACGCCGGCGCTGAAGGTGCAGGACAGGTCGCGAGGTTGGGCGGGGTAATGGATCTCGGCGAAGCGCCGGCGAATCTCATCGAGCACTTTGTGCGCGGCACCCAGGTCGGTGTTGGGCATGACGATGGCGAACTCTTCTCCGCCGTAACGGCCGATGAAGTCGGTCTTGCGCAGGCGCTGCTTGAGGAACAGCGCCAGGCTCTTGATCACCCGGTCACCCATGGGGTGGCCATGGCTGTCGTTGACTTTCTTGAAGTGATCGATATCGAGCATGGCGAAGCTCAGCGGCTGTTCTTCGCGGCGTGCGCGGAAGCTGCAGTCTTCCAGCAGTTGCAGGATGTGGGTGTGGTTGTACAGCCCGGTCAGGCTGTCGCGCACCATCCGTGCCTTGAGGTTGCGCGCGCGGGCGGCGCGGTTGCGCACGGTGGTGATCAGGTGTCGCGAGCGGATCGGTTTGGTTAAAAAATCATCACCACCCTCGCTCATGGCGTCGAGCTGCTTATCCAGATCGTCTTCGGCCGACAGGTAGATGATCGGCACACTGACATAACGGTCGTTGTGGCGGATCACCTTGGCCAGTTCCGTGCCGGTGCAGGCCGGCATGTACATGTCGAGGATGATCAGGTCGGGCTGGAAGTCGGCAAGCTCGGCCATGGTCTGGATCGGGTCGATCAAGGTGCGGGTGACGATCCCGGCGCTGTTGAGCAGGCGCTCGGTGTGCAGGGCCTGGGCCCGCGAGTCGTCGATGATCAGCACCTTGAAGGGTTCGTACTGGGTGACGCTGGTCAGCAGCTCGACTTTCTCCAGCAGGCTCGAGGCTTCCAGGGTGCCGGTGAGAAATTCCTGACCGCCGGCGCGTACGGCGGCCAGGCGCGTCGGGGTGTCGGTCTCGTGCAGGCTGAAAAACAGCAACGGTAACCGCTGTTCCAGGCCTTGCTGGGCCTGGGCCGCCAGTTGCAGACCGACACCGGGGCCGGTGAAGTCGACGTCCATGACGATCGCCGAAGGCAGCCGTTCGCTCATGGTCGCCTGGAATGCGGCTGCGCTGTACAAGGCCTGTACACCCAAGCCGAAGAATTCCAGCTGTTGGGCCAGGCGCTCAGCGCGGTCGTGGTCCTGGAGCATGATGTACACCGGCTTGCGCAAGGGGGGCAGCGGCACTTGCTCAAGCTGGTCACCCTGGCGCAGGCCGGTGCGCGACAGACGCTGCATCAGCCGGTTGAGTTCGCTGATCAGTTGGCTGCTCAGGCGCGCACTGTTGGCCTCGACCGCCTCCAGGGTATGGCCGATGGCTTCGGCCAACTGGCTGTGCTCGGGCTGCTCGAAGCGCTCGGCATAGCGTTGCAGGCGCAGGTTGGCCTCGCACAGCTCACCCAGGTCGCCAGTGGACCACTCGCTGCGCTGCAGGCGCTGCCAGATTTCGAGGATTTGCCGGGCCTGATGAATGACCCGCTGGGCAAAGTGTTGCTTGAGGCGCTCACGATTGGGGTCTTCTGGCTCGGTCATGTCCTGACTACTTATAAGGGTGAGGCTGAGGTCGAGTGATGGCTCTATGCTAGCACCACTTTCCCGGCAATCGAGTGCCTTGTATCAATAAACTGTACAAGTCCGTTTATTCATTTGCTGACCCAATAGTCGCTTATGCGAACCGCCGTGCTTGATTTATAGTGCAGCGATACTTGCCGACCCCGGCAGGTGGCGCGCGGCACAAAACGCCATCGCGCTGGCACGAAGCCCGGGGGTTGCGGTCGAACCCCTTGAACCGACGTGACTGAAAGGACAACGCCATGCTGGACTGGAAAAACCGTACAGGCAAAGCCGAGGCGCGTGAGCGGGTCGAGCCGCGCACCGCCGCCACCCGCAGCTATTTCGGCGGGTTGCTGTTCAGCCGCGCCCTGGGCTCGCTGATCGGCCTGTACCTGCTGGTGTGCGTGGGCCTGGGCTGGTACTGGAGCGCCGAACCCGACTTGTTCCCGGTACAGCAGAACGCCCAGGC
This sequence comes from Pseudomonas donghuensis, assembly GCF_000259195.1. Taxonomy (GTDB): domain Bacteria; phylum Pseudomonadota; class Gammaproteobacteria; order Pseudomonadales; family Pseudomonadaceae; genus Aquipseudomonas; species Aquipseudomonas donghuensis. The sequence goes on from NZ_JH650759.1 coordinate 241,068, forward strand.
GGCCGCTGAAAAAACCGGCAAGCAGATGGTCGTCGGCTACACCACCATCGAGACGCTCAAGACCGTGGCCGGCACCTTGCTCAACAAGCCCGGCGGCTACATTTCCAACGACCGCTTCCCGCCAGGCCTGTGGATGGACAACATGCCCAGCTGGGAATACGGCGTGCTGGTCCAGGTACGTGACCTGAGCCGTGCCCTGCGCAAGGACTTTGCCCGCTCGCAGTCGCAGTCCACCGAAGATGCGGACCTGGCCAAGGCCGAGCCGCGCTTCAACTTCGACAACAAGAGCTGGATCCTGCCGTCGAGCGAATCCGAGTTCCAGGAAGGCATCAACTCCCTGACCCGCTACCAGAACCGCCTGGCCTCGCCGGACCAGCAGGGCGCGCTGTTCTACACCCGTGCCGACAACCTCAACAACTGGCTGGGCGACGTCGCCACCCGCCTGGGCTCGCTGTCGCAGCGGCTGTCGGCGAGCGTTGGCCGGGTCAAGCTCAACAGCACCCTGAAGACTGAATCGGTGGTGCCGGGCCAGGTGCCGCAGGTTGACGAGGAAGTGGTCGAAACCCCATGGCTGCAGATCGACAACGTGTTCTACGAAGCCCGCGGCCAGGCCTGGGCGCTGTCGCACCTGCTGCGCGCCATCGAGGTCGACTTCGCCGACGTGCTGGCGAAGAAGAATGCCACGGTCAGCGTGCGGCAGATCATCCGTGAGCTGGAAGCCTCGCAGGAACCGCTGTGGAGCCCGATGGTGCTCAACGGCAGCGGTTTTGGCATGTGGGCCAACCATTCGCTGGTGATGGCCAACTACATCTCGCGGGCCAACGCTGCGGTGATCGACCTGCGTCAACTGCTGACCCAGGGCTGAACCGGTGTCGATCTCCAAGCAGGAGGCGGCGCACCGCGCCGCCTCCGACCGCGAACGGATCGCCTGGGTCGACGAAAACGACCGGTTGCTCGGCGCCTTGCCCCGCGCCGAGCTACGTGAACGCGGCCTGATCGGGCGCGGTACCTACATCCTGCTGTTCAACTCCGTTGGTGAGCTGTGCGTGCACCGGCGCACCGAGAGCAAGGCGATCTACCCGGGTTACTGGGATGTCGCCGCCGGTGGCATGGTCCAGGCCGACGAAAGCTTTGCCGAGTCGGCGGCCCGCGAGCTTGAAGAAGAGCTCGGGGTGGCCGGGGTCGAGCTCACGGCCCACGAGTGCTTTTTCTTTGACCAGCCTGGCAACCGGCTCTGGTGCGCGGTGTTTTCGGCGGTCTGGGACGGGCCTTTGCGCCTGCAGCCGGAAGAGGTCAGCGAAGCGCGTTTCATCCCCGTCGAACAGGCCCTGGCCGACAGTCGGCAGCAGCCATATTGCCCCGATTCGCTGGCTGCTTTGCAGCGCTATATCGACCGTCAAGCCTGACGTCGCGATTCACATGCAAAATGGCGCAGTTTTGTACTTAGCATTCGCGACATTTATCGTTACACTGCGCGGCCTTTTAAGGCTGCCGCACGCTTCATGCGGCAGTTGCGCTGCCCCTGCCAGAGTGGGGCTTCGCGGTCGGTACCCCGCCAGGGGCGTCGACCAGTTTTTATCCTCACCGTAGAGGATCAAAAGTGGCCAAGAAAGCCGCATCATTCGCCGCCCTGGGTGGCCTGGTGTTCTCCACTGATGCAGGCCGGCATTGCCCGGACTGCAGCAAACCCATAGATGCCTGCATCTGCAAACAGACGCTCATCCCCGAAGGCGATGGCATTGCTCGCGTGCGCCGCGAAAGCAAGGGCCGTGGCGGCAAGACGGTGACGACCATCAGCGGCGTGCCGCTGCCCCTGGAACAGCTCAAGGATCTGGCCAGCACGCTCAAGCGCCGCTGCGGAACCGGCGGCGCGTTGAAAGACGGGGTCATCGAAATCCAGGGCGATCATGTCGAGCTGTTGTTGGCCGAGCTGATCAAACAGGGCTTCAAAGCGAAAAAGTCCGGCGGCTGAAGACTGCATCGCGATTTTTTGCAGTTCGCTTTCTAAACTCGTTCCCGTAGGAAGGGTCTATCCCTGAACACGGATAATCGTCACTTTCAGGTTTTACACTGCGCCCGCCCCATGCAGGCCGGTGTTTTTCGACTTTCTATATAGGGGACTTCAATGTCCGTACGACGCACACGCAAAGACGATGGCAGCCAATGGACAGTTGCGGACAGCCGCAGTGTTTACGGCATTCGCCATTGGGGGGCCGGTTACTTCGCAATCAACGAGGCCGGGCGCGTCGAAGTCCGCCCGAACGGGCCAGGCAGTGCGCCGATCGACCTGTTCGAGCAGGTTGACGAGCTGCGCAAGAGTGGCCTTTCGCTGCCGCTGCTGGTCCGTTTCCCGGACATCCTCCAGGACCGCGTGCGCCAGCTGACTGGCGCTTTTGACGCCAACATCGCGCGCCTGGAATACCAGAGCCAGTACACCGCGCTGTACCCGATCAAGGTCAACCAGCAGGAAGCGGTGGTCGAGAACATCATCGCCACCCAGAACGTGTCCATTGGCCTGGAAGCCGGTTCCAAGCCCGAGCTGCTGGCGGTGCTGGCGCTGGCGCCGAAAGGCGGCACCATCGTCTGCAACGGTTACAAGGACCGCGAGTTCATCCGCCTGGCGCTGATGGGGCAGAAACTTGGCCACAACGTCTTCATCGTCATCGAAAAAGAGTCGGAAGTGGCCCTGGTGATCGAGGAAGCCGCCGAGCTCAAGGTCAAGCCGCAGATCGGCCTGCGCGTGCGCCTGTCGTCGCTGGCCTCGAGCAAGTGGGCCGATACCGGTGGCGAGAAGTCCAAGTTCGGCCTCTCGGCCGCGCAACTGATCTCGGTAGTGCAGCGCTTTCGCGATGCCGGCCTGGACCAGGGCATCCGCCTGCTGCATTTCCACATGGGCTCGCAGATCGCCAACCTGGCCGACTACCAGCATGGTTTCAAGGAAGCCATCCGTTATTACGGCGAGCTGCGCGCACTGAACCTGCCGGTCGATCACATCGACGTCGGTGGCGGCCTGGGCGTGGACTACGACGGCACCCACTCGCGCAACGCCAGCTCGATCAACTACGACATGGATGACTACGCCGGTGTCGTGGTCGGCATGCTCAAGGAGTTCTGCGATGCCCAGGGCCTGCCGCATCCGCACATCTTCTCGGAAAGCGGCCGCTCGCTGACCGCGCACCACGCCATGCTGGTGGTGCAGGTGACCGATGTCGAAAAACACAACGACGAAGTGCCGCTGATCGAGAACAAGGAAAACCTGCCCGAGACCGTACAGTGGCTGGTCGACCTGCTCGGCCCGACCGATATCGAGATGGTCACCGAGACCTACTGGCGCGCCACCCACTACATGAGCGACGTGGCGGCCCAGTACGCCGACGGCAAGATTACCCTGGCCGAGAAAGCCCTGGCCGAGCAATGCTACTTTGCCGTTTGCCGGCGCCTGCACAACTCGCTCAAGGCCCGTCAGCGCTCGCATCGCCAGGTGCTGGACGAGCTCAACGACAAGCTGGCCGACAAGTACATCTGCAACTTCTCGGTATTCCAGAGCCTGCCGGACACCTGGGCGATCGGCCAGGTCCTGCCGATCCTGCCGCTGCATCGCCTGGACGAAGAGCCGCTGCGCCGCGCCGTGCTGCAGGACCTGACCTGCGACTCGGATGGCAAGATCAACCAGTACGTCGACGAGCAGAGCATCGAGACCAGCCTGCCGGTGCACGGGATCAACGAGGGAGAGGACTACCTGTTGGGTATCTTCCTGGTCGGTGCCTACCAGGAAATCCTTGGTGACATGCACAACCTGTTCGGTGACACCGACTCGGTGAATATTTACCAGAACCCGAACGGCAGCGTGTACCACGCCGGTATCGAGACCCACGACACCATCGAAGACATGCTGCGTTACGTGCACCTGTCGCCGGAGGAGTTGATGACCCACTACCGCGACAAGTGCGCCAGCGCCAAGATCACTGCCCGTGAGAAGACCCAGTTCCTCGACGCGTTGCGTCTGGGGCTGACCCGCTCGTCTTACCTGTCGAGCTGATCAGTGGTGCGGGTCGCGTGCAGTCGCTGGCTGCGCGTCGACCCCATCGCCGGCAAGTCCGGCTCCCACAGGTGCAGTGCCGTACTCTTGTGGGAGCTGGCCTTGCCAGCGATGGGCTGCGCAGCAGACCCAGAAACTACCGCACAAACCACCCATCCCGCCGCTGCAACCGCCAGCCCATCACCCCCAGCGTCACCCCGCGCAAAGCCATGAACAGCAGAAACCCCAGCCACAGACCGTGGTTGCCCAAGTCGCGGGCGGCATAGGCGACCGGCAGGGCGATCAGTACGCTGAGCAGCATCCCATTGCGCATCTCCCGCGCCCGTGTGGCGCCGATGAACAAGCCATCAAGCAGATAGCTCCACACCGCAATCAACGGCAGCAGTGCCAGGTACGGCAGGTACTGGTAGGCGGTTTCGCGTACGTTGGCGATGTCGGTCTGCATGTTGATGAACAGATGCCCAGCCAGCAGGAACAACACGGCAAAGCCGCAACTGGCCAGCAACGACCAGCCGCAGGCGACGGTCAATGAACGTCGTAGCGCCTGGCGATCACCCGCGCCAATGGCATGCCCGCACAGCGCTTCGACCGCATGGGCCAGGCCATCGAGGGCATAGGCGGTGAGCAACAGGCCATTGAGCAGCAGGGCGTTGGCCGCCACCGTCGCTTCACCCAGGCGTGCACCTTGTACGGTGATCAGGAAGAACACCGCCTGCAGCGCCAGGCTGCGGATGAAGATGTCGCGGTTGACGCTGAGCAGCGGCCGCCAGCTTTGCCAGCGCGCCAGCAACGCCCAGGCGATTTTCCCGGGGTAGGCGCGCAGGGCCGGGCGGGTCAGGGCCAGGCCGAGCAGGGCGGCGCTCCACTCGGCAATCACCGAGGCGCGGGCCGAACCGATCACGCCCCACTCCAGGCCGAGCACGAACCACAGGTTGAGGGCGATGTTGAGCAGGTTGGTGGTCAGCAGGATGGCCAGCGGCGCCCTGGCGTTCTGGGTGCCGAGGAACCAGCCGACCAGGGCGAAGCTGGCCAGCGCCGCCGGCAGGCCCAGCAGGCGGGTCTGGAAGAAGTCGTGGGTCGATTGCTCCAGCGCCGCCGTGGGCTGCATCAGTTGCAGGGCCAAGTGGCTGAACGGCAGGGCCAGCACGCCCAGCAGCAGGGCAAACAACAGCGCCAGCAACAGGCCCTGCAGCAACACCTGGCGCAACGCCGCACCGTCGGCACGGCCCGCCGCCTGGGCGGCGAAACCGGTCGAGCCCATGCGCAGAAAGCCCATGACCCAGGCCAGGAAGGTGTACAGGCTGGCGCCCACCGCCACCGCACCCAATTGATGGGCATGGGGCAGGTGGCCGATCACGGCGCTGTCGACCAGGGCCACCAATGGTACGGAAATATTCGAAAGGATCATCGGCGCGGCCAGCGCCCAGACCTTGATATGGGTCGGGCGGTCGCGCCAGTCGGTCAGCAAACGGGACATGGAGGCTCCTGGCAAGCCGGCATTGTAGCCGCTGCGCTAGTAAATCGTGCGAAGGCCGTCTCACATCCGTTCGCCGTATCACCGTTGCGGCGCGGTTGATATATAGTGCACGCCTAAGATTCCGCTGCCCGAGAGTTACTACTCCCATGCTCAACAAAGGATTGTTGCTGGCCTGCGCGCTGGCCTTGCTCAGTGCCTGCGATTCGTCTGCCCCGGATAAACCGGCGCCGGCCCCCGTCGAACCGCCTGCGCAGACCCAGGACCAACCCGCAGCCCCGGCTCCGGCCGCCCCGGCGGCGCAAGTGGAAGCGGCAAAACCCGCTCCGGTCAAGGACGATGCCGCGACCCTGGCCAAGCGCTATGCCGGCCGCGAACTGAGCGTGGTGGATGTCTCGGAGGTGCAGGTCGATGGCGCCAGCGCCCTGGCCCTGACCTTCTCGGTGCCGCTGGATGACCAGCAGAACTTCGCCGACAAGGTGCACCTGGTCGATACCGTCAAAGGCAAGGTCGACGGCGCCTGGGAACTCTCCGCCAACAAGATGGAGCTGCGCCTGCGCCACCTGGAGCCGCAGCGCAAGCTGGTGCTGACCATCGACGCCGGCCTGCTCGCGGTCAACGGCAAGCGCCTGCCCGCCGAGTCGATCAGCCGCCTGGAAACCCGCGACATGCAGTCGACCATCGGCTTCGCCAGCCGTGGCTCCCC
>NZ_JH650759.1:247315-270036 GCF_000259195.1 Pseudomonas donghuensis
GCCGGTGATCGCCCTGAACGTCAACAAGGTCGATGTCGAGTTCTTCCGCATCAAGCCTGACAAACTCTCGCCGTTCCTTGCCGCCTGGGGCCGCAACAGCAGCCTGTACTACTACCAGTCCAAGGAAACCCTGGACATGGCCGAGCTGGTCTACAGCGGCCGCTTCGACCTCAACCCGGCGAAGAACACCCGCGAGACCGTACTGCTGCCGATTGCGGGGATCAAGCCGCTGCAAGAGCCCGGCGTGTACCTGGCGGTGATGCGCGCGTCCGGCACCTATGACTATTCGCAACCGGCGACGCTGTTCACCCTGAGTGACATCGGCGTCTCGGCGCATCGCTACCAGAACCGCATGGATGTCTTCACCCAGGGCCTGGAAGGCGGCAAGGCGCTGAGCGGCGTCGAGCTGGAACTGCTCGACGGCGAAGGCCGCGTGCTGGCCCAGGCCAAAACCGATAGCGACGGCCACGCCCAGTTGCCAACGCCGCCCAAGGCTGAAACCCTGCTGGCCCACCAAGGCGTGCACACCACCATGCTGCGCCTGAACAGCGCTGCCCTGGACCTGGCCGAGTTCGACATCACCGGCCCTCAGGCCAACCCGCTGCAGTTCTTCGTGTTCGGCCCGCGTGACCTCTATCGCCCGGGTGAAACCGTGCTGCTCAACGGCCTGCTGCGTGACCAGGATGGCCGCCCGCTCAAGCCGCAACCGGTGACCGTGGAAGTCCGCCGCCCGGATGAGCAGATCAGCCGCAAGTTCGTCTGGGAAGCCGATGCCAATGGCTTCTATCAGTATCAACTGCAACTGGCCGATGAAGCGCCGACCGGGCGCTGGCAGTTGTTGTTCGACCTCGGCGGCGGCAAGAAGCAGGTGTTCGAGTTCCTCGTCGAAGACTTCCTGCCCGAGCGCCTGGCCCTGGAGCTCAAGGGCAGCGACAAGCCGTTGAGCCCGGAGCAGACCGCGCAGATCAAGGTCAATGGTCGCTACCTGTATGGCGCCCCGGCCTCGGGCAACCGCCTGAGCGGCCAGGCTTATGTGCGCCCGTTGCGTGAAGCGGTACCGGCGCTGCCTGGCTACAAGTTCGGTTCGATCACCGAGGAGGAACTGAGCCACGACCTGGAGCTGGACGAGGTTACCCTCGATGCCGCGGGCAAAACCACGCTGAACATCGAAAGCAAATGGTCCGAAGCCCGTTCGCCGCTGCAATTGACCGTGCAGGCGAGCCTGCAGGAGTCCGGTGGCCGGCCGATCACCCGCCGTCTTGAACAACCCATCTGGCCGGCCGGGCGCCTGCCTGGCCTGCGCGGCCTGTTCGACGGTGAAGAGACCGACGGCGAAGGCCCGGTGGAATTCGAAGTGCTGGTGGCCGATGCCGCAGGCAACAAGCTGGCCGTCAACAACCTCAAGGTTCGCCTGATCCGTGAGCGTCGCGACTACTACTGGAACTACTCGCAGAGCGATGGCTGGAGCTACAACTACAACGAGAAGTATCTGACCCAGAACGAAGAGACGGTCAATGTCAAAGCCGGCTCGACCGCGCGGGTCAACTTCCTGGTTGACTGGGGCCCGTACCGCGTCGAGGTCGAAGACCCGCAGACCGGTCTGGTGTCGAGCGAACGCTTCTGGGCCGGCTACCGTGCCCAGGACAACGCCGACGGCGGCGCCGTGCGTCCCGATCAGGTCAAGCTGGCCCTCGACAAGCCGTCCTACGCCGATGGCGCCACCGCCAACATCACCGTCACCCCGCCTGCCGCAGGCACTGGTTACCTGATGGTCGAGTCCAGCGAAGGCCCACTGTGGTGGGAAGAAATCGACGTGCCGGCCGAAGGCAAGAGCTTCGCCGTCAAGCTCGATCCGAAGTGGGCGCGCCATGACCTGTATGTCAGCGCCCTGGTGATCCGCCCGGGTGAGCGCAAGGTCAACGCCACGCCGAAGCGCGCCGTAGGTGTGCTGCACCTGCCGCTGGATCGTCACGAACGTAAGCTGGCCGTCACCCTCAGCGCGCCGGAGAAGATGCGTCCCAAGCAGCCGCTGACCGTCAAGGTACAGGCGCGCAATGCCGACGGCAGCGTGCCCAAACAGGTGCATGTACTGCTGGCGGCAGTGGACGTGGGTATCCTTAACATCACCGAATTCGCTACCCCCGACCCGTTCACCGGTATGTTCGGGCGCAAGGCCTATGGCGCCGACCAGCTGGACATCTATGGCCAACTGATCGAAGCCGGGCAGGGCCGTCTGGCCAGCCTGGCCTTCGGTGGTGACGCCGCCATGGCCAAGGGCGGCAAGCGCCCGAACACCACGGTGACCATCGTCGCCAAGCAAAGCGCCCCGGTCACCCTCAATGACAAGGGCGAAGGTGAAGCCACGGTCGATATCCCCGACTTCAACGGTGAACTGCGGTTGATGGCCCAGGCCTGGACCGGCGAGCGCTACGGCATGGCCGAAGGCAAGACCGTGGTTGCCGCACCGTTGATCGCCGAGCTCTCGGCACCGCGCTTCCTCGCCGGTGGCGACCGCACCACCCTGGCCCTGGACTTGTCCAACCTGTCGGGCAAGGCGCAGAACCTGACCGTGCGCCTGAGCACCGAAGGCCAGTTGAACCTGCTCGGCGCCGCCGAACAGACCCTGAACCTCACCGAAGGCAAGCGCGTCACCCTGCTGGTGCCGGTGCAGGCCAGCGGTGGCCTGGGCCAGGGCAAGGTCAAGGTCGACGTGCAGGGCCTGCAACTGCCGGGCGAATCGGCCACGGCCTTCAGCCGCGACTGGACCCTGGGCATTCGCCCGGCCTACCCGGCGATGCTGCAGCACTATCGCGTCGCCCTCAAAGACCAACCCTGGACCTTGCCCGACGCAGACCTTGCACTGTTCGAACCCGCCGGCCTTGAAGCCTCATTGGCCCTGTCGAGCCGCCCACCGCTGAACCTGGCCGAACAGATCCGCGCCCTCGAAGCCTATCCGTATGGTTGCCTGGAGCAGACCACCAGTGGCTTGTACCCATCGCTGTACGCTGATGCCGCGACCCTCAAGCGCCTCGGTATCAAGGGTGAAGCGGCGGACGTGCGCAAGCGCAAGATCGAGATGGGCATCGAGCACCTGTTGGGCATGCAGCGCTACAACGGCAGCTTCGGCCTGTGGAGCGCCGATGACCAGGAAGAGTTCTGGCTGACCGCCTACGTCACCGACTTCCTCCTGCGCGCCCGCGAGCAAGGTTATGCGGTACCGCCCGAGGCCCTGAAAAAGGCCAGCGAGCGTCTGCTGCGTTACCTGCAGGAGCGCAACCTGATCGAGGTCAACTACAGCCAGAACTCCGAGCACAGCCGCTTCGCCGTGCAGGCCTACGCCGCCCTGGTGCTGGCGCGTACCCAGCAGGCGCCGCTGGGCGCCCTGCGCAGCCTGTTCGAGCGGCGCAGCGATTCGCGCTCGGGCCTGCCGTTGGTACAACTGGCCATCGCCCTGGACAAGATGGGCGACAAGCCGCGTGGGCAACAGGCGCTGCAGGCCGGCCTTGCCGTCACCCGCAACGAAAACACCTGGCTGGGCGACTACGGCAGCTCCGTGCGTGACCAGGCGCTGATCCTGTCGCTGCTCACCGAGAACAACCTGGCCAGCGACAAGGTCGATGCACGGCTGTTCGAGCTCTCCGATCAGATGGCGGGTAACCGCTGGCTGTCGACTCAGGAGCGCAACGCGCTGTTCCTTGCCGGTCGTGGTCTGCTGGGCAAGCCGGAAAGCAAATGGTCGGCGCGCCTGGACAGCGCCGGTGAAGTGCGCGAGTTCAATCCCGAGCAATCGGGGATGAAACTCGAGGGCCCACTGCTGGCTTCGCCGCTGACCATCCAGAACGAAGGCAGCGAGACCCTGTTCCAGCAACTGACCCTGTCTGGTTATCCGCGTCAGGCCCCGGTTGCCCGAGGCAGCGGCATGACCATCCGCCGCGAGTTCCTCGGTATGAATGGCCAGGCACTGGACATCAAGGCGCTCAAGAGCGGTGACCTGGTGCTGGTGCACCTGGCCGTGACGGCCAACACCCAGGTGCCGGACGCCCTGGTGGTCGACCTGCTGCCGGCGGGCCTGGAGCTGGAAAACCAGAACCTGGCGCAAAGTGCGGCCAGTCTGGAGAACGCCAGCAGTGCGGTGAAGGAATGGCGAGAGTCGATGCAGAACGCCAACGTGGTGCATCAGGAGTTTCGCGATGACCGCTACGTAGCGGCGCTGAACATCGACTACTACTCCACCACCCACCTGCTGTACCTGGCCCGCGCGGTGACCCCGGGGACCTACAAGGTACCGCCGCCGCAGGTCGAGTCGATGTACCGGCCGAACTACAACGCGGTGGGCGAGACGCCTGCCGAACTGGTAGTCAAAGGCCGCTGACAGAGGGCTTTGTGGGAGCGGATGAATCCGCTCCCACATGCTCTAATTGCTCAGTGAATGATCCAGCTCAGCACCCACAAACCCAGCACCAGCCAGATGATGCCGAGTATGATCGAAGCGCGCATGAACGCGCGGATCGCCGAGTACAGCAGCATCAGGCCGATGATCAGGGCGAGGATGCTGACCAGCGAAGTGTCCATGCCCAGGGTGCGTGACAGGCCCTCGATGAAATTGCTACCGGCGTTGGCCAGCAAGTTGAACAACCCGCTCAGGCCGTCGACGATAAAACGGATCACTGCCCCCAGTGCCTGGCCGAGCCACTCGAAAAAACCTTCTACATGCATAGTTGCTTCCTGATGATCAATTCGGCGAATGCGCCGTTGCCAAGCCTTTGGCCGTGCCTTGGCCGGGTCGGTTCCCTGCGTAGCTGTTACGCCAGGAGGACTTGATGCACATCTTAACGCGCCTGCGCGGCGCCATCAGAAAACCGCTGGGCTTGCTGCTCGGTATCCCGTTGCTGCTTGTTGCCTTGCTAGGGCTCGCCGACCGCCTCTGGCCGTTGCCGATGCCGGCGGATGATCTGGCCCGGGTAGTGCTGGCCGAAGACGGCACGCCGCTGTGGCGCTTCGCCGATGCCGAGGGTGTATGGCGCTACCCGGTCAGCGCCGAACAGATTTCGCCCTATTACCTGGAGGCATTGCTGACTTACGAAGACCGCTGGTTCTACCATCACCCCGGGGTCAATCCGCTGGCGCTGGCGCGGGCGGCCTGGCAGAACCTGCGCGGTGGCCGGGTGTTGTCTGGCGGCAGTACGCTGTCGATGCAAGTGGCGCGTCTGCTCGACCCACATTCGCGCACGCTGCCCGGCAAGCTGCGTCAGTTGTGGCGCACGGCACAGCTGGAGTGGCACCTGTCGAAGGCGCAGATCCTTGAAATCTACCTCAACCGCGCGCCGTTCGGCGGCACCTTGCAGGGCGTCGCCGCCGCCAGTTGGGCGTACCTTGGCAAGTCGCCGATGCACCTGACGCCGTCGGAGGCGGCGCTGCTCGCGGTGCTGCCCCAGGCACCAAGCCGTCTGCGCCCGGATCGCCACCCCGAGCGTGCCCAGGCGGCGCGCGACAAGGTCCTGCAACGCCTGGCCGAGTACCAGGTATGGCCGCAGCAGCGGGTTGCCGAGGCAGCAGAAGAGCCACTGTTGCTGGCACCGCGTCAGGAGCCGGCGCTGGCGCCGCTGCTGGCGCGCCGACTCAATCGTCCGCTCAGCCCGCCGTTGATTCGCACCACCCTCGATGCCTCCTTGCAACGGCGCCTGGAAGACCTGTTGCTGGGCTGGCGTGCGCGGCTGCCGGAGCGTACCTCGGCGGCGATCCTGGTGGTCGAGGCGCAGAACATGGCGGTACGCGCTTACCTGGGTTCGATTGATCTCAATGACGAGCGCCGTTTTGGCCACGTCGACATGATCAGCGCCCTGCGCTCACCCGGCTCGACCCTCAAGCCGTTTCTTTACGGCATGGCCATGGACGATGGCCTGATCCATTCCGAATCCTTGCTGCAGGATGTGCCGCGGCGCTACGGCGATTATCGCCCGGGCAACTTCTCCATGGGTTTCAGCGGGCCGGTGGCGGCCAGTTCCGCCCTGGCATTGTCATTGAACCTGCCGGCGGTGCAACTGCTTGAAGCCTACGGGCCGAAGCGCTTCGCCGCGCAGATGCGCAGTGGTGGCGTGCCGCTGATCCTGCCGCCGTTGGCCGAGCCGAACCTGTCGCTGATTCTCGGCGGCGCCGGTAGCCGCCTGGAGGACCTGGTGGGTGGTTATGCGGCGTTTGCCCGAGATGGCTTGAGCGCGCCGATCCGCTTGCAGCCGGATGAGCCGTTGCTTGAGCGGCGCCTGCTGTCGCCGGGCAGCGCCTGGATCATCCGGCGTATTCTCAGCGGCCAGGCGCGCCCGGATCGCGACCCTCACGCCGAACTGGTGCAGCGTCCGCAGTTGGCCTGGAAGACCGGTACCAGCTATGGCTTTCGTGATGCCTGGTCGATTGGCGTGGGGCCGCGCTACCTGATCGGCATCTGGATCGGCCGCCCGGATGGTACGCCAGTGCCGGGGCAGTTCGGCCTGGCCTCGGCGGCGCCGTTGATGCTGCAGGTGCATGACGTGCTGAGCAACCGCGACAGCCAGCGCGGTATCGCCACTCCCGTGACGGCGGTGCCGGCCAATGTCGGGGTTGCGGCAATCTGCTGGCCGCTGGGGCAACCCATGGCCCGCCAGGACCCGAACTGCCGTCGCCAGCGCTTCGCCTGGACCCTGGACGGCACCACGCCGCCGACCTTGCTGGCCCAGGACCAACCGTTGAGCGTCGGCCTGCGCGAGACCGTCTGGGTCAACACCCAGGGCTTGCGCGTCGATGCCACGTGCCCCGGCGCCCAGGCGCGGGACATCGCCCTATGGCCGTCGCCACTGGAACCCTGGCTGCCACGGGTGGAACGCCGCGAGGCGCGCTTGCCCAAGGTCGATCCGGGTTGCCCGCCGCAGGTGCCGCCCAGCGCGCCGCCGTTGTCGATCGTCGGTGTGCGTCAGGGCGATCAGTTACGCCGTCCGGCCACCAGCAGCGAGCCGTTGCGTTTCAAGGTCTCGGCCCTTGGCGGTAACGGTCGGCACTGGTGGTTTCTCAACGGTGCGCCGCTGGGCGAAACCAGCGGCCAGGAAAACCTTACGGCGAGCTTCGACCAGGCCGGGCGCTTCGAGTTGAGCGCCCTGGATGAAAGTGGCGAAACCGCCCGGGTCGAGTTCCAGGTCAACGAGTGACAACGCGCATTAGACGATGCCGGGGCCAGCACCTACGCTTGGGGTGACGAGGCCGCTGCCCTGGCGGCTGCGTACTGATCGGGATCATGGAGTGTCCGATGCGTCCGTTGGCTGTCGCAATTGTTGGATTGTCCTGGGCGAGCGTGGCCAGCAGCGAACCCCTGCCGCGCTTTCTCGACAGCCACGAAATCGAACGAAACCTGCCCGCCCCCAACCTGCCGGCCGATGCCTATCGGCCGAGCAACCCGGGTGTGCAGGTGCCCATTGCGGTCACCCTGGCCCAGCCATTACTGCGTGATACCCGGATATTCCTGCGCAAGGTGCGCTTCGAGGGCGGCAGCATCTATCCGTTGAGTGACCTGCGCGACAACTATCAAGGCCTGGTCAACCGCGAGGTCAGTCTGGGCGAACTGATCGACGCCACCCAGCGCCTGACCCAGCGCTACCAGCAGGACGGCTACCTGCTGTCCCATGCTTATCTGCCCGAGCAGGACTTCGCCGATGGCCGGGTACGGGTGGTGCTGGTCGAAGGCTACATCGACGATCTTGAGCTACATGGCAAGGTTGGCCCGGCGGCAGCCTATGTGGAGCAACTGGTGGGTTGGCTCAAGGCCGAACGCCCGCTGACCCGTACGACCTTCGAGCGCTATGTCGCCCTGATGAGTCGCCTGCCGGGTTTCAGCGTGCAGGCGCGGTTGTCGCCTGCCGATGCCAGCAATGGTGCCAGCCGCCTGATCATCGAGGCCACGCGCCGGCCGTTCAGCGCAACCCTGGTCATCACCGATGGCACCCGCGATGACCCCCAGGCGCTACTCACCGTGAGCAGCAACGCACAGACAGCGCTCGCCGAACAGTTCAGTGTCACCACCCTGGCGCCACGCGGGGAAGATCACGAAAGCTATTTTCGCCTGGATTACGCCCAGTACCTGGACGACCAGGGCAGCCAGCTGCACTTGTCGGCGTCGCGTTACGACAGCAACCCCAGTGCCCAGGTGTTGCTCGGCGATGGCACCCAACTCAAGGCCCATCGCGAGAATGACCGCTTCTCGGCCGGCTTGAGCCAGGTACTGCTCGCCGCGCCCGGCGAGTCGCTCAACGTTGCCGCGCGCTTCTACATGGTCAACGACGATGTGCTGTACCGCGCAGTCGGCGCGCCCATGCGCCTGAGCAACCGCACCGATGTGCGCGCCCTGGGCTTTGAGGGCGAGTGGCGCAAGGCCAATGCAGACCAACTGCGGATCGTCAGTGGTGGCGCCTACCAGGGCCTTGATTATCTGGGGGCGAAAACCAACAGCGATTTCGACCTGGATTTCTTGCGCCTGCGCCTGTCCGGGTTGCAGAGCGACCGCCTGTTCGGCAACTGGCAGGGCGTGGTGTCGGCGGCCTTGTACTGGAGTGGCGACAGCCTGCCTGACAGTGAGCGGGTGGTATTCGGCGGGCAAAGCTTCGCTCGTGGCTATCCCGCCGATCAGGCTCTGGGCGACAAGGGCTGGGGCCTGGCTTATGAGGTCAACTACAGCTTCAACGGCGATGGCCGCTGGCTGAAGCTGCTGCAACCTTATGCCGTGCTGGATACCGCGCGCACCTGGTTCAATGAAGTGGACCTGCGTGATGCGCACCTGTCTTCAGCAGCATTGGGGCTGCGCATCGGTGACGGGCGTTTCTACAACCTTGCGCTGGAGCTGGCCAAGCCGCTGTCGGATGTCGCCCTCGACAGCTTTGACCGCGAGCCGCGGGTCAGCTTGAGTTTCAGTGTGCAGTTATGAACGTGCATCGCCAGGTATAAGCAGGTCTATCGTGGGAGCTGGCGTTGCCAGCGATGGGCTGCGCAGCAGACCTGAAAGGTTCACTGCACCAGTTGCATCCGCGGCTTGGGGAACAGGTTGTCCAGGGTTTCCAGCAGGCGGTTGTGGTAGATCGGCTTACGGAACAGGTCCAGCACCTGCAGACGCAGCAAGTCGCTGACGTCGTCCATGTCGGCATGCCCGGAGGTGACGATCACCGGCAGGTGTTGACGCGCGGTGTGCTCGCGCAGACGCCTGATCAGTGAAATGCCGCTTTCCTCGGGCATGCGCAGGTCGGTGATGACCAGGGCCACGTCCGGGTGGCGGGTGAGCTGTTGCAGGGCGAGTTTGACCGAGGTAGCCGTGTGACAGCAAAACCCCTCACCCTCCAGCAATTCGGCAAGCTCCAGCAAGGCGTCCTCTTCGTCATCCACCAGGAGCAATTGTTGACGGGGGGAAGAGGTCGGCATGAGGTAGTCCTATGGCAGCGTGATTGAACAAGAGACCCAAACGGTACAGCAGTGATGCTGGCCTACTCTGAAGGCGTCGTGGCTTGAGCCTTGGTCATCGCCCCCTGAACCTTGGTCATGACCGAAGACACACTACCGGAAATAGGGGTGATGAACGCTGTCAGCACCACTGCCACCATCGCCGCGGCAATCGCATACTCGATGCCCGAGGCACCCTCTTTGCGGTAGAAGAATTCTTTGCAGCTTTTGAGGACACGGGAAAGACGCATGGCATTTCTCCTTGCGCCGCAGGCGCAGGTGGCAGGGGTATTGGATGATTCCCCTTTGCCATCACAGCATTGTCAACGGGTCATACTTCGGCAAATGTAAGAAGGTATTAATACTAAAGTTATAACTCAATGCCGGCGCCAATAAGCTGTTGTTTTATGGTGCTGCCGGTTTTGCGACGGAAAAAAATCTGACGGGTAATGGCATTTTGTCTTAGCTGCGCTACCGTCAAATAGCGAAATAGTTGTTTCCGACTGCAGTGCTGTAGGCCATTTCACATAAAGGGCCGAAAGAACGCTGAGGGGAAGGAGGATCGGCATGAGCAGTCGCATTACCATCATCCTCGCAGGCTTCTTTCTGCTCGGTGCGTTGCTGGCCGGTTACTGGGGCCTGGTCCTGAGCCGCCCACCCAGTGAACCGCTTGCCGCACCTGTCGCTGCACCTGTACCGACGCCCGTTGAGCAAGTGGCAAAAGACGCCGCTGACCAACTGCGCAAGCCGGTGGTGGTGTTGCGTCGTGACGTTGCCGCGTATGTGCCGCTGACGGCAGACGACCTGGTAGTAGAACGCTTGCAGGTGGCTCCGCCCGGCAGTTTCCAGACCCTTGAGCAAGTGCTCGGGCGCAGCAGTTGGCGCGCGTTGAGTGCTGGAACCTGGCTGGAGCAGGGCAGCTTCGAAGCCGGTGGCCCGCTGGCACGGATGATCCATCCCCATGAGCGCGCGCTGGCGGTAGCTGTGGATGAGGTGGTGGGCGTCGCCGGGCAGTTGAGTCCGGGCGACTATGTCGATGTCTTGCTGTATCTGCGCGAAGAGACCCGCAACCCGCAAGCGTCGGCTCAGGTGGTACTGCCGGCATTGCGTCTGCTCAGTGTCGGCGAACAGTTGGGCCTGACCAATGACGGCAAGCCCGCGCAGCCGCCAGTGAATGAAAAGAGCCAGCCGCAGCAACCGCCCAATGCTGCGCGCACGGTAGTGCTTGCCGTTCCCGAGGCACTGGCCAGCCGCTTGCTGCTTGCCGCCCAGGCCGGCAGTTTGCGCCTGGCCGTACGCAGCGCCGAAGAGAAGCGCCTGGCCCGCTATTGGGCGGACCCCAAAGCCAGCAGCAAGGAAGTCGATAGCGCCAATCGCAAACTCTATCGCTTCAGTCAGCTTGCCCAGGTACCCGCTGCCCAGCCGGTGGCCAGCGTCGCGCCGTCGCGCGGCATAGAGATCATCCGCGGAAATCAAGCCGGACAGCCCACCCCCTGACCAAGCAAGGATGCCCTTCAATGAGCAGTCGTTCCGAGCGGGTAACCAAGCAGATGCTCTGTGCCTTGCCGTGCACTGCGCCGCAGGTGCCAATGGCGCTGGCAGCGCCCTCGATAACGGCGACTTCGAACGTCGCAGCGGGTTATCCCCATGAGTGAAAGCCTGAGCCAGACCTTCCTCGCCATCACCCGCAACGATGGCGACTTGCAGTGGCTGCAAGGTGCGCTGGCGCCACTGGGGCAGGTGGTGGGCGCCGGCAGCGGCAGCCTTGACGAGCTGCTGGCGCTGGTCGATGTCACCTTTGCCGGTTTGGTGTTCGTGGGGCTGGATCGTGAGCAGGTGGTCAATCAGTGCGCACTGATTGAGGGGGTGCTGGAAGCCAAGCCGATGCTGGCAATCGTTGCCCTGGGCGATGGCATGGACAACCAGTTGGTGCTCAATGCCATGCGTGCCGGGGCGCGGGACTTTGTCGCCTATGGCTCGCGCTCCAGTGAAGTCGCAGGGTTGGTGCGGCGCTTGAGCAAACGCCTGCCGCCAGTAGCCAGCAACCCCAGCCTTGGGGGGCTGACGGTACTCTATGGCGCCCAGTGCACCGCTGATGGCGCCTTGCTGACCACCCATATGGCGCGGGTGGTGCAAACCAGCGGCCAGCAAACGTTGCTGCTGGACCTTGGCGTGCCTCGTGGTGACAGCCTGGCGTTGCTCGGCCTGGAAGCCTCGTTTCATTTCGGCGATGCCCTGCGCCACCTGCGCCGGCTCGACAATACCCTGATCGACAGCGCCTTCACGCGTGAAAGTTCGGGCCTGCGCCTGCTGGCCTACGCCGAGACCGACGAACCGCTGGAACGCACCAGCGCGGCGGAGCTGTACATGCTGCTCAGCGCCTTGCGCCAGCATTTCCAGCACATCGTCGTGAACCTGACCGGGCAGGTTGACAGCGAAGCCCTGCGCACCTTCGTCAGCCATTGTGACAAGCTGATCTGGTACACCGACCAGAATGTCCTCGATTGCCGGCGCAACCTGGAGGTGCTGACCCAATGGCGCGAGAAGGGCATGAAGCTCGAACATGCCAGCCTGCTGGTCGACCGCTACCTGCGCGGCGTCGCACCGGACTCCGAAGCCCTGGGCAAGCGCTATGGCTTGCCGGTTCTGCGGGTTTTGCCCTACAGCCCAGAGGTGCGCCTGAATGCCAAGAACCAGGGCCTGACCTTGTTCGAACTGGCACCGCGCGAGCAGCTCACCCAACATTTGAAAGCGCTCGGTGAACGGCTGGCGCGCCGCTCCGAGAGCAACCCTGCGGTCAGCGCCAACTGGCTCAATCGGTTATGGGGGCATAAATGAGCGGTGACGAACTGTTCGGCGGCCCGCGGCACAACCTGGGGGCCGACCCGCAAGGGCTCAAGCGCGCCTTGCATCGTTACATCATCGATGCCATCGAGGACAGCGGGCGCAACCTGCTCGAAGGCTCGCGCCCGGCCCTGGCGCAATTCGTGGTGGAGCAGGTCGGCGACTATATCGCCCGACTGCACCTGGCCCTGTCGCGCTACGAGATGGAACGCCTGGCCGAGGAAATCGTCGACGAACTGACCGGCTTCGGTCCGCTTGAAGTGCTGTTGCGCGATGCCAGCGTCACCGAAATCCTGGTCAACGGCCCGCACCGGGTGTTCATCGAGCGGGCTGGCCTGCTGCAGCAGACGGATCTGCGCTTTATCGATGCCCACCATGTCGAGCGGGTCATGCAACGGATTCTCGCGCCCTTGGGCAGGCGCCTGGATGAATCGTCACCCATGGTCGATGCGCGCATGCCCGACGGCAGCCGGGTCAACGCGATCATTCCGCCGGTGGCGCTGGACGGTCCGTGCCTGTCGATCCGCAAGTTTCGCAAGGACATGCTCAAGAGCGCCGACCTGCTGGCCACCCGGACCATCGACCAGGGCATTCTCGACTTCATCCAGTTGGCGGTGGCACGGCGCTGCAACATCCTGGTCAGTGGCGGCACCGGCACCGGCAAGACCACCATGCTGAATATCCTCAGCCAGTTGATTACGCCCCGCGAGCGCTTGGTGACCATCGAAGACGTGGCCGAGCTGCAACTCGATCACCCTCACGTGGTGCGCCTGGAAACCCGTCCGCCGAATGCCGAGGGGCATGGCGAGATCAAGGCCAGCGAGTTGATCCGCAATGCCTTGAGGATGCGCCCCGACCGCATTCTGCTCGGCGAGATCCGTGGCGTCGAAGTGCTCGATGTGCTCACCGCGATGAACACCGGTCACGACGGCTCAATGAGTACCGTACATGCCAACACCGCCCAGGACGCCTTGCTGCGTCTGGAAACCCTGGTCGGCCTGACCGGCCGCCAGGTGGCCGAGAAAACCCTGCGGCAGATGATCTGTGCGGCACTGGATGTGGTCATTCAATTGACCCGCCTGGCCGATGGCCGCCGCTGTGTCAGCGAGGTGTTGGAGGTAGTCGGGGTGCGCGATGATGTGTACGTCACCAATACCCTGTTCCGTCTCGATCGGCACAACGGCGAGGGTTTCTTGCGGGAGGCACCGAACCCTGCCGGCGACAAGCTGCGCCGCGACTATTCGGAACTGCAGCCGTGATTGCTGCGGTACTTGGCTTGATCTGCCTGGCCTTGCTGGGGGTATCGGTGCGCTTGTTCTACAGCGGCATGCGCAAGTCGGGTGAGGAGCGGATCCTGCAGCGTCTTGGCCAGGTTCAGGTGACCTCGGCGCTGACGCCCAGTAGCCGTGACTGGCTGGACCGCCTGTTGCAGCGCGCCGGTATCGAGCGGCGCAATGACCGGCTGCTGATATGGCTGGTGATCGGCCTGCTGACAGCGCTGCTGTGTGGCCGGATCCTGGGGTGGGCAGCAGGCGTCGGGCTGGTGCTGCTTGCACCGTTGCTGATCTGGTTGTTCCTGGGCTGGCGCTATCGCCGACGGCTGCAGCGGATGATCGAACAGTTGCCGGTGTTGCTCGATCACAGTGTGCGCAGCCTCAAGGCCGGGCGAACCTTGAACGATGCCGTGCTGGGCGCCATCGATGCGTCGCGTGACCCTTTGCATGGCGCTCTACAGCGGGTGCGGCGCAATGTGCAGATGGGCGTCAGCCTGGACGATGCCATGAGCGACCTGGCCGAACTGTATGAGCAGGATGAGCTGCGCCTGTTCGCGTTGGGCTTGCGTATCAATCATCGCTACGGCGGCAACGCCAGCGAGCTGCTGGAGAACCTGATCAAGCTGATTCGCGAGCGTGAGCAGGGTAGCCGTCAACTGCGCGCCATGACCGGTGAAACCCGCATGACCGCGACTGTCCTGGGCCTGTTGCCGGTGGGGATGGCCGGCTATTTCCTGATCAGCAACCCCAACTATTTGCTGGCTATGTGGCAGGACGGCAACGGTCAGTTCCTGCTGCTCGGCGCCTTTATCCTGCAAGTGCTGGGCTGCCTGGTGTTGTGGCGCATGTTACGGAGTATCTGAAATGGCCTGGTTGCTCTGTGCCCTGATGTTCTTCGCCGCATTTGTCTTGCTGGCAGGCCAGTTGCTGCACCAGCGTCGTCGTCAGCGCCTGGTTGCTCGGCGTCTGCAGGGCCAGCTTGGCAGTGAGAACCGCTTGGGCAACTGGCTGCAACAGATCGGCAGCAGCCGGCTGGGCCAGCGTTCGCTGAATCTGGATAGCGAGACCCGTCTGCTGCTTGACCGCATGGGCTGGCGGCGGAGTCGGCAACGGGCGCTGTTTGCCGCTTGCCAGGTTGGCGTGCCGTTCCTGGCCCTGGGGTTGGGCATAGCGCTGCAGGAGACCCTGTACCGCGATAGCCAGGTACCGTGGCTGGTAGTGCCGTTTTGCGCCATGGGTGCGGGCTATCTGTTGCCCAAGCGCCTGCTGGCGTGGGCCGCTGTGCGTCGCCAGCAACAGATCGCCGGCGAAGTTTCGACCTTCATACCCTTGCTGAGGATTCTCTTCGAGTCGGGCCTGGCGGTGGAGCAAACCTTGCGTGTGCTGAGTCAGGAGTCGCGACAACTGTTGCCAGTGTTGAGTGAGGAGTTGCGGGCGATTCTGCTGCGGGTCGACTCCGGTATGGCCTTGGCTGCGGAGCTTGAGAAAACCGCGCAGTTGCTCAGCGTCGACGAGTTCAGCGACACCTGCGTGATTCTCCAGCAATTGCTGAGCCAGGGCGGTGGCGCAATGAAGTCGCTGTTGGCGCTCAAGCAACTGCTCGATGACCGTCGGCTGACACGCATGCAGGAACGGATTTCGAAGATGTCCGGGAAGATGTCGATGGTGATGATGGTGTTTCTGTTTCCGGCCTTGCTGATCGTGTTGGCCGGCCCCGGCCTTAGCGCCCTGGGCAGGGCATTGGGTTCATGAGCGGGAACAAGGCACGAAGGCAGCGACGACAATCTCCAGGCGCAGGTCAACCTGGTGAGCCGCCTGCACCTGACACCGGCGCGGCACTCAGTGCGCCGTGACACGTTGATGAAGGGGCGAGGAGCTGGGAGACAGCGCCAGCGCCAGTTGGGTGCGGTTGTGCATGTGGGTCAGGCGCAGCACCTGGGACACGTAGAGCTTGACGGTGTTTTCGGTGATGCCCAGTTCGCAGGCGATCTGGTAGTTGGTCTTGCCCTTGCTGACCAGCCGCGCCACATCCAGCTGGCGCGGTGACAGCTTGTTGAACAGGGTCGGCAGGTTGTCGGGTTCCACTTCGGGGTCGACGTCGGTGGCGCGGCGGTGGGCGCCGAGCCCGCGGGCCTTGTCCAGGTCCTGGTAGAGGTCGTCGATCGAGTCGGCCAAAAACTGCAGCTTCTGGTTCAGGTCACCCAGGTGCTGGTAGCTTCTGCGTCGTTCCAGCACGGCAGCCTCCTGGCGTTGCACGCCTTCGAGCAGTTCGCTGAGGTCGACCGGCTTCTGGTAGTAATCGGCAAAGCCTTCGCGCAGCGCCTTGATCACGTCCTGCTTGTTGGCGCGGCCGGTGAGCATGATCGCTTCGAACAGCCGCTGCGGCCCGGCAATGGCCTTGAGCGCACGCATCAGTTCCAGGCCATCGTAGTCGGGCATGTGCAGATCACACAGCACCAGCGCGATCTCCTGATCGACACTGAACTGTTCGATAGCCTGGGTACTGGAGTGGCAGGGCACGCAATGGTAGCCACTGCTCTGGAGAAATTCGCACAACTCTTCGACGATCAGTGGCAGGTCGTCCACCACCAGCACCTTTAATTCACTGACTGATTTGTTCACAAGCAACTCCCTGCTGTTCGCCTTTGTGTTCCCTCGACCAGGCTGAGCCTGGATCCATCCGGCACACATTAGAAAGTAGTCGCACTTTTGGGCTATGTACAAGGTGGGTACATCCATTTGCACGTAGCATTCGACTAATGGATCCAGACCGCAGCCAGTAAAAATCCGACCAGCAGGAACGGCGCGAAAGGCTGTTTTTTTGACGACTCTTCGTTCAGTTGCTTCAGGCGGTTCTTAACCTTCTGACTTAACAGGGACCACAGCCAGCGACGGCCCAGCAGCCAGGCAACGACGGCTACACCGGCACCGATAAACGTACCCAGCAGGTGCATGCGATCGGTGGCCAGGGCCAGGGCACCGAGCAATTTCACGTCGCCGGCGCCCAGGCGGCCGAGCATGTAGCCGGGGAGGGTCAGGAGCATGACGATGGCCAGCGCCCAGCCACCTTCGCTGGCGTCGGCGCCAATCCAAGTGTGCCCGGTCACGAACAGATAGGCCAGGGCGCAGGCGGCGGCGCCGAGGGTCAGGGTATTGGCGATCTGGCGTTCGCGCAGATCTTGTTCAGAGCACAAGGCAAGCCACAGCAGCAGAACAATGCTTTGCATTGGCGAAAGGTCATCCCTTTGTGGTGAATGATTCTATGCTGTCTTTCAGGTGTCTCTGTCAGGGTAGACGCGATCATGCAAGCAAGCCTGTGCAAGCGGCAAAAAGGCGCGGCAGCCCTCGAGTTTGTCGCGGTATTCGTGATCTTCTTCGCGGTCTTCTACGGGGTGCTCAGCTACGGACTGCCCATGCTGATGCTGCAGTCGTTCAACCAGGCCAGCAGCGAAGCGGTGCGCCGCTGCGTGGCGCTGGACCCCGCCAGTGCAACCTACAGCGCTGACATCAATGCTCTGGCCAAACGTGTGCTCGGTGAACAGCTGGCATGGATGCCGACGTCGTTGGACTTCCAGGTCAACAGCGATGCCAGTGTCACGCTCACCCCCGGCAAGCTGCTGACAGTGAAAATCGACTACGCCAAAGCCAAGCTGACCTCGGTGTTGCCGGTGCTGGACCTGCCGGGTATCGGTGAAGTCCCGCGCTTGCCCGCCAGCCTCAAGGCCGAAGCGAGCCTGCAACTGTGAGTGGCGGCCAGGGCTTGTTCGAGCGCTGGCGTGGGCGCGCGGCGCCGGCCGAGGAGCCATTGCCGCAAGCGCCCGAGGTACCAGCGGTAGGCCTGCAACTGTGGCTGGATGCATCGGCCAGGGTATTGCGCCTGGCCGGCCCGCTGCGTTCGGTGCTAGCGCTGCCGACCCAGCCCAGCGCGCGCCTGCACGACTATGTGCAGCCCTACAGCTTGCTGGTGCTTGAAGGTGAGCCGATCGACTGGCAAGGCCAGTCGCTGGAACTGGACTTCAAGGCGGCCGGTGGTCACACCCTGCACACCCGTGGCTGGTTGCTGGCCCAGCGTGGCGGCTGGCTGCTGCAACTGTTCGATATCGGCGACCTGCTGCAGCATCGTCAGCAAGCGCTGGCTGCCGAGCGCCAGCAGCACCTGACGGCGCATCTGGCTTGCGCACTGCGTGCCTGCAGCATCGAACGCCTGCAAGCGGTGGCTGAAGAACAGCTCAACTGGCTGGTGCGGCACTGGCGGGCCCTGGGGGCGAGCGTGCTGGTGCAAACCGATCAGGGCTGGCAGACCTATGCATGCAGCGGCGATGCACGGCACTGGCCGCGAGATGAACAGATGGCGCCGGTGCTGGATCGCCAGCTGCCCGCCAGCATGATCAGCAGCACCACCGAGCCTGCGTTGCAGGCCTTGTTGCCGGGGTTGTCCACCTACCTGTTGGCTTTTGCGCAAGGCCAGGTCAATCAGGCCTGGCTGGTCTGCGTCGAGCCGCAAGAAGTGCTGCAGGCCCAGGATGCCCTGCTGGTTGCCGCGGCCTTTGTCGAACCGCTGCTCGGTCGCTTGGCTGCCCATCAGTTGCAAGTGCAGAGCGAACGCCTGGACAGCCTGCAACTGCAACTGGGGGCCGGCTGGTGGCAATGGCACCTGGCCGATCCCCAGCTGCACCTGGACCCGGCGCTGGCTGAGAGCCTGGGCGTGCCTGCGGCGCTGACGGTCAATCAATGGCTCAGCCGCGTGCATCCTGCAGACCGGGAAGCGACGCAACTGGCCTTTGGCGACCTGCAGCGCGAGGGCTGCGCTTTGCAGTTGAGCCTGCGCCTGCTGGACCACGATACCCAGGCGCAGCCGCGCTGGTATCGCTTGTGCGGCCAGGTGCACGGCAGTGGCAGCAACCGCCGGGTACAAGGCTTCATGCTCGACATCAGCGATATCAAGGCCCAGCAGGCGCAGGCCAGCGCAGCCCAGGCGCGTCTGGAAAACCTGATCGCCAGTTCACCGGCGGTGATTTATATCCAGCGCTACGCCGAAGGCGCGTTGCTGACCGAGTTCTGCAGTGCCAGCCTGGCGCCGATGCTCGGCTGGCAGCCCCTGGCCGGCGAGCCCCTGCAACCGGCGCAGTGGCTGCACCCCGAGGACCAGCCGCTGTGGCTGGAACGTACCCGTACGCTGCTGCGCCAAGGCCAGAGCCGCAGCCGATATCGCCTGCGTGATCATCATGGGGGCTATCACTGGGTACTCGATGAAGCGCGCCTGCTGCGCGATGACCTGGGCCTGCCGGTGGAGGTGGTGGGCATCTGGCTGGACGTCAGCGAGGCGACCGAGGCTGCGGAAAAAGTGCGCCAGAGCGAGGAGCGTTATCGGGTGCTGGTCGAGGATTCGCCAGCGATGATCTGCCGCTACCGGCCGGACCTTAACCTGGTGTTCGGCAACCAGCCGCTGGCCGATTACCTGGAGTGTTCAGCCGCGCAACTGGCCGGCTTGAACCTCGGCCAGTGGATGTCCGCAGCGCAGCGCCAGGCCTTTGTCGAGCGCCTGGCGGGGTTGACCCCGGAGCAGCCGGTCAGCAGTGCTGAAATCTGCCTGCAATTGCCCGGGCGTGAGCATGCCTGGTGGGTGTGGTCTGACCGCGGCTTGTTCGACGAGCACGGCCAACTGCAGGAAGTCCAGGCGGTGGGCCGCGACAACACGCAAGTCAGGCGCAGCCAACAGCAACTGCTGCAAAGCGCGAAAATGGCCACCCTCGGTGAAATGGCCACCGGCCTTGCCCATGAGATCAACCAGCCGCTCAACGTCATGCGCATGGCCGTGGTCAACGCGCTCAAGCGTCTGGAAAACGGTGATGTCCAGGTCGACTACCTGCAAGACAAGCTCAAGCGTATCGATGCCCAGGTGCTGCGTGCCTCGAAGGTGGTCGATCACATGCGCGTGTTCGGTCGGCGTTCGGAGGTCGAGCAGCAACTGTTCGCGCCCTGGCAGGCGGTGGAGGGGGCCTTGTCGCTGCTGGCTGACGGCTTGCGCGGCAAGGGTGTGGAGCTGCGCGTGCAGCCCGCTGAGCACGACGTGCAGGTCAGTGGTCATCAGGATCAGTTGGAGCAGGTGCTGATCAACCTGCTGGTCAACGCCCGCGATGCCCTGCTGGCCCGGCGGGAGCAGCAACGCGACCTGCAGCCGTGGATTGCCCTGGGGCTTGAGTGCGATGCGCGGCAGGTGCGGCTATGGGTCGAGGATAACGGCGGCGGCATCGAACCGCGTTTGCTCGAACGCATTTTCGAGCCGTTCTTCACCACCAAGCCGGTGGGGGTCGGCACTGGCCTCGGGCTGTCGGTGAGCTACGGCATCATTGACACCATGGGCGGCTGCCTGAGTGTCGAGAACGGTGAGCTGGGCGCGCGGTTCTGCATCGAGCTGCCACGGGCTCAGATCATCAGTTGAGCGCGACCACTGTGGCAGCTGAGGTTGGCACCAATCACCACCTGATTCAGGTCGATGCCCAGCAGCATCAGCAGGTTGTTGATGATTGGATCGAGCAGCGCCCCCAGCAAACCGCCGATCAAGCCTGAAACCGTATTGAGCAACAGGCTGACCAGCGCGACCTTCGGGGTCAGCTCCACGCTCTGCAGGGTATTGCGGACACTGGCCACGATGTTTGTCGAGCTGAGCAGGTGGTTGGCCGAGTCCTGTTCAAGCTCAGGTGGTTTGAGGTAGGTGAAGGTTTCGCTCTGGCTGAAGACCGGTGAGTTTGTGCCCAGCCCGATATTGATGCCCAGCACCCTCAGTAGCACCAGTGGGGCGGCATCGACCGGCTTGACCGCTGAGAAAAAGTTGTTGCTGTCGATCGTGCCGATCAGCACTTTTACCGCCGCGGCTTCGTTGTGCACGGTCAGGCTTTTGCTGGCGGCCGAGGCGCAGTTGTAGCCGGTGACATGGCTGCTGGCACTGGCAACCTCCAGGCCCAGGTCGAGGCTGGGGTTGGGTAGCACCTGGATGATCCCCAGGTTGATCCCGCCGAGCAGCGGGCCCAGGTCGACCTTGATCAGGATGCGTGTCTGGGCGGTGCGGACATAGATCTGCTCGGGGTCTTTAGGGTTTGCCGTGGCTTTGGCCGGATTGCCCAGGGCGGAAAATTGCGGCGGTTCGATGATCTTGACCCTAGTCGAGATATTGGCCAGGCCCAGCAGGTTGACCGGCAGGCTGACTTCGGCACCATGGGCGCTGTTGGCCAGTTGCACCATGCCCTGGACCAGTTGCAGGGCTTGCAGTTTGGCGTCCAGCCCGGCACTTGAGCCGCCATTGTGGATGTCCAGTAAATCGCCGAGGACGATCCCCCCGGCATTCTGGGCCTGGACACTGAGCTGGGTCAGGCCGCTGACATCCACCAGCGGGTTGTTCTGTGCAGCCACCGTGGCCATGACCGCCAGCGCCTCACCGACATTAACGGTCTTGCCCAGCAGTTCGGTGTAGTTGCCCGCGCTGACCTGGGCCTTGATCGCCAGGGCATCGAGGTAGTTGAGCAGGTTGACGTCAGCCTGCAACAAGCCCTGCCATTGGGCCAGGCTCAAGTTGACCTGGCTGCCAAGCAACGTGCCCATCAGTGCGTTGAGCTGCGCCGAGCGTGATGAGTCGATGTTCAACAAGGTGCTGCGGATGTTCAGGCGGGCCAGCGGCGGACCGGGCTGGGCCGCGGTTGCCTGGGCGCTGAGGCGGGTGCTGGGGTCAAAGGTGGCGGAGGCCACCAGCGAGCGGATACCGGCGGCAATACTGGTCTGCAGGGTAATGCCAGCCGTCACCCGGACGGCATCGGCCTTGCTTGCATCGGCAGTGAAAACCCGCAAGCTGGCGGCGCCGGTCTGCAGGCTGCCGCACTCCACCTGCAGGCTGCGATCGGGCCCTGGGGCATGGTCATTGCGGGTCGCCGCCTGGGTCGCCAGGGCCTGCGCGCTCGGGCCAGTGGCCAGGCACGTGCCCTTGCCATTGACAGCCTCCAGCGCCGCCATGTCGGCAACCCGCTGCAGTTTGCGCTGTTCCAGAAACAACCTGCCGGTGTCGACCACCATGAGCACGAACAATAGGGCCATGCCCAGGGTCAGGGCTGCGATCAAACCGATAGCGCCACGTTGTCGTGCTGGAAAGCGAGAAGCCACGAGCACTCCTTTGCCGGCCGATGGCCGCGCGGGGCAGCAGTGCAAGGGAGTGTAGCCAAGATAATGGCCAGTCGCCTTTATGGCGACTGACCCGTGAGACTCAGCGGGGCGGGTAGTTGCCCATCAGTTTGGCGACGGTGTTGTGGATCGCCGTATTGCGTTCTTCCGGGCTTGGCGGGTAGTTGTTCATGATCTGCTCGGCACTGCCGCGCCACACCAGCTTGCCGTCGCGGGCGTCGAACATGTCCACCTGGATGGTTGCCACCTTGTAGTCGACACTGCGGGTTTCGTTGTACATCGGCCCGCCCCAGTAGCCACCCCAGTAGCCCCCCCAACCGCCGCCATAGTGGGTGGTGATCTGTTGCTGGCGGTTCTCGACGATCAGGTAGGCCTGGACCTTGAGGTCGCCACGGCTATTGCCCTGGGCCGGGCGCAGGCCGCGCTGGTCAAGCTGGCCGGCCACCGCCTGGCGGATGCGCTGTTCGGTGAGGTCGCTCTTGATCCGCGGATCATCCGGGCGATATTGCAACCCCGGCTCCTGCCAGACCCAGCTACGGTAGGCGGCAAAATCGCGGCTGGCATCGAAGTCCTGGGTGACGTTGCCGCTTTGGCAGGCACCGAGCAACAGCATTAACGAAAGTAAAGCGAGACGGCGCAACATGGTGGTTCTCCGATTGCCTTTAACTGGGAGGATAGCTGGCCAGCGCCTTTTGCACTGACTCTCGCAGGGCATCGGCGCGCTTGCCCTGGGAGTCCTGGCTGGCGGTTTCGGCGCTGGCGCTCCACACCGGCTGGCCGTCGCGCGCGTCATACAGGTCAACGCGCACCACCATTACCTCGACTTCGTAGGTACGCACCAGCGGCACGCTGGTGTAGACCCCGTAACCATTGTGATAGCGCCCGTAACTGCCATAGCCGCCATAGGGATAGCGGTCATAGGCGGAATAATCTTCGCGAACCTGACGCAGGCGCCGTTCCAGGCGCAGGGCGGCGCTGACCAGCAGG
>NZ_JH650759.1:270046-277794 GCF_000259195.1 Pseudomonas donghuensis
AGGCGGAATAATCTTCGCGAACCTGACGCAGGCGCCGTTCCAGGCGCAGGTCGGCGCTGACCAGCAGGTCGCCTTCCTGGCCATTGCGGGCCGGGCGCAGGCCGCGCTGGTCGAGGGCATTGCTGACGGCATCGGCCAGCTGGGCGGGATCGGCATAGGTGCTGCCAGCCGGCAGCTGGCCATTGCGCCAGGCCCAACTGCGGTAGCGGGCGTAGTCGCGGGGAGCTGCGGGGTAGGCGCTGGCATCGAAGGTCGTGGCTGCCTGTGCTGGGGCCGGTGGCAGCGGGCGGGAGCTGGCGACATAAGGGTTGCTGCCCTGGCAGGCGGCCAGGGCCAGGCCCAGCAGGGCCAGGGTCAAACGGTACGGCATGTCACCCTCCCGGCGGGCGCGGTTCAGCGCGGTCGACAGATCCAGTGCAGGTAGCGGCCCAACCCGGCGAAGGCCGGATGACGACGATGCGCCAGTTCCATTTCCAGCAGCTCGGACAGTTCGGCCTTGGCCTGGAAATCGCGGGGCATGTAGTCGTGGAAAACCCGCACACCACTTTCACTTTCGACCTGCCACAAGTCTTCAAGTTGCGCCTTGAGCGTACGCGGATCAAGTGGTTTTTGCGGGGTCAGGCTCTGCTTCTCGCCGGCCAGTTCATTGCTGCGCAACTTACGAAAATGACCCTTGAGCAGGTTGCGGTACACCAGTGCGTCGCGGTTGTAGAACGCCAATGACAGCATGCCGTCAGCGCGGGTCAACTGATGCAGCACCGGCAGGATGGTCTCGGGTTCGGCCAGCCATTCCAGCACCGCATGGCATAGCACCAGGTCATAGGGTTCGGTCAGCTGGCCGAGCAGGTCCTGCCAGGGCGCCTGGATGAAGGTGGCCTGCTGGCCGGCGTCGGCAAAGCGCTCGCGGGCGCCGTCGAGCATCGGCGCGGCGGGTTCGGCCAGGGTGACCTGATGCCCGCGCTGGGCCAGCCACAGGGCCATATGTCCCAGGCCGGCACCGATATCCAGGACGCGCAGGGGGCGCTCGGGCAGGGCTTCGGCGAGGTCGGCCTGAAGCACCGCCAGGCGTATCGCGCCCTTGGCGCCGCCGTAGATTTTCTCGGCAAAACGGGTAGCCAGTTCATCGAAATGACGGTCGTTCATTTGGCAAAACGCCTTTCGCTGTCGGCCAGCTTGCTGTTGACCACCTGTTCCATGTCCAGGCCCAGTTCGCTGCACAGCAGCAACAGGTAAAGGACGATGTCGCCGACTTCCTGGCCGGCGTGTGCCAGCTGCTCGGGCGGCAATTGGCGCGACTGGTCTTCAGTCAGCCACTGGAAGATTTCCACCAGTTCGGCCATCTCGACACTGGCAGCCATGGCCAGGTTTTTCGGGCTGTGAAAGCCGCGCCAGTCGTTGTTGTCGCGAATACGGTGCAGGCGTTGGGTCAGTTCTTGCAAGTTCATCGGCGCTCTCCTCAAGCGGCATAGCTTCAGGCGGGCGCCGTTGCAACGCAAGAGGGCGCTGTCAGCGCAATGACCGCCAGGCCCCGCGCATGTGCACCAGCTCGCCATGGCCGTCGAGTTGCAACTGGCCTTCGGCCGCCGCCGGGCTGGTGTTGAGGATCACTTCGCTGGGCAGGCGCACCGGTTTGAGAAAACCCACTTCGAGTTCATAGCCGCTGACCGGCAAGTGGCCGCGCAAGGCTGCCAGGGCCATGGCCTTGCTCCACATGCCGTGGGCGATGGCGGTGGGAAAACCGAACAGCCTGGCGCTGGCGGCGCTCAGGTGAATCGGGTTGTAGTCGCCGCAGACCTTGGCGTAACGCCGGCCGATATCGCTGTCGGCGTACCAGCGGGTCAGTTCGCTCAGGGCCAGGGCTTCGGGCGCATCGGCAACTGCCGGCTCGCCGCCCAGCTTCAGGCCACGGCAGAGCATGCGGCTGGTTTGCGACCAGAGCAGGCCGAGGCCGTCTTCGGCTTCGGTGATCAGCTCGAAGGTGGCGCCTTTTTCGTGCGGCTGCAGGTTATCCACCGATACGCTGAAACGCAGGCGACTGATACCGCCCAGCGGTCGCAGCACACGAATGCTGTTGTGCAGGTGCACCAGCCCCAGCAGCGGGAAGGGGAAGTCCGCGGCGGTCAGCAACTGCATCTGCAAGGCGAAGGCCATGACGTGGGGAAAGGTAGGCGGCAGGCGCCCGTCGTCGCTGAAGTGACAGAGTTTGCGGTAGGCCTCCAACTGTTGCGGGTCGACGCCAAGGTGGCAGCGCAAGCCGCTGGCCGGCAGGCTGTCGCCGCTGATCTTGCGTTTGCGTGCAGCGCGCAGGTATAGCCCGGAGAGCGCCGCGGTGCTGCTCAGCTCAATCCATTGACGGGTCATTTCAGGCCCCCATCACGGCTTGGCCGCAAACCCGCAACACCTGGCCATTGACTGCGCCACTGCCCGGTTGCGCCAGCCAGGCCACCGCTTCGGCGACATCCTGGGGCAAGCCGCCCTGGCCCAGCGAGCTCATGCGCCGCCCGGCCTCGCGCAGGGCGAAGGGGATGGCCGCGGTCATGCGGGTTTCGATAAAACCGGGGGCCACGGCGTTGATGCTGGCGCCGCGCGCGGCCAGCTTCGCTGCCCAGGCCTGGGCCAGGCCGATCAGCCCGGCTTTGCTGGCAGCATAGTTGGCTTGGCCACGGTTGCCGGCGATGCCGCTGATCGAGGCCAGCAGCACGATGCGCGCGTTGTCGTGCAGGGCGCCGCTGTCGAACAACGCCTGGGTCAGCAGTTGCGGGGCCTTGAGGTTGACCGCCAGCACCGAGTCCCAGAATTCCGGGGTCATGTTGGCCAGGGTCTTGTCGCGGGTGATGCCCGCGTTGTGCACGACGATGTCGATACCGTCCGGCAAGGCTTCGAGCAACTGCGCCGGGGCATCCGCCGCGCAGATGTCCAGGGCCAGGCTGCGCCCGCCCAAACGTGCGGCGAGGGCTTCGAGGTCGGCCTTGGCGGGCGGCACGTCGAGCAGGATCACCTCGGCGCCATCGCGGGCCAGGGTTTCGGCAATCGCCGCACCGATGCCACGGGCAGCGCCAGTGACCAGTGCCTTGCGCCCGGCCAGTGGCCGGCTCCAGTCCTGCACCACGGCGCCACAGGCTTCCAGGCGCAATACCTGGCCGGAGATAAACGCGCTTTTCGGTGAAAGGAAGAAACGCAACGCACCTTCGAGCTGGTCTTCGGCCGCTGGGTTGACATACAGCAGTTGCAGGGTGCCGCCCGCGCGCAGCTCCTTGGCCAGCGAGCGGCTGAAACCTTCGAGGGCGCGCTGGGCAACGCGCGCCAGCGGCTCGTCGAGCTGTTCCGGGGTGCGGCCGAGGATGACGACATGGGCGCTGGGCGCCAGGCTGCGCAGCAACGGCTGGAAGAATTCGCGCAATTGCTTGAGCTGGTCGATATCGCCCAGCTCGCTGGCATCGAACACCACTGCCTTGAGCGTGGGCCCCAGCCCGGCCACCCACTCGCTGGCTTCGAGTTCGGGGCTGGCAAAGCTGTACAACTCGTCGGTCAGGCGCTTGGCGAAGGCTTCGACAGTCTTTGCCAACGGCCCGCCGCCAAGCAACAGGGCGCCTTCGATCGGCCGCAGGCGGCCGGCTTCCCAGCGCTCCAGGCGGGCCGGGCTGGGCAGGCCGACAGCTCCTACCAGGCGGTGGCCGAGTTTGGAGTTGGCGAAGTCGATATAGCGGTCGCTCATGTGCGGTTCTCCCTGAAATAGCTTCAAAGTGTGGACCATGATTGGCCATTGGTCGTTCGAATGTGCAAAAAACACCTACGCTGTAGCGGACCATTGGGGAAAAAGAGGACAGCACGCATGCGCTCACTGCGCCGGGTCGCAATCATAGGCGGCAATCGAATTCCTTTCGCCCGTTCCAACGGCCCTTATGCCACCGCCAGCAACCAGGCGATGCTCACCGCCGCGCTTGAAGGCCTGATCGAACGCTACAGCCTGCATGGCCTGTGCCTTGGGGAAGTGGCGGCGGGGGCGGTACTCAAGCATTCGCGCGACATGAGCCTGGCCCGCGAAAGCGTGCTCAGCTCGCGGCTGTCAGCGCAAACGCCGGCCTACGACCTGCAGCAGGCCTGCGGCACGGGCCTGGAAACCGCCCTGCTGGTGGCCAACAAGATCGCCCTGGGGCAAATCGACTGCGGCATTGCCGGTGGCGTTGATACCACGTCGGATGCACCGATCGCGGTGAGCGAAGGCTTGCGGCGCATCTTGCTGCAGGCCAACCGTGGCAAGAGCACCGCCGACAAGCTCAAGGCCTTCCTCAAGCTGCGTCCCGGCCACCTTAAACCCGAGCTGCCGCGCAACGGCGAGCCGCGCACCGGCTTGTCGATGGGCGAGCATTGCGAGCAGATGGCCAAGACCTGGCAGATCGACCGCCAGGAACAGGACGCGCTGGCCCTGCGCAGTCACCAGAACATGGCTGGCGCCTTTGTCGAGGGTTGGCATGACGACCTGCTCACGCCCTTCCTGGGCCTGACCCGCGACAACAACCTGCGCCCCGACCTGACCCTGGAAAAACTCGCCAGCCTCAAGCCGGTATTCGACCGCAGCGGCCAGGGCACCCTGACCGCCGGCAACTCCACGCCATTGACCGATGGCGCCTCGGTGGTGCTGCTGGGCAGTGAAGACTGGGCTCGCGAACGCGGTTTACCGGTGCTGGCCTACCTGGTCGATGGTGAAACCGCTGCGGTGGATTTCGTCAAAGGCCAGGAAGGGCTGTTGATGGCTCCGGCTTACGCGGTGCCGCGCTTGTTGGCGCGCAATGGCCTGACCCTGCAGGATTTTGACTACTACGAAATCCATGAGGCCTTCGCCGCACAAGTGCTGTGCACCCTCAAGGCCTGGGAAGACCCCGAGTACTGCACGAGCCGCCTGGGCCTGGATGCGCCACTGGGTTCGATCGACCGCAGCAAGCTCAACGTCAAGGGCAGCTCGTTGGCCGCCGGGCATCCCTTCGCGGCCACCGGCGGGCGCATTCTGGCGAACATGGCCAAGTTGCTGGCCAGTGCCGGCAAGGGCCGTGGCCTGATCTCGATCTGCGCTGCTGGCGGTCAGGGCGTGACGGCGATCATCGAGCGTTGACCCGTGCCGGCTGACTCACCACCGGGGCCGGGCGACTGGCGTTCCACCTCGGCCTACATCGGCGCGTTCAAGGGCCTGTTCGGCGTCACCCCGGGCGAACTGCGCCTGTAGTCGTCAGGTACGAAAGCGCCGTACCAGCGCATCCAGTTCGTTGGACAAACCGGCCAGGCTCTGCGAGTCCTGGCGCGCCGAGTTGGCCAGCTCCGCCACCAACTGCGCATCGCCGTGGATCTGGCTGATATGGCGGTTGATGTCTTCGGCCACCTGGTGCTGTTCTTCAGCGGCAGTGGCGATCTGGGTGTTCATGTCGCGGATGATGTCCACCGACTCGCGGATCTGCCCGAAGCTGCTGCGCGCCAGGCTAATGCGGCTGACTGACTGCTGCGATACTTCGAGGCTGGCGTGCATCTGCTGGGCCACTTCACTGGTGCGCTTGGCCAGGTTGCCGAGCAGGTTGTCGATCTCGGCGGTGGAGTCGGCGGTGCGCTTGGCCAGCGCCCGCACCTCGTCAGCAACCACGGCAAAGCCACGGCCTTGCTCACCGGCGCGGGCGGCCTCAATGGCGGCGTTGAGGGCCAGCAGGTTGGTCTGCTCGGCAATCGAGCGGATGGTGCCGAGGATCGATTGAATGGCGTTGCTGTCGCGTTCGAGTTGCTGCATCGACTGCGCTGATTGCTCGATCTCCTGGCTCAGGCGATCGACGCTCTGCACCGCCGCATCGATCTGCTGTTGGCCTTCGCGGGCCTGTTGCTGGCCACTGTCGGCCGAATCGGCGGCTTGGCTGCAGGAGCGTGCGACTTCGTTGGCGGTGGCAACCATTTCGTGGAAGGCGGTTGACACCATGTCCACCGCTTCACGCTGGCGCCCGGCGGCTTCGGCCATGTCGTGGGACACCTGGGTCGAGCTGCTGGAGGTGGCGAGGATCTTGTTCGCCGCCTGGCCGATGCTCTGGATCAGGTTGCGGATCGCGGCCAGGAACTGGTTGAACCAGTTGGCCAGTTGCGCGGTTTCGTCGCGGCCGCGCACGTCCAGGCTGCGGGTCAGGTCGCCTTCACCTTGGGCGATACCTTCCAGGCCGCTGGTGACGCTGTGGATCGGGCGCACGATGAGCTTGGCGAAAGTGGCCCCGACCAGGGCAAACACCGCCGCCAGCACGATGGCGATGGCGGCCACCAGCCAGGTCAGCTGGGTCGCGGTGTGCATCACTTCGTCATGGCGGATCAGGCCGATGAAGTTCCAGCCCAGTTGCTCCGAGGGCCAGACGTTGGCCATGTAGCGCTCGCCATCGAGCTCGACTTCGACCAGGCCCTTGCCGGCCTTGGCCAGTTCTGCATACCCGGCACCGAGACTGCCCAGCGGCTTGAAGTTGTGCGCCGGAGCGCGCGGGTCGACCAGCACGTTGCCATTGTCTTCGAGCAGCATCAGGTAGCCGCTTTCGCCAAGCTTGATCTGCTTGACGATCTCGGTCAGCTGCTTGAGCGAGACGTCGATACTGACCACGCCGCCGGGGTTGCCGAGCTGGTTGGGCACTGCCCGCACGGTGCTGACCAGCACCGCATCGTCACCGGCCCAGTAGTAGGCGTCGGTGCGCAGGGTTTTGCCCGGGGAGGCCATGGCCGCCTGGTACCAGGGGCGCTGGCGTGGGTCGTAGTTGGCCATTTTCGCGTCGCCCGGCCACATGGCGTAACCGCCGTCGCTCAGTCCGTAGGACAAATATGAGTAGGCGGGATGGCTGGCGGCGAGGCTGGCGAAGAAATCGTGGAGTTTCTTGTCAGGTTCACCCAAGGCGATCTGTGCGGCATCTGCGCTCATGTACTTTTTCAGCTCGTTGCCGGTGGCGCTGACCAGTGGCTGGGCAGCCAGGTAGTCGACGTTCTGGCTGATGCCTTCGAAGAACAGTTGCATGGCGTTGGCCACCTGGCGGATCTCGCGGCTGCTGCCGTCGACGAAGCCTTCGCGGGCTTCACTGCGCAGGTTGAGGACCACCAGGGTAGCGACCAGGATCACTGGCAAGCCGGCGATCACGGCAAAAGCCCAGGTCAGTTTTTGTTTTATGTTCATCCGCGCTCCAGAATTTTTCTTGTAAACGTACGAGGCTGCTGCAGACTACATCGGCCGTGGACTCTGGAAATAAAGTGTTACTCGGGAAGAATCCCCCGTATTTATTGATGATTGGCGATTTTTGTGACCGATTGGTCGCCATCGGGCAGAAAAAGAATGGCAAGTCAGGCGGATTGCCGTTACAACGCAGTGCGGTCTTGCTTCAGCGACAAGCAGGTTCCAGGACCTGTGACCTATAACAATCACGTGTTTGGCCAGACAGGACCCCCGACAGAAACCGATGAAGACTCCAAAACGCATTGAACCGCTGGTTGAAGATGGACTGGTCGACGAAGTACTACGACCACTGATGAGTGGCAAGGAGGCTGCGGTGTATGTGGTCCGCTGCGGTCGGGAGCTACGGTGCGCCAAGGTCTACAAAGAAGCCAACAAGCGCAGTTTCCGCCAGGCTGCCGAGTACCAGGAAGGCCGCAAGGTGCGCAACAGCCGTCAGGCCCGGGCCATGGCCAAGGGCTCCAAGTTCGGCCGCAAGGAGGCCGAAGACGCCTGGCAGAACGCCGAAGTGGCGGGGGTGTTC
>NZ_JH650759.1:277804-298990 GCF_000259195.1 Pseudomonas donghuensis
GGGCCATGGCCAAGGGCTCCAAGTTCGGCCGCAAGGAGGCCGAAGACGCCTGGCAGAACGCCGAAGTGGCGGCGTTGTTCCGCCTGGCCAATGCCGGTGTGCGGGTGCCCAAGCCTTATGATTTTCTCGATGGTGTGCTGCTCATGGAACTGGTGGCCGACGAGTACGGTGATGCCGCGCCACGCCTGAACGACGTGCACCTGGAGCCTGAACAGGCGCGGGAGTACCACACCTTCGTGATCCGCCAGATCGTGCTGATGCTCTGCACCGGCCTGGTCCATGGCGACCTCTCGGAGTTCAACGTACTGCTCGGGCCCGACGGCCCGGTGATCATCGACCTGCCGCAAGCGGTCGATGCCGCGGGCAACAACCATGCGTTCAGCATGCTCGAGCGCGATGTCGGCAACATGGCCGCCTACTTCGGGCGCTTTGCCCCGGAGCTCAAGCAGACGCGTTACGCCCGCGAGATGTGGGCGCTGTACCAGGCCGGCAACTTGCTCCCGGAAAGCCCGCTGACCGGGGTATTCGCCGATGATGAGCACAGCGCCGACGTTGATGGGGTGATGCGCGAGATCGACGCGGCACGCATCGATGAAGCCCGTCGACGTGCGGCCAAGGCCGACGCCGAACGGGGCATGGTCAAGGACGAAGAACCGGCGCCGCCCTGGCTCCAGTAAACGCCGTCAGTGACAGCAACTGCCGCCGGCTGCCAGGTCCTTGAGGATCGGGCAGTCCGGGCGGTCGTCGCCCTGGCAGTGGGCAACCAGCTCGCTCAAGGTGTCACGCAAGCTCACCAGCTCCTCGATGCGCCGGTTGAGGTCATCGATATGCTGGCTGGCCAAGGCCTTGACGTCGGCGCTGGCGCGCTGACGGTCCTGCCACAAGGTCAGCAGGCGGGCGACTTCTTCCAGTGAAAACCCCAGGTCCCGCGAGCGCTTGATGAATGCCAGCTGGTGCAGGTCTTCCTGCTGGTACAGGCGATAGCCGCTGTCGCTGCGCAAGGCCGGCTTGAGCAGGCCGATCGACTCATAGTAGCGGATCATCTTCGCGCTCAGGCCCGAGCGGCGGGCGGCTTGGCCGATATTCATTGGGCATCGTCCTCAGGCGGGGTGGCCGGTTTCCAGGTTTTCAGCAATAGCGCGTTGCTGACCACGCTGACACTCGACAGGGCCATGGCGGCGCCGGCCAGCACCGGGTTGAGCATGCCGAAGGCGGCCAGGGGAATGCCGATCAGGTTGTAGATAAACGCCCAGAACAGGTTCTGGCGAATCTTGGCGTAGGTCTTGCGGCTGATCTCCAGGGCTGCCGGCACCAGGCGCGGATCGCCGCGCATCAGGGTGATTCCGGCTGCCTGCATGGCCACGTCGGTGCCGCCGCCCATGGCGATGCCGATGTCCGCAGCGGCCAGTGCCGGGGCATCGTTGATCCCGTCGCCGACCATCGCCACTACGCCGGACTGCTTGAGCGCGGCAACGGTGGCGGCCTTGTCGGCGGGCAGTACCTCGGCGTACACGTCGGTGATGCCTAGGGCTTCACCCACCACCTTGGCGCTGCCGCGGTTGTCGCCGGTCAGCAGGTGGCTGCTGATGCCTTGTCCGGCCAGTTGCCGGACCGCTTGCCCGGCGCCAGGTTTGAGGCTGTCACCAAATGCGAACAGGCCCAGCACCCGCGCCTGCGGGCTGCGTTCGATCAACCACGACAGGGTGCGGCCTTCGGCTTCCCAAGCCTGGGCGCTGGCGGCCAGCTCGCCGGGTTGCAGGCCGCTTTCATCCAGCAGGCGACGGTTGCCCAGGGCCAGTTCGCGGCCATCGAGGCTGCCGGCGATACCGCGGCCGGTCAGCGACTGGCTGTTGCTGATAGCGGCCACAGGCAGGCCTTGTTCTTCACAGGCATCCAGCACCGCCTTGGCCAGCGGATGTTCGCTGCCGCGCTGCAGGGCGCCGGCCAGTTGCAGCAGGTGCGCCTGCTCGCCCACCAGTGCCCGGCTGTGGACGATGCGCGGGCTGCCGGAAGTGAGGGTGCCGGTTTTGTCGAATACCACGCGGTTGACCGCATAGGCACGTTCCAGGGCTTCGGCATCCTTGATCAGGATGCCGTGGCGGGCGGCGACACCGGTGCCGGCCATGATCGCCGTCGGTGTAGCCAGGCCCAGGGCACATGGGCAGGCGATCACCAGCACGGCAACGGCGTTGATCAGTGCGTACTCCATCGGCGCGCCATCGAGCAACCAACCAACCAGGGTGATCAGCGCCAGGACCAGTACGGCCGGTACGAACACCTGGCTGACCCGGTCTACCAGTTTCTGGATCGGCGCCTTGGCAGCCTGGGCGTCTTCGACCAGACGGATGATACGCGCCAGCACGGTTTCTGTGCCCAGAGCCAGGGTGCGGACCAGCAGGCGGCCTTCACCGTTGATCGCGCCGCCGGTGACCTTGTCGCCCGGCTGTTTCGGTACCGGCAGGCTTTCGCCGCTGATCAGTGCTTCGTCGGCGTGGCTCAGGCCTTCGATCACTTCACCGTCGACCGGGAAGCGTTCGCCAGGCTTGACCAGCACCAGGTCATGCAGGCGCAGTTCGCTGATGGCGACATCGCGCTCCTGGCCGTCGACCAGCAACAGCGCGCGTTCCGGGCGCAAGGCTTCCAGCGCGCGGATGGCGCTGGCGGTTTGCCGTTTGGCGCGGCTTTCCAGGTACTTGCCGAGCAGGATCAGGGCAATCACCACGGCCGAGGCCTCGAAGTACAAGTGCGGAACAATGCCGTCCCTGGTCGTGACCCATTGGTAGATACTCAGGCCGTAGCCGGCGCTGGTGCCGATTGCGACCAGCAGGTCCATGTTGCCGGCGCCGGCGCGCACGGCTTTCCACGCGGCGACATAAAAACGCGCACCGAGAATGAACTGCACCGGCGTGGCCAGGACGAACTGCACCCAGGCCGGCAGCATCCAGTGGATGCCAAAGGGTTGCAGTAGCATCGGCAGCACCAGCGGCAAGGCCAGCAACACCGCCAGGGCCACCGACCAACGCTCTTTGCGCAGTCGCTGTTCGGCCTCGGCCTGGTTGACCTTGGCGCTCTGCGGCAAGCTGGCGGTGTAACCGGCCTGGCTGACGGCGTCGATCAGCACGCTGCTGTCGATCTGGCCAAACAGCTGCAAGTGCGCGCGTTCGTTGGCCAGGTTGACGGTCACCTGCTGCACGCCCGGAACCTTGGCCAGGGCACGTTCGACGCGGCCGGCACAGGAGGCGCAAGTCATGCCGCCGATCTGCAGTTCGAGGGTCTGGGATGGCACGCTGTAGCCGGCTTGCTCAACAGCTTCGACCAGCGCTGGCAGGCTATCGGCCGGGGCCTGGACCCGGGCCTGTTCGGTGGCCAGGTTGACACTGACCTGTTCGGCGCCGACGACCTTGCGCAGGGCGCGCTCGACCCGGCCAGCACAGCTGGCGCAGGTCATGCCGGCAATCGGCAGGTCGAACGTGGTAGATGCGGACATGGGGCACTCCTCCTTGGACAGGCCTCAAGCATCAACCTTGCCATGCGGGGAAGGTCAATAGCCCAGGCCGGCCCTGATCAGCTTGAGGCCATTCTGATCCACGGCAATGCGGTATTTATTGATCTCACCGGCCCTCAGGGTCAGCTTTTGGTTGCGCTGGTTCTCCAGGCCGTTCTGGCACCCGGGGGCCTGTGCCGGCAGCAGGCGCAGGCGCACCGCGACCTGGCCCGGCGGCAGGTTGAACGAGGTCGACTGCTCCTGAAACAGCCGCGCCGAAAGCTGGTCATCGAGGTACACGCCGATCTCGCACGAGGTCGCCACTTCCAGGCGCTCGCGGGAAATGGTCAGAATGCTGTAGTCGGCATTGCCCTCGGCACTGGCCGGGGGGATCAGGCTCAATGCTCCCATCAGGCCGAAAAGGCCCAAAGCTGCCCTGCGCATGAATTCAAACTCCTGCAAATCGATTCTAAGGCTTGCAGCTTGGCGGAGCGGCGCGCCGATTTCCAGCCCGGCAGGCAATCCTCGTACTTGACCTTGCCCCGGTGGCAAGCTTGAGACTGCGCTCAAACCCCACAGGAGGCTGTTGCAATGCAAGTATTCACTGTTCAAGGAATGACCTGCGGCCATTGCGTCAAGGCTGTCACTCGCGCG
Source organism: Pseudomonas donghuensis (assembly GCF_000259195.1). Lineage (GTDB taxonomy): Bacteria > Pseudomonadota > Gammaproteobacteria > Pseudomonadales > Pseudomonadaceae > Aquipseudomonas > Aquipseudomonas donghuensis. The sequence goes on from NZ_JH650759.1 coordinate 281,943, forward strand.
GTTCAGGCCCAGGATGCAGACGCCAGGGTTGAGGTCGATCTGGGTCAGAAGCAGGTAAAAGTGCAGAGCGAGTTGCCGGCCGAGGAAATTCTCTCGGCGATTCGCGAAGAGGGCTACACGGCTGAAGCCGTCTGACCTCTGACGCCCGCGCGGTGGATAAAAGATTCATCGCGCAGGCGTAACTCTGTCAGCGAAACCCCGGCAGGGCGGTTAGACTAGCGGACTTGCTTAGCCTGCTACGGATTTCCGATGAACCTGCGAACCATCCTGATTCTCGGCGCCTTGAGTGCGTTCGGGCCCCTGGCGATCGACTTCTACCTGCCCGGTTTCCCGGCCATGGCGCTGGCCTTCGGCACCGACGAGAAGCATATCCAGACCACCCTCGCGGCGTACTTTCTCGGCCTGTCGATTGGCCAGCTGGCCTATGGACCAGTGGCCGACCGCTTTGGCCGGCGCATTCCGCTGCTGGTCGGGGTGACGCTATTTACCGTGGCGTCGCTGGCCTGTGCCTTTGCCCCGAGCCTCGACACGTTGATCGTGGCGCGCTTCGTCCAGGCCCTTGGTGGTTGCGCCGGGATGGTGCTGTCGCGAGCGATTGTCAGCGACAAGTGCGATGCGGTAGGGTCGGCCAAAGTCTTTTCGCAACTGATGCTGGTCATGGGCCTGGCGCCGATCCTGGCACCGATGCTCGGTGGCCTGATGGTCAACCTGTACGGTTGGCAGTCGATCTTTATCGCCCTGACCCTGTTCAGTGCCCTGTGCACCCTGGCCGTGGCGCTCGGCCTGCCGGAAAGCCTGCCGGCCAACCAGCCGCGCCAGCCGTTGTCCGGTGCCTTGCGCCAGTACGGGAGGCTGTTCAAGGAGCGCATCTTCCTCGGCCACGCCTTGACCGGTGGCATCGCCATTGCCGGGATGTTTGCCTACATCGCCGGTTCGCCGTTCGTCTTCATCAAACTCTATGGCGTGCCGGCCGAGCACTATGGCTGGCTGTTCGGCAGTAACGCCGCAGGGTTCATCCTGGTGGCGCAGGTCAACGCGCGGCTGCTGGCCAAGCGTGGCCCGGCCTTCCTGCTGGCGCGTGCGGTATGGGTTTACCTGGCGGCGGGGCTGACCCTGCTGGGGATCAGCGCATTGCACCCGACGGCGTTGTGGCCGTTGTTGATTCCGCTGTTCATCTGTATTGCCAGCCTGGGCTGCATCATCCCCAACGCCTCGGCCTGTGCCATGAGCGGGCAGGGCGCCCGGGCCGGCAGCGCTTCAGCACTGCTGGGTTGCCTGCAGTTCAGCGTGGCCGCCGGTGCCGCGGCGCTGGTGGGGGTGCTGCACGATGGCACGGCGGTGCCGATGGCCATCGTCATCAGCTTGTGCGGCCTGGCGGTGGTGAGCGTGGCGATGCTGACCCGGCGCTTGACTCTCAGCCGCTGCGTTTGAGCGGGTGCGGGGCCTGGAGCCGGGCTTGCAGGGTGTTGACGAAGGCGCGGGCCTCGGCCTCGCTGCGAAAGCTCACCACATGCTGGTCGAGCTGAACCTGCCATGGGCAGCCGGGCTTTTTTGCTGATGCACTGACCTGGATATTCATATCTGCATACCTGAGGTTGGCGTTGGCTGATGCATTGTAGCGCTGGCCACGGGGAGCGGAATGACCTGGGTCAGTTGTCGGACTGACGGTCGCGTGCGCCGCGAAAACGCGGCGGGCGCGGGGTTTCAGAAACCTTCGAGAACGATCTTGCCCTTGGCTGCGCCGCTTTCCAGCAGGGCATGGGCGCGGCGCAAGTTGGCGGCATTGATGGTGCCGAAGTGCTCGCCGAGGGTGGTCTTGAGGGTGCCGTTATCGATCAGTTCGGCAACCCGCTCGAGCAGGTTGTGCTGCTCGATCATGTCGGCGGTTTCGAACAGCGAGCGGGTGTACATGAACTCCCAGTGCAGCGACAGGCTCTTGCGCTTGAGCTTGGTGACGTCCAACTGCTTGGGGTCATCGATCAGTGCCAGTTTGCCTTGTGGCGCCAGGGCTTCGACCAGTTGATCGAGGTGCTGGTCAGTCTGGGTCAGGCTGGCGACATGGGTGACCTGCTCGATGCCCTGAGCCTTGAGCGCGGCAGCCAGCGGCTGGCTGTGATCGACCACCTGATCGGCGCCCAGCTTGCGCACCCAGTCCTGGGTTTGTGGGCGCGAGGCGCTGCCGATCACGGTGAGACCGGTCAGCGTGCTCGCCAGTTGGGTGAGGATCGAGCCGACACCGCCGGCGGCGCCGACGATCAGCAGGCTCTGGCCCTGGTCCTGCTGGCCTTCGGCGATTTGCAGACGTTCGAACAACAGCTCCCAGGCCGTGATAGCCGTCAAAGGCAGCGCCGCAGCCTCGGCAAAGCCCAGGGTTTTCGGCATGTGCCCGACGATTCGTTCATCCACCACGTGCAGTTCACTGTTGCCGCCAGCACGGGCGATGGAGCCGGCGTAGTAAACCTTGTCGCCCGGCTGGAACAGGCTGACCTCGCGCCCCACCGCCTTGACCACCCCGGCCACGTCCCAGCCCAGCACCTTGGCGGCGCCGCCTTCTGGCGACACGTTCTGGCGAACCTTGGTATCGACCGGGTTCACCGAGATCGCCCGCACCGCCACCAGCAGGTCGCGTGGGCCTGGCTCGGGGGCTGGCAGTTCGATGTCCTGCAGGGCTGCCGGGTCGGTGATGGGCAGGGAGTGATAGTAGGCAATGGCTTTCATGGGGTGGTCCTTGGCAGATAGGGCGTGACCCCATGATTGGCGCTTTCACTTGTCGTTAAAAGCCGATAAAACTACAGAATCTTTCAATATTTTTTTGATAATGGCGAGTGTCTCGGATGCGTATCGATGATCTGCAGTTGTTCGTTCGTGCCGCCGAGCTGGGCAGCCTGTCTGCGGCCGCACGCTTGCTTGACCTGTCACCGGCAGTGGCCAGTGCTTCGCTCAAACGTCTGGAGCAGCAGTTGGGCGTGCGCTTGCTGGCGCGCTCGACCCGCAATCTGCGCCTGACCGCCGAGGGTGAGGGGTACTTGCAGCATGCCCGTTCCGCCCTGGCGAGCCTGGAGGAGGGGCAGCGAGTCCTGGCCCATGGGCAGGATCAGGTCAGCGGTACCCTGCTGTTGTCGGCGCCCTCGGATTTTGGTCGTAACGTACTCTTGCCGTGGCTCGACGAGCTGCAGGATGAACACCCGCAGCTTAACGTGCGCTTGCTGCTGGGCGATCGCAACGCCGACCTGTTTCGCCAGGCGGCGGACATCGCCCTGCGCTATGGCGCCCCGGAAGACTCCAGTCTGGTGGCCTTGCCGTTGTGCCCGGATAACCGCCGGGTGCTGTGTGCATCACCTGCCTACCTGGCCCGCCACGGTGAGCCGGCCGAAGTGGCGCAACTGGCCGAGCACAATTGCCTGCTGTATCAGTTGGGCAGCCGTGTGCATGACCATTGGCGCTTTGGCGAGGGCGCCAGTGAGGTCGGTGTGAGCGTCAACGGTGATCGTTTTTGTGATGATGCCGATGTGGTCCGGCGCTGGGCACTGGCCGGTGTCGGTATTGCTTACAAGTCCTGGCTGGATGTGGCCAACGATGTGCAGGCCGGACGCCTCAAGTTGCTAATGCCACAACTGCGTGGTGAAGCGGCGCCCCTGAACCTGATGTGCACCCACCGGGCGCAGTTGGGCAAACCCGTGCAGTTATTGCGAAATATGCTTCGAGCGCGTTGTCAGATAATGCTCGAGAAACTGCTGGGTTAAACTGCCCAAGAAGTTGCTATTACGTGACACTCCTACATGACTAGCATGCAATTCTTGTGAGTTTCAGCATAATTTGTTGTAGGTTTTATCGGGCGATTTGAACTTGATAATAATCCGTCAATTGCTAGCAAGATATGTAACATGGGGGTTGGGGTGTTCATGTCCAAACGTATCTTCAGTCTTGTGCCTGGTGGCCATTGCTGAGGTTGCCAATACCTTGGAAATCGACCGGATTACGTTGGCGCAACGCGGCTTATAATGGATCCAGCAGTCATTTCCAGCGAGAGATACTTCCATGTCCAGGTCGGCAAGTATTACCTCTCACTCAGACATCGCCTGGCCCTGGCCCGGGCTGACTGCCGGTGAGGTGCTTGACCGCAAGTAGCCTGAATAACTTTTGTATGTTCGTGTTGCAGGAGGAACACGATGACTTGATAACTTCCACTTCCTGCCTTTCTGGCATCGGACACCTCGCAGTAAATGCTGCCGACATGGTTAATCAATCGATATCAGACATGATCTCGCAGGGAGTTGAGATATGAAACCAGTAACGAGTATCAGCCAGATCGCCAGCTTGTTGGCAGACCCGAAACGCAGTGCGATGCTCTGGGCCTTGATCGATGGCATGGCGCGACCTTCCGATGAGCTCGCCAGCATGGCAGGGCTGACGCCTTCTTCGGCCTGCGCTCACCTGGCCAGGTTGTCGGCCAGTGGCTTGCTGAAGCTGGAACCGCGGGGGCGCAAACGTTATTTCAGGTTAGCCGCGCCGGAAGTTGGGGCGGCTGTCGAGGCGCTGGCCAGTGTCCAGGTCAAAACACCCGAAGACAGTCGCGAGCAGGAGGTGGGTGGCATTCCGTTGTCCATGCGCCGGGCACGGCTGTGTGGCGATCACCTGGGCGGCGAGCTGGCGGCCGATCTCTATCAGCGCCTGTTCGATGCCGGCTGGCTGGAGGGCAGCGAGCAGCACATCGACGTCACCCCGCACGGCCGCGCACAGTTCGCCGCTTACGGGATTTTCATCGAGGCCCTGGCCCAGCATCAACGTCGAAGCTTCAGCAGTTGCCGGTGCTGCAGCGAATGGAGCGATCACCGCCCACATCTGGGAGGCGCGCTGGGCAGCAGCCTGCTCAAGCTGTTTCTGCAGTCCGGCTGGATACGTGAGAGTGAAACATCGCGCATGTTGCAGATCAGCGCGACGGGTTTGGCACACATCAACCGCATAGCCCAGGTTCCAGTGCTGAAGACTGCCGGCTGAACCGAGGAGAGGCGCCTGCTTGGCAGGCGTCGTTGCGGCATTTGGCGAGGTCGCTGCTGACAACTCGCCCGAAGGCAGATGCCGTAACACTCGGGGTTGGCACAACTGCGGGGGATTCTTGCATGGCAGCTCAGGACTACAGTGCGGCGCAGCGTCTGGAACGCTTGCCGATCAGTGGTTACCACCGTCTGATTTTCATCATCATCGCCCTGGCGTTCTTCTTCGACTCCATGGACCTGGCGATGATGACCTTCCTGCTCGGCTCGATCAAAGCCGAGTTCGGCTTGAGCACGGCCCAGGCCGGGTTACTGGCCAGTTCGAGCTTCTTCGGCATGGTGCTGGGCGCATCGCTGTCCGGAATGCTTGGTGACCGCTTCGGGCGCAAGCCGGTGTTCCAGTGGAGCATCGTGCTCTGGGGCCTGGCCAGTTACCTGTGCTCGACCGCGCAGTCGGTCGAAACCCTGACGTTGTATCGAGTACTGCTGGGGATCGGCATGGGCATGGAGTTTCCGATTGCCCAGTCGATGCTTTCGGAGCTGATTCCGGCCAAGCGCCGCGGCCGCTACATTGCCCTGATGGATGGTTTCTGGCCCCTGGGTTTCGTGGCCGCCGGCGTGCTGTCGTATTTTCTGCTGCCGCTGATTGGCTGGCGCGACATCTTCCTGGTGCTCGCGGTGCCTGCGGTGTTCGTTTTGGCCATTCGCTTTTTTCTGCCCGAATCGCCGCGCTGGCTCGAGCAATCCGGTCGTCTGCTGGAGGCTGATACGGTGCTACGTGGCATCGAGGCAAAGGTGATGAATTCGCTGGGGCTGCAGCAATTACCCGTACCGGTGCCATTGGCACGAACGGCGCCGCAGACACCGGGCTTTTTCTCGGCGTTCGTTGAGCTCTGGTCGACGCAGTACCGTCGCCGCACCCTGATGATCTGGAGTGTCTGGTTCTTTGCCTTGCTGGGCTTCTACGGTCTGACCTCGTGGCTCAGCGCGTTGCTGCAGCAGTCAGGTTTCGCTGTTACCCAGTCGGTGTACTACACCGTGCTGATTTCCCTGGGCGGGATTCCCGGGTTTCTCGTCGCGGCCTGGCTGGTGGAGGTGTGGGGGCGCAAGCCGACCTGCGTGATGACCTTGCTGGGTGGTGGTGTCATGGCCTACCTGTACGGGCAAAGTGCGGTGTTTGGCGGGCAGGTGGAGCTGTTGATCGGCACGGGGCTGCTGATGCAGTTTTTTCTGTTCGGGATGTGGGCAGTGCTCTACACCTACACTCCCGAGCTCTATCCCACTTCGGCGCGGGCTACCGGTTCGGGGTTTGCCTCGGCGGTCGGGCGTATCGGTTCGCTGCTCGGGCCGATGGTCACCGGCTTGCTGTTTCCGTTGGCCGGGCAGGGCGGGGTGTTTGCCCTGGGGGCACTGTGCTTTGCCGTGGCGGCGCTGGTGGTTGGGGTGTTCGGGGTCGAGACCCGCGGTAAGACCCTGGAGGAGCTGAGCGAGATTCAGGATTAACCTGTAGGAGCGGGCTTGCCCCGCGATCGAGCGCTACCCGATGTGCAGGCTGCACTGGCCTCATCGCGGGTCAAGCCCGCTCCTACAGGTCCAGCTCCAATGTCAGGGTTTGACCAACCGCGCATCCAGGCTGTTCTGCGCCAGGCGCCGCGCCTGGTCTTGGGTCATGCCCAGGTGCTCATGCAGGGCCTGGAAGTTCTCGGTGACGTAACCCCCGAAGTACGCCGGGTCATCGGAGTTGACCGTGACCTTCACGCCACGCTCGAGCATGTCGAGGATGTTGTGCTGGCTCATGTGCTCGAACACGCACAGCTTGGTGTTGGACAGCGGGCAGACGGTCAGCGGGATCTGCTCGTCGATGATCCGCTGCATCAGGCGCTCGTCTTCGATGGCGCGTACGCCATGGTCGATACGCTGGATCTTCAGCAGGTCGATGGCCTCCCAGATGTATTCGGGCGGGCCTTCTTCGCCAGCGTGGGCAACGGTCAGGAAGCCTTCGCTACGGGCCCGGTCGAACACCCGCTGGAACTTGCTCGGCGGGTGGCCCATCTCCGAGCTGTCGAGGCCGACGGCAATGAAGGCATCACGAAACGGCATGGCCTGGTCGAGGGTCTTGTGGGCTTGCTCTTCACTGAGGTGGCGCAGGAAACTGAGGATCAGGCCGCTGCTGATGCCCAGTTGCTGCTGGCCATCCTTGAGTGCCGCTCTGATGCCATTGACCACAACCTCGAAAGGGATGCCGCGATCGGTATGGGTCTGCGGGTCGAAGAACGGCTCGGTGTGAATCACGTTCTGCGCCTTGCAACGCTGCAGGTAAGCCCAGGTCAGGTCGTAGAAGTCCTGCTCGGTACGCAGCACATCGGCGCCCTGGTAGTAGAGGTCGAGAAACTCTTGCAGGTTGTTGAACGCATAGGCGCTGCGCAGGGCTTCGACATCGTTCCAGGGCAGGGCAATCTTGTTGCGCTCGGCCAGGGCGAACAGCAACTCGGGCTCCAGCGATCCTTCCAGGTGCAGGTGCAATTCTGCCTTGGGCAGAGCGTTAAGCCAGTCGTACATAGTGGTGGAATCTCATCAGGTGCGGTTGCCGCCATTCTACAGAGGTTGCGCTGTCTACGCGGAGAAAGCTGACCAGGCGGTTCCTGCGGGTAACCTTCAACGATGGCGAAACCAACGCGATCGAGGGCATGATCCTCTTCGTGCGCTTCGCCACCGTCATCATGTTGGCATTGCTGCCTTTGAGCTATCAGCCCGCGATCAGTTGTGCGGCGGCCTGACGGTGATCAGCGATCAGCGCCTGGACATCCAGCCCCTCGATCTGGCCATCGACAACCCGCCACTGGCCGCCGACCATGACCCGGTCGGCGCGGTCGGCGCCGCACAGCAGTAGGGCCGAGAGCGGGTCGTGGCTGCCGGAGAAGCGCAGCTCGTCGAGTTTGAACAGGGCCAGATCAGCCTGTTTGCCCACCGCCAGCTCGCCGATGTCGGTACGCCCGAGCAACTGCGCCGAGCCGCGGGTGGCCCAGCCCAAAACCAGTTCCGGCGTAATCGCTTCGGCGCCGTAGCGCAGCCGTTGCAGGTACAGGGCCTGGCGCGCTTCGAGGATCATGTTGGAGGCATCGTTGGAGGCCGAACCGTCCACGCCCAGACCCACCGGCGCCCCGGCCCGGGTCAGTTCCAGGGTTGGGCAGATGCCCGAGGCCAGGCGCATGTTCGAGCTTGGGCAATGGCAGATGCCGGTGCCGGCGGCGCCCAGGCGGGCGATCTCGTCCGGATTGAAATGGATGCCATGAGCCAGCCAGGTGCGCGGGCCGAGCCAGCCGACACTGTCGAGGTAATCGACCGTGCGCAGGCCGAAGCGCTGCAGGCAGAAGTCTTCTTCGTCGAGGGTTTCGGCCAGGTGAGTGTGCAGGCGCACGTCCAGCGCTTCGGCCAGATCGGCGCTGGCGCGCATGATTTGCGGCGTGACCGAGAACGGCGAGCAGGGCGCCAGGGCGATCTGGACCTGCGCACCGTCACCACGCTCATGGTAGCTGTGGATAAGTCGCTGGCTGTCCGCCAGGATCACTTCGCCCTGTTGCACCGTCTGTTGCGGCGGCAGGCCGCCGTCGGCTTCGCCCAGGCTCATGGAGCCGCGGGTGAGCATGGCGCGCATGCCCAGTTTGCGTACCGCTTCGACTTGCACGTCGATGGCGTTTTCCAGGCCATCGGGGAACAGGTAATGGTGGTCGGCGGCGGTGGTGCAGCCCGACAGCAACAGCTCGGCCAGGGCCACGCGGGTCGCCAGTTCAAGCTTGGCCGGGGTCAGCCGGGCCCAGACCGGGTAAAGGGTTTTCAGCCAGGGGAACAATGGCTGGTTGACCACCGGCGCCCAGGCGCGGGTCAGGGTCTGGTAGAAGTGGTGGTGGGTGTTGATAAGTCCTGGCAACACCACGTGTTCACGGGCATCGAAGACTTGTCCACAGGGGCTGCCCGGGCTTTGCCCCAGGCCAAGTACTTGCTGGATACGGCCGTCTTCAATCACCAGGCCGCCACGGGCGTCGAGGCTGTTGGCTGTGAAGATGGCGAGGGGGTTTTTCAACCAGATGCGGGTCGCAGGCATGGTGCCGGCTCCTCTGAAAGTGGGTTCAGGTTAGCCAGCTCAGTGTTGCCCTGTCTGCTGATCCAGGTCCGCCGCGGTGGGCGAGGTGTCGAGTCTACACCCACCGCGCGGGGTTTCACCAGATCAGGCTTTCGCCCTTGTAATTGATGAATTGCAGGCCGCCTTTGCCACTGTGGGCGTGAACCTGATCGACCATGCCGCGGGTGCTGGTTGGCACATCGATGTCGGCGCCTTCACCGCCCATGTCGGTCTTTACCCAGCCCGGGTGCATGGCCAGCACGGTCAGTTGCGGTTCGCCGAGTTGCACCACGAAGCTGTTGATCATCGAGTTCAGTGCGGCCTTACTGGCCTTGTACAGGCACAGTTCCGGCGCATCGGGAATGCTCACGCTGCCCAGCACCGAACTCATGAAGGCGATCACCCCGGTGTCTTTGCGCAGTTGCGGGGCGAAACGCTGGGCCACACGAATCGGCGCCACGCTGTTGGTCATGAACAGTTCGCCGACGTCAGCGAGCCTGGCCTGTTCCGGGTTCTGCTCCTCCGGGCCCTTGACCCCGGCGTTGACGAACAGCAGGTCGAAGGTGTGTGCAGCGAGACGTTCCTGCAGTGCATCGAGCTGGCGGGCGTTGTTCATCTCAAGGGTTTGCACCTGCACCCGGGGCAGGGTGCTCAGGGCTTCGGCCTTGGCCAGGTCGCGGACAGTGGCAACCACATTCCAGCCATCTTCCACCAGGCGCTGCACCAGGCCAAGGCCCAGGCCGCGCGAGGCGCCGATGATCAGGGCGGTCTTGTTCGTGGACATAGGGAACTCCTTTCAAGGGGGCATCAATCGTTGATCAAAGAATAACCAGTCTAGCCAAGCCGTGGCCCAGCAAGCCGTTGGCGCAGGGGTGCACGGCTTATCCACAGTTTGCTCCACAGTATTTGTGTGCAAGCGTGAACGCTGGACACAAGCCTGTCAGGGCCGCTGTGCCCTGGCAATAACTGGGGATAACTCGCTGATTTTTCGACAGTTGAAGCACTGTCATCAGATCTTGATCAAAATATGATCGTTCTTCTGCAGGCCCCGTGGTTAAAGGCTCACAGCCGAATGCTCAGAGCTTATCCACAGCCGGGCCCACAGTGAATGTGGGCAAATGTTCAGGCGCGTTCCAGCAGGATTCGGCCACGGCTGAGGTCGGCCAGCTGACGCTGCAGCACTTCGATCTGTTCTTCGCCAAGGGCCAGGCGCAGGTCGACGCCATTGGCGGTGAACTGTTCGTCCAGTACCAGGCCATCGGCCTCGGCCACGCGCAGCTTGAGCAGCGCCAGTTCGCTGAAACTGCAGCTGCAGGTCAGTTCGCTGCGGCTGACCAGCAAGCGTTTTTCTGCTTGCTGCAGGCATTTATTGGCGCCACCGCCGTAGGCACGAGCCAGGCCGCCGGTGCCCAGTTGGATGCCGCCGTACCAGCGGATCACCAGCACCACCACCTGGTCGCAGTCCTGGGCCTCGATTGCAGCCAGGATCGGCCGCCCAGCGGTGCCGCCGGGTTCGCCGTCGTCGCTGCTGCGGTATTGTCCGCCGAGTTTCCAGGCCCAGCAATTGTGGGTGGCAGCGAGGTCGCTATGGGTTTCGATGAAGCTCATGGCGTCGGCCGGGCTGCTGATCGGCGCAGCCAGGGTGATGAAACGGCTCTTGCGAATCTCTTCGCGAAACTCGCAGGTGTCGAGCAGGGTAAAAGGCATAAGGCAGGTTCAGTCGCGAGGTGTCAGGCCACAGCCTTTGAGAATGATGTGGATAAGATTGTTGCTGGCGTCTTCCATGTCCTGCTTGGTCAGGCGGCTGCGGCCGGTGACCTGGCAGATCTGGGTGGCGAAGTCGGCATAGTGCTGGGTGCTGCCCCACAGCAGGAAAATCAGGTGCACCGGGTCGACCGGGTCCATCTTGCCGGCGTCGATCCAGGCCTGGAACACCGCGGCACGGCCCTTGAACCAGGCGCGGTAGTCTTCGCTGAAATAATCGCTCAGGCACTGCCCGCCGCTGATGATCTCCATGGCGAAGATCCGTGATGCCTGCGGGTTGCGCCGGGAGAATTCCATTTTGGTGCGGATGTAGCTGCTCAATGCCTGGGCCGGATCATCGTCGACGGTCAAGGCGTTGAAGGTGCTGTCCCACAGCTCGATGATGTTGCTCAACACCGCCACATACAGGCCAAGCTTGTTGGTGAAGTAGTAGTGCAGGTTGGCCTTGGGCAACCCGGCCTTGAGGGCGATGGTGTTCATGCTGGTGCCCTTGAAGCCGTGGCGGGCGAATTCGTCCTCGGCGGCCTGGATGATGGCCTGCTCGTTCTTCTGGCGAATGCGGCCGGCGGGCTTGCCCGAGACTTGGAGGCGATGCGCAGGGACTTCAAAGGTCATGAACGATTCCAGACAAGGCAATGGGTATCTCTTATGACTGGTTAACCTACCAGCATTAGCTCTCAGCGAGTAGCCGCCAGGCTTTCAAGGAAGCTTTCCAGTACCAGGTGCGGGCGTCGGCCTTTGCGCGTTACCCAGCACAGGCTCAGGTCGTAGAAGCGCTCGGCGGGCTTGAGCGCGCGCAAGCGGCCTTGCTGCACCCAGAACGTCGCGTAGTGGTCAGGCAGGTAGCCGATGTAGCGCCCGGTCAGAATCAGGAAGGCCATGCCTTCGCGGTCGGAGGCGCTGGCGGTGCAGTTCAGCGCCTGGTAATGGGCCTGGATATCGGCGGGCAGGCGGAAGGTCGGCGCGATGGCGTCCTGGCTGTTGAGACGCTCGTCGTCCAGTTGCCGATCGTCGGCATAGAACAGCGGATGGCCGACCGCGCAGTAGAGCAGCGAGCGTTCGCTGTACAGCGGCTGGTACTCAAGGCCCGACAGCGGGCTGGTCTGCGGCACCACGCCAACATGCAGGCTGCCATCGAGCACGCCCTGTTCGACCTGGCTGGGGGCGATCATGCGAATCTGGATGCGCACGTCCGGGCCGCGATCCTTGAGCTGGGCCAGGGCATGGGTAATGCGCATGTGCGGCAGGGTCACCAGGTTGTCGGTCAGGCCGATGTTCAGTTCGCCGCGCAAATGCTGGTGCAGGCCGTTGACCTCGGTGCGAAAGCTCTCCAGGGCGCTGAGCAACTGCAGCGCCGAGTGATACACCTCGCGGCCTTCTTCGGTCAGCGAGAAACCGGCGCGCCCGCGCTGGCACAGGCGCAGGCCCAAGCGCTGCTCAAGGTCGCTCATCTGCTGGCTGATGGCCGAACGGCCGATGCCCAGCACGTTCTCGGCAGCCGAAAAACCGCCGCACTCCACCACGCTGCGGTAGATCTTCAACAGGCGGATATCGAAATCGCTGACCTGGGCCAGGGGTTGTGGACGTTTCACGCGATGCCTCTGCGTTCAGGGACATGAAAGGCACACAACATACGCTGATCAGACATTCTCGCGCCAGCGACGGGCCTGAACGATCAGGGCCGGGGCGAAGTGCAACAGCAGCATTCGCACCAGGTGATGAGACAGCACGAACACCACATTCAGCCCGCCGCTGAAGGCGACGATGGCGATGGTTTCGATGGCGCCGGGCATGTAGGCCAGCCACAGGGTGAAGGGGTCGCTGCCCAGGACCTTGGCGGCCACTCCGGCAAAGGCTGCGGCGACCAGCAGCATCAAGCCCACGGACATCAGCCCGGCGCTGCCGTGACGGATGAGCTCCTTGAGGCTGATTTCCCTGAACCTGGCGCCGATCAGCACACCGAGGATCAGCGCGGCGAAGTCCACGCTCCAGCCGGGCATGTGAAAAGCCTGCAGCAAGCCAAGCTTTACATAGGCCGCCGTGGCGATGATCGCCGTGAGCATGAAGGGCGCGGGAACACCAAGCTTGAGCAGCAGGCGCCCCAGCAGGATGCACAGGGCAAGCAGCGATGCCAGGGTCAGCAACAGGCTCGGGGTGAGCGAGGCGCTCGCGACTGCAGGTGCATCGCTACCTGCGCGAATGCACAGGCTGACCAGCAGGGTGATCGACACCAGGCGCATCAGGTGCACGACGATCACCTTGCTGGAAGCCCGTTCCGACTCCAGCAAGTCGAACACCGCAGCCAGGGCGCCGGGGTAAACCGCCAGCAGCGAATCCTTGAGGCTCCAGCCGCAGCCCTTGAACAGCCACAGGCCGGCAACGCTGATCTGCGCACTCAGGCACAACAGCAGAAAACCCAGGCTCGGCAGGATGCTGGCCACTGTGGCGCTATCCCAGGCCTCGAACATCAGCCCGGTGGCGATACCCATGACCAGTTGCACATATTCCAGGCCAAAGCGCAGGTTGGGAGTAAAGCGCAGCCGGCTGACCAGCGTGGCACTGGCGACGATGGTGCCCAGCAGCAGCCCGTGAGGCACACCAGCAAACTGTACGGCGGCGCCAACCAGGGCGCAGATCATTAAACACAGGATGGTTTTCATGGTGGGCGTGCTTGCGCGTCCTGCGCCAAGTCTCCTGAAGGGGGCCGCCGGCATCATGCGCCTTGCCGGGATGCATGGAAACACTTTGTAACATCCTTGCGACTGCAAGTTTTGAATGAATGTTTAACTAAAGTTGATCTGAAGATTAGAAAAGCCAGGTTTTCCAAACTTTATGCTCATGCCAATTTAGCTGCAACAACACTTGTCGCTGCCCAATTGCCTTGCGAGGACTTGTCCGATGAATCTGCCTGAAAACGCTCCTGTCGGTCTGGCCAGCCAGCTCAAGCTGGACGCCCACTGGATGCCCTACACCGCCAACCGCAATTTTCAGCGCGATCCACGGCTGATCGTCGCCGCCGAAGGCAGCTACCTGACCGACGACAAGGGGCGCAAGATCTATGACGCGCTGTCCGGCCTGTGGACCTGCGGCGCCGGTCACACCCGCAAGCAGATCCAGGAGGCGGTCTCGCGCCAGTTGGGCGTGCTCGATTACTCGCCGGCCTTCCAGTTCGGTCACCCGCTGTCGTTCCAGCTGGCCGAGAAGATCACCGACCTGACCCCGGGCAACCTTAATCACGTCTTCTATACCAACTCCGGTTCCGAGTGCGCCGACACCGCGGTGAAGATGGTCCGTGCCTACTGGCGCCTGAAAGGCCAGGCCACCAAGACCAAGCTGATCGGCCGTGCCCGTGGCTATCACGGGGTGAACATCGCCGGCACCAGCCTGGGTGGCGTCAACGGTAACCGCAAGCTGTTCGGCCAGTTGCTCGACGTCGATCACCTTCCGCACACCCTGCTGCCGGGCAATGCCTTCACCAAGGGCATGCCGGAAGAGGGCGGTATCGCCCTGGCCGATGAAATGCTCAAACTGATCGAGCTGCACGATGCCTCGAACATCGCCGCGCTGATCGTCGAACCGCTGGCCGGTTCCGCCGGCGTGCTGCCGCCACCCAAGGGTTATCTGAAACGCCTGCGGGAAATCTGCGACCAGCACAACATCTTGCTGATCTTCGACGAAGTGATTACCGGCTTCGGCCGCATGGGTTCGATGTTCGGTGCCGATGCCTTCGGCGTTACCCCGGATTTGATGTGTATTGCCAAGCAGGTCACCAACGGCGCCATCCCGATGGGCGCGGTGATCGCCAGCAGCGAGATCTACCAGACCTTCATGAACCAGCCGACCCCGGAATACGCGGTGGAATTCCCCCACGGCTACACCTACTCGGCGCACCCGGTGGCCTGCGCCGCCGGTATCGCCGCGCTGGACCTGCTGGAGAAGGAAAACCTGGTACAGGCTGCCGCCGAACTGTCGCCGCACTTCGAGAAGGTGCTGCACGGGGTCAAGGGCGCGAAGAACATCATCGACATTCGTAACTACGGCCTGGCCGGGGCGATCCAGATTGCCGCCCGTGACGGCGATGCCATCGTGCGTCCGTACGAGATTGCCATGAAGCTGTGGAAAGCCGGCTTCTATGTGCGCTTCGGCGGCGACACCCTGCAGTTCGGCCCAACCTTCAACAGCCAGGCACAGGAACTGGATCGTCTGTTCGATGCGGTGGGTGAGGCCATCAACCAGGTCGATTGATCGTTCCTCTCTCTATATAAGAAGCGGGCGCGAGTGATCTCGCGCCCTGGCATACCCCCTTTCTGGAGTTCTGCATGAGCACTGTTCAACACCTGATCAATGGCGAACTGGTTGCTGCCGACGCGCGCACCGCCGATGTCTTCAACCCGTCCACTGGCCAGGCTATCCACAAGGTCGCCCTGGCCAGCAAGCAAACCGTGCAGCAAGCCATCGATTCGGCCAAGGCCGCGTTCCCGGCCTGGCGCAATACGCCGCCGGCCAAGCGCGCCCAGGTGATGTTCCGCTTCAAGCAATTGCTGGAGCTGAACGAGGCGCGTATCTCCCAACTGATCAGCGAAGAGCACGGCAAGACCCTGGAGGACGCCGCCGGTGAACTCAAGCGCGGCATCGAGAACGTCGAGTTCGCCTGCGCCGCCCCGGAAGTGCTCAAGGGCGAGTACAGCCGCAACGTCGGCCCGAACATCGATGCCTGGTCCGATTTCCAGCCGCTGGGCGTGGTGGCCGGTATCACCCCGTTCAACTTCCCGGCCATGGTGCCGCTGTGGATGTACCCACTGGCGATTGCCTGCGGTAACTGCTTCATCCTCAAACCGTCGGAGCGTGACCCGAGCTCGACTCTGCTGATAGCCCAGCTGCTGCACGAAGCCGGCCTGCCGAAAGGCGTGCTCAACGTGGTGCATGGTGACAAGGAAGCGGTTGATGCGCTGATCGAGGCGCCAGAGGTCAAGGCCCTGAGTTTCGTCGGTTCAACGCCGATTGCCGAATACATCTATGCCGAAGGCACCAAGCGCGGCAAACGCGTCCAGGCCCTGGGCGGGGCGAAAAACCACGCGGTGCTGATGCCTGATGCCGACCTGGACAATGCCGTCAGCGCGCTGATGGGCGCAGCGTACGGTTCTTGCGGTGAGCGGTGCATGGCAATCTCCGTGGCCGTATGCGTCGGCGACCAGGTGGCTGATGCACTGATCGCCAAGCTTGAGCCGCAGATCAAGGCGCTGAAGATTGGTGCCGGCACTTCCTGCGGCCTGGACATGGGCCCGCTGGTTACCGCAGCGGCCCGTGACAAGGTGGTTGGCTACATCGACCAAGGTGTGGCTGCTGGTGCGCAGTTGGTGGTCGACGGCCGTGGCTACCGGGTTGCCGGTAACGAAGACGGCTACTTTGTCGGCGGCACTCTGTTCGATCGCGTAACCCCCGAGATGAGCATCTATAAAGAAGAGATCTTCGGGCCGGTACTCTGCGTCGTGCGTGTGGACAGCCTGGAAGAGGCGATGCGCCTGATCAACGAACACGAGTACGGTAACGGCACCTGCATCTTTACCCGTGACGGTGAAGCGGCGCGCCTGTTCTGCGACGAAATCGAAGTGGGTATGGTCGGCGTCAACGTCCCGCTGCCGGTACCGGTGGCTTACCACAGCTTCGGTGGCTGGAAGCGTTCGCTGTTCGGCGACCTGCATGCTTATGGCCCGGATGGCGTGCGTTTCTACACGCGCCGCAAAGCCATTACCCAGCGCTGGCCACAACGTGCCAGCCATGAAGCTTCGCAGTTTGCCTTCCCGAGCCTCTAAGGCGTTAGCTGCAAGCTGCAAGTTGAGCGCGGTGCTAGCGCTTCTACTTGCAGCTTGAAGCTTGTGGCTTATAGCTAAAACGCCGCCGCTGAAACAAAGTTGAAATAAGTCCTTGACGCCCCTGTGGATCTGTCTATAATTCGCCCCACTTCCGGCGCAGTCGGAACTGAAAACTCCTTGAGTTTCAACGAGTTAGCAGTTTCAGGGCGTTCCGGAGGGGCTTCGATCGAAAGATCGACAGCGGTGAAAAAGGCAGTTGACAGCGGTTTGAAACGCTGTAGAATTCGCCTCCCGCTGACGAGAGATCGCAGCGAGTCAAGTGGTTGAGGTTGAAAGAGAAATTCTGAAAAACTTCAA
>NZ_JH650760.1:0-1764 GCF_000259195.1 Pseudomonas donghuensis
CAAGGCCAGCTCCCACAGGTCCGGCGTGCGCAGATCTACTGTGGGAGCTGAGCAGCCGCTATTGAGTCCACACCACCCGTAGCAACGCCACCATCAACCA
This sequence comes from Pseudomonas donghuensis, assembly GCF_000259195.1. Taxonomy (GTDB): domain Bacteria; phylum Pseudomonadota; class Gammaproteobacteria; order Pseudomonadales; family Pseudomonadaceae; genus Aquipseudomonas; species Aquipseudomonas donghuensis. The sequence goes on from NZ_JH650760.1 coordinate 101, forward strand.
GGCCGTCGCCGCCAGGGCGGTAATGGTGCGCACGTGGTTCCAGCGGTTCCATACCCGCGCATAGCTCGGCCAGGCACTGGCCGCCTCGCTACTGGCCGGGTCCAGGCGTGCCAGGCTCTGGTTGCGCGGCACGTTGAAGAGCATGGTCACCAGCACGTTACCAAGCAAATACAGGCCGCTGCCGATGCCGATGCACAGGCTGCCCGGCAATGGCCAGCGCAACCAGGCCCAGGTCAGCAGAATCGCACAGGTAATGGCGGTGCCGAGAAACAGCGAGAGGAACAGGCGGTTGAGCACCACCTGGTTGATCGACTGCATGGCCGTGACTGCGCTCTGCGCCGGGATGCGCTCCAGGGCCTGCATGACGAAGTTGGAGAAGGCGAAGAACAACCCGCCCATCAACCCGCAACCCAGGGCGGTAACAAGGATCAGCAACAACAGCAGGGTGTCGGCAATGCTCATGGTTCAGGCCTTTTTCCAGGGTGGTCGTCGGGCATGGCAGGCGGCCTTCAGCTATCCTCAGAATCGGATGACAGACCTTTCGGTGTGCATCCAAGGTCGCACTTGGTAATCGGAAGTTACCTTTGCCTTGCCCACTCATCTGGCCCTGTAGTTTAGGCTCGCAACCCGGATCTTTCGTCGCGATTTGTAGTCTTTGATGCATGGAATTTGAAAGGAGATGCGCATGCTTGTCCGGTCACTGACCCTCGCCACCTTGCTGGCCATTGTTGCCGGTCCCGCCCTCGCTGCCGATAGTGATGACCCCTTGGGCCAGGATCTGTACAAGGCCCGCCCCTTGGTTGTGCTTGCCCCCAGTACCGCCGACCCGACCCTTCGCGCGTTGAACGCAGCGTTGGAAGACCCGGCCACCAAGGCTGCCTTCCAGGAGCGCAATCTGGTGCTGTACAGCGTCGCCGGCATGATGGGCAAGCGCGATGGCAAAGACCTCGATCAGCAGGCCACCATGGCCTTGATCCGCCAGTTCAAGTTCAGTGCCCGGGATACGGTGGTCACCCAGGTGGTACTGGTGGGCAAGGATGGTGAGCAGCACCGGATCGAACACCCCGGCACCCTTGAACCCAAGGCGATTTTCGACGCGGTTGACCAGTTGCCGGCGGCAGAGAAAGCCATCGTGCCGCCGACCGTTGCCGATCTCAAGACTGATGCCACAAAGACTAAAGAGGCCAAGCCAGGCAAGGATGGCAAAGCGGCCAAGCCGGCAAAACCCGCCAAGCCCTTGCCACCACCCAAACCGCTGGAGGATTGAGGCTTAGCGGTTGCCGGGAGCCTTCGCCACACTAACTCCCGGTCTTGACCTTGCTCCACACCCGGGTGCGGATGCGCTCGTATTTAAGTGGCAGCGGCTCCAGGGCGAACAGGGTGTCGAGCACTGCCTGGGGCGGGTACACCGAGGGGTTGTCGCGAATCTTCGCCTCCACCAGCGGCGCGGCATCCTTGTTGGCGTTGGGGTAGCCGAGGTAGTTGGTCGAGGCCGCGATCACCTCGGGGCGCAGCATGTAGTTGATGAAGGCCAGGCCTTGCTGCGGGTTGGGCGCATCCTTGAGCAGCACCATGTTCTCCAGCCACAGTGGCGCGCCTTCGCGGGGAATGGCGTAGCGGATGTCGCGACCGTTGTTGGCGTTATCGGCGGGCCGCCCTTCATC
>NZ_JH650760.1:1774-49152 GCF_000259195.1 Pseudomonas donghuensis
TCGCGGGGAATGGCGTAGCGGATGTCGCGACCGTTGTTGGCGTTATCGGCGGCCAGCCTTGCATCGAACACCCCGCCCGACCAGCCCAGGACCACGCAGACATTGCCGTTGGCCAGGTCCGAGATAAAGCGCGAAGAGTCGAAGTAGGCGATGTGCGGGCGTATTTTGAGCAGCAGCGCTTCGGCCTTGCGGTAGTCTTCGGGGTTCTTGCTGTTATAGGGCAGGCCCAGGTAGTGCAGGGCGATGGGGATGATCTCGTTGGGCGCATCGAGCATGGCCACGCCGCAGTCGGCCAGCTTGGCGATGTTTTCTTCCTTGAAAATCAGGTCCCAGGAGTTGAGCGGTGCGGCATCGCCCAGGCGCGCCTTGACCTTGTCGACGTCATACCCCAGGCCCGTGGTACCCCATAAATACGGAGCAGCGAAGCGGTTGCCGGGGTCGTTGTTCTGCAGTTTGGCGAGGATCTGTGGGTCCAGGTGCGGCAAGTTGGGCAACTGGCTGCGGTCGAGCTCGGCCAGCACCCCGGCCTTGATCAGGTTGGGCAACAGGTCGCCGCTGGCAAATACCACGTCATAGCCACTGCGCCCGGCCATCAGCTTGCTCTGCATCACATCGCTGTTGTCGAACACGTCATACACCGGGGCGATGCCCGAGGCCTGTTGAAATTCCTTGGTGGTGTTGGGGGCGATGTAGTCGTACCAGTTGTAGATATGCACGCTGGGTGCGCTGCTTTCGGCGGCCTGGGCGACGGCGACGTTGAGCAGCGCGGCGAGTACCAGGGGGATAGGGCGGGTCGACTTCATGGGGCTCTCCGGGCTCTTGTTGTAAGGGATAGCGCTCAGGGGATCAGCAGTTCGCGGCGCCCGTCAGGGTGTTCGATGCGTTGGCCGGGCAGTTGCAGGCGCCGGTCGGCCAGGTAGTCGTAGGCGCGGCGGGCGTGTTCGAGTTGTTGCAGGTCCAGCTCGATGACCTGCTGGCAGGCCTCGCGCCCAGCCTCGAACAGCAGGCGCCCGTGCGGGTCGACCACCGCGCTGGCGCCGGCGAACACCAGGCCGTCATCGCCTGCGCCGACGCGGTTGACCATCAGCGCAAAGGCCTGGTTTTCCTGGGCGCGGGCCATGATCGCGGTGCGATGCACCGGGCCGTAGGGGTCCATGTTGCCGTTGCTGACCACGATCAGGTCGACGCCCAGTTGCGCCAGGGCGCGGCTGCTTTCCGGCAGCTCGATGTCGTAGCAGATCAGCAGGCCGATGCGCAGGCCTTTCCAGGTGGTTGTGGCGTAGCGATCGCCGGGCATGAACAGGCCGCGCTCCGAGGGCCACAGGTGGGTCTTGCGGTAGCGCAGGGCGATGCCCTCGGGGGTCAGCAGCAGCGAGGTGTTGTAGTAGCGGCCGTCGGCCTTTTCGGCCAGACCGATCACCACCGCGACATCGCGTTCACGCACGGCCTGCAGCACGGCCTGGACGCTGGGGCCATCCACGGCTTCAGCGACCTCGGGCAATTGCGCGGCGCTGGCAAAGCCCATCAGCTGGGTTTCCGGGAACACCAGCAAGTCGCTGTCGGCCGCGCAACCGGCGATGGCCTCAAGGGTACGTTGCAGGTTGTAGGCGGTATCGCCGTCGCGGCCGGCGAGTTGTATCAGTTCGATCTTCATCGGGGTTCCTTGCGTAGGGCTGGAACCGAGTATGCGGCGCGACGGCGTGGGCGGTAATCACGTTGATGGAGTAACCCTGAATGGGTAATGGCGCTCAGATCTCCCGTTCAACAAAGGCGAAGTCGCTGTCGATCAACTGCTGCAGGTACTGATCGAAGCTGTCGGCAATCACTTCATAGCTGTCGGGGTCGTGCAGGTAGCGCAGCACCTGGCCGACGGTGCCGCCGGCGGCGGGGTTGAAGTCGATGTACAGCTTCGAGGTGCCGCCATTGTTCATGCAGTGGGAGAAGCACAGGCGCTGGTTCATGCCCAGGTCGATGTCGATGCCCGGGCCGACGGTTTCCGGGTATTCGTCCAGGTAATCGCCGTAGATGCCGCGAATGCTGTCGGTGTAACCCCTGGCGTCTTCGAGGATCTGTGCGGCGGCGCTGAGGAAGTAGGGGTACTCGAACACGTCCGAGCCGAGGATCAGGACGATGACCGTGCCGCCTGGGTAGGCTCGGAAATGGGTCCCGTCGATATGGCCGAGCAGTTCCAGCAGGCTGGCGGGGCATAGCGGGTAACGCTCAGTGAGCGTCTGCAGGCCTTCGGCCGAAGCGCCGTGGGCAAGGTTCAACTGCTCAAGTGACTCGCTTGGCAGCGCCTGACGCAGGCCGGTGAGGTAGGTGGTGACGAGGGACATGAGGGGCGGTTCCTTCCTGAAAGAGCACAGATGATAGCCAGGCTGACGTAAATTCACCGGGATTGCGAGCGCTGCGCGCTCGATCGCGGGCAAGGCCCGCTCCCACAGGGTCGGCGCCGCTCTCAGGGTTTGTGCAAAACCTGTGGGAGCTGGCTTGCCAGCGATGAGGCCGGTTCAGCCAGCATCAGCCGTCGTCTGAGTTACGACGTTCGTGCTCCAGCAACCAGCGCTTGCGTTCAATACCGCCACCATAGCCGGTCAGCGCGCCGTTGCTGCCGACCAGCCGATGGCAGGGGATGGCCAGGCTCACCGGATTCAGCGCATTGGCCAGGCCCACCGCCCGCGCGGCTGCGGGGTTGCCGAGCTGTGCGGCGATCTGCCCGTAGGTGCGGGTGCTGCCCACCGGGATGGCTCGTAACGCCGCCCAGACGCGCTGCTGGAACGGGGTGCCGCCAGCGTCAATGGGCACTGCATCAAACGCCTGCAATTGGCCCGTGCAGTAGGCCTGCACGGCATCGGCGAGCGCCGCCAGCCCCGCGGTTTCACGCAACTGCACGCCTGTGCCGAAGCGGGTGCGCAGCAGCCGCAGCAGGCGTTTTTCGGGCGCATCGAATTCCAGTGCCAACAGTTGCTGGCCGTCACTGACGATCAGCACCTGGCCCATCGGCGCCGGCAAGTGCAGGCGGCGCAGCAGCAATTCGCTCATGGGCAGTCCTCGTTCAGGCGTGTTCGATCAGCATCACGGCCAGGGTGTCGGCGTCCAGCGCGTCGAACAGATGCGGGGTATCGGCCGAATAGCTCATGTAGTCGCCGGCCGCCAGCGTCACCGCCTGCTCGACCGGGCCCACTCGGGCGCGGCCGTGGCACAGGATCACATGCTCAAGGGTACCCGGTGGATGCGGTTTTGACAGCCGTGGCTCACCGGGCTGCACCCGCACCCGGTAAATATCGCGCTGAGCCCCCGCCGGGCAGGCAGCGAGCAAGGTGGCGGCGTAATTGGCCTGCTCGGCGTGGCTGGCGGCGCCTTCATTGGCGCGAATCACCTGCACATGCTGGCGCGGCTGGCCCATCAGCCGGCTGACCGGCACCTGCAGCGCGCCGGCCAGGGCCCAGAGGGTTTCCAGGCTGGGGTTGCCGACCCCGGACTCCAGCTGCGACAGGGTGGACTTGGCCAGGCCTGCGCGCTTGCCCAGTTCGGTCACTGACAGGCCCAGGCGCTCACGCTCGCGGCGGATGGCGCTGGCCAGCAGGAGGATGGGGGAGTGTGCTTCGATCATGTGTTCGCTATACCGGTCAATTGTTCGTCTTGACGAACGGTTTTCATCTGTTCAGCATAACGGACCTTTGTTCGATATGACAGGAGTCAGCCCACCATGCACCTGAAAACACGCGGCACCCTGGAGATGACCGCCGCCATGCTGATCTCCGGCACGGTTGGCTGGTTCGTCCTGGCCGCAGACCAGCCTGCGGCCGCCGTGGTGTTCTGGCGCTGCCTGTTCGGTGCGTTGGCATTACTGCTGGCCTGTGCCGGGCTGGGTTTGCTGCGGCGAGGGAGGATTAGCTGGCGCCAGGCGTTGGCGGCGGCAGTCGGCGGGGTGGCGCTGGTGCTGAACTGGGTGTTGCTGTTCAGCGCCTATGGGCATGCCTCGATCGCTGTGAGCACCGTGGTCTACCACACCCAGCCGTTTATGCTGGTGGGCTTGGGGATGCTGTTGTTCGCCGAGAAGATGACCGCTAACAAAGCCGGCTGGTTGCTGGCGGCGTTCGCGGGGATGCTGCTGATCGTCATGGCCGGATCGAGCGCTGATGCGGTCGCCGGTGACTACCGTCTGGGCGTGTTAATGGCGCTGGGCGCGGCGTTTTTCTATGCGGTTGCCGCCGTGATCACCAAGCGATTGCACGGTGTGGCGCCGCAATTGATCGTGCTGATCCAGATGCTGGTCGGTGTAGGGCTGCTGGCGCCCTTTGCGCAGGTGCCGGGGATGACGCGTGCGCCCGCTACCTGGGCCTGGCTGGCCACCATTGGCATCGTCCACACCGGGCTGATGTCGACCCTGCTGTACAGCGCTATCCAGAAGATCCCCACCAGCCTGGTCGGCGCCTTGTCGTTCATCTACCCGGTGGTGGCGATCCTGGTCGACTGGCTGGCCCTGGGGCACCCGTTGGGCGTGCTGCAACTGGCGGGTTCAGGGTTGATTCTGCTGGCAGCGGCGGGGATGACGTTTGGCTGGATGCTGCGGATCACGACCGCTGCGCGGCCGATCGCTGGCAAGGCCAGCTCCCACAGGGGGCGCTGAGCGTCCTAGGACTATTCCTCAGAACCACCGATCATTACGCTTACGCCCACGGCTTAAGGCCGGCAGGATCAAGCCGGCGAGCAGGCCGGCACCGGCGATGCCGCCGCCGTAGACCATATAGCGCATCAGCACCTGCTTGTTCTCGTCACCCAGGCGCGCCTGGGTGCTGCGCAGTTCCGACTGGGTATCGCCGAGCTCGGCATTCAGCGCCTTGTTGCGCGCTTCCAGCTCGTCGATCAGCGCCTTGCGCGAATCAAGCGTCTCCTGCATGCCTTGCACCCGGGTCTTCCAGCTGTCGTCGATGGTTTTCAACTGCTCGCTGAGCTGGGTCACCTGCCCGGTCAGTTGCGGCAGGCGCTCGGCCTGGCCGGGCACGGTCTGCAGGTCGCTGCTGGTGATCCACACGGTGTCGCCGGACTCGCCGCGCACCTGGCTGTAGTTGCCCTGGGTGGCCAGCAGGGTGACCTTCTGCCCGGACTTGAGGTTGCCGACGATGCGGTGGCCATCGGTGGGGCCGCTGCGCACGTAGGTGGCCAGGCTGTCGCTGACCCAGCGCTCGTTGCTGCTGGCAGCTTCTTCGGCCTGTAGCGGGGTGGCGAGGACCAATAGGGCGCCTATCAGGCTGGCCGTCAGCAGGCGGCGCGCGCCCGGGTTGGAGGAGGAAAACAGCGTGGGCGCCGCAGCAACAGGACGAGAGATAGGCATGATGGTCTTCGCGTGAAATAAACAATAAAAGCCCGATGACTGGGCCGGTGAAGAGGCGGCGTGCGCGCAGGCCGCCAGCTGAAAGACCATATTTCTGCAGGCAGGTTCACTGAGCGGGGTAGGAAAATAGCAGCAAATGTTGCGGGCACAGGCTGTGCCCGCAAACGGGGGAGGGGCTTGAATCAGCTCACGACGCGGTAGCAGGGCACGTATTCGGCACCGCCCGGCAGCTTCATCCGGTGCTGGTCGACGAATGCTTGCAGCAGGTGGCCAAGAGGTTCGAGCACAGCGCTGTCACCCTTGATTTCGTACGGGCCTTTTTCTTCGATGAGGCGGATGCCCTTGTCCTTGACGTTGCCGGCGACAATCCCGGAAAACGCCCGGCGCAGGTTGGCGGCCAGTTCGTGCGGCGGCAGTTCGCGGCTGAGCGCGAGCCCGGTCATGTTTTCGTGGGTCGGGTCGAAGGGACGCTGGAAGCCCTCTTCGATCTTCAGCAGCCAGTTGAAGTGGAAGGCGTCATTGCGCTCGCGGCGGAACTGCTTGACCTCCTTGAGCCCGTCGACCATCTGCCGGGCCACTTCGGCCGGGTCGTCGATGATGATCTGGTAATGCGCCTGCGCCGATTCGCCGAGGGTGGCACGTACGAAGGCATGCAGCTGCTGCAGGTACGGCGCCGCGCTTTTCGGCCCGGTGAGGATCACCGGGAACGGCAGGCCACGGTTGTCCGGGTGCATGAGGATGCCGAGCAGGTAGAGGAACTCTTCGGCAGTACCGGCGCCACCGGGGAAGATGATGATGCCGTGGCCGACACGCACGAAGGCTTCCAGGCGTTTTTCGATATCCGGCAGGATCACCAGCTCGTTGACGATCGGGTTGGGCGCTTCGGCGGCGATGATGCCCGGCTCGGTCAGGCCCAGGTAGCGGCTGCCGCTCATGCGCTGCTTGGCGTGGGCGATGGTCGCGCCCTTCATCGGGCCTTTCATCACGCCCGGGCCGCAGCCGGTGCAGACGTCCAGCTTGCGCAGGCCCAGCTCGTGGCCGACCTTCTTGGTGTACTGGTATTCCTCGGTGCTGATCGAGTGACCGCCCCAGCACACGACCATTTTCGGCTCCACGCCCGGGCGCAGGGTACGGGCGTTGCGCAACAGGTGGAAAACGTAGTCGGTGATGCCCTGGGAGCTTTCCAGATCGATGCGCTGACTGGCCAGTTCGCTTTCGGTGTAGACGATATCGCGCAGGGCGCTGAAGAGCATTTCGCGGGTGCTGGCGATCATTTCGCCATCGACGAAGGCATCAGCCGGCGCGTTCAGCAGCTCCAGGCGCACGCCGCGGTCCTGCTGGTGAATGCGTACCTCGAAGTCCTTGTAGGCCTCGAGGATGGTCTTGGCGTTGTCGACATGCGCGCCGGTGTTGAGGATTGCCAGCGCGCACTGGCGGAACAGGGTGTACAGGCTGCCGGAACCGGCTTCACTCAGTTGCTGTACTTCTCGTTGAGACAGTGTTTCCAGGCTGCCTTTTGGGCTGACAGATGCATTGATGACTTCGCGTTGGGGCATTCTGGGTTTCCTGTGAGCGGGTAAACGTCCATCTTCAGAACACCACCATACCGACAAATTGTCGCAGCAACGAGTGCCTTTCGCTGTCAGGCCTTGTCCGCAGTATCTGGCGCGGCCCGCCAACCCACGGCGTGCAGGGCCTTGAGCAATTGCTCGGGCTTGAGGGCCAGCACCTTGCTGCCATGGGCCTCAAGGTCGGTGGCCGCCAGCAGGGCATTGACGATGGCTTCCTCCACGGCATCGGCCGCCGCGCTGAACAACGCCGAGATATGGTCGTTGTTGACCATCTGCACCGTGCTGGTCGGCGCCCCCGGGTGGCCGAAGTTGGCCGCCGGCAGGCTGTTGCCGGTGGAGAAGGCGATGAAGATGTCGCCGCTGGAGTCTTCGGTGCCGCCGCCGACCCGCGCCAGGCCGACACTGGCCCGTTGCGCCAGGCGCGTGCACTGGTGCGGCAGCAGCGGCGCGTCGGTGGCCAGGGTGATGACGATAGAGCCCATGCCCGGTTCGCCGACAGTGCGCGGTGCGCTAAAGGGTGAATGCACCTCCCCCAGCACCTGGCCGACCGGGTAGCCGGCTACCCGCAAGGCGCCGCGCACACCGTAGTTGGCCTGCACCAGCACGCCGACGGTCCAGCCGCCGGCCGCGCTGTCCAGTACCCGCGAAGAGGTACCGATACCGCCCTTGAATTCGTGGCAGATCATCCCGGTGCCGCCACCGACGCAACCTTCGGCCACCGGCCCCGACTGCGCCGCGCCAAGCGCTGCGTGGACATGCTCGGCAGTCACATGCTGACCCCAGATGTCGTTGAGCACGCCGTCGTAGGTTTCCAGCACCGTGGGCATGCACCAGTAGGTACGGGCCTTGCCCATCTCGCGCTCGGCCGCCACCAGCGCATCGCGGACCACGCCGACGCTGTGGGTGTTGGTGTAGGCAATCGGGGTGGTCAGCAGGCCAGCCTCGCGAATCCACTCAAGGCCAGTGGCATCACCATTGCCATTGAGCACGTGCACGCCGGCAAAGCACGGCTGCAGGCTGGCGGCCCGGGCCCGTGGCTCGATCACCGTGACCCCGGTGTTGACCGCGTTGTCGCCGCTGCCGCGCTGCACGGTGTGATGGCCGACACGCACGCCCGGTACATCGGTGATGGCGTTGAATGCGCCAGGGTTGCCCACGCCGATTCGAATGCCCAGATCACGTACACGCATTGATTCACAGCTCCTGTTGAAAGGTTTGAAGGGCCCGCAATGGCCGTTGCTCGCACAGCATGACAAGTGCTCGAGCAACGGCAATACTGCGTGCCGGTGTGCAGAGTCTAGGAACTCGACCTGCCGCTGGCGATTCCCCCCAATCGTTACCCCCTAGGAGTTACCGGTGAACCTGCTATTCGAAGCCGCCGCCCATCACCATGGCCTGGCCCGGGTCATTGACCAGCTGGGCAGGCCGGGGTTCTGGCACCAGTTGATCGTGCTGCTCGATCAACTGCTGCCTTGCGACACAGCGCTGGCCCTGCTGGTGGAGCGTGAGGGTGCGCCTGTGGTGCTGGAGGAGTTCGACCGTGGTTTTCGCAATGCGCCTGCGGCGGCACCGCTGTACCTGGGCGGCCTGTACCTGCTCGACCCGTTCATCCAGGCCATGCGCGACGGCCTGGCCGATGGCGTGTACCGCATGGAAGAGGTGGCGCCGGACGAGTTTCGCAAGAGCGACTACTTCAACAACTACTTTCGCGCCCTGGTCGGCGAGGACGAGCTGCAGCTGATCCTCAACCTCGACGCGGGCAAGGTCCTGGCCATTTCGTTGGGCGCCAATCAGCGCTACGACACTGCCGCCATCGGCCAGTTGACCCTGCTGGCGCCGTGGCTGCTGGCGCTGATGCGCCAGCACTGGCACCAGCAGCATCCTCAGCAGGTCACAGAGCATTCGACGCCGGTGGAGCGCGCCCTGGAGCATTTTGGCAGCGACACCCTGTCGGCCCGCGAACTGGAAACGGCCCGCCTGGTGCTGCGCGGCAACTCCAGCAAGGCCATCGCCAAGCGCCTGGACATCTCCCAGGAGACGGTCAAGGTGCACCGCCGCAACCTGTACAGCAAGCTTGGGGTGTCGTCCCAATCGGAGCTGTTCAGCCTGTTTTTGCAACACCTGGGACAACACGACCATCAGGAGTGAGTGATGCTACGGATACTCGGCAAGGCTTCATCGATCAACGTGCGCAAGGTGCTGTGGACCTGCGCCGAATTGCAGCTGCCGTTCGAGCGCGAAGACTGGGGCTCGGGCTTTCGCTCGACCGAGGATGAAGCGTTCCTGGCGCTGAACCCCAACGCCATGGTGCCGGTGATCGTCGACGGTGATTTCGTTTTGTGGGAGTCCAACACCATCATCCGCTACCTGGCCGGCCAGTATGGCGGTCAGCAGCTGTACCCGACCGCGCCCAGGGCACGGGCGCGGGTCGATCAATGGATGGACTGGCAGGCCACCGACCTCAACGGTTCATGGAGCTATGCCTTTGTCTCGCTGGTGCGCAAGGCCGCGACCCACCAGGACCCGCAAGCGCTGGCGGCGGGTTGCCGCAACTGGGCGCGCAACATGACCCTCCTTGAGCGTCAGCTGGAGCGTACCGGAGCCTATGTCAGTGGCGCGGATTTCTCCCTGGCTGACATTCCCATCGGCCTGTCGGTCAACCGCTGGCTGCAGACGCCGCTGGAGCGCCCGGCGCTGCCGGCGGTCGAGGCTTACTACGATCGCCTGAGCGAACGTGAAGGCTATCGCTTGCACGGGCGCAACGGGTTGCCGTGAGGTCAACTTTAAGCACTGCGTAGGACCTGTGGGAGCCGGACTTGCCGGCGATCGAGCGCGCAGCGGTCGCAATTCAGGCAACACTGGGTGTGCTGGCTGCACCGGCTTCATCGCTGGCAAGCCAGCTCCCACAGGTCCGGCGTACACAAATCCACTGTGGGAGCGGCGGGGCGACGCCTCGACTTGCCCCGCGATTCTACTTGGCCAGAGCCGTGAGGATCCGATGCGCCACCTTCACCCGCTCGGCAATCGGGTAGTTCTTGTTCGCCAGCAGCACAATGGCGATGCGTTTTGACGGCACGAACGCTACGTAGGCACCAAAACCATCGGTCGAGCCGGTCTTGTTCAACAAGGTGTTGGCCGGCAGTGGCCGCGCCGGTTTAAGCCAGGTCACCGGCTGCGCTTGCAGCACCATGGACGGCGCATTGCCGGCTTGCAGCTGTTCCAGGCTTACCGGGTAGGCATACTGCTCCCAACCCAGGCCCTGGGTCATTTCACCGACCTGGTAGTAGCCGGTCTGCGTCGTGGCGATGGCCCGTTGCAACGGCTTGCTCAGGCTGTGCGGCTGCATGTTCAGGTCCAGGTAGTGCAAGAGGTCCACCGCCGTCACTTTCAAACCGTAGGCTTCGCCATCCAGTGGCCCGGGGCCGACGCGCACCGGCTGGTCCTGCTTGTTGTACCCCTGGGCGTAGTTGCCCATCTGTGCGGCAGGCACCTGCAGGTAGCTGTGCTGCAGGCCCAGTTGCGGCAGCAGCTGTTTCTCCATCAGCTCGGCAAACGGCGTACCCAGGCTTTTGGCCGTCAGGTAGCCAAACAGGCCAAGGCTGGGGTTGGAGTACAGCCGGTGGGTGCCAGGCGCGTAGTCGGCCTTCCAGTGGCCATAGTAGCCGGGCAGGTCGGCCTCGCCCTTGACTTCATCAGGGAACTGCAAGGGCAGGCCGCCAGCACTGTAGGTGCCGAGGTTGAGCAGGGTGATGCCATCGAACGCCGTGCCTTTGAGCGCAGGCCAGTGCTTGCTGGCCGGGTCACCCAGGCTCAGCTTGGCGCTGGCCTCGGCAAAGCCTGCGAGGGTGGCGGTGAAGGTCTTGCTCACCGAACCGATCTCGAACAGGGTGTCGGCGTTCACCGCCTGGCCGCTCTGCGTCGACGCTACTCCGTAGTTAAAGTAGTGCTGCTGGCCATCGACGCTGATGGCCACGGCCATGCCGGGGATGGCCTGTTGCTGCATCAGCGGGCGCACGGCGGCGTTTACCGTGGATGCCAGCGACGTATCGGCAAGGCTTTGCCCGGTGACCAGGCTAAGGGTCAGGGCGGCCAGAATCCCTGGCTTGAGGTTGGTTTTTTGGTGCATGATCGGCAACCTTTCCATAAGTGGACTGTTGTGAGCCTGGCTGCAGCAGGGAGCGCCAATCTAGGCGTTCTGCGCAGGCTCCACAAACGATGATATTTCGCAGCAGCCATTAGAAAAATTTGGGAGTCTGCATGATCCGACCACACTTGCCCCTGAACGCCCTGCGTGCGTTCGAGGCCTCGGCCCGGCACTTGAGCTTCACCCGCGCGGCTATCGAGCTGTGTGTGACCCAGGCGGCGGTCAGCCATCAGGTCAAGAGCCTCGAAGCCCAGCTCAAAGTCACCCTATTCAAGCGCCTGCCGCGCGGGCTTATGCTCACCAGCGAAGGCGAGACCTTGCTGCCGGTGCTGCGTGAATGCTTCGACCGCATCGCCCAGACGCTCGACTGCTTCGACGGCGGCCATTATCGCGAGGTGCTGACCGTGGGCGCGGTGGGCACCTTTGCCGTCGGCTGGCTGCTGCCGCGCCTGCCCGAGTTCCAGGCCCTGCACCCGTTTATCGATTTGCGCCTGTCGACCAACAACAACCGCGTCGATGTCGCCGCCGAAGGCCTGGACTATGCCATTCGCTTTGGCTCCGGCGCCTGGCATGGCATCGATGCGCAGCCGCTGCTGGAGGCGCCGCTGTCGGTGCTGTGTGTGCCGTCGATTGCGCTGCAGCTGCACACGCCTGCCGATCTGTTGCAACAAACCCTGCTGCGCTCCTACCGCAGCGATGAATGGACCGAATGGTTCCAGGCCGCCGGGCTGTCGGGCGCGGTGCAGCCTTCGCGGACCATGGTCTTCGATTCGTCGCTGGGGATGATGGAAGCGGCCCTGCAAGGCGCCGGCGTGGCCCTGGCACCGCCGCTGATGTTCGAACGGCTGCTGGCCAGCGATGCCATTCGCCAGCCGTTTGCCTTGAGCATCAGCACCGGTAGCTACTGGCTGACGCGCCTGCAGTCGAAGGCCGAGAGCCCGGCGATGGCAGCGTTCAAAAGCTGGTTGTCGAAGGTGGCTACAGGCTGAAGCGTGAAGGCCGGCAGCCTCGCAGCTCGGGCGCAAGCTGGCCATCGATCAGCTCTTGCGCAACCAGGCGACCGACCACCGCTGCCAGGGTCACGCCCGAATGCATCACCGCCAGGTACAGCCCGCTGACAGCGGGCAAGGCCCCGATGATCGGAATGCGATCATCCGGCATGGGCCGCCAGCCAACCTCGGTGCTGATCAGTTCAAGCTCCTGGCCCCGATGCAAACTGTCCCGAATGGTATTCAGCGCCCGCTGGGCAATAGCCTCGGGGCCTTTTTCGCCGTCGGCATCAAGGTAGTCTTCGGCGGCCAGGACCTGCTCGGGCGTCGGTTGGCGGATTTCCAGATCGTTGCTGGCGATCAGGGTGTGCACCAGTCGCTCGTGTGCCCGCAGGCGGATCAGGATCGACGGCGACGGGTGCAGCGGTAATGTCACGCCCAAGGGCTGCAGCAAGGCCTTGCACTCGGTGCCGGCCGCCAGTACCAGGCGCTCGCAGGCAATCAGCCCGCCAGTCGTAACGAGTGCCGCGACGGCGCCGTCAAGGCATTCGATGGCCAGCACCTGGGTGTCGGTCAGCACGTTGGCGCCGTTGGCCTGGGCGCGCTCCAGCAGCAAACGGGTCATCGCTGGCGGGTCGATGGAGCCTTCCTGCGGCGCAAACAGCGCCTGCTGCCGGGGCGCTTTGAAATGCGGCTCAAGCTGTTGTACGCGAGCGGGGTCGATCGGCTCGACGCCGTCAGCAGGCGACAGCGCCTGGTTGAACGACAGCGCGCCGGTCCAGTTGATCGGCGCCGTGCCCAACTCGTTTTGCAGCCGGTGATACTCGGCAATCGCCAGGCCGCGCAGTTGGGCAAATTCGCCGGGCTGTGGCGCCGTTGTGTTGAGCCAGCCAAAGGCCTGTGAGGTGACGCCCAGGCCTGCTTGGCCCTTGTCGATCACCGTCACCTGGGCATGCTTGCTCAGGTGATAGGCAATCGAGGCGCCGACGATACCGGCGCCGATCACTACGACGTTCGGGCGTTGCCGGTCGGTGGTCATTGGCGATTCTCCGGCCAGGTGGCGGTCGGGAAGTAGCTTTCCATACCGGGCTCCTTGTGCTCGACGCCGTTGCGCTGCCAGTAACAGGTCAGGCGCGCGTTGTTATCCAGGTCGCTGTGGGCCAGGCAGGTCGAGTAGTGTCCGGGCCAGGTGAAGCGCAGCACTTTCGCGCGGGCGATGGCCGCGACCTCGACCTTGCCGATGGCCGTCCGGGTCTTGCCGTCGATGGTCTTCGCCAGCACCAGTTGACCGTCCAGATAGCGCAGGGTGGCCCGGCCCGAATACGTGGCGCCGTTGTCCGGTTGTTTGCCGACCAGTGCATAAGGCCCGACCACAAAGCCGTAGAGCGGGTCCGGATAGTCTTCATCATCGGCCACGCAAGCCGTGCCGACCAGCATCAAACCCAGCAGCAACAGCCTCATAGCGGCAGGGCCTGAAGCATGACGGCACCAACAAACAGCAACAGCGCAAGGCTGATGCCGATCAGGGGAATGTTGAACCAGTAGCGCCGCGCCAGCAGCGCCATGCTCGCCAGGAACACAACCCCCAGGCCCAGCAGAAAGCCGTCACGCAGCAGCGCCTGCGGTGCTGCCAGGGCCAGGTAGCCATACACCAGGCCGAACAGCATGGCGCCCAGGCTATGGCTGGCATTGAAACCCACCCAGGCACGCCACACCGTCGTCTGCCGGGAAATCACCGGGGAGATTTTTTGCATCTGTTCGCCCAGCGCCGGGTCACGCGGCTGGAACTTGTTGCTGGCGAAGGTATAGACCAGGTGCACAGTGCCCAGTAGCAGGGCGATGGCGGCGCTGGCACAGATCAGTAGTTGAGCGATCACGGGCAATCCTTTGGCAGGTGAATAAAGCGCCGCCGGCGGGCCAGCGGCGAACAGACAATCTACTTCAAGGCCAGCTGGCGGGTGATGGTCGGGTCGCTGATCTTGTCGTCGTCAATCAACAGCAGGGCCTTGGAGAGGATGATCGACAGCAGGGCGTCGCCCTCGAACGGCAGGTACTGCGGCGTGGTCTGCTGACGCGCCTTGGCGTCGGGGACGATGCACAGGTACTGATCGTTTGGCAGCATGAGGATGTTGCCCGAGCCCAGGTGGATCTTGTAGCTGCGCAGCTTGCCGGTGACTTCGAGGAAGCGCCCGTGCAGGGCCCATTTGTCTTTGAGCCGGGTCATGCGCGGCAGCAGTTTTTCCAGCAGCTGCTTGCGCGTTTGCGCGGTGGCGCCCAGTTCGCCGAACGAATGGTTGTGCCAGTAATCGCGGTAGCGGCCGTCCGGCCCGCCGTCGGCCCACAGCGGGTCGTTGGCCAGCGAGGCGACGCCGACGAACAGGTCGACATCGCGCATCACTTCGCTGAGCACCAGCGCCGGGACCTGCTCCAGTGGCAAGGGCGCGGCATCGTCGGCGTTGTCCCAGCGGTTCACGGCATAGCCGCCGCCACCGGCATGGGCGCTGCGTTGCGCGGCATCGATGGCGTAGAAGCGTACCTGGTCGGTGCTCAGACGCAGGAAGGCGCCGGCTTCGTTGGTGTCGACGCCATAGTCGTCACCCACGCCCTCGATCCAGAACTCGGCACGCAAGCCCCAGGCCGGCAGCTCGCGGGTGGCCGGCGGATAGCTGTCGTCGACCATCAGCCGCAGCTTGTTGCGCCAGCCGCGGGCGGCGGCCAGGGCGTGGAACTGGTGCTGACGCAGAATGTGCGCGGCGAAGCGGTTGGAGTAGGTGGCGGTGTTGCGCTCGGCTTCGGTCAGCAGGTAGACCTCGCGGTGGGCCTGCTTGAACGGCTGGGTGATCTGCAGCGCTTCGATACGCTCGCGCCAGGCGAGGACCTCATCCAGCGGGCGGCCGATCGGATGCCAGAGGCGTACTTCGGCCTCGCTGGACGGGGTAACGGTGTTGCCATCGAGGCTTTGCAGTTCGCCCTCGGTGAACACCACGGCGTGCTGCTGGCCGGCTTCGCTGATCACCCAGATCAGCCGCCGCGCCAGGGTGCCGATCAACGGGTGGTCGAGGTAGCGCTCCTGCCATTGGCCGAACGGCCAGTGCTTTTCCAGCAGGAACAGGCTGTCCAGGCGTTCGGCCTGGGCCGGCAACATGGCGCCGATGTCCTTGAGCGCACCTTGCAGCTCCTTGAGCTCTTCCTTGTATTGAGCCTTGACCTTGGCCGGCACCGATTTCTGCGGTGTGCCGTCGGCGCGCAACCAGCTCAGGGTGGCGCTCTTGCCATCGACTTTAAGCTCGGCGACAAGCGCGCCATCATCGAAACTTTCGCGGCGCAGGCCGACCTGTTCCAGGCCGTAGGTCGGCACGCCGAGTTCTTCGATCTGGTCACGCGGCAACTGCAGGGCCTGGGCGGCGCTGGTGAAGGCTTTTTCGATTTCCTTTTGCGCCGTGCCGAACTTGACCCGTACCTTGAGCAGGGCCAGTTGCCCGACCGCTTCGCTGCTGGGGATCGAGGACAGGGCGAACACCGCCGCGTTGCCGACCTTCGGTGCCCGCGGGCCGATGCCGCGCACCTTGCGGTAGGCGCTCAGGGCCAGGCGGGCGATGGCCCGGGTCAGTTCGCTGTCGGCCAGCGGCGCGCTCATCCACAGCAGACCGCGCAGCACCGTGGCGTTGCCATCGTGCATGCGCGCGCGGTCATCGCTGCTTTCCCAGCCAACGTTGAGCAGTGCGCCGCAGCGCCCGGCATCGACCCGCGC
This sequence comes from Pseudomonas donghuensis, assembly GCF_000259195.1. Taxonomy (GTDB): domain Bacteria; phylum Pseudomonadota; class Gammaproteobacteria; order Pseudomonadales; family Pseudomonadaceae; genus Aquipseudomonas; species Aquipseudomonas donghuensis. Next base: position 17,568 of record NZ_JH650760.1, read on the forward strand.
AAACCAGCGCAGCAGGGCCTCGCGCAGTGCGCCTTCACCGACCTTGTGCAGCAGCGCCTGGGCGTTCTTCAGCCACTTCGCCGACGGTCGCGCCGAGGTCGCCGCAGCGGCCTGACGCAACAGCGCCAACCAGTCTTCGCGCACCTCGGGGCTGAATTGCTCGAGGTCTTCCAGGGCCAATTGAGTCCAGTGTTCGCAGGGCGCCAGTACCTGCCAGGCGCCGTTGCCCAGCAGCGGGTCGAGCTTGGCCATCAGCTGTTCGCCAAAGTTGCCGTAGTGACCGAGGTCAGCGCACTGGCTGCGCAGCATGATCAGCAGATCGCGCAGGTTGTCGGGTATGTGCTTGAAGTGCTGCTCGATGACCCAGTCAGTCACGGTCAAGGTCGGCAGGGTGCCGTAATAGGCAAAGCGGTAGCTGGTAAACCATTGCAGCACCGGCTCGGCCAGTTGCCCGACATCGGCGCCGTTCTCCATCAGCCAGGTCATCAACGCTGGCAGTACGCCGTAGTCGAAGACATGGGAAAAGGCATGGCCTGCACTGGCCGTGCTCAGTTCACCGTTGTAGGCCACCACCCGTTCGATCAGCGCCAGCACCAGGCGCGTGCGAAACGCCGGGTCGGGGCTCAGGGCCATGACTGCCGGCAGTTTGCTCAAGGCAAAGACCATGGCATCGGGGCGACCGTGGATCTTCTGCAGCAGCGGCAGCAACTCGCCGATCAGCTCATGCTCGTGGCGCAGTTCGGAGCTGGCCAGCAGCGGGTAGCCGTCCGGGCCGATGTGTTCGACCGGGCCCAGCTCGGTTTGCGGGCGATCGTGGCGAAACGCCTGAAGTTGTTCCAGGGCCATGGTTCAGCCTCCTACCAGCGGGGTCAGTTTGATGAAATTGACCACGCTGTCGTGGCGGATGGTCAGGACTTCGTCGAGGCTTTCGGCCTGACGTTCGTCGAGGAGGATGAAAAAGCCATTGCGCGCGAAGGCGTCGCAGGCGATGTCGACCTGCTTGCGCCAGTCGATGTTCGCACGCTCGATGGGAGGCTCACCGTTGAGCGCGGCTTCCAGCGGCTCGGGGCTGACCAGGCGCTGGCGCCGGCTGTGGCCGGTGTCGTTGTTGCGCAGCTGGACTTCCTGGTGAACCCGCTCGCGGATCAACTGGCGCACGGTGATGGTGTCGGTGGCAAAGTGCAGGGCGAAATCGTCGAAGACTTCGCCCGAAACCGACTCGTCGCGGACGGTGAGCGTTGCCATGGGAACTCCTTTTCTGGCAAGAGGCAAAACGGATGGGCGCAAGGGTATCAGGCTGGCTCGGGGATTTCGATGCGCAGGCGCTTAGTGTTCGCTGCTGCTGATTCGCGCGCGAAAGAACTCACCCGGCGGCAGGCCGAACTGCTTGCCGAAGGCGGCGATAAACGCCGATAGCGACTCATAGCCGCAGGCCAGGGCCACGTCGGTGACCCGCTCGCCGCGCTCAAGGGCGGGCAGGGCGCTGAGCAGGCGCATGCGCTGGCGCCAGAGGCGAAAGCTCAAGCCGGTTTCACGTTGAAAGCGCCGGCTCAGGGTTTTCTCCGACACGCCGGCCTGCTGCGCCCAGGCGGTCAGCCCGGTAGGCGAATCGGGATGTGCCTGCAGGTGGCGGCACAGTGCGCGCAGGTCATGGTCAAGCGGCAGCGGCAGCATCAATTGTTGTTGTTCGGCGTGCTCCAGTTGATCGAGCAGCACCTGCGCCAGGCGCCCGTCCGGGCCCGCAGTGTCGTATTCCACCGGCAGTTCGCTGAAGGTCCGGATCAGCTCGCGCAACAGCGGATTGACCGCGATCACCCGGCACTGCGGATCGCTCCAGCCTGCCGGCGCCTGCTCCAGGTAAAGGCTGCGCAGGCAGGTGTCCTCGGCGCAGCTGACCCGGTGCTGGACCTGCGCCGGCACCCACACCGCCCGCTGTGGCGGCACCAGGTAGAAACCCTGGTCGCTGTGCACCTCCAGCACCCCGCGAATGGCATAGGACAACTGCCCCCATGGATGGGCATGGCGGTAGCCGAGCACCACGTTGGGCAGCGCCTGCACATGGCCATACAGCGGGCGCGGCAGTTCGGTCAGCTGCTCCAGTGACGGCGGGGCGACGGCAGGCGGTTGTCCTTTTGGCGACACTGGCGGGGCGCTGGCGTTAGTGAAAGTCGGGCAAAGACCTTAACGTCTGCAGCGCCACAATAACAAGCTGGGAGCGGCCATGAAGTACCTGCGGATGCTGTTCGACAATTTCACCCTGGCGTTGCTCGGGGTCATCCTCATTGCCACCCTGTTGCCCTGCGAAGGCAGTGGCGCCGTGGTGTTCGGCTGGCTGACCAACCTCGCCATCGGCCTGCTGTTCTTTTTGCATGGCGCCAAGTTGTCGCGCGAGGCGGTCGCCGCTGGTGCCGGGCATTGGCGCCTGCACCTGCTGGTATTTGCCTGCACCTTCGTGATGTTCCCGTTGCTGGGCATGCTGTTCAAGCCCTTGTTCCTGCCGCTGGTGGGCGATGAGCTGTACCTGGGCGTGCTGTACCTGTGCGCCTTGCCGGCCACGGTGCAGTCGGCCATCGCCTTTACCTCGCTGGCCCGCGGCAACGTGCCGGCGGCGATCTGCAGCGCGGCCGCGTCGAGCCTGCTGGGCATCGTACTGACGCCGTTGCTGGTGGTGCTGCTGATGGACGTCGAAGGTGACAGCGGCTCGAGCCTGGATGCAGTGCTGAAGATCGTTGCGCAACTGCTGGTGCCGTTCGTGGCCGGGCAACTGGCGCGGCGCTGGATCGGCAGCTGGGTAGCGCGCAATGCACGCTGGTTGAAGCGCGTCGACCAGGGCTCGATTCTGCTGGTGGTCTACACCGCCTTCAGCGATGCGCTGGTCAGCGGCCTGTGGCATGCGGTACCGCCGTCGCGGTTGCTGGGCCTGGCGCTGGTCTGCTGCCTGCTGCTGGCCGTGGTGCTGTGGCTGACCAGCGCGCTGGGGCGCTGGCTGGGCTTCAACCTCGAAGACCGCATCACGATCCTGTTTGCCGGCTCGAAAAAGAGCATGGCCACCGGCGTGCCGATGGCCCAGGTGCTGTTCGTGGGCGGTGGCATTGGCGCGATGATCTTGCCCTTGATGCTGTTTCACCAGCTCCAGTTGATGGTCTGTGCAGTGTTGGCCCAGCGCTATGCCGCGCGCAGCGACGAGCCTGCGCTTACAACAGAACCCCTTTGACCGGTTGCAATTGCGCCGGCGCCGCTGCGCCTTCGAGCTCGCGCACGGCGATTTCCAGGTTGCGACACATGGCATCCAGGGCCAGGTCGTTGGGCTGGGTGTCGAACGGGTCGGCAATCTGGTCGCCCAGGGCATCCAGGCCGAAGAAGGTGTAGGCCAGCACGCACACGGCAAAGGGCGTGAACCAGCCGATGCTGTCGACCAGGCAGAACGGCAGCAAAAAGCAGTAGACGTGGACGATGCGGTGCAACATGAGGATGTAGGGGTAGGGGATGGGCGTGTTCTTGATCCGCTCGCAGCCGCCCAGCACGTACGACAGCCGGTTGAGCTGCTGATCGAGGTTGGCCTGGATCACCTCGCCGGCACCGGCGTCGCGAGCCTGGGCCATGAAGCGCTGACCGAGCACGCCAAGCAGGCGGCTGGCGGGCGCATCGCTGCTGGCCAGGGCAGTGCGTGTCGACGTGTCGAGCAGGCGCTGGCGATCGGCACTGGCCGGGCTGCCGCGCAACTGGTCGCGCAGCACGTAGGCGAAGGCGATCAGCGGGTCAAGCAGGGCGCGGCGCTGGCTGGCGTCGAGGTCGGGCAGCAGGCTGAGGGTCTGGCGGGTCAGGTTGCGGCTGACGATCAGCAGCTCGCCCCACAGCGTGCGCGCTTCCCAGAAGCGCTGGTAGGCCACGGTGTTGCGAAAGCCGAGGAAGATCGCCAGGGTCAGGCCCCAGAGGGTGAAGGGCGTGGCAGTGAGGATTACCTTGTACTCGAACAGGGTACCGTGGGTGGCCACCACCGCCGAGCTGATCAGTACGGTGTACAGCACCTTGCGCCAGATGGCCGGGATGATCGAGCCCTTGAGCGAGAACAGCAGGACGCGGATGGAGGGTTTTTGCGGCTGGATGATCATGCGAGGCAAGCCTTGGCAGTGGCGCGAAAATATCCGCGCCACTGTAAGGCAAAGACGCCTGCGGTAGCTAGGCGCTGCAGAAGGTGAGGAGCCTAGCAACTCACCTGGGCAGGCTAGGCCGTTGTTAAGGTGAAGTTGTCGAGGTAGGCGTAGTCTCGGCAGATGACCACGATCCAGGCAATCTGTTCGCCGTCTGGAGCGTTGTATTTCACCTCATGATCCCTGGGCTCTCCGGTGTATGACAAAGTGGCCAGCAGGTTGCCATGCAGCCCATAGAACTCGACCTCACCAGGAAATTGCTTCCAGGTCCAGAAGAACTTCAGCTCGGAGCAAGGGAGCACAGGAGTGATCTGCAGTTTTTGCGGATTGTTCGGCTGATGGTGCTGTTGGCGTTGAAGTGTGATGGCTGGACCTTCTCGCATTCCGGGTTCTGCGGCTGTCGGTTCGATGAAGGCTTTGATGCCCAGAGGATCTTCGAGGAGCTTGATGGTCATGGTCTTGCGTAGCAGTTGAATTTCCTCACCCTGGGAAATCGTTTGTGCAGGCTGACCATCGAGGTTTTCGGTGATGGTAACTGGGTATATCCGGATATCGTCGAAGCTGAAATCCCCGCCATGGTCACTGCCGTTGCCGGTATCGTCACGACCGATCAGTTCGATAGCGTGGGAATGTTCGCGGGCGCGGAACTGCCAGCGAAGGATCTGCCATTCAGGTGCGGTGACAGCAAACTCGCCCTCGAGGGGGATGCCATCCAGCTCAAATGACAGGTGAGGGGTCTTGGAGCTGTTGCCGTTGCGTTTTACCTGCATCGACAGATGATAGTCAGTGTCGGGCACAAGGCCTGTCAGTTCCTTACTGATCACCCTGCCCAACAGGTTACCGGCAAAGTCTTCGAAGTGCGCCCAGTGGTTGGCGCCGTCGGAGGTCACCGCCAGGGTCTGGCCGTTGGGGCCTTTCTGCCAGCCGTTCCATGGGTTAATGCGGGATTCGAAATCGGTGTGATCGATCAACAGTTCCATACGCCTTGCCTCCGGGGTGGTGCCTGTCGGTCGACAGGCCTCGGTGCATTCGAGCACCGCCAGGGCGTGCTGGCTACTGGCAAAAATACCAGGTACCGCGGCTATTCATGGCAGCAGTGGGGTGGTTGGGCGACGTCTTCGTAACGGTCATGGTGGCGCACCCAGTCCATGGTGCCTTCCTCGTTGCGGCCCTTGGGCATCAGGTCGAGGAAGTTATAGGTGCCGACCAGAATGTCCAGGCCGCGGGCAAAGCTTGAGTAGGTATGAAACAGCATGCCGTCGGCATCGCGGTAGAACACGCTGAGGCCCGGCAGCTCGGTTTCCTCGCCCGAATACGGCGCGTAGTTGTACTGATCGCTGCCCTTGCCGCCGACGCCGAAGTCCTGGTTGAAGCTGCTGGCATGCGACGAGACCCAGGGGAACCTCCAGCCCATGCGTTGCCTGAACGCCTGGAACTGGGCGTACGGTGCACGGGATACTGCCACCAGCGACACATCGTGATGGGCCAGGTGCAGGTTGGCGCCGTCGAAATGGTCGGCCAGGAACGAACAGCCGGGGCAGCCTTCCTCCCAGCCTTCGCCGAACATGAAGTGGTAGACCAGCAGCTGGCTGCGGCCGGCGAACAGCTCGGCGAGGTTCAGGCGGCCCTCGGGGCCTTCGAAGCGGTAGTCCTGTTCGACCCGTACCCAGGGCAGGGCGCGGCGGGCTTTGCTCAGTTCATCGCGTTGGTGGGTCAGGGCCTTTTCATGCAGCAACAGCTGGCGGCGGGCGCTGAGCCATTCGCTGCGCGAGACCACCTGGGGGTTTTGATAGTTGTCCATGGGCACGGCTCCGCTGGGGGAATGTACTCATGGTCGATTGTCGGGTGGGGGATTCGACAGGGGTGAATGCAGGGCTGATGAACGGTGGTGAATTCATCGCGGGTCAAGCCCGCTCCCACAGGTTTTGCATCAACCCTTTGTGGCTGGCTTTAAGCCCCCACAGACCCACTGTGGGAGCGGGCTTGACCCGCGATGAGGCCAGTACAGCCAACTCATCAAGTGGTGCCCGGATTACGACCGCTTCGCGCTCGATCGCGGGGCAAGGCCCGCTCCCACTTTCAGCCAGACATCCGCCCGATCAACGCCCACAAGCGCTCATCCTCAAAATCCTTCACCACCAACTGCGCACCGGCCTCAAGCAAGGCTTCAGGCCGCTGGCTGGTAGACAGCCCGACGGTGAAGATCCCCGCACCACTGGCCGCCTTCACCCCCGGCAGCGAATCCTCGAACGCCAGCGAATGCGCCGCCCGTGCCTGCAGGCGCTCAAGGCCGGTGAGGTAGGGCAGCGGGTCGGGCTTGGCCCGGGCCAGCTCTTCGGCCACCAGTACATGTTCAAAGCGTTCATTCAGGCCCATGGCGCCGAGCATGTGCACGGCGTTGGCCCGCGGCGCGTTGGTGACCACGGCAACGCCGATGCGCCGGTGCTCGGCATGTTCGAGCAGGCGCAGCAGGCCGGCGGTGGGCTGCAAGGTCGGTGACAGGGCGCGAAAACGCGCCTCCTTGCGCTCGGCAAATAGCTGGTGCTCGCTCACCGGCCGGTCCGGGAACAGGTAACGGCACAGGTCGGCATTGGCCCGGCCGCTGACGTGGGCATCGAACTCCGCTTCGGTGAACACCCGGCCTTCTTCGAGCAACAGCTGTTGCATGGCCAGCAGGTGGAGTTTGTCGGTATCGGTCAGGGTACCGTCGAGGTCGAACAACAGGGCATCAAGCATGGTCGGCTTCCGCTGCGGTGGCCGGCCATGATAACCGGATCAGCGGGGCTGGTCAGATACGTAGGAAAAGAGTACAAATGTACTCCATGAATACACTGTCGCCCAAACGCCGCGCTATCCTCGACTTCATTCGTCAGCGCATCGCCGATCAGGCTCAGCCGCCGAGCCTGGCCGACATCGCCACGGCCTTCGGTTTTGCCTCGCGCAGTGTCGCGCGCAAGCATATCCAGGCGCTGACCGAGGCCGGCTTCATCGCGGTCACGCCCAACCAGGCCCGTGGCATTCGCCTGGCCGGCGTCTTGCGCCGCCCCGAGGTGCTGGAGATCCCGGTGCTCGGTCAGGTCGCCGCTGGCCGGCCGATCGGCCCGGACGTGGATATCCACGAGCAACTGATGCTCGATTCACACCTGTTCAGCCGCTCCCCCGACTACCTGCTCAAGGTGCGGGGCGACTCGATGATCGACGACGGCATCCTCGACGGCGACTTGGTCGGCATCAAGCAGCAGGCCGACGCCCGTGACGGGCAGATCATCGTCGCGCGCCTGGACGGCGAGGTGACCATCAAGCGCTTTGAACGCGCCGGCGGGCATTACCGTCTGCTGCCGCGCAACCCGGCGTATGCCCCCATCGAGGTTGGCCCGGAGCACGACTTCGTCATCGAAGGGGTGTTCTGCGGCCTGGTGAGGCGCGGCTGATGGGCGCGGTGGTCAGCCTCGACGGCCTGCTCGACCAGCAACGGGTCTGGAAGGGCCGGCCGCAGGCCTTGCCCCAGGGCCTGCAGCCCACCGGTCATGCCGCCCTGGACGCGGCGCTGCCCGGTGGCGGCTGGCCGGCCGGGGCACTGACCGAACTGCTGCTGGCGGCAGAAGGCTGTGGCGAGCTGCAACTGCTGTGGCCGAGCCTGGCGCGCCTGACCCAGGCCGGCGAGCGGGTGGTACTGATTACCCCGCCGTTCATTCCCTACCCACCGGCCTGGCAGGCGGCAGGGGTCGATCTGCAGTGGTTGGCGGTGGTCCAGGCGGGGCCAAGCGAGGTGCTCTGGGCCGCCGAGCAGTGTTTGCGCTCGGGCAGTTGCGGCGCCGTGCTGTGCTGGCCGCATAAAGCGGATGACCGCGCCTTGCGCCGCTTGCAGGTCGCTGCCGAAAGCGGCCAGACCCTGGCCTTTGCCTGTCGCCCGCAACAGGCTGCGCTCAACCCGTCACCGGCGGCACTGCGCATTGCCGTCGATGCCCTGCCGGCCCAGTGGCGAGTGCTCAAGTGCCGCGGCGGCCTGGCCCCGGCCACGCCGATTGCCTGCCCCGGGCGAGGCTGATGGATCATGCTCTGGGCCTGTATCCTGCTGCCGCAGTTGGCACTCGACGCGGCACTGCGCGCCCGCGACGACGCCGATACGCCGCTGGTGCTGCTCAGCGGCCCGGCCCAGCGCCGGGTCTTGCAGGCGGTCAATCCACCGGCGGCCGCTTTGGGCCTGCGCGCCGGGCAGTCGCTGACCACCGCCCAGGCCCTGGCCGGCAGTTTTACCTGTGTCGAGCACGACCCGGCGGCCATCGAGCAGTTGCAGCAGTTTCTGGCCGCCTGGGCCTACCGCTTCAGCTCCCAGGTCAGCCTGCATTACCCGCGGGTGCTGTTGCTCGAAGTCGAATCCAGCCTTGGCCTGTTCGGGCCCTGGCCGGCCTTTGAGGCACGGCTGCGCGCCGAGCTGCGGGCGTTGGGCTTTCGTCACCGTATTGTCCTGGCCAGCAACCCGGTGGCGGCGCGCATGCTCGCCAATGTTCACGATGGCCTGGCCCTGGAGTGCCCGCAGCAAACCCGCGCGGCGCTGGAGCAGATGCCCATCGACCGTGTCGGCTTGCCCGCCGAGGCCGCCAGCGCCTTTGCCCGCATGGGCCTGCGCCAGCTCGGCCAGGTCCTGGCCTTGCCCCGTGATGCCCTGGCCCGGCGCTTTGCCGCGCCGGTGCAACTGCACCTGGACCGCCTGCTCGGGCGGCGGCCCATGGCCCTGGGATTCTATGTGCCGCCGGACCGTTTCGATGCGCGCCTGGAGCTGAACTTCGATGTCGAATCCCATCAGGCCTTGCTGTTCCCCCTGCGCCGCTTGATCAACGACCTTGCCGCCTTCCTTGCCGGGCGTGACAGTGGCGTGCAGCGTTTTGCCCTGCACCTGGAACATGCCGAAGGGCCCGATACGTGTGTGCCGGTCGGCCTGCTGGCGGCCGAGCGCGACCCTTCGCTGCTGTTCGAACTGGCCCGTGGCCGCCTTGAGCAACTGCAAATTGCCGCGCCGGTGCGCAACCTGCGCCTGCTGGCCGAAGACCTGCCGGCCTTCGTGCCGCAACGTAGCGAATTGTTCGACCCACGCCCGCAGCAGAACCAGCCCTGGGAGCAACTGCGCGAACGCCTGCGTGCACGGCTTGGCGACGAGGCGGTGCGCGGCCTCACGGCCCAGGCCGATCACCGCCCGGAATGCGCCTGGCACAGCGGCAACGGGCCGCGTCAGGCGCCGCCAGTGTCGAGTGCGCCGCGCCCGGGCTGGCTGCTGGTCGAGCCCCAGGCCTTGCCCGGCATCGGCGTGCAGTTGCTGACCGGCGCCGAGCGCATCGAGTCCGGCTGGTGGGACGGCGGCGATGTGCGCCGCGACTACTACCGGGTGCGTACTGCCAGCGGCTTGCAGGGCTGGGCCTACCGCACCCTCGGTGAAGACGGCCCGTTGTGGCTGCAGGGCTGGTTCGCATGAGCACGCCGGGTTATGCCGAGCTGCACTGCCTGTCCAACTTCAGCTTCCAGCGTGGCGCCTCCAGTGCCCAGGAGCTGTTCCAGCGCGCCCGCCAGCATGGCTACCAGGCGCTGGCGATCACCGACGAGTGCACCCTGGCCGGTATCGTCCGCGCCTGGCAGGCGGCCAGGGCGACGGGCCTGGCGCTGATCGTCGGCAGCGAAGTGCGCCTGCACAACGGCCCCAAGCTGGTGCTGCTGGCGGAGAACCTCAGCGGTTACCAGCACCTGTGCAAGCTCATCACCTTGGGCCGGCGACGGGCGAAGAAGGGCGAGTACCAGTTGCTGCGCGAAGATTTCGACAAACCCCTGGAGGGCCTGCTGGCGCTGTGGGTGCCGGACGGCGCCGAGGATGACCTGGCCACCGGCCGCTGGTTGCGCGAAGTGTTCGCCCAGCGGCTGTGGCTGGCGGTCGAGCTGCACCGTGGCCCGGATGACCCGCGGCGCCTGCAACAGCTGCTGGGCCTGGCCGCCAGCCTCGGCATCGCCGCGGTGGCCAGCGGCGATGTGCACATGCATGCCCGTGGCCGCCGCGCCCTGCAGGACAGCATGACTGCCATCCGCCACCACTGCAGCGTTGCCGAGGCCGGGCAGCGCCTGTTCGCCAATGGCGAGCGGCACCTGCGCCCGCTGGCGCAACTGGCCGAGCTGTATCCGCAAGCCCTGCTTGAAGAAAGCCTGCGCATTGCCGCGCGGTGCCGTTTCGACCTTGGCCAGTTGCGCTACCAGTACCCCCGCGAGCTGGTCCCCGAAGGCCAGACGGCCAGCGCCTGGCTGCGTCATCTGTGCGAGCAGGGCCAGCGCTGGCGCTGGCCCGAAGGTATCGGCGACAAGGCTCGCCAGTCCCTTGAACATGAGCTGGAACTGATTGCCGAGCTCAACTACGAAAGCTACTTCCTCACCGTCCATGACATCGTCAACTTCGCCCGGGGCCAGGGCATTCTCTGCCAGGGGCGCGGCTCGGCGGCCAACTCGGTGGTGTGTTACGTGCTCGGCATTACCGAACTGGACCCGTTGAAAAGCCACCTGCTGTTCGAGCGCTTCTTGTCCCGCGAGCGCGACGAGCCGCCGGACATCGACGTCGACTTCGAGCACGAGCGCCGCGAAGAGGTGCTGCAGTATGTGTTCCGCCGCTATGGCCGCCACCGCGCGGCGCTCACCGCGGTGGCCAGCACCTACCATGCCGCCGGTGCGGTGCGCGATATTGCCCGGGTGCTGGGCTTGCCGGCGCAGCAGATCAACGCCCTGGCCGATTGCTGCGGGCGCTGGAGCGACCGCTTGCCGCCGCCCGAGCAACTGCGCGAAGCCGGTTTCGACCCCGACAGCCCGCTGCTGCGCCGGGTATTGGCGTTGACCGGCGAGCTGATCGGCTTTCCCCGCCACCTGTCCCAGCACCCGGGCGGTTTCGTGATTTCCGAGCAGCCGCTGGACAGCCTGGTGCCGGTGGAAAACGCCGCCATGGAAGATCGCACGGTGATCCAGTGGGACAAGGACGACCTCGACCTGGTCGGCCTGCTCAAGGTCGATATCCTCGCCCTGGGCATGCTCAGCGCCTTGCGCCGCTGTTTCGACCTGCTGTATCGCCACCGTGGCCGCCAGCTGACCCTGGCCAGCATTCCGGCCGACTGCACGGCAACCTACGAAATGATCGGCCGCGCCGACACCGTCGGCGTGTTCCAGATCGAGTCGCGGGCGCAGATGGCCATGCTGCCGCGGCTCAAGCCGAAGAACTTCTACGACCTGGTGATCGAGGTGGCGATCGTTCGCCCCGGGCCGATCCAGGGCGACATGGTTCACCCGTACCTGCGCAGGCGCCAGGGCCTTGAGCCGGTGAACTATCCGTCCGAAGCCTTGCAGAAGGTCTTCGAGCGCACCCTCGGCGTGCCGTTGTTCCAAGAGCAGGTGATGGAGCTGGCGATGGTCGCCAGTGGTTACTCGGCGGGCGAGGCCGACCAGTTGCGCCGGGCCATGGCCGCCTGGAAGCGCCACGGTGGCCTTGAGCCGCACCGCGAGCGGTTGACCCGGGGCATGCTCGACAACGGCTACAGCGCAGAGTTTGCCGAGCGTATCTTCGAGCAGATCAAGGGCTTTGGTAGTTATGGCTTTCCTGAATCCCACGCCGCCAGCTTCGCCTTGCTGACCTACGCCAGCTGCTGGCTCAAGTGCCACGAGCCGGCGATCTTTGCCTGCGCGCTGATCAACAGCTGGCCCATGGGCTTCTACAGCCCCGACCAGATCTTGCAGGACGCCCGCCGTCACCGCATCGAGATCCGCCCGGTGGATGTCTGCCACAGCGACTGGGACTGCAGCCTGGAGCCGGGGGCAGGGCAGGCCCTGGCCATTCGCCTGGGCCTGCGCCAGGTGCGCGGCTTTCGTCAGCAGGATGCCCAGCGTATCGAGCAGGCCCGGGCCGAGCGCGGCTGGCGCGATGTCAGTGACCTGTGCCAACGGGCACGCCTGGATGCCCGCGCCCGTGAGCTGCTGGCCGATGCCGGGGCCTTGCGTGGCCTGGCCAGCGACCGCTACCGGGCGCGCTGGAGCGTGGCGGCGGTGCAGGCGCAACTGCCGTTGTTCGCCGGCATAGAGGCACCGCTGGAAGCCCCGGTGGATTTACCGCAGCCGTCGCTGAGCGAGGACATGTTCGCCGACTACGCCAGTGTCGGCACCACCCTCGGCCCGCACCCGCTGACCTTGTTGCGCCGCCGCCTCACGGCCCTGGGCTGTCGCAGTGCGCAGGCGCTGGAGCAGGCCGAACACGGCGACCGGGTCAGCGTGGCGGGGCTGGTGACTGGGCGTCAGCGGCCGGGGACGGCCAGCGGGGTGACTTTCGTCACCCTTGAAGACGAGTTCGGCAACGTCAACGTAGTGGTCTGGCGCGACTTGGCCGAGCGTCAGCGCCGGGTGCTGGTGGGCGCGCAACTGATGCGGGTGACTGGGCGGCTGGAGTGCGAGAGCGGGGTGCGGCATCTGATTGCCCAGCGCCTGGAGGATCTGAGTCCGCTGTTGCAGGGGCTGGATGTGCGGAGCCGGGATTTCCATTGATTGGGGCTGCTACGCAGCCCATCGCCGGCAACGCCCCACAGGGGATCGGTGGGGAGCTGGCTTGCCAGCGATGAGGCCCTCAGAAACGCCTCAAACCATCGACAGATGCTGCTTGCGCGTCGGCGGAGCAAAGGCCCGGTCTATCGCCCGCAAGTCTTCATGGCTGAGTACCAGGTTAGCCGCCGCCGCGTTCAGGCGCACATGCTCAAGGTTCACCGCCTTGGGAATGGCGATCACGCCGTCCTGGCGAATCACCCAGGCCAGGCTCACCTGCGCCGGCGTTGCGCCATGGCGCTCGGCAATCTCGGCCAGGGTCGGGTGCTTGAGCAAGCGACCGGCCTGGGCCAGCGGGCAGTAGGCCATGGTCGGCAGCTGGCGCTTGTGGCTCCAGGGCAGCAGGTCGTATTCGATGCCGCGCTGGGCCGGGTTGTACAGCACCTGGTTGACGGCGCAATCGCGGCTCACCTGATACAGCTCGCGCAGGTCATCGACATCGAAGTTGGACACCCCCCAACGGCCGATCTTGCCCTCGACGCGCAAGCGCTCGAAGGCTTCGACGGTTTCCGTCAGCGGGTACTGGCCGCGCCAGTGCAGCAGGTACAGGTCGATATGATCGGTGCCAAGGCGTTGCAAGCTACGTTCGCAAGCTGCCGGAATACCCTTGAGGCTGGCGTTGTGCGGGTACACCTTGCTGACCAGAAACACGTTGTCGCGGCGCCCGGCAATGGCCTTGCCGACGACCTTTTCCGCACCCCCTTCGGCGTACATCTCGGCCGTGTCGATCAGGCTCAGGCCCAGCTCGATGCCGTGCTGCAAGGCGGCGACTTCGGCGGGCTGCCGGCCCGGGTCCTCGCCCATGTACCAGGTGCCCTGGCCGATGGCCGGGACGTTGTGTTCGGCAAGTTTCACGGTACGCATGTCACCTCCTGTGGGCGGATATGTTCAAGCAATACGTCCAGCAGCGCCTGGGCCGCTGCCGAGAGTTTATGGTCGGCCAACATCGTGACGCCAATGCGCCGTTCGATACTCGGCTCCACCAGCGGCACGCAACGCGCGCCCAGCTCCTGCATCTGGCCGATGCACAGCGCCGGCACGGCACTCACGCCCAAGCCGTTGGCAACCATACGGCCAATGGTCGACAGTTGATGGCTTTCGAACGCCACCGCCAGCTTGCCGTGTTCGGCGGCCAGGTGCTGTTCGAGCAGCAAGCGCACTGCCGAGGGGCGTTGCAGGGCGATGAAGTCTTCGGCCAGCAGTTCGCGCCAGCTCACCTGGGCCTGTTGCGCCAGCGGCGAGTCGGCCGGTACCACGGCGACGAAGCGGTCCAGGTACAGCGGCTTGAAGCGCAGTGGCTCGCTGGCTTCAGGCTCGAAACCGATGCCCAGTTCGACGCGTCGGTGGCGGACCAGCTCCAGCACCTGTTCGTTGATCACATCGTGCACGGTGACGTTGACCCGTGGGTAGCGCTGGCGAAACACCTTCAGCGCCGCTGGCAGCAGGTTACCGGCAAAGGCCGGCATGGCCGCAATCGCCACCCGTCCAAGCTGCAGGGTAAAGCGCTGGCGCAGCAGCTCTTCGGTGTTGTCCCAGTCGGCCAGCAGTTGCCGGGCCAGGGGTAGCAACACTTCGCCCTCCGGGGTCAGGCTGACGCTGCGGGTCGTGCGGCTGAGCAGGGCGCCGCCGAGGTTGTCCTCCAGGGCCTTGATGGTCAGGCTCAAGGCCGGCTGCGACAGGTGCAGGCGTTCGCCCGCCTGGGCAAAGCTCTGGTACTTGGCGACGGTAACGAAAGCGCGCAACTGTTTGACGTTCATCGGACTGGACTATTGTTTTGGAAAATTTATTAAACGATCATAAAAACAAAATTAACAAATAAGTGCCCAGGGGTGAAGATGGCGCAAACGCTCGCCGACACCCCTGTCGGATCAACAACTACAAAAGGCGGATCAGCATGGCCGGACTGGACAAGCGCGTAGCAACCTATGAACAGGCTCTTGAAGGCCTGACCGACAACATGACGGTACTGGCTGGGGGTTTCGGCCTGTGCGGCATCCCGGAAAACCTCATCGGCGAAATCAAGCGCCGTGGTGTCAAGGGCCTGACCGTGGTCTCCAACAACTGCGGTGTCGACGGCTTTGGCCTGGGCGTGCTGCTCGAAGACCACCAGATCCGCAAGATGGTCGCCTCCTACGTGGGCGAGAACGCCGAGTTCGAGCGCCAGCTGCTCAGCGGCGAGCTGGAAGTGGAACTCACCCCGCAAGGCACCCTGGCCGAGAAGATGCGCGCCGGCGGCGCCGGGATCCCGGCCTTCTTCACCGCCACCGGCTACGGCACCCCGGTGGCCGACGGCAAGGAAGTGCGCGAGTTCAACGGCCGCAAGTACATCCTCGAAGAAGCCATCACCGGTGACTTCGCCATCGTCAAGGGCTGGAAGGCCGACCACTACGGCAACGTGGTGTACCGCAACACCGCGCAGAACTTCAATCCGCTGGCCGCCACCGCCGGCAAGATCACCGTGGTCGAGGTCGAAGAGATCGTCGAGCCGGGCGTGCTGTTGCCGAGCGAAATCCATACCCCGGGCATCTATGTCGACCGGGTCATCGTCGGCACGTTCGAGAAGCGTATCGAAAAACGCACCGTCAAAGCCTGACCCGATAGAACAATAAAGAGATCCTGACCATGGCACTTACCCGCGAACAAATGGCACAACGCGTAGCCCGCGAACTCAAGGACGGCTACTACGTCAACCTCGGCATTGGCATCCCGACCCTGGTGGCCAACTACGTCCCGACCGATATGGACGTGATGCTGCAATCGGAAAACGGCTTGCTCGGCATGGGTGAATTCCCAACCGAAGGGCAACTGGACGCCGACATGATCAACGCCGGCAAACAGACCGTGACCGCCCGCACGGGCGCCTCGATCTTCAACTCGGCCGAGTCCTTCGCCATGATCCGCGGCGGTCACGTCGACCTCACCGTGCTCGGCGCCTTTGAAGTGGACGTGGAAGGCAACATCGCCTCGTGGATGATCCCCGGCAAGCTGGTCAAGGGCATGGGCGGGGCGATGGACCTGGTGGCCGGTGCCGACAACATCATCGTCACCATGACCCACGCCTCCAAGGACGGTGAGTCCAAGCTGCTGCCGCGCTGCAGCCTGCCGCTGACCGGTGCCGGTTGCATCCGCAAGGTGCTGACCGACCTGGCTTACCTTGAGATCGAAAACGGCGCCTTCATCCTGCGCGAAACCGCGCCGGGGGTGTCGGTTGAAGAGATCATCGAGAAGACCGCTGGCAAGTTGATTGTGGCGGACGATGTCAAAGAGATGACCTTCTGATTTGAGTTTCGTGTAGACCTTGCTGGCCTCATCGCTGGCAAGCCAGCTCCCACAGGTTCGGTGTAGAGACGACCGTGTGGGGGGTGGTTTGCCAGCGATGGGGCCTTGTGCCGTTTCGATAAAGCCAATAAAAGGAAATTTCCGTGGCCGCTGATATTCAAGACAGCCGCTCCGCCCGCTTTGCCCTGCGTTGTTCGAACTGGGCCGAACGCTGGTTCCCCGACTCCTGGGTGTTCGCCGCGCTGGCCGTGGTGCTGGTAGCGGTCGCCGCCATCGCCATGGGCGCCAAGCCCACCGACACTGCCAAGGCCTTCGGTGACGGCTTCTGGAGCTTGATCCCGTTCACCATGCAAATGGCCTTCGTGGTCATCGGTGGTTATGTGGTGGCCAGTTCGCCGCCTGCGGTCAGGCTCATCGACCGCCTGGCGCGAATTCCCAAGAACGGTCGCTCGGCGGTGTGCTGGGTGGCGCTGATCTCGATGGTCGCGTCCTTGCTCAACTGGGGCCTGTCGCTGGTGTTCGGCGGCCTGCTGGTCCGTGCCCTGGCGCGCCGCAGCGATTTGAACATGGACTACCGTGCTGCCGGTGCAGCCGCCTATCTGGGCCTGGGCGCGGTCTGGGCCCTGGGCTTGTCGTCTTCGGCCGCGCAATTGCAGGCCAACCCGGCCAGCCTGCCGCCATCGATCCTGGCGATCACCGGGGTGATCCCGTTCACCGAAACCATCTTCCTCTGGCAATCGGGGGTGATGCTCGCCGCCCTGGTGGTGGTCTCGCTGGTCGTGGCCTATGCCACCGCACCCGGTCCGGGCAGCGCCCGCAGCGCCGAGGCCTGTGGCGTCGACCCGAGCTTCTCGGCGCCGCCGCCGCCCCAGCGGACCCGCCCGGGCGAGTGGCTGGAATACAGCCCGATCCTGATCCTGTTGCTGGTGGCGCTGGCAGCCGGCTGGCTGTACAACGAATTCTCGAGCAAACCTGCGATCACTGCGATTTCCGGGCTGAACACTTACAACCTGCTGTTCATCATGACCGGCGCCTTGCTGCACTGGCGTCCGCGCAGCTTTCTCGACGCAGTGGCCCGGGCGGTGCCGACCACCACCGGGGTGCTGATCCAGTTCCCGCTGTACGGCTCGATCGCGGCGATCCTGACCCAGGTCCAGGGCGCCGATGCACAAAGCCTGGCGCACCACATCTCGACCTTCTTCGTACAGATCGCCACCCACGATACCTACGCCTTGTTGATGGGCGTGTACTCGGCTGTGCTGGGGTTCTTCATCCCGTCGGGTGGCGGCAAGTGGATCATCGAAGCGCCCTACGTGATGCTGGTGGCCAATGACCTGCAGTACCACCTGGGCTGGGCGGTGCAGATCTACAACGCCGCCGAGGCGCTGCCGAACCTGATCAACCCGTTCTACATGCTGCCGCTGTTGGGCGTGCTGGGGCTCAAGGCCCGCGACCTGATCGGCTTCTCGTTCGTGCAGTTGCTGGTGCACGTGCCGCTGGTGCTGTTCCTGCTGTGGATCCTCGGCACTACCTTGCAGTACACGCCGCCGGTGATGCCGACCCCGGCGGGTTGATTGAGCCCGCTCCCACAGTCTGTGTCCAAACACAGATCAGCTTGGGATCATTGCAAAGCCGACGCCAAAGCGGTTCCAGGCGTTGATGGTGGCGATGGCCAGGGTCAGGTTGACCACTTCGGCTTCGCTGAAGTGCTCGAGCAGGGCGCGGTACTGGTGCTCCGGGGCGCGCTGGTCGGGCAGGCGGGTCAGGCTTTCGACCCAGGCCAGCGCTGCCCGTTCGCGCGGGGTGAAGAATTCGGTCTCGTCCCAGACGCTCAGGGTCTGCAGGCGCGCTTCGCTTTCGCCGCTGTTGCGGGCATCGTTGGCGTGCAGGTTGACGCAGTAGGCGCAGCCGTTGATCTGCGAGGCGCGCAGGCGCACCAGCTCCAGTAGCGAGTTCTCAAGACCCGACTTGCCCAAGGCCATTTCCAGGCCGACCATCGCCTTGTAAGCCTCAGGGGCGTGTTTGGCCCATTCGATACGGTTGCTCATTGTTGCTCTCCGGTAAGGTCCGCGACAGGCGGTGATGGCGCTACCTTAGCGCCTGGCCGGGCCAGCTCGAATAGCCAATTTTGCCCTTTGTCAGGAGGCCAATCAGCCCAGGGCCTCGAGGACGTCGCGCAACCGGTCCAGGGCCGGGTCGATGTCCAGCCGATCAATGGCGCCAAAGCCCAGCAACAAGCCCTGGCGCACCGGTACCCGGGCATGGAAGGGCGCCAGTGAATACAGGCCGACCTCGACCTTGCGTGCCATGCTGATGAGAAATTCCACATCCAGATCCCCCTTGGCCAGGGCGCTCAGGTGATAACCGGCAGTGGCCGGCACCACCTCGAACCACGGCGCCAGGTCGCCGTACAGACGTGCCAGGATGCGTTCGCGGCGCGCGGCATAGACCTCGTGCACACGGCGGATGTGCTTTTGCAACGAGCCTTCGCTGATGAACTGCGCCAGGGCCCATTGGTTGAGGGTCGGGGTATGCCAGTCGGTCAGTTGCTTGGCAATGCAAAGCGCTTCGCGCAGCGCTTGAGGGGCGATGCAGTAACCCAGGCGCAGTTCTGGCAGCAGGGTCTTGGAGAAGGTCCTGACATAGGCCACCAGGCCATGATGGTCGAGGCTTTGCAACGAGTCGGTGGGCCGCCCTTCATAGCGAAACTCGCTGTCGTAGTCGTCCTCGATGATGATCGCGCCAAGCTGTGCCGCGCGCTCCAGCAGGGCCTGGCGCCGCGCCGGGCTCATCGGCATGCCCAGCGGGAACTGGTGTGACGGGGTGACATAGATCAGCCGCGTGCCTTGGGCGATCTGCTCGACGCACATGCCCTCGGCGTCGACCGGCACGCACTGCAGTTCGGCACCCTGGGCCAGAAACAACTGGCGTGCCGGGGTGTAGCCGGGGTCCTCCATGGCCACCTGGCAACCGGGCTCGATCAGCACCCGGGCGATCAGGTCCAGGGCTTGCTGGGCACCGTTGCACACCAGCACATCCTGGCTGCTGCAGCGCACGCCGCGAGCAAAGGCGATATGCCGGGCAATCGCCTCGCGCAACTCTGGCAGGCCCTGATGGGCGCTGTAGCGGGCGCTGCTGTGGCGGATCTGGCGCAGGGCGTACTGGCTGCAGCGGCGCCAGTCATCGAAGGGGAACTGCACCTTGCTTGAGGCGCCGCCGATGAAGTCGTAGCGCAGGGTGGGCAGTTTGAGGTCCGCCAGCGGGTTGGCGCGGGCTCGCCATTTGGCCAGGGTCGCGGCGCTGGCCAGGGGGATGCTGGCGATAGGCGAGGGGCTGCGGGTCGTGGCCGGGGTGATGAAGGTGCCTTTGCCCACCTGGCCGCAGAGCAGGTTGTCATAGGTCAGGCGCGAATAGGCTTCGGCCACGGTCTTGCGTGACACCCCCAGTTGTTCGGCCAGCAGGCGGCTGGGCGGCAGTTGTGTGCCGGCGGCCAGGCGGCCGCTGTCGATGCCGTCGCGCAACTGCTGGTAAAGCTGCTCGGCCAGGCCCTTGCGGCCTTGCAGGCTGATATGGAGTTCCATGGTGGGGGGGGCGTCCGCAGGCGTTTGTCTGCTGCTCAGGTTACCTGATTCGGCGCCGTTGAGCCCCCGGCGCAACGCCAATGCCCGCGGCCAGCAACACAACCTGCAGTACCTGAAACTGGCCCGGGTCTGCACCGACCGCGGTTAATCCCAGGCCGGCGCCAGGCCCTCGGGGCTGGTCAGGCGCAGGCCGCTGTCGAGGGCGGCGATTTTGCCCATGTCCTCATCGCTCAGCTTGAGCTCGCGGGCCTTGAGGTTGCCGGCCAGGTTCTCGCGCCGGGTCGAGGACGGGATCACCGCATAGCCCAGCTGCATGGCCCAGGCCAGGGTCACCTGCGCCGGGGTGGCACGGTGTTGCGCGGCGATCTGCTGGATCACCGGGTCTTGCAGGACCTTGCCGTAGCCCAGGGTCATGTACGAGGTCACGGCAATGCCCTGACTGTGCATGAAGTCCACCAGCGTGCGGTTCTGCAGGTATGGATGCAGCTCGATCTGGTTGGTGGCGATGGCGTCTTTGCCGACCACCTCGATGGCCTGGCGCAGCAGGTCGATGGTGAAGTTGGACACCCCGATCTGCCGGGTCAGGCCCTGTTTTTGAGCTTCGGCCAGGGCGCCCATGAATTCGCTGACGGGCACTGCGCCCTTAGGCGATGGCCAGTGGATCAGGGTCAGGTCCAGGTAGTCGCTGCGCAGCTTGCCCAGGCTGTCCTTGAGGCTGGGGATCAGCTTGTCGGCGGCCAGGTTCTCGGTCCAGATCTTGCTGGTGATGAACAGCTGGTCACGGCCGATGCCGCTGGCGGCCACGGCCTGGCCGACTTCGGCTTCGTTGCCGTAGATCTGCGCGGTATCGACGGCGCGGTAACCGAGCTCCAGGGCGGTGGCCACCGAATCGATTACCACCTGATCCTTGAGACGAAAGGTGCCGAGGCCGAGGGCGGGAATAGTCATTAGCGGGTTCCTTCAGTGCGGGCGTTGATAAACAAGGCGTGCAGTATTGCGACTGTGCACACGCAGAAAAATGCCCATCGCGGCACAACCTTTTTGCCTGCAGCGCACGAATGCCCCGGCAGTGGTAGCCTTGCAGGGTCAGTCGCAGCGGATTCGCCCATGGCCCAGCACAAGCTCAGCATTCGTCAACGCAACGTTGACAACATTCTTCTTGCCGCCGAAAAGGTCTTTGCTGAAAAAGGCTTCGCCGGCACGGCCATGGCCGACATCGCCGAGGCCGCCGACCTGCCGCGCAGCAACGTGCACTATTACTTCAGCACCAAGGCCGAACTGTACCAGGCGGTGCTGTTCGGCCTGCTCGATGTGTGGAAGCAGGATGCCCTGTGCTTCGAGCTGTACGACGATCCACGCATTGTGCTGAGCAGTTACATCCGCGCCAAGATGAACCATTCGCGCACCCGGCCCCATGGCTCCAAGGTCTGGGCCAACGAGATCATCCATGGCGCGCCGAACCTTGGCGCAGCACTGGATGACCCGCTGTACGACTGGGCGAAGATGAAGGAGGCGAAGATCCGCCAGTGGATCGAGGATGGGCGAATCCTGCCGGTGGAGCCATCGGGCTTGCTGTACATGATCTGGGCCTCGACCCAGCACTATGCGGATTTCAGCCACCAGGTGGGGCTGCTCAATGACCACCAGCCCTTGTCGGAGCTGCAGTTCGAGCGGGCGGTGCAGACGGTGACCAGTGTGATCCTCAGGGGTATCGGGTTGGAGCCCTGATCAAAAGCATCGCTGGCAAGCCAGCTCCCACAGGTACTGTGGATGCTGATCTTGTGGGAGCTGGCTTGCCAGCGATAGGGCCCTGACCGTCAGAAGCTGAACTCCAGCTCCTCATACAAGGCTCCCGGTTCCAACCCATCGGTACTGTGCAACTCACTCTCCTTGCCCAGCGCCTCCAGCAACGGCCGCCGCGGCACCTCGGTGCCAGCCTCGGGGTTGCCATGCTTGCCGGGCATGGTCGACAACACACTGGTCAAACGCTGCGCCGTCCCGGCCTTGCCCCGTTTGTTGAAACCGCCCCAGAGGCTTTTTGGCGTGGCATTGAGGCTGCCATGGTGGCCGACCTTGTACAGGTCGACATCCGCCAGCAGCTGGCGAATGTCCGGGTGGCTCAAGGCATAACTCCAGTTCTCGATCTGCGCATCGCCCGGGAACAGCAGCTTCTTGCCCGCCACTTCGAACAGCAGGATCAGGCTGGTGTTGTTCATTTGCTTGTCCAGCGCAGTGACGATCTGCAGCAGTTGCTCGCCACGGGCTTCGCGCACCCGTCGGGCGATCCAGCGGCTGCTCATGGGCAGTTTGCTGCCACGCATCGCCGGGTAGTCGGCAAAGGGCCCCGGATCGTCGTCCGGCGGGTTGACCTGGGCATCGAGCAGTTGCCGGTGCAGGTGCCAGAACTCGGCCGGGTCACGGCTGCGCTGCTTGCGGATCGAGGCGCTCTGCTCGACCGTGGGCGGGCCGAGAATGTGCGTGCGCACGCCGGGCAGCAGCTCGGCCAGGACGTCCTCACTGCCGAAAAACGCATAAGCGTTGCGGGTGCCCATGCTCGCCAGGTTGTTGACCGCGCTGGCGTTGGAGATGTTGTCTTCGCCGATAAACCCCAGGCGCCGGGTCAGCTCCTCGGACAGCCCGTGCTTGCCCTGATCGAGCAGCTTGACCACGGCGCTGGCCAGGGCATTCATGCTCTTGAGGGTCTGGGCCATGCTGCGTGCGCCGAGCAGGCCGGGTTGTTCGGGGGCGCTGGCGTCTTCAGCCAGCTCAAGCTGTTCGGTCCAGGGTTGCAGCACCAGCTCCGGCGCCAGGCTGCGGATCACATCACCGCTGGCGGTGCCGGCGCGGTTGGTGGCAAAGCCGCTGATATGGTCGGCATGCCGGTGAGTCGCGACCACCGCATCGAGCTTGCCCGCGCACTTGGCTTTGATGTCCTCGGCAATGGCCAGCAGGCGCTGGCCCTGGGCGACACCCTTGGGCATGCCCATGGAACCGAAGTCGATCAGCACATGGCGGCGCACTGCGCCGGGGTAGTTGAAGCGCAGCAGGAAGCAGTCGCCAAAACCAACCTGATAGGCATAGAGGGTCAGGCTGGTCGGGCTCATGCTTGCTCCTCGCGCAGCGGTCCCACCTGCCAGGCACGCTGGCGGTGCAGTTGGGCCAGCGGGTTGCGCAGGTCCAGCTCGCCGTTGTCCAGGCCCGCCAGGTAGCTCAAGCGGCGCAACTGCCACTGGCCGTCATTGAGGGGGCGCTGGACGTGGTACTTGATGCGCCCGTATTGATCGAAAATCAGCGTGCCGGCGCCGTAGACGGTAAGGGCGTCGGTGGTCTTGATCCAGGCCGGGCGCGGACTGATGTTGCACACGCTCTTGAGCTCGGCGCCAAAGATGTTGGCCTTCATGATGTATTCGCAAACGCTCTCGCGCAGCAGCAGGCCGTCGGTGCCCAGGCGGATGCTCGGGCGCACCGACACCACCTGGGTGTAGGCCCGCTCGTCGATACCCAGCACCGCACGGTTCTCCCAGAGAAAGCGGAACACCTCTTCGTCGTCGCGCAGCATCGAGTCGAAGTGGCTGTTGCGGTACTGCACCTGGCCGTTGTCGGCAAAGCCATGCCAGCAGCCGTCGCTGTCGGTGCGCGCCGCTGGCGGGACAATACCGAAGGCTTCGAAGGTGGTGCGGATGATCAACCGGTAGTCGTAGCGCGAATCATCCGGAGCCACCTGGGCATCGACGGTGAGCAGGGCGGCCAGGTAGTCGCCGAACTCCAGGTCCAGCGGCGGGCAATAGTCCAGGGCGCGGATGGCGATGGTCAGCAACTGGTCGGCGGCCTTGGCGCCTTCCGCGACCACTTCGCGCAGGTTGTACAGGTTGTCGCCAAAATTGCCCAGTTCGCCCAGGCGCGCCACCCACAGGGCGAGCATGCTGCGCAGCATGGCGGCGGCGAAGATTTCGCCACGGTTGTGGGCTTCGGCAAACTGCTCGCCGCTAAGGTAATCGGTCGACGGCGGCAGCATCACCGAGCGGCGCAGGGCATTGGCACGCAGGCCTTCGAGCTGCTGGCCGAACTCTTCGCCGATACCGAACAGCAGCGATTCGGCGAGGTTCTGCGGGCTCAGCTGATCGCCATTGAGCAGGCGCCGGTCGCCCTGCACGGTCAGTTCGATGCGCCCGCCACTGGTCAGGGCGAACTCGATGATTTCACGCAGGGAGAACACCGACAGCAGGGCCACGACATCGGCAAAGCCTTCGTGGAAGGCCGCCTGGTCTGGCCCCGAGGCGTTCATGAAGCCGCCGCGCAAGCCGTCGAGAATCGCGTGGGTGGCTTCGTGGGCGACGATGTCGTGGGACAGGCAGGTGAACACATGCTGGCCGTCCAGGCCCTTGAAGTAACCGAACATCAGCGCCCGGTCAGCCCGTGAGTAAAAGGCGTTGGCTTCGACGAAGGCATGCGGCACCACATGCAACTGATGACCATCGAAGCCCCAGCCAACCCGGCGCCCGAGGGCCATCTCGAAACGCGCCAGGGTGCGCATGACCACCGCATAAACGTGCTGGCAATGGAACGCCGGATTGCCCAGCAGCGCTTCGCCGGGCGGGTCGAAGGGGTCGATCATGCAGCCGCTGGCCGCGTCCTGCTGGTAGGCGTGGGCGTGATACAGCTGGTTGCGCGAGGCATCGAAGTCGACCACCTTCAGGCGGTAGCCGGTGGGCCCCAGGCCGAGGCTTTCCCGCGGCACGCTGACCCGGGCGAACAGCAGCTCGCCGCGGGCATTACGCACTGCAGGATCCTGGGCGAGGATGGTGAAGGTCTGGCTATTGGCTTTCACGACCATGGGCAACGCTCCTGTGCACCAGGCTCAAATCAGCGGAATTGCTATCAGGGCAGCTTCAACGGCTCGTATTCCAACGGCGTTTCATTGCCCTGGCGGTCGATCCGGTAATGCTTGCCGTCGCGTTGGACGATGGCCTGGCCGTCACGGAAAAAACCGGGTCTGTCGTAGAGATAGGGCAGCACCACCTTGCCGCTAAGGTCGACAAACCCCCATTTACCTTCCTTGGCCACGCTCAGCAGGTTGTCGTTGATCAGCCGTCCGCCCCAGGTATTGTAGGCGATGCCGTCGTATTCGAAAGGCAGCACCACTTTGCCGGATGTGTTCATCAGGCCGCTTTTTTTGCTGGCGCTGTCGTTCAGCAGCACATAGCCCTTCTCGGTAATGGGCCGCGAGCTGAAGCGCAGGGGGATCACCTGCTTGCCCTTGCGGTTGATCATGCCGTACAGGTTGCCTTTGGCGACCACCGCCAGGTCGTCCTTGGCTTCATCGAAACTCTCGACCCAGTCATAGTCGAAGGGCACCACGGTGCGGCCCCGGGTATCGATGTAGCCGCATGCGGAAGACGTCAGGCAGACGCCTGCCAGGCCATCGCTGAATGGTCCGGGGCGCTTGTAGAGGGCTGGGATGACCAATTGCCCCTTGCGGTCCATGTAGCCCCATTGGTTGTTGATGCGAACCGCTGCCATGCCTTCGTGGTAGACCGGTTGCAGCTCGATGGACGGCGCAACGATGACCTTGCCGCTGGCGTCTTTGAGGCCATACAGGCCATTTTCCTTAAAACTGACCGGGTCGGCGGGGGTAGTGCTGCACGCTGCCAGGGCAGCGCCCAGGCACAATGACGGGAGGGCGCGAAATAAAGCCTTCAATTCAGTGCATTCCTTGGCAAGGCGAGGGTAGGGCAAGGCATGCACCTTAGCCGATCGCGCCGGCCTTGCCCAGCCACTCAACCGCGGGCGAAGGCCTCAAGGCCGGCGCCTTCGAGGCGGTAGCGGACCCATTCATCCTGGGGCAGGGCACCCAGGGACTTGTAGAACTGGATGGCAGGCTCGTTCCAGTCCAGCACGCTCCACTCCAGGCGCCCGCAGCCGTTCTCGCAGGCTTCGATGGCAATATGGCGCAGCAGCTGTTTGCCGGCGCCGCCACCGCGTTGCTCGGGGGTGATGTACAGGTCTTCGAGGTAGATGCCGTTGCGCCCCAGCCAGGTCGAATAGCTGTAGAAGTACACCGCATAGCCGATGGCCTGGCCGTCGCGCTCGCAGATCAGGCTCAGGGCCTTGGCGCCGTCATCGAACAGGGTGCGCTCGATGTCGGCCACGGAAGCGATCACCTCGTGGCGGGCACGTTCGTAGTCGGCCAGTTCAGTGATGAAGGCGAGGATCTGGGCGGCGTCGTCGCGCCGGGCAGGGCGGATGGTCAGGCTCATGGCAGGCTTCCGGCAAGTGAGGTAATCGCCCATGTTAGCCGGAACTGGCCTTGAGGGTAATCGCTTCGCTGCGTAACCGCTTGAGCACCAGGGCAAAGGCCAGGCTGGCCAGCGCGGTCATGCCCGCCAAGGGCCCGGCACTGCCATCGGACAACTGGCCGATGACCAGGCTGCACAGGGCGGTGAAGGCCATCTGGATGAAGAAGAACAACCCCGAGGCGCTGCCGGCGATGGCCGCATAGGGGTGCAGCACCGCCCATTGGCAGGCCGGAATGGCCAGGCCCACCGAAAGCATGATCAGCAGCATCGGCAGGACGATCGCCAGCAATGCCTCGGGCCACAGGCGGGTGGTGAGCATCAGCAGCAGCGCGCCACCCAGGTTGAGGAACATGGCCTGGCCGAGCAAGGCATCGGCGCTGTAGCGCCCACTGCGCCGGCGAAACAGCTGCGAGCCGGCCAGATAGCCGCCGACGGTGACGGCGAAGACCGCGGCGTACTGCAGCGAACTCAGGCCCAGGCTGCGTTGCAGCAGGGTCGAGGACTCGGCGATGAACGGGAAATAGGTGCAATACACGCAGGCAATCGCCAGTGAATAGCGCATGAAGTAGCCGTCGCCGAGCAGCCGCAGGTAAACCTTCAGCACCGGCTCGTGGCGCTGTCCGGCGGCGTGCGGCGGGCGGGTTTCCGGCAGGCGCAGGGCGATCAGCAGCAGGCTCAGGGCGGCGCTGAGGCTCAGCAGCAGGAAAATCCAGCGCCAGCCAAGGGTGGTTTCGATGAGGCTGCCCAGCAGTGGCGCGATCATTGGCGCCAGCGCCATGCCCATGGACAGGTAACCGAGCAGGTGGCCCTGTTGCTGGCGGTCGAAGTGGTCACGCACCATCACCCGGCCGATGACGGCCCCGCAACAACCGCCCAGGGCCTGCAACAGGCGCGCGGCAATCATCACCTCGACGCTGCTGGCCAGGCTGCAGGCCAGGCTCGCCAGCAGGTAAATAGTGCCGCCGAGAAGCAACAACGGGCGGCGGCCAAAACGGTCGCACAGTGGGCCGCTGATCAGCATGCTCAGGGCGTAGCCGACCATGTACAGGGTCAGCGTCAGTTGCAACTGGGCGTCGCTGGCGTGCAGGGCCGTGGCGATGTCGGGCAGGGCGGGCAGGTAGATATCCAGGGCCACCCGCGGCAGGCAGACAATCATCAGC
This sequence comes from Pseudomonas donghuensis, assembly GCF_000259195.1. Lineage (GTDB taxonomy): Bacteria > Pseudomonadota > Gammaproteobacteria > Pseudomonadales > Pseudomonadaceae > Aquipseudomonas > Aquipseudomonas donghuensis. Next base: position 44,639 of record NZ_JH650760.1, read on the forward strand.
AGCAACAGCAACCAGGTTCGTGGGCCGGGCGAGGGGGTGGTGCGCATGGAACATTTCCTTGTTGTCGATGCGCCGACCTTAACGGTCAATGTGGTTTAATCGGCAGCACCATTAAGAGCGAATTTGATTGGACCACTATGCGCAACGGCAAAGCCGCCATCGCCCTCGATCTACCACTGCCACCGGCATTGGCCCAGGGTAAGCAGCAAGGCGCCTATGCCGCCTTGCGCGATGCGATACTTGACAAGCGCCTGCCGGCCGGCACCCGCTTGCCCTCGACGCGAACCCTGGCCGAGCGCTGGCAGTTGTCGCGCGGCACCCTGGAGCTGGTGTTCGAGCGCTTGCGCGATGAAGGCTATGTCAGCCGGGTGGCCGGCTCCGGTACACGGGTCTGCGCGGTCGTTCCTGACCTGTTCATCGCTGCCGGCAGCGGCCCGCCACTGGCGCTGGCGCAGCAGCCGCTCAGCGAGCCGACAGCCTCGAGCCTTACCGGTGTGCAGGTGGGGGTGCCGTTTGTCGCGCGCCTGGCCGACCCGGCACTGTTCCCGGTCAAGGCCTGGTCCCAGGCCCTGGGCAGGGCCCTGGCCTGCGCGCCGACAGCCTTGCTCAGTTCGCCAGACCCTGCCGGCCTGCCGGCCCTGCGCGAACGGATTGCCAACTACCTGCGCAGCTATCGCGGCATACGCTGCAATGCCCAGGACCTGATCGTCACCAGCGGCATTCGCCAGTGCATCGACCTCGTGGCGCGCAGCGTGATCTGCCCAGGCGACAAGGCCTGCGTCGAAGACCCCGGCTACCGCACCGCCAGGTCGCTGTTCGAGCGGGCCGGGGCGCAGGTGGTTGCAGTGCCGGTGACGGCCGAGGGTATCGATGACCAGCTGCTCGAGCGCCACCTTGATGCCCGCCTGGCCTGCGTGACCCCCGCGCACCAGTCGCCGCTGGGTGTGACCCTGTCGGTGTCGCGACGGTTGATGTTGCTGGACTGGGCCAAGCGTGCCGACGCCTGGATCGTCGAAGACGACTACGACAGCGAGTTCAACTACAACAATGCGCCGCTGCCGGCGCTCAAGGCCCTGGATCACAGCGATCGGGTGATCTACTGCGGCAGCTTCAACAAGACCCTGTTCGCCGGCCTGCGCGTAGGGTTCATGCTGGTGCCGGCCAGCCTGCGCGAGCCGTTGCTGGCCACCCTGCAGGGCACCGGTGGCGCGGTCGGGGTCACCGAGCAATTGGGCCTGGCCGAGTACATGGCCAATGGCAGTTTCGTGCGCTACCTGAGGCAGGCGCGCCAGGCCTATCAGCAACGCCGTGATCTGTTGCTCGAGTGCCTGGCCGAGCAGGCGCCGAGCGGTTATGAGGTGAGCGGGCAGCAAGCCGGTTTGCACTTTGTCCTGTGGTTGCCAGAGGGGACGGATGAGCAGGACTTTTGCCAGCGCGCGGCCAGTCAAGGCTTGCAGCTACAGCCGATCGGCAGCTTCTGCCAGCAGGTGCAACTGAGACCGGCGGTGATGATTGGCTTCACCGCCCTGACAGCGGCGCAGCTGCGTTTTGCCGGGCGCAAGCTCGCGGCGCTGCTGCGTGAGGTTTCCTAATCGGCGGGTAACCGGCATGCTAGGGCCACGCTCGAATTCCCAAGGCCACTCAAGGAACCTGCGATGACCTGGTCCGCCGCGCAGTACAGCACTTTCGAGAACGAACGCACGCGCCCGGTGCGCGACCTGGTGGCGGCGCTGCCCAACCAGGCGGTGGCCAGCGCCGTGGACCTGGGCTGCGGCCCGGGCAACTCCACGCAAGTGCTTGCCAGGCGCTACCCCGAGGCGCAGGTCACCGGCCTGGACAGCTCTACAGACATGATCGCCGCCGCCCGCCAGCGCTTGCCGCAGCTGGCGTTCGACGTGGGTGATATCGGCAGCTGGAGCGCCGAACAGGGCGTCGATGTGATCCTCGCCAACGCCTCGCTGCAGTGGTTGCCCGACCATGCCCAGCTGTACCCGCACCTGGTGCGCCAGCTGGTGGCCGGTGGCAGCCTGGCCATCCAGACCCCGGACAACCTCGACGAGCCGGCCCATCGGCAGATTCGCGAGATCGCAAGGCGTGGCGCGTGGGCCAGCAAGGTCGCTGACCTGAAGCTGCCGCCACGGCACACCGCTGCCTACTACTACGATGTGCTCAGCCCCCATTGCCGGCGGGTGGACGTGTGGCGCACCACCTACTACCACCCGCTGGCGGGTGGTGCGCCGGCGGTGGTGGAGTGGTTCAAGGGCTCGGCGCTGCGGCCGTATCTGGCGGCGCTGGATGCGCAGGAGCAGGCAGACTTTCTACAGTACTACCTGCAGGCCATGGAGCAGGCTTATCCGCCTGCAGCGGATGGCACGGTGTTGTTACCGTTCCCGCGCCTGTTTATCGTCGCCACACGCTAGGCGATGCGCTGCTGGCGCCGCGCTTGCCATTGGCGCAGGACGCGCAGGTAGACCAGGCCGTTGACCAGTACCACCACCGAGCCGAGCACCAGCTGGATGCCCGGCGTCAGCCCGGCCGGGTAGATGATCGGCCAGATGTAATGCTCGATGAAACCGCCTTCGTAACCGGCCAGGCCCGAGGCCTGGCGCAGGCGGTTTTCCCATTCGGTGAGCGGGCAGGTGAGGTGAAAGAACTCCACGGCGGTCCCCCAGCACACCGCCGGTAAGTGCCACCACATCGCACCGCGCCATTTGAGTACCAGCAAACCGCCAAACAGCACGAACAGGATGAACAACAGGTGAAACAGCACCAGACCATCGGCGCCCAGGCGGTACAGCATGACGATTCCTTCCTCGTGGATATGTTCCTCTAGCCACCATGATATAGGCATTCGCGGGCCGCTACGATTGCCATGATCCGCTTGGCCAAGGCATGCTTGGGCCTTTCTGTCCACGGAGCCTGCCATGCAAGCCTCGACCCTGCTGCTCTACGTTATCGCCGCCAGCGCGGTGATGATCACCCCCGGCCCGGCGATGCTCCTGGCCCTGAACAATGGCGCGTCCCACGGCATGCGCGTGGCCGGTTTCGGCATGGCCGGGGCGATGCTCTCCGACCTGCTGTTGATTGCGGCGGTGGGCTGCGGCCTGGGGGCGTTGCTGCAGGCTTCGGAGCAGCTGTTCAGTGTGGTCAAGTGGGTGGGCGCGGTGTACCTGCTGTACCTGGCCTGGGTGCTCTGGCGGGCGCCGAGCAGCGCCTTGCAACGTAGCGCGGTGAGCGCTGGCGCCACGGGGCGTTCGGCCTTCTTGCGGGCATTGTTGGTCGGCTTGTCCAACCCCAAGGGCTTGCTGTTCTTCTCGGCGTTCCTGCCGCAGTTCATTCGCCCCGAGCAACCGGTGGCCGAGCAGTACCTGGTGCTGGCGATCACCAGCGCGGCGATCGACGGGCTGATGATGGCCGTCTACGCCTATGGCGGGCGGCACGCCATGCGGCGCTTTTCGGCGCGCACCATGCAGTGGATCAACCGCAGTTGCGCCGGCATGCTGGCGGCGCTGGCGGTGGGCTTGAGCCTGTACCGGCGCAGTGATTTGCGCTGAGCGAAAGCCAACGAGGGAGGATCAATGATCCTCCCTCGTTGTTTTACCTCGGCCTCAGGACGCTTCGTGATAGGGGTTGCGCGGGTCATGCTGCCAGTCGAGGAACGGCTTGCCGGTGTCCTGCGGGACCATCTCGATGCAGTCCTGCACCGGGCAGGTGATCTGGCACAGGTTGCAGCCCACGCATTCGGCGTCGATCACCTCGTAACGGTGGCTGCCGTCGGCCTGCTTGAGGTTGGCGATGGCCTGGTGCGAGGTATCTTCGCAGGCGATGTGGCAGCGGCCGCAGTTGATGCACGCCTGCTGGTTGATCTTGGCCACTACCTGGTAGTTGATGTCCAGGTACTTCCAGTCGGTGGTGTGGCCCACGGCGCGCCCCTGGAACTCCTGGAGGCTGCGGTAGCCCTGGCTGTCCATCCAGCGCGAGAGGCCGTCCTTCATCTCGTCGACGATGCGAAAACCATGCAGCATCGCCGCCGTGCACACCTGCACCGCGCCGCAGCCGAGGGCGACGAATTCGGCGGCATCGCGCCAGCTGCCGATACCACCAATGCCACAGATCGGCAGGCCATGAGTGGCCGGGTCGCGGGCAATTTCGGCGACCATGTTCAGGGCGATCGGCTTGACCGCCGAGCCGCAGTAGCCGCCGTGGGTGCTCATGTCGCCGACGATGGGATGGGCGACCATGCGTTCGAGGTCGACGCTGGTGATCGAGTTGATGGTGTTGATCAGCGACACCGCGTCGGCACCGCCGCGATGGGCGGCGCGGGCCGATTGGCGGATGTCGGTGATGTTCGGTGTCAGCTTGACGATCACCGGCAGCGAACCGTGCGTCTTGCACCAGCGGGTGACCTGTTCGACGTACTCCGGCACCTGGCCGACCGCCGCGCCCATGCCGCGTTCGGGCATGCCGTGGGGGCAGCCGAAGTTCAGCTCGATGCCGTCGGCGCCGGGGGGCTC
>NZ_JH650760.1:49162-63185 GCF_000259195.1 Pseudomonas donghuensis
CCGCGTTCGGGCATGCCGTGGGGGCAGCCGAAGTTCAGCTCGATGCCGTCGGCGCCGGTGGCCTCGACCAGCGGCAGGATGGCTTTCCAGGAGGCTTCGACGCAGGGCACCATCAACGACACGATCAGCGCGCGGTCGGGCCAGTCCTTCTTCACCTGGGTGATTTCGCGCAGATTGATTTCCAGCGAGCGGTCGGTGATCAGCTCGATGTTGTTGATGCCCATGACCTCGCGGTTGACCCCGTAGTGCGCCGAGTAACGCGACGAGACGTTGACCGCGGCCGGGTCTTCGCCGAGGGTTTTCCAGACCACGCCACCCCAGCCGGCCTGGTAGGCGCGGACCACGTTGTAGGCCTTGTCGGTAGGCGGTGCGGAGGCCAGCCAGAACGGGTTGGGCGCCTTGATGCCGGCGAATTCGATTGACAGGTCAGCCATTTATGCAGCCTCCATATTGAGCATCAGGTGCGCATGCATGGCCTCGGCGGCCAGCTTGCCGTGCTGCACGGCCTGGACGGTGAGGTCCTGGCCGAGCTGGGTGCAGTCGCCGCCGGCATACACGCCGGGCAGGCTGGTGCGCAGCTGTTGGTCGACACGAATACGCTCGCCGTCGCGAGCAAGCTGTTGCCCGCTGCTGTCACCCAGGGCGCAGTCATCGAAGGTTTGGCCGATGGCTTTGAAGATCGCATCGGCGGCCAGTTCGAAGGTTTCCCCGGTTGGCTGCAGGCGGCCATCGCTCATGTGCGTGCGGGCAAAACGCATGCCGCGCACCCGACCCTGATCGTCGAGCAATACTTCCTCAGGCTGGGCCCAGGTCAGCAGGCGTACCTGGTTTTCCTTGGCGATGTGTTGCTCGTGCGCGGTCGCGCCCATGTCCTCGACGCCGCGGCGGTACACCAGGTTGACGTCGCGGGCACCGAGGCGAGCCATCTGCACGGCCATGTCGATGGCGGTGTTGCCGGCGCCGAGGACGATGCAGCGGTCGGCGACGGGCAGGGTGGTGAGGTCATCGGCCTGGCGCAGTTCACGGATGTACGCGGTAGCGGCGAGCATGCCCGGCGCAGCCTCGTTGGCCAGGCCCAGCTGGCGCACGGCATTCAGGCCAAGGCCGAGGAACACCGCGTCGAACTGCTGTTGCAGCTCGGCCAGGCTGAGGTTGTCACCCAGTACCTGGCCGTGGCGGATCTCGATGCCGCCGATCTGCAGGACGAAATCCACCTCGCGCTGGGCGAAGTCGTCCACCAGCTTGTACTTGGCGATCCCGTATTCATTGAGGCCGCCGGCTTTTTCCCGGGCTTCGAAAATCACCACGTCGTGGCCGTGCCAGGCCAGCCGGTGGGCGCAGGACAGCCCCGCCGGGCCGGCGCCGACCACGGCAATGCGCTTGCCGGTGCTGGCGGCGCGCTGGAACGGGTGCTGGGCAAAGTCGGCATGGTCCACGGCATAGCGCTGTAGCAAGCCGATCAGCACCGGCGCGCATTCCTGGTGGTTGTTGCGCACGCAGGCCTGCTGGCAGAGGATCTCGGTGGGGCAGACACGCGCGCAGCTGCCGCCGAGGATATTGGCCGAGAGGATTTTCTGCGCCGCGCCCTGGACGTTCTCCTGGTGGATGTTGCGGATGAACGAGGGGATGTCGATCTCGCTGGGGCAGGCATTGACGCAGGGGGCGTCGTAGCAGTACAGGCAACGGGAAGCTTCGAGGGCGGCCTGGCGGGCGGTCAGGGGCGGTGCCAGGTCGCTGAAGTGCTCGGCGAGGGTGGCGTTGTTCTGGGTCGGTCGGGGCAGGTGGTTGAGGGAGTCGATCACGGTGGGTTCCTCTTTTTTTATTTTTTGGGGAAGGCTTTGCCTTCCATCGCTGGCAAGCCAGCTCCCACAGGTTCGGCGGTGTCTGTGGGAGCTGGCTTGCCAGCGATGCTCTTCAGCGCTTCACGGCAACCGGCCTTGAATGCTCGGCCCGCTTGCTGAGCAGATCGAACACCGCCGGGTATGCCGGCCGTTCGATGTAGCGCCCGGCACCACGCTCGGCGCGCAGGTCGCCGTTGGCCCAGACCAGCTTGCCCTGGCTGATGGTGTGGCTGGGGATGCCACGCACGGTCTTGCCTTCGAAGATGTTGAAGTCCACCTGTTGATGGTGCGTGGCGGCCGAGATGGTCCGCGTGCCTTGCGGGTCCCACAGCACCAGGTCGGCATCGGCGCCGACGCGCAGGGCGCCCTTGCGCGGGAACAGGTTGAAGATCTTCGCGGTGTTGGTCGAGGTCAGGGCGACGAAGTCCTGCATCGACAACTTGCCGCTGTTGACCCCTTCGTCCCAGAGCACTGCCATGCGGTCCTCGATGCCGGCGGTACCGTTGGGGATGCGGCTGAAGTCGTCGCGCCCGGCGGCTTTCTGTTCGGCGCAGAAGCAGCAGTGGTCGGTGGCGGTGGTGTGCAGGTTGCCCGATTGCAGGCCGTGCCACAGTGCTTCTTGATGGCCGTCCTGGCGCGGGCGAAACGGCGGGCTCATGACGTAGCCGGCAGCGGTTTGCCAGTCGGGGTGGCGGTAGACGCTGTCGTCCAGCAGCAGGTGGCCGGCCAGTACTTCGCCGTAGACCTGCAGGCCCTTGTTGCGCGCGTAGGTGATCTCATCCAGGGCTTCACGGGTCGAGACATGCACCAGGTACAGCGGCGTGCCCAGGGTCTCGGCGATGCGAATGGCGCGGCTGGCGGCTTCACCTTCAACCTGCGAGGGACGTGACAGCGGGTGCGCTTCCGGGCCCGTTATGCCCTGGGCCAGCAGCTTGCGCTGCAGGTGATAGACCAGTTCGCCGTTCTCGGCGTGCACGGTGGGTACCGCGCCCAGCTCCAGGCAGCGCTCGAAGCTGGCGACCAGGGTGTCGTCGGCGGCCATGATCGCGTTCTTGTAGGCCATGAAGTGCTTGAAGCTGTTGACCCCGTGCAGGCTCACCAGCTCGCCCATCTCCTCGCGCACCTGCTCGCTCCACCAGGTCACGGCGACGTGAAAGCCGTAGTCGCTGGCCGATTTCTCGGCCCAGCCACGCCACTGGTGAAAGGCTTCGAGCAGCGATTGCTGCGGGTTGGGGATGACAAAGTCGATGATCGAGGTGGTGCCGCCGGCCAGGCCCGCAGCGGTGCCGCTGTAGAAGTCCTCGCTGGCCACGGTGCCCATGAAGGGCAGTTGCATGTGGGTGTGCGGGTCGATGCCGCCGGGCATCAGGTACTGGCCGCTGCCGTCGAGCACTTCACAGCCGGCCGGGACCTCAAGGTCACTGCCGATGGCCTTGATCACGCCGTCGGCACACAACACATCGGCACGGTAGCTTTCTTCATGGGTAATCAGGGTGGCGCCACGAATCATAAGCGTCATCAGATGCTCCTCGCAGGCTTGACCGGTTGTTACCGGTTCTAGGTTTTGTACTTTTTTCAGCGTAGGCGAAAACCTGTCATAGCTGTCAGGAATTGAATCTAGTCGGCGATTTTGGATAGGGCAAATAATTAGTTTATAGGCCTACCACTAGGTTAAATGGCTGATTTACAAGGGTTATATGAACTATTTCGGGCTCAAGAAAAACGACCAGTGGTCCTGTCGTTCTTGACAGGTTGTGGAAATGGTCAAGATTTCTCATGGGCAGCCGTGATTGCCCACATGCCAGTGCAATGCAACCAACTCCCAAAAACACAACAACAGTGGAGCGGCCATGCAGCAGACCAGATCGCAGGTGAGCGAACGCGACGGCTTGTATGAACTCGACGCCGGCAGCGACGTCCTCGACAGCCCCCGGTACAACCACGACATCGCCCCGACCAAGGTGCACGAGCGCACCTGGAACAAATGGCACATCACCGCGCTGTGGGTCGGCATGTCGATCTGCGTGCCGACCTATACCCTCGGCGGCGTGCTCACCGCCTATTTCGGGCTGACCGTGGGCGAGGCACTGCTGGCGATCCTGCTGGCCAACACCGTGGTATTGATTCCGCTGACCTTGAATGCCTTTCCCGGCACCAAGTACGGCATTCCCTTTCCGGTGTTGCTGCGCTCGTCCTTCGGCATCCTCGGTTCCAACGTGCCGTGCCTGATTCGCGCCCTGGTGGCTTGTGGCTGGTTCGGTATCCAGACGATGTTCGGCGGCCTGGCCATCCACCTGTTTCTTGGTTCGCTGTCGGCGGACTGGAAGGCGCTGGGCGGCACCGGCGAGGTGATCGGCTTCATGCTGTTCTGGTGCCTTAACCTGTGGGTGGTGCTGCGTGGCGCCGAGTCGATCAAATGGCTGGAGACCCTGTCGGCGCCGTTGCTGGTGCTGGTGGGCGCCGGGCTGCTGGTGTGGGCCTTGCCCAATGTGTCGATCAGCGAGCTGATGGCCCAGCCGCCCAAGCGCCCCGAGGGCGCCAGCGTGTATGGCTACTTTTTTGCCGGGCTGACCGCCATGGTCGGTTTCTGGGCCACGCTGTCGTTGAACATTCCTGACTTCAGCCGCTATGCCAAAAGCCAGAAAGACCAGATTCTCGGGCAGATATTCGGCCTGCCGCTGACCATGTTCCTGTTCGCCGCCCTGGGGGTGGTGCTGACGGCTGCCTCGACCTCGCTGGTCGGCGAAACCGTGTCCGACCCGGTCAGCCTGATCGGGCATATCCAGAGCCCGCTGTGGGTCGCACTGGCCATGGCCCTGATCATCATCGCCACACTGTCGACCAACACGGCGGCGAACATCGTCTCGCCAACCAACGACTTCCAGAACCTGGCGCCCAAATGGATCGGGCGTACCACCGCGGTGCTGCTCACCGGGCTGGTGGGGCTGTTGCTGATGGGCCATGAACTGTTGAAAAAGCTTGGCTGGATCGTCAGCGAGGTGAGCCTGGAAAGCCTCTATTCCAACTGGTTGCTGGGCTATTCCAGCCTGCTCGGGCCGATTGCCGGGATCATGGTGGTGGACTACTTCATCATCCGCAAACAGACCCTGGACCTCGCCGGCCTGTACCGCGACGACGTCTATCCGGCCTGGAATGCCGCCGGCTTCATCGCCTTCGGCGTACCGGTGGTGCTGACCCTGTTGTCGCTGCACAGCACCGCTTTCAGCTGGTTCTACGACTTTGGCTGGTTCACCGGCTCCGCATTGGGCGGGCTGATCTACTACGCCCTCGGCAGCCTCAGGGCAGCCCGCGCGACCAACCTCAAACCCACCGTGTAGCGCCTATGGCCCGCAGAGGCCAGGCACGTGATGCAGGAGAAGCACATGCAAACCGCTCAGGATGTTCTGCAATCGACCCAACGGCATATCAACGGCGAACGTTTGTGGCAGTCGCTGATGGACCTGGCCCGGCTTGGCGCCACGGTCAAGGGCGGGGTTTGCCGCCTGGCCCTGACCGACCTTGATCGCCAGGCCCGCGACCTGTTCGTCAAATGGACCGAGGAGGCCGGTTGTACCGTCACCATTGACGGCGTTGGCAACATCTTCGCCCGCCGCCCGGGACGCAACCCGCAACTGCCGCCCGTGATGACCGGTAGTCATATCGACACTCAGCCGACAGGTGGCAAGTTCGACGGCTGCTTTGGCGTGCTGGCCGGGCTTGAAGTGCTGCGCACTCTCAATGACCTCAAGGTTGAAACCGAAGCGCCGCTGGAGGTGGTGGTGTGGACCAACGAGGAGGGCTCGCGCTTTGCTCCGTGCATGATGGGTTCGGGGGTGTTTGCCGAGAAATTCACCCTGGCCGAAACCCTGGCCAAGACCGATGCAGAAGGCATCAGCGTTGGCGAGGCGCTCAACGCCATTGGCTATGCCGGGCCACGGCCGGTCAGCGGGCATCCGGTGGGCGCTTACTTCGAGGCGCATATCGAGCAGGGGCCGATCCTGGAAGACCAGCACAAGACCATCGGCGTGGTGCTGGGGGCCCTCGGGCAGAAGTGGTTCGACCTGACCCTGCGCGGCGTCGAGGCCCACGCCGGGCCCACGCCGATGCACCTGCGCAAGGATGCCCTGGTTGGCGCCAGCGCGGTGGTGGCGGCGGTCAACCGCGTGGCCCTGGAGCACCAGCCCCACGCCTGCGGCACGGTCGGTTGCCTGCAGGCCTATCCGGGCTCGCGCAACGTGATCCCTGGCGAGGTGCGCATGACCCTGGATTTCCGTCACCTGGAGCCGGCGCGGCTGGATTCGATGATTGCCCAGGTCAAGGGTGTGATCAGCAGCACCTGTCAGCAGCATGGGCTGACCCACAGCCTGACGCCGACGGCGGATTTCCCGCCGCTGTATTTCGACGAGGGTTGCGTGGAGGCGGTGCGCAGCGCGGCCAGGGGCCTGGGGCTGTCGCACATGGATATCGTCAGTGGCGCCGGGCATGACGCGATCTTTGTCGCTGAACTGGGGCCGGCGGGGATGATCTTTGTACCGTGCGAGGGCGGGATCAGCCATAACGAGATCGAGAATGCCGCGCCTGAAGACCTGGCCGATGGTTGCGCGGTACTGTTGCGCTCGATGCTGGCGGCGGCCCAGGCGCTGGCGCGGGGCAGGGAAGCGGCTTGAGCTCAAGGCCCCATCGCTGGCAAGCCAGCTCCCACAGGGAAAGCAGGAGCCACTGTGGGAGCTGGCTTGCCAGCGATGGCCGCGCCGCGGTTCAGAGCCAGCCATCCGCCGCATGCAAGGCAGACAAGGGCTGACGGGTTTTTTTGTCGATGGCTTGCAGAGCGTATAAACTGCTCCCCACTTTGGCCGGTCGCTACCTGAACCGGCACCTGAATCAAGAGAGTCGAGATGGGCGCACAGTGGAAAGCCAAGCATAGAGAAGAAGCAGCCAACGCCAAAGGCAAGATCATGGGCAAGCTGTCCAAAGAGATCCAGATCGCCGCCAAGTCCGGCGCCGACCCGGACATGAACCCGCGCCTGCGCCTGGCCATCGAGCAAGCCAAAAAGGCCTCGATGACCCGCGAGACCCTGGAGCGCGCGATCCGCAAGGGTGCCGGCCTGGATGGCGATGCGGTGCAGTACACCGCTGTGACCTATGAAGGCTTTGCCCCGCATCAGGTGCCGCTGATCGTCGAGTGCCTGACCGACAACGTCAACCGCACCGTGGCGCAGATCCGCGTGCTGTTCCGCAAGGGCCAGTTGGGCGCCTCTGGCTCGGTGGCCTGGGACTTCAACCACGTCGGCCTGATCGAGGCCACGCCGAACAGCCCTGACGCTGACCCGGAAATGGCCGCCATCGAAGCCGGTGCCCAGGATTTTGCCGAAGGCGAAGAAGAGGGCGCGACCCTGTTCATCACCGACACCACCGATCTGGATGCCGTGCAGAAAGCCCTGCCGGGTCAGGGTTTCACTGTGGTTTCGGCGAAAATCGGCTACACCCCGAAAAACCCGGTCAGCAGTTTGAACGACGAACAGATGGCCGAGGTTGAAGCCTTCCTGCAGGCGATTGACGATAACGATGACGTGCAGAACGTTTATGTAGGTCTGGCGGGTTGATGTAAGCCTTCAGGGCCCTATCGCTGGCAAGCCAGCTCCCACAGGTACAGCATGCACCGGACCTGTGGGAGCTGGCTTGCCAGCGATTCAGACGCCGCGAAGCTGCTGACAGGCCTCGTCGAAGCTTGGCCGGCGCATCACCTCAGGCTGCACACAATCCCGCTGCAGTGCCTTCAACGTCTCGCAATCCCCCTCGCAACACGCCAGCAACTCCCCTAGCAAAACCCCAAACGCCAACACCTCGATCCGCTGCAACGCGGCGGCTGCCACACTGCTATCAAGCGGATGAAACGACGCCGCGCCGAAATCCCCCAGCAAGCAATCGCCTTCCTCATCGCACAGCACATTGTGCGCATACAGATCGCCATGGGTAATCCCGTGCCCATGCAGGTGCGCGCCCACGCCAGCAATGGCGCCGGCCAGGCGCCGCACGCAAGCCAGGCTCAAGCGCCGTGGCGGGTATGTATCCCGTGTGCAGGAATCCAGGCTTGGCGGCCCGGCGAGGTTGAACCAGCTCGGCTCGATCAGCTGCATCACCAGCGCCGGCAGGTGCTGGGGGTGGTTGTCGATGCGTCCGGCCAGGCGTACCAGTTGCGGGTGGTCGCCAGCAGCTATGCAGGCGCTCATCTCGTTGAGCGGCAAGCCGTCGCTGGTCATCTCGCCCTTGTACACCTTGACCGCCACCGGCGCTTCTTGGTGTTGCCAGCGGGCTTGATGGATGACACCGGAAGCGCCCTGGCCCACGACCTGTTCAAGGGTGATCTGCTGCCAGTCAATGATGTTGCAATGGCCAGGGTCTTGCGGCGTGCAGTAACCCGCCGCCATGGGGTTGCCGGCATAGGCCAGCCAGGCCAGGCGCGGCATCTGCAGCAGCCATTCGGGCAGGGCTGGCAACTGGTTGGCGGACAGGCGCAGCAGTTCCAGCTGGGTGCAGCGCGCCAGGCTGGCTGGCAGCGCTCGCAGGCGGTTACCGGCCAGCATCAGCTTTTGCAGGTCCGGGCAATCGCCCAATGCCTCGGGCAAGCGTTCGATACGGTTATCGGTAAGCACCAGCGCCCGCAAACGCGGGGGCAGAGCGGCGCCGCTGACCTGCTCGATCTGGTTGCTCTTGAACCCGACCATCTCCAGCGTCTGGCACTGGCCGATGCTTTCGGGCAGGTGGCGAAAGCGGTTTTGCGAGCAGAACAGCACCTTGAGCTTGCCCAGGCGGCCCAGATCCTCGGGCAAGTCGCTGAGGCGGTTACCGGTCAGGTTGAGCACCTGCAGGCTGTCGGCCAGGTCGAAAATTTCCCGCGGGAACTGTTCCAGCCCGCAGGCCAGGTCGAGGCGGGTAATGCCCGCCAGACGGCCGGCTTTGAGGTCTTCAAGGGTATGCATGGGGGGCGTGGCAGGCTCAAAAATAAACGGCGCCCATCATACCGGCAAGATGCGACTTTAGTCCCATGGCAGACTGGCCGCTGCGGTCCATACTCGAAGCTCGCCCTTTATTAATAACAACAAGTTCAGGGTTTTCATTCGATGACTTATCAGCACAGCTACGCCCGCTCCATCGCCGATCCAGCCAGCTTCTGGGCCGAACAGGCTGACCACCTGGCCTGGTACCGCAAGCCCCTGCACACCCTTGTTGAAAACGCCGACGGCACCCACCAGTGGTTTGCCGACGGCCGGCTCAACAGCTGCTACCTGGCCCTTGATCATCAGATCGAGCAAGGCCGTGGCGAGCAGACTGCGCTGATCTACGACTCGCCGGTGACCGGCAGCCAGCAGCAGTTCAGCTACAACCAGCTGCGCGACGAGGTGGCGCGCCTGGCCGGGCTGTTGCGTGCGCTTGGGGTAGAGAAGGGTGATGGGGTGATCATCTACATGCCCATGGTGCCGCAGGCGGCCATGGCCATGCTCGCCTGCGCGCGTATCGGCGCGGTGCATTCGGTGGTATTCGGCGGCTTTGCCGCCAACGAGCTAGCCCTGCGCATCGACGATGCCCGCCCCAAGCTGCTGCTGACCGCCTCGTGCGGGCTGGAGTTCGACCGGGTCATCGAGTACAAGCCGCTGGTGGATCGTGCCTTGCAACTGGCCAAGCACCAGCCGCGTCAGGTGCTGGTGCTGCAACGTCCGCAAGCCACGGCAGCACTGGTCGAGGGCCGCGACCTGGACTGGCTCGAAGCCGTGGCCACGGCCAGCCCGGTGGCGCCGGTGGAGCTGGCCGCCGCCGACCCGCTGTACATCATGTACACCTCCGGCACCACCGGCAAACCCAAGGGGATTGTCCGGGAAAACGGCGGCAACGCCGTGGCCCTGAGCTTTGCCATGCGCCACATCTATGGCATGCAGGCGGGGGACGTGTGGTGGGGGATTTCCGATGTTGGCTGGGTAGTCGGCCATTCGCTGATCGTCTACGGGCCGTTGATGAACGGCTGTACCACGGTGTTCTACGAAGGCAAGCCGATCCGCACGCCGGACGCCGGTGCCTATTGGCGGGTGGTCGAGCAGTACCGGGTCAACGGCCTGTTCTGCGCGCCCACCGCCATGCGCGCGATCCGCAAGGAAGACCCTGACGGGGAACTGCTGCGCCGCTATGACCTGAGCTCCCTGCGGCAGTTGTTCCTGGCCGGTGAGAAGCTCGATTCCAGTACCCATCAATGGCTGGAGGCAACCAGCGGCAAGACCGTGCACGATCACTGGTGGCAGACCGAGACCGGCTGGCCGGTGACCGCGCCCTGCGTGGGCCTTGAAGGCAGTGCGGCGCGGCCGGGTTCGAGCAACCGTGCGGTGCCGGGTTATCACGTGCGGGTGCTCGACGAGGATGGCCACCTGCTTGGCGCCAACCAGCAAGGCTCGATCGTCATTGCCTTGCCGTTGCCGCCCGGTTGCAGCCAGACCTTGTGGGGCGATCACCAGCGTTACCTGGATGCCTACCTTAAGACCTACCCTGGCTATTACCACACCGGCGACGGCGGTTACCTGGATGAAGACGGTTTCGTCTACATCATGGGGCGCACCGACGACGTCATCAACGTCTCCGGCCATCGCCTGTCCACCGGCGAGATGGAAGACCTGGTCGCCCGCCACCCGGCCGTGGCCGAGTGTGCGGTGATCGGCGTGCACGACGAGATCAAGGGCCAGGTGCCGCTGGCGCTGGTGGTGCTCAAGGACGGCCAGGACATCCCGCAGGCGCAGATGCAGAGCGAACTGGTGGCCAGCGTGCGCGAGCAGATTGGCGCCCTGGCGTGCTTCAACCAGGTACGGGTGGTCAAGCGCCTGCCCAAGACCCGCTCGGGCAAGATCTTGCGCGCGGTGCTGCGCAAGATCGCCGATCAGCAGCCGTATACGCCGCCCTCGACCCTGGATGATCCGGCGGTGCTGGTGGAGATCGAGGCGGTGTTGGCGAGCTTGGCGCGGGTGGGGTAGTGGCCTCATCGCTGGCAAGCCAGCTCCCACAGGTCTTGCACCAACCTTGAGAGCACTGCCAATCCTGTGGGAGCCGGCATTGCCGGCGATCGAGCGCGAAGCGCTCGTAGTTCAGGTCTCAGCAGCCAGCCTGGCGCAACTGCCCCAACCGACTACGGGTGCGGGCCAGGTCGCTGGCGCTGCCGCCGAGGCTGTCGGCCAGCGGTCGGCTACCGATCAGCACCAGGTGCTTGTCCTGGTCGTACAGCACATCCACCAGGTTGACGAAGCGCTGCTGGGCGGCGATCGAGCAGTCTTCAAGGTTTGGCAAGCGCTCGATGATCCAGTGATCAAAATGCCGGGCCAGTTCCAGGTAGTCGATCACCGCCGTGGGCTGTTCGCAGAGTTCGACAAAATCAAACCCCACCGTGCGCTGCTCGCTCAGGTGTGCGCGCAGCGTGCGCTTGCCTACCTCCAGCAAAACCGGCGCGTCACCCGGCTCAGGCAACTGCAAGGCCTGGCGCTGTTCGCGGCTGCCCGGCCACAGGTAATGACCCTGGGTAAAACGCTGCTGGCCAGCAGCGCTGGGCAGGCGACGAAAGTCCTGCTCGCCGCCCACTTCAAGCACGTGCATACGGCGGTTGATCAGGCCGATCACCGGCTCGAAACGTTGGTGATAGAGCGGGTTGGGCAGCAGGCCTTGCGGTGCGTGGTTGGAGGTCACCAGCAAAAATATCCGCCGCGCGAACAAGGCCTGAAACAGCCGGGTGATGAGCATGGCATCGCCAATGTCGTGCACATGGAACTCGTCGAAACACAGCACCTGGCAGTCTTCGAGCAGTTCATCCAGGGTGCAGGCCAGGGCATCGTCCTGATGGCGATGGTCAAACATGCCCTGATGCAGGCGGGCGAAGAAGTCATGAAAGTGCAGGCGGCGCTTGTGGGCCTGGGGCAGGGCCTGGAAGAAACCGTCGAGCAGCCAGCTCTTGCCGCGCCCGACCGCGCCATACAGGTACAGGCTGCGCGCCTGGCCAGTTTCAAGTTGTGCCGCCTGGGCGGCCATATGTTCGATGACGCGCAGTTGGCCGGCGCTCAGGGTGTAGCCGCAGGCTGTGGCCTGGGTGCGAAAATGCTGACGAACGGTCTCCGCCAGGGCGCGGTCATCAGCCGCGGGCGTGCTCAAGCGGCGCAAGGCGCGCAAGGGCGAACGTATCCAGGAAGGGGGCAGGGCAGGCAAACCGGGCTCCTCGGGGCGATGGGACTCAAGGGCCAGCTTGAGCGAGGGCGGCCAATTTAACCAATATGACTGAAGGCGGCCAGTGATCTCGACAGGGGATAGGTGGCGATGTCTATCGCGGGGCAAGCTCGCTCCTACAGAGAAATCTTGTACGCGACTTATACATTTCCTTGCGAACTGGCAGGTTTTTCCTTCACTGCTACCCTCAAGGTCAGATAAATCCTGCATTGAAGGATGACACGGTGAAGGGACGCTCTTTGACAACGCTGCTCGCGTTGCTCTCAGCCAGCACGGCAGGCGCCGTCGATTTCATGGTTGAAGTCAAAGTGCAGGTGCAGCGCGGCTGTGTACTCATTCACCAGCCCCGTGATGCCGGCGCCCAGGCCCTGGGCGTGCTCGACTTCGGCCGCACCGCGCGGCTGGACGACCCGGCCGGCCCGCTCAGCAGCCAGCTGGTCGCCGTGCGTGCACCACGCCTGGAATGCAACCCCGACACCGCCTATCAGGTACAGGTCGATGGCGGTCAGCACGGTGGCGTCGGCGAGGTGCGTTACCTGGCCAGCAACCAGCCGACAGCCCGACCCATCCCCTACCGTTTGTATCAGGACCCGGCCTGGCGCATGCCGCTGCCGGTCAATGTCGTCCAGCACGCCCGGGTGCCCGACTCGGGCTCGGTGGCGCTGCCGTTGTATGCGCGTATCGACCGTTTGGCCTACGTACCGGTGGTGGGGCGTTATTCGGATCTGCTCAAAGTCACCGTCACCTGGTAGCCGGGGCGGCGCTTGCTAAAGGAACTGGCAGGATGAAACGGGTATTGCTGTTGAGTGTTGGCCCACTGCTGTTGATCAGCCATGATGCCTTTGCGGCCATGAGCGGGCATATCCAGGCCCAGCTGGTGATCAGCAGCGCCTGCCAGATCAGCGCTGGCCCCGGCGCCCTGCAAACCCCGGGTGGCGGTGTGCTGGACTTTGGCCGCCAGGCCCCGAGCTGGACCAGCCCGTTGCACTCCGGCATCGAAAACAGCACCGGTGACGGCAGCCTGCACGTGCGCTGTAACCCGCAGGTACGGGCTTTCACCGTGAGCATCAACGGCGGTACCAACGGCGATGGTGCCACGCGAAGGCTGAGCAACGGCCGCGAGCTGATTCCCTATGAGCTGTCCGCCGACCTTTCAGGCCGGGCCCGTTACGCCATCGGCCAGACCCGCAATTTTTCGGTCAGCAGCGCCGCACAGATTCCGATTCCGATCTATGGTGCAGTAGTCGCCCATCCCAAGGCGCTGCCGGCCGGCATTTACCGTGACACCCTGATGGTGACCCTGGATTGGTAGCATGCAAGGAGTGACTCATGCATCTGAACCTCTCTCGCTTGATTTTCGCAGGCATAGGCCTGGCGCTCGCTGCTCAGGCCCAGGCGGCCACAGTAACCGGCAACATCACCGCCACCCTGACGCTGATCGCCAGTTGCCAGGTCAACGGTGGCGGCGGTGCCAGCGGCCTGAACTTCGGTACGCTGAACTTCGGCACCCAGGAAGCGCTGTTCACGGATGCCCCCGGGCAAGTGCTCGGCGGTGGCGGTGGCGCCATGAGCATCCTCTGCTCCAGCGGTACGGTGCCGGTGATCAAGGTGCGCGCCGGTGCTCATGACAGCCAGTCAGCCGGCGGTAGCCGGGCGCTTTACGACGGCGTCGGCAACTACGTGCCCTATGACTTCTACACCGATTCAGGGCATAGCCAACTGCTGGCTATCGACGACACCATCACGCTGCCGACCAGTACCGGTGCGGCGCAGACGGTCAACCTTTATGGCCTGGCCAAAGGCAAGGCGGGCCTGCCGGCCGGGGTGTACACCGACACGGTGGCGGTCGAGTTGAGTTTCTGAGCCGTGCACCGCGTCTTGCCGGCGCTGCTGGCCCTGGTCGCCGGCAGCCTGCCGTTGCCGTTGGCGGGGGTCAC
>NZ_JH650760.1:63195-63954 GCF_000259195.1 Pseudomonas donghuensis
TCACCAGCAGCACCTTTCAGGTCAGTGCCACGGTGGCCTCCGGTTGCCTGGTGGTGGGCGCGGTGAGCAACTACGGCAGCCTGGATTTCGGCAGTTATTCGGCGCTGTCGACCAGCAGCGTGAGCACCGCCCTGGGCGGAACGACGGTGACCCTGCAATGCACGCCGGGGGTAAGCCTGAGCATGAGCGTCGATGCCGGATTAAACAGCGCCAGTGGCACGCGCAACCTCAAACGCAGCAGCGGTACTTCGCTGGTGGCCTATCAACTGTTTCGCGATGCCGGCTTCAGCCAGAGCCTGGGCATCAACCAGAGCGTGGCGGTGAGCTACAGCGACCCTGCGGCCATCAGCTTGCCGGTTTACGCCCGGGCCCAGTTGACCGGCACTCTGCCGGCCGGCAGCTATACCGATGTGGTGCAGGTGGTGCTGACCTTTTGAGCCGCGCCGCTGAATGACTTGGATAATAAGGAGTGTGTGCATGGGAGTAGGCGCTGGCAGTTCGCGCTTGGGTTACAACCTCTTGGCTTGCGCGGTTGCCCTGTTGGGCAGTGCACCGTTGCAGGCCGCCACTTCGGTACTGATCTGGCCGATCGATCCAGTGCTGGAGGCCAATCAGAAAGCCGGGGCGCTGTGGTTGGAAAACCGCGGCGACGCACCGGCCAACCTGCAGGTCCGGGTGTTCGCCTGGCGCCAGGGCGAGTTCGACGATCAGTACCAGGCCCAGCGCGAGATCATCGGCAGCCCGCCGGGGGCCAATATC
>NZ_JH650760.1:63964-122756 GCF_000259195.1 Pseudomonas donghuensis
CGGGCAAAAGCAGTTGATCCGCCTGACCCGCACCGGCAACTCGCCGGTCGGCCAGGAGCAGGCCTACCGCATCATCATCGATGAAATTCCCCCGGCCTTGCCGGCGGTGGCCAGCGCCGACAAGGCCCAGGCCGCGATCCGCTTTCAGATGCGTTACTCGGTGCCGCTGTTTGTCTATGGCGAGGGACTGTGGGGCAAGCCGGACGCCAGCGGCCCGCGCGGCGACAGCGGGGTGGGCAAGCCGGCGCTGAGCTGGCGCCAGGTGTCGGTGCAGGGCAAGCCCTATGTGGAAATCCGCAACAGCGGGCCGGTGCACGCACGCCTGACCGATGTGGTGCTGCAGCAGGGCGGCCAGAGCCGGCCGCTGGTCGAGGGCCTGCTCGGCTATGTGCTGCCCGGCGCGGTCATGCGCTGGCCGGCGCCGCAGACGATGAGCGCCGCCTCGGTGCTCAAGGGCCGGGTCAATGGCCAGGAGCCGGCGCAAACCTTGAGTCAGGGCCAATGAGCCACTGCTAGCAGCAAGGGGCCAGGGAGGACCCGGTAATGGTCGGATACGGTGTGTGAGGCTCTTTTCGGCGCTGCAGGCCTGTGGCCTGACCGTGCTGGTTTGTGGCTCGCTGCTGGCCGGCGACCTGCCGCCGCCCCCGGCCAGCCTCGAAGCGGTTGCCGATGCGCCGTTGTTCCTGGAACTGCTGGTCAACCAGATGAGCAGCCCTGAGCTGGTAGCGGTGCAGCAGCGCGCCGGGCGCCTGTACATGGCCACGGCCGATTTGCACGCGGCCGGTATCGAACTGCCTGGAGAGTACGGCGCCGAAGTGGCCCTGGACAGCATCCCCGGGCTGCATACCGACTACGACAGCCAGGGCCAGCGCCTGCTCTTGCAGGTGCCGGCCAACTGGCTGCCGACCCAGCGCATCGGCAGCAGCCAATTGTACCCGGCCAGCGAAGCGCGCAGCAGCTTCGGTGCATTGCTCAACTATGACCTGTACCTCAACGACACCGACGACGGTGGTCGCTATCTCGCGGCCTGGAACGAGCTGCGCCTGTTCGACAGCTGGGGCACGCTGTCGACCACCGGCCAGTGGCGCCAGTCCCTGGGTGGCAACGATTACGCCGCCAGCCAGGAAGGTTTTCGCCGCTACGACACCACTTGGCGCTATACCGACGAAGCGCGCCTGCTGACCCTGGAGCTCGGCGACGTGATCAGTGGCGCCTTGCCCTGGACCGGCTCGGTGCGCCTGGGCGGCCTGCAACTGTCGCGTGATTTTGCCGTACGCCCGGACCTGGTCACCTACCCGTTGCCGGCCTTTGCCGGTGAAGCGGCGGTGCCGTCCTCGGTGGACCTGTTCATCAACGGCTACAAGAGCTCCAGCGCCGAGCTGCAACCGGGCCCTTACACCCTGACCAATGTGCCGTTCATCAATGGCGCCGGTGAGGCCGTGGTGGTGACCACCGATGCCCTGGGCCGCCAGGTATCGACCACCTTGCCGTTCTATGTCACCAGCAGCTTGTTGCAGAAGGGCCTGGCGGATTTCTCGGTCGCTGCCGGTAGCCTGCGCCGGGATTACGCGATTCGCGACTTTGCCTACGGCCCGGGGGTTGCCGCCGCCAGCCTGCGCTATGGCCTGAGCGACAGCTTCACCCTCGAAAGCCACGCCGAGGCGGCCGAGTCCCTGGCCCTCGGCGGGCTGGGCGGCAACTGGCAGGTGGGCAACTGGGGCGTGGTCAACACGGCCCTGAGCCAAAGCCGTTTCGACAGCCGCAGCGGCGAGCAGCTGAGCTTCGGCTACCAGTACAACAGCCAGCGCCTGGGCTTTAACTACCAGCGCCTGCAACGGCGGGGCGACTACGCCGACCTGTCGCTGGTCGACAGCCCCTACACGCGCCTGAGCCAGCGCAGCGAGCAGGTGACCTTGAGCCTTAACCTGGAGCGGTACGGTAGCCTCGGTGCCGGCTACTTTGATGTACGTGCCGGCGACAACTCGCGGACCCGCTTGCTCAACCTCAGCTGGAGCAAGCCACTGTGGGGCAATAGCAGCCTGTACCTGTCGGCCAACCGTGAAATCGGTGACAGCCAGTGGGCGCTGCAGGCGCAACTGGTGGTCCCGTTCGACCTGCGTGGCACCCTGAGCTTCAGCGTCGAGCGCAACAAGGACGGCGAGCGCCAGCAACGGGTCAACTACAGCCGCGCGGTGCCCAGCGAAGGCGGGGTCGGTTTCAACCTCGGTTACGCCGATGGCGACCGCGAAGCCTATCGCCAGGCCGACGTCACCTGGCGTCTGCAGTCCGTGCAACTGCAGGCCGGCGCCTATGGCAGCAGCGCCAGCATGACCCGCTGGGCCGATGCCAGCGGGTCGCTGGTGTGGATGGACGCCGGGGTGTTCGCCGCCAACCGCATCGACGATGCCTTTGTGGTGGTCAGTACCGAAGGCTTTGCCGACGTACCGGTGCGTTACGAGAACCAGCTGGTCGGTCGCACCGACCGCAACGGCCACCTGCTGGTGCCCTGGAGCAGCGCCTACTACCGGGCCAAGTACGAGATCGACCCCATGGAGCTGCCGGCCAATGTCCAGACCCCTGAGGTCGAGCAGCGCGTGGCCGTGCGTCGTGGCAGCGGCTACCTGCTGGAGTTCCCCCTGCAACGGGTGGTGGCGGCGAGCATCGTCCTGGTCGATGGCCACCACCAGGAACTGCCCTTGGGCAGCCAGGTGCGCCACGAGCAGAGCGGGGCGCTGGCGGTGGTCGGTTGGGACGGGCTGGTGTATCTGGAGGGGCTGGCTGCGGACAACAGCCTGCAGGTGCAGATTGCCAATGGCGGCAGTTGCCGGGTGCAGTTCACGCTGGCGCCCGAGCAGGACCAGGTGCCGCTGATCGGCCCGCTGGTGTGCCAATGAAGCGCCTGCTCGCGCTGCTGGCGTTATTGCTCAGCCAGCAGGTGCAGGCGCTGTGCTCGGTGGTCGATACCGCGCCGGCAAGCTTTGGCAGCGTCAGCTCGACCCTGGTGCGCACCACCGTACAGTCGGCTTCGACCCTCAATGCCGGGCTGCAATGCACAGGTTCCCTGGCGAGCCTGCTGGCCAGCGACGATCATTTCTATGCCACCTTCACCCCGCCCGCAGGCAGTACCGGCTTGCTCGGGCCCTCCGGCGATGTGATCACCTATACCCTGTACGCCAACAACACCAGCAACTTCCCGATCGCCCGCAGCCTGCCCTACGATTTTGCCCGCAACGGCATCATCGATGCCCTCGGCCTGCTCAACGGCACCACACCCAAGGCGGTGCCGATCTACCTCAAGAGCCTGACCGGCAGCAACGTCGCCGCCGGTTTCTATCAGGAAACCTTCTCGGTGTACTGGGACATCAGTTACTGCTGGGGCCTGGGCGTGGGCAGTATCTGCCTGGGCCGGCAGAACCTCACCGGCACCACCAGCCTGACCGTGAGCCTGACCGTGACCAATGACTGCCAGATCACCAGCCCCAATATCAGCTTCGGCAGTGCGCCGGTGGTCGGCGGCTTCAGCACGGTCAACAGCAACGTCAACGTCTCCTGCACCAAGGGCAGCAACTACAGCGTGGGCCTGGACGACGGCCAGAACGTTTCCGCCGGGCGGCGGCGGATGAAATCGGCGGCCAACAATTACCTCGCCTATGACATCTTCAAGAGCGCCGGCAGCGTGCGCTGGGGCAGCGTTACCACTGCCCGTCGGGCCAGCACCGATGCCGACATCAATCCCGGCGCGGGCACCGGTACCGGCAGCCAGGTGTTCAACTACAACGCCAAGGTCTACACCGACCAGAGCACCCCCCCAGCCGGTACCTACCTGGACAACGTGATACTCGACGTGCAGTTTTGAGCCCGCGCCCCTTCAGTCAGCCACCAGTAACCCAGGGCCAGGGCGTTGAGCAGGGCGCCGTAGGCACACACCCACAGCCAGCCGCCCCAGGCGTAGACCAGGGTCGAGGTCAGCGCGCCGAAGGCACTGCCCACTGAATAGAACAGCATGTAGGCGGCAGTCAGGCGGCTGTGGGTGGCTTCGGGCAAGCGGTAGATCAGGCTCTGGCTGGCGACGTGCACGGCCTGCAGGCCCAGGTCGAACAGCACCACGCCGAGCAGCAGCGCCCACAATGAGTAGCCGGTCAGGGCGATGGCCGCCCAGGACGCCAGCATCAACAGCAACGAGCCGCCACTGACCCACTGGCCCAGGCCGCGATCCACCAGCGCCCCGGCCCGTGCCGCAGCCAGCGCGCCCGCCGCTCCTGCCAGGCCGAACAGGCCGACTTCGCCGGTCGACAACGACAGCGGCGGGGCGCTCAGGGGTAGCACCAGCGGCGTCCACAGCACCATCGCCGAGGCGAAGCTGAGCAGGGCCAGCACCGAGCGTCGGCGCAGCAGCGGTTCATCGCGCAACAGCAGCGCCAGTGAGCGCATCAGTTCGCGGTAACTGCCCGCAGCCTGCGCCGGTTCCTGGCGCGGCAGCACGCGCCAGAGCAGGGCGGCAATCAACAGCGTCAGGGCCGCCGACAGCCAGTAGATCGAGCGCCAGCCGGCCAGGTCGGCCATGGCCCCGGACAAGGTGCGGGCGAGGAGGATGCCGATCACGATACCGCTGGTGATCACCCCCACCACCTGGCCGCGTTCGCTGGCCGCCGACAGCGTGGCGGCATAGGCCACCAACACTTGCGTGACCACTGCCAGCAAGCCGCTCAAGCCCATGCCGAGCAGCAGCCAGGGGGTACTCGGTGCCCAGGCAATCAGCAGCAAGGCCAGGGCCGACAGCAGTGACTGGCCGACAATCAGCCGCCGCCGGTTGAGACGATCGCCCAGCGGCACCAGCAGCAACAGGCCCAGGCCATAGCCGACCTGGGTCAGGGTCACCACCAGGCCGACCAGGCCCGGGTCGATGGCAAATTCCCGGGCCATGGCTTCCAGCAAGGGTTGCGCGTAATAGACATTGCCCACCGCCAAAGCGCAGGCCACGGAAAACAGCAAGACAACGGCGGACGACAATCGATGTGCGGGCTGCATGGGGTTCAATCCTTCTGGTTGCATAATGAAACCAGTTGTACGCTAGATAAACTGGTTTTATATTGCAACCACTTTCATTGGCGAGATTTCCCATGGTCCAACGCACCCGCCTGCAAGACGCCGAATGCCCGGTGGCCCGTTCCCTCGACGCCATTGGTGACTGGTGGTCGCTGCTGATCGTGCGTGATGCCTTCGATGGCTTGAAGCGCTTCAGTGAGTTCCAGCGCAACCTCGGCCTGGCCAAGAACATCCTCAGCACCCGTCTGCGCCAGTTGGTCGAGCACCAGATCTTCGAACTGGTGCCGGTGTCCGAGGGCAGTGCCTATCAGGAATACGTGCTCACCGAAAAGGGCCTGGGCCTGTTCCCCTTGATCGTCGGCTTGCGCCAGTGGGGCGAGGCGTTCTACTTCGCTGCGGGTGAAGCCCATTCGCAACTGGTCGACCGGCAACACGGCCAACCGGTCAAGGCCCTGGAACTGCGTGCGGCCGACGGCCGCCTGCTCGGCCCGCACGACTGTGTACGGCTGCCGGCCAGGGGCTGAACCTGGCAGCCAGCTACAACCGTCACGGCAGCCATGGGCAAGACGGCCATTGCCTCAACGCGCAGAGTAGGACCACTGTCATCCTTCTGCTCGAGGTCTTTTGCCATGTCGCTCAACGACACGCTCAGTGCGCACCTGAATCGCGGCACGGTCGGCTTTCCCACCGCCCTTGCCAGTACCATCGGCCTGATCATGGCAAGCCCGGTGATCCTCACTGCGACCATGGGCTTCGGCATTGGCGGCAGTGCCTTCGCCGTGGCCATGCTGATTGCCGTGGTGATGATGCTGGCGCAGGCGACCACCTTTGCCGAGGCGGCGTCGATCCTGCCGACCACCGGTGCGGTCTACGACTACATCAACTGCGGCATGGGGCGCTTTTTCGCCATCACCGGCACGCTGTCGGCCTACCTGATCGTCCACGTCTTTGCCGGCACCGCCGAGACCATGCTGGCCGGGGTCATGGCCCTGGTGAACTTCGAGCACCTCAACACCCTGGCTGAATCGGCCGGTGGTTCGTGGCTGTTGGGTGTGGGGTTCGTGATCATCTTCGCCATCCTCAATGCTTTCGGCGTCAGTGCGTTCGGCAAGGCCGAGATCATCCTCACCTTCGGCATGTGGACCACCTTGATGGTCTTTGGCGTGCTCGGCCTGGTGGCCGCGCCAGCCGTGGAGCTGGAGGGCTGGTTCGGGGTGTCGCTGGTGGGCACCGACCTGGTGACCATCCTCTCGCTGGTGGGCATGGCGATGTTCATGTTCGTCGGCTGCGAGTTCGTCACGCCGCTGGCCCCGGACCTGCGCCAGTCGGCGCGGAGCATGCCGCGAGCCATGGCCCTGGGCCTGCTCGGGGTGGCGGCGTGCATGTTCATCTACGGCGCGGCGATGAAGCGCCAGGTCGAGAACCTGTTGCTCGATGCCGCCAGCGGCGTGCACCTGCTGGATACGCCCATGGCCATCCCGCGGTTTGCCGAACAGGTGATGGGCGATATCGGCCCGCTGTGGCTGGGTATCGGCTTTCTGTTCGCCGGTGCTGCGACCATCAACACGCTGATGGCCGGGGTACCGCGGATTCTCTACGGCATGGCCGTCGATGGCGCCTTGCCCAAGGTCTTCACCTACCTGCACCCGCGCTTTAAAACGCCGCTGCTGTGCATCCTCGTCGCCGCCTTGATTCCATGCCTGCATGCCCTGTGGCTGGGTGGCAACACCGACCGCATCATGCACCTGGTGCTGGCGGCGGTGTGTGCCTGGAGTACCGCGTATTTGCTGGTGACCCTGTCGGTGGTGATCCTGCGCATCCGCCGCCCGGACCTGCCACGGGCCTACCGCTCACCGCTGTTCCCGCTGCCGCAGATCCTGTCGAGCGTGGGGATTGTCCTGGGCATGTGGTTCATCACCCCGCCAGGCATGGACCCGGCCGACATCTACGTGCCCTTCGGCCTGATGCTGGCCGGTACGGCGGTGTACGCGCTGTTCTGGACGCTGGTGGTACAGAAGGTCAATCCGTTCAAGCCGGCCTCGGTGGAAGAGGTGCTGGCGCGGGAATTCGCTCATCAACCGGGGACTGCACATGGCCATTACCCTGCGTCATCTGTGGCAAAGGCTGTCTGAACGGGCGCCGGCCGGCTATCGGCCGGGGCTGACCCTTGAGCGGGTGCGGCGCAACCTGGGTCTGGAGCGCTTTGAGGTCGTCGCCCCCGGCCTGGGCCGCTTCGACTGGGCCGGGCAGGCGGTGCAGGTGCGCGAGCGCTGTGAAGCGCAATTGCTCATGCACCTGGTGCTGACCGAGTTCAGCCTGACCCTGCCTGCCACCGGCCAGGGCAATGCCCGCCTGGTGCTGCACCACCGTGGGTCACTGCGGCGCACCGGGCTGCAGGTTCGCCTGCGCAAGGGCGAGCTGGCATTGCAGGCTGAACTGCAACGCCGCCTGCAGGCAGATAGCGCATTGCTGCAAGCGTTGATGCCGCTGGACTTCAAGCGCCTGTTGCTGCAACGGTGCGACGGCCAGTGGACCCTGAGCCTCGAACACATCGGTGCCAGCGAGGTGGTCAACCGCCTGCCGGCCTTTCGTCGCTACATTCGCCTGAGCCCCGAGCAACGCCAGCACCTGCTGGCCGCGCTGCAAGGCTTGCCGGCGCTAGTGGCCGGGCTCTGACCCGGCCACCTGGCATCAAACCTGCTTTCACCCTGGCTGCTTGACGCAAGTTGCGCGCACATAGATAACATGTTAACTATTGCCCAACAAAAACAAGATGCCACTGTGGAGGTACCCATGAGTATCCATCACGCCAGCAGCCCTGCGCTGGAACGCTGGAACGCAACGATGCAGAACATCTGCGGGGTGTACGAGACGGAACTGGCGTTCAACCCCTCGCTGTTCATCGGCGAGATTTCCACCTGGTCGCGCGGCGGCCTGGCCCTGGCCAACCTGCGCACCAATGCCGGGCTGATCCGCCGCAAGGGCCTGAACAGCGACCGCGACAACGACCAGCACTGCTTTCTGGTCAGCCAGCGCACCGGCTTTTCGCAGATCACCCAGAACGGCCTCAGCATCCAGCTGGCACCGGGCGAAATGCTTCTGATGGACGCTGCCGGCGCTTGCGAAATCATGCCCTTCGGCCTGATCGAACACGCCTCGCTGTCACTGTCGCGGGCCGAGGTGTGCAAGCAACTGGGCAGCGACAGCCGCACCTTCGGCAAGATCTCCCAGACCCGTGCCTGCGGGCGCATGCTGCACCTGTTGATGGACCAGCTGTGCAAGGAGCAAAGCGCCGGCGAAGACGAGCAGGGCGAGGGCCAGGCGCTGCACAGTGCCTTCCTGTCGTTGCTCGGTTCGGCACTTGAGGGCAGCGACGATCCGGCGGCCCTGCCGGCCTCGTTGCAGGGCGCCAACTTGCGCAGCTATGTGCAAAAAATCATCGATGACTCCCTGGGTCAGGCCAACCTGACCCCGGTCAACCTCGCCAACCGCCTGAACATTTCCGTGCGCCACCTTTACCGCCTGTTCGAAGAGCAGGGCGACAGCGTCTGCCGTTACATCCAGCGCGCGCGCCTCAAGCGTAGCGCCGCCGACCTGGCCAACCCGGTGCTCAAGCGCGAGTCGATCACCACCATCGCCTACAAATGGGGCTTCACCGACTCGGCGCACTTCAGCCGTTCGTTCAAGAAGCAGTTCGAGCAGTCGCCCAAGGACTACCGCGCCAGCAGCCTGGCCTGATCGTTGTTTCAACTGTGCTGACTTGACCGCAGGATGCGGTCTGTATAGGCTCGCTCGGGCTGGCTACCTACCGATAGGTAGGTTTAATGGTAAATGCCAGCCAGTTGCCGTTTTTATCTGGAATCGAGCCTATGCACAGTACAGCCCCCACGCCGACCGCCCAGGTCGGCTTCGCCATTTCCCTGGCCCTGATCGGCGCCCTCGGGCCCTCGGCAGTCGACATGTACCTGGCAAGCATGCCGAGCATTGCCAGCGAGTTCGCCACCTCCTATGCCGGGGTGCAGCTGACCCTGACCGTGTTCCTCCTGGCCATGGGTGCCGGGCAGTTGTTGTTCGGCCCGCTGGTCGATACCCTCGGCCGGCGCCGGCCATTGCTCGCCGGTTTGCTGGTGTTCGTCTGCAGCTCCCTGGCCGCTGCCGCCGCGCCAGACCTCAACAGCCTGCTGCTGGCGCGCTTCATCCAGGGCCTGGGCAGTGCCCTGACCCTGGTGGTGATCATGAGCATGGTTCGCGATGTCGCCGAAGGCGCAAGGGCGGCGCAGATCTTCGCCTTGCTGATGACCATCGAGGGCCTGGCACCGGTGATCGCCCCGGCGCTGGGCGGCTTTGTCGGTGCGCACTTTGGCTGGCGGGCGATCATGCTGGTGCTGGCGGCATTGGCGGTGCTGGTACTGATCAACTCGGCCGTGATGCTCAAGGAGACCTTGCCCGAGGACCAGCGCATGGCCTGGCAGCCCCGGGAATTCCTGCGTACCTATGGGCGTATCGCCTGCGACCGCCAGTTCCTGCGCCCGGCCCTGGCCTTGTCGGCGGTGTTCTTCTTTCTGTTTGCCTACATCGGCGGTGCGGCCTTGGTTTACCAGGAGCATTTCGGGCTGTCGGTGGAAGCCTTCGGCACACTGTTCGGGGCCACCGGCGTGGCCATTTTGCTCGGTGCCGTCAGCGCCGGCCGCCTGGTGGCGCGCAAGGGCCTGGTGCGTCTGGCCCGCTGGGGCGCGGCGTGCATGTTGGTCGGTGCCGTGCTGGTGCTGGCTGGCGCACTGAGTGCGGCGGGGCTGGTGGGTATCGTTGCCGGCATGGCCGTGGCCATGTTCGGCCTGGGCATGGCCGAGGCGACCCTGATGTCGCTGGTGATGGCGTCGCAGAGCAAGGCCCTGGGCTCGACCGCCGCCTTGCTCGGCGCCTTCCAGTTGATCATTTCGTCGTTCGCCACGCCATTGTCGGGCATCATGGCGCCTTTGGGTGCGGCGCACTGGGCGCTGTTGCTTGGCGTCTCGGCGGTGTGCGTCGCGCTGCTGGTGCACATCAGCACCCGCCATGCCGAGCCGCACCTGCACAGCCTGGCTGGGCATTGATCCGTATTTGTTGTGGGAGACACCGCTATGAGAAGCCTGACGCCGTCGGCGGAAAAAATCTGCGCGATTGCCGTCGAGCAGTTTGCCGAACTGGGTTATGACGCCTCGTCGCTGAACGATATCGCCGCCGCTGCAGGCATGCGCAAGCCGTCGTTGTATGCGCATTTCGCTGGCAAGGATGACCTGTTCCAGGTGGTCTATGCACGGGCCCTGCACGCCGAGCATGAGTACCTGGAGGCCTGCTTTGCCGAGAAGGTGACGGCCGGGGAATTGCCGGGGCAGCGCTTTGCCGAGCGTTTGAACCAACGTTACCAGGCGTCGGCGCACTTGCGCTTCATGCTGCGCACGGCGTTCTTTCCGCCGAGTGAATTGCGGCCGGTGATCTGCGCCGGGTTCGAGGCGTACCTGGCGCGTTTGGGCGAGTTGTTCACCCAGGCATTGCGCCGCTATGCGCCAGCGCTGGATGAGCAGCAGCAACGCTTGTATGGCGATGCCTACCTGGGGATTGTCGACAGTTTGAATGTCGAATTGATCTATGCGGGGGCGGGGGCGTTCGAGCGGCGCTTGGCGGCATTGTGGCGCTTGTTTGGGGAATCGTTGGCCAGGCTTTAGGGCCTCATCGCTGGCAAGCCAGCTCCCACAGGTTCGGTGCATGCAGTCCTTGTGGGAGCTGGCTTGCCAGCGATGCTTTTTGTCAGGCTACTGCAAAGTAATGCTTCACAAAGCTCTCGCTGAGAATCTCCCACAACACCGGCGTGCCCTTGGTCACGAACCAGCTGTCACCCTGGTTGTAGGTGCGGCTGACGCCGCTCGCTTCGTCGGTCAAGCGCACTTGGCCGGTGACCACCACGGCCTGTTCATTGAACGGGTAGACCATGCGGAATTTGCCCGTGGTGGTGCCAAAATAGGCGCTGCTGACCGGGTCGGTGGGGGCGCCGAAGGTCATTTTGCCGAAGGCGCGCACTTCGCCTTCGAGTATCTCAGAGCCCAGGTCGGCAACGGTGCCCCAGGCGTCGAGTTCGCTGAGCTGGAGGTTCTGTTTAACGGCAGTCAGGGTCATGGCAGTGTTCCTTGAGGGTTGAAAACAATGGGTTTCAGCGCCGGCCATTCCAGTAGCCGGACAACTGGTGCCAGGACTTGCCGGCGGTCAGCAGCACCGCGCGCAGTGAGTCCTTGGCCGGGATGGTCGGGCGTGGCACCGAACTGATCAGGTCATAGCGCGCAGAGCCTTCGCTCATGCCTTCGGCCAGTACCTTGCAGATGATGTGGCTTGGGGTGACGCCAAAACCGGAATAACCTTGCACGTAAAACGCGTTGCGCCGACCGGGCAGGGTGCCGATCTGCGGGAACAGGTTGGGGCTGCACGCCATCGGCCCGCCCCAGGCCAGGTCGATCTTCACGTCCTTGAGGTAGGGGAAGATCTTCAGCATCAGGTTGCGGTTCCAGGCCTTGAGGTCGCGCGGGATGTGCTCGACCAGCGGTGTGGCGGCACCGAACAACAGGCGGTTTTCGTTGGTCACGCGGTAGTAGTCGATCACCGGGCGGATGTCGCTGTAGGCGCCGCGAATCGGGCTGATGCGCTGGATCAGTTCGTCCGGCAGCGGCTCGGTCATCATCTGGAAGGCGTAGGTGTTGATGGTCGAGCGGTGCAGCTCCGGCTCCAGTTTGTTGAGGAAACTGTCGCAGGCCCACAGCAGCTTGCTGGCGGTCACCGAACCGCGCCCGGTGCGTACGCGAATGCGCTCGCCGTACTGCACCTGCAGCGCCGGGCTGTTCTCGAAGATGCGCACGCCGTGTTCGCTGAGGGCCTTGGCTTCACCGAGCAACAGGTTCAGCGAGTGCACATGGCCACCGCCCATGTGCAGCAGGGCACTGCTGTAGGCGTCGGAGCCGATGATCTGCTTGACCTCGCTGCCACCGAGAAAGCGGATCTCGTGCTGGGAGTTGACCGACTTGAAGTCCTTTTCCCAGGCGCGCAGGGTCTTTTCCTGGCGGGCATTGAAGCCCATGTAGCCGTAGCCATGGCAGAAGTCGGCATCGATGGCGTACTTGGCAATGCGCTGCTTGATGATGTCGGCGCCCAGGTCGCTGATCTCGAAGATCTGCCGCAAGCCATCGTCGCCGACGTGCTGCTTGATCTTCTCCAGGTCGTGGCCGATGCCGGCCATGATCTGCCCGCCATTGCGCCCGGTGCCGCCAAAGCCCAGGTACCGGGCTTCGAGCACGACGATGTTGGTGATGCCTTTTTCCGCCAGCTCCAGGGCCGTGTTGATCCCGGAAAAACCGCCGCCGATGATGACCACGTCGGCGTCCACGTCTTCTTCCAGGGTCGGGAAGCTGAGGTTGTATTTTTTGGTGGCGGTGTAGTAGGTCGGCGTTTCGATGTTGATCATGGCGCTGCCTGAAAAGTGAAGTACTGATGGGCTCTATTAAGGCCCTGCGCCGCGCTGGCGTCTTGATCCTGCCTGCCGCCGGGCTTGACTGGCGGTGCCAGGGCTGTGGCAAGGCGTTGATTTTGTTAAAGTGTTAACAAAATAGCCTGATGATTAGCCAAGCCATGCCCCAACCGCGCCCGTCCCTGACCCTGACCTTGTTGCAAGCCCGCGAAGCGGCCATGCGTTTCTTTCGACCCTCGCTCAACCAGCACGGGCTCACCGAGCAGCAGTGGCGGGTGATCCGTATCCTGCACCAGCAGGGCGAAATGGAGATCTACCGCCTGGCGGAACTGGCCTGCATCCTCAAGCCGAGCATGACCGGGGTGCTGGTGCGCATGGAGGCGGCCGGGCTGGTCAGCCGGCGCAAGGCCGAGCAGGATCAGCGCCGGGTGCTGGTCAACCTGGCGGCCAAGGGCGAGGAGATTTTTGCCTCGATGAGCCAGTGCATGTCGAGCAACTATCGGCGTATTCAGGAGCAGTTCGGGGAGCAGAAGCTGCAGGCGTTGCTGGGCTTGCTGGAGGAGTTGAAGCAGGTGGGGCGGTGACCGCATCGCTGGCAAGCCAGCTCCCACAAGGTCTTCTGTAAACCTAACCTGTGGGAGCTGGCTTGCCAGCGATGAGGCCAGTACAGTCAATACACAGAAGGGCCGGATGAAGCCGGCGCCACCCCCCCCTTGAACCTGCCCGCCAACCCCTGCAAGCCGCGCATCAGCACCGTGGTATCCACCCCCACCGCGACAAACCCGGCGCCCAGCTCCAGGTAGCGCCGTGCCAAGGCCTCATCGGCACTGAGAATCCCTGCTGCCTTGCCGGCCTTTTGAATCTGCCCGATCGCCTGTTCAATCGCCGCCTGCACCTCAGGGTGCCCGGGATTGCCGCGATACCCCATGGACGCACTCAGGTCCGCCGGGCCGATGAACACCCCGTCAACCCCCTCGACGGCGGCAATCGCATCCAGGTTCTGCAGCCCTTCAAGGCTCTCGATCTGCACCAGCAAGCACATCTGCTCATCGGCCTGGTCGAGATAACCGGGGATGCTGTTCCAGCGCGATGCCCGCGCCAGGGCACTGCCGACGCCGCGCACGCCGTTGGGCGGGTAGTGCATGGCGCGTACCAGTTGGCGTGCCTGTTCGGCGCTTTCGACCATAGGCACCAACAGGGTTTGCGCGCCGATATCCAGCACCTGCTTGATCAGCGCGGTGTCGCCGATCACCGGGCGGATAATCGCCTGGGCCGGGTAGGGGGCGATGGCCTGCAACTGGCCGAGCATGCCGCGCAAGTCGTTGGGGGCGTGCTCGCCGTCGATCAGCAGCCAGTCGAAGCCTGCGTTGGCGGCAAGTTCTGCGCAGTACGGCTCGGCGAGGCCGAGCCACAGGCCGATTTGCGCCTCGCCGCGTTGCAGGCGTTGTTTAAAACGGTTGATGGGCATGTCCATGGGCAAGTCCTCAAACGAAACGGCAGGCAATCGAACCGAGCATGTCGTAGTCGACATGGAAGGTATCGCCCGGGTTGGCCGCCACCGGGCGGGTGAAGGAGCCAGCGAGGATGATCTGCCCGGCTTCGAGGGTAACGTCGTACGGCGCCAGTTTGTTGGCCAGCCAGGCGACACCCTTGGCCGGGTGATTGAGCACCGCCGCCGAGACCCCGGACTCTTCGATCACGCCATTGCGGTAGAGCACCGCCGGCACCTTGCGCAGGTCGATATCGCCCGGGCGCACCGCGCGCCCGCCCATGACCACGCCGGCGTTGGCGGCGTTGTCGGAGATGGTGTCGAAGACCTTGCGCGTGGCCTGGGTCTGCGGGTCGATCTGCTGGATGCGCGCATCGATGATCTCCAGCGCCGGGATCACCCATTCGGTGGCGTCGAGCACATCGAACAGGGTCACGTTCGGCCCCTTGAGCGGCTTGCCGAGGACAAAGGCCAGCTCGACCTCGACCCGCGGCACGATAAAGCGCTGGAAGGGGATGTCGCTGCCTTCGTCGAAGAACATGTCATCGAGCAGCGCGCCGTAGTCCGGCTCGCTGATGTTCGACGACACCTGCATGGCCCGCGAGGTCAGGCCGATCTTGTGGCCGACCAGCTTGCGCCCGTCCTGGATCTTTTGCGCGACCCAGGCACGCTGGATGGCATAGGCGTCTTCGATGCTGATGCCCGGGTGCTCCAGGGAGAACTGCCGCACCTGTTCGCGGCTGCGTTCGGCGCGGTCGAGCTGGGCGGCGGCTTGTAGGATCTGGCTGTGGTCAAGCATGGCTGAATCTCTTACTGAGGGTTGACGATGGCAGCCTTGGTGCGCAGCACCAGCAAGCCGCCGAGGGTGATGAACAGCGCCAATACGTACAGGGCCAGGCTGGCGCTCTGGGTGGTGTCGCGCATCCAGCCGATCAGGTAGGGGGCAAGGAACGAGGCGATGCTGCCGAACGAGCTGATCAGGGCGATACCGGCAGCCTGGGTGGTGTTCGAAAGGAACGCCGGTGGCAGTTGCCAGAACATCGGCAAGGCGGCGCTGGCGCCCATGCCGGCGATGATCAGCCCGCCCAGGACCATGACGGCATTGCCTGGCGCCAGGCCCGCCACGGCAATGCCGATGGCCGACATCAGCAGCGGTACGCACAGGTGCCAGCGGCGTTCACGCTGACGGTCCGAGGAGCGGCCGCAGGCGATCATGAAGAAGCACCCGGCCAGGTACGGCACGGCGCTGAGCAACCCGACCCGGCCATCGCTGCCGATGCCGGCGCCGTGGATCAGGGTCGGCATCCAGAACGCCAGGGTGTTGACCGCCAGCATCACCGCAAAGTACACCGCCACCAGCAGCCAGACCTGGCTGTCGCGCAGGATGCCGGCGAACGAGGTGATGGATTTGCGCTGTTCTTCCTGGCTCAGTTGCTCGCGCAGTTGCTGTTTCTGGTTGCCGTTCAGCCAGCTGACGCTTTCGAAGCTGTCGGGCAGGCACTTGAGCACCACCAGGCCGAGCAACACCACCGGTGCGCCTTCGATCAGGAACATCCACTGCCAGCCACGCAAGCCGGCGGCGTCGTGGAACAGCTCGAGGATGCCGCCCGACAGCGGCCCGCCGACCACGCCGGCCATGGGCACGGCAATGGCGAACAGCGCGGTGATCTGCCCACGGCGGCGGGCCGGGTACCAGCGGTTGAGGTAAACCAGGATGCCGGGGAAGAAGCCGGCTTCGGCGACGCCCAGCAAAAAGCGCAGGACGTAGAAGCCCGAGGCCGATTCAACCCAGAGCATGCTGGTCGACAACGTGCCCCAGACCACCATCAGGGTGGCGATCCAGCGCCGTGGGCCGACCCGGTCCAGGGCCATGTTGCTGGGCACGCCGAACAGCGCGTAGGCGATGAAGAACAACCCGGCACCAAAGCCGTAGACCGTGTCGCTGAAGTGCAGGTCGCTGCTCATCTGCATCTTGGCAAAACCAATGTTGATGCGGTCAAGGTGAGCGAACAGGTAACAGATCAGTAGCAGCGGCATCAGCCGCCAGGTGATCTTGCTGTGGGTCGAGTCATGTTGGGCAAGGGCAGCGTGTTCGGCAGTATTGGCTGTGCTCATGATCTTGTACTTTTTGTCAGAGGGCCGTTGGGGAGGGCGGGTGGCTGTGGCTCAGCCCGCCTGGTTGCGCAGAAAGGCGTGAACATTGTTCTGCTTGAAGTTCAGTTGCGGGTGCAGCTCGATCATCTCGAACGACAGGGCCAGCAGGCGCTGGCTTTGCAGCTCGGCAAAATGCGCGGTGATCACCTCGAACAGCGTCTGGGCGACCTGGGTGCGGGTGTCCAGGTCGCGGCCATGGCCGACTTTCAGGGTCATGTGGACGAAGGCGTAGTCATGCTTGCCATCGGCCATGCGCCAGCTGTCCAGGCGCACGCCGCGGCTGCGGATGCCACCCAGGGGGAACACGCCGCTGGCGCCCAGGCTGGCGTGGACCTTCTCGAACAGGCCGGGCAGGTCGGCCTGTTGCTCGATGTTGTCGGTGTACTCAATGATGAAATGCGGCATGAAGATCTCCGTTTGAACGGCGGCAAGCGGCAAGCGGCAAGCGGCAAGCTACAAGCGGCAAGAGCGCGTGCTCTTCACTTGCAGCTTGTGGCTTGAAGCTTGTGGCTGCTGCCTTCGCGCTACAGCGGGAAGACAGCGTTGATCTGGCCGGTGCCGGAACTGCCGAACGGCTCGGTCAGCACCTCGACCGGCTTGTTGTAGTCGGCGCCGCCGAGCAGGCCCAGGAGCATCGCCGTGTCGTGCATGCCGCCTTCGCCGTAGCAGTGAGTGGCGTAGTCCGGAAGCATTGCGCAGAACTCCTTGAAGCGGCCCTGCTTCCACAGCTCGACCACCCGCATGTCCATCTGCTTGTCGAATTCGCGGGTCCAGTTGTGGATGTTGGCTTCGGCCTCGCGGTCGTCCGAGAAGCGGTGCGAGAGCGAACCCGAGGCCAGTACCAGGACCTTGCGGTCGCTCTTTTCAATGGCCCGGCGCACGGCGGCGCCGAAGGCGAAGCTGTCTTCCAGGCGGTGCCAGGCGCACCAGGCGGCAATCGACACGACCTTGAGCTTTTGCGCCTCCGGTACATCCATGTGCATGTAGCGCATCGGTACCAGGGTGCCGTACTCAAGCTCAAGGCTTGGGATGTTGTGAGCCAGGGTGCGCACGCCGGCGGCGTTGGCTTCAAGGCCGATCAGCTCGCCCAGCTCCGGGCAGCCGGGGTACTCGAAGTCCATGTTCTTGATGAAGTGCGGCAGTTCGTTGCTGGTGTAGGTGCCCTTGAAGTGCTCGCCGCAGTTGATGTGGTAGCCGCTGTTGACCAGCCAGTGGACGTCGAACACCACGGCGGTATCGGCGCCCAGCTCGCGGGCGCGGCGGCCGATTTCCTTGTGTCCGGCGATCGCCGCCTCGCGGCAGCCATGATGCTTGCCGGGCAGTTCGGACAGGTACATCGAGGGTACGTGGCAGACTTTGGCTGCCAGGACGACTTCGCCCATGATGGAACTCCTGGTAATTGTTGTTGGAGCGGGCTTGCCCCGCGATGTGGTTTAGGACCGAAGCAAGATCGCGGGGCAAGCCCGCTCCTACAGGGATCTGCTTTTAGACGCCCCAGCGCGGAATATGATGACTGCCCATCGAGATACACACGTTCTTGATCTCGGCAAACACCTCGAAGCTGTATTGCCCGCCCTCACGGCCGGTGCCCGAGCCCTTGACCCCGCCGAACGGCTGGCGCAGGTCGCGCACGTTCTGGCTGTTGATGAACACCATGCCGGCCTCGATACCGCGGGCCAGACGATGCGCCTTGCCGATGTCCTGCGTCCAGATGTACGAGGCCAGGCCATACTCGGTGTCATTGGCCAGTTGCAGCGCCTCGGCTTCGTCCTTGAACGGAATCAGGCACACCACCGGCCCGAAGATTTCTTCCTGGGCGATGCGCATGTTGTTGTTCACGTCGGCAAACACCGTCGGCTGGATGAACTGCCCACGGGCCAGGTGCGCCGGCAGGTTGGCCGGGCGCTCCAGGCCGCCAGCGAGCAGGGTCGCGCCTTCCTCGATGCCGATCCTGATGTAACCGGTGACTTTGTCATAGTGGGCTTGAGTAATCATCGAGCCTACCTGGGTTTTCGGGTCTTGCGGGTCACCAACGATCAGCCGTTTGGCCCGTGCGGCGAACTCGGCGACGAACTGCGGGTAGACACTCTCCTGGATGAAAATGCGGCTGCCGGCGGTGCAGCGCTCGCCATTGAGCGAGAAGATGGTGAACAGCGCCGCATCCAGGGCGCGCTCCAGGTCGGCGTCTTCGAAGATCAGCACCGGCGACTTGCCGCCCAGCTCCATGGAGTACTTCTTCAGGCCTGCGGTCTGCATGATCTTCTTGCCGGTGGCGGTGCCGCCGGTAAAGGAGATCGCACGTACGTCCGGGTGACGCACCAGGGCGTCGCCGGCGGTGGCGCCGTAGCCCTGGATGACGTTGAGCACACCCTTGGGGATACCGGCTTCGACGGCCAGGCGCCCCAGTTCGTTGGCGGTCAGCGGCGACAGTTCGCTCATCTTCAGCACGGCGGTGTTGCCCAGGGCCAGGCACGGCGCAGTCTTCCAGGTCGCGGTCATGAACGGCACGTTCCACGGCGATACCAGCCCGCACACGCCCACCGGCTGGGACAGGGGGTAGTTGAGCATCTGGTCGTCGACCGGGTAGGTGTGGCCGTCCATGCGCGTGCAGACTTCGGCGAAGAAGTCGAAGTTGTGCGAAGCACGGGGGATCAGCACGTTTTTGGTCTGGTGGATCGGCAAGCCGGTGTCGAGGGTTTCCAGCTCGGCCAGGTGCGGCACGTTCTGCTCGATCAGTTCGCCGAGCTTGCGCATCAGCCGGGCGCGCTCCTTGGCCGGGGTGTTGGCCCATTTCGGGAAGGCTTCCTTTGCCGCCGCAACAGCCTGGGCAACCTCGTCGGCGCCGCCGCTGGCGACTTCGCCAATGGCCTCGCCGGTGGCCGGGTTGTAGTTGACGAACACGTCTTTGCTTTCGACCTCGCGGCCGTTGATCCAGTGTTTGATCATGTTGCTCATGCCTCTTGGCGGTTGAGGGCGAAGAACTCGGCTTCGCTGACAATTCGGTTGACCAGGCGCCCGACGCCTTCGACTTCGACCACCACTTCGTCGCCCGGCACCACGTCGGCCAGGCCCTCGGGGGTGCCGGTGGCGATCATGTCGCCCGGCTGCAGGGTCATGAAGCTGGACAGGTATTCGATCAGGTAGGGGATGTCGAAAATCATGTCCTTGGTACTGCCTTGCTGCTTGAGTTCACCGTTGATCCAGGTGCGCAAGGTCAGGTTGCCGGCATCCGGCACATCGGCGACGTCGACGATCCACGGCCCGACCGGGGTGGTGGCGTCGCGGTTTTTCACTCGCAGGTTGGGCCGGTAGTAGTTCTCCAGGTAATCGCGGATGGCGTAGTCGTTGCACACCGTGTAGCCGGCCAGGTACTCAAGGGCATCCTCGCGCTTGACGTTGCGCGCAGGCTTGCCGATCACCGCCACCAGCTCGCACTCGTAGTGCATGTAGGCGACGTTGTCCGGGCGCCAGCTGACCTGGTTGTGGCCGGTGTAGGTGCCCACCGACTTGACGAACGCCAGCGGTTCGGTGGGCGGCGTGAAGGCCAGTTCCGCGGCGTGGTCGGCGTAGTTCAGGCCCAGGGCGAACATGTTGCCGGTGGCCGGTGGCAGCCACTCGACCTGCTGCTCCGGCAACAACCGGCCATCAGCCAGGCGCACGGCGTTGTCGGCCTCGACGGTGACGGCGTGGACTTCACCCTGGTAGCGGATACGTGCGTGTTTCATCAGCGCTTCTCCTGCGCGGCAACGATGCTGTTGGTCAGGCGCCCGAGGCCGCTGATCTCGACTTCTACCTGGTCCCCGGGCAGTACATCGACGCGGCCTTCGGGGGTGCCGGTGATCAGCACATCACCTTCGTGCAGGGTCATGAACTCGCTGATCTCGGCAATCAGCTGGGCAACGCTGCGGACCATGTTGGCGGTGCTGTTTTGCTGGCGCAGTTGGCCATTAATGAACAGCTTGATGCTCAGTTGCTGCGGGTCGGCAACCTGCGCGGCGGGTACCAGCTCAGGGCCCAGGGCGCAGAAGCCGTCGCGGCACTTGGCCTTGACCGCCGGGCGGTAGTAGCTGTCTTCCGGCAGGCTGAATTCGTTGACGATGGTGTAGCCGGCAACATGCGCCAAGGCGTTGTCGACGCTGACCCGGGTGGCACGCTTGCCGATCACCACACCCAGGGCCGGGCCCGGTTGCAGCTGCTCGATGCCCTGCGGGTAGACCACCGGCTGGCCGTGGCCATTACGGGTATTGGGGGTCTTGATGAACAGCACCGGCTTGACCGGCGGCTTTTGATACGGCGGCTGTTCGAATTCGGCGAGACGCTGGTTCAGCAAACCCTGATAGTTCAGCGCAACGCCGAACAGGGTACCGCTGGCAGCATCGTGCAAGGCACGGCTCATGGGCTTCTCCTGGCTGGGGCAGGGGCAGGGTCCCTGCTCGAATAATTGTTAATGTATTAACGTTATAATTAAGATGTTAACGAAATGCAAGCGGCTTGCTGCAGGAGTAAGCTGGCGGCACAACAATAAGAGTGAGCAGGGCCATGAGCGAGCGCCAACCAATCCCCAACATCAACATCGGTCAGGTCTACGATCAGCGCTACAGCGATGCCGAGGTGCACTACGACAAGCTCGGCAACCTGGCCGGGTTCTTCGGCCGCAACATGCCGGTGCACCGCCATGACCGGTTTTTCCAGGTGCATTACGTCGAGAGCGGCACGGTGCGGGTGTACCTGGACGACCAGCAGTACGTCGAATCGGGGCCGATGTTCTTCCTCACCCCGCCGACCATCCCGCATTCCTTCGTCACCGAGCCCGATGCCGACGGCCATGTGCTGACCGTGCGTCAGCAACTGGTCTGGCAGTTGCTCGAAGCCGATCCTGGGTTGGCGCCGGGGCCGCAGGTGGCGCCGGCCTGCGTGGCCTTGAGCGGCCTGGAGCCGAGCTACGCCGCCGAGGCGCGGCGCCTGGCGCTGCTGTTCGATGAGCTGCACAGTGAGATCAACGCCAGCGCAGCCGGGCGCGCGGCGGCGCTGGAAAGCCTGACGCGGCTGATCATGACCAGCCTGCTGCGCCTGTGCGCGCGCTCGCTGCCGGCCCGGCCAACCCGGCATGAAGACCTGCAGGTGTTCCATCGTTTCAACGAACTGATCGAGGCCCACTACCTCGAACACTGGCCGCTGGCGCGCTATGCCCAGGGCATCGGCGTCACCGAGGCGCGGCTCAACGAAGTGTGCCGGCGCATCGCCGACTTGCCGTCCAAGCGCCTGATCCTCGAACGGCTGATGCAGGAGGCGCGGCGCCTGCTGCTGTACACCGGCAGCTCGGCCAACGAGATCTGCTACCGCCTGGGCTTCAAGGACCCGGCGTATTTCAGCCGGTTCTTTTTGCGTTACGCGCAACTGACGCCGGGGGAATACCGCCAGCGTCAGGCGGGGTTGCGCTAGGCCTGGCCGCGTAGCCAGAGATTGTCGAAACGCCAGGTGCTGAACAGCGTCTGCTCGGCTGCGGCGCCGCCGACCTGGCGCGAGAAGGCATCAAGCAGATTCACATAGCCCCAGATCAGCAAGCCGCCGCGCTCGTACTGGATCTGCTGGGCCTGGTGCACCAGAGCGCTGCGCTTGGCCAGGTCCGGCTGGGCCATGGCCTGGAGGAACAGTTGGCTGAACTGCGGGTCGTTGAAGTGGGTCTTGTTGGCCACGGCAAAGGGCGCATCGATGTGCATGGCGCTGGCCAGAAACGGCGCGCCGATGGTACCGCCGGTGCTCAGTTGCCACTGATCGTGCTGCGGGCCGTCGAAGGTGGCCTGGTCGACCTGACGCACCTTGAGGGTCACGCCGATGGCCTTGGCCTGTTCGGCGAACACCAGGGCCGAAGCCAGGGCCGGGCCGCTGGTGGTTACCAGCTCGACTTCGAGTTTGTCATAGCCGGCTTCGCGCAGCAGTTGCGCCGCCCGTTGCGGGTCATGCGGGCGTGGGCCGAGGCGGTGGTTGAAGGTCGGGTCGTTCGGTGCGTACAGGTCGTTGGCTACCCGGCCCTGGCCATTCAAGGCGCGGCGCACCAGCTCCGGGCGGTCGGCGAGCAGGCGCAACGCCTCGCGGACTTTCGGGTTGTCGAACGGCGGCTTGCTGGTGTTCATCTCGAACGACAGCCAGTTGCCGCTGACCGAAGTCACCAGTTGCAGGCGCGGGTCGCGTTCGATGATCTGCAACTGCTCGCTGGGCAGGCCGTTGGCCATGTCGATCTGCCCGGCGCGCAAGGCGGCCAGACGCGAGACCTGGTCCTTGAAGTCGATGATCTCCAGTTCGTCGGCGTAGGGTCTGCCGTCCTTGTAGTAGTTTTCGAAGCGGCTGAACACCGAGCGCTGGCCGGGGGTGAAGCTTTTCAGCTTGTAAGGGCCGGCGCCGACCGGGTTGGTCAGCGGGTGGTAATCGACCGGGACGATGCCGCCGAAGTTGACCCAGGTTTCTGCCAGCGGCAGGTAGCTGCGCCCGTCCTTGAAACGGATGCGCACGGTGCGCGCGTCGAGCTTTTCCAGGTTGTCGCGGTCGACCCAGTGCAGCAGCGCAGCATAGGGCGAGGCCAGTTGCGGGTCGGTCAGGCGGCGAATGGAGAAGATCAGGTCGTCGGCGTCGATGGTCTTGCCGTTGTGAAATTCCAGGCCCTGGCGCAGGCGCACGGTCCAGGTGCTGGCGTCGGCGCTGGCTTCGGCCTCTTCGGCCAGGGCCAGGCGCGGCTGCATCTGCTCGTCCCATTCCCACAGCTTGCTGTACAGGGCAAAGCCGCGGACGATGCCGCTGCCGATCGGTTTGTGGGCATCGAGGTTGCCGACCTGGCCGCCGGACAGCACGCCCAGGCGCAGGCGCCCGCCGTGGCGCGGCGGGTC
Source organism: Pseudomonas donghuensis (assembly GCF_000259195.1). GTDB lineage: Bacteria > Pseudomonadota > Gammaproteobacteria > Pseudomonadales > Pseudomonadaceae > Aquipseudomonas > Aquipseudomonas donghuensis. The sequence goes on from NZ_JH650760.1 coordinate 87,024, forward strand.
GTTGGCAACAGGGCTGGCGGCCGGCTGCTCGGGGCCGCAACCACTGAGCAGCAGCCCGCCGCCCAGCGCCAGGCTATAGCCGAGAAAGCGCCGGCGCTGGTAATCAAAAGGGTCCATGGCCTCAGCCTCCTGCTGCACGCAGGGCCGGCGCCTGGGTGTCGATCCGCCGTAATGGCGCTCGCTCGCCGCGAAAGTGCGGGAGGATGTGCTCGCCCAGGCGGTAGGCTTCTTCCAGGTGCGGGTAGCCGGCGAGAAAGAACAGGTCGATGCCTAACTGGTTGTACTCGCGAATCCGCGCCACCACGTTCTCGTAGCTGCCGACCAGCGCCAGGCCCGGCGGGATGCCGATGTAACCGAAGCCGGCCCAGACGTTGGGGTAGATGAAAAAGTCGTCGAACGGCCGGCTTTGATCCTTGGCCGAGTACTCATTTTCGTAACTGAGCTTGCGCGCAGTGCGCAGCCCGGCATGGGCGGCCACGGCCTTGACCGCGCCCTTGGCCACGCCTTCGTCGAAGAAGCGCTTGGCCTCGGCCAGGGCCTGGGCTTCGGTCTCGCGGGTGATCACATCGATCGACAGGCCGAAGCGGATGTTGCTGCGGCCATGCTTGAGCGCCCGTTCACGGATATCGGCGATCAGTGCGCGGATCTCGTCCGGATGCTCGGCGCGCATCAGGTAGAAGTCGGCGTGACGGGCGGCGAACTCCCGCGCCGCGATCGACGAGCCGGCAGTGCAGATCAACGGCAGTTCGGCCTTTTTCTGCGGCCCGCGCAGGCCGCCGCCTTCGGCCTGGTAGAAGCGCCCCTGGTAGTGGAAGTTCTCCGAGTGCCAGTAGCCCTTGACCACGTCCATGAACTCGATGGCGCGTTCGTAGCGTTCATCGTGGTCGCTGAAGTCACCGACCTGGCGCTGGATCACGTCCGAGCCGCCATTGATGATGTTCCATACCAGGCGGTTGCCGGTGGCGCGCTGGTAGGTGGCGGCCTGCTGCACGGCGACCCAGGGCGTGTAGTGGTAGGGCTGGAAGGCGGTGACGTAGCTTAAGGTGCGGGTCTCGCGGGCCAGCAGCGAGCACACCGTCCACGGCTCTTCGCCAGACGGCGCGTTGACCATCAGCGCGCCGCCAAAGCCGTTGATCTCGGCGGCGCGGGCGATCTGCCCGAGGTAGTCGATGTAGGTGAAGTGATCGCCCACGGCAAAGTTCGACACCGCGCCGGTGCTGTCGCTGCCGGCATGCCAGTCGCCGCGGTTGCGCGGATCGCCAGGGAGGAACTGGGTTTCGCCGTGCAACGGCAGGCGGGTAAAAAATTCAATGCTCACGGTGATTGTCCTTATTGCACGGTGGGGTTGCAGATTGCGCTGATGGGCTGGTCGCTGAACACCTTGCGGGCGAAGGGCAGCGAGTCCTTGAGCGAGGCGTTGACCGTCTCGCTGTGGCCCAGGCCCTTGTACAGGTGGCCTTCGACAATCGAGCCGGTCTTGCAGGCGTCCTGCATCAAGGCCACCTGGGTGGCGGCGGCCGGGGTCTTGTCTTCGGCGCCGGTGCCGATGAAGATCGGCTGCTTGAGTTTCAGGGTCGGGTAGGACACCTGCGCCAGCCACGGCTTGAGCTGTTCGCCGCTGTTGGTCTTGCGGGTGTTGGCCGGGGTCAGGCCGGTGCCGAGCACATCGGCCACCAGTGATGACAGGCAGGTGCTGCGCGCCTGTTCGAACAGCGGCAGGGCCTTGTCGGTGTAGAAGTCGCGCGGGTCGATGCGCGGGTCGTACTGCTGGGCCGCCAGCAGGGTGTAGAAGCCGTAGGCCAGGGAGGCGTCGACCTTGTCCGGGTCCTGCTCGCCGACGTTCTTCGTTCCCACGGTGTAGATCACCCCGGTGCCGACGCTGCCCTTCAGGCCCAGGTCCGGGGCGTAGGTCGGCGCATAGGCGGCCGAGGCAAAGGCGCCGGCGCCGCCCTGGGACTGGCCGACCACCAGCACCTTGTTGGCCAGCCCCGGCACCCCGGCAATCACCGCGCGGGCGGCGTCGAGGATGCCGTAGGCGGCCATGCGGTTGTTCAGCAGCGGGTGGCCGCCGGGCACGCCCAGGCCCTGGTAGTCGGTGGCGACGATGGCGTAGCCCTCGTTGAGCCAGCGCGCCAGGTACTGCACGTCGCGGTACGAGCGCCCGGCCCAGGACGGCGCGCAGACATCCGCCACGCCCACCGTGCCATGGCCCCAGGTCACCAGCGGCCAGCCGCCTGCCGGTGCCTTGCCCTTGGGAATGAACAGTGCACCAGACACTGCCACCGGGGTCTTGCCGTCGATGCCGTCGGTGGAGCTATAGAGGATGCGCAGTTGCGACGCCGCGCCGGGCAGGCTCAGGGTCTGTTCCAGCGGCTCGCTGCGCAACAGTTTGCCGGGGCTGGCGGGGATGGCCTGGCCCCAGCTGTAGAACGCCGAGACCCGGCCATCGCCTTGCAGCGGGTCGGGTTTGGGCGCGAAGGTGTCAGCGGCCATGGCGCTGAGCGACAGGGCCAGCAGGCTCAGGCCGAAGGCGAATGTGTTCTGCAGTTTCATCGAGAGGTCCTTGCACGGTGCGTGTGCCAGGCTTGAGCGAAATGCGTGCCAGGGCGCTGCAGGCCTTGGTTTTCAAGGGCTGCGTTGCCAGCAAGGGGGTTGCCTGAGGGCGTCGATGCTGGCCAGCCACCACGCGTTGCTGGCCGACTGTTGCTGGAGCAGCAACGCAGAGCGCATATCTCTAATAGGTATATATAAATACTAATTAATAATTATTTGTTCTAATTTGTTTCGGGCACTATGGCCCTGCGCTTTCACTGCCAGGAATGCACCATGTCGCTGATAACCCATCCCCACGCCCGGGAACTGACCAAATCCGTTCGCGCCACCGTCCTGGTGTTCAAGGACCCGCGCTCCCAGGAACTGCTCAGTCGCATCGAACGCCTGGCGCCGAGTGAAGCCAACACCCTGATCATCGGCGAGACCGGCACCGGCAAGGAGCTGGTGGCCCGCCATATCCATCAGCTCAGCCGTCGCGGGCGCGAGCCGTTCGTGGCGGTCAACTGCGGCGCCTTTGCCGAAACCCTGGTCGAGAGCGAGCTGTTCGGCCACGAGAAGGGCGCCTTTACCGGCGCCACCAACAGCAAGGCCGGCTGGTTCGAAGCGGCCAACGGCGGCACGCTGTTCCTCGATGAGATCGGCGACCTGCCGCTGAACATGCAGGTGAAACTGCTGCGGGTGCTGCAGGAGCGCGAAGTGGTACGCCTGGGCTCGCGCACGCCGATTCCGATCAACGTGCGCCTGGTGGCGGCGACCAACGTCAACCTCGCCGATGCGGTGGTGGCCGGGCATTTTCGCGAAGACCTGTTCTACCGTCTGCACGTGGCGACCATCCGCCTGCCGCCGCTGCGCGAACGTCCGGGGGACATCCTGCCGCTGGCCGAGTTCTTCCTTGAGGAGCACTGCCAGCGCCTGGGCTACAGCCGCGCCAGCCTGAGCCTGGAAAGCGAACGCAAGCTGCTGTCGCACAGTTGGCCAGGCAACATCCGCGAGCTGGAAAACGCCATTCACCACGCGCTGCTGGTGTGCCGGCAACAGGTGGTGCAGCCGGCCGACCTGCACCTGGTGGACATGCGCTCGGTGGGCATCCGCCAGGAAGAACACAGCCAGCCGCTACGCCTGGCCAGCGAGCCGCCGAACCTTGAGGCGGCGCTGACGGCGCTGTTCGAGCAGAACATTCCAGACTTGTACGAGCATATCGAGGAAACGGTGTTTCGCACCGCGTACCGCTTCTGCCATGGCAACCAGTTGCAGACCGGGCGCTTGCTGAACATCAGCCGCAACATCGTGCGGGCGCGGTTGGAGAAGATTGGTGAGTTGAAGCGTACGGAGGGTGCTGTGCATTAGCGCCTCATCGCTGGCAAGCCAGCTCCCACAGGGGCCGGTGCATGCAGTGCCTGTGGGAGCAGGCTTGCCAGCGATGGGCACAGCACGATTTAAGCATCTGATCCGTATAAATACCCCCAACCTGAATCTGTAACCCAGTACACCCAAAAGCCATAGTAACGGCCTCCCTGATGAGGTCCGAACCATGTATCACTATGACGAGTATGACCGTGCGCTGGTGTTCGAGCGCGTGGCGCAGTTTCGCGATCAGGTGCGCCGGTTCATGGCTGGCGAACTGAGTGAAGAAGAGTTCCTGCCCCTGCGCCTGCAAAACGGCCTGTACCTGCAAAAGCATGCCTACATGCTGCGCGTGGCCATTCCCTACGGCACCCTCGGCGCCCGGCAGATGCGCACCCTGGCGCAGATCGCCCGCGAGTACGACCGCGGCTGTGGCCACTTCACCACGCGCCAGAACATCCAGTTCAACTGGATCGAACTGGCCCAGGTGCCGGACATCCTCCAGCGCCTGGCCGAGGTCGAGATGCATGCGATCCAGACCTCCGGCAACTGCGTGCGCAACATCACCACCGAAGCCTTTGCCGGCGTTGCCGCCGACGAGTTGCTCGACCCGCGGCCGCTGGCCGAGATCCTCCGGCAGTGGTCGACGATCAACCCGGAGTTCCTGTTTTTGCCACGCAAGTTCAAGATCGCCATCTGTTCGGCGATTGAAGACCGCGCGGCGATCATGATGCATGACATCGGTCTCTACCTGTACCGCGACGGTCACGGCCAGATGTGCCTGCGGGTCATGGTCGGCGGCGGCCTGGGGCGCACGCCGATCCTCGGTTTGCAGATTCGCGAGGGCCTGCCGTGGCAGCACCTGTTGTCGTATGTCGAAGCCATTTTGCGCGTGTATAACCGCCATGGCCGGCGCGACAACAAGTACAAGGCGCGGATCAAGATCCTGGTCAAGGCGCTGGGCATCGAGGCGTTTTCCCGCGAGGTGGAGGAGGAGTGGCAACACATCAAGGACGGCCCGGCGCAACTCACCGAGGACGAGTTCCAGCGCGTGGCTGCGGCCTTCGAGCCTCCAGCCTACGACAGCGTCATTGACGATGACCTGGCCTACGACACCCACCTGGCCCAGGACCATGCGTTCGCCCGCTGGGTGGCCTGCTGCGTCAAGGCGCACAAGGTTCCGGGTTATGCCAGCGTGGTGCTGTCGACCAAGCCGGGCGATGCCTCGCCACCGGGCGATCTGACCGATGCGCAGATGGACGCGGTGGCCGATTGGTCGGAGCAGTTCGGCTTCGGCGAAATCCGCATTGCCCACGAGCAGAACCTGATTCTCCCGGACGTGCGCAAGCGTGACCTGCACGCGCTCTGGCGCCTGGCCTGCGAACGCGGCCTGGGCACGGCCAACATTGGTCTGCTGACGGACATCATCGCCTGCCCGGGCGGCGATTTCTGCGCCCTGGCCAACGCCACGTCGATCCCCATCGCCCAGTCGATCCAGCGCCGCTTCGATGACCTGGACTACCTGCACGACCTGGGTGAGCTGAGCCTGAACATCTCCGGCTGCATCAACGCCTGCGGCCACCACCACATCGGTAACATCGGCATCCTCGGCGTCGACAAGAACGGCAGCGAGTGGTACCAGGTGACCCTCGGCGGCGCCCAGGGCAAGCACAGTACCCTGGGCAAGGTCATCGGCCCGTCGTTCAGCGCCGCCGAGATCCCGCAGGTGATCGAGCAGATCATCGCCACCTATTGCGCCTACCGCGAGCAGGACGAAGCCTTTGTCGACACCGTGCGCCGGGTCGGCCTGGAACCCTTCAAGGAACGGGTCTATGCCAAGCGCCCGGAGGAGCTGATATGCGTAATGTGATTGGCCTGCGCAATGGTGAGGCGCAGTTGATCGAGCACGATCCCTGGCAACTGTTGCGCGAACCCGGCGAGGTGCTGCCCGACGGCCTGCTGATTCTGCCGCTGGCCACCTGGATTGCCCGCCGCGCCCAGCGGCCCCTGGGGCGTGACGGCTTGTGGCTGGGCCCGGACGATGATGTCGAACCGTTGCGCCCGTGGCTGGCACAGGTGCCGTTGATTGCGGTGGACTTCCCCAGCTTTCGCGACGGCCGTGGCTACAGCCAGGCCTACTTGCTGCGCAGCCGGCTGGGTTGGCATGGTGAACTGCGAGCGGTGGGCGATGTACTGCGTGACCAGCTCAGCCATATGCGCCAGTGCGGTTTTGACAGCTACGCGGTGCGTGAAGACAAATGCGCGCAGGATGCCTTGCTGGGCCTGGCTGGCATGAGCGTGCTGTATGGGCGTTCGGTGATCGAGCCACGGCCGTTGTTTCGTCGTCGCTGACTGGTACGGCGCCGGCACTGGTCTATCGTTTAGCTTTTGTTTGCCCGGCAATGCCGTGCCTCAGGAGCCGCCATGAACCAGGATCGGGAAAGCCGTCGCCGTTTTATCGCTGCAAGTTCGCTGCTCGGCGCCGCCGGAGCCATGTACTCGGCGGTGCCGCTGGCCGCCGGGGCCCTTCTGCGCGGGACCGAAAAGGCTATGCCGGCCGAGCTGATCCTGCACAATGGCCGCGTGCACACGGTGGACCGCGAGCGGCCGCAAGCAACCGCAGTGGCCATTCGCGACGGGCGCTTCGTGGCAGTCGGCGATGATGCCCAGGTCATGGCCTTGCGCGGGCCGGCGACCCAGGTCATCGACCTCAAGCAGCGCACAGTGATCCCCGGGCTCAATGATTCGCACCTGCACCTGATCCGCGGCGGCCTGAACTACAACCTGGAGCTGCGCTGGGAAGGCGTGCCGTCCCTGGCCGACGCCTTGCGCATGCTCAAGGACCAGGCCCTGCGCACGCCTGCGCCGCAGTGGGTGAGGGTGGTCGGCGGCTGGAACGAATTCCAGTTCGCCGAGCGCCGCTTGCCGACCCTCGACGAGCTCAACCAGGCGGCGCCGGACACCCCGGTGTTTGTCCTGCACCTGTACGACCGCGCCTTGCTCAACCGCGCAGCCCTGCGCGTGGTCGGCTATGACCGCAACACGCCCAACCCGCCGGGTGGCGAGATCCAGCGCGACGCCAACGGCAACCCGACCGGCATGCTGATCGCCCGGCCCAATGCGATGATCCTTTACTCGACCCTGGCCAAGGGGCCGAAGCTGCCGCTGGAATACCAGGTCAACTCGACCCGCCAGTTTATGCGCGAGCTCAACCGCCTGGGCCTGACCAGCGCCATCGATGCCGGTGGCGGCTACCAGAACTACCCTGACGATTACGCGGTAATCGAGCAACTGGCCAAGGCCCGGCAGTTGACCGTGCGCATCGCCTACAACCTGTTTACCCAGAAGCCCAAGGAAGAACTGGCCGATTTCAAGCACTGGACCGGCAGCGTCAAGTACGGTCAGGGCGACGATTTTCTGCGCCACAACGGCGCCGGCGAGATGCTGGTGTTCTCCGCCGCCGACTTCGAAGACTTCCTCGAACCGCGTCCGGACCTGCCCGGCGCCATGGAGGGCGATCTGGAACCGGTGGTACGCCATCTGGTCGAGCAGCGCTGGCCGTTTCGCCTGCACGCCACCTACGACGAATCGATCTCGCGCATGCTCGACGTGTTCGAGAAGGTCAACCGCGACATCCCTTTCAACGGCCTGCCGTGGTTCTTCGACCATGCCGAGACCATCAGCCCGAAGAACATCGAGCGGGTGCGGGCGCTGGGCGGCGGCATCGCCATTCAGGACCGCATGGCGTTTCAGGGCGAGTACTTCGTCGAGCGCTACGGCGCCAAGGCGGCGCAGCACACGCCACCGATCAAGCGCATGCTTGGCGAAGGCATCCCGGTCGGCGCCGGCACCGACGCCACCCGGGTGTCCAGCTACAACCCCTGGACCTCGCTGTACTGGCTGGTCAGCGGGCGTACCATTGGTGGGCTGGAGCTGTACCCACAGGGGCTGGACCGCGACACGGCGTTGTCGCTGTTCACCCACGGCAGCGCCTGGTTTTCCAGCGAGCAGGGCAAGAAGGGCCAGATCAAGGTTGGCCAACTGGCAGACCTGACGGCCTTGAGCGCCGACTATTTCAGCATCGACGCCGAGGCGATCAAGCACCTGGAGTCGGTGCTGACCCTGGTCGATGGCAAGGTGGTGTATGGCGCCGCCGAGTTCGCCCGGCTCGACCCACCGACCTTGCCGGTGCTGCCCGACTGGTCGCCGGTGGCCAAGGTCCCCGGGCACTGGCGCCAGGGCGCGCCGCTGACCGCCCAGGTGCATCAGTGCGTCGGTGCCTGCGCGGTGCATGCCCACGCGCATCAGCGCGCGCGGCAATCGTCGGTGCCGGTCAGCGATTTTCAGGGCTTTTGGGGCGCATTCGGTTGTTCCTGTTTTGCCTTCTGAGGGTTCGGGCTACCATGCCGGTTCGCCCGATCGACAGGATGTTGCTTAATGCCTTTCAGTACCCGTGTTGCCCGGCCCAGTGATGCCGAGGCGCTCAGCCATGTCGCCGGCCTGACCTTCGCCCTGGCCAGCCCGCCGGATGCTGCGCCCCAGGCGTTGCAGGCCTACATCGACAGGCAGTTGCAGTCCGAGCATTTCGTCCTCCACCTGCTCAATCCGCGCAAGCGCCTGCGGGTGCTGGAGTACCTGGGTAGCGTGGTCGGCTACAGCATGATCGACAGTGCACCTGAAGCCCTGGGGATTGCCGAGGCTGATGGCCTGCCGGAGCTGAGCCGCTGCTATGTGCTGCCCGAGCACCATGGCCACGGCGGCGCCCAGCTGTTGCTCGACGACACCCTGGCGCCGGTGCGCGGGGCGATTCGCCTGACCGTCAATGAACAGAACACCCGGGCCATCCGTTTTTATCAGCGCAATGGTTTTAGCAAGGTCGGCGAGGCGCTGTTCGAATGTGGCCCGGAGCGTCACCGCGACTGGGTGATGGTCGCGCGGCGATGACAAAACTGGTTACAGTGTCTTCCTCAATTTCTGCTCAAGGTTCTGTTCATGACTGATCTCAGTGCATTCCCGATCACCCGCAAATGGCCGGCCAAACAGCCCGAGCTGCTGCAGCTGTACTCGCTGGCCACGCCCAACGGCGTGAAGGTGTCGATCATGCTCGAGGAGATCGGCCTGGCCTACGAGGTGCACAAGGTCAGCTTCGAGAGCAATGACCAGTTGACCCCGGAATTCATTTCCCTGAGCGCCAACAACAAGATCCCGGCGATCCTCGACCCCAATGGCCCGGGTGGCGAGCCGCTGGCGTTGTTCGAGTCCGGGGCGATCCTGGTTTACCTGGCGGAGAAGAGCGGGCAACTGCTGTCGGCGGACCCGGCCCAGCGCTACGAGACCCTGCAGTGGCTGATGTTCCAGATGGGCGGGATCGGGCCGATGTTCGGTCAGGTGGGTTTTTTCCACAAATTCGCTGGCAAGGCGTACGAAGACAAGCGTCCGCGCGACCGTTACGTGGCCGAGTCGCGGCGCTTGCTCGGGGTGCTGGACCAGCGCCTGCAAGGGCGTGAGTGGGTGATGGACGCCTACAGCATTGCCGATATCGCCATTCTGCCCTGGGTGCGCAACCTGGTCGGCTTTTATGAGGCGGGCGAGCTGGTGGGCTTTGATGACTTTGCCAACGTCAAGCGGGTACTGGCGGCGTTCGTGCAGCGGCCGGCGGTGGAGCGCGGGTTGAAGATACCTGCATAGGCCTCATCGCGGGTCAAGCCCGCTCCTACAGGATCGGCGCAATCACTGTAGGAGCGGGCTTGACCCGCGATTCAGAACACCTGCCGCAACAGCCAGTACAACCCCCCCGCCAGCATCATCGCCGCCGGCAAGGTCAGCACCCAGGCCATCATCAGGTTGAAGAGGGTGCGCATCTGCAAGCCCGAGCCATTGGCGACCATGCTCCCGGCCACCCCGGACGACAGCACGTGGGTGGTCGACACCGGCAGCCCGTACATGTCCGCGGCACCAATGGTGCACATCGCCACCAGCTCCGCCGACGCGCCCTGGGCGTAGGTCAGGTGGGTCTTGCCGATCTTCTCGCCAACGGTCACCACGATCCGCCGCCAGCCGACCATGGTCCCCAGCCCCAGGGCGATAGCCACGGCGATCTTCACCCACAGCGGAATGTAGCGGGTGGCGTTGTCGATCTGTTGCTTGAATACCTGCACTTTGGCCTGGGTATCGGCATCGAACCGCCCCAGTTGGTGCTTGTCGATCAGGCGGATGGCCTCGGAGGTCAGGTACATGTCGTTGCGCACGTTGGCCATCGCTTCTGCCGGCACCCGGTTGAGCGAACCGTAGCCTTTGACCTCGGCGCCGATCATCCCGGCCAGCGCCGCCAGGGCAGGCACCAGTTCGTCGCTGGCCTGCGGCTCGCGAATGAAGCTGCTGAGGGTTTGTCGCGGGTCTGCCGGTGCGGCCTGCGGGGCGCTGCGCTGCAAGGCCTGCTGGGTGACCTCGGCCACCGCGACGAACTGCAGCGACTGGTCAGCCGGCATGGTCCGGTTCAAGGCATAGGCCATGGGCAGGGTGCCGACCAGGATCAGCATGATCAGGCCCATGCCTTTCTGCCCGTCGTTGGAGCCATGGGCGAAGGACACGCCGGTGCAGGTAAGGATCAACAGCCCGCGAATCCACCAGGGCGGCGGCGTATTGCCGACCGGTGCCTGGTACAGCTCGCGACGCTTGATCAGCATGCGCAGGGCCAGCAGCAACAGCGCCGCGCAGGTAAAGCCCACCAGCGGCGACAGCAACAGTGAGTAACCGACCTTGCTGGCCTGGCTCCAGTCCACGCCGCTGGTGCCGTCACGCCCGTGCATCAGGGCGTTGGCGATGCCGACGCCGATGATCGAGCCGATCAAGGTATGCGATGAGGACGCTGGCAGGCCCAGCCACCAGGTGCCCAGGTTCCAGATGATCGCCGACAGCAACAGGGCAAAGACCATGGAGAAACCGGCCGAGGAGCCGACTTGCAAGATCAGCTCCACCGGCAGCAAGGCGATGATGCCGAAGGCCACCGCACCGCTGGACAGCAGCACGCCGAGAAAATTGAAACAGCCGGACCAGACTACCGCCACCGACGGGGGTAGCGAATGGGTGTAGATCACCGTGGCCACGGCGTTGGCGGTGTCGTGAAAGCCGTTGACGAACTCGAACCCCAGGGCAATCAGCAACGCCAGGCCGAGCAGCACAAAGGGTGTCCAGGTGGTGACCACGGTGCCGGTGGCGTCAATGTCGCGGAACAGGCTCCAGGCGGTATACACCAGGCCGGCCGCCAGCAGGCCGAAGAACAGGGTCAGGGTGGTGCGGCCGGGTTTGTGATTCAGACGCGGGCGTGGATCGTGGTTGGCCAGCGAGGGGCTGCCAGCCAGGGTCGGGGTGGTCATGATGACGGGTCCGGGTTACCAGGAAGGGTCTAGCCTTGCCCGGCCATGATAAAAACAATCGCTGACAGCACCGTGACCTCGGTCAAGGAAAGTCCTAGGATCAACAGAGCATTCGATGGAGTGAAGCGATGATCCGCTGCAAACGCGTCTACGAGCCGCTGGAGCCTGGCGATGGCCAGCGGGTGCTGGTCGACCGGCTGTGGCCGCGCAACCGGCGCAAGGACCAGCTGCAAGCCTTGTGGTTGCCGGAGGTGGCGCCTTCAACGGCGTTGCGTCAGGCTTTTCATGCCGGTGAAGTGGATTTTGCCGGGTTTGCCGAGCGCTACCGCCAGGAGCTGACGGCGCGGCCCGAGCATTGGTGGAAGTTGCTGGGCATGGCCGGGCAGGGGGATGTGACCTTGCTGTATGCTGGCAAGGATACCGAGCACAACAATGCGGTGGTGCTGGCGCAATGGCTCGAGGATGAGCTGGAGCGCCAGGGGCCGGGCAGTTCGCCGGTGTGTTATGCCGATGAGTTCAAACCTTGAGTCAATGGGGCTGCTTTGCAGCCCATCGCCGGCAACGCCGGCTCCCACATATCCTGGCCCTTATGACTGTGCAACTAACCCCCGCCACCGACCAGCACCGCACCTTCGCCCGCGACCTCACCCGCCGGGCCATGCTGCCTTATTACCGCGAGTTCGACCTGCTCTGGCAGGAAGAAGCCTTCGACCAGGCCTGGACGTGGCGCGAGCAGTGGCTGATCAGCGAAGCCCGGCAGCCGTTGGGTTACTTCAGCCTCAGTCAGGACCGCCAGGCTCTGTTCATCCGTGAACTGCACCTGCTCGAAGGCTTTCGCGACCGCGGTATCGGCCGCTGGGTGTTAACGCAACTGGCCGACTGGACCCGCCAACGGCAATTGCCGCTGCTGCGCCTGATGGTGTTCAAGAGCAACCCGGCACGGCGCCTGTACGAGCGCGAGGGCTTCGTCTGCATGGGCGAGGACGAGTGCTTTTTGCGCATGCAACGGGCGTTCGCTTAGCTCGACCCGCACCACGCAGCCCTGACGCTGGGTCGCCTGCAGCAACAGGCCCTGCACCGGCAACAAGTCACCAATCAGCAGGTTCTGCAAAATCGGCTTGCCCTCGAAGGTGTTCGGCCCCAGCACCACCTGCTGCAAGCCTTCGACTCGCACCACAGCCTTGCCGACCTTGCCCAGGGTGTTGCCGCTCAAGGTCAGCGGCCCGGCCAGCGGCGCGGCGTTGCGCAGGCTGACGGCGTACTCCGGGCTGTTGCCGATGCGGTTGCCGATCAGGCTCACGGCGCCGACCTCGCTGGCATCCACGGCGCTGCCCTGGCTGTTGCCGATCAGGTTGTCGCTGATCAGCAGCGGCGCGCCAGCCGTCGGCGCCAGGTTGCGTAGCTGGATGCCGTTGCCACGGCTGTCGCCGATCAGGTTGCCAGTGAGCAGCAGGGCGCCCTGTTGCTCGCTGACCTCGATGGCCGCCTTGTGCGCGCCGAGGATCAGGTTGTGCTCAATGCGTGCGCGGGTCTGGCCGCGCAGGCGGATGCCGCTGTTGTTGTCGATGCCGCGCAGCTGGTTGTTGCGCACTGTCACTTGGCTGTCGCGCACGTCGATGGCGTACTGCCGAGACTGGCCGAACTGGCTGTTGTCGATCTGCGCCTGACTGTGTTGCAGCTCCACGGCGCTGGCCAGTTCAGTGAACTGGCTGTCGCGGATCAGCAGCGTGGCCGGGCGGGTTGACGCTGCCTGCTGGCTGCTCAAGGCGGTGGTCAGGCCGCGCGAGAGGTTGGCGTTGTAGCCCAGGCGGTTGAGGGTCGAGCCCAGCACCTGGGTATGGCTGCCGGCCCAGGCCACCACGAACGGCCGCCAGGCGCGGTCGGTGCTGCCCGGTTTGTCGCCGGCGACGCTTTCCAGGCGTGACTGGTTCAGGCCCAGCCAGCCCTGGTTGATCAACGCCGTGCCGGAGTAGCTGTACAGGTACAGGCTGGTGCCCTCAAGCAACAGGCCGCCGTCGTTGGCGATCAGCAGCGGGTAGCTGAGCAGATAGCCGTCCTTGTAGCGCTTGATGATCTTCGGGTCGTTCAGGGCATCGTGCAACTGCGCGAGGGTAATGCTGCCGCCGCGCACCATTACCGCTTGCGGGTGATGCGCCTGGTAGCCGGCAATGGCGCGGAACAGGCCGTTGTTGACGAACGGCTCGAACGGCCAGCTGCCAGCCTGGGACGAGAACATCGGTTGCAGGCTGACACTGGCGCGGCCAGCCGGGCGCGGGCGTTCGTCGACCTGCAGCTGCACGGCCTGGCTGACTTGTTGCTGCAACTGCTGCAGGTCGCGCTGGTGTTCGGCACTGTTTACCGCGCTCAGTGTTTGCTGCAGTGGCAGGCTCTGGCTGGCGGCCTGGGCCATGGCGCTGAACAGCAGCGCCAGGCAGGAAAGGGTAAGCGGGCGGGCAAGCATGGCCATGACGGTTCGTCCTTGGGTTACGGCAGTTTGGGATAGAACGGCTTGAGCGGGCCGCCGATCTGGCTGTAGTTGTCGACCTCGCCGTCCTCGCTGTCATACAGCTGGCGAGCCAGGCGGTTGCCGGGGGCGCGCTGCAGGAAGGGGATCAGCCAGGCCAGCTTGTACGGGGCGACGTCGGTCTGCGACTGGCCCTTGAGCTCGGGCAGGCCGTCGGGGTCGAGGATGCTGCGGGCGGCGAAGTTGGCCAGCAGTTCCAGGGTCTGCTGATCGTCGCTGCTCCACGGCAGGCCATTGGCCCGCGCCGATTCCGCCAGCAGTACCAGTGGCACCAGGGCGTACTGGCTGTAGGTGGCGGCCAGCTTGCTGCGCGCCACTTCCAGCGGCAGGTAGGCGTAGTTGCCATCGCTGGATTTCACCGCTTGCTGCAGGCCGCGACGCAGGTTGCCGTCGGCCCACTGGATGAAGTCGTCGCGCTGCACCAGCATGCCGGTGGCGGCCACGGCCCAGGCCGCCCAGTAGTCATGGTTGTTGAACCAGGTAAAGCCCGGCGTACGGCGCGGCTGGTACTCGGCGATGATGCGTTCGCCGAGCTGGCTGAACCAGGCCTTCTGGGCCGGCGACAATTGCAGCTTGGCGTCGCTGGCGGCCTGGGTCAGCAGCAGGGTCGAGGCCATGGCCGCCACCGCCCATTTGCGTGCGGCCATGCCGGTGCTGCTGGCGTCGGGGTTGAGCAGTGCACCGGCCTGGGCCCAGCGCTCCAGCCACTGGTCCTGGCAGGCCAGGGCCATGTTCGCCTCCTGCGGATTCTTGGCCCGCTGGAAGCGCTTGCTGGCGTAGATCAGGCCGCCGATGAACTGTTTGACCTGCTTGCCGATCTGTTCGCTGTTGGCGTCCGGGCTGCTGCGCAGGGTCGACTTGCTGGCGTCGCGCTGGTCGTACTTGCTTTGCAACTGCAAGCTGCCGGTGTAGGGCGCTGGTACTTGCTTGCTGCAGCTCAGGGTCCGGTAGTCGGCAATCATCGCCGACTGCGCGGTGGCCCGCGGCGGCCAGATCGAGCTGGCCGCCAGGCTGTTGCTCAACTGCAGGCTGGCGCACAGGCCCAGGCCCAGCGCGGTCCAGGTCTTTACAGGCATACGCGGGTTTCCACTTGGGTGGCGGCAGTGCCGGGCTTGGTCGGTTCCATGAACACCGACAGCAGGTTGGCGCCGGCAAATTCCTTGGCGCGGCTCAACTCAAGGTAGTACTGGCCGCCGGTGACCACCGCTTCGCGGCGGAACCAGACTTTGTCGCGGGCACCGTTGTCGTAATAGACGATCAGGTAGAAGTCCTTGACGTTCTTGTCGCTGATACGGATATCGAGAAAGCCCTGGCCGTTGCCGAGCTGCTTGCGGCCATCACCTGCGTTGCTGAGCAGCTCGATGCGCTCGTTGACCCGCAGCGGCGGGCGCTGCACACGGTTGGCCAGGACCTCGGTGGACACCGGGCAACCGCCTTTGACCGCCGGGATCAGTTGGCGGTACATCGACTCGGATTCCAACGGGTAGTTGGCCGGCAGCTCCCAGATGATCAGCTTCGGCGGCGCCTTGGGCTTGTAGTTCTCCGACAGCAGGTATTCGAGCAGCGAGCCGTCCTGGCCAACACCGGGCAGGGCGTAGTTGAGGATGTCGACCTCCAGGTACTGTTTCAGGTAGCCGTCGAAGTTGAACTGCTTGCTCTCGTCCTCACGGGCGGCGGCGTTACTGTCGCCGACCAGGATCACTTCAGGATCCGGCGCGTCGTCGAACAGCGCATCGGCGCCGTCGGCTTCGGGGATGGTCTGGTAGCCACGCACATACTGGAAACCATAGTTGTTGCCGCAGATATAACTCAACGCCAGGTTCAGCGTGCCGTCCTTGGGCACCATGACCCCGGGCTCGGTGCGGTAGCGCTTCTTGCTCAGCTGGGCATAGAACGGCTGGCGCCGCACTTCCTCGGCTACCAGGCGTGCCGTGGCTTCGGCACCGGCGGGGGTCCAGTGGTGGTCACGGCGAAAGAAGAACTCGCCCTTGGGCGGGGTGTGCACCAGTTGCATCAATGGCGGCACCACCGCGCCAGCGGCGCGCAGTTGTTGCAGGTAGCTTTCGAGGTTGCTGCTGGCGCGGGCAAAGTCGAAGCCGTGCAGCTTGTCGGCGTAGAGTTTGTCGCGGTGCATCAGGCCGCGGGTCGGTTGTACCGCCATGGCCACGTGGATGCCCTGCTGGCGGAAGGCGGCCATCAAACGGGCGAATTCCGCGCGCATCGGCGCCGGGATGCCAAAATCATTGGTCAGGTCGACCGCCGAGCGAAACAGCCAGCGGTCCTTGGCCGGGACGATTTCACGCATCAGCTTCATGCGCCCTTCGGCGTAGTTCTGTGGGTTGCTCAAGCCCGGGCAGACCATGCACTCAAGGCTGCTGCAGGCGGCCTTGCCTGGCTCTGCGGCTACGCCTGGGGTGCTCAGCAGAGGGCCCAGCAGTGCGGCCAGGCCAAGGGGAAGAATGCGCTTCATGGCCATGGATCACTCGCTCGGGTCGATGCTGTTGGCCAGGCTCATGCTGCGATAGCCGGCGCCCTGGGGCAGCAGCACGTAGCTGTAGGAGCGGCCTTTTTTCAGGAACAGCTCATCGAACCTGGCCACGTTCTGCTCATCGACGTAGGCGGCAAAGCCGATCTTGATCTCGTTGACCATGCGGCTGCCGGTCTGGTCCTTGCCCAGCGGCTCGACGATCACGTGCTTGCCGTCGACGGTTTTCAGCGCCGCCTGGGCCGCGGTCAGGTTGTAGAAGGCGACCTGGGCTTTCTTCGGTTCGTTGACGTATTTGTCGGCGATCAGGGTCAGCTTGCTGCCATCAAAGACCACGGTGCTGGCGGCATTGGCCTTGAGCTGCGGCTCGATGGCGGTAGCGCCGACGGCGATCTTGTGCGCGCCGGCCGGGGTGAAACGGTAGCCGCTGAGCTGGCCGGCGGCGACCCGTTGCGGGCTGATCTTGCCGCTCAGGGTCACGTCGATGTTGGCGTTGGACAGGTTGAGCACGCGGACGAAGGCCGAGTCGGCCGGGGCCACGGCGTCGTACAGGTCGGCATTGCCTTCGGCGCCATGGGCTGCGGCGCTGCCCAGCAGCAGGGCGGAAGTGGCGAGCAGGCGTTGCAGTGCAATGTTCATCAGTCTCTCCTTAGAAATGTTGGGTCTGGCCGGGGCGGCTCAGGGAGCCGAGGCGGTGGGCGAGCAGGGTGCGCAGGGGGAACTCCCAGACCACGGTGTCGATCTCGGGGTTGCTCAGCTGGTCGCTGGCAAGGAACTGGCTCATGGCCTCGAACGGCCCGCGGGCTTCCACCGAAACACTGAGCAGGTCGCGGTTGAGCGCCTCCTTGAGAAAGCCGACGAAGTTCCAGTCATCGATCTTGCTGTAGCTGGTGCCGACCAGCATCAGGCTCTGGTTTTCGCTGGCGAACAGGTCGCCGGCGTTCTGTTCGGCCTTGAGGGTTTCGTACAGGGCGATCTGGCTGGGGCCGAACTGCGGCGCCAGTTGCGCATGGTTGAACTGGATGTAGTTCATCAGGTCGCCCTTGACCGTCTTGTCGGCGACCTTGTGCGACAGGTAGCGCTCGTCGCCGAGCAGTTCCGGGTGCTGGCGCGCCAGCTCGTAGGCGCTCAGGCGCGCGCCTTCCGGGCTCCAGTGGGTGTCGGACTTGAGGAACAGCCCGGGGCCGGCGAGGTTGGCCAGAAACGCCGAACGCAGCGGCGTGACGGCAATGTTCTGCGCCTGCAGGCGTTCGACGAAACGGTCGTACAGGCTGATTGCCCGCGGGTCGATCGCGCGTTCGGCGTGGGCGGCGTACACGTCGGCTTTCATCGGCAGCGGCAGCAGGATCAGGCGCTTGTTGTGGGCCTTGAGCTGCTGCCCGATCTCGGCGATCTGCTTGAGCTGGCCGTCCAGATTGGCCTGCAGATCATTCGGCACGCGGTACTCCTGGTTGGTGTAGAGCCAGCCGTCCTTGCCCAGCACCACGCCCTTGGTGCCTTCGTCGAACAGCCGGTACTGGGCGTTGGCCCACAGCTCGACCGACGGTTCACGCAGGAAAAAGCGCTTCTCGTAGACCTGCTCGAACTTGCGCAGCAGCTTGCCGTCGACGAACAGGTTCCAGGCGTCGGTCTGGTTGCGGGCAAAACTGAACACTGGCGGCAGCGAGTAGACGAACATGCCCGCCAGCAGGAAGCCGAAGGCAATGCCGTTGACCTTGCTGGCCGAATTCATGACCGGGTACATGGCGCTCTCCTAGAACTGAAAGTACAAAAAGGGCGAGAACGAATGCGCCGCCAGGCTGCTCAGCGCCAGGGTAAAGCCTGCCCACAGCAGCAGCGCCTTGAGGCCGCCGACATGGCGCATGAAGTACTGCTCCTTGTGGCCGGCGTAGAAGCGCACGTTGTTGCTGCCGGCCAGCACCAGCCAGCACAGGGCAATGGCGGCGAACGACATGGCCATCTTCGAGGCGCCGAGCACGTACAGGTCCAGCGAGCCCAGGCCGTTGAGGCCGAACAGCGCCTGGTAGATGTCGATGCTGTGGCGCAGGTCGTTGGTGAAGAACAGCGGCATGCTCAGGATGATCAGCACGAAGGTGCGCAGGTTGCGGCCCAGGTGGTAGGGCGTGGTGATCTTGGTGGCGAGGTTGAACTTGCGCTCGATGACCATGCCGAAACCGAAGAACAGCCCCCAGCAGATAAAGGCGAAACTGGCGCCATGCCACAGGCCCGACAGCAGCATGGTGTAGACCAGCGCCGGCAGCGCCCCGGCGATGCGCTTGCGCACCAGCGGCATGTACACGTAGTCGCGCAGAAAGTGCGCCAGGGTCATGTGCCAGCGGGCCCAGAACTCGGTGATGCTCTGCGACACATAGGGCTGGTTGAAGTTCTCCGGAAAGCGAAAACCCATCATCAAGGCCAGGCCCAGGGCCATGTGGCTGTAGCCGGCGAAGTCGAAGTACAGCTGCAGGGTCGAGACCACCAGGCCGAACCAGGCATCGCTCAACTGCAGGGTGCCTTCGCTGATGAACAGCACGTTGATCGGCGCCAGTTGGTCGGCGATCAGCACCTTCATGATGAAGCCGAGCATGAAACGGCACACGCCCAGGGAAAACAGCTCCAGCGAGTGGCTGCGCTGGCGCAGCTGCGGCGCCAGTTGGCTGTAGCGCAGGATCGGGCCGGCGACCAGGTGCGGGAACAGCGCGACGAAGGCGGCGAAGTCGATGAAGTTGTTGGTTGGCGTGGCGTCCTTGCGGTAGATGTCGACGATGTAGCTCAGGGCATGGAACACATAGAACGAGATGCCCAGCGGCAGGAAGATCGTTTCCAGGGTGAAGGTGTTGATGCCCAGCGGCGCGAGCAGGGCGGCCAGCACCTCGGCGCCGAAGTTGGCGTACTTGAAGTAGCCCAGGGTCGACAGGTTGCCGATGATGCCGATCCACAGCAGGCGAAAGGCCCAGCGCTTGTCGCCGGCATCCAGGCGCGCCTTGATGCGCAGGCCGAACCAGTAGTTCCAGTAGGTAATGGCCACGAACAACAGGAGAAAGTCCGGCCGCCACCAGGCATAGAAGATGTAGCTGGCGGCGACGATCACCGTCGAGCGCCACGGCGCCCGGGCGAGGAAGTACACGGCCAGGAACAGCGGCAGGTAGAGGAACAGGAACACGTTGGAGGCGAAGATCATCTCGGGTTCCGTCCTTAGTAGCTGACCACGACGCCGAAGGTCAGCTGGTAGTCATCACCACTTTCCAGGGCGTTGCCGGCATTGAGGTAGCTGGCGCTGACCAGGGCGTTGACGTCCAGGTGCTTGCCGTCGATGGCCACCGGAAACATCTTCCAGTAGTAGTTGAGGTCGAGCATCTGCCCGACGTCCTTGCCGTTGCCGTGGCTGCCCTGGGCGATGGCGCGGTTGCGCTCGCTGCGCTGGTCGCCGTCGAGGCGGATCGGCAGGGTGCCGTTGGCGTCGCGCAGCTTGAGTTCGGTCAGGCGAAAATCGAGGGCGCTGCGCGGCGTCGGGTTGGTTTCCAGGGCGATGCCGTAGTAGCTCAGGTTGCGCAGGTCGAGGCTGACGAAAGAGCTGGCCAGGCGCGTGCTGTAGCTACCCTGCCGGGTGATGCGGTCGGACTGGATGGCATTGAGGCGAAAGCCGTCGTTGTCGTTGCTCGGCTTGTCGGTCAGGCCGCCGCGCAAGGCCACCCGTGGTGTCCACGGCAGGTCGTGAAAGCGTTTGCCGATTTCGCCCAGGGCCGCCCAGCCGCTGGCGTTGTGGCCGCTGCTGGTGACGCCGTTGACGTCGGTGTTGTCGACTTTGCCGTCCAGGCCCGCGAGTTCCAGGTGGTAGTCGCTGAACAGCGGCGTCACGTCCAGGTCGTCAGCCTTGAAGAACAGCCCGTAGCGCATGCCCTTGAAGTCGTAGCGGTCTTCGGCGTCGTGGCCGCTGTGGTCGTTCTCGTGCATCAGGCGCACGCCAGCCCAGTTGTGCTCGCTCCAGCGGTAGGCGTATTCGCCCATCAGGTAGGTGGTGCGCTCCTCGCTGTCGGCCAGGCGGTTGACGTCGCTGTTGTAGTTGTAGAACTTCTGCGCCACGGCCACGAAGCCACGGGAGAAGGTGTCGTTGTAGTTGAAACGCAGCGACTCGATGCTGTCGTCCCACCAGATGCCGTAGTCGTCGAAATAGCGCTGGCGCCCGGCCGACAGCGAGAAGCGCGGGTCGTCGCCGAGCAGGTTGCGTTTCACATACAGTTCGCGCAGTTCGGCGTACCAGCCTTCGGGCTGGTCGCGGTCGAGGTTGTTGGCGTTTTCGTTCTGCACGCTGGCCGACTCGCTGGAGTCATAGTTCAGCCAGACGCGGCCGTAGACCATCCACTTGGCCCAGCGTTTTTCCGGCGAGTACCAGGCGAACGACGGCTCGTAGCGCAAGCTGTAGAACATCTCGCGGCTGCGGCCGACTTCGGAGTTCTCCGGGCCGTAGCCGGTTTGCACGGTGAGCTTGTTGAAGAACTCCGAGGTGATCACCGGCTCGCTGCCATCGGCGACCCGCACCGGCTCGCTGCTGTCGGCCTCGGGGCCGGTGACTTCTTCCAGGGCGTGTGCCGGGTACAGCGGTGCCAGGGCCAGCAGGGCGCCGAACAAGGGGTGGTGGGCTTTCACAGGGTTGCCTCCTTCAACAGATCGTTGCGTGCCGCCAGGGCGCGCACGATGTCATCCTTTTTCAGGGTCTTTTCCAGGCGCTTGACCAGGCTGCGGGCACCGTTCTCGCCCAGTGCCAGGGCCACCTGGGCATAGGTGTAGGCCTTGACCGGGTCGTGGCAGATGGCACGCCCGTAAGCGTGCAAGGTGGCCATGCGGTACCAGGCGGCGGTGGAGCCTGCCCGGGCCTGGGCCTGGAAAATCTCCAGGGCCCTGTCCTGGTCGGGCTGGTCGGCCACGCCCTTGCTGTAGTACTCGGCCAGCAGCAGTTCGGCGTCGGGGTAGCGGTTGGCGAGCAGCTCGTCGATCAGCGCGCGGGCCTTGTCCGGGTCCAGGGTCAGCCAGTTGTTGACCATGTAGAACGAGGCCTGCAGCGCCTTGGCCCGGGTCGCTTCGCGAGCCTGGACCTGGTCGATCAGCGCCTGGGTCTCTTCGGCGTTGTGCTCGGTGGGGTTGGAGATCATGAAGTTGGCCTTGGACACCATCGCCGGCACAAAACCGCGTTCGACGGCGTTGTCGCGCCAGCGGTGGGCTTCGGCGCGGGCCAGGTCCAGGGCATCGCTGCGCTGTTTCTCCAGGGCCAGTTGCGCGGCGTCCGGTGGCACCCGCGCCGGGCCCATGGCGCTGGCCTGACGCTCGTAGCGGTCGGCTTCCTGCTCGGCGCGCTGCACGCTGTTGATGCTGTCGAGCAACGAGCCGATGCGATGCACGATCTCCACGGCCAGGGTCGGGCGCAGGGGTTCGAGGCTGCGGGCAAAGGCCGCGAAGGCGCGGTCCTGATCGTCGCCGAGGAAGCGGTAGTAGCGATCAATCGCCCGCACATCCACCCGCACCGCCTGCTGGTACCAGCGCTCGGCGCCGGCGCGGTCACCCTGGCGCTCGGCCAGCACGGCCTGGTACAGCTCGGGGCGGCAGTTGAGCAGGCACGACTGCTGGTACAGCGCCAGCAACTGCCCGGCCTGTTCGGTGGAGACCAGTTGCGGGTAAACCAGGAACACCTCCAGGGTGGTGCTGGCATTGCGCGGGTCGAGGGTCGCCGGGTAGCGCGTCAGGGCCAGGGCCATCCACTCGCGCTGACTGTTTTGCAGGCTCGGGGTGCGGTCCAGCAGGCGCGCCAGCGAGGCCAGCGCCGGGACCTGGCCACGGCCATCGGCAAACGCCTCTTTATACAGGCCGATGATTTCCGGGCGGCTGGCGCCATCGCTGTTGGCCAGCACATCACCGAGCAGCAGCTTGGACGCCAGGTCACCGCGGTCGGCCAGGGCGCGCAGGTCGGCACTGACATTGGCGCTCGGGTCCTTGTACAGCGCGTAGCGGATCTGCTCCAGGCTTTGTCCGGCCAGGGCGCTGCTGGCGCAGGCCAGGCCGATGCTGGCCAGCAGCAGGCGGGAGGGCGTCTTCGCATTCATTGCCTATTCCTTCCTTGCGGGTGCTTAGCGCGAAGCCGTGAACGGCAGGCCCAGGTACAGGTCCACCGCCACCGGCTTCTGGTACGCGGCGCGGGGCAGCGGGCTGTCGGGGGCGATGGTCAGGGCCAGGTTCTTGTTGGCTTCATCGACATGGGAGTCAATGACCTTGCCGCTGAAGGTCTCATCCAGCCCGAACACCTTGAGGTCCACCGAGGTCACCCGGCCGATGTCGGCGAGCTTGTCGAACGGCACGTTGGCGGTGACGAACAGGCCTTCATCCCTGGGCAGCAGATGCACCAGCGGTGCTTGCTTGTAGCCGTAGCCGTCCAGGGGTTTGCTTGGGAAGTACACCTCGCAGTCGCACGGGCTGTTGATCACGGTCTCGATGGTGGCGCGCCCGAGCAGGGTCTGCAGGTCGCCCGGCGAGAGGTCGGCGACCGCTTTCATGTCGGCCGGGCTGGTGAAACTGGTGGCCAGCTGGGTGGAGATGCTCGCCACCGGCGTGCCGGCCTTGACCTCGGTCTGCCCCGGCGCCAGGAGGAACTTCACATAGCCGTTGTCGGGCATGCTGATGACCTGGGCGTTGGCCGAGACCTGGGCCTGCACGGCGGGGATGCGAAAGAACAGCAGGTAGCACTTGTAGGCGACAAAACCCAGCGCGGCGAGGCCGGCAGCGGCATACAACAGGGTGCCGAGGGTGGCCTTGAGGCGCTCGCCCGAGCTGCGTGCGCTGGCGTACTTGTGCTTGCGTTCCTTGATGTAGTTTTCCCGTTGCATCACGTTGAACAGGCCATTGATGTCGGCGATCTCGCCCGACAGGTAGGCGCTGATGATGTAGCGCAGGATGTCGCGTTTTTGCGAGTCGAGCTCGACGAACTGGGCGCCGACTTCCTGGCCACGCTGGGAGACGATCTTGATCTGGCTGTCGATGTTCAGGTCGACCTGGTTCAGGCGCAGCTGGATCGAGGCGTGGTACAGGCTGCCGATCTTCAGCGGCTCGGAGTGAACCAGGCCGATACCGCCCAGGGAGATATCCTGCAGGGTGCTGTCGAACGGCGGCTGGCCGGTCGCGCTGAGCGTGACCCGGGCATTGAGTTTGGTGCGCACGTACTGGCGTTCGTCGATCGCTTCGTGGACTACGTTCGCGGGTACTGCGGGTGTGCTTGAGCTACTCATGGCAGGCGCCTTTCCTTAACGTTGCGTGAGTTCGAGAAGAACCGAGATGACCCCGAAGAAAATCGCGATGGATGAAAACAGCATCGCCTTGGAGGACCAGCGGTTCAGGGCGGCATCGAAGTTGACGGCGCCGTTGCTTAATGTGGTTTTTTGCCGGGTCCAGCTCTGCTGGTCCATGTGGAACAGGGCATAGACTTTCATCAGCGAGCCGATGATCTGGTTGTAATAAAGAACGAACGGGTACACCGGGCTGACCGGGTGGCCGGCGAACAAAAACAGCACGGTGACGAGGCTGCGCGACAGCAGTACCCAGAACAGGTACACCAGCAGGTACTGGATGCCGAACACGATGCCGGCGACCACCGAGGCGCTCAGGCCCATCAGGCAGGTCCACATCGACACCCGCTGATCGAGCAGTACGTACAGGGTGAACAGGCCCAGGCGGGCGCGGCCGAGCAGGGCGGTGGCGCGAAAGTTCTGGCGCAGCGAGTTGCCGTACCAGCGGAACATCAGCTGACGGGTGGCACGCCAGAAGCTGTTGTCTGGCGGATGCTCGACGGTCAGGGTGTTGCTGTCGGGCACGTAGAAAGTGTCCCAGCCGGCGCGCATCAGGCTCAGCCACGACGACTTGTCGTCCCCGGTGAGAAACTGAAACCGCCCAAGGCGCCAGTGCTGGAGAAAATCCGCCTCGACGTCGCGGATGAAGTCCGGGTCGGTCATGACGCTGGCGCGAAAGAACGACAGCCGCCCGGTCAGGGTCAGCACCCGGTGCGACAGGGCCATCGAACACATGTTGATGTGCCGCTGGACGAAGCGCATCGAGTGCCATTGGCGCATCAGGTTGCTGCCTTCGACTTCGCAGAACTCGTTGGTGGTCAGGCCGCCGACGTTGGGCAGGTAGGCGAACAGCTTGACCGCGCGCTCGACGCAACCGGGCAGCATCATGGTGTCGCCGTCGACCACGCCGACCACCGAATCTTCCAGCGGCATCTGCCGTGACAGGGCGCGAAAGGCATGGGCCAGGCCGTCACGCTTGCCGGTGCCGCGGGCGCGGACGATCACCAGCTTGATGTCGTCGCGATCCTTGACCTCGTTGCGCATGATCTCTTTGATGAACTGCTCGTCGCCTTTCTCGACGATCGAGGCAATCACCGTGCACGGCACCTTCAGCCGCTGCACCTCCTGGAACACCGACTGGTAGACCTTGAAGGTGGTGTGGGTGGGGATGCGAAAACTGGTCACCACCATGAACATGTGCGCCGGCAGCGCCGCATCGCCCATGCGCTCGACCGCCTTGCGCATGCGCGGGAACTTCCAGTGCAGAAAGTACATGCCGCGCAGGTAGTGGACGATAGCGTTGCCGTAGCGCCACATGCCCAGTGCACCGATGATGAAGATGAACTTATGGTGCGCAGGGTCGAGGTACTGCGGTGCGACCATCTCCGACGCCAGCGCGATCAGGCCGAACAGGCAGGCCCAGGCGCAAAACCGCGCGCCTGCCTGCAGGTAGTCCGGCCGGCCCGAGGGCGGCTGTTGCTGTCGTTCCATGTAGTCGTTGCTCCTGTGTTCGGGCCACGCCCGGCTGAATGACATGCGCACTTTTCGCGCCTGGCCAAGACAAGGTCGGCCGGGCAGGAGGCAGGTGGGCAGTCAGTCAGGCGGGGTGCCTGGGTCAATCGCCGGGTACTCTCTGGATGGAGTACTGGGGCCTTACCAGCAGATACCTTCACGCTGGGCATCGCTGCCGTGGGCCATGAAGCCGACCAGGTCGATGATCTGCTTGCCGCCGCTGGCATCCAGGGCCTGGGCGAAACGGTCATCGTTGTTGCCCAGCACCACCACCTCGGCTTCGCGGATCACCTGCTGCAGGTCGTTGCACAGCAGCGACGAAACGTGAGGGATCTTCGACTCGATGTACTCGCGGTTGGCGCCGAACACCCGTGCGTACTCGACGTTGGCGTCGTAGATACTCAACTCGTAACCCTTGCCGATGAGCATTTCCGCCAGCTCCACCAGCGGGCTCTCGCGCAGGTCGTCGCTGCCGGCCTTGAAGCTCAAGCCCAGGAGGCCGATGCGGCGTTTGTCCTGGCGGGTGATCAGCTCGAAGGCGTTCTTCACCTGGTTGCGGTTGCTGGCCATGATCGAGGCCAGCAGCGGGTGCTCGACGTCCAGCTGGCCGGCGCGGTAGGTGAGGGCGCGCACGTCCTTGGGCAGGCACGAGCCACCGAAGGCAAAGCCCGGGCGCAGGTAGTAGCGCGACAGGTTGAGCTTGTAGTCCTGGCAGACCACGTCCATCACCTCGCGGCCATCGACGCCGGAAGCCTTGGCAATGTTGCCGATCTCGTTGGCAAAACTGACCTTGGTCGCGTGCCAGACGTTGCAGGTGTACTTGATCATCTCGGCGACTTCGATCGACTTGCGGATCACCGGCGCGTCCAGGCCCTGGTACAGCGACTGCAGCAGGTCGCCCGATTGCGTGTCCAGCTCGCCGATCACGGTCATGGCCGGGAAGTCGTAGTCCTGGATCGCGGTGCTTTCACGCAGGAACTCGGGGTTGACCGCCACGCCGAAGTCAATGCCGGCGCGCTTGCCGGCGTATTTTTCCAGGATCGGGATCACCACGTTCTTCACCGTGCCGGGCAGCACGGTACTGCGCACCACCACGGTGTGGCGGCTGGCCTTGTCGCGCATGGCGGTACCGATTTCGCGGCACACCGCCTCCATGTAGACCAGGTCCAGGTCGCCGTTCTTCTTGCTTGGGGTACCGACGCACAGCAGCGACATCTCGGTGGCCAGCACCGCGGCCTGGACATCCGTGGTGCCACGCAGGCGGCCGTGGCGCACGCCATCGAGCAGCAGTTGTTCCAGGCCGGGTTCGACGATGGGTGACTTGCCCTGGTTGATCATGTCGATCTTGGCTGGCGAGATATCCACGCCCAGCACCTGGTGCCCACGCGCGGACAAACAACCGGCACAGACAGCGCCTACATAACCCAATCCAAAGATGCTGATATTCATAGTTCCCTCTCCCAAGGTTCAGCAAAAGCTGACCGAGATACTCAGTTAAACGGCATGGTTGACGCGGCAGATGCGCAAGAAAAAGCAGCGCGCTAACAGGAGGCGATGCAGGCGTTTTCGTTGTCTTATTACATCCTAAGGGAGTTTTTTAAACTTCGGCAAGCTGTCTCTAACTCTGAGTTGGATAAAGTTTAAAAATGTTTTGTTAAAGTTTAAAAACCCTTATAAATCAACAATTTAAAGTTTGATATTAGTTGGGCGTCAAAAAACCGATATCGTCTTTTTGCCGTTAAAATGACGTCAGAAAGCCGTTGCTTCGACGGCTTTTGGCGTTTTTCAAGGTTTTTTTGACGGGCTTTTCCGGTGTCCTCTTGAACTTCTTTATTCTCTGCGCGCTGTTGTAGTAGAACGTTGAAATTCCCCGGGTGATGGCATTTTGGCTAGCAAGGGAAGTTGTCCGGAATTATTAATGCCTTGTGCATGAAGTTCAGGCGTGAATTACAGGGTTTGCGGCGCTTGTCCTGACAACTGTGGACAGGTAGAGCGGGCGTCGACTTGTGCAGCGGAGCTGATCGCGGCATAGTTCTGGCTTCGTTCGAGGCACGCCATTGAAGGTTGTGTGCTCATCCATCCGGATGCTGGATAAGGGACGCCAAGCAAATGAACGGAATCGGTTCGCGTATCAGGGAAGAAAGAGAACGGCTGGGCCTGACCCAGCGGGTATTTGGCGACATCGGCGGGGTCGAGCCCAACGCCCAGGGCAAATATGAAAGCGGCGAGCGTACGCCCAAGGCCGACTACCTGGCGGCGGTGGCGGCGCGCGGGGTCGATGCGCTGTATGTGTTGAGCGGGGTACATACTCCGGTTGCGCACGGCAGCCTGAACGCCGAAGAAGAACAGCTGCTCGGCAGCTTTCGCCTGCTGCAAGCAGCCGACCAGGCTGCCGTCCAGCAATTGCTGGGCAGCCTTGCCGAGCGTGTACAGCGCCCGCCGCTGAGGGTTGGCGGCCATGAGCGGGGTATCTATGGGCGGTTGTCTGGCAAATGAAAAATGACATCAGGCAAATGACCTGTTCCGTTAGGTCTACAGCTCTATTTTTTGCTAAGGTGGCGGGATCCAATTACCGCCGCAGTGCGAGGTGTCTGCTTGATTAGGGTGCTGGTGGTCGATGACCACGATCTGGTGCGTACGGGCATCACGCGCATGCTGGCCGATATCGACGGTCTGCAGGTGGTGGGCGAAGCCGACTCTGGCGAGGCATCGCTGAAGGTTGCGCGCGAACTCAAGCCCGACGTGGTCCTGATGGATGTGAAAATGCCCGGTATTGGCGGCCTGGAGGCGACGCGCAAACTGCTGCGCAGCCACCCGGACGTGAAAGTGGTGGCGGTGACCGTCTGTGAAGAAGACCCGTTCCCCACTCGGCTGTTGCAGGCCGGCGCCGCGGGTTACCTGACCAAGGGTGCAGGGCTGGATGAAATGGTCCAGGCCATCCGTCTGGTGTTTGCCGGGCAGCGCTACATCAGCCCGCAAATTGCTCAGCAGCTGGCGCTCAAGTCGTTCCAGCCGCAAGGCTCGCCGTTTGACGCGCTGTCGGAGCGGGAAATCCAGATTGCCCTGATGATCGTTGGCTGCCAGAAGGTGCAGATCATCTCCGACAAGCTGTGCCTGTCACCGAAAACGGTCAATACTTACCGTTACCGGATCTTCGAAAAACTCTCGGTCACCAGCGACGTCGAGCTGACGCTGCTGGCGGTCCGCCACGGCATGGTTGACGCCAGTCTCTGAGCGCATTCATGACAGCTGTGTTCGATTCAAGCGCATTCCTGGCGACCTGCAGCGGCCGCCCGGGCGTCTACCGGATGTTCGACGGTGAGGCCCGGCTGCTGTATGTGGGCAAGGCCAAGAACCTCAAGAAGCGCCTCGCCAGCTACTTTCGCAAGACTGGCCTGGCGCCGAAGACGGCTGCCCTGGTGGCGCGCATCGCCCAGGTCGAGACCACCATCACCGCCAACGAGACCGAGGCGCTGCTGCTTGAGCAGACCCTGATCAAGGAATGGCGGCCGCCGTACAACATCCTGCTGCGCGACGACAAATCCTATCCTTATGTCTTCCTCTCCGATGGCGACTACCCGCGCCTGGGCATTCATCGCGGGGCCAAGAAGCAAAAAGGCAAGTATTTCGGCCCTTACCCCAGCGCCGGCGCCATCCGCGAAAGCCTGAGCCTGCTGCAGAAGACCTTTTTCGTCCGTCAGTGCGAAGACAGCTATTACAGCAACCGCACCCGGCCGTGCCTGCAATACCAGATCAAGCGCTGCAAGGCGCCCTGTGTCGGCCTGGTCGAGCCTGAGGAATACGCGGTCGATGTGCGCCACTCGGTGATGTTTCTTGAGGGCCGCAGCCACCAGCTGACCAACGAGCTGAACGCCGAGATGGAACAGGCGGCCATGGCCCTGGAGTTCGAGAAGGCCGCCGAACTGCGCGATCAGATCGCCTTGCTGCGCCGGGTCCAGGACCAGCAGAGCATGGAAGGCGGCAGCGGCGACGTCGATGTTGTCGCGGCGTTCGTCAACCCCGGCGGCGCCTGCGTGCACCTGATCAGCGTGCGCGGCGGGCGGGTGCTGGGCAGCAAGAACTTCTTCCCCCAGGTGGGCATCGAGGAGGAGGTGGCCGAGGTCATGGCCGCGTTCCTCTCGCAGTATTACGTGGGCAACGCCGAGCGCGAGCTGCCCGGCGAACTGATCGTCAACGTGGTGCACGAGGACTTCCCGGCCATCACTGCCGCCATCGAAACCCTGCGCGGCCGTGAACTGACCATCAGCCACCGGGTGCGGGGCACCCGTGCGCGCTGGCAGCAACTGGCGGTGACCAACGCCGAACAGGCGCTGGGTGCACGCCTGGCCAACCGCCAGCACATGGCTTCGCGCTTCGAGGCGCTGGCCCAGGTCCTGGCCCTGGACGAAACCCCGCAGCGCCTGGAATGCTACGACATCAGCCATTCCAGCGGCGAAGCCACCGTGGCCTCGTGCGTGGTGTTTGGCCCGGAAGGGCCGCTCAAGTCCGACTACCGGCGCTACAACATCGAAGGCGTGACCCCGGGCGACGACTACGCGGCCATGCACCAAGCTCTGACCCGGCGCTTTGGCCGGCTCAAGGACGGCGAGGGCAAGCTGCCCGACGTGCTGCTGGTGGACGGCGGTAAGGGCCAGTTGAACATGGCCCGGGAAGTGCTGCAGGAACTGGCGGTGCCCGACCTGATCCTGCTCGGGGTGGCCAAGGGCACCACGCGCAAGGCCGGTTTCGAAACCCTGTACCTCAATGACGTGGCCCACGAGTTCACCCTCAAGGGCGACTCACCGGCGCTGCACCTGATCCAGCAGATTCGCGACGAAGCGCACCGTTTTGCCATCACCGGCCACCGTGCCCGCCGTGGCAAGACCCGCCGCACCTCGACCCTCGAAGGTGTCGCTGGCGTCGGCCCGAAACGCCGCCGCGACCTGCTCAAGCACTTCGGTGGCCTGCAGGAACTGACCCGCGCCAGCGTCGAAGAAATCGCCAAGGCACCGGGAATCAGTAAAAAGCTTGCCGAGTCGATTTATGCCAACCTGCATAGCGAGTAGAATGCTCGCTCACTTTGCAGCCAGTTGTGCCGATGAATATTCCAAATCTGCTTACCGTTCTTCGCGTCCTGCTCATTCCGATCTTCATTTTGCTGTTCTATGTTCCGTATCACTGGAGCTATATCGCAGCGAGCAGTGTCTTCGCCATCGCCGCGGCCACTGACTGGCTGGACGGTTACCTGGCCCGTCGCCTGCAGCAGAGCACGCCGTTCGGTGCCTTCCTGGACCCGGTGGCCGACAAGCTGATGGTGGCCGTGGCCCTGGTCCTGCTGGTGCAAGTGCACGCCAACTTCTGGCTGACCCTGCCGGCAGCGGTGATCATCGGCCGCGAGATCGTGGTCTCGGCCCTGCGCGAGTGGATGGCGGAGCTGGGGGCCAGGGCGCACGTCGCGGTGTCGAACCTGGGCAAGTGGAAGACCGCGGCGCAGATGCTCGCCCTGGTGATTTTGCTGGCCAACCCGCCGGTGCTGACGTTCTGGGTGATTCTGGGCTACGCCTTGCTGATGATCTCGGCCGGCCTGACCCTGTGGTCGATGGTGCACTACCTGCGCGCCGCCTGGCCGCACCTGCGCGAAGGCTCGGAACAAAAATAAAGCTTTTTTGAATCAAGGGCTTGACGAGATTTATTGATTCGTTACAATAGCCTCCATCACGACGCGGGAATAGCTCAGTTGGTAGAGCACGACCTTGCCAAGGTCGGGGTCGCGAGTTCGAGTCTCGTTTCCCGCTCCAAATATGGCGCTACAGCATTCAGCAGAGTGCTGTGGTGATAGAAATA
Organism: Pseudomonas donghuensis; assembly: GCF_000259195.1. GTDB lineage: Bacteria > Pseudomonadota > Gammaproteobacteria > Pseudomonadales > Pseudomonadaceae > Aquipseudomonas > Aquipseudomonas donghuensis. Next base: position 117,990 of record NZ_JH650760.1, read on the forward strand.
AGGCCCTTCGGGGCCTTTTTTCGTTCCAGCGAAAACTACCGAGAACCAGTAGTAGCCGGACATTTTAAGGCCAGATTTGAGGCCAGATTGGGAAAGACCTCAATTCGGTATTTCGATGGAGCAGGATTGTGGACGAGATGAGCATTTGGCTTCCGGCAGGTTCAGGAGGTCACCATGGCTCTTTCGGAAATGGCAATTCGGCATGCCCGAGTCACCGGCAAGGACTACACACTTGCCGACAACGATGGGCTGATTCTGCACGTCACCGCCCAGGGCGCAAAGCTCTGGCATTTTCGCTTCTATTGGGATGGCAAGCAAAAGCGCATGTCGTTCGGCAGCTATCCGCAGGTGGGTTTGCGTGATGCGCGGATGCGGCGGGATGAAGCGCGGAGACTACTTGCTCAGGGCACAAATCCCAGCGAACAACGCAAGCAGCAACGGCTTGCAGTGCGCCTGTCCAGCGATCAGACCTTTGATGCCGTATTCAATCATCATGTCGAAGCCATTGGTTCGGTAGTGCTCAACCGCAACCTATCGCCCGCCTGCTTCCAGCGCATCGGCCAGAAAGTCCACAAACACCCGCACCTTCTGCGGCACATGCCGATGACTCGCATACAGCGCAAAGATCGAGCGTCGCGGCATCGATTGCCCAGGAAGCAATTGCACCAACTGCCCACTGTCGAGCAAGGGCTGGGCAATGAACGAGGGCAGGGCGCCAACACCCAGGCCGGCCAGGAGCATGTCGCTCAACATCAGGCTGTTATCTACCGTCAGGCGCACGGGTAGCTCCAGGCGGCTGTTGCCTTGTGGCCCCTGCAAATGCCAACTGCCGGGATGCTCCGCCAGACGATAGGCCAGGCAGCTATGCGCGCGCAGGTCGTCGACGTTCTGCGGCGTGCCATTGGCCTGCAGGTAGGTCGGCGCAGCACAGATTATCTGCGCAACGTCGCCCAGGCGCCGGGCAACTAGCGAGGAGTCCGGCAAGTGGCTGCGAATCCGCAGCGACACATCAAACCCCTCGCTCACCACGTCCAGCAGGTGGTCATCGAGCGTGAGCTCGACCTTGAGTTCCAGGTAGCGCTGCATGAATTCCACCAGGATCGGCGACAGCACCTTGAGCCCAAACGATAGCGGTGCGTTCACCCGCAAACGCCCGCTGGGCTCGCTGGAACCGCTTTGGGTCGCGCGCTCCAGGGCGTCCAGTTCGTCGAGCAGGTGGCAGCATTCGCTGAAGTAGGCTTGGCCCGCCTCCGACAGGCTCATGCGGCGGGTGGTGCGCAGCAGCAACAGGCTGCCCAGGCGCGCCTCCAGTTGCCGCACTTGCTTGCTCACCGCCGCAGTGGATTGCTCCAAGTCGACAGCCGCCAGGCTGAAGCTGCCACGCTCAACCACACGGCGAAAGGTACGCATGCCCAGCAATACATCCATATATTTTCTCTTGGGTTGAATATCAATTAACCAGACGCCTGATTATCTATTATTTCACGGCTAATACCATGGGCACTTCCCCAATGAGGAGTAATCTCATGCAGCAGCGTTCGTGGATAAAAAAACTTGCCGGACTGACCGTCCTGTCGGTGCTCGGCGCACTGGGCAGTGCTGTGGCACTGGCCAAGCCCGAGGTAGGTATCAGCCCCTGGGGCGAGAAGGACGAAATCGGCCGCCTCAACCTGATGACCCCGCAATCGCAGGCGGCAATCATGGCCCGGGTCAACGGCGCCCAGGCCTACGATCTCGCGGTGGAGTACTTTGTCGGCATGCCCAGCTGGCAAGCTGCAGGAGATCCGCCCTACCAGATGTGGATGACCCACACCCCCCACGGCAACGTGATTGCCGACCCGATGCAAGTAGGCGAACAGATGAACCAGCACGTCAGCTACAGCGGTTCGGCGATTTCCATGTATGCGCACATGGGTACCCATATCGACGCGCTTAACCATTTCGGCCTCGATGGAAAAATCTGGAACGGCTTCAGCGCCGACGAGCACCTGGGTGATCGTGGCTGGCGTGTCACGGGCGCAGAGAAACTGCCGCCGATCATCGCTCGCGGGGTAATGATCGATGTCGCGGTGGCCAAGGGTGTGGAGCAGTTGCCGGACAACTACCGCATCACCCGCAGCGATCTGCAGCAGGCGCTTGAAAAGCAGGGCGTGACGCTGGAGAAGGGTGACGTGGTGCTGATCCGTACCGGACGCATGCGCGACTATGAACACGCCCAGGCCTACATGGCCAACCCGCCGGGGCTGAGCCTGAATGCGGCGAAATTCCTGGTCAAGGACGGTGGCGCCATGGTGGTCGGGGCCGACAACCTGAGCTTCGAGACCTTCCCCTCGGAAGTCGAGGGCAACTACCTGCCCTTACACACCTATCTGCTGGCCATGCAGGGCGCTCCGATTATTGAGCTGGTGAATCTGGAAGGCTTGTCGAAGGACCGGGTCTATGAATTCGCCTTTATCGGTGCGTCCTTGAAATTGCGTGGCGCCGATGCGGCACCGATGCGGCCCATGGCCTTACCGGTCCGCTGACGGTGGGGCGCCACGTTCTTACAGGCGGGTCGACGTGCTGTTAGCAGGGTTGCGCCGCCAGGCTGTTACTGACCTTGCGCCCCAGCACCAGCACCGTGACAAAGCCGCAGCCCACCAGGGCCGTGGCCAGGCTCAGCAGCACCGAGCTGCCCAGTTGGTCTACGATCCGCCCGCCGAAGAACGAGCCCAAGGCGATGATCACCTGAAACATGGCGACGAACAGGGGCATGCCGCGTTCGACATCCTTGGGCGCCACCACGAACATCCAGATGCTGGCGCAGGCGGGGAAGGCGCCGAAGGCAAAGCCCCAGAGCGCGATCAGCATCGCGGCGCCGGTCATGCCGGTGGCGAAGTACGGGAACAGGGCGGTGCTGGTGCCGATCATCAGTGCCACCAGCAACAGGGTGTGACGCACGCTTCGGTTGGCGGCAAAACCGGCGAAGATGTTCCCTGCCACCCCGGCCACCCCATACAGCAGCAACAGTGAACCAATGGTCGGCCCATCGAAGCCTGAGCTTTGTTTGAAGAAGGGGGCGACATAGGTGTACGCGGCAAAGTGCGCCAGGCCAATCAGCAATACGGCGATCAAGCCCACCCGCGCTTGTGGATTGATGAGCAGGGTCGGCAGGTCGCTGATGCGAATCGCCTTGTCGGGGTTGAGCCGCGGTAGTAGGAAGACTTGCGCCAGCAGCACCGGTACGCCCACCAGTGCGGTGACTAGGAACGTCATGCGCCAGCCCATCAGACCGCTAAGCCAGGTGCCTACCGGCACGCCGAGCACGGTAGCTAGAGTTACACCGATCATGATGATCGAGGTGGCCTGCGCAACCCCCACGCCCTTGGGCGCCAGACGTCCACTCAGGGCAATAGCGGTAGCCCAGAAACCGCCGATGCTGATGCCCAACAGCACGCGGCCGAACAGCAGCAGGCCGAAGTCGCTGGCGTAGGCCACCACCGCGTTGGCGATGATCATGATCAGCGTCAGGCCGATTAGCAGATAGCGACGATCCAGCGCGCCGATACCCACCGACAGCAAGGGCGCGGCGAGGGCGGCCATTATGCCTGGTAGGGTGACCATCAGGCCGGCCTGGCCGGCACTGATGCCCAGGTCGCTGGCGACATCGTTGAGTACACCGACCGGAAGAAACTCACTGGTTACCAGGGCGAAGGCCCCCACAGCGACCGAGAGAATCGCCAGCCACTGCTGTTTGACGCTCTGTTGATTATGTTCGGGACGGCCGTGAGAGGCCTGGCTGGGGCTTGGCATGGTGTGCTGGGTTCCAAGAGGGACTGCCGCCTGAGGCGGGCGAGCGGGGGGAATTTGCAGGCGATTGTATGAGAAGGGCTTGGCGAGCCGACAGGCAGGCGGCTCGATAGTAATCATCAGTGTGATCGATGAAGGGCGGAACAGAGCAGTGTTCAGGCGGAGGCTTTAATGCCGCCCCGTAGCGGTATACAGCAGACTGCGCGTATCAGCTACTTATCACGTTTTGATTTAATTTAGGATGATTTATCAACGCTGGAGTAGCCCCGGCTTCGACGTTTGACGCGCCGATAAGGGTGGGCTTGCAGCTGCGTGGTGTGACGGGTCTTTATTGGCGGAATTGATTATATGAAGTTGTTTAGACCGTTGCTTCAGCGGCCGGTGGCGTTGTTATGGGGAGGGCTGGCGCTATCTTCGATCGGCGACGAGTTGTTCGCGATCGCCGTCGCCTGGATGGCAGTGCAGATCGCCGGCACCGATGCGAGTTGGCTTAGTGCGTTGCGCGGTGGGGCCGCGTTGGCGGGGGCGCTGCTGGGAGGGATCTGGGCTGAGCGTTGGGACCATCGGCGCACGATGATCGGTGCCGACCTGACGCGGGCCGGGCTCGCCCTGCTTCCGATGCTGGCCTGGACGCTGGGCATCATGAGCCTGTGGATGCTGGCAGTGCCGGTCATGCTCATGATGATTGTCAACGCTTTGTTCGAACCGGCCTTGCGCGCCAGCCTGCCACGCATTGTCGTGGCGTCGGACCAGTTGCAGGCCGTCAATGCGCTATTCGACGCGATCATCCGGGTGGCTCGAGTGATCGGGCCGATGCTGGCCGCGGCAATTACGCTGCTGATTCCGCTTGAGCATCTGTTTACCCTCAATAGCCTGACTTTCCTGATCTCGGCTTGGGCGGTGATGAAGCTGAGCAAGGCATTGCCTCGTCAACCGCTCAAGGTGACGAGCCGGCGTGCCGCCTTCACTGCCGGGTGG
>NZ_JH650760.1:122766-145642 GCF_000259195.1 Pseudomonas donghuensis
GCCGGTTGGCGCAGCCTGGTCGGTCGCCGGCAGATGCAGGCGGTGTATGTGTGTGCTGGATTGGGCAACATCGCCTGGAGTCTGGGCATTTCTATCGGCATGGCGCTGGCCGTGGTCAAATACGACATCCAGGGCTTCGGTGTACAGGACTTTGCCGCCTACGGCCTGATCATGGGCGCCTATGGCTGCGGCAACCTGATCTCTATTTTCGTCGTCGGGAACCTGCATATCCACCGCCTGTATGGTGGCTTTACCTTTGGCTCCGTGGTCAACGGCCTGGGCATTGCGACGATCGGTGCGGCGGTGATGTATTTGCCAGCGGAGTACGTCCTGGCCGGGATGATGTTCGGCGCCGGCCTGGCCGCGCTCGGTGGGCCACTGATCGACATTTCATTCATTCTGCTGATTCAAACCACATTCAGGCAAAGCGAGATCGCCGGGCTGGCAAGGTTGCGCTTTGCTGCGCTGGGTGCCTCCATTCTCATTGCCGGGGCCTGCGGCGCGGCACTTTATGCGCGGTTCGAAACCGGTATGGTCATCCTCGGTAGCGGGATTTTCGAAGTGATCGTCGGTGCGATGGTATTGCTCGTTCCCAAGGACAATGAAGCTGCCTGAGGCTCATTACTTTTCCGAGGAGGAAATAGCCTGGAAAAGGAACGCCATGTTGCCTCCAACGACGAGAAAAACATCACCCGGTTCATCGAACTTCTTAGCCAGCCCGTTATCCCTGGCTATTTGTGCCAAGACGCGACGGCGGGCTGCAACGCGATTGGCCAACCCTGGTTGAAGCCTCCCGAATTACCTCATTCTTATACTGATGCCCTGACCACCAATGGACAATCCACTGGCTGAGCTCCCGATTCCTCAAGGCTGTCGATCAAGTGCCGGGCAGCCTTGCGACCGATTTCGTAGTACGGCAGTTGCACCGTGGTCAGCGGCGGGATGAACAGCTCAGCAATACCGATCATGTTGTCGTAGCCGAGCACGGCGACATCGTCGGGAATTTTCAGACCACGGCCCAACAGCACTTGATAGGCACAAAAAGCAATGCGGTCGTTGCCACAGATCAGAATGTCGAATTGGGGACGACCATCAGTGATGTGCCGGTCGAGGATGGCTGCGGTTTCACCATAGGCGTCATGATCGGACAGGTCGTACTGCAGGAGTGCGTCAGGCGCCAGTCCGAATGCCTGACAAGCACGCTGCATGCCTTTCTGACGCAGCCCCCAGGCCAGACTCTGTTTGGGCAGGTTGATAAACAGAGGACGCTGATAGCCTTGGCTCAATGCGTGATGCACGGCTCGATACTGCCCCGTTTCGTCGTCGGGCACATAACTGACCAGGTGGCTGTCGTCCGCCAGGCAATTGGCGAGTACCAGGGGTTTGCTCTTCAACCGCTCGGGAATGCACACCTGGCGCAACCCCATGGCGCTGAAGATCAACCCGTCAGGGCGGTGTGACAACATAAGGTCGATGTTCTGGTCGGTAGGCGGGTTGCTTAGCAGGTTAAGGATAAAGACGTTCCAGCCTGCTTGCTGCGCGGTCTGTTCGATGGACAGCAGCAGCTCGACGGCGAACGGTGTGGTCGCAGTGTCCAGCGCGAACACACCGATGGTTCGTGTCTGGAGGTTGTCGCCGCGAATCTTACGCGCCGACAGGCTCGGAACGAATTGCAGTTCATCAATGGCGCGACGTACCCGCTGATAGGTTTCGGGGCTCAATTTTTCCGGATTGTTGAGCGCTCTAGAAACCGTCATCAGGGACACGCCGGCCAGTTGTGCAACGTCTTTCACTGAAGTCATACGAGGCGAGACCGGTCAGGTTTGCGGAGAATCATGACACATGGCCTGCGCTTCTTGCGATCCGAATGACGCAGCTCATAGCCATCCCGAGGCGAGAGGCCATGCTCTGGGAATGCAGACACGCCCGCCATTCCCGCTTGCAAGGAGCTTCACCCCCAGACTGTCGGGCTGCGGATAGAGGCGACTGCTGAGGCTAAAGCACCCGCTTTCGTCGAACACCTCGATGGACGAGCGATCCAGGAACACGCGCAGTTCGAGTCGCTCCTGCCTTGCGTCTATCGCCACACTGCGCTGACCTGTGGCTTGCGCACCCGAGTGGCTGCGGTCAAGCACCAGACGACGTAACGACGCATCATAGTAGAGTAGGGTTTCTTCATGGCCATCGTCGCTGCAGCGCAAGGCGATTCCCAAGTGCCCATCGGTGCAGCCGAGCAAATCCAGATGCACATGGAGTTCGAGCATATCGCCCTTCACTTGCGGCACCCACCGGGTTCCCGACCCATCCCACCACGGCGTACTCGGCAATGGCGCCTTGCGTAGAGCGCTGAGCTCCCGTGCCGGATACACGTGCAGGCGATCTGCGCGCAGTTCAAGTTCGCGCGGTAAACCGAGCATGCCGCACCAGTGATGGGCTCTGCTCGGCATCGGGCTTTCCCACATGTCGAGCCACGCCCACAAAAGTCGTCGACCATCGGCGGCTATCAACGTTTGCGCTGCATAGAAATCGTGGCCGTTATCCAGCTCGATAAAAGGCCCGCCAGTGAAGTGCCACTCGCTGTTGAGTCGGCCCACTCGATAACCGGTCTGGTACTTGTTGAGCCGTTCATAACCTTGGGGTTGCATGCCTTGGGGGGAGTACAGCAGCACATCGCGTCCGTTCAGTCGAAACAGATCCGGGCACTCCCACATGTAGCCATCGCCCTCGCTGCCACTGGACACGTAATCGAGGAACTCCCAGGTGAACAGGTCCGTAGAACGGTACAGCGGGAGCAGCGGCCTATCGCCCAGACGTGCGCCGGCAATGAGGTACCAAAAGTCATCCTCTTTCCATACCTTGGGGTCACGAAAGTGCATTATCGTGTCGTGCGGCGCGGTCTCGATGACTGCGCCCTGCTTGACGAACCGGATGCCGTCGATACTGGTGGCCAGGCACTGTACTTGACGGATCAAGCGTTCGTCACCCACTTCCCCCAGCCAGGTGTGTCCGGTGTAGATCAGTGCGAGGGTATCCCCGTACACCACCGCACTACCGGAAAAACATCCATCACGGTCGAAGTCATCGCCGGGTGCCAGTGCAATGGGCAGGTGCTGCCAATGAACCAGATCGGCGCTTTTGGCGTGCCCCCAATACATCGGGCCCCATTTCGCTTCGAAGGGGTAATGTTGATAGAAAACGTGATATTCGCCACGAAAGTACACGACCCCGTTAGGGTCGTTCATCCAACCTGCCGGGGGAGCGATATGATAACCGGGCCGATAATCCTGGATGACACGAGACAGGCCGTCACTCAGTGCCTGCTGCGCAAGATCAAGGGAAGAAGACATTGGATCGCTCATGTTGTTCGAAGACAAGGTCATAGGGCCGGTGCTCGGTCTGAGCGCAGAGAGACTTCATTCGGACGGGTTTCAATGGCTTGTGGATGACGCTCCAAGACCGTACCGTCGTTGTCGAACAGGTGCAGGTTGTCGATGTCCAGCTGCAGTTCGACCCGATCGCCCGCCTGCCATCCGGCGCTGACCTCGCAACGACAGATCAGTGGCTCCTCCTGGCCTGTTTCGAGGTGCACATACGTTTCGCTGCCAAGGTATTCGACCCCGGCCACGACGATCCCGACTGCCCCCCCTGCCGCTTTGAGCGAAACATGCTCCGGGCGAACCCCCAGGCTCAGTAACGTGCCTGCCGCCAGGTGTGAGCTGTCGAAGGGTAGGGAGGTCATACCCAAAACGGGGGTATCGACCAGGCTGGTTTCGCCCGGGGTATGCAGGCGCGCCGCTAGAAAGTTCATTTTTGGCGAACCGAGAAAGCCGGCGACAAAGCGGCTCGCTGGGCGCTCATAGAGTTCGCGCGGTGAGCCGATCTGCTCTATATGACCGCCATTGAGCACAACAATTTTGTCGGCAAGGGTCATCGCTTCCACTTGATCGTGGGTGACGTAGATCATGGTCGAGCTCAGTCGAGCATGCAGGCGGGCGATTTCGTTGCGCATCTGCACCCGTAAAGATGCATCCAGATTGGAGAGGGGTTCATCGAACAACAAAATGTCCGGCTCCCGCGCCATGGCTCTGCCCATTGCTACACGCTGACGCTGTCCTCCAGACAGTTCCTTTGGTTTGCGTTGCAGCAATTTGTCCAATTGAAGGATCTGCGCTGTTTTCAGCACGCGTTCGCGCAGGGTGCTCTTTTCGGTCTTGGCCAGTTTGAGGCCAAAGCTGATGTTGTCGTAGACGCTCATGTGCGGATACAGCGCATAAGACTGAAACACCATGCCGACGCCACGCTCACGCGGTTCCAGGTCGTTGACCCGTTGCCCGTCGATCAGCAGGTTGCCGGCGCAGATCGAATCCAGTCCGGCGATCAGTCGCAGCAGGGTCGACTTTCCGCAGCCCGAAGGGCCAATGAATACTACGAATTCACCCGCAGCGATCTCCAGGTTAACGTCGCGAAGTATCTGCATGCCGCCCAGTTGCTTGTTCACGTTGTCTAGTTTCAGTTTGATCACGATGCTGTTCCTTGTACTTGTTGGGCATCAACCCTTTAACGCGCCGGCAGTGAGACCGGATACGATTCGGCGCTGGAAGATCAGCACCAGAATTACCAGAGGGACGGTGACCAGCACCGATGCGGCCATCAACAGCCCCCACGGCAGTTCATGGGGGCTACCGCCGGAAATCAAGGCAATGGCGACCGGCACCGTGCGTTGTGTGTCGGTGAGGGTGAAGGTCAAGGCAAACAGGAACTCGTTCCACGCTGCGATAAAAGCCAACAAACCCGTGGTGATCAGTGCAGGCCATAGCAGCGGCAACAGCACCCGGGTAAGGGTTACCCAGGGCGAAGCGCCATCCATGATTGCCGCTTCTTCCAGTTCATGTGGCAGTTGGCCCATGAACGTGGTCAGCACCCAGACGGTGAACGGCAGGGTGAAAATCGTGTAGCTCAGGATCAATGCCCAAGACGTGTTGTACAGGCCCAGGGCACGTATCACTTCGAACAGCCCCGACAGCACGGCAACCTGGGGAAACATCGACACGCCAAGCACCATCATCAATACCGTGCCACGCCCACGGAACTTCACCCTTCCTAAGGCATAGGCGGCGGTCACACTGAGGAACAGCGCCAGGGTCACCACGCAAAGCGCAACCACCAGCGAGTTACCGATCGCTCGCAGGAATGAGGCTTGGTGGAGTACCGCCGCGTAATTGGAGAAGTCGGGGCTTTCGACCCAGTAGCTCACCTGGAACAAGGCACCAGACGGCTTTAGCGAAGTCACGATGGCATAGTAGAAAGGGAAGACCGCATACAGCAGCAAAACCCCGATCAGACACCAGAACCCGAGACGTAACAGCGTTTTTTTGAGTAGGCGCAGGCTCATGACCGAACCTCCATTTGACGGCGTCCGAGGTAGAGATAAAGCATGGCGATTACCGCAACGACCAGAAACAGCAGAGTCGAGGCCGCGCTGCCATAGCCAACATCCTGGAACTCCACCAGGTGTTGGCGGGCATAGACCGACATGCTCATGGTGCTCGAAGAATTCGAGGTCAGCACATAGATCACGTCGAACACTCGCAGGGAATCGAGGATGCGGAAAATCGCCGCCACCAACAATGCAGGCATCAACAGAGGAAGCGTGACACGCCAGAACACCTTCAGCGGGTGAATGCCATCGACCCTGGCGGCGTCGTAGCAATCGCTCGGCAACATCTGCAAGGCCGCCAGCATCAGCAGCGTGACAAACGGGACGGTCTTCCAGACATCGACGATGATCACCGCCCACATCGACAGATCCGCATCTGCCGTCCAGGCCAGGGGCGCGTCAATCAGGCCGACGCTCAGCATCAGGTGATTGATGATGCCGAACTGGTCGTTGAGCATCCACGACCAGATCTTCGCCGAGACAATGGTAGGAATCGCCCAAGGAATCAGAATCAACGCACGCACCAAGGCGCGGCCGGTGAACTTGATGTTCAACAGCAACGCCACCAGTAGGCCCAGGACGACTTCCAGTCCCACTGACACCACGGTGAAATGCAAGGTGTTGCGAACAGCGTTCCACCATTGAGGATCAACCAGGATGCCCGACCAGTTGGAACCGTTGTGGAACAGATAATTGCTCAAGCCTACGAAGGATCCTTCACTGGTGTCCGCTAGGTTGGCGTCCGTCAGGCTGAACCAGAATGTGCGCAGTAGCGGCCAGACCGCCACCAGAGCCAGACACAGCAACATCGGTGTCAGAAACAGCCAGGCGGTGCGTACTTGGCGGCGCTGTACAGGCGTTTCCCGGGTGAGCAGGAGCTGCTCACGGGGGGCATGGGTAGTAGAGACAGGCATGGCGATTTCCTTCCTTGTGGCTTACCAGCTCCGACGTTTGATGCGAGTGAGCTCACCTTCCAGTTCGCTCAGCGCCTGATCGACAGGCTGCTCGCCCGCCAGCACGCCATGCACTCGATCGAAGAACGCATTGGAGACCCGTGGATAGCGATCGGCGGTTATTGAGGCGGGGCGCATCACCCCATCGTTGAGAATGCTGTGCAGCTGACTGTAATAAGGCATTGCCGCGAGCAGGTCGGGATCTTGATACAGCGACTCGATAACCGGGTTATAGGCGCCGACCAGGGCACGATGTTTCTGCTGCTGGGCACTGCTCAAGTAGCTCACTAACTCTGCGGCAAGTTTTGGGTGGGCGCTGTAACGCGATACTGCCAGGCCCCACCCGCCGAGGGTGGAGGCATGGGTGCCGGTTATGCCGCCACGGGGCAGGGGGGCGACCCCGACCTTGTCTTTTACGGCACTGTCCGGGCTTTGTACCAAGGCCCAGACATAAGGCCAGTTACGCATGAACAACGCATTTCCCGATTGGAATACGCCACGTCCTTCTTCCTCGGTGTAGTTGAGTACGCCTCGCGGGGAGATGTCTCCCACCCAGCTTTTCGCCAGGGTCAAAGCCGCTCTTGAGGCCTGAGTGTTGACCACGATGTCACCGCGTGGGTTGACCAGTCCGCCGTCCGGTTGGCTGCTGATCCACTCCAGCGCGTTACACGTCAGGCCCTCGTAGGCGCGACCCTGAAAGATGTAGCCCCAGGCATTGGGGTTCCCAGCAGTGCGCTCGGCCTGTTGAATATTCCTGGCGGTAGCGGTCATTTCCTCCCAGGTCTGGGGAACCTGCTGGTTGTACTTCTCGAGCAAGTCCTTGCGGTAATACAGCAGGCCCGAGTCGGTGAACCATGGCATCGTCACCAGCCGCCCGTTCACTGTGGCGTTATCCACCTGTGCCTGGAAGTAGCCCTGGGTAGCGTTGGCAGGAAGCACCTCGCGCAGATCCATCAGGTGTTTGGCCAGCATCCCCGGCCACACCATATCGATTTGGATGATGTCGATATCGGTGGACTGCGCACTGAGGATCTGTTGGTAGAACGACAGCCGCTCGGTCGCCGAGTTAGGCGTGGAAACCACCTCGACGTTATTGCCGGTCTGTTTCGACCACGCCTCGACAGCCTCCTTGCAGAGTGCTAATTCCGCACCCACCGCACCGCACGAAATCGTCAAATCTGCTGCGCTCGAGGCGGATGGCAGTCCGGCGCAGAGGGTAATGAGTGCTGCTGGAAGGACAGATTTCAGCTGTTTCATTGCGGACCCTTTATTTTTGTTTTTAAAAAAGTTAACGTTAACATTGCCAAATGTAGCAGCGTCTTTGCGATGAGGCATCCTTTTTTTTACGTCGACCGCAACAAATCGAAACGCACGTAGAAAGGGCTGGTCGCAGGAGCAAACAATAAAAACAAGACAGGAAACCCACATGCAGAAAGCATCAAGCTGGCTACTTGCAGGTGTGCTCGGCACATCGGCTGCGACCTCTGAGGCCGCGACTCTGGAAGAACGCATGGCCGCGTTTGAAGCCCGTGCCAGCGCAGCGGAAAAGCGCGCAGCCGCAGCCGAACAGCAGACCCAAGCACTCGCCAGGGAATTGCAGCAGCTCAAACGTGCAACGCCCACCTTGCCGCCTGCGTCTACTTCGACAGCGATTGCGGCGCCCACGTTGGATGCCCGGGTTGCAACATTGGAAGCCCGTCAGCAAAGCATGGAGAAGCAGGGCAGCAGCGGACACCTTACTGACGGCTTCAGCTTCAAGGGCTACGCCCGTTCCGGACTGCTGATCAACGATGGGCGTGGCGGTGGTCGTGGTGGCCCTTATACAACCCCTGCCGGTTCGGTCGGCGGGGCCGTCGGGCGACTCGGTAACGAAGACGACACCTACATGCGCATAGACCTCTCGAAAGAAGCCTATGCGCAAAACGGCACCCGTTCCAAATTCACGGTTTCTATCGCCGATGGAGTGGAAAGCTCCAACGACTGGACGGCCAATGAAAGTAACCTGAACGTGCGTCAGGTATTTGCAGAGCTCGACCATCTTGCTGCATTCAAGGGTAATTCAGTGTTTGAGAACGCCACCCTGTGGGCAGGCAAGCGATTCGACAGGGATAACTTCGACATCCACTGGCTGGACTCGGACGTCGTTTATCTGGCTGGCACCGGGGGTGGAATCTACGATATGCAGATGAACAAGCATTGGCGCTCGAATTATTCCTTGATCGGGCGTAACTACGGGGATTTCAGTGAAGGCGGTATCAACGCCGATGTGGAAAGCTACATCCTGACCTCTAACCAGTTCTTTGATAATGGTCAGTGGCAGTGGATGTTCAATGCCATTGGCTCAAAGAAAAACGACATTGGCACCCGCAGCAATGAAGCGGGCCTGACGCCTGCGGATTCAGGCTTGCACAGCATGCTGGCCAATCACCAGAAAAACTTTCTTGGCAGGGAAGGCTTCTTCAAAACGGCACTGCTCTATGGGCAAGGTCTGGGTGCAGAGGTCAAGAACATCGGCTCGGATGGCGAACTGATCGACGATGCCCGCGCTTTGCGTCTGGCGCTTTACGGTGAGACACCCATTGCACCTGGCTGGCGCATCGGTCCCAGCGTGCTGGCCGAACAAAGCAAGGACAGATACGTCAAGGGTGACGACTACCGTTGGATGACCCTGAACGTGCGCTTGGCCAATGAAATCAACAGCAATTTCGAGATGGCCTACGAAATGAGCTGGCAAACCATGGACCTCGATCCCAAGGGCTATATGCAACGTAATGCGGTCGACGGTAACTTCTGGAAATTCACGGTTGCCCCGACATTCAAACCTGATGTTGGAGACCTTCTCACACGTCCCGAGTTGCGAGTGTTCGCAAGTCTCATGAACTGGTCTTCGGATCTGGACAGATACAGCGCCACAGACAACTTCGGCAAGACGGACTTCAACGCCGGAGGTGTATGGCAATACGGTATACAGATGGAAACCTGGTTTTAATATTTGAACGCATCGGCCACCCGCCTTCACGCATCGAACCCGGCTTTTCACCCTGCGTATTGAGTCATTGTTTACCGGTCAACGCTGATGAGCCTGCAGTTATCCCTACGATAAAAAACTGAGGAAATGACGATGGTATTGCCTCGCGCAGTAGTATTTGGCGAAGCCCTGACGGACCTTGTCCAAGGCACCCCTGGACAGTGGAAGGGCTACCCAGGTGGTGCTCCTTGGAACGTTGCACGAGCACTAGGTCGCTTGGGTGTTAGCAGCGCTTTTGCTGGGGCAGTGAGCAAAGATTCAATGGGCGACGAGATAGTCTCGCAGTCGAAAGCTGCAGGGCTGGATATGAACTTCATCCAACGGGTAGATCGAGATCCTTTGGTCGCCATTGTTCTATCGAGCCGTCCTCCACGTTACTTTTTTGCGGGAGATGCCGATCTTTTTTTCGATCCAGATCAGATGCCCGAAGGATGGCTCAACCACGCAGAGCTGTGCCACTTCAGTTGCATCAGTTTGGCTCGACAACCACTCGCAGACAGGCTGGTTAAAATTGCTCAGGAGGCCAAGGGAGCCGGTAAACGGATTAGCTATGATCCTAATTGGCGCACGTTAATGGATCGCCATTATAGGGAGCAGACCTTCACTACGATGACCACCCTTGCTGACATGATCAAGCTGTCCGACGAAGACCTCCGGCATATTTATCCAGGGCTGACCGAATACCAGGCAATGGATGAGCTGCGTGCTCTGAATTCTCAGGCGCAGATCCTTTTTACCCGAGGGGAACACGGGATGACTCTCCACACCCCGGACAGCCAACTTGATCAGCCAGCGATTGCCGTGGAAGTGGAAGACACGGTAGGCGCAGGAGATGCTTGTATGGCGGGTTGGCTGGCTGCGCAGATGCTGGGGATCGCAGACTTGAAAGAGCGCCTGCGATTTTCAGCGGCTTGCCCATCCATATCGTGCCGTCATGCCGGAGCCCATGCTCCTGCACTAGCTGATGTAGATGGTTTACTGAAGCTGCTAATGCATACCTGAGCATGGTTGCCGGCGCTGCAAGCGGGAGGCCAGATTCAAGATAAACAAACTGCGCTGGCTAGTCGTCGAAGGGTTTGTCATCAGTCACAGGTGAGCGATCGACCAGGTTGAACCAGCGGTTCCGCACGTCATACTCCTGAACCGGCCGGCCGCGGTGGGTCTCGATCTTCAGCACGCGGCGACTCAGCGCGGTTTCCGTGTTGGTTGCACCTGTCGATCGGCTGGCTTCGCCAAACCCTCCACGCAGCTTCCCAGCCTGACTCATGCGTTGCGCCAGGGATGATCACCCGTTGATTGCAGTCGCTCGAACGCAGATTGCCGCGAAAGCTGGCGGCGATCTCACCCGCAATCACCTGGTCGCGACCTCCCAGCAGATGCCGCTGGGGCAATGATTTCACCCGGTCCCGATAGGCCATCGGGTCCAGCGAACCGTTCAGCGGCGACAAGCCTTTGAGCTGTACCCATAAGCCTGGATCAAGATTGCCGGCGATGGTCTGGATCTGCGTGACATCGTCCCGTTGCCCGGCCAGCAGCACCGCCAACGCCGCGCCGCCCGAATACCCCACCAACTCGAACTCGCGATTGCCGAAGCGCTGTTTGAGCCGGTCCAGCGCCTGGCTGAGGCTGCTGACCACTTCCTGGGAGAAGCGCCGATCAGTCCACAGCGCAGAGCTACAGCCTGCTGCGGTGACGAACTGGCAAGGCCGTGCGAGATAGGCATTCGGGGTCGGGTCCTCAAGCGCCAGTCGTGCCACCAGCAGGTTGCGCGGGCTCGGATCAAGGCTGGGCTGAGTCGCCGTGGCCCAGGCATGGCCGTCGCCTTCCAGGTACACCCGCAGACGCTCGGTTGCACGCTGGTCAGGTGGTGCCAGCATGGCGAGCGGAAATGGCTGTCCCGGTACTACCTCCAGGTGTCGACCGTGCTGTTCAGCCAGTTGCTGCAGCGTTTGAAAGGAGGATTGGCAGGCACAGAGAAGGGCGCTGACCAGCAGCGCCCCCACGGTTCGACAGACGCCGGCCCACGGGCGTGGGCCGGCAAGGCGGTTGCTCATCAGAAGTCGTAACGGACTTTCGCCGAGAACACGTCGGCATCGAAGCCCGACTTGCCGATGTAGTCGTAGTTGACGCCCAGGGTCACCGCGCCCAGCTTGTAGTCGGCACCCACGCCGGCTTCGTAGCTGTTGCGTGCTGCCTTGGCACCGCTGGTCACGAACGGCGTGCTGCCGAGCAGGAAGGTCGAGGTGCTTTTCGCTTCGTCAGCGGCGAAGTCGTGATACGCCATCAGCTTGGCTTGCGGCTCCAGGGTACCGGCGCCCAGGGCGAAGCTGCCCGCCACACGCAGGCCGGCACCCAGCTCGATGGCTTCGTAACGCTGATCTTCGACCTTCAGTGCTGCCGAAGAGCCTTTCTCGCGGTAGCCGTCGATGTTCACCAGGCTGTAGCGTGCGGCCAGGCGTGGCTCAAGCAGTACCTGCGGGTTGATACGGTAGGTGTAGCCACCGATCAGGTTCAGGCCCAGCAGGTCGCTGTCGTAGTCAGCCTTGGCGCGAGTGCCGGCAATGTTGCGCTTGCTTTCGTTGTCGTTGAAGCCGTAGGTCAGGCTGGCATCAACGAAATAGTTACCCTGCTCGAACCCACCGTAGAGGGTAAAGGCATGGCTGTCGACTTCGGTCTGGTTGCCGCTTTTGCCGTTTACGTCGGTGTTGATGAAGCTGTACGCCAGGCCCAGGGTCAGGTTGTCGTTCAGCTTGCCATCGGCACCCACGGCGATACCGCGGCTGTAGGCGTTGTAGCCGGCCACGCCGTCGCGCAGGTCTTGCGAGGCATCGCTGTACAGCGACTGGACCCAGACACCGGCTTCCTTGAAACCCTCGCCCGAGGAGGCGCCGCGCAGCGAGCTGGTGCGGCTGCCGGTGACGTTGCTCACCAGGTTCTGGCTGGTAGTGGCGGCCTGGGTCGCGCCGCCGTTGGTTTCCGGGGTCAGTTCCGAGGCCAGCTTGGCGACCTGGGCTTCATCGGCGTTGAGCAATGCCTGCTTGAACGGGTCGTTGTTGGCCAGCTTGCCGATCATGCCGTCGGCGGTCAGGCTGCCCAGGGCTTTCTGGCTGTTGGCCGAACCACCCTGGTTGGTGATGATCTGCTCGACTTCTTCCTTGCCCTTGCCGGTGACCACGGCCACCACCTGATTGTTGTCGACGGTGAAGCTGTCGACCTTGAGCAGCGCCGAGCTGCTGACCAGGTTGAGTTTGCCGTTCGGGTCGACGCTTTCGCCGTCGGCGCCCAGCAGCTCAATCTGGCCGGCTTCGATCAGTTTGTAGGTGCTGCCGTTGGCGTTGAAGTCTTCGCCTTTGGCCGCCAGCTGCACTTGGGCGCCCTGGCCGAACTGGGTGGTGCCGCTGACCTTGAGCACAGCCGTGTTGGCGTCGGTGGCGCTGCTCAGGTTCAGGCCCAGGGCCGAATTGCCGGCGACGTACAGGTTGCCGTCGATGCTGGTGTGCGGGGCTTCGAAGGTCAGGGTGGTTTTCAGGTTGTCGCTGACGCTGCCGACATCGATCCAGCCGCCGTCTTTCATACGAATGTTGGCGCCGTCAGCCCGGCTGTCGGTACCGGTGAACGAGGTGTCGCCTTCGATCTCGATATTGCTCAGGTCGATCAGGTTGCCGACGATCACGCTGCCTTTGCGCAGGATCAGCTCGACCGGGCGGTTGCTTTCCGAGGCGTCGATGGCCTCGTCGGCAGAAATGATCGAACCGCTGTTGAAGATGTTGAAATCGCCTTCTTCTTTGTACCAGGGCTGGGCGCCCGGGCTGTCGAAGTCGCTGAAGCCGATGGCGATGGCGGCGTCTTCGGCGCGGATGGTGCCGGTGTTGACCAGGTGGTTGTTCATGCCGGTGAAGCTGGCGCCGTCGATGCGGATACCCTCGGCGTCGTCGCCGTTGGCAATGATGGTGCCGTGGTTCTCGATGCCGGCCAGGTCGACCATGTCGGTGTACGCGCCCGAGCCGCTGGTGGTGGCGTCGATGCCGGTCGCGCCTGCGCCGGTGACTTCGATCAGGCCACGGTTGATGACCTTGCCGACGATCTCGCCGCCTTCAAGGTTGATGCCTTTGGCATCTTCACCCTTGGCGATGATCTTGCCGCTGGCGGCATTGAGCAGGTCGCCCTTGATCACCGAAGAGCCGGAGAAATCCACGGCGCGGGCGACATCGCGGCCGCCGTCGTCGTTCAGCGGCGCACCTTCTGCGTACAGCAGGCCTTCGTTGATGACACTGCCGCCGATCTTCGCCGGGTCGATCATCAGTGCGTTGGCGCCACCGCCGATGGCTGAGATGCTGCCCTTGTTGACTACGTCGCCGCCGATGCTGTTGGCGACCCACGGTTGCGTGCCTTCCCAGACGTCCATGTCAACGCCGCCGGCGAAGTCGCCGGTGCTATTGATAGTGGCGTTGAGGATCAGGTCTTTGTCGATGCTCGAACCGTTGAGTTCGATGGCATCTTCAGCGCTGCGGCCGTTGTAGGCGCCGGTGATCTCGAGATTGCCGCTGTAGTGCTGGTGCTCGCTTTTAAAGCCGGCGTTGGTCAGCTGGACAGTGTCTGCGAAGGCGGGCAGGGCAGTGGTGGTTACGGCCAGGGCGAGCAGGGTCTTGCGAAACATCACGGGGGTCACGGTTCATTCCTTTAACGGCGTTTTGGGTGCTTCGCTTCCGTGCGGGGCTGGACCTCGTTGCGACAAAAAAGGTGGGGCCACGCAGAAGAGCGCGGCGATGGTAAATGAGTTGATGTCAAAATGATATTATTTGATTGCGTGACCGCTACTTGACCCGGAACGGTT
This sequence comes from Pseudomonas donghuensis, assembly GCF_000259195.1. GTDB lineage: Bacteria > Pseudomonadota > Gammaproteobacteria > Pseudomonadales > Pseudomonadaceae > Aquipseudomonas > Aquipseudomonas donghuensis. The sequence continues at coordinate 137,019 of NZ_JH650760.1, forward strand.
GAGCCACCATGAACGCCACCGGCAACAGCGGTGCGGCGAGGATCATCAACACGCCATCAGCGGTGACGGTGACCGGCGTCAGCAGTACCTGGGTAACCTTGCTCTTTTCCCTGTAGGCCGACACCTGAAGGGTGTACGTGCTGTTCAGCGTATTGCCCTGAAAACCCGTGATGTCCTTGGCGGACTCAAACCGGCTGCCGCGGATTCTGTAGCGATGCAGCAGGGCGTCCTGCTGCGCCGACGCAACGAAGCCCAGCGCTTGTGCCTCGTTGAGCTCGTGTGGATCAAGTTGCCCAAGCCCGGGAATCTTGAGTACGAACTCGCCATCCAGGGTTTTAAACATGCCGACGTGGACCGGCAGAAACTCAGCCTGCATCTTTGCATGCAGCCCTGAGCGGATCGCCTGCAACAGTTCGGGTTCGACCAGGATGACGTAGTGGTATTTTTTGCCCAGCACCACAAGGCTCTTCTGGTCAGCCGTGACATAAAGCTGGCCAACCTGCTCTGTATAGACTTCATCGCTGGCCCGCGGCTTATACAGCGCGCTGGTCAGGCAGCCACTGATGCTGGCGCTGGTCAGCGCAGCCAATGCCAACAGTGTGGCCCTGAGCAACCTTGGCCGGGGCGAGGTCTTTTGCATGTTTGATCCATTCCATGGTGGGGTGGGGATCATAACCTGCAGCACGGCGACATCGCTGAAGAAACTGCGCAACACCGTCAACAAGGCAGGCCCGCCACCACAGCGGGCCTGCCAGGCGCGTCAAAGCTTGGGCATCTGCCCCACACGCCCCATCATTTCCGTCACGACTTGCAGGTCCAGCAGGAACTGCTCCACGGTCTTGAACTCGTTGTCGTTATGCCCGGTGTACTTGACGTCGGGCATGGCCAGGCCGAACTGCACGCCATTGGGCAGTTCATGCACCGAGGTGGCGCCAGCGGAGGTGCCGAACTCGTGCTTCATCCCCAGGTTCTCGCTGGCGACTGCCAGCAGCGCCTTGACCCATTCGCCCTCGGGGTTGCGGTACATCGGCTCGGCGATCGAGTAGTCGAAGGTCGGTGTGATGTGGCTCTGTTTGCTCCACGCATCCAGCTTGCCAGCGATTTCACTCTTCAGGGTTTGCGGGCTTTTGCCCTTCGGCACACGCAGGTTGACCGCCAGCTTCAAGGCTTTGTCGTCGAGGCCGACGTAGGTCAGCGAGGTGGTCAGCGGGCCCATGAATGTGTCCGCGAAACCGACTCCCAGCTTGCCCCCCAGGTAGTCCAGGCCCCAGTTGTCGGCGGCGTAGCGGGCGGCGTCGGTGATGTGGTTGTGCTTGAGCGCGACCTTGCCTTCGAGGCTGTTGAGGAAGTCGAGCATCCGCGCCACCGGGTTGACCCCGGACTCCGGCTCCGAGGAGTGCGCCGAGACCCCGGTGACGGTCAGTTTGACGTCCTTGCCGTCGACCTTGGCGCTTACCTCGAAGTTGCCGCCATTGGCCTTGGCATACTCAGCGCCGGCTTTTTGCAGGCTGGCAGCCAATTCGGCGGGCTTGTCGGTCACCAGGGTCGCCACCGAGGTGGACGGGATCTGGTTGGTGGCCAGGCCGCCGGTCAGCGCGATGATTTCAGCGCCTTTGCCTTCGCCTGCGCGCCGGGCAAAGCTGGCCATGACCGTGCCATAACCTTTCTCGGCGATCACCACCGGGTAGCCACCGTCCAGCGCCAGGTTGTAGTTGGGCGTCGGGTTGCGCTCGAAGTAATAGGGGATGGCGTCGCCGGTGGTCTCTTCGGTGGTGTCGACCAGCAGTTTGAAGTTGCGTGCCAGCGGCAGCTTTTCTTCCTTGATGATCTTCATCGCATACATCGCCACGACGATACCGTTTTTGTCGTCTTCGGTACCACGGCCGTACATGCGATCACCGATCAGGGTGACCTTGAACGGGTCGAGGCGGGTGCCGTCCTTGAGTACCCAGTTCTCCGGCGTCACCGGCACCACGTCGGCGTGGGCATGAATGCCGACCACTTCATCGCCTTGGCCTTCCAGGGAGATTTCATAGACACGGTTGTCGATGTTACGGAAGTTCAGGTTGAAGGCCTGGGCCAGGCCCTTGATCTTGTCGGCGATCTTGATGAACTCGGGGTTGTCGTGCTGGGCAACACCGTCGACGCGAAAGGTCGGAATGGCTACCAGTTCACGCAAGGTCTGGGTGGCCGCATCGCCGTACTTCACCCGCGCATAGATACCCAGCAGGCGATGGATTTCGTTCTGTTGTTCAGCTGTCAGCTGCTTGTTGCCGAGAAAGGCGGCGATGCTCTGGTCGAGCTTGTCGGCCTTGCCGAGTTCGCTTTTCGCCACACTGGCGAGGAACTGACGGAAATCCTTGACCGATGCGTCGCTGAAGCGCTTGAGAATGGCCGCGCTCTGCTGCGCGGTGATGTTGGCATGGGCAGGCGAAGTGATGGATGCCAGGCCAGCCAGCATCAGGGTGGCCGCAGCCAGTTTTTTCAGGGCGAAATTCATTGCGGGGGGCATTCCTTTGCAGGCAAATAATGAGAAAGGATAGGTGCAACAAAACATTTCCAAGCTACCACCATGAGGGCCTGGTACGGGAGTCCCTGAAGTGGGATGTGTCGCACAGAAATGTAAAAGCGGCGCAGAAACGCAAAAGGCCCAGGGGGAGGACGCTTGTCGGCTGTGGCTGCTGTTCAGTCGCCGAGCAGCGCCAACGTCCGGGTGTCCGTCTTGCCGTCATAAAATTGCGTGAGCGCCCGCTGGAACAGCAGCGGCTCGGGCGCTACCCGGGCAAACAGGGTCAGGCAGGATCGCAGTTTGAGTTCGTCGGGGTGGCCAAGGATCTGCAACGCGCTTTTGTCCGGGTGCTGCAGCAGGGTTGCAACGCAGCGCTCCAGGCGTGGCCCCAACAGTTCATGCTGCAGGTAAGCCCGGGCTTCCTCGGCGCCGCTGATGGCGTAGCGCTCGGCGGTTTCGCTGTGCCCCAGGCCCCGCAGCTGCGGGAAGATGAACCACATCCAGTGGCTGGTCTTGCGAGCCGCCTGCAGCTCCTGCATAACCCGCTCATACACCGGCTCCTGGGCGTCGACGAAACGAGAGAGATTGAAGGGATCAGCCATGTTGTCGCTCCCTTGCAGCGTTGAATGTGCACTCACACAGGTCAGCATAGAGCAGGGCAGATTGCATTTCTTGTGTGGGGGCCGGCAATGAACGTTGGCTGCGCTTTGTTGATTGCCATCAACGCAGGCTACTGCCCGCCGCGCTAGTCTCCAGCCCAGTACCACACTCGCGCCGAGGCCCCGATGCTTTACCCGCTGCTGTTAACCCTGCACCTGTTCGCCGCAGTGATGTTCATCGGTACGGTGTTCTTCGAGCTGTTGTTCCTGGAGCACATCCGCAAACAGCTGCCGGCCAAACTCATGCTCTTGCTCGAACAGGCCATCGGCCAGCGCGCCCGGCAGTTGATGCCCTGGGTGCTGCTGGTACTGTTCGGCGCCGGGGTGGGGATGGTCTGGCAGCGTTACCTGCCGGTGCTGGCCGCGCCGCTGAGCTCGTCGTTCGGCACCTTGCTGCTGGTGAAGGTCATCGTTGCCGGTAGCGTACTGGTGCATTTTCTGATTGCCATGCTGCTGTTCAGGACCGGGCAGATGAGCAGCGGCCGGGTGAAGTTCATTCATCACAGCGTTTTCGCGCATCTGCTGCTGATTCTGGTGCTGGCCAAGGCCATGTTCTACCTGACCTGGTAGCCAGTCGCACGGCGCTTGATGCAAATCAAGGCCCCCCGGCCGCTCTGGGCAGACACTCAGGTTCCGCAGCCTGTCTCGGAGCCCTGCAATGCTCGATACTCTTCATCGCTACCCCGCGCAGATACCCCCGTATGGGCAGTGGCCGAGCGAGCCCAGGGGGCATGCCGATACCCGCAGGTTTCACGCCGGGATCGGTTCGCTGGACGTGTTGCGTGCGCTGCGTGCCAGCCGCCAGCAACTGCGCCCGTTGTCCTTGAGCCTGCAAGTGCCGGCCGGGCTCGAGAGTCTGGAGCAGGAGCGCTATCTGCACTGCCTGCGGCGGGAAATCGCCCTGGTGGGCTGTCACCTGAGTGCCGAGCAGCGCGTCGAGCAGTTCCAGCTGAGCGCTACCCGGCTGGACGCTGCAGCGTTGCAGCAATTGATGGCGCACCTGCGCAGGCGCTTTACCTTCCTTGAGCATGAGCTCGGTGACTACGGCGTCGAGGTCGATCTGCAGCACACCGATTGGGCGAGCATGGGCCTGTTGCGTGAGCTGGGCTTCAACCAGGTCAGCATCGGCGTGCCGGATTGCACCTCGGACGGTGCGCTGTCGGCCGCGCGCTGGCAGAACCCGGCGCCGATTCACTCGCTGATCGATGCGGCGCGGACCTTTGATTTTCGCTCGGTCAGTGTCGACCTGGGCTACGGCCACGCCTGGCAGACCCCGGACAGCTTCGCCCGCAAGCTCGCCACCCTGATCGAGCTTGAGCCCGACCGCCTGCAGGTGTTCGATTACAGCCAACCGCCGCCACGCTATGCCCGCAGTGCCCGGCAAGCGCCCTGCAGCGAGCAGGACAAGGCGCAGATGCGGCGCATCTGTTTTGAGCAACTGTTACAGGCGGGCTACCAGCCCATCGGCCTGGGCCAGTTCGTGCGCGCCGACGACGACCTGGCCATCGCCCAGGAGCGCGGGCGACTGCGCCGCAATTGTCAGGGTTTTACCCGCCATGGTTACTGTGACCATGTCGGCTTCGGGCTGGGGGCGATCAGCCAGTTCGACGCGCTCTATGCGCAAAATGCGCTAACCCTGGCGCACTATCTGCAACAGCTGGGCAACGACCAGCTGGCCACCTGCCGCGGCTGGCGCTGCGAGGCCGACGACCAGGTGTGCCAGCGGGTAATGGAACGCCTGGCCTGTGATCTGGAGCTGGATATCCAGGCCATCGAAAGCCGCTATGGCCTGGACTTTCGCCAGCACTTCGCCAGCGCCTGGCGCCAGTTGGAGGCCATGAGCCGCGCCGGGCTGGTCGAGTTGGGCGCAGGTTACATCAGCATATTGCCCGCAGGCCGAGTGGAAGTGGATGCCATCTGCCAGTTGTTCGAACAGAGCAGCCCGGGGCTTTCCCTCCATCAGCAATGGGTCGATCACGATGCCAGCCTTTGAATTCAACCGCGCCCTGGTGCAAAAGTACGACCGTCCGGGCCCGCGCTACACCTCGTACCCGACCGCACCGCAGTTTCACCCGGCCTTTGCCCTCGATGACTACCTGCAGGCGGTGCAGGCCAGCAACCAGGCGCCGATGGCCAAACCGCTGTCGGCCTATATCCATATCCCGTTCTGCCAGAGCCTTTGCTATTACTGCGCCTGTAACAAGATCATCACCGGCAAGACACACCGCGCGGCCGAGTACCTGGGCTACCTGAAGCGGGAGATCGCTTTGCAGGGCGCGCTGTTCGAGCGCAGCCGCAAGCTGACCCAGCTGCACCTGGGCGGCGGCACGCCGACCTACCTGAGCAATGCGCAACTGGCCGAGTTGATGGATTGCCTGCACCAGGCCTTTAACCTCGATGACAGCGACGAGCACGAGTTTTCCATCGAGGTCGACCCGCGCACCGTCAGTACCGGGCAAATCCAGATGCTGCGCGGCCTGGGCTTTAATCGCCTGAGTTTCGGCGTGCAGGATTTCGATGCCGACGTGCAGGCCGCGGTCAATCGCCGGCAAAGCGAGGCGCAGATTTACGCCTTGGTCGCCGCCGCGCGCCACGCGCGCTTCAAGTCGATCAGCGTCGATCTGATCTATGGCCTGCCACTGCAAACGGTGCAGAGCTTCGACGTGACCCTGGAAAAGATCATCGCCCTGCGCCCGGACCGCATTGCCGCCTACAGCTACGCCCACCTGCCCGAGCAGGTCCGCGCCCAGCGGATGATCCGCCGCGAAGACATGCCGCCGCCGGAGCGCAAGCTGGAGCTGCTGGAGCTGACCATCCAGCGCCTGACTGAAGCCGGTTACGTGTACATCGGCATGGACCACTTTGCCTTGCCGGACGACGAACTGGCCCTGGCCCGCGCCAAGGGCACCCTGCAGCGTAATTTTCAGGGTTACTCGACCCACGCCGACTGCGACCTGATCGGCCTGGGCGTGTCGGCCATCGGCAAGGTCGGCGACAGTTACAGCCAGAGCGTCAAGCTGCTGTCGCAGTACTATGCGCGGCTCGACCAGGGCCTGTTGCCGATCCAGCGCGGCTACCGCCTGAACGCCGACGACCTGTTGCGCCGCGAGGTGATCAACCAGTTGATGTGCCATGGCCGTGTCGATTTCGCCACCTTCGAGGCGGCCCATGGCATCCGCTTCAACGACTACTTCGCCGAGGCCCTGGAGCAGTTGGCCGAGCAGGTGGATGACCAGTTGCTGGCGCTTGACCGGCACGCCTTGCAGTTGCTGCCCCAGGGCCACTTGATGATGCGCAACACCGCCATGGCCTTTGACGCCTACCTGGGCGGTGGGCGCAAAGGCCAGTTCTCGCGCACGGTTTAATGCGAGGTACCTTCGGCGAACTCGATCTTGTTGCCGACGTTGTACTTGCCCGAGGGCTTGTTCATCGGGATGCGCTTGAGCTCCTTGAGGGTCTGGCTGTCGTAGACGATCAGCGCGCCGTCGTTAGCCCAGATGCTCAGCAACAGGTAGCGGCCGTCGTGGCTGAACTCGACGTGGGCGGCGGTCTTGCCCGGTACCGGTCGCAGGGTGTGGGCGATCTCCAGGGTCTGCTTGTCGATCAGGTGGATGGCATCGTTGTCGGGGCCGAAGAATACATCGGTCCAGGCATAGGCCGAGTTGGCGTGGCTGCGCATGAAGAAGCCCGGGCCCAGGGTCGGGATCTCCTTGATCACGTTCCAGGTCTTGAGGTCGATCACCGAGATCAGCCCCTTGCTGATGTTCGGTGTGGCGAACACCCAGTCGCCGCCGCGTCGCCACCAGGTGCCGGAGCCCAGGTGCGGCATGCCGGGCAGGGCGATGCGGCTGAGCACCTGGCCGCTGTCAAGGTCGATCACCTGGCCGCCGTTGGCCTTGCGTGAGGTGGCCAGCAGCTGCCGGTAGTCCGGCGAGAAGGAGAAGTCGTCGAGAAAATCCTCGGCGGCAATGCGCCGCGGCACGAAGTCGGGCTGGCCGGCGCTGGACAGTTCCCACACCTCTTTCACGTCCTTGAGCGCAACGATGAAGCTGTCTCGCGGCGGCGCCGTGTACACCGCGCTGACCCGCGACGGCGTGCCGTCCTGGCCAACGGCGGCGATGGTTTTCACCGGCCTCAGGTCGCGGGCATCGAGCAGCACCAGGTTGCCCGGCAGGTAGTTGCCCACCAGCACCCAGCGCCCGTCCTTGCTCACCGCCAGGTTGCGGGTGTTGAGCCCGGTGCGCACTTCGGCGATCAGCTTGAGGTTGTGCAGGTCGTACTGGCTGACCCAGCCGTCGCGGGAGGCGAAGTAGACAAAGCGCCCGTCAGGGGAGAATTTCGGCCCGCCATGCACGGCAAAGTGCGAGGCAAAACGGGCCAGTACGGTAAAGCGGTCGCCGTCGAGGATGTTGATGTGATGGTCGCCGGCTTCGACCACCACGAACAGGTTCAGCGGGTCGGCGCCGTGCTGGGGTGTGCCGGGCAGGCTGTCGATAGCGTTGAACACCTGGTGGCTGGCGCGGATCTCGCTGTCGCTCCAGGTCGGTGGCGTGGCCGGAGGCTGTTGCAGGTAGGCCACCAGGTCGTCGATCCGGGCTGCGCTCAATACCTGGGCAAAACCGTTCATCTGGCTGGCCGGGCGACCGCCGGTGATCACCTGGCGGATCTCGGCGGGTTTGATCCGGCTCAGGCTCTCCGGCAGCAGGGCCGGGCCGCTGGCACCGAAGCGATGGGTGCCATGGCACTGCTGGCAATGTTGTTGGTAGTCCGCGGCGGCCTGCTCAAGGGCCGGGCCGCCCTGGGCCGAAGCCATCCATAACCACGGGACAAGGGCCAGGGCTTTCATGGCGCGACCTCGGCGGCCAGCGCGGCACCGGCAAAGTGCGCCGGGTAGCGCAGCGCCTGCTCGGCGAACAGCCCGACCACCTGGCCGATCACCGTCAGCGTCGGCGTGGCGGCGGGGCATTGGCGGGCCAGCAGTGGCAACTGCGCCAGGCTGCCGCGCAGCACCTGCTGATCGGCGCACGTGCCCTGGCTGATCAGCGCCGCCGGCGTGTCGGCGGCAAGCCCGGCGCCGATCAATTGCTCGGCGATCAGCCGCAGGTTGGACAGGCCCATGTAGAACACCAGGGTCTGGCTGCTGTCGGCCAGGTTATGCCAGGGCAGGTTGAGTTCGCCGTCGTGCTGCAAGTGGCCGGTGATAAAGCGGCAGGAGTTGACCAGGTCGCGGTGGGTCAGGGGGATGCCGGCATAGGCGCTGCAGCCGGCGGCGGCAGTGATGCCCGGCACCACCTGGCAATCGATGCCGTGCTGCAGGAGGTGATCGAGCTCTTCGGCGCCACGGCCGAAGATGAACGGGTCGCCACCCTTGAGCCGCACCACCCGCTGGCCCCGGGCCGCAAGGTCGACCAGCAACTGGTTGATCTGTGCCTGGGGCAGGCTGTGGTAGCCGCTGA
>NZ_JH650760.1:145652-173600 GCF_000259195.1 Pseudomonas donghuensis
TGGCGGCTGCAGGCGGTAGGGATCAGCGCCAGCAGTTCGCCGCTGATCAGCCGGTCGTACACCACGGCATCGGCCTGCATCAGCAGGCTCCAGGCGCGCAGGGTAAGCAGGCGCGGGTCACCGGGCCCGGCGCCGACCAGGGCGACTTCCCCGGGGTTGAAGGGCGAGTGCAGGGCGGCAGGTAGAACGGAGGCACAATGCATGAGGGCGTTCCTTGATCCATCATCAGGGGCGCCGGGTTGTCGCCTGTGTCGGCGGCTTGCCCGGTCAGGTTGTCAATGCGTGACGCAAGGAATGCAGGAGGGCGGCGGCAGGCCGATTTCTTCATCGCTCAGGTGGCAGCCGGGGTCCTGGCCCCAGAGGTCACCGGCGGCCCAGGCGCGGGTGCGGGTGTTGCCGTTGCAGATGCTCAGCCAGCGGCAGGCGGCGCAGCGCCCGGTCACCGCCCGGGGATGCTCGCGCAGGCGCAGCAGCAGAGGGTCGGGCTGTTCCAGCCACAGGGTGCGGAACGGCGTGCGGCGTACATTGCCCACCGAGTGCTGCCACCAGTAGGTGTCGGGGTGCACCTCGCCGGTGTTGTCGATATTGGCGATGGCGCAGCCTGAGGCATTGCCGCCCCAGGCGCGCAGCATCTGTTCCAGTTGCGCGTAGTGTTCGGGCAGGCGACGCGCGGTCCATTGCAGCAAGAGGATGGCATCGGCATCGTTGTTGCCGCTGACGAAGTCGCTGTCGCGCCCGTGCTGGATATCATCCCAGGCCTGGTCGAACAGCAGGTTCATCGCCTCGCGGCTCATCTGCTGCAGTGCGTCGAGCTTGCGGCTGCGCTTGCCGCGGCCGCTGTAGTTCAGGTGCGAGAGGTAAAACTTGTGCACGTCACAGTCGCGCATCAACGCCAGCAGCTGCGGCAATTGCGCGTGGTTGTCCTGGGTCAGGGTGGTGCGCATGCCGACCCGAATACCGTGTTCGCGGCACAGGCGCATAGCCTTCAGTGAACGGGCGAAGCTGCCGTTGAGCTGGCGAAAGGCATCGTGGGTGGCCTCAAGGCCATCGATGCTGATGCCGACGTAATCGAAGCGGGCCGCGCGCACCTGGGCAATGTTGCCTTCATCGATCAGCGTGCCGTTGCTCGACAGGGCGACGAACATGCCTTTGTCGCGGGCATGGGCGCTGAGCAGGAACAGGTCGCCGCGCAGCAGCGGCTCGCCGCCGGAGAGGATCAGCACCTTGACCCCGGCCTCGGCCAGGTCGTCGATTACCTGCAGGGCCGCTTCGGTGTCCAGCTCGTCGCGAAACGCGCTGTCGGCCGAGGTGGCGTAGCAGTGCTTGCACGTCAGGTTGCAACGGCGCAGAAGATTCCAGATCACCACCGGCGGGCGCGTGCTGCCCGCCGGGCTGGTACGAGGGGCCGGGCTGTGGCCGGCCAGGGTGCGCAGGTAGTGGCTGATCCTCAACATGCAACGCTCCTTGGTTCAGGGGCCGGTGGGTAGGCGTAAACCGGTTTTTTTCAGAATGCGGCTGCTCACCAGCATGTCGTCGGCCCGGCAGGCATCGCCCAGCAGGTAGCGCAGGTGCTCGCGGTAGCTGTTGATTTCAGCGCTGCTGCGGCCATGGACCATGGCGAACAGGTTGTAGCGCCAGTCGCCGCTGCGCGGGCGCCGGTAGCAGTGGCTGACGAAGGGCTGGGCACCGATCAGCCGGCCCAGGCGGGGCATCTGCGAATCGTCGACATCCCAGACGGTCATGCCGTTACAGCAATAGCCCAGGCGGTAGTGGTTGGGCACCGCAGCGATACGGCGGATGGCGCCGTCGGCCTGCAGGCGCTTGAGCAGCGCCAGGGTCGCCTCGACGCTCAGCTGTAACTGTTCGGCCAGCCAGACCCATGGGTCGTCGACCAGCGGCAGGCCGGCCTGGGTCAGTTCCACCAGGCGCAGGGCCAGGGCCTGTTCAGACCGGGAAGTACAAGCCGACATGGTAAGTCTGCTCCTTGGGCAGGTTCAGCGGGGTCAGGCCGGTGCCCTGTTCGATGCGCCGTAGCGCGTCGTTGAGGGCTTCGAGGCTGGCGCAGCCGAGCACGAACCACATGTTCCAGGGGTGTTCGCGTCGGTAGTTGTGGGCGACTTCAGGCATGGCCGCAAGTACCGCGGCGACGGCCTCGAAGCGCGCCTCGGGGACCTTCAGCGCCGCCAGGGTAAAGGCACCACCCAGGCGCTCGATGTCGAACATCGGCCCAAAGCGGGTCAGGGTGCCGTCGTCGAGCAGGCGTTGCAGGCGTTCGCGCAGCTGCTCGCTGCTGCTGCCCAGCTCCTCGGCCAGCACCTGCCAGGGCTGAGGCACCAGCGGCAGGCCCAGTTGCAGGCGGTTGATCAGGCGACGGTCGAGTTCATCCATGGGGGCGGGCTCCAACAGGGGCGAAGCGGCCGCCGCATTGTTTGAACGCCTGGGTGCTGAACAGCAGTTGATAGGGCAGGTCGCTGAGCTGGTGCCGTTCGAGCAACCCTGCGATCTGCGCCTCGACCCGCTCGCGCTGGCGGCCATGAACCATGCAGAACAGGTTGTAGCGCCACTGCGGCAAGCGCCGCGGCCGCTGGTAGCAGAGGCTGACCTGCGGCTCGCGCCCCAGGCGCTGGCCGACTTCGTCGATCAGCGCATCGGGGATGTCCAGCACCAGCATGGCGTTGGCGGTAAAGCCCAGGGCGCGGTGATTGAGCACCAGGCCCAGGCGGCGGAACAGGCCTTGCTGCTGCCATTGGTCGAGCTGCGCCAATACCTGCTGCTCTTGGGCACCGATCTGCTGCGCCAGGGCCTGGTAAGGCCGGGGCAGCAACGGCAGGCCGCTTTCGAGCAACCGTCGCAGGGCCAGGCGCTGCGTGGAATCGAGCGGGCAACTCATGGTGCGTCTCCCAGGGCGAAGCCCAGGTCGATGCGGTAGGCGGTGAGCATCGGCAGGTCCAGCGGGGTCAGGCCGGTGTCGGCTTCCAGTTCGTCGAGCACCCGCTGCAGGTGCGGGCGGTCCGGCCCGGTCAGCACGAACCAGAGGTTGTAGTGATGCTCGCGGGCATAGTTGTGGTTGACCTCGGGGTACTGGCTGACGCGTTCGGCCACCTGTTGCAGGCGTTCGGCAGGCACGGCCAAGGCAGCCAGGGTGCTGGCGCCGGCGCGGTGGTGATCGAACACCGGGCCGATGCGCGACAGGCTGCCGCGCTCGGCCATCTGCTGCAGGCAGGCAATCACCTGCGCTTCGCTGCAGTCCAGCACCTGGGCCATCTCAAGGTAGGGCTCGGCGCAGATCGGCATGCCATGCTGGAAACGTTCGATCAGGCGCTGTTCAAGGGCGAGTAGCGGCATCTCAGTACCCCATCTGCTGGGCGCGGCTGCTAAAGAAGATGCCACTGGGGGCCGCGGCCGGCAGGGTGGCGAGGCGCTTGAGGCTGTACGGGTCCCAGACCTGCACCTGGTTGCCGTCACGTACCGACAGCCACAGCTGGTCGCCGCGGGCGGTGAACTCCATGTGCAGCACGGCGGGGCCTGGCTTGAGGTCGGCGACCAGGGCGTGGCTCTCGGTATCGATGACCTGCACCCGGTCGTTGTCCGGGTAGGCAAAGTTGACCCACAGCTGGCGTCCGTCCGGGCGCGCGGTGACAAACACCGGTTGCCCGGCGACGGCGATAGCGGCGGTCTGCTGCCAGGTGCGGGCATCCATCACCAGTACCTGATGGCGTCCCACCGCCGGGACGAAGGCCTGGTTGTCGGCCAGCGCCCAGCCTTCCAGGTGCGGCATCTTGTACACCGGCAGTTTTTCCTGGCCGCGACCATAGTCGCCGAGCACGCGCTTGACCCCGCGCTCAGGGTGCCAGAGGTCAAGCTGGGCCATGCCGTCTTCGCCGAACAGGCCGGCCATGTAATAGCGGCCATCGGCGCTGATCAGCGCGTCGTAGGGCTGCTGGCCGATATTGGCAAAGCGGGTGATCTTCGGCGTGTTGCCCTGGCTGAAATCGGCACTCCAGATCTCGCCGCTGTCGAACAGGCTGAACACGAAGCGCTGGCCGGGCGCGTCCACCAGGCCGACCACCCGCGAGCGTTTTTTACCGTCGGCGAGCAGGGTGGCGGGAATGTCCGCGACCAGTTCCAGGCTGTGCGCATCGAAGACCTTGACCCCGCCGGGCACATAGTTGGACACCGCGATCAGCTTGCCGTCCTGGCTGATCGCACCGCCGATGCTGTTGCCGCCCTGGATCAGGCGTTTGTCGATGCGTTGTTCGAGCAGGTCGAGCTTGCTCAGGCCGCCGTCGCGGCCGAACACGTAGGCATAACGTTGATCGCGGGAAAACACCGCCGAGGCATGGGACAAATCGCCCAGCCCGTCGATCCGCGCCAGGGCCTTGCCCGCGGTGCTTTCGATGATTTGCACGCTACCGCTGGCGCGCTCCACCACCAGGCCCAGGTCGCCACTGCCGCGCGGCGGCGCCTGGGTACAGGCGGACACCAGCAGTGCGCAGGTGGCGGGTATCAGTACGCGTCGGATCATGGGGCGGGGGCTCCTTGCACAAGGTGATCGACCAGCCAACCGATGTCGTCGGCGCTCAACAGCGCCTCCCAGGCGGGCATGGCGGTGCCGGGGCGGCCCAGGCGCACGGTGGCGATCAGGCCGTCACGGGGTTTGCCGGCCAGGGCCGCCGGGGTCAGTTCCGGGCCCAGGCCGCCGGTCAGGTGCAGGCCATGGCAGGCGCCGCAGTCCTGGGCCAGCAGGTGTTTGAGCTGCGCCTGGCGCAGGGCGTCAGGCGCGCTGAAAACGGGGGGGCAGAGCAGGAGGGCCGCCAGGCACATAACAGCACGGTGAGTTTTCATGACGCCCTCCTTGGGTGGGTTACTTGAGGCTCAAGACCCAGTTGGCCAACTGTTTTGCTTCATCATCACTGACCGCATTGGCCGGCATCGGGATCGGCCCCCAGTTGCCTTGGGTACCGTTCTTGATATGGCTGGCCAGGGTGTCGGCGGCGCCACTGACGCCGGCGTTCTTGGCCGCCACGTCCTTGAGCGCCGGGCCTACCAGCTTGGCGTCGACGGCATGGCAGGCAACGCAGGACTTGCTCTGGAACAGCGCCAGCCCGTCATCGGCCAGGGCCGTTTGCAGGCTCAACGCAGCGGCCAGGGTGCACAGTGACAGCAGGGTATTTTTCATGACGACTCCTTGCGTTGATGAAGCTCAATAAATGTCGTGTTGGGTGTTGTAGACATTGAACTTGCCGGTTGGCGTGATCAGCCGCTTGTCCTTGATCACCTGCTTGAGCGCCAGGGTCTTGTCGTCGATCACCACCAGCGCCGACTCTTCGGTCTGGCCGTTCCATACCGAGAACCACACCTCGTCACCGGCCTTGTTGTATTCGGGCTGAACCACGCGCAGGGCGCCTTGCTTGATCCCCGAGTACTCGGCGATCGGCAGCACCTTGTAGCCGGCGTCGAGCTTGTCGATGTCGAACACCGCCACCGACTGGCTGAGCTTGGCGTCCGGGTTGAGGGTGGTATCGACGTACAGGTGGCGCGAGTCGGGGTGGGTCTTGATGAACAGCGAGCCGCCGCCCTGGCCCTTGAGCGAGCCGACCTGTTTCCAGGCGTACTGCGGGTGCTTGAGCGGGTCGGTGCCGATCATCGAGATGCCGGCATCGCCCAGGTGGCTGGTGGCCCACACCGGGCCGAACTGCGGGTGCACGAAGTTGGCGCCACGGCCGGGGTGCGGAGTCTTGCCGACGTCGACCAGGGCAGTCAGGCGGCGCTCCTTGGAGTCGATCACCGCGACCTTGTTGGCGTTGTTGGCCGCCGTCATGAAGTAGCGGTGGCTGCTGTCCCAGCCGCCGTCATGCAGGAACGGCGCCGCGTCGATGCTGGTGATGGTGAGGTTCTTGATGTCTTCGTAGTTGACCAGCATGACCTTGCCGGTTTCCTTGACGTTGACGATGAACTCCGGCCATTCGTGGGAGGCGATGATCGCCGCCACTCGTGGCTCGGGGTGGTACTCCTGCTTGTCGACGGTCATGCCGCGGGTCGAGACGATCTGCTTGGGCTCCAGGGTCTCGCCGTCCATGATGGTGAACTGCGGCGGCCAGTAGGAACCGGCGATGGTGTACTTGTCTTCGAAGCCCTTGAACTTGGAGGTCTCCACCGAGCGCGCCTCGATGCCGACCTTGATCTCGGCGACCTTGGTCGGCTCTTTGGGCCACAGGTCGATCATGTCGATGCGCGCGTCGCGGCCGATCACCAGCAGGTAACGGCCGGACGCCGAGATCCGCGAGATGTGCACGGCGTAGCCGGTCTCGATGAGCTTGACGATCTGCTTGCTGTCGCCATCGATCAGGGCGATCTTGCCGTCATCGCGCAGGGTCACCGAGAACAGGTTCTGCAGGTTGAGCGTACTCAGCTGGCGGGTAGGGCGGTCTTCGGGC
Source organism: Pseudomonas donghuensis (assembly GCF_000259195.1). Lineage (GTDB taxonomy): Bacteria > Pseudomonadota > Gammaproteobacteria > Pseudomonadales > Pseudomonadaceae > Aquipseudomonas > Aquipseudomonas donghuensis. The sequence goes on from NZ_JH650760.1 coordinate 152,090, forward strand.
TTGACCAGCAGCTTCCAGGTGTTGCGGGTTTCGGCCATGCCCCACTCCGGCGGCGTTGGCGGGGTGTGCTGGATGAACTGGGCCATGCTGGTGATCTGCGCCTTGGTCAGCGCGTTGGAGGTGCCCCAGTTCGGCATACCGGCTGGCGAGCCATAGCTGATCAGCGCTTCCAGGTAGGCCTGGCCGCGGGCCTGGGTGATGTCCGGGGTCAGCGGCTTGCCGGTGGCGCCCTTGCGCAGCACGCCATGACAACCGGCGCAGCGCTGGAAGTAGATCTCCTTGGCGGCATCGAAATCGGCCTGGGTCATGTCCGGCGCGCCGGCCGTGGTGACCATGGCCGGTTGCGCGGCAGCGCTTTTCTGCTCGGCGCCGACGCTGGTGGGCAACGCCAGCGCCAGCGCCGAACAGAGGCTGGCGAGGCTCAGGGCAAAGGTTTTTCGATTACTGATCAGCATTCCTTCTCTCCTCAGGCTAGACCTTTGCGATGTGCTGGAACGCCAGGACAGAGCGCAGGTTCTTGGTGCCGGGAAAGGCTATGCCGGAGCAGGCTGCGGACCGCTTGACGGCGATCAAGTTTGCCGGCCATGGTGCTTGCCAGGTTGTCGCAGGGGCTCTTAGCGTGGTGGTCGAACCCGCTGTCTACCCAGGTAAGCCATGGACCTCACAGAACCTCGCTGCGAACCCTTCTATCAAGCGCACGGCAACGAACGGGCATTGTTCGAACAGGCCTGGCGCCACGGCATGCCGGTGCTGATCAAAGGCCCCACCGGCTGTGGCAAGACCCGCTTCGTCCAGCACATGGCCCAGTGCCTGCACCTGCCGCTGCACACCGTGGCCTGCCACGATGACCTCAGCGCCGCCGACCTGGTCGGCCGCCACCTGATCGGCGCCCAAGGCACCTGGTGGCAGGACGGCCCGCTGACCCGTGCGGTGCGCGAAGGCGGCATCTGCTACCTCGACGAAGTGGTCGAGGCGCGTCAGGACACGGTGGTGGTGTTGCACCCGCTGGCCGATGGCCGCCGCGAGCTGTTTCTCGAACGCACCGGCGAAGTGTTGCAGGCGCCGCCGTCGTTCATGCTGGTGGTGTCCTATAACCCCGGCTACCAGAACCTGCTCAAGGGTATGAAGCCCAGCACCCGCCAGCGCTTCGTGGCGATGCGCTTCGACTACCTGCCCGCAGCCGAAGAAGCGCACATCGTACGCCGTGAGGCCGGGGTCGATGGCGCCCTGGCCAACCAGATCGTCAAGCTCGGCCAGGCGCTGCGCCGCCTGGACCAACACGACCTGGAAGAGGTGGCCTCGACCCGCCTGCTGATTTTTACCGCGCGCATGATCGCTGCCGGCATGCACCCGCGAGAAGCGTGCCTGGCCTGCCTGGCCGAGCCGCTCACCGATGACCCGCTGACGGTCGCGGCGTTGATGGACGTGGTCGATGTCCACTTCCCTTGAGCCAATGCCCCGGCAACTGCCGGGCGACCTGGCGATGTGGCTGTTCATCCTCGCCGAGCTTTCGGTGTTCGCCATCCTGATCCTGGCCTTTGCCGTGACCCGGCAACTCAAGCCGCAGCTGTTTGCCACCAGCCGCGCCTTGCTCGACAGCTCCACCGGCCTGGCGATGACCCTGAGCCTGCTCAGCGCCGGGCTGCTGGCGGCGCTGGCCCAGGTGCAGGTGCGCAAGCACCGGTCGCGGCGGGCGGCAGTGTTGCTGCTGGCCGCCTTGCTGGTGGCCAGTGTCTATGTGGCGCTCAAGCTCGGCGAATACCGCCACTTGCTCGGCGCCGGGCTGGGCATCGAGCACAACACTTTCTTCACCTTGTACTGGATCCTCACCGGCTTTCACTTTCTCCATGTCCTGCTCGGCATGCTGATCCTGGCCTGGCTGGCGCAGATGGCCTGGCGTCGCAGCCTTGGCCCGGGCACCTGCAGCGGCTTTGAATCCGGGGTGCTGTACTGGCACATGGTCGATCTGGTCTGGGTGTTGCTGTTCCCGCTGGTTTACCTGCTCGGGTGAGGAGGGCGCATGCCGACATCGATATTCCTGCTGCTGTGCTGGCTTGCCTTGACATGCCTGAGCCTGGGCACGGTGATGCTCGGCCAGGGCGCGCTGATCCTGCTGCTGGCGGTGGCCAAGGCCTGGTTGATCACCGATGGCTTCATGGAACTGCGCCACGGTCCGCAGCGCTGGCGCTGGTTGCTGCTGAGCTGGGCCCTGGTGTTGGCCGCGCTGGTGGGCCTGAGCCTGGCCGCTAATACCTGAGTAAAACCATCGGCGTTTCTTGATCGCCATCAAGCAGGTTTTTACCCCGCGCTTTCTATCATGGCCAGGCCAAGCAATGAGGAAGCGACCATGTCAGAGACCTTCACCAAGGGCATGGCCAGGAACATCTATTTCGGGGGAAGCGTGTTCTTCTTCCTGATATTCCTGGCTTTGACCTACCACACCGAACAGACCTTTCCCGAACGCAGCAACGCCGCGCAGTTGACCGATGCGGTGGTGCGCGGCAAGACGGTCTGGGAGCAGAACAACTGCGTCGGCTGCCACACGCTGCTGGGCGAGGGCGCGTACTTTGCGCCGGAGCTGGGCAATGTGTTCAAGCGCCGTGGCGGCGAAGAAGGCTTCAAGCCGTTCATGCATGCCTGGATGAAGATGCAGCCGCTGGGCGTGCCCGGCCGCCGGGCCATGCCGCAGTTCAACCTGAGCGAACAGGAAGTCGACGACATCGCCGAATTCCTCAAATGGAGCTCGAACATCAACACCAATGGCTGGCCGCCAAACCAGGAGGGCTGAGTGATGAACGTTGCCAATCCGCATCTTAAATTTGCCTCCCAGGCCGTTGCCAAACCCTACTTCGTGTTCGCCCTGATCCTGTTCCTCGGCCAGGTGCTGTTCGGTTTGATCATGGGCCTGCAATACGTGATCGGGGACTTCCTGTTCCCGGCCATTCCGTTCAACGTGGCGCGCATGGTGCACACCAACCTGCTGATCGTCTGGCTGCTGTTCGGCTTCATGGGCGCGGCGTATTACCTGGTGCCGGAAGAAGCCGACCGCGAGCTGCACAGCCCAAGGCTGGCGATCCTGCTGTTCTGGGTGTTCGCCGCCGCCGGTGTGCTGACCATCCTCGGCTATCTGCTGGTGCCCTATGCCGGCCTTGCGCGGCTGACCCACAACGAGCTGCTGCCGACCATGGGCCGCGAGTTCCTCGAGCAGCCGACCATCACCAAGCTGGGCATCGTCGTGGTCTGCCTGGGCTTTCTCTACAACATCGGCATGACCCTGCTCAAAGGCCGCAAGACCACCGTGAGCATGGTGATGATGACCGGCCTGATCGGCCTTGCGGTGTTCTTCCTGTTCTCCTTCTACAACCCCGGCAACCTTGCCCGCGACAAATTCTACTGGTGGTGGGTGGTGCATCTTTGGGTCGAGGGCGTGTGGGAGCTGATCATGGGCTCGATGCTGGCCTTCGTGCTGATCAAGATCACCGGGGTTGACCGCGAGGTGGTGGAAAAATGGCTGTATGTGATCATCGCCATGGCGTTGATTACCGGCATCATCGGTACCGGCCACCACTTCTTCTGGATCGGTGCGCCCGAGGTGTGGCTGTGGGTCGGCTCGATCTTCTCGGCACTGGAGCCGCTGCCGTTCCTGGCCATGGTCATGTTCGCCTTCAGCATGGTGAAAAACCGCCGCCGCCAGCACCCCAACCGCGCCGCCACCCTGTGGGCCAAGGGCACCACGGTCACGGCGTTCTTCGGCGCCGGCGTCTGGGGTTTCCTGCACACCCTGGCGCCGGTCAACTACTACACCCATGGTACCCAGCTCACCGCCGCCCATGGCCACCTGGCCTTCTACGGCGCCTACGCAATGATCGTCATGACCTTGATCAGCTATGCCATGCCGCGCCTGCGCGGGCTCGGCGAGGCCGCCGATGAGCGCTCGCAGACCCTTGAGGTGTGGGGCTTCTGGCTGATGACCCTGTCGATGGTGATGATCACCTTGCTGCTCACCGCCGCCGGCGTGGTCCAGGTGCTGTTGCAGCGCTGGGCTGAAGACGGCAGCGCCTTGCCGTTCATGTCCACCACCGATCAGTTGCGCGGGCTGTTCTGGGCGCGGCTGGTCAGCGGCGTGGGCTTTCTCGCGGGGCTGTTGTGCTACCTGCTGAGTTTTCGCCAGCGTGGCCGCGCCGCCTTGCGCGCACCGGCCAGGGTAGTGCCTTCGTGAACGGCATTAGTGTTTGAACACCTGCGGCCCGGCTGATGCAGCGGGCCGCTTTCTGCGTTGTACACAGGAGGCAGCATGGCCTTCACGGTCGAATTGGAAGAATGGGTCGGCAGTCTCTGGCATCGTTTCATTACCCGCCGGGCGAGTGTCGATTTCCCCGAGGCACGGGTCGAACTGGCCCCCAGGCAACGGCGCCTGGCGCTGTTGTTCAGGGCCATGGGCGGGGCGGGCGGCATCGGTGTGGAGGCCGCCAGCGAGCGTGACCTGCTGCTGCGCCGCAGCCTGTTGCAGCAGATCGCCGGCACCTGCAAGCAGGCGCCGCTGGCCTGGTGTGACGCGCACAACGTGCGCTTGCCGGCGCACCTGGCAGTGTTCCCCGACGCTGCCTTGAACGAAGAGCTGTATCGCTGGCTGGCCTTGCTCGCGGCGCAATCGGGGCCGATGCGCCACTGGGGGCGGGACAACCAGCGCTGGACGCGTGAGCTGCTGCAACGCTTTCCGGGGTTGGCGAGCCGCTACCAACGGCTGGTCGATGCGCACCTGCAACTGCGCCCGGATCCGGCCTCGCTAAGCCCGGATGCTGCGCTGCTTGAACGCGCCTTGCGCCAGGCCCTGCGCGAGCCGGGCAGCGTCGAGGTGTTTCCGCGCAGTGAACGGGCGGCCTGGCCGCTGCCGCTGTGGTTGTATCCGCCGCTGCACCTTGCCAGCCCTCAGGCGGGTGACCTTGAAGACGCGCAAAACGAGCTGCCCAACACCCCCGGCCAGCAGCAGGGCGGACGCAAACGCGCCAGCCGTGTCGATGACAGCCCGGCCAAGGGCGGCCTGTTGATCGTGCGCCTGGAGAACCTGTTCAGTTGGACCGAACACGTCGACCTCGACCGCTGGGAGGACGATAGCCAGGACCCGGACGCTGCCCGGGTGGCCGAAGACCTCGATCAATTGACCCTGTCGCGCACCCGTATCCGCAAGGGTGGTGGCCTGAAACTGCACCTGGACCTGCCGCCGGCGGACGTCGACGACATCCCCCTGGGTGCAGGCATCAAGTTGCCGGAATGGGACTATCGCCAAGGCCGCCTGCAAGCCGGTTTCGTCAACCTGCAGTTGCTCGAACCGCGTGATTGCATGCCCCAACCGCTGCCAGCGCGGCTGCAAGGCCCGGCACGGCGCCTGCGCCGGCAGTTCGAGCACCTGCGCACGGATCGCCAGTGGTTGCGTCAGCAGCCCCAGGGCAGCGAACCTGACCTGCAGGCCTGGCTGGATTTTCATGTCGAACGTGTGCATGGGCAATGCGCCGAGCGTGGCCTGTTCCTGGAGCAGCGCCGCGTTCGCCGCGATCTTGCCTGCCTGTTGCTGGCCGATGTATCGATGTCCACCGACGCCCACTTGAACGATGAGCAGCGGGTGATCGACGTGATCCGCGACAGCCTGCTGCTGTTCGGCGAAACCCTGTCGACGCTGGGGGATGAGTTTGCCCTGTACGGGTTTTCTTCGTTGCGTCGCCAGCAGGTGCGCATGCAGCAACTCAAAGCGTTCGATCAGCGCTATGACGATGTCACGCGCGGCAAGATCCAGGGGCTCAAACCGGGTTACTACACGCGCATGGGCGCTGCGATTCGCCAGGCAAGCCACGTGCTTGGTGGCCGTAAGCGACAGCGCAAGCTGTTGCTGCTGCTCAGCGATGGCAAGCCCAATGACCTGGACCTTTACGAAGGCCGATATGGCGTTGAAGACACCCGCGAAGCGGTGCGTGAAGCCCGGCGCCTGGGCCTGACACCCTTTTGCATCACCATCGACCGCAAGGCCGGTGCCTACCTGCCGTACATGTTCGGCAGCAACGGCTACGCCCTGATACACCAGCCTGAGCAACTGCCGCAGCGTTTGCCGCAGCTGTATCGGCAGTTGACCCAGCCTTAGCGCGGCAACCAGAACACCATTGCCACACAGAACAGCGTCAGGCCGATGCAGAACCACAGGAAGCGCAACTGTTGTCGCGCACCGGCCAATGCTGCGGTAGCGGGCAGCGGCATGCCGCAGTGCTCACAGGTGCTGGCCTTGGCGGGATTGGTGTGTTCGCAGTACAGGCATACCGGCAGGGCATTCATTCGAATTGCTCCAGCCGCGGCCGATCGAGAATGGCGATGCGCCGACCGTCCTGAGTGATGATCTTTTCATCAATCAGGCGGCGGATGATCCTTGAAAAGGTCTCCGGCTGGATCGACAGGTGGCCGGCTATCAGTTGCTTGGCCATCGGCAGTTCGAACTGGCGCTGCACCGGCTCGGCGTGCATCAGTTGCGCCAACAGGTAGCGCACCACCCGGTGGGTGGCATTTTTCAGCGACAACGTCTCGATTTCATTGACCCGCTGGTGCAGGCGCACACAGAGCTTGCCGAGCAGGGCGAAGGTCAGCCGGCTGTTGCTCTGCAGCAGGCGCATGTAGGTGCTGGTCGAGAGCCGATAGAGCTGCGTTTGCCCGACCGCTTCGGCCGAGGCGACATAATTGGGCGTGTCCATCAGCATCATCGCTTCGGCGAAGGTCTGCCGCGGGCCGATGACTTCGAAGACCTTCTCCTGGCCGTCCGGGGTCAAACGGTAGATCTTCACCGCACCGGCAATCACGAAGTAGAACGCCTCGGCCGGCTCGCCCTGACGGAACAGCGGCTCGCCCTTGTCGACGCTGAGCAGTTGGCTGCTGCCCATCAATTCATCGAGCTGCTCGTCGTTCAAGGGCTCGAACAGGTGGTGAGTACGCAGGATCTGGTGGTGGACGCGGTGAAGCACCATGGCATTTCATCCTCAAGCGGAAAAGGGGTGGGGCTCGAACCTGGATGTAGGCGTCGAGCAAGAGCCGGGCCAGGCGGCAAGCCCCGGGTTGTATGGCGTGCTGATACTTGAGGGTGAAAAATACCCACGGCGCTTGGGTGAAATTGACCGTTACAGGGTTATTTTTACCCTTGTTTCTCCTGCTTCAGCTCGCAATCACGCCAGGGCACAACCCTTGCACTGGCGTATTCAACAGCGATTGGCAGCCTACGCCGTTGCACGCCGCGCGCCTTGACGTGCGACAAGGGTGGCAGCCTGCCGATGGCAGATGATGAGGCCGGGCTCAGTACGACCCGGCAACAAGGTAAGGAGAGGCTTGATGCAAGTACTTGATCGCCGTAAAGCGCTGGCCATCGTGCCACTCTTGCGCCTGGCGTTCCGGCCGTTGTTCCTCGCTGGCTGTGCGCTGGCAGTGTTGGCGATACCGCTGTGGCTGGCGGCGCTGAACGGCGCCCTTGGCACCTGGCAGCCGGCCGGCGGTTGGCTGGCCTGGCACCGGCATGAACTGGTGTTCGGTTTCGGCCTGGCGATTATCGCCGGCTTTTTGCTTACGGCGGTGCAGACCTGGACCGGGCAACCGGGCCTGAGTGGCAAGCCGCTGGCGGGCCTGGCGCTACTGTGGCTGGCCGGGCGGGTGGCGTGGCTGGCGAATGCGCCCTGGCCGTTGCTGGCGCTGCTGGAACTGGGCTTCCCGTTGCTGGTGGCGGTGTTGATGGGCAGCACCCTGTGGCAGGTACGGCAAAAGCGCAACTACCCGATAGTGATGGTCTTGCTGTTGTTGACGGCGGTCGATGGCCTGGCGGTGTATGGCCTGGTGCAAGGCCACGATGGCTGGCAGCGCCAGGGCGTGCTCGGCGGCATCTGGCTGGTGGCGGCGATGATGGGCCTGATTGGCGGGCGGGTGATTCCGTTCTTCACCCAGCGCGGCTTGGGTCGGACCGAGGCGGTAGTGCCCTGGCCCTGGCTCGACTGGCTGTTGCTGGCGGGGTCGGCGCTGGTAGCGGTGCTGTATGCGGCAGGGCCTGCCCTGACGGCCAATGCCGGGGTCGGCCTGCTGTTTGCCGCCCTGGCGCTCGGGCATGTAGTGCGCCTGTGGCGCTGGCACGATCGCGGGATTTGGCAGGTGCCGCTGCTGTGGTCGTTGCACCTGGCCTACGGCTGGTTGGCCCTGGCCTGCCTGGGCATGGCCCTGTGGCATTTCGGCGTGCCGTTGAACCCGAGCCTGGCGGTGCATTGCCTGACTATCGGCGCCATGGCCGGGTTGATCCTGGCGATGATTGCCCGGGTCAGCCTGGGTCATACCGGGCGGGCGTTGCAGCCGCCGGCGGGAATGACCCTGGCGTTCGCTCTGCTCAACCTGGCTGCGCTCAGCCGGGTGCTGTTGGTGCCGTGGATGCCGATGGCGGGCTTGTGGCTGGCCGGGGCGTGCTGGGTGCTGGCGTTTGCCGTGTATACCTGGCGCTATGCACCGATGCTGCTGCGCGCCCGGGTTGACGGGCATCCTGGTTAAGCGCCTGGAGGCGAAGGATGTTGTATCCGTATTTGTTGGTGATTCATCTACTGGCGGCCATCGCCTTTATCGGCACGCTGTTTTTCGAAGTGCTCATCTGGCAAGCGGCGCGCCGGCATGTGCCGGTTGCGGCGCAGGCCGGGGTCGACCAGGCGCTGTCGGTGCGTTCGCGCAAGGTGCTGCATGGCGTGGTGTTGCTGCTGTATGGCGCCGGTGTTGGCCTGGCCTGGCATCACCGCGCGGCCTTGAGCCAGCCGTTGGCCAGCAGCTTTGCCAGCCTGCTGAGCCTGAAGATCGTCCTGGCCCTGAGCATCATTGGTCATTACCTGTTGCTGGCGTTCTGGCTCAAACGCGGACGCTTGAGCCAGGGGCGGGCGCGTTGGATCCGCTGCAGCATTCTTGGCCATATGCTGGTGATCGTGATCCTGGCCAAGGCGATGTTCTATTGGCACTAGCCTGCGCCGTACTAAGGCGGGCACTACTTGTAGGAGCTGGCTTTGCCAGCGATGAGGCCGGTACAGCCAGCACATCAAGTGGCGTCTGAATTACGGCCGCGGGCAAGGCCAGCTCCCACAAAGGCCAGCCATCAGGCCAGTGCGTTGACGAACAGCACATCGTTCTCCAGATGAATATGCTGCAGCAGATCCTCGCGAAACTCCTCCAGCCCGCGGTACAGGGTGCGCCAGGTGTTGCAGGCGCCCTCCGGCGCGGTTATTTCGTTGGTCAGCAAGCTCAAGCGCTCCAGCGCCTGGCCATGTTGATCATGCTCCAGACGCATAACCTGGATCGGCGCACCGGCCTGGCGGCCCATGCCCCGTTGCAGCAAGGGGAACAGCACCTGTTCTTCCTTGAGCATGTGCCCTTCAAGTTCCTGCTGCATGTCCTGCAGGTGATCGGCCAGGCCGTTGGGGCAATGGTCATGGCCACCGTGGACCTGCTCCACACGGCGGGCCAGGCGGATCAGTTCCGGCAACTGCTGGCGGTGGCGGTCGTGGTAGCGGGAGAGGATGTAGGCAATCAGTTCGGCCGGGGAGAGTGTCGGGTTCATCAGGGCTCCTGGTCTGTTGGCAAAGGTTCCCCAGGACCATTGCATCGCCCATGCCAGCTTTAATTGCCCGAAATCAAGGGCCGTTGCTGTGGATGTGGTGAAATTCACCCGAATACCTCAGGGTAGCGATAACCACAGAGGGTGATGACTACCATGCTGCGTGAAAGCCTTGCCGCCGACCTGATCGTCGAGCTGCCCAATGCCGTGCGCTTGCAGCGTCTGGTGCAGACGCTGCGCGAATACTTCAACTGCGGCGCCGTCGGCCTGCTCCGGCTCGAAGGCGACAGCCTGCGGCCGCTGGCCTGTGTCGGCCTGGTCCACGAAGCCCTCGGCAGGCGCTTCGTGATCGCCCAGCATCCGCGCCTGGCAGCGATCATGGCCTCGCGCGAGCCGACCTGGTTCGAGCCCGACAGCCGCCTGCCGGACCCCTACGATGGCCTGCTCGAGACCGCGCTGCACGAACCCTTGGTCGTTCACGACTGCATGGGCGTCAGCCTCTACGTGGAAGGCCAGGTCTGGGGCGCGATCACCCTCGATGCGCTTAAGGCCGGGACCTTCGGCAGCGATGCCCGCGATGAACTCAAGCGCTGCACCCTGCAGATCGAGGCTGCCTTGCGGGTCACCCGCCTGGAGCAGGAGAACCGCAGCCTGCGCCTGTCGCGCAGCGAGCCCCAGGACTTGCGCAGGCCTGTGGAAGAGGGCGAGATCCTCGGTCACAGTGCGGTGTTGCAGCAGTTGCTCAACGAGATTGAAGTACTGGCCGATGCCGATCTGCCGGTATTGCTGCTGGGCGAGACCGGGGTCGGCAAGGAGCTGTTCGCCCGCCGCCTGCATCGCCTGTCGCGACGCAGCCACAAGCCGCTGATCCAGGTCAACTGCGCGGCCTTGCCCGAGTCGCTGGCCGAGAGCGAGCTGTTCGGCCATGTCAAAGGCGCGTTCTCCGGCGCCAGCAGCGACCGCGCCGGGCGCTTCGATGCAGCCAATGGCGGTACGTTGTTTCTCGATGAAGTCGGCGAGCTGCCCCTGAGCGTACAGGCCAAACTGTTGCGCACCCTGCAAAACGGCGAGATCCAGCGCCTGGGCGCCGACAAGCCGCTGCACGTGGATGTGCGCATCATCGCCGCGACCAACCGGCATTTGCCCGACAGCATTCGCGACGGCCTGTTTCGCGCCGACCTCTACCATCGCCTGTCGGTGTACCCGCTACCGATTCCACCGTTGCGCGAGCGCGGCAACGATGTGTTGATGATTGCCGGGCAGTTCCTCGAACTCAACCGCACCCGTCTGGGGCTGCGCGGTTTGCGCCTGTCGACGGCGGCCGAGCGGGCGCTGTTGGCCTACCACTGGCCGGGCAACGTGCGTGAGCTTGAGCATGTGATCAGCCGCGCCGCGCTCAAGCAATTGAGCCGCGAAGGCAGCCGTAGCCTGATCATTACCCTGGAGCCGGAGGTGCTCGACCTCGATAGCGCGCCGGCAGTGGCGCCGCTGGCGGATCAACCGGTTGCCGCCAGCTTGGCGCATCCCTCCCTGAGCGACGCCGTCGATGCCTGCCAGCGCCAGGCCATTGCCCAGGCGCTGCGCCTGAGCGGGGATAACTGGGCCAGTGCCGCGCGGCTGTTGGCGGTCGACCCGAGCAACCTGCACAAACTGGCCAGGCGCTTGCGCCTCAAGTAACACTCGGAGCGTTGATGGTGATCAAGGCCTGCCGGTGTCGCAGCTTACAGACTGCGTACAACTTCCCAGGAGATCACTGCCATGCCGCTGTCCCTTGCCCAGATGCGCCGTAACTACACCCTCGGTGGCCTGCAGGAGGAGGCGGCGCCGCTCGAACCGCTGCCGCTGTTTGCGCAGTGGCTGCAACAGGCCCGCGAGACCGAGCGCGAGCCGGTGGAGGCCAATAGCATGCACCTGGCCACCGTCGACAGCCTGGGCAGGCCGCACTGCCGGGTGCTGCTGCTCAAGGGCTTTGACCAGCAGGGCTTTACCTTCTTCGGCAACTACCAGAGTGCCAAGGGCCAGGAACTGGCGGCCAACCCCTATGCGGCGATGACCTTCTTCTGGCCGGGGCTGGAGCGCCAGGTACGAATTGAGGGGCCGGTGACGCGGCTCGATCCGCAGTTATCCGATGCCTACTTCGATTCGCGTCCCGAAGCCAGTCGCCTGGGCGCCTGGGCTTCACCACAAAGCCGGGTGTTGACCGACCGCGGCGAACTGCAGGCGCTGCTGGCGCAGACCATCCGCCGCTTCGTCGAGCAGCCGCTGCGTCGCCCCGAGCATTGGGGCGGCTATTGCCTGAGGCCTGAACGCATGGAGTTCTGGCAGGGTCGCGCCGATCGCCTGCATGACCGTCTTGATTACTGCCGCCAGGGTGGGCAGTGGACGCGCCAGCGCCTGGCGCCGTGAGCCCGAAGAGATACCTCCAAGGAGGAATAGGTTCGCCCAGGCTTTAGGTTCAGGCTTGGGCCCATCCACCTTTCACGGGAAGCCCAGGCCATGGCCCATTTGGCACAACGCACGTTTGAACCCCTGAACATCGCCGTGCTGACCATCAGCGACACGCGCACCTACGACACCGACAGCTCCGGCCAGACCCTCATCGACCTGCTGCAAGCAGCAGGGCATGTGCTGGTCGAGCGCGACCTGGTCAAGGACGATATCTACCAGATCCGCGCGACCCTCTCGCGCTGGATCGCCGACCCCAGGGTACAGGTGGTGCTGACCACCGGCGGCACCGGTTTTACCGCCCGCGACAACACCCCGCAAGCGGTGCAGCCATTGCTGGATAAACACGTCGAAGGCTTTGGTGAGTTGTTCCGCCAGGTGTCGCTGGCCGAAATCGGCATGTCCAGCCTGCAGTCCCGTGCCCTGGCGGGGATGAGCAATGGCGTGCTGGTGTGCTGCGTGCCGGGTTCGCCCGGCGCCTGTCGCACCGCCTGGACGCAAATCCTGCATAGCCAGCTCGACAGCCGTACCGGCCCGTGCAATTTCGCCCCGCACCTCAAGGCCCAGGCCGGGCAGGCCATTGAGGCCTGTGGGGCGCGGCCATGAGCGGGCGGGTATGCGACAGCGGCAAGTTGATCCCGGTCGACCAGGCCATCCGCCATTTGCTCGAGCAGGCGCCACCGCCACCGGCTGCGCAGATGGTGTTGCTGGACAAAGCCCTGGGCCGGGTGCTGGCGGTTGATATCCATGCCCCGCGCAGTCTGCCGGGCTGGGACAACAGCGCCATGGACGGTTTTGCCTTCAGGGTGGCCGACCTGCCAGCTGCTGGCGGTTGCCTGAGCCTGGCCGGGCGCATCGCCGCCGGCCAGCAGGCCAGCACCGCGTTGCAACCTGGGCAGGCGGTGCGGATCTTCACCGGTGCACCCTTGCCGCCGGGTGCCGACACGGTAGCGCCCCAGGAGCTATGCCGGGTGGAAGGCGAGCAGGTCTGGCTACCCGCCGCCGGCCTTGGCGACCACGTGCGCAAGGCTGGCGAGGAGGTGCGCGAAGGCCATCTGTTGCTGCAGGCCGGCAAGCGCCTGCGTGCCCAGGAGCTGGGCCTGCTGGCCGCTTCGGGCGTGGCCTGGGTCGAGGTCCATCGGCCCTTGCGCGTCGGTTTGCTGAGCAGCGGCGACGAACTGCGCGAGCCCGGCCAACCCCTGGCCCCGGGGCAGATCTACAACAGCAACCGCTATTGCCTGATGGCCTTGCTGCAAGGCTGGGGCGTGGAGGTGCACGACTACGGGGTGATGGCCGACGAACTGGCGGCCAGCAAGCACGCGCTGAATCTGGCCGCGTCCGAATGCGACCTGCTGCTGACCTCCGGCGGCGTCTCGGTGGGTGAGGAAGATCACCTCAAGCAGGCCATCCAGGACCTGGGCAGTGTCGACTTCTGGCGTCTGGCGATCCAGCCGGGCAAGCCTCTGGCTTTTGGCGAGGTGGCGGGCCGGCCGTGGATCGGCATGCCTGGCAACCCGGCAGCGGCGCTGATTACCGCGCTGGTGGTGGTACGGCCGTTCCTGTTGCGCGCCCAGGGCGTGCGCGATGTGTTGCCCCGGCCGCTGGCGCTGCCAGCCGGTTTCGACTGGCTGCAACGCAACAAGCGCCGCCAGTACCTGCGGGCCCGCTTGTTGCCCGAGGCCAACGGCCAGTCCAGCGTACAACTGCACCCACAACAAAGCTCGGCAATGCTCAGCGCCGCCTGCTGGGCCGATGGCCTGGCGGTGGTGGAATGCGAGCAACAGCTGCACAAGCACGACAACGTGCAGTTCCTTTCTTTCGCGCAGCTGATGCAGTGAGCGACCTTGATTGCCGTCAAGGTCCTGCCGGGCACTGTGGCTAGACTGGCAGCGCTTTTTTCGATTGCTCCGAGCCTGCTCGTGTTGTGCATCGCAGGCGCATGGCAGCAGCTTCTTTGATGAGGAAACCCCATGCAACTGGTCTGCCCGGCAGGCAACCTGCCTGCGCTTAAAGCCGCGGTGCGCCAAGGCGCCGATGCTGTTTACGTCGGCTTTCGCGACGACACCAACGCCCGGCATTTCGCCGGGCTGAACATGGACGACAAGCAGTTCGACGCCGCTGTTGCCCATATCCGCCAACACCAACGCAAGCTCTATGTCGCGGTCAACACCTACCCGCAACCCCAGGGTTGGGAACGCTGGCAGCGCGCGGTCGACCGTGCCGCCGACCATGGTGTCGATGCCCTGATCGCCGCCGACCCGGGTGTGCTCGGCTATGCGGCCCAGCGCCACCCGCAGTTGAGCCTGCACCTCTCGGTGCAAGGCTCGGCCACCAACGCCAGCGCCCTGGCGTTCTACGCCCAGCACTACAACATCCGCCGCGCCGTGCTGCCACGGGTGCTGTCGCTGGCCCAGGTACGCCAGGTGGCAGCCAACAGCACGGTGCCCATCGAGGTCTTTGCCTTCGGCAGCCTGTGCATCATGGCCGAAGGGCGTTGCCACCTGTCGTCGTACATCACCGGCGAGTCGCCGAACCTGTGCGGCGTCTGTTCGCCGGCCAAGGCGGTGCGCTGGAGCGAAGACGCCGAGGGCTTGAGTGCACGCCTGAGCGAAGTGCTGATCGACCGCTATCAACCCGACGAGCCGGCCGGTTACCCGACCCTGTGCAAGGGCCGTTTCCTGGTGGATGGCAAGCGCTTCCATGCCCTGGAAGAGCCCACCAGCCTCGACACCCTCGACCTGCTGCCGGAACTCGCCGCCATGGGCGTCGAGGCGGTGAAGATCGAGGGCCGCCAGCGCAGCCCGGCCTATGTCGAGCAGGTCACCCAGGTCTGGCGTGCCGCGCTCGACGCCCATCGCCTGGCACCGCAACGCTTCACGGTCAAGGACCAGTGGCGTCAGGTGCTGGCCGGTTTGTCCGAAGGCAGCCAGACCACCCTGGGTGCTTACCATCGATCATGGCAATGAGGGACTGGACATGAAGCTCAGCCTGGGACCCGTCCTGTATTACTGGGACAAGGAACAACTGGGGCGTTTCTACAGCGAGATGTCGGCCTTGCCCCTGGATGTGATTTATCTGGGGGAAACCGTGTGCTCGAAACGCCGGGCCATGAACCTCGATCACTGGCTTGGTCTGGGCCGCGAGCTGCAGGCCTGCAGCCCGGCGCAGATCGTGTTGTCGAGCCTGACCCTGATCGAAGCCGCTTCCGAGCTCTCCAGCCTGCGCCGCTTGTGCGACAACGGCGAGCTGCTGGTGGAGGCCAACGACATGGGTGCGGTGCAGTACCTGGCTGAGCGCAAGCTGCCGTTCGTGGCCGGCCCCGCGCTCAACCTGTACAACGGCCACGCGTTGGCCAAGCTGCTCGATTGCGGGATGATCCGCTGGGTGCCGCCGGTGGAGTGTTCGGCCACACTGATCCGCGCGGTGCTCGACCAGGCCGTTGAGTTGAACCGTGAGTTGCCTGAGGTTGAAGTCTTTGCCTATGGGCATCTGCCGCTGGCTTACTCGGCGCGCTGTTTTACCGCCCGTGCCGAAAACCGGCCCAAGGACGACTGCCAGTTCTGCTGCATCAACTACCCCGACGGCCTGGCCCTGAGTAGCCAGGAAGGCCAGGCGCTGTTCACCCTGAACGGCATCCAGACCATGTCGGCCGAGGTCACCAACTTGCTGGCCGACTACCCGGGGCTTGAGGCCTGCGGCGCCGACCTGTTGCGCCTGAGCCCGCGGGCCCAGGGCATGGTCGAGGTGGTTCAGGCCTTTGCCCGGGTGCGCCAGGGCGAGGCGCCGCCGTTGTTTGTCGAAGGTTGCAACGGCTACTGGCACGGCCAGGCGGGCATGTTGCGGGTCGAGGAGGTGGGCCTGTGCTGAACCGCACGCAATGGCTGTTGAAAGGTGCCGACCGGGTGCTGCCGCTGATCCGTCGGGTGCCGTTCGTGATTCAGCGGGTTGCTTTGCAGCAGGCGCTTAATCGCTGCCTGGCCGAGCCCCTGCGCGACGGTGAGTTCGACCTGCTGCGCGGGCGCTGGTTGTGCCTGCGGATTCCCGACCTGGACCTGGCCTGGTACCTGACCCGCAACCGCGATGGCCTGCAGATCGCCGAGCGGGCCAAGGCCGATGTCACCATTCGCGGCAACTGGCGCGAGTTTCTCTTGCTGGCCAGCCGTCAGGAGGACCCGGACACGCTGTTCTTCCGCCGCCGCCTGGTGATCGAGGGCGACACCGAGCTGGGTTTGACCCTGAAGAACCTGATCGACAGCCTCGACCCCGAGGTGTTGCCGGTGTGGTTGTGGCGCAACCTGGAGCGCGCCGGCAAGGGCCTGGCGGCCAGTTGAGGGCAGGGCCGGCTACTGGGGCTAACCCGAGTAACCGGCCAGCTCATCGGCGGCGAGGATGTGGATGCTGCGCCGTTCCATGGCGATCAGGCCGCGTTCCACCAGACGGTGCAGGGTGCGCGAAAAGGTCTCTGGCTGGATGCCCAGCTTGGAGGCCACCAGGCGCTTGGACACCTGCAACTCGACCCGGCCACTGTCGGGGTCGCATTCCTGCAGCAAGAAGTTGATCACCCGGCGGCTGGCGCTGGCCGAGGTCAGGGTGTCGATGTCCCTGAGACGCTGGTGCAGGTGGATGCTCATGCTCGCCAGAATGGCCAGGCACACCTGTGGCTGGTCTTCCAGGGCATTGCGGTAATGGGCGCCATCGATGCTGATCAACACGCAGTCCTTGAGCGCCGTGGCCGTCACCGGGTAACTGCGCGCCTGGCTGAACAGCAGCGCTTCGGCAAAGGTCTGGCCCGGCTGGATGATCTCCACCAGATGTTCCTGGCCCTCGGCGCTGAGCCGGTACAGCTTGATCTGGCCACTGACCAGCAAGAAGAAGCGCTTGGCCGGGTCGCCCTGGTGCATGAGCGTGTCATGGCAGCTCAGGCGCCGGAGCATGGCCAGGCCACAGACGGCTTCGAAAACGTTGTCCGGCAGTTGGCTGAACAAGTGATGACGACGTAAAACCAGAACGGTAGAAGGGTGGGTCAGCATGGCGTACCTCCGCTGGCGCCTATGGTAAAACCCCCGACGCCGGCGGCCTATGCCTCCGCCGGTCTACCTCCAAAGGGGCATCTGCAACAGGGGCTCAGGCGCTTTGGCGCAGATGCTCCATGGCCCACACCGCCGCCTCTACCCGCGAACGCAGGCCGAGCTTGTGCAGCAGGTTTTTCACATGGACCTTGACCGTGCCCTCGGTGATGCCCAGCTTGTGGCCGATGACCTTGTTGCTGTAGCCGCTGGCGATGGTCTTGAGCA
Source organism: Pseudomonas donghuensis (assembly GCF_000259195.1). GTDB lineage: Bacteria > Pseudomonadota > Gammaproteobacteria > Pseudomonadales > Pseudomonadaceae > Aquipseudomonas > Aquipseudomonas donghuensis. The sequence goes on from NZ_JH650760.1 coordinate 169,424, forward strand.
CCTGGCGCTCGCGCTCGGTCAGCTCCACCTCCGGCTGGCGCGGCGGTGAGCGCAGGGCCTGGGCCATCACCCGGGTCAGCCCGGGGCTGATCACCAGGGCGCCGTTCATGGCGTCGCGGATATACTGGATCAACAGCTCCGGTTCCATGTCCTTGAGCAGGTAACCGTCGGCATCCAGGCGCAGGGCGTCGCGAATGTCGTCCTCGGCATCGGACACGGTGAACAGCAGCACCTTGCCGGCAAAGCCCTGGCTGCGCAGATGGCGCAGGGTTTCGATGCCGTTCATCTGCGGCATGTTGTTGTCCAGCAGCACCAGGTCCGGTTGCAGCGCCGGGATCAGGGCCAGGGCTTCTTCGCCGTGGCCGGCTTCGCCGACGATCTCGAAGTCGTCTTCCAGTTCGAGCATCTGGCGGATGCCGCGGCGCATCATCGGGTGGTCGTCGACCAGCAGGATTCGGTAGCGCGGGGAGGGGGTCATGCAGGGTTACCTTCTGTCAGGTGCCCGAGAAACTCCGGGCGAAATTCCATCTGTACCCGGGTGCCTTGCGGCTCCCGGCCAACAATCTGCAACTGGCCGCGCAGGCTGCGGGCCCGCTCGTCCATGATGTTCAGGCCGTGGTGTTCGCGCAGGTCGTGGGTGCCGCTGAAACCACGGCCGTCGTCCTCGATCGACAGGCAGACGGTTTCGCCATACTGGCGCAATTGCAGCCAGGCGTTCTGCGCATGGGCATGGCGCAGGCAGTTGGACAGCGCCTCGCGGGTGATCTGCAGGATGTGGATCTGCTCGCTGGCCGACAGCTCGAAGGCCAGGCTGTCGACGTGCAGGTGCACCTGGAATTCGCCACGGCGGGAGAACTCCTCGGCGGTGTCCTTGAGCTCCTGCACAAGGCCGGCGTCGTGAATCTGCAGGCGGAAGGTGGTGAGCAGTTCGCGCAACTGGCGATAGGCGTTGTTCAGGCCTTCGCGCAGCTCGGCGGTGACGTTCTCCAGGGTCGCCACCGGCTCGCCACGACGCATCAACGTCTGCATGCGGCTGACCTGCAGCTTCATGTACGACAGCGCCTGGGCCAGGGAATCGTGCAGTTCGCGGGCGATGATCGCGCGCTCTTCGAGCAGCACCAGGCGGTGGTCCTGTTCACGCTGGCGCTTGAGCGACAGCGAGGTGCCGATCAGGTTGGCCAGGGCCTGGATCAGCTCGGTCTCCCAGGCTTGCGGCTCGTGGCCGTCGATAAAGTGCGCCTTCAGCTCACCGAGGGTACTGCCCTGGTTGCTGATGCTGAACGTGTGATGGTGGGTGCGCTGGTGGCGTTGGCAGCTGGCGCAATCGCTGCTGGCGCAGATCTTGCGGCTGTCGGCGCCATGCAGGGCCAGCAGTTGTTGGGCCGGGGCCTGTAACTGGCCTTGCAGGCACAGCGACAGGCGCAGGCCCGGCAAGCGTTGCTGAAAGCGCCGGATCAGCTCATCCAGGCCCTCGGCGTTGGCCAGCCGGGTGGCCAGGCTGCGGCTGCTTTGGTACAGCAGCTCGAGGGCGGCGTTGGCCTGCTGCAGGTTGAGGGTTTTTTGCCGGACCTGGGTTTCCAAGGTGCGGTGGGATTGTTCGATGGTCTCGGCCATGGCGTTGAAACTGGTGGCCAGCTCGCCGAGCTCGTCCTCGGACTGGTGGTTGACCCGCGCCTGGAACTCGCCGCGGCGAAAGCGCTGGGTGGCGTCCACCAACTCTTTCAACGGTGTGATGACGTTGTATTGCAGCTCGTACAGGCCGAACAGCAGGACGATCATGGTGGTGAACAGCGCCGCGCCCTGGATCACCTGTTGCCAGCCCTGCTTGTGTTCGCTCTGGCGCTGCAGCAGGTTGACGAACTGATTGAGCTGGTTGACGAAGGGCAGGGTACTGGCCTGAAAAGCCGTGGCGTCACCACGTTGCAAGGCCGGCAGCAGGGTCTGCTGCCAGTACTGCTGCAATTGCTGGTAGCTGGCCTGCAGCTCGAGGTTGTTGCCGTCTTCGAGCACGGCTATGAGCGCCTGACTGTTGAGCCGCTGCTGCAGGCTGTCGCGAATGCGTTCGAGGTCGGCGCGCTCGGCGCCGGCGGCCAGCTTCCAGCTCAGGTGGTAGGTCTCCATGCGCACGGAGCCGGCGGTGTTGATGGCGGCGGCATCGCCCTGGCTGAACCAGGCGATCAGGCCGGCACTGAGCGAACTGGCCAGGGCCAGCACGGCGATCAGAATCACCGCCAGGCCCGCGCGCGCGGGCAACGAGCTGCGCAGCCAGCCGATCATGGACGCGGGCCAGGGGTGAGGAGGGGAAAACGGTACATGGAGCACTCCAGGGTGTTGCAACTGATCGTTTCGCAGCCTGTCCCTGGCGCTCTACCTCTAAAGAGTTTTCAACCGCCAGTTTTACCGCCAAGCCCGGTGGGAAACTGGCAACACCCTGATAAACAAAGGGTTTAGAGGTTTTTCGGTGCTACCTCGTTGGAGGTAGGCAGTACAAGCATAGGCCCAGGGGTGCCAGGGCTTCTTTGATCGGGGTCAAGTTTTCTCGGGGTTTGCCTCTCTAGTCTGCCGGCCATGGCTACCTGACTGGAGACCCAAGATGACTCAACCGCGAATACGCCAAGGCCTGGTGCTGGGCATGAGTACGCTGGCCTTCACCGTCTGCTTCATGGTCTGGATGATGTTTGCCGTGCTCGGCGTGCCGATCAAGGAACTGCTGCAGCTCAACGAAACCCAGTTCGGCCTGCTGGCCGCCACCCCGGTGCTGACCGGCTCGCTGGTGCGCTTGCCGCTGGGCATGCTCACCGACCGCTTCGGCGGGCGCAGTGTGTTCTTTCTGCTTATGCTGGCCTGCGTGCTGCCGCTGTACCTGATCAGCCACGCCAGCGCCTATTGGCAGTTCCTGGTCCTGGGCTTGTTCGTCGGGCTTGCCGGTGGCTCGTTCTCGGTCGGCATCGCTTATGTCGCCAAGTGGTTCGAGCAGGACAACCAGGGCCTGGCCATGGGCATCTTCGGCGCCGGCAACGCCGGGGCGGCGGTGACCAAGTTCCTCGCCCCGGCGTTGATTGCCGCCGGCAGCTGGCAACTGGTACCGAAGGTGTTCAGCGCCATCCTGTTCATCACTGCCTTGCTGTTCTGGTTTCTCAGTGCCGACAACAAGGCCCACCGCAGCGCTTCGGGGGCGAGCCTGGGCGAACAGCTCAAGGCCCTGGCCGAGCCTGCGGTGTGGCGCTACTGCCAGTACTACTCGATCGTCTTCGGCGGTTACGTGGCCCTGGCGCTGTGGATGACCAAGTACTACGTCCAGGAATACGGCTTCAGCCTGCAAAGCGCGGCGTTGCTGGCCGCCTGCTTCTCGCTGCCGGGCGGGGTGCTGCGCGCCGTCGGTGGCTGGATGTCCGACCGCTGGGGCGCGCAGAGCGTGACCTGGTGGGTGCTGTGGGTCAGCTGGATCTGCCTGTTCCTGCTGTCGTACCCGCAAACCCAGCTGCAGGTGCAGACCATCAACGGCCCGTTGGACTTTCACATCGGCCTGAACCCGGCGCTGTTCACCGTGCTGCTGTTCGTCATGGGCATCGCCTTCGCCTTCGGCAAGGCCTCGGTGTTCAAGTACATCGCCAACGATTACCCGCACAACATGGGCGCGGTGTCCGGCATCGTCGGCCTGGCCGGCGGCCTGGGCGGCTTCATCCTGCCGATTCTGTTCGGCGCGCTGGTCGACCTCACCGGCGTGCGCTCCTCCTGCTTCATGTTGATGTACGGCGTGGTCTGGGTGTCGCTCACCTGGATGTACTTCAGCGAAATCCGCAAGCGCCCGCTGCTGGGCAAACAGCCTCCAGCGACCGCGTCCCCGTTTTCCAGCATTGCCCAAGGAGAAGACCATGTCGGTTCTTAACACGCCTGACAAAGGCCCGGTGATTCACGACTGGCGCCCGGAAGATCCCGCGTTCTGGGGCCGTAGCGGCAAAAAGACCGCTACCCGCAACCTGTGGATCTCGATCCCCGCACTGCTGCTGGCCTTTGCCGTGTGGATGGTGTGGAGCACGGTGATCGTGCGCCTGAATGCCATCGGCTTCAGCTTCAGCACCGACCAGCTGTTCTGGCTGGCGGCCTTGCCGGGGCTGTCGGGGGCGACCTTCCGGGTGTTCTACTCGTTCATGGTGCCGATCTTCGGCGGGCGCCC
>NZ_JH650760.1:173613-183206 GCF_000259195.1 Pseudomonas donghuensis
ACCGCCTCGCTGCTGGCGCCGTCGCTGTGGATGGGCTTTGCCGTGCAGGACCCGGGCACGCCCTACAGCGTGTTCGTGATGATTGCGCTGCTGTGCGGCTTTGGCGGCGGCAACTTCGCCTCGAGCATGTCCAACATCAGCTTCTTCTACCCCAAGTCGCAGCAGGGCACAGCCCTGGGCCTGAACGCCGGCCTGGGTAATCTCGGCGTCTCGGTGATGCAGTTCTGCGTGCCGCTGGTGATCACCTTCGGCCTGTTCGGTGCGTTCGGTGGCCAGCCGCAGGCGCTCGCCGACGGTGGCCAACTGTGGCTGCAGAACGCAGGCTTCATCTGGGTGCCGTTCATTATCCTGGTCACCTTGCTGGCCTGGTTCGGCATGAACGACCTGTCCAGCGCCAAGGCCTCGTTCAGCGAGCAGGCGGTGATCTTCAAGCGCAAGCACAACTGGCTGATGTGCTGGTTGTACTTGGCCACCTTCGGCTCGTTCATCGGCTTCTCGGCAGCCTTTCCGCTGCTGATCAAGACCGCCTTCCCGCAGGTCAACGCCCTGACCTTTGCCTTCTTAGGCCCGCTGGTCGGCGCCCTGGTACGCCCGCTGGGCGGCTGGCTGGCGGACAAGCTCGGTGGTGCGAGAGTGACCCTGTGGAACTTCGTGCTGATGATCGTCATGGTCTTCGGTGTGCTGGCGTTCATCCCCGCGCAGGGCGAGAGCGGCAACTTCTACGGTTTTCTCGGCATGTTCATGCTGCTGTTCATCACCACCGGCATCGGCAACGGTTCGACCTTTCGCATGATCCCGGTGATTTTCCGCACCCTGCACGAAAAAGCCGCCAGCGGCAAAGGCGCCGCCGCCCGCGAACAAGCGCTCAAGGACGCCGGCAAGGAGTCGGCCGCGGTGCTCGGCTTCAGCTCGGCCATGGGCGCTTTCGGCGCGTTCTTCATTCCCAAGACCTTTGGCTCTTCCATGGCCCTGACCGGTGGCCCGCAGATGGCCTTCTACATGTTCGTCGGCTTCTACCTGAGCTGCATCGTCGTGACCTGGTGGTGGTACGCGCGTAAAGGCGCCGCGACGCCCTGCTGACATGACCCCGAATTCACATCTTGCACGGGCGGGGCACAGAACCCCGCAGCAAGCCTGAGAGGAAAGCACCATGAGTCATTTACTGGATCAACTGCGGTTCTTCAACCGCAAGCAAGGCGAGTTTGCCCAGGGGCATGGCGAGACCCGCAAGGAGTCGCGCGACTGGGAGAACGTCTACCGTTCGCGCTGGCAGTACGACAAGATCGTGCGCTCCACCCACGGGGTCAACTGCACCGGCTCCTGCTCGTGGAAAATCTACGTGAAGAACGGCCTGATCACCTGGGAAACCCAGCAGACCGACTACCCGCGTACCCGTAACGATCTGCCCAACCACGAGCCACGCGGTTGCCCGCGCGGTGCCAGCTACAGCTGGTACATCTACAGCGCCAACCGCCTGAAGTACCCGAAGATCCGCAAGCCGCTGCTCAAGCTGTGGCGCGAGGCGCGCCAGAGCATGGCGCCGGTCGAGGCCTGGGCGTCCATCGTCGAGAACAAGGCCAAGGCTGACAGCTACAAGAGCAAGCGCGGCATGGGCGGCTTCATTCGCTCCAGCTGGGATGAAGTCACCGAGATCATCGCCGCCGCCAACGTCTACACCATCAAGCAGTACGGCCCCGACCGGGTGGTGGGCTTCTCGCCGATCCCGGCGATGTCGATGGTCAGCTACGCCGCCGGTGCCCGTTACCTGTCGCTGCTGGGCGGCACCTGCCTGAGCTTCTACGACTGGTACTGCGACCTGCCGCCGGCTTCACCAATGGTCTGGGGCGAACAGACCGACGTGCCGGAGTCGGCCGACTGGTACAACTCCAACTACATCATCGCCTGGGGCTCGAACGTTCCACAAACCCGCACCCCCGACGCGCACTTCTTTACCGAAGTGCGTTACAAGGGCACCAAGACCGTGGCCATCACCCCCGACTATTCGGAAGTGGCCAAGCTCACCGACCTCTGGCTCAACCCCAAGCAGGGCACTGACGCCGCCCTGGCCCAGGCCTTCAACCATGTGATCTTCAAAGAATTTCACCTGGACCAGCCAAGCGCCTACTTCACCGAGTACGCCAAGCGCTATACCGACCTGCCGGTGCTGGTGCTGCTCAAGCCGATGCTCGGTACCGCACCGGGCAACGGTTACCAGCCGGACCGCTTCCTGCGCGCCTCGGACCTGGCCGACAACCTCGGCCAGGACAACAACCCGGAATGGAAAACCATCGCCGTCGATGCCGGCGGCGAGCTGGTCTCGCCCCAGGGCTCGATCGGCTATCGCTGGGGCGAGCAGGGCAAGTGGAACATCCTGGCCCGTGAAGGCGGCGAGGGCCGCGAGATCGACCTGACCCTGAGCCTGATTGGCGGCGATGTCGCGGAAGTGGCCTTCCCGTATTTCGCCGGTGAAAGCCAGGAGCACTTCCAGCATGTCGCCGGCGATGCGGTGCAGTACCGCCGCGTGCCGGTGCGCAGCCTGACCCTGGCCGACGGCAGCCAGGTCAAGGTGGCGACCGTGTTCGACCTGTCGGCGGCCAACCTTGCCATCGACCGTGGCCTGGGTGGCGCCAACGTCGCCCGCGACTATGACGATGCCAGCGTGCCCGGCACCCCGGCCTGGCAGGAGCAGATCACCGGTGTCAGCCGCGAGAAGGCCATCCAGATCGCCCGCGAGTTTGCCGACAATGCCGACAAGACCCGTGGCCGCTCGATGATCATCGTCGGGGCGGCGATGAACCACTGGTACCACATGGACATGAACTACCGCGGGCTGATCAACATGCTCATGCTCTGCGGTTGCGTCGGCCAGACCGGTGGCGGTTGGGCCCACTACGTCGGCCAGGAGAAACTGCGCCCGCAGTGCGGCTGGCTGCCCCTGGCCTTCGGCCTGGACTGGAGCCGGCCGCCACGACAGATGAACGGCACCAGTTTCTTCTATGCCCACAGCTCGCAATGGCGCCACGAGAAGATGAGCATGCACGACGTGCTCTCGCCACTGGCCGACAAGCGCCAGTTCCCCGAACACGCCCTGGACTACAACATCCGCGCCGAACGCGCCGGCTGGCTGCCCAGCGCGCCACAGCTCAACACCAACCCGTTGCACATCTGCCGTGACGCTGCGGCGGCCGGTATGGCGCCCAAGGACTACGTGGTCAAGGGCCTGCACGAAGGCAGCCTGCGCTTTGCCTGCGAACAGCCCGACAACCCGGTCAACTTCCCGCGCAACATGTTCATCTGGCGTTCCAACCTGCTGGGCTCGTCGGGCAAGGGCCACGAGTACATGCTCAAGTACCTGCTGGGCACCCGCAACGGGGTGATGAACGAAGACATCGGCCAGGTCGGCGACTGCAAGCCGCAAGAGGCTGAATGGGTCGACGAGGGCGCCATCGGCAAGCTCGACCTGGTCACCACCCTGGATTTCCGCATGTCCTCGACCTGCGTGTATTCCGACATCGTCCTGCCGACCGCGACCTGGTACGAGAAGGACGACATGAACACCTCGGACATGCACCCCTTCATCCACCCGCTGTCGGCAGCGATTGACCCGGCCTGGGAATCGCGTTCGGACTGGGAGATCTACAAAGGCATCGCCAAGGCCTTCTCGGCCATGGCCGAAGGGCACCTGGGCATCGAGCAGGACCTGGTCACCGTACCGCTGATGCATGACAGCGTCGGCGAACTGGCCCAGCCGTTTGGCGGCACCGACTGGAAAACCGCCGGCGTCGCTCCGCAGCCGGGCAAGAACGCGCCGAACCTGCAGGTGGTCGAGCGTGATTACCCGAACATCTACAAGCAGTTCACCTCGCTTGGCCCACTGCTGGAAAAACTCGGCAACGGCGGCAAGGGCATCAACTGGAACACCGATGAGGAAGTGAAGTTCCTCGGTGAGCTGAACTACCGCGAAGTGGAGGCGGGCATCAGCCAGGGCCGGCCGAAGATCGACACCGCCATCGACGCCGCCGAGGTGATCCTCTCGCTGGCGCCGGAAACCAACGGCCATGTCGCAGTCAAGGCCTGGGCGGCACTGTCGCAGTTCACCGGCATCGACCACAGCCACCTGGCGCTGTCCAAGGCCCACGAAGCGATCCGTTTCCGTGACATCCAGGCGCAGCCGCGCAAGATCATCTCCAGCCCGACCTGGTCGGGGCTCGAGGATGATCATGTCAGCTACAACGCCGGCTACACCAACGTGCACGAGAACATCCCGTGGCGGACCATCACCGGCCGCCAGCAGTTCTACCAGGATCACCCGTGGATGCAGGCGTTCGGCGAGCAGCTGATGAGCTACCGGCCACCGGTCAACACCCGCACCATCGCCGGGGTGAAAGGCAAGCGCAGCAACGGCGAGACCGAGATCGTTCTCAACTGGATCACCCCGCACCAGAAGTGGGGCATCCACAGCACCTACAGCGACAACCTGCTGATGCTCACCCTCAGCCGCGGCGGGCCGATCGTCTGGCTCTCGGAAATCGACGCGAAGAAGGCCGGCATCGAGGACAACGACTGGATCGAGTGCTTCAACGCCAACGGCGCGCTGACCGCGCGGGCGGTGGTCAGCCAGCGGGTCAAGGAAGGCATGGTGATGATGTACCACGCCCAGGAACGGATCGTGAACGTGCCAGGCGCCGAGACCACCAAGACCCGCGGCGGCCACCACAACTCGGTCACCCGCGTGGTGCTCAAGCCGACCCACATGATCGGCGGTTATGCCCAACAGGCCTATGGCTTCAACTATTACGGCACGGTCGGCTGCAACCGCGACGAATTCGTCGTGGTGCGCAAGATGGCCAAGGTCGACTGGCTCGACGGTTCGCGCGGCGATGAGCTGCCAGGTCCGCTGCCGACCGAGATGGAATGAGGAGTGCTGTCATGAAGATCCGTTCACAAATTGGCATGGTCCTGAACCTGGACAAATGCATCGGTTGCCACACTTGCTCGATCACCTGCAAGAACGTCTGGACCAGCCGCGAAGGCATGGAGTACGCCTGGTTCAACAACGTTGAATCCAAGCCCGGGGTCGGCTACCCGAAAGAGTGGGAAAACCAGGACAAGTGGAAGGGCGGCTGGGTGCGCAACGCCAACGGCTCGATCAACCCGCGCATCGGCGGCAAGTTCCGGGTGCTGGCGAACATCTTCGCCAACCCCGACCTGCCGAGCCTGGATGACTACTACGAGCCGTTCGACTTCGACTACCAGCACCTGCACACCGCGCCGCTGGGCGAGCACCAACCGACGGCGCGGCCGCGCTCGGTGGTGTCCGGCAAGCGCATGGAGAAGATCGAGTGGGGCCCGAACTGGGAAGAAATCCTCGGCACCGAGTTCGCCAAGCGGCGCAAGGACAAGAACTTCGACCAGATCCAGGCCGACATCTACGGGGAGTACGAAAACACCTTCATGATGTACCTGCCGCGCCTGTGCGAGCACTGCCTGAACCCGGCGTGCGCGGCGTCCTGCCCGAGCGGGGCGATCTACAAGCGCGAGGAGGACGGTATCGTCCTCATCGACCAGGAAAAATGCCGCGGCTGGCGCATGTGCATCAGCGGCTGCCCGTACAAGAAGATCTACTTCAACTGGAAGAGCGGCAAGTCGGAAAAATGCATCTTCTGCTACCCGCGCATCGAAGCGGGCATGCCCACCGTGTGTGCCGAAACCTGCGTCGGCCGTATCCGCTACCTCGGCGTGCTGCTGTATGACGCCGACCGCATCAGTGAGGTGGCCAGCACCGCCAACGAGCACGACCTGTACGAGAAGCAGCTGGAAATCTTCCTCGACCCCAACGACCCGGCGGTGATCCGCCAGGCCCTGGCAGACGGCGTGCCGCAGTCGGTGATCGACGCCGCACAACGCTCGCCGGTGTACAAGATGGCCGTCGACTGGAAGCTGGCGCTGCCGCTGCACCCGGAATACCGCACCTTGCCGATGGTCTGGTACGTACCGCCGCTGTCGCCGATCCAGAACGCTGCGGCCGCTGGCACCGTGGGCATGAACGGGGTGATCCCGGATGTCGACAGCCTGCGCATTCCGCTGCGCTACCTGGCCAACCTGCTGACCGCCGGCGACGAAAAACCGGTGAAACGCGCCCTCAAGCGCCTGCTGGCCATGCGCGCCTACAAGCGCGCCGAACAGGTCGAAGGCGTGCAGGACCTCAAGGTGCTCAGCGACGTCGGCTTGAGCGTCAACCAGGTCGAGGAGATGTACCGCTACCTGGCCATCGCCAACTACGAGGACCGCTACGTGGTACCCAGTGCCCACCGCGAAGAAGCCATGAGCGATGCCTTCGCCGAGCGCTCCGGTTGCGGCTTCAGTTTCGGCAGCGGCTGCAGTGGCAGCTCGGACACCAACATGTTCGGGGCGAAGAAGGCCAACCGCCGCGACATCCTCAAAACCGTACAGCTGTGGGAGGACTGAGCATGCGCATCCTTAAAGTGATTTCGCTGCTGCTCGATTACCCGAGCGAAACCCTGGTGGCCGGCCGCGACGAGCTGGAGCAGGCGATCATCCAGGCGCGGGAAATCAGCCCGCGCCAGCGCGGCGCCCTGTTCGAGTTGCTGGAGCTGATCTGCAACAACGACCTGATGGATGGCCAGGAACATTACGGCGCGCTGTTCGGCCGTGGCCGCTCGTTGTCGCTGTTGCTGTTCGAGCATGTGCATGGCGAGTCCCGCGACCGCGGCCAGGCCATGGTCGACATGCTCGCCCAGTATGAAGACGCGGGCTTTGCCATCGGCGTCAAGGAGCTGCCGGACTACATTCCGCTGTACCTGGAATACCTCTCGACCCGCGAAGACCTCGAGGCCCGCGAGGGCCTGGCCGATGTCGCGCACCTGCTGGCGCTGCTTGCCGCACGCCTGGAGGAGCGCGAGAGCGCCTACGCCAGTTGCTTCCGGGCGCTGCTGCAGATTGCCGGCGCCGAGCCGCACCAGGCGGTGGCCGACCTGCGCGAGCAGGTGGCCGCCGAGCAACGCGACGACTCCCTCGAAGCCCTGGACAAGATCTGGGAGGAAGAGGCCGTGGACTTTCTCAAGGCCGAACAGCAGGAGCGTTGCAGCTCAATGCCAAGTGCCCCGGGCAAGGCGCGCGAAGAGAGCGCGGTACCGCTGCACTGGGTCGATTTTCAGCATCAAGGCCAGGCCGGCGCGCCGGTCGGGGAGGTGGGTAATGTCTAAGTGGAACCTGTTGTTGTTCGGGATTTATCCCTACGTGGCGCTGGCCATCTGCTTGCTCGGCAGCTGGGCGCGCTTTGACCTCTCGCAATACAGCTGGAAGGCCGGCTCCAGCCAGATGCTCGACAAGCGCGGCATGCGCGTGGCGAGCAACTTCTTTCACATCGGCGTGCTGTTCGTGCTGGCGGGGCATTTTGTCGGCCTGCTGACCCCGGCGTCGGTCTATCACCATGTGATCAGCACCGAGCACAAGCAACTGCTGGCGATGGTCTCCGGTGGCTTCTTCGGCCTGCTGTGCCTGATCGGCCTGATCATGCTGCTGCACCGGCGGCTGACTGAGCCGCGGGTACGCGCCACCTCCAGCACCTCGGACATTCTCATCCTGCTGGTGTTGCTGGCGCAGCTGGTGCTCGGCCTGCTGACCATCGTTGCCTCCACCGGCCATATGGATGGTTCGGTCATGGTCAGGCTTGCCGACTGGGCGCAGAACACCGTGCTGCTGCGGCCGGTGGACGCGGCGGCGGCGATTGCCCCGGTAAGCCTGGTGTACAAGCTGCACGTGCTGCTGGGCCTGACCCTGTTCGTGCTGTTCCCGTTCACCCGCCTGGTGCACATCGTCAGCGCACCGGTGTGGTACCTGGGCCGGCGTTATCAAATCGTGCGGCAGAAAGCCTGAGGAGGTTGCCATGACTAGCGGATGCGGATGTGGTGGCGGTAATGGTGGTGGCGGTGGCTGCGCTTCGTCGACGCCGCCTGTGCCCGAGGCGGGCGAGCAGGCGGTGGCGGTCGAGGTGCCCGCGCAACTGATCGCCAGTAGCGAGCAGGAGTGGCCGGTGATCAGCGTCAATGGCGTCGCCATCGGCCCCGAGGCCTTGGCCCAGGAGCTGCAGTACCACCCGGCGGTCGATCGCGAGGAGGCCATGTACATGGCCGCCCGCGCCCTGGTGATCCGCGAGCTGATGCAGCAGCGGATTGCCGAGTTGGGGCTGGCGGTGCAGGTTGGCGCCGGCGAGAACCAGGAGGAAGCCGCCACGCGCCTGTTGCTGGAGCGCGAAGTGCAGGTGCCGGTGTGTGACGAGGCCACCTGCCTGCGTTATTACGACAGCAACCGCGGGCGCTTTCACAGCGCACCGCTGCTGGCGGTGCGGCACATCCTGCTCGAATGCGCGCCGGACGATGCCGAGGCGCGCAGCCTGGCGCTGGTGCAGGCCGAGATTCTCCATGAGCGCCTGATGCAGTTCCCCGAGCAGTTCGCCGAGCTTGCGCAGAAGTACTCGGCCTGCCCGTCGAAGGCCCAGGGCGGTGAGCTGGGACAGATCAGCAAGGGCCAGACCGTGCCGGAGCTGGAACGCCAACTGTTCACCCTGGCGCCGGGGCTGGCCGTCAAGCCGCTGGAAAGCCGCTACGGCTGGCACTTGGTCAGTGTCGACCAGCGCATCGAAGGCCAGGCCTTGCCGTACGAGGCAGTGGCCACGGCGATTCGCACCCAGTTGCAACAGGGCGTGTGGCAAAAGGCGTTGGTGCAGTACCTGCAAACCCTGATCGGTGCCGCCGATATTCGCGGCATCCGCTTGCAGGGCGCCGACTCACCGCTGGTGCAATAAGGGGACGGTGATGAGCACTGTGATGCAGGACGGCTTCGGGCGGCAGATCGATTACTTGCGCATGTCGGTGACCGATCGCTGTGATTTTCGCTGTGTGTACTGCATGGCCAAGCACATGACCTTCCTGCCGCGCCAGCAGGTGCTGACCCTTGAGGAGTTGCAACGCCTGGCCACGCTGTTCGTTGGCCAGGGCGTGCGCAAGATCCGCCTGACCGGCGGCGAACCGTTGATTCGCCCCGGTATCGTCGAGCTGTGCCGTCACATGAGTGCCTTGCCGGGCCTGCGCGAACTGGTGATGACCAGCAATGGCTCGCAACTGCAGCGCCTGGCCCGGCCGCTGGTAGACGCCGGGGTCAAGCGCATGAACATCAGCCTCGACAGCCTGGACGGCGAACGCTTCCGGGCGATTACCCGCAATGGCGATCTCGATCAGGTCCTGCGCGGCATCGAGGCGGCGGGTGATGCCGGCTTCGAGGGCGTCAAGCTCAACTGCGTGGTGATGAAGGGGCGCAACTTCGATGAAGTATTGCCCCTGGTGCAGTACGCCATCGACCAGCGCATCGACATCACCTTCATCGAGGAGATGCCCTTGGGCGACGTCGGCCGTTCGCGCGGCGAGTCGTTCTGCGCCAGCGACGAGGTGCGGGCGCTGATTGCCAGCCGCCACGCCCTGCTCGACAGCGCCGAGCACAGCGGCGGGCCGGCGCGCTACGTGCGTCTGGCGCAGCACCCGGCGACCCGCATCGGTTTTATCTCGCCCAACAGC
>NZ_JH650760.1:183218-260164 GCF_000259195.1 Pseudomonas donghuensis
AGCTGCAACCGGGTGCGGATGACGGTGGAAGGGCGCTTGTTGCTGTGCCTGGGGCAGGAGGACTCGCTGGATTTACGCGGCTTGTTGCGCCGCTATCCGCTGGATGACCAGCCGATTGTCAGCGCGCTGCAACAGGCGTTGCGGCGCAAACCCTTGCGCCATGATTTCAACCCGCAGGGGGAGGTGCAGATCTTGCGGTTCATGAACATGAGCGGCGGGTGAGGGTGGCCGTCAGGGCCTCATCGCGGGGCAAGCCCGCTCCCACCCTGTAGGAGCGGGCTTGCCCCGCGATTCTTGATATCGATCAATTTCTTCCACCCGCTTTACCCGTAGCCTTCACTGCATATTGTGTCTCTAAGCAAATAAACACCTATATGTAGTGTCTGGAGGGCAAATGCACAGCACGCTGATCAGGGTAGGGCATAACCGGTTGCACAAGCGCGATGGCAGCCTGGTGGCCTTTGACGCGGACAAGATCCGCCAGGCGTTGATCGCCGCCGGCAAGGCCACCGGCGAATACGCCGAAGCCGAGGCGGACGGTTTACTCGATGCCGTGCTCGCCCATCTGGAGGGCTATTCGAAACTGCACGTCGAACAGATCCAGGACCGGGTCGAGCGGGTATTGATGGACGCCGGCCATTTCCTTTCGCTACGCGCCTATATCGTCTACCGCGAACAGCACGGGCGCCTGCGCCGCGATCGCAAGACCCTGGTCGAGGTGGCCACCTCGATGAACGAGTACCTCAACCGCGAAGACTGGCGGGTGCAGGCCAACGCCAACCAGGGTTACTCCCTCGGCGGGCTGGTACTCAATGTCTCCGGCAAGGTCACTGCCAACTACTGGCTCGACGAGGTCTACAGTGAAGCCATCGGCCGCGCCCACCGCGAGGCCGACCTGCATATCCACGACCTCGACATGCTCGCTGGCTACTGCGCCGGCTGGTCGCTGCGCAGCTTGCTGCACGAGGGCCTCAATGGCGTGCCGGGGCGGGTCGAGGCCGGGCCGCCCAAGCACTTGAGCAGCGCCTTGGGGCAGATGGTCAACTTTCTCGGCACCCTGCAGAACGAGTGGGCCGGGGCCCAGGCCTTCAGCTCGTTCGACACCTACCTGGCGCCCTATGTGCGCAAGGATCAATTGAGCTTTGAAGAGGTGCGCCAGGCCATCCAGGAGTTCATCTACAACCTCAACGTGCCGTCGCGCTGGGGCACGCAAACCCCCTTTACCAACCTGACCTTCGACTGGGTCTGCCCGCAGGACCTGCGCGAGCAGATCCCGGTGATCGGCGGTGAGGAAATGCCCTTTGCCTATGGCCAGCTGCAGGCCGAAATGGACCTGCTCAACCGCGCCTACATTGAAGTGATGCAGGCTGGCGACGCCAAGGGCCGGGTATTCACCTTTCCGATTCCGACCTACAACATCACCCATGACTTCCCCTGGGACAGCGACAACGCCGAGCGCCTGTTCGCCATGACCGCCCGCTATGGCCTGCCGTACTTCCAGAACTTCCTCAACTCGGACATGCAGCCCAACCAGGTGCGCTCGATGTGTTGTCGCCTGCAGCTGGATGTGCGCGAGTTGCTCAAGCGCGGTGGCGGCCTGTTCGGTTCGGCCGAGCAGACCGGCTCGCTCGGCGTGGTGACGATCAACTGCGCGCGCCTGGGCTACCTGTACAAGGGCGACATCAGTGGCCTGCTGCAACGCCTGGACGCGCTGATGGAGCTGGCCATGGAGAGCCTTGAGGTCAAGCGCAAGGTCATCCAGCACCATATGGATGCCGGGCTTTATCCGTACACCAAGCGTTACCTGGGCACCTTGCGCAATCACTTCTCGACCATCGGCGTCAACGGCCTGCACGAGATGCTGCGCAACTTCAGCGATGACCAGATGGGCCTGCACACCGCCCAGGGCCGGCGCTTCGCCCTGAACCTGCTGGACCACGTGCGCGCCACCCTGGTGCGTTTCCAGGAAGAAACCGGCCACCTGTACAACCTTGAGGCCACCCCGGCCGAGGGCACCACCTACCGCTTTGCCAAGGAAGACCTCAAGCGCTTCCCCGACATCCTCCAGGCCGGCTGCAGCCAGGCGCCGTACTACACCAACTCCTCGCAGCTGCCGGTGGGCTACACCGACGACCCGTTCGAGGCCCTGGAACTGCAGGACGAGCTGCAATGCAAATACACCGGCGGCACCGTCCTGCACCTGTACATGGCCGAGCGGATCTCCTCGGCCCAGGCCTGCAAGCAACTGGTGCGCAGGGCCCTGGAGCGTTTTCGCCTGCCGTACCTGACGATCACCCCGACCTTCTCGATTTGCCCGGTACACGGCTACCTGGATGGCGAACACGAGTTCTGCCCCAAGTGCGACGAAGCGCTGCTGCTGGCCCAGCAGCAGGGCAGCGTGCACTGACCCCTTACCCTCAACCGCAAGGAGCTTCATCATGACTGCACAGCAAACCCCGGCCGTGGCGCAACGCCAACGGTGCGAAGTCTGGACCCGGGTCATGGGCTATCACCGCCCGGTGTCGGCGTTCAACCCCGGCAAACAGTCCGAGCACCACGAGCGGCTGCACTTCAATGAGGGTGCGGCAACGGCCGGGCATCCATGAATCGAGCGCTACGGGTCGGGGGCATGGTGCCCCTGACCACCCTCGATTACCCCGGCAGGCTGGCCTGTGTGCTGTTCTGCCAGGGCTGCGCCTGGCGCTGTCGTTACTGCCACAACCCGCAACTGATCCCGCCCCGGGGCAGCGATGAACTGCCCTGGGCGCAGGTGCTGACATTTTTGCAGCGGCGTCAGGGCCTGCTCGACGCCGTGGTGTTCAGCGGCGGCGAACCGACCCTGCAAGACAGCCTGGCCGAGGCCATGGCCCAAGTGCGGGCCATGGGTTTTGCCATCGGCCTGCACAGTGCCGGGATCAAGCCCGCGGCCTTTGCCCGGGTGCTGCCCGGCGCCGACTGGGTGGGCTTTGACGTCAAGGCGCTGGCCGAGGACGGCCAGACGGTCACCGGCGTGCGCGGCAGTGGCCAGGCCAACTGGCGCAGCCTCGACTACCTGCTGGCCAGCGGCGTCGACTACGAATGCCGCACCACGGTGCACTGGCACCTGATCGATCCCCCCCGACTCATCACCCTGGCCCGGCGCTTGAACGCGCTCGGGGTCAAACGCTTCGTCGTGCAGTTGGTGCGCACGGCACGCATGCTCGATGCGCAATTGCCCAGTGCTTCGGCACAAAGCTTGCTGCCTGAGCTGTGGGGCACCCTCCACGCGCTGTTTCCCGCGTTCGAAGTACGCGACTAGTAAGGCTTTGAAATGACCAGATTGACCACAGCACAACGTATCCTCATCGGCTTTGCCATCGCGCCCCTGGCGCTCCTGGGCCTGGCCTTCTATGCACTGCACGACCTGGCCACGCTCAAGGAGCAGGCGGTAGTGATCGTCAAACAGGATTGGCCGAAGATCGAGCCGATCATGGTCATCGCCACCGGTGTGCGCGACAACGCGCGCAACACCCGCGACCTGTTGCTGGACAAGGACAACCTGCAAGTACAGCAGGCCATCGACACCACCAAGCAGCGCATCACCCAGGCCCTGGCGACGCTCGAGCCGTTGTTCTACCTGCCCGAAGGCAAGGCCGCCTATGCCGCCTTGAAAGCCAGCCGCGAAGCCTATGTCGCGGCGTTCACCCAGGTGCAGACGCTGATTCGCCAGGGCGACGCGCAGGCGGCAATGGCCCAGCTCAAGCAGCAGGTGGTGCCCGCCGAGCATGAGGTCTACAAGAACCTGGAAAGCCTGATGGCCCTGCAGGGGCAGATCTTCGTCGAGCGCGAACAGGCCGCCCAGTCCCTGTACAACGATGCCCGGCTGAACATGCTCGGGCTGTTCGTGCTGTGCCTGCTGGCGGTGATCGCCGCCGCGTTGCTGGTGACCCGCAGCGTTACCCGGCCACTGGGCGGCGAGCCGGATACCGCCGCGCGGGTGCTCAGCCAGATCGCCCAGGGCGACCTGACCATCGAGGTGCCGACCCACGCCAGCGCCGACGGCAGCGTGATGCTCAACATGCACCACATGCAGCAGAGCCTGAACAGCATGGTCAAGCATATCGCCGCCTCGGTGGAGCGGGTGGCCAGCTCCTCCGAAGAGCTCAGCGCGGTCAGCAGCCAGACCAGCAGCAGCCTGCAGTTGCAGGGCCTGGAAATCGAACAGGCGGCTGCGGCGGTCAACGAGATGACCGCCGCAGTGGACGAGGTGGCGCGCAACGCGGTGAGCACCAGCGAGGCCTCGAAAGTATCCGAGCAAACCGCCCAGCGTGGCCGTGAGCAGGTGCGCGAGACGGTCGCCTCGATCACTACGCTGGCCGACGGCGTCAACGATACCTCCGGGCGCATCCAGCAACTGGCCGGGCGCGTGCAGGACATCAGCACGGTGCTGGATGTGATCCGCAGCATCGCCGAGCAGACCAACCTGCTGGCGCTCAACGCCGCCATCGAAGCGGCCCGCGCCGGCGATGCCGGGCGCGGTTTTGCCGTGGTCGCCGACGAGGTGCGGGCCCTGGCCCATCGCACCCAGGTCTCGACCCAGGAGATCGAGCAGATGATCGGCAATATTCGTCAGGACACCGGCCAGGCGGTGACCGCCATGCTCAGCAGCAGCGAGTTGGTACACAGCACCCTGGAGGTGGCGCAGCGTGCCGGTGAAGCGCTGGAGGCGATCACCCAGTCGATCTCGCAGATCAACGAGCGCAACATGATGATCGCCAGCGCCACCGAAGAGCAGGCCCTGGTGGCCCGCGAGGTGGACCGCAACCTGGTGGGCATTCGCAACCTGTCCGAACAGGTGCTGCTCGGTGCGCAAC
The DNA here is from genome assembly GCF_000259195.1 of Pseudomonas donghuensis. Lineage (GTDB taxonomy): Bacteria > Pseudomonadota > Gammaproteobacteria > Pseudomonadales > Pseudomonadaceae > Aquipseudomonas > Aquipseudomonas donghuensis. Next base: position 188,072 of record NZ_JH650760.1, read on the forward strand.
ACACCGACACCGCCGGCCATGACCTGGCGCAGATGGCCGGCAGCCTGAGCCAGACCGTGGCGCGCTTCAAGGTCTAGCTCCAGCCCCAGAACTGCAACCACCAGCCATGGCCCACGGCGGCGATGGCCAACAGCAGGCAAGCGCTGGCGCCGCAACGGCGCCAGCCACGGATGCGTTGCGCGGCCAGCAGCTTGCTCGCCAACAGCAGGCTCCAGCCCAAGGCCGCGATCAACAACGTGGCCCTGGCCGGCTGTACCCAGTCCAGCAGCAAGCCCTCAAAGCGCAGCAACTTCACCGTGGTGGCCGACAAGCCAAGGAACAGCCCCGCACCACCCAGGGGCGTCAGGCACAGGCTCAGGGGCCAATACAGGGCAGGATTGCCCGCCAGCCGCGCGGCCAGGCGCAGTAGGATCAGCAGCCCGCCGCCGAGCAGCAGGGCACTGCCACACAGGTACACGACGATGCAGAAACCGTCGAGCCAGCTGAAACTGTCGTTGAGTTGCGGGTAATGGGTCAGCAGCCACCAGGGCGCGTTGTCCTGTAGCGGCCAGAGCAGCTCATGCTCCACCAGCCAGTTGGCCAGCCATTGCTTGAGGGTGATGAACCAGGGGCTGACTGTCCATTGGAAGGCGCCCATGGCCAGGCCGATCACCCCGAACAGCAGCAAGCGGGTGTCCCAGGGCGAGGGGGTGTGGGTGGCCGCTTCAAGTATCTCCTGGTTGCTGGAACGGGCGATCAGCTGCACCGCGCCGCGTTGCCCGCTGCAGCGGCCACAGGCATGGCAATCACGGGCGCCGCGCATCCGCCGGATGTCCAGCAGCGGGGCGCAGTTGGGCGGTGGCAGGCGTGGCCCGGCGTTGGCTTGCCAGCGCTGTTCATCGACCTGAAAGTGCACCGGCGCCAGCCGCGCCAACAGGGCGAAGACGCCGCTGACCGGGCACAGGTAGCGGCACCAGATGCGCTTGCCGCGCACGAACAGCACACCGGCCAGCACCGCCGCCAGGGTCGAGCCACCGAGAATCAGCAGCGCCGCCTGGGCGTAGTCATAGACGCTGATCAATTGGCCGTAGAGGGTGGTCAGGCAGAACGCCAGGGTGGGCCAGCCGCCCCAGCGCACCCAGCGCGGTACGCCCATGCCCTTGCCATACTGGCTGGCCCATTCGCTGAGCGCGCCTTCCGGGCAGAGCACGCCGCACCAAAGCCTGCCGAACAGCACGATCGACAGCAGCACGAATGGCCACCAGATACCCCAGAACAGGAACTGGGCGAACAGCGTCAGGTTGTCCAGCATCCGCGCCTGGCTATCCGGCAAGGGCAGCAGCGCCGGCAGCACCAGCAGCAGGGCATAGAACAGCACTACCGTCCATTGCAGCGTACGAATCACCCCGGCGTTGCGCCGCATGCCATCGCCCAGGCGCTGCAGCCAGCGGTTGCCCAGGCTCAGGCCGGACATGCTTGGGCGCCTGTTCTGCGTTGCAGCAGCCAGCAGCCGACACTCAGCCAGTAGCCGCAGAGCACCAGCAGGGTGAGGGCGCTGGGGCTGGCCCGGTAGCCGGCTACACCTGCGAGAAAACCGCCGACACCATGGCTGTCGCTGAGCCACAGGCTGCTGTCCCAGAGCGCATCACCGACCAGGGTATAGGCCATTTCCGGCAGGTCCATGGCCAGTAACTGGCCGCTGATGCGTTCGCTGGCACTGACCAGCAAGGCAGCGGCGAGCAACAGCAGAACGCCCTCGCTGAGGGCAAAGAAGCGTTGCCAGGACATCCATCGGCGACTGCCCTGCAACAGGGCGATGGTCAGGCCCGAGAGCACCAGCCCGGCAATGCCGCCAATAGCAAACAGGCCCAGTTGTGGCCCCTGCAGACGGGCGCCAGCGCCATACAGGAAGACCACGGTTTCGCTGCCTTCGCGGCTGACCGCAAGCATTGCCAGCAGCAACAGGCCGAGGCCGCCCTGACGCGTCAGTTGCCGGTCGGCCTGGCGCTGCAACTGGCCCTTGAGCGTACGCCCATGGCGATGCATCCAGCCGACCATCTGCACCATCAGCAGGCTCGCGACCAGCGCCAGGCCGGCCTGGAACCATTCGTTGGCGGCGCCGCTCATGGTCTCGCCGGCGTACAGGATCAGCACCGCCAGCAGGCCCGAGAGCAGCACGCCCAGGGCCACGCCCACCCAGAGAAAATTGAACAGGCGCCGGGCGCCTTGTTGCTGGCCGGCCCAGGCCTGGAGAATGCCGATCACCAGCAAGGCCTCGACGCTTTCGCGCCAGACGATGAACAGTGCTTGATTCATGAAGCCTCCTGCACGCGGGTTATTTGGCCAGGATGCCGCCTTCGGGCAACTGCGGATTGAACTCGTCGAAAAACGGATAGTGGCCGGGGCGCAGCGGGTGGATGACGACAAAGCTGGTCACCCCGGACGACAGTACTTTCTCGACCCGCAGCGGCGTGCTTTCGAATTCCGCCGGGCCTTCGCCGAGGTTCTTCAGGACGATCTTGAAACGCTGCCCGGCTGGCACTTCGAGCAGGGCGGGGGTGAAGTGGCCGTCGCGCAGGATCAGCTCGAAGCTCGGCAACGGCGCGGCGCTCAGCGGCAAGGCCGCACAGGCGAGCAACAGGGCCAGGGCTTTCATTCAGTAACCGCCTTTCTTGCCGATCCCGGCATAGACGAACTCGTAGTGCAGTTCACAGCGTTCGAACCACGGCTCGACCCCGGTTTCCTTGTCGGTATGGCGGCCCAATGCACCATGGCCAGCCGGTGGCAGCAGGGTGAAGGTCAGCCGGTACTTGCCCGGGCCCTGGAGCTTGACGTTGTCGCCATAGTGCGGCCCGTCGTTGGCGACCATGGCGTGGAAATCGCCGCGGATGGGCGTGTCGCTGCCTTGCTTTTGCAGGCTGAAGGCGACGTTCAGGTAGGGCACGAAACTGCCTTCCTGAAAGCCCTGGCGATTGTTTTCGGTGGCCCGTACATCGGCTTCCAGGTGGATGTCGGAATCGGCGGTGGCGCGCATCATCCCGGCCGGGGCCATTTCGATCGGCTGCAGGTACACCGCACCGACCTCAAGGCCTGGGCACAATTGCGGCTCGCCAATGGGGTATTCCTTGGCGTGGGCAAGCGGGGCGATCAGGAGCAAGGCAAGAGGGAGCGAAAGGGCGCTACGCATGATGACGTCCAGGGCTGAGCAATGGGAGCCCGAGTCTAGGAAGCTTCTGTGCGAACAATAATGATTATTATCAATTTTACGGGATATCGGTCAGCGTCCTTGATCTGCATCAAGGGCAATGCCTGACCCGCGCAGTAGCGTGGAGGCTCGCCCATTGCCTGCCTGAGGCATTTCATGGCCAAGCCCTTTCCCATCAGCCCCAAGCACCCCGAGCGCATCTGCTGGGGGTGCGATCGCTACTGCGCAGCCAACGCCCTGGCCTGCGGTAACGGTGCCGACCGCACCATGCACCCGGCGGAAGTGTTCGGTGAGGACTGGAACGAGCAAGGTGATTACGGGCTGGCGTTGCCGGAGCAGCAGGGCCCCGCTCAGGATCAGGGGGCCACATAGGTGCACTGTTGTTCAGTCAAAACAGCTGTTGACGCTTATCCAGTTGCTGGTCGACCAGCCATTTGCCGTGCGCCAGTGATGCGTGCTGGGCGTTATCAAGGTCGGCCAGGTAGGCCATCTTCACCGGCAGCGACAAGCGCCGGCTGGTGTGGCCCTCGGGATCGGTAATCAGGCATCCGGCGTTGTAGGGCGTGGGGATGCCCGGGTGGGTTTCGACGCTGGCGGTGATGGTGTGGTTGCGATGCACGCATTGAAGGGTCTTCATCGTCCTTACCTCGCTGCTGTGGTATCGAAAGCGCACCAGTCAGGGCGCTTTTTTGGGTATACCACAGCAGCCGTGCGGCTGGATCCGGGCCGACGAACGTGACCGTCAGCGGAACGCCGGCACCACTTCGTTGATGAACAGTTCCAGGGACTTTTTCTTTTCGGCATGGGGCAGGCTGTTGTCGCACCAGAAGCTGAACTCGTCGACCCCCAGCTCCTGGTAGTAGCGGATGCGCGCGATGATTTCTGCCGGGGTGCCGATCATGGTGTTCTTGCGGATGTTGTCCAGTTCGAACTCCGGACGTTCCTTGAATTTCTCTTCCGGGCTTGGTGCCAGGAAGCCGTTGTTGGGTACCTGCTTGTTGCCGAACCAGGCATCGAAGGTCCGGTAGAAACGCGAGATGGCCTGGGCGCCGACTTTCCAGCCGTCGGCGTCATCCGCGGCATGCACGTGGGTGTGGCGTAGCACCATCAATTGCGGGCGCGGTACCTCGGGGTTGTTGGCCAGGGCTGCCTCGAACTTGTTCGTAAGGTCCAGGACTTCTTCATCGCCTTTCATCAATGGCGTGACCATGACGTTGCAGCCGTGCTTGACTGCGAAGTTGTGCGAGTCCGGATCGCGCGCGGCGATCCACATCGCAGGCATGGGCTGCTGGATCGGCTTGGGCACGCAGGTCGAGGTGGGGAATTTCCAGATCTCGCCATCGTGGGCGTAGTCGCCTTGCCACAAGGCGCGCACCACCGGCACCATCTCCCGCAGGGCCTGGCCGCCTTCGGACGCCGGCATGCCAGCGGCCATGCGGTCGAATTCGAACTGGTAGGCGCCGCGGGCCAGGCCCACTTCCATGCGCCCGTTGCTGATCACATCAAGCAGGGCGCATTCACCGGCCACCCGCAACGGGTGCCAGAACGGCGCAATGATGGTCCCGGCACCCAGGTGAATGGTGCTGGTGCGCGCCGCCAGGTAGGCCAGCAGCGGCATGGGGCTGGGCGAGATGGTGTATTCCATGGCGTGGTGTTCGCCGATCCATACGGTGCTGAAACCGCCGTCTTCGGCCATCAGGGTCAGTTCGGTGAGGTCTTCGAACAGCTGGCGGTGGCTGACCTGTTCATCCCAACGTTCCATGTGTACGAACAACGAAAATTTCATAACGCATTCCTCGGATCTTGTTGTAGGTCGCCTGTCGGATCAGGCGGCATGACTCTCGACCTGCGCCCTGCGCCTGTCGTAAGAATAGTGCGGCTCAGGCGAAGGCTGGCAGTTCGGCCATCTTGCCGCGGCAGTACACCAGCGGGCTGGGGGCTTGCTCGGAGGCGATGAGGTTTTTCACCGCGCCGACCATGATCGCGTGGTCGCCGCCTTCATATTCGCGCCACAGCTCGCATTCGATGATTGCCGTGGCGTTGGCCAGCAATGGATTGCCCAGTGCGCTCAGGGTCCAGTCGATGCCCTGGGCCTTGTCTTTGCCTTTGCGCGCAAAGGCATAGGCTTCGGCCTGTTGGGCACCGGACAGCAAGTGGATGGCGAAGCGCTTGTTGCGGATCAGCACCGGGTAGGAGTCGGAGCTGTAGTTGGGGCAGAACAGCACCAGCGGCGGCTCCATGGACAGCGAGCTGAAGGCGCTGGCGGTCAGGCCGACGACCTGGCCGTCGTCGTCCAGGGTGGTTATCACCGTGACGCCGGACGGGAAGGAGCCCAGGACGTTCTTGTAGACGGTTGCGTCGATCATGGCGTGGTCCTCGGAAGCAGCGGTGGTCCGCGTTTTTGTTTGATGTGTCTGATGGTATACCGTAATACCTGATTTGCAAGTGGAATTTTAAGTCGCGACGAGTGGCCCAGGATTACGCTAAAGGCCAGTAAACACGGGGCTTGCAGCGTTTTTCAAAGGAAAATGGCGAGGTCAAGATCAGATCAGTTGCAGGCAAAATAGCCGGATTAGTCTTGTGGAAAAGATGGAATACCATAATATGGTTCGCAGCTGAGAGGCCGTTTCGAACACTCCGCAAGCGGTTTCCTACAAAGATAAAAACAGAACCTTTCGAGCTTATTGCCCATGTCCCAGCCGTCTTCGCAACTCGACTTTTTCTGGGGAATGCTGGCGATCGTGCTGGGCCATCTGCTCGGGGGCATCGTCATCGCCCTGGCGTCGGCCCAGGGGCCGCAGATGGGCATCCCGCAAATGGTTCAGAGCCGCGGGCAGTTCGGCCGCTATGGCGCGCTGCTGATTGTGTTCTTTGCCGCCATCATCTATGTCGGTTTCTTTATTTCCAACATCGTCCTGGCTGGCAAGTCGATCCACGGCATTGCCCCGAGCGTGCCGATGCCGGCGGCAATCGTCATCGGCGCCCTGAGTGCCACGGCCATCGGTGTGATCGGCTATCGCTTCATACATACCCTCAACCGCATCGGTACCTGGGTGATGGGCTCGGCATTGCTGGCGGGCTTTTTGATGATCTTCGCCCAGGAGCTGCCGGCCGACTTCTTCAGCCGTGGCGGTTTCAACCTGTCGGGCTGGGTCGCAACCCTGTCGCTGGGGGTGATCTGGCAGATCAGCTTTTCCCCTTACGTGTCCGACTATTCACGTTACCTGCCGCGTGAAGTGGGCATCGCACGGCCGTTCTGGGCTACCTATTTTGGCGCGACCCTGGGCACCATCCTGTCGTTCGGCTTTGGTGTCGTTGCTGTGCTGGCCGTGCCAGAGGGGACCGAGGCGATGGCGGCGGTGGAGCAGGCCACCGGTTGGTTGGGGCCGATCCTGATGGTGTTGTTCCTGCTCAACATCATCAGCCACAACGCCCTTAACCTGTATGGCGCGGTGCTGTCGATCGTGACCTCGATCCAGACCTTTGCCAGCCGCTGGACGCCGAGCATCAAACTGCGAGTGGTGCTGGCCAGTGTGATTTTGCTGGGTTGCTGCCTGGTAGCGTTGAGCGCCTCGGCGGACTTCATCGGCCAGTTCATCGGCCTGATCCTGGCACTACTGCTGGTACTGGTGCCCTGGGCGTCGATCAACCTCATCGACTTCTACCTGATCAAGCGCGGCAACTATGACATTGCCTCGATCTTTCGTGCCGATGGTGGAGTCTACGGGCGCTTCAATGCCCATGCGATCATCGCGTATGCCTGCGGGATTGTGGTGCAACTGCCGTTTGCCAATACGTCGTTGTATGTCGGGCCGTATGCCAATTTGGTGGAGGGTGCGGACTTGTCGTGGCTGATCGGGCTGCTGGTGACGTGCCCGTTGTATTACTGCCTGGCGACCCGGGGGCGGGGTCAGCTGGTACAGATCCAATGCAGGAGCGGGCTAGACCCGCGATGAGGCCAATACAGCCAGCACATCAAGTGTTGCCTGGATTGCGACCGCTGCGCGCTCGATCGCGGGGCAAGGCCCGCTCCTACAGGGTCGGTGCTGTTCTCTGGATGGATACAAGACCTGTGGGAGCTAGTATCGAAAGGCCTTGATCAGAACTCGGTCGGCTGAATGATCTCGACCCAGTAATCATCCGGGTCCTTGATAAATGCCAGGTGCTTCATGCGGCCGTCGCTCAGGCGCTTCTGGAAGGCGACGCCCAGTTGCTCGAAACGCTCGCACGCTGCACGGATATCCGGCACCGAGATGCAGATATGGCCGAAACCGCGCGGGTCGGTGTTGCCGTTGTGGTAGGCAAAGTCGGCATCGTTCTCGGTACCGTGGTTGTGGGTCAGCTCGAGGATGCCAGGGATCGACTTCATCCACTCGGTGCGCTTGGCAGCATCCGCCGGAATCTGCGCCTTGTCGACCAGGGCGAGGAAGTACAGGCTGAACTCGGCTTGCGGGAAGTCGCGCTTCTCCACCAGGCTGAAGCCCAGGACGCGGGTGTAGAAGTCCAGGGACTTGGCAACGTCCTTGACTCGCAGCATGGTGTGGTTGAAAACGAAGTTGTGGGTCGCGGCATCCGGTTGCGCGGTGACACCGGGGAGGGTGTCGAGATGGTTCAGGCTCATGGGCTCTCCGCATTTGAGGCTGGCAACAGCGCTGCCAGCAAAACAGTCAGGGCGTCATGATACGGAACTGAAGCGATTGCGCAAACGATTTGCGCCCCGCCTTTGTGGGGCGGGGCGCAAGAATTAGAAGCCCGCCGAAGCGGGCGTATGGGGCGCTAGTCCGTTAGCAGCCTTCATCCTGATCCAGTCGATGTGAAAAATGTGTGAAGGTGTTTTCTACTTGCGCAACCAGCTGTCGACTGTCTTGGCACCGTACTGTTCCTTCCAGGCTTTCAGCCCGCGGTGGTTGCCGCCTTTGGTCTCGATCAGCTCGCCGGTGTGCGGGTTTTCATAGACCTTTACCACCCGTGCGCGACGCTGTTTGGGCGCGCTGACCGCGCCTTTATGGGCGGCTTTGGGGTCGAGGATCGCAATAATATCGCGCAGGCCCTTGTCGTAGTGTTTCATCAGGTCGACAAGTTTTTTCTCGAACTCGATTTCACGCTTGAGGCCGGCGTCCTTTTTCAGCGCCTCCAATTGCGCCATTTGTTCCTGAAGGGCCTTTTCGGCTGCGCGGAACTCTGCAAGTCTGGACACTGTCATCACTCCTTTAAGTCTGCAGTGGCCCGGCATGCGTGAAGATCAGCAACATTCTGTATAACGCAGCCGCCACCGGGTTGGGCACAACATCGCACTAATTAAGAGTGTAGTAGTCGGTGCGCAGCGGGTAAACATTAAACTTTTATATTGCTGGTTATGGAACTTTCTTAATTACGCCTCCTCCCCGCGTAAAGAACTAGTGGGTGCTGGGGTTGGTGCCTTAGACCATGGTCCAATGGCCCGTTCCAGAGCGGTTGCGAGATGATGAACGGTCAACGTCGACTGTCGTCGGCGCTGGGAGCATTGTCGGCGCCGGGATCTGCGCCGGCTGTTTTTTGCCTTTCTTTCGGATTTCGCTTCTCATGTTTGCCCCATACCCTCTCGCGCCCGGGCGCAGCCTTGTTGGCCTGCTCGCGATGTTTGCTGCTGTCTCGACTCAGGCCGCTGGTTTTCTAGAAGACAGCAGCGCCAAAGTCGAAGCACGCAACGTCTACTTCAACCGTGACTTCCGTGATGGTCATACCAGTTCCAATCAGGGCGGATCGAAACGTGAAGAGTGGGCCCAGGGCTTTATTCTGAATGTACAGTCCGGCTATACCGAAGGCACTGTAGGATTTGGTGTTGATGCATTGGGTATGCTCGGGTTTAAACTCGACTCCAGCCCGGCCGACAGTAACAGTGGTCTGTTGCCGTCCAGCGGGCACGATCCGCGTCGCTCGGTAGACCAGTACGCGAAGATGGGTGTGGCCGGCAAGATGCGTTACTCGCAGACCGTGCTCAAGGTCGGTTCGATGTTGCCGGACATGCCGTTGCTCAAGTACAACGACGGCCGTTTGCTGCCGACCATGTTCCAGGGCGCGATGCTGACCTCGGAAGAGTTCAAGGACCTGAAGTTCACCGTGGCGCGCCTGGACAAGTACACCGCCCGGGACTCTACCGACCGCCAGGACATTCGTGTTCACTGCAAGAACAAACGCTACGCCTGCGATACCACGGCCGATCATTTCGACATGGCCGGCGTCGACTACAAGTTCAACGATCGCCTGAGTGCGCAGTATCAGGTGGCCAAACTTGAAAACATCTACCGTCAGCACTTCTTTGGCCTGGTCGCCAGCCAGCCGCTGAGTGTCGGCAGCCTGTCGGCAGACCTGCGCTTGATCAAGAGCGATGACATCGGCCGCGCGCGTGCCGGCGATATCGATCACCGCGCCTTCAGCGGCATGCTCGGTTATAGCCTGGGCGGGCACAAGATCAGCGCCGGCTGGCAGCGCATGTACGGCGAGAATGCCATGCCATACCTGGATGGCAGCAACCCGTACCTGGTCAACTATGCCCAGGTCAACGACTTCGCTGCGGCCCAGGAGCGTTCCTGGCAGCTGCGCTACGATTACGACTTCAAGGCCATGGGTGTACCGGGCCTGAGCTTCTTTACCCGCTACATCAACGGCGACCATATCAAGGTCCCGGGCAGCCTGGCCGAGGGCAAGGAGTGGGAACGCGACAGCGAGCTCAAGTACCAGATCCAGAGCGGCACCTTCAAGGATGTCAGCGTACGCCTGCGTAACTCGACCTACCGCAGCAACTACGAGAAGTATGCCCGTGACATGGACGAAACCCGGGTGATCGTCAGCTACAACTTCTCGATCTTCTAACCAACAGTACGTTGCCATTGCGCGCCGGCCAGCCGACTATAGGGGCTGGCCGGGCCATGGAAACGACATGCGATGAAACAACTGCTGTTGATTGGGATCGGGCCGGGCAATCCGCGCCAGATCACCCTTGAAGCCATCGACGGGCTCAACCGTGCCCAGGTGTTCTTCGTGCTCGACAAGGGCGCGGTCAAGGATGAGTTGCTGCAACTGCGCAAAAACATCCTTGAGCGTTTTGTCGATCGGCCCGGGTACCGCCTGGTGCAGGTCGACGACCCGCTGCGCGATGGCGCGGCCAGCGACTATGTCGGCGCGGTGCAGGCGTGGCACCAGCAGCGTGCAGCGCTGTATGCCAACCTGATCGACAACGAACTGGCTGACGGCGAATGCGGCGCTTTCCTGCTCTGGGGCGAGCCGACGCTGTATGACAGCACCCTGCGCATTCTTGAGTTGGTACAGGCCGCAGGCTTGCCGCTGAGCCTTGAAGTGATCCCCGGCATCAGCAGCGTCCAGGCCCTGGCCGCCGCTCACCGCATTCCCTTGAACCGTATTGGTGAACCCCTGACCGTGCTGCCCGGGCGGCGCCTGGCTGAACAGCCACGCATCGATAACCTGGTGGTCATGCTCGATGGCCAGTGTGCCTTTGCGGCGCTGGATGACCCGCAGTTGCACATCTACTGGGGCGCTTACCTGGGCACCGCCGACCAGATCCTGATTGCCGGGCCGTTGCTTGCGGTCAAGGCGCAGATCCTCGCCGCCCGAGAACAGGCGCGGGCGCGCAAGGGCTGGATCATGGACACTTATCTGCTGCGTCGGCCGCTGTAGCCAGGCGGTTCTTGGCCTCGATCCACTGGGCCATGTACTGGGTGCTCTTGTGCTGGTGGTGACGGAGCATGGCGCCGGTGAAGTTGAACAGCCGGTGCTGGTCGAGGTCGGCCAGGGCGTATTCGATCCGTTCGACCAGGGCGCTGGCGTGCTGGCGTCGGTCGTAGCGTGCGCTGAGCAAGCGGCGCGCGTCCTGCTGAGCCTGGTTCCAGCGCGTTTCATCGCTGTACAGCGTTGCTGCGGCTTCGGCCAGGCCTTCGGCGGTGTCGGCGATCGCCCCAGGCCAGGGCAGGGCGCCATGCATGGCTTCGGCGCCGATGGGGGTGGTGACGCTGGGCGTGCCGCATTGCATGGCATCGGTAAGCTTGCCCTTGATCCCGGCGCCAAAGCGCAGCGGTGCCAGGCAGATGCGCGCGTTGCTCATCACTTGCAGGGCGTCTTCGGCCCAGTTCATGATGTGAAAGCCTTCGCCCGGTTTATGCAGGGCGGTGGCCTTGGGCGGAGTGTAGGCGCCGTAGATATGCAACTGCGCTTGCGGCAGGCGCCGACGGATCATCGGCCACAGGCTGTTCTTCATCCACAGCACGGCATCCCAGTTCGGTGCATGGCGAAAGTTGCCGATGCTGAGGAAATGCGCACGCTCGGCGAATGGTTTGAACGGCTCGCTGGGCGCATCGAGCATCAACGGGCACCAGTGCAGCAGGTGCTCGGGCACGCCGAAGCCATTGAGCAGCAGGTCGATCTCGACATCGGAGATCATCAGGCTCAGATCGCTGCGGTAGATGGCGGCGAGTTCGCGCAAGGTCAGGTCGGCGCTGGCCATCTGCCGATAGAGGTCGGGGCCGGACGTGTTGAATAGCGCGCGAAAGTCATTCGGGTCCAGGCCCTCGACCAGGCGCCTGCGCAGCAATTGCTGACGGGCATCGCGCAGGCTTTGCAGGTCGGAGGTTTCCAGCACGCGCAGGGCGTTGGGGCAGTGCTTTTCGACGCGCCAGCCGAACTGCTCTTCCATCATGAAACGGTCGAACAGCACCACGTCCGGGGCCAGTTCGCTGACAAAGCGGTCGAAGCTGCTGTCGTTGAGGGCGATGGCCTGTTCGGCAATGCCCAGGCTGGCCAGGTCGGCCTTGTGCTCGCCGATGGCTGCGGGGCTGCTGAAGGTAATGCGCCAGCCGCGCTGCACGAAGCTTTCAAGGATCTGCATCATGTGCGAGCCGGCAGCTGATGAGCGTGGCTCGGGCCAGACGTAGCCAATGACCAGGACGTTGAGGGCGCGGGTAAGCATGGCGATCGGGGACCTTGGCAAAAGCGCGTATTAAAGCAGATTCCACCTCCACTTATCCTTGAACTGCCGGGAGAATGCCCTGCACTGTGTCACGCAACTGATCAATGCTGAACGGCTTGGCGATCTGGTGCATGCCAGCCGGCACCTCCAGGTTGTCGCCATAGCCACTGGCAAACAGCACCGGCAATGCCGGGCGCAACTTCCGGGCCTCGACGGCCAAGGCCTTGCCGTCCATGTCCGGCAGGCCGACATCGGTCATCAGCAACGCCAACGGTTGTTGCAGATCTTTCAATGTCTTCAGTGCCGCTTGAGCATCGGCAGCTTCGAGCACCTGATAGCCAAGCTCTACCAGCACCTCGACCGTCAGCATGCGCACGATAGCGTCATCTTCGACGACGAGCAGGGGCTGGGGTGTCTGCGCCATGGTGGGTTTCCTGTACAAAAAGTCTGTGCATTATCTGTAAGCCGGGCACGCCTTGAGGTTCCCTCTACGCTGGATAAAGCTTCCCGAATGAGCAGCATAGCGGTCTATCAGAAAGCAGGGAACGTTTGCGCAAGGTACCGCTCAAATGCTGGCTAAATGCCCTACCAGAATGGCCAAAGGCGTTTAGACTCGGAGTAGGAAAGGCTGGCAGAGTGGCCTCTCCAGCGGAAAACAGAACGATTATTCGAAAATCCACCACACTCTTTCGTTTGCTTCCTTTGCTCGGGCGTCTTGAGATGATTCAACCAGCCTCAATCGATCAGCGTAGCTTCCGTAAACTGTTGGCCCGCAACATCGGCCTGCCCCTGGGGGTTGGACTGCTCAGTGCCGTGGTGTTCGTGACCATCATCAGTTACCTGTTGTCGGCCATCCAACGGGTCGAGCATACCGACCGGGTGATCAACAATGCCAACGAGACGATCAAGCTCTCGATCGACATGGAAACCGGCATGCGCGGCTTCCTGCTCACCGGCGAAGAGCGCTTCCTGGACCCCTATGCAGTGGCCAAGCCGCAGGTGATGGTCGGGATCAAAGGCCTGGAGCAACTGGTGGCTGACAACCCGCAACAGGTCGATCGCCTGGAACGTGTGCTGGGCCTGCAGGAAGAATGGAACGCCTTCGCCAACACGATGATCAGCCTGCGCCGTGACAACGGCAATTATCGCCAGGCTATCGGTTCGGGGCGGGGCAAGCGCCTGACTGATCAGATCCGCAAGGAATTCGACGCGTTCATTGCCATGGAGCAACAGTTGCGGGTGGCACGCAACGACAAGGTCAATACCACCACCCTGGTGTCGATCTCCGTGTACCTGGTGTTTGTCATCCTGCTCAGCGCCCTGCTGGCCTACCTGGGCCGCCGCGACCTGTTGGCGCTGTCCAGCCGCTATGCCAGCAGCCTTGAGTCGCAGCAACGTGCCAACCAGCGCCTGGAGCGCCAGGCCTGGTTGCGTACCGGGCAGACCGAGCTGGCCGGCCAGGTACTGGGACAGTTGACCCTGCCGATGCTCGGCAACAATATCCTGCGCTTCTTTGCCGGTTACCTGGGCAGCGCCGTGGGTGCCCTGTATGTCCGCGACGAGCACGGTGGGTTGCGCCGGATGGCCAGCTACGGGCTGTCAGCCGAACAGGCTGCGCAGGATCAGGTCGTCGGCAGCCAGGAAGGTATTCTGGCCCAGGCAGTGATTCAGGAGCGCCTGCTGCGCCTGGACGATCTGCCGGCTGACTATTTCAAGGTCAGCAGTGGCCTGGGCGAGGGTTTGCCGCGTAGCGTGCTGGTGATCCCGACCCGCAACGACGGGCAAGTCAATGGCGTGGTCGAACTGGGCTTTTTGCGCAGCCTGGATGAGCGCGAGCTGGAGTTCCTCGAGCTGGTTGCCGGCAACCTGGGCACCTCGATCGAAAGCGCGCGCTACCGCCAGCGCCTGCAAGAGGTGCTGGCTGAAACCCAGCAGCTCAACGAAGAGTTGCAGGTCCAGCAGGAAGAGCTGAAAACGGCCAACGAGGAGCTTGAAGAACAGTCGCGGGTACTCAAAGAGTCCCAGGCCCACCTGGAAATCCAACAGGCCGAGCTTGAACAGACCAACGAGCAACTGGCCGAGCGCACCGAAGCGCTGGCCGAACAGCGGGATGTCCTGGATCGCAAGAACGGCGAGCTGAACGAGGCCCAGGTCGAGCTGCAGGAGCGCGCCGAAGAGCTGCAGCGCTCAAGCAAGTACAAGTCCGAGTTCCTCGCCAACATGTCCCACGAGCTGCGTACGCCGCTCAACAGTTCACTGATCCTGGCCAAGTTGCTGGCCGAGAACGCCGAAGAGAATCTGACCGACGAGCAGGTCAAGTTTGCCGAGTCGATCTATTCGGCGGGCAATGACCTGCTCAACCTGATCAATGACATCCTCGATATCGCCAAGGTCGAGGCCGGCAAGCTTGAAGTGCGTCCGGAAACCACCCACGTGGCGCGACTGACCGAAGGCTTGCGCACGCTGTTCGAGCCGCTGGCCAATGAGAAGCAGCTGGGCTTCACCGTCTCGGTCGAGCCGCAGGTGCCGCCGACCCTGTACACCGACCGCCAGCGCCTGGAGCAGATCCTCAAGAACTTGCTGTCCAACGCCGTGAAGTTCACCGAGCGCGGCGAGGTGAGCCTGAGCGTTGGCTGGCAGGCCGGCGCGGGTATCGTTTTCTCGGTGCGCGACAGCGGCATCGGGATTGCCGCCGATCAGCAGCAGAGCATTTTCGAAGCGTTCCACCAGGCCGACGGCACCACCAACCGCCGCTATGGCGGCACCGGCCTCGGCTTGTCCATTTCACGGGACCTGGCGCAGCTGCTTGGCGGCCAGATCAGCGTCGACAGCAGTCTGGGCAAGGGCAGCGTGTTCAGCTTGACCCTGCCGGAGCGTTACGAGCCGATTGTTGATCAAGGCCCGGCGGTGATCGTGCATCAGCCAGCCGTGATGGTCGCCGCCCCCGCGCCTGAAGTTGAGCCAGCGCCATGCCAGGCGCCGGGTTTTGCCGACGACCGCGACCAGGCGCCGTTCAGCAACCGCTGCATCCTGGTGATCGAGGACGAGCCGAATTTTGCCCGCATCCTCTACGACCTGGCCCATGAGCTGGGCTACAGCTGCCTGGTCGCCCAGGCTGCCGACGAGGGCTTTGAGCTGGCGGCAAGCTTCATCCCCGACGCGGTGTTGCTGGACATGCGCCTGCCGGATCATTCCGGGCTGACCGTGCTGCAGCGGCTCAAGGAGCAGGCCAGTACCCGGCACATTCCGGTGCATGTGATCTCGGTCGAGGACCGGGTCGAGGCAGCGCTGCACATGGGCGCCATTGGCTACGCGGTAAAACCGGCCACCCGTGAAGAACTCAAGCAAGTGTTCGCCCGCCTTGAAGCCAAGCTGACCCAGAAGCTCAAGCACATCCTGCTGGTCGAGGATGACGACCTGCAGCGCGAAAGCATCGCCCGCCTGATCGGCGACGAAGACATCGAGATCACCGCCGTGGGCATGGCCCAGCAAGCCCTGGACCTGCTGCGCGAGAATATCTACGACTGCATGATCATCGACCTCAAGCTGCCGGACATGCTCGGCAACGAATTGCTCAAGCGCATGTCCGACGACGACATCCGCGCGTTCCCGCCGGTGATCGTCTACACCGGGCGCAACCTGACCCGCGAAGAAGAGGCCGACCTGCTCAAGTACTCGCGCTCGATCATCATCAAGGGCGCGCGCTCGCCTGAGCGCCTGCTCGATGAAGTGACGCTGTTTCTGCACAAAGTCGAATCCACGTTGTCCCATGAGCGACAGCGCATGCTCAAGACCGCGCGCAGCCGCGACAAGGTCTTCGAAGGGCGCAAGCTGCTGCTGGTGGATGACGACGTACGTAACATCTTTGCCCTGACCAGCGCCCTGGAGCACAAGGGGGCGATTGTCGAGATCGGGCGCAATGGCCGCGAAGCCATCGAGCGCCTGGAACTGCACGAGGACATCGACCTGGTGCTGATGGATGTGATGATGCCGGAGATGGACGGCTATGAAGCCACCCGCCTGATCCGCAAGGATCCGCGCTGGCGCAAGCTGCCGATCATCGCCGTCACCGCCAAGGCGATGAAGGATGACCAGGAGCGTTGCCTGCAAGCCGGGGCCAACGACTACCTGGCCAAGCCCATCGACCTGGACCGCCTGTTCTCGCTGATCCGTGTCTGGCTGCCGCAACTGGAGCGAATTTGAGTATTGAACGCAACACCGATATTGAAATCCGGCTGTTGATCGAGGCGATCTACCTCAAGTACAGCTACGACTTTCGCGATTACTCCGGCGCCTCGATCAAGCGCCGGATCCAGTACGCCTTGCGTCAGTTCGACTGCAAGACCGTCTCGGCCCTGCAGGAGCGGGTGCTGCACGATCCGAGCATGTTCATGCAGTTGCTGCAGTTCCTGACCATCCCGGTCAGCGAGATGTTCCGCGACCCCGAGCACTTGCTCGCGGTACGCCAGGAAGTGGTGCCGCTGCTGCGTACCTGGCCGTCGATCAAGATCTGGATCGCCGGCTGCAGTACCGGCGAGGAGGTCTATTCGATGGCCATCCTGCTGCGTGAGGAGGGCTTGCTGGAACGCACCATCATCTATGCCACCGACATCAACCCCAGCTCCCTGGAGAAAGCCAAGCAGGGCATCTACAGCATGCAGAACATGCGCCTGTATGCCGAAAACTACCGCAAGGCAGGCGGGCGGGGCGAGCTCAGCGACTACTACACCGCGGCCTATGGCAACGCCATCGTCGACAGCAGCCTGCGCGACAACGTGACCTTCGCCGACCATAGCCTGGCGACCGACAGCGTGTTCTCCGAAACCCAGTTGATCTCCTGCCGCAACGTGCTGATCTACTTCAACAAGACCCTCCAGGACCGCGCCTTCGGCCTGTTCCACGAGTCGCTGTGTCATCGCGGCTTCCTGGTGCTGGGCAGCAAGGAAACACTGGACTTCTCGGCCTATTCCGACAAGTTCGAGGCGCTGGTCAAGCCCGAACGGATCTACCGCAAATCATGAACGGGGTCCAGGCGATTGCCCTTGGCGCCTCGGCAGGGGGCGTCACTGCCTTGCTCACGGTGTTGCACGCCTTGCCGCCAGCGTTTCGCATTCCGATGCTATGTGTGCTGCACCTGCCGGACGACCGCCATAGCCACCTGGCCGAGGTTCTTGGCCGAAGGCTCAAACGCCCGGTGCATGAAGCCCGTGACAAGGAGGACATCGCTCCCGGCACCCTCTACGTCGCCGGGCCGGGGTATCACCTGTCAGTGGAACGCGACCACAGCCTGTCGTTGAGCCAGGAAGAACGCGTGCATTTTTCCCGGCCGTCGATCGACGTGTTGTTCGAGTCGGCGGCCGACGCCTACGGCCCGGGCCTGCTCGGGGTGCTCCTGACCGGCGCCAATGAAGACGGTGCCCACGGCCTGGCACGGATCAAGCAACAGGGCGGGCGCACTGTCGTGCAGGACCCCTCGCAGGCGCAAGCGTCGACCATGCCGCGTGCGGCGCTGGCGTTGCACCAGCCCGACTACATACTCCCCTTGAATGGCATCGGGCAATTGCTCGCCAGCCTGGAAGCCCCTGAATGCTAAGGCACATACAAGCAAAACTGCTGATCGTCGATGACCTGCCAGAGAACCTGCTGGCCCTGGAGGCATTGATCAAAGGCGAAGACCGCGAGGTGCACCAGGCCCAGTCTGCCGACCAGGCCCTGGCGCTGTTGCTCGAACACGAGTTCGCCCTGGCGATCCTTGATGTGCAAATGCCCGGAATGAACGGCTTCGAACTGGCCGAGCTGATGCGCGGCACCGAGAAGACCAAGAACATTCCCATTGTCTTTGTCAGCGCCGCCGGGCGCGAGATGAACTACGCCTTCAAAGGGTATGAAAGTGGCGCGGTGGATTTTCTGCACAAGCCCCTGGACAGCCTGGCGGTCAAAAGCAAGGTGACGGTGTTCGTCGACCTGTTCCGCCAGCGCAAGGCCCTTGGTCAGCAACTGGAAGCCCTGCAGCGCAGCCGCGAGGAGCAGGAACAGCTGCTGGCGCAGTTGCAGGTCACCCGCCGCGAGCTCGAACATGCTGTGCGCATGCGCGATGACTTCATGTCGATCGTCTCCCATGAAGTGCGCACGCCGTTGAACGGCCTGATCCTGGAAACCCAGCTGCGTAAGTTGCACTTGGCCAAGGGCAACGCCGATGCCTTCACCCTGGACAAGCTGCGCGCCATGGTCGAGCGTGACGAGCGGCAGATCAACAGCCTGATCCGCTTGATTGAAGACATGCTCGACGTCTCGCGGATCCGCACCGGCAAGCTCTCCATACGCCCTGGCCAGTTCGACCTGGGGCAATTGGTCGGCGGCTTGATCGAAAACTTCCAGGCCCAGGCCGTGGCCGCCGAGTCGCAGCTCGAATTCAACGCGGGTGTCACGCTGGCGGGGATGTGGGATGAGTTCCGGATCGAGCAGGTGGTCGCCAACCTGCTGACCAACGCCCTGCGCTACGGGGCGAAAAAACCGGTGCAGGTGCGCACCTTCGAGCAGGGCGGCATGGCCTGTGTGGAGGTGCGTGACCATGGCATCGGCATCAGTGAGCACAACCAGCAGCGGATCTTCCAGCAGTTCGAACGGGTCGCCTCCAGCCAGAGCAGCGCGGGGCTGGGCCTTGGCCTGTATATTTCCGAGCAGATCGTCCTGGCCCATGGCGGCAGCATCGGCGTGCACAGCGTCGAGGGTGAGGGCGCGACCTTTACCGTGCGTCTGCCGCTGCCGCAGGCATTGCGTGAAAATGGCCGGTCGCAGGCAACCTCTGCCTGAGGCCAGGGTCGTATGGCGATGTTATCGAGCATTTTAGAGAGCAAGGCATTGGCATGAGTGAAGATGCGCAGGACGTCGTACTGGTGGTCGAAGACGAGCCGGTGATTCGCATGGTTCTCGAGGACTACCTCAAGGGTGAGGGTTACCACGTGCTGGTGGCGCAAGACGGCAAGCAGGCCTTCGATATTCTGGCGCGCAAGCCGCACCTGGACCTGATCGTCACTGACATGCGTTTGCCGGGCGGGATCTGCGGGGTACAGATCGCCGAGCCCGCCGTCAAACTGAGGCCGGACTTGAAGGTGATCTTCATCAGCGGTTACCCGGCAGAAATCCGCGAATCAGGCAGCCCGATCGCCTTCAAGGCGCCAATCCTGGCCAAGCCGTTTGACCTGGACAGCCTGCGTGACCAGATTCAGGAGCTGTTGCGCTAGTGTCCTGGTGACACTTCCCACGCTATCCCTCACAGGTGGCTGATTTCCCTCACCGTGCAAAAAGCGTCCGATAGCTACCTTGTGAATCGCCACAGGGAACAGGCGCTGCGCTTTATCGTCCGGCAGGGGGACGCCACCAATACCGGTGGTGAGGCACGTGGTGGTTGTACACAACATCCGCTAGGTGGTCGGGCCATTGCACGAATCGGCGACCCGTCTATTGCCCGCGCTGTCGGTCGCATCGTGCCATCGGGAGACAGCTACCTGCCACTGGAACCCGAGTCCCAAGCCTGCATCGACGCCCATGGCATTCCCTACAGCGCCTGGTGACTCATGCCATCGAATTCAGGCTTTCACCGCGCAAGGTCCGCTCGATCCCGCCCAACAGCATGCTTTCCATCAGCGCCAGGCCCTGGGCCTGGGGCAGTTGCGAGGCTTGCAGCCAGCCAGGCAGGCTGTTGAGCAAGTTGGCGATGACATGGGCAGTGACTTCAAGTGCCTTGCCGCGCAAGGTTGCCTTGGGCACTAACAGACGCAGCAGAGCGCTTTCATACTGTTGACGCAATTGGCCGATGTGAACCTGTTGCTCAGCACTCAGGCAGCACAGGTCACGCTCGGCCAGACGAAACTGCAGCGGCCGCTCGGCATGCAGGCCCCAGTGGGCGGCAATCACCTCGCCCAAGGTCTGCTGCTGGGCTCGACGTCCCGGGTTGAGCGTGGCCAACAACTCCTCGAACAGCTCTTCGATCAGATCGAACAGCAAGTGCTGTTTGCTCGGAAAGTGGTGGTACAAGGAGCCTGCCGTCAGCCCCAGGTGCGCGGCCAGTTCACGCATGCTGACCTGGCCGAACCCCTTCTCGGCGAACAACTCCAGGGCCTTGTCACGCCGCTCTTCAAAGTTCGCACAGCGCAAAGCGGCGTCCATGGCAGGGCTCCCTAGTAGGTGAAGAAACCGCGACCGCTCTTGCGCCCCAGGTAGCCGGCGGCAACCATTTCCTTGAGCAGCGGAGCAGGGCGGTATTTGCTGTCGTTGTAGCCTTCGTGGAAGGCTTCGATGATTGCCAGCAGGGTGTCCAGGCCGATCAGGTCGGCCAGGGCCAGCGGGCCGATCGGCTGGTTGCAGCCCAGGCGCATGCCGGTGTCGATGTCTTCGGCGCTGGCCAGGCCTTCCTGGAGGACGAAGATCGCTTCGTTGATCATCGGCACCAGGATGCGATTGACCACAAAGCCCGGGCGGTTGCCGGCACTGATCGGCGTCTTGCCGACTTTCTCGGTCAGGGCCAGAGCCTTGGCGTAGGTGGCATCACTGGTTTGCAGGCCGCGAATGATCTCGACCAGGGCCATCATCGGCACCGGGTTGAAGAAGTGCACGCCAATAAAGCGCTCAGGCAGGCCGACCGCCGCGCCCAGTTGGGTGATCGACAGCGACGAGGTGTTGGTGGCAATCACGCACTGGTCGCTGACGCTGGCGGCGATCTGCTTAAGGATGCGCAGCTTGAGCTCGAGGTTTTCAGTGGCGGCCTCAATGACCAGCCCGGCCTGCTGCAGCTGCCCGTAGTCGGTGCTGGTGCGAATCCGCACCAGCGCCGCTTCGGCGTCTTCAGCGGTGAGGGTCTGCTTGCTGACCTGGCGCTCGAGGTTCTTGCGCAAGGTGGCGACGCCGCGCTCCAGGGCCGCGTCGGTCACATCGATCAGGGTGACCTGGTAACCGGCCAGCGCACAGACCTGGGCAATACCGTTGCCCATGGTGCCGGCGCCGATCACGGCAATATTTTCAATACTCAACTTAAACTCCTTGCTCAAACGCGTTCGAAGACGATGGCGATGCCCTGGCCGCCACCGATGCACATGGTTGCCAGCGCGTAGCGGCCCTGAATGCGCTGCAGTTCATGGATGGCCTTGGTGGCGATGATAGCGCCCGTGGCGCCGACCGGGTGCCCCAGGGAAATGCCCGAACCGTTGGGGTTGACCTTTTCCGGGTCGAAGCCCAGTTCACCGGCGACTGCACAGGCCTGTGCGGCGAAGGCTTCGTTGGACTCGATCACATCGAGGTCGGCGACGCTGAGGCCGGCCTTGTCCAGCACCTTGCGGGTTGCCGGTACCGGGCCCAGGCCCATCAGTTCGGGCTCGACGCCAGCGTGGGCGTAGGCTACCAGGCGCGCCAAAGGCTGCAAGTTATGGCGTTTGACGAAGTCACCGGTAGCCAGCACCAGTGCCCCAGCACCGTCGTTCAGGCCACTGGCGTTGCCGGCGGTGACGGTACCGTCTTTCTTGAACACGGTCTTCATGCCAGCGAGCTGCTCGGCGGTTACTTCGCCGCGTACGTGCTCGTCGACCTCGAAGCGTACCGGGCCTTTGCGGCTGGGAATCTCGATCGGCACGATCTGGCTGGCGAAGCGGCCTTCGGCGATGGCGCGGGCGGCGCGGCGCTGGCTGGTCAGGGCCAGTTCATCCTGCATCTGGCGGGTGATGCCATTGCGCTCGGCAACGTTCTCGGCGGTGATGCCCATATGAAAGCCGGCGAACGGGTCGTGGAGGATGCCGAGCATATAGTCGACGCCCTGCAGATCACCCATGCGCGCACCCCAGCGGGCTTGCGGCAGCAGGTAAGGGCCGCGGCTCATGGATTCGGCGCCAGCGGCGACAACCGCTTCGGCATCGCCCAGCAGCAGGCTTTGCGCGGCTGAAACGATGGCCTGCAGGCCCGAGCCGCACAGACGGTTGACATTGAAGGCCGGGGTTTCCTTGGGAATACCGGCGTTCATCGCCGCGACCCGGGCCAGGTAAGCGTCGCGCGCCTCGGTCGGAATGACGTTGCCCATGACCACATGGCCGATCTGTTCGGGTGCCACACCGGCGCGCTCGATGGCGGCGCGGGTCACGCTGCTGGCCAGATCCGCCAGGGGCAGGTCCTTGAGGGCGCCGCCGAAGCTGCCGATGGCCGAGCGTACGGCGCTGACTACGTAGATGTCCGGGGTATTCATGATCGACTCCAGTGTGCGAAAGCGTGGCGTGGCGGGGCTGGCGTCTGCCAGAATGCTGCCCACGGCCACCTTCAGGTTGGCTTTGAGTCTAGGCAAAGCCTGCGGGCGGGCCTATGCCATAACTGTCCAGTGACACTGGTATTTTTTGCCACACCCTTGCGGAAACCGCCATGCGGGAAAACGATACAGTCGCCGTTTACTTCGTCCATACCATGCTCCATGCCCTGCGCGCCCAGCCTGAGCGGGCCGTCGCGCTGCTGGTCGAAGCCGGTATCGATCCGGCAGTGCTGCAAGCGCCCGCCGCGCGTGTGCCGGCGCCGACCTTTGCGCGCTTGTGGTTGTTACTGATCGAGGCCCTGAACGATGAGTTTTTCAACCTCGACAGCCATGGCATGCCGCAGGGCAGTTTTGCCCTGATCTGCCGCGGCCTGATCCAGGAGCCAACCCTGGAAAAGGCCCTGCGCCAGTGCCTGAACAACTTTGCGCTGTTCTTGCGCGATATTCGCGGGCAATTGACGGTCAGGGGCGCACGCGCGGTGATCAGCCTGCGCACCGCCATCGACGACCCGCTGACACGGGTGTATGCCGAAGAAACCTTCCTCGCGCTGGTGATCAGCCTGCTGTGCTGGCTGGCGGGGCGGCGAATCGTGATTGACCGCACGGCGCTGACCGACAGGCGCCCGGCCCAGGAGGATGATCCGTTACTCTGGGGCGCCAACGTGCAACTGGGCAGTGGCCACACCGAGATCGAATTTGCGGCTGAATACCTGCGCTTGCCGGTGGTCCAGGACCTGACGGCATTGAAGACCTTCCTGCGCAGCGCCCCGCAATGGTTGGTAATCCGCTACCGCAACCAGAATGGCCAGGTGGCCCAGGTGTATCGCTACCTGCGTGCCCGCCAGTACGGCCAGTGGCCGACCCTGCTGGCCATGGCCGAGCGCCAGGGTTTGAGCCCCAGCAGCTTTCGCCGCCAACTGGAGCGTGAAGGCCGCTCGTACCAGCAGATCAAGGACGAGGTGCGTCGGGCCATGGCTTTTGAATGCCTGCGCCAGCCGCACCTGAGTATTGCCGAAGTCGCCGAGCACACGGGCTTCCAGGAGCCCAGTGCGTTTCACCGGGCGTTCAAGAAGTGGACTGGCGAAAGCCCCGGCAGCTATCGTCAGCGCATGCTCAGTCCTGCAGCCGCGCCGCCAGTTGCTTGACCCTGACCAGGTCGCCACCGGCTACCTTGGCCACGCCCTTGCCATATTCAGGATCGGCCTTGTACAGGTACGACAGCATGATGTGCTTGCTGTCGTCATCGCTGCTGGCCAATGACTGGCCGAAGCTGTTGATCAGGTCGCGGCGGTCTTTCTTGTCGTAGGAACGGAACAGTTCACCGGCTTGCTTGAAGTTCTGCTGGCGCTCGATGCCCTGTTGCTGGGTGCTGCCGCTCAAGGGTAGCCGGCTGTAGCGCGCCGACTCGGTCGAGGGGCGCGGCATCAGGCGGCTGGGTTCGTAGTTGACCCCGCCAACCGTGCGTGAGGCATTCAGGGCGCCATCCTGGTTGGCGTTGTTGACCTTGACCCTGGGCTGGTTGATCGGCAGGCCGCCAGCATTGGCGCCAACCCGGTACATCTGGGTGTCGGCATAAGAGAACAGCCGGCCCTGCAGCAGGCGATCCTCCGAGGGCTCGATGCCCGGAATCAGGTTGGCAGGCGCGAGCGCCACCTGTTCGGTTTCCTGGAAGAAGTTGCTGACGTTGCGGTTGAGCACCATCTGCCCGACTTTTCGTTCAGGTACCCCTGGCCAGATCTTGGTCGGGTCCAGGGGGTCGAAGTCAAAACCCGCCAGTTGCTCGGGCTTGAGGGTCTGGATGTACAGCTCCCACTTCGGATGGTCGCCGCGGTTGATGGCATTGACCAAGTCGCTGGTCATGTGGCTGAAATCATGCCCCTGAATCTTGGCCACCTCGCCAGGGGTGAGGTTCTTCTGGCCTTGCAAGGTTTTCCAGCGGAACTTCACGTAGGTGGTTTCACCGTCCCTGTTGACGAACTTGTAGGCATGCACGCTGTTGCCGTCCATGTGTCGATAGCTCAGTGGCGTGCCTTCGTTGGAATACAGCAGGGTCAGGGTGCGGGTGGCTTCGGGCATGTGCGAGAGCAGGTCGAAGCGCCGCGCGTCGTTGCCCAGATTGGTGCGTGGGTCGGGCTTGAAGGCGTGGACCATGTCGGGGAACTTGATCGCATCGCGGATGAAGAAGGTCGGGAAGTTGTTGCCGACCAGGTCCCAGTTGCCATCGGCGGTGTAGAACCGCGTGGCGAAGCCGCGCGGGTCGCGCAGGGTTTCCGGTGAATGCAGGCCGTGTACTACCGAAGAGAAACGCACGAATACCGGGGTGCGCTCGCCAGGGGTGAACACCTTGGCCCGGGTCAGCTCAGAAATGTCGCTGGAGGCGATGAACTCGCCATGGGCACCGGTACCGCGGGCATGAACGACACGCTCAGGTATGCGCTCGCGGTCGAAGCGCTGAAGCTTCTGGATCAACTGCACATCCTGCAGGAGGGCGGGGCCAGTACCGCCGGCAGTCTGCGAGTTCTGGTTGTCGCCAACCGGGGCGCCATTGTCGCGGGTCAGCGGAGCGGCGAGGGCGCTGCTGGCAATCAGCACGGCCGAGGCGAGTATGCCCAATGTGTAGCCTGAAAAACTGCGGGTGCTCATGATGACTGTCCTGTCATGGAAGGGGAGCAGCCGATGATAGAAACGACGGGACAGTGTACCCAGATGGGTTTTCATTACGCGGCGTCAGACTTCTCCGGAACTCGCTGGCGACTATGGGGGGGACCCGACACTGCCTCAGTGCCGGGTTGCTGCAGCGCCTCTACGGCATTTGCTTGAGCAACTGCTGCAAGCGCGCCTGGCCTGCAGTGTCGAGGGCGAATACCGGCCGCCGCGGTTCACCCACCGGCAAGCCGGTCATGCCCAGCCCGGCCTTGATGGTCGCCGGCAGGCCACCCTTGAGGATGAACTCCAACAGTGGCAGTTGACGGTAGAACACCGCCTTGGCCGCGTTCAGGTCGTTGGCCTGCACGGCCTGGTACAGCTGCTGGTTCAGCGCGGGGATCAGGTTCGGTGCGGCGGTGCACCAGCCGCTGGCGCCGGCCACGAATGCCTCCAGGGCCAACGGGTTGCAACCGTTGTAGAACGGTACCTTGCCCTCGCCGAGCAACTGCAGCTTGTGCATGCGCTGGATGTCGCCGGTGCTCTCCTTGACCATGGTCACGTTTTCGACCTCGCGCACGATGCGCAGGATCAGTTCCACCGACATGTCGGTACCGCTGGTGGCCGGGTTGTTGTAGAGCATGATCGGCAGCTTGATGCTGGCGCCAATGGCTCGGTAGTGCTCGAAAATCTCCGCTTCGGTGAGCTTCCAGTAGGCCGCCGGCAGCACCATCACCGCATCGGCGCCGTGTTCCTGGGCAAAGCGCGCACGGCGAATGGCGCCGGCAGTGGTCAGGTCGGAGACGCTGACGATGGTCGGTACCCGCCCGGCAATGTGGCGCAGGCTGAACGCGGCCACCTGTTGCCATTCCAGGTCGCTCAGGTAGGCGCCTTCGCCGGTGCTGCCGAGGGGCGCGATGGCATGCACGCCGCCGTCGATCAGGCGGTCGATCGAGCGGCCGAGGGCGTCGAGGTCAAGCTGCTCGCCGTCGGCACTGAACGGGGTGATGGTGTAGCCGATGATGCCGTGAAAAGTCTTGGACATGAAATCTACTCCGCAAGGTAAGCAAAAAAGCTCGGATCAGTTCAGGCAGTCGCCATGCACCCGCAGGCACTGGCGCGCATAGTAGTTGAAGGCAGCGCTGTGGCGTTTGGGCCGGGAGATCCAGTCATGGGCTTCACGGCCCAGCTCAGGGGCAATCGGCTTGATGCTGCCGGCGGCCATGGCCAGCAGTTGCAGCTTGGCGGCGCGCTCGATCAACTGGGCAATCACGCAGGCTTCCTCGATGCTGGCGCCGGTCGACAACTGGCCGTGGTGCGAGAGCAGGATGGCGCGCTTGTCGCCCAGGGCTGCACTGATGATCTCGCCTTCTTCGTTGCCCACCGGCACGCCGGGCCAGGCTTCGAGAAACGCGCAATCGTCGTACAGCGGGCAGAGGTCCATGTGCGACACCTCAAGCGGCACTTCCAGCATCGACAGGGCGGCGACGTGGGTCGGGTGGGTGTGGATGATGCAGTTCACATCCGGCCGCGCGCGGTACACCCAGCTGTGGAAGCGGTTGGCCGGGTTGGGCATGCCCTGGCCTTCGAGCACTTCCAGGTCTTCGTTGACCAGCAACAGGTTGCTGGCAGTGATTTCGTCGAAGCCCAGGCCCAGTTGCTGGGTGTAGAAGGTGCCCGGTTGCGGACCGCGGGCGCTGATTTGCCCGGCAAGGCCGGAGTCGTGGCCGTTGTCGAACAGAATCCGGCAGGTCAATGCCAGCTTTTCGCGCACAGTCCACGTATTATCGGCAAGCGAGCCTTGCATCTGCTTAAGGGCCTGCTGAATCAGCTGGTCCTTGGGGAGTGCCATTGTCTTGGCCATGGGGCTATCCTCGGTGGCGTGATGGGTTGTCACGGCTGACCACCCCGGTTGCTTGGAAGGTGACGGGGCGGTCAGGCTAATGACACAATCAAGGCTATATGACACAAAGTGTCATTAGCAAGAAAAAACTTGCCCATGGCATTGGGAAAACCGCGTCGCATGTCTATTCGATTGAAATTGTTAAGAAAAAAACTGGGTATCACCCTGGATGCGCTGGCTGAAAGCTCCGGCATGACCAAGAGTTACCTGTCCAAGGTCGAGCGCGGATTGAATACCCCCTCGATTGCCGCCGCGTTGAAGCTGGCGCGCGCCTTGAATGTCAATGTCGAGGAACTGTTTGCCGAAGACCAGCCAGGCCATGCGCGCTACAGCCTGGTGCGCAGCGGCGAGCGCCAGGCGGTGGTGGGGCAGGCGCCGGGTTATACGGTGCTGGCCAAGCAGATCGGCAGCCGCAGCCTGTTGCCTTTCATCATCAGCCCGCCGCCGGAATTCAGCGATGCCTCGTTCAAGGAGCATCTGGGCGAAGAGTTCCTGTTCGTCCATGAAGGCCAGGTGGAGGTCGACTTTGGCAATGAACGGGTCATTCTCGAACGTGGCGATGCGCTGTATTTCAACGCCCAGACGCCACACCGCCTGCGTTCGCTGGGCGAGTTGCAGGCCCAGTTGCTAGTCGTGGTGCACGACACCGAGAGCTGATCCCCATGGATGCACACTCCCGCTTCTGGCGTGACCCGGCGCTACCCTTCATCGAAGCACGTCGCGTCGCCGATGGCCGCAAGGTCTGTTATGCGGCGCATTCGCACGAGAGCTTCTCCCTTGGCGCGATCACTGGCGGACGCAGTACCTATGTCAGCGGCGAGCGCCACCAGCAGGTGGCGGCTGGCACCGTGGTCTTGATCAATCCTGGTGTGGTGCATACCTGCAATCCCATCGACGGTCAGCCCTGGTCGTACCTGATGCTCTATGTCGACTGGCCGTGGTTACAGGCGTTGGGCTTCTCGCCACTGGCGGCGATCAGCAGTACTTCGGCGTCGTTGTTCGACGAGGTGCTCAGGCTGTTTGACGTGTTGTTGGATGCGCAATACCCGGCCGCGCGCAAAGAGACCGCACTGCGGTTGTTTTTCGCCGGGCTCAGCCAGCGCATTGGCGGTTTCGAGTGCTCGGCGCAGCAACCTGACCCGCGCTTGCTGGCGGCTGCGGCCTTTATTCGCGAGCATTGCACCGAGCCTTTGCGCCTTGAGGCCATCAGCCGGGCCGCCGGGTTGTCGACGTCCTACCTGATCAGGGCCTTCAAGCAGCAGTTCGGTCTCACCCCTCATGGTTATCTGCTCGACCAGCGTGTGCAATATGCCCGTGCCCAGTTGCGGCGCGGGCGCTTGATTGCCGAGGTGGCGCTGGAGGCCGGTTTTGCCGATCAGGCGCATTTGCAACGCGCCTTCAAACAGCATCTGGCTGCGACCCCGGGGCATTACCGTTCAGGCCAGTAGCAGGTAGAGGGCGCTGGCCAGCAATATGAACGCCAGACTGCGATTGAACAGCCGCATGCGCCGTGGATTGCCCAGGTGCTGGCTGATCCTGCTGCCAGCCCAGGCCCAGGTGGCGATCGAGAGATAGCAGATAACCAGGTAGATGCCGGTGAACTGCCATAGCAGACGG
The DNA here is from genome assembly GCF_000259195.1 of Pseudomonas donghuensis. GTDB lineage: Bacteria > Pseudomonadota > Gammaproteobacteria > Pseudomonadales > Pseudomonadaceae > Aquipseudomonas > Aquipseudomonas donghuensis. The sequence continues at coordinate 216,663 of NZ_JH650760.1, forward strand.
GATTCACCGTTGTCGACATAGGCGCCGATCCCGGCCACGCAGGCCAGCCAGGCCTTGGGGTTGAGCCATTGCAGGGCGGCGCCGGCAAGCATCGACGGTGCATTCTGGTTGCCGGCTGCGGCCAGCTCACCGCCGTCGCTGGCCAGTTTCCAGGCCAGGTACAGCAGGAATGCCACGCCAGCCCAATGCAGCACCTGAGTCAGTGTCGGCCAATAGCGCAACAGCTCGTGCAGGCCGAGGCCGATCAGCACCAGCAGCACGCCAAAGCCCAGGGTTGCACCGCCGACATGCCGCAGGCTGGCGCGCAGGCCATGGCGGGCGCCAGCGCCCAGGGCAATGATATTGACCGGGCCAGGGGAAATGGAAGCGGCCAGCGCGAAGGCGGCCATCGATAGCATCAGGCTCATGGGATCAGTATCCGGTAGTGGGGAACCGGCACAGACTAAGGGGCGGGAGTGGGCGCGTATTGAAGAAAATTACCCTGATTATTTTCAAGTAAAAATTACAGGTGTTGTGCCGGGTTCGCTGTTTTTCTTTTATTGATAACCGATCAGCATGCAATCACTTTCAACCACAGGCAGTGATCGTCATGCACAACCCTCATCCGTCCTTATTGAACCAGACCGTCGTCGTGCTCGGCGGTGCCAGCGGTATCGGTGCGGCAGTCGCGCGCCAGGCCCGAGACCGTGGCGCACGGGTCATTGTCGCCAGTCGCCAGCCAGGTCCGGTTGGCGAAGGTATCGAAGCAGTGACGCTCGATATCACCGATACCGGGGCGTTGCACGCCCTGTTTGCCGACATTGGCACGGTCGATCACCTGGTGATCAGCGCCGGGCCTGCGGTACAGGCCAAGCCCCTGGCGCAAAGCGACCTGCAACAGGCCCGCGAGGCCTTCGAGGTCAAGTTCTGGGGCGCCTTGCAGACGGTCCAGGCGGCGCTGCCCTACCTTTCGCCACGCGCCAGCATCAGCCTGACGTCGGGGTTGCTGTCGCGCAAGTTCGTCCCCGGGCAGTTGATCAAGACCACGCTCAACGCCGCTCTCGAGGCCCTGGGCAAGCAACTGGCCAAGGAGCTTGCGCCGCGTCGCGTCAACGTCATCAGCCCCGGGCTGACCGATACCGAAGCGTACGCGGCGATGGATACCGCGCAGCGTGTGGCGATGTTTGACCGCGCCGCGGCCGGGCTGCCGGTTGGGCGGGTGGGGCAAGCCGATGAGGTCGCCGCGGGCTTTATCCTGGCCATGGAGAACGGCTTCATGACCGGCAGCATTGTCGATATCGACGGCGGTGGGCTGCTGTGAGCCGATGAGCGGGCGCAGGTCGTGCTCAAGTTTCACGACCTGCTGCCGAAGCAATATGGCACTGTGCCATATATCAGGACATCCCATGTTGAAAAAGCTGCTCCAGGCCACCGCGATCATCGCCACCCTGTCGATGACCGGCTGTGTGTCCTACAACGTCACCGGCCCTCTGGGCGCTCCGCAACATCCAGCCGCCACCACCAGCCCACGTACGGCGCAGGTCGCTGACGTGGCGGTCTCGGCACCAGGCATCGACGAGGCCACGCGCAAGGCCATCAGCCGCTCGCTGACTGCGCAACTCGACCAATACGTCGAGGCCGGCAAGTACTTCAAACAGGTCAGCCAATACCCGACACGCCTGGATGAGCAGGACGTCATGCTCAAATTCAACATGACCTCGCTCAAGGGCCATCGCGGCCCCCATCCGGGCTATGTGCCGGGCGCGTTGCTGACCCTGACCGTGTGGATCTGGGTCAACGGCCCGATCTACGTCGACACCTTCGATGTCGCCGGTGACCTGGTGATCGAGGACCGTAACGGCAAGGCCCTGGCCAGCTCCCGCCAGGAACTCAAGCTTGAGCGCAACGTCGGCCTCTACCGCCGTGAATACTGGGCGCCGACCCTGGGGGCACCGCAGCTCAATGAAGTGGTTGCCAAGCTGCTCGACGACGCCACGCTGAAACTGGCCAAACAGTAACGACAAGGACGATTCCCATGCTGCGTATCATCAAAGCCAACCTGCTGCTCGGCGCTGTGCTGCTGACCGGCTGCGTCTCCTATTCGCAACACGAACTGGCGCCAGTGCAGAGCTGGCCGCCACAGGCGCAAGCCCAGGCGGTGAAACCGACCGCCTATGTGCGCACCACCGCGCAATACCAGGTCAATCGCGGCCAGCCCAATGCCACCGCCGGCAAGCCGGCCGAGGCCTGGGAGCAGGCACTGGTCGACACCTACAAGCAGTCCGGGCGCTTTGCCCGGGTGAGCACGGAAAAGGTCACGGCGGATATCTACGCCGAATCGACCCTGACCAACCACGAACAGTACAACGTGGCGTCGGCGATCATCACCGGGGCGACCTTCTTCATCATCCCGTCCACGGCGCGCAACACCTTCACCCTTGATACGGTGTTCAAGGACAAGGACGGCAAGGAACTGGGGCGCATCAGCAAGAGCGAGTCGGTACGCACCTGGATGCACCTGGTGCTGATCGTCGGGATTCCCTTCCAGCAGGACACCAGCGAACTGGTCCGCCAGTTGACCCAAAGCACGCTGGACGAGGCGGTCAAGCGTCAGTTGTTGTAAGGCCTCATTGCTGCAAGCCAACGCCTACAGGCCCTGCACCAACCCTGTGGGAGCCGGCCTTGCCGGCGATGGGCTACGCAGTAGCCCCGCACAACAATCGCTCGACCTGCGCCAGCTCCCAGGTGCTGAGCAAACTCACCGGATCGGTGCCCCATTGCCAGCACTCGAGCGTGCCTTCGCGGCCGTCGCTGCTGCGGCACGTGAGGCAATGGTGCAGGTGGGTTCCGTCGAAATCCAGGCTCAGGCGCCAGCCGTCGATATCGACCTCAACGCCGACACGCCGCAACGGACGAACGCCGAGGGCGGCATCACGCAGTTGCTGGCACACCTCACGGGCACTCAGGGCTGGCATCTATTTCTCGCTCTCAAGGTACATGGCCTGGGCGACGGGGTCGCGAGGACGCTGAGCATAGTGCGTGCCGGCGCCGCTGTCAGCCGTTGTCCAGGCTTGATCTGCAGCGGTCTAGTGGGTAGCGTGCGCACCTTGGTCTTTTGAGTATCGGTTATGACCCTGATGGAACGACTCTTCACCTGCGCGTTTGGATTGAGCGCAATGGCCCCGGCCCTGGCTGCCGACAACCTGGCTATTCAACACTGGACCCAGCCCAGCGGCGCGCGGGTCTACCTGTTGCCTCAAAGCCAGGCCAGCGACCTGCAGATCCAGGTTGACTTCGATGCCGGCAGCCGCCGCGACCCACTGGATCAACCGGGCCTGGCGGTGCTCGGCGCAGCGCTTGCGGTGGAAGGTGTCCATGCCCAGGGCGATGCCCCGGAGCTGAACGGCAATGCGCTGCGAATGGCCTGGATGCGCCTGGACAGTGAACTGAATACCCAGGTCGATGCCGACCGCTTCAGCTACATCCTGAAAATCACCGACACCAGTGCCCAGCGCCAGGCCGAGGCCACGGCGTTGTTAGGTCGGCAGATTGCCGAACCGGCCTTTGCCGGCAGCATCTGGTTCCGGGCCAAGCCGTATTACATTCGCCAGGTCAACGGCGAAACCACCCGGCGTTTTGCCGGGGTAGGGCAACGCTTTGCCCAGGCGGTGTATGGCGACCACCCCTATGGCCGCGAGCTGACCCGCCCGGGACTGCAGCGCAACAAGCAGATCGACCTGGACGAGTACGCGCTGCCGTTCGGCTATGCCCTGACCCCGGCCATGGTCGAGCGCACCCGCATGGAAGATTTGCGCACGCATTACAGTGCAATGATGCTGCCATGCCGGGCCACGGTCAGCCTGGTCGGCAATCTTGACCGGGCTCAGGCCGATGCCGTGGCCAATGCAGTGCTTGGGCGCTTGCCGAGCGGTCATTGCCCAGCATTGCCAGCGCTGCCCAAAGTGCAGGCGTTGAGCCAGGCCAGCCGCCAGCAACTGGAACCGCAGCAGGGTACGATCTGGATACAGATCGGCCAGCCGGCAGTGCCACGCAGCGACCCGGACTTTTTCCCGTTGCTGCTGGGCAGCGACATTCTCGGTGGCGAGCACTGGCCGACGCGGCTCAATCGGGCCGTGGGCGCTGAGCTTGGCGGCGATGTCAGTTGGGAATCGGCCAGCTACTTCGCCATGGGCCAACAGGCCGGGGCCTTCGTGATCTCGCTGGAAGTCCCTGCCGGGCATCAGGAGCAGGCACAGAAGGCGGCTCATCAGGCGTTGACGCGCTTTGTCAGCGAGGGCCCGAGCGCCGAGGAACTGGCTGAGGCCAAGGCGCGGTTACTCGAGCTTTTTGCCGGCACCAGCCGCCACCGCCTGCTTGAGCATGTCGCGCAGATCGCCTTGAACGGCTTGCCGGACGATACCCTGGTGACCTGGCGCCAACAGCTTGAGGCGGTAACGCCTGCGCAAGTCAAGGCGGCGTTCAAACGCGTCGTTCAGCCACAGAAGCTGGCGACCGTAGTGGCGGGGCAAGATCTGTAGGAGCGGCGGTGCGGCGATCCGACTTGCCCCGCGAAAAGGGGATTGTGAAATTTCCCACGCATCATGATAATGAGAGTAATTACCATTAATGTGTGATCACCCTCGTGCCGAGCTCTGTCGACTCCAAGGCTATCGTCGCCCACCTCTATAGCGACCATCATCGCTGGTTGCGCGCCTGGCTGTACCGCCGGCTGAACTGCCCGCACGATGCGGCGGACCTGGCCCAGGACACCTTCGTCCGGGCCATGACCAGCAGCGCCTTGCCCGCCCTTGAAGAACCCCGCGCCTTTCTCGCCACCGTCGCCCGCCGCCTGCTGAGCAACTTGTTCCGCCGTCGTGCGCTGGAGCAGGCCTACCTCGACGAGCTGGCGTGCCTGCCCGAACACTGCATGCCCTCGGCCGAAGACGTGGTGCTGGTGCGTGAAGCGCTGGCCGAAATCGACCGCGTGCTCGATGGCCTGCCGGTGCGGGTGCGTCACGCCTTTATCCTGCATCGCCTCGAAGGCATGAACCAGCCGAGCATTGCCGAGCATCTGGGGGTGTCGCTGGCCACGGTCGAGCGCGACCTGCGCCGGGCCTTCGTGCATTGCCTGAGCGCGAGGCCGGAATGAGCAACACACCACTGGACCGCGCCACCCACGAAGCAGTGGACTGGCTGCTCAAGCTGGAGAATGTTCCTGCCGGGAGCCCGTTGCTGGTGGCGTTCAACAGCTGGCTCGAGCAGTCTCCCGGCCACCAGGCCGCTTGGCAGCGGGTCAATGCCTTGCTTGGCGAACCCCTGGCCGATCTGCAGCAAGCCGAACAGCGCAACCCCGGCCAGTTGGCCATGGCCAGCCGCAGTTTGCGTGCCTTGCCTTCGCCGTCGCGGCGCAAAGCGCTGGGCGGCGGTCTGGCGATGTTGTTGCTGGGGCTGGGCGCCGGTGCAATTGGTAATCGGGTGGCGCCGCTGGGCGATTTGCTTGCCGACCTGCGCACCGGCACCGGTGAACGGCGTACCTTCACCCTGGCCGATGGTTCGCGCCTGTGCCTGAACGCGCGCAGCGCGGTGGATGTGCGTTTCAGCGCCGGGCAGCGGTTGGTGCTGCTGCGCGACGGTGAGCTGCAAGCCAATGTGGCCGCAGAACCGGGCCGACCCTTTATCGTCGCTACCCGCGAAGGCCAGGTGCAAGCCCTGGGTACGCGCTTTAGCGTGCGCCAGGAAGAGCGCCAGAGCCTGGTTTCGGTACAACAGCACAGCGTCATGCTCAGCAGCGGCAGTGCGCCAGCCCAGCGCGTGGAAGAGGGCCAGGCCTTCCGTTTTGATGGCCACGGCAGCCAGCCTGTGGCGGCCTCACTACACACCCGTGCGAGCTGGGCCGATGGCCGCATCGATGTCCGCGACGAGCCACTGGGCGAGCTGATCGAGGCCTTGCGCCCGTACCGCGCCGGGCTGTTGCGCATCAGCCCGCAGGCCGCGCAGGTGCGCGTCTACGGCAGCTTCCCGCTGGATGACAGCGAGCGTACCTTGCGCTCCCTGGCCGAGACCCTGCCGATCCGGGTCGACAGCTTTGGCGGCTGGCTGACCCGTATCGATGTGATCTGAATAAAAATAATTAAGATTTCGCTGAGGGGGGTTCGGTTACTGGCGTGTCCTCGTTATGGACAACAACCTCGAACGAGCCAACACCTCCATGCCCGACTCCATGATCCGCCCCAGCCTGCTGGCCCTTGCCATCGCCCTGGGCAGCAGTGCGCCGCTGTACGCGCAGGCGCAAACCGACAGCAGCGTCAGCGCCAGCCAGCGTTTTGATATCCCGGCCGGGGACCTGGGCGAAGCCTTGAGCCACATTGCCCGCCAGTCCGGCCGAGTGCTGTCGGTCAAGCCGGCACTGTTGCAGGGCAAGCGCTCGGCAGCGGTCAGCGGTCAGTTCACTCCCGAGCAAGCGGCGACCCAGGCCCTCAATGGCAGCGGCCTTAATCTCAACATCACCGCCGGCGGCACCTGGAACCTGGTGCCGGCCGAGCAGAGCGGGGCGCTGGAACTGGGCCTGACCCAGATCGTTTCCAACGCCGGCGAAGATGCCTGGGGGCCGGTTCAGGGCTATGTGGCCAAGCGCACCGGCACTGCGACCAAGACCGACACCTCGGTGCTGGAAGTACCGCAGACCATCAACGTCATCACCCAGGATGAAATCAAGGCGCTCGGCTCGCAGACGGTCACCCAGGCCCTGCGCTACACCCCGGGTATCACCGGCGGTGGTTTCTCCGACCGGGTCGGGATTTTCGACGAGCCGACCTCCCGCGGCTTCAGCCCGACGCCGCTGTACCTGGACGGCCTGCACCTGCCTTATGGCGGCGGCAGTACTGGCGGTGCGCTGCAGATCGATCCGTACGCGCTGGAACGTATCGAGGTGATGAAGGGCCCGGCCTCGGTGCTCTATGGCCAGAACCAGCCAGGTGGCCTGATCAACATGGTCTCCAAGCGCCCGACCGCGACGCCGCTGCATGAAGTCAAACTCGGTGGCGGCAGCCAGGACCGGCGTTACGGCGCGTTCGACTTTGCCGGCCCGGTGGATGACCAGGGTGAGTACCAGTACCGCGTGACCGGCATGGGCCTGGACAAGAACGGCGAGGCCGACTACGTCGAGCAGTAGCGCTACATGATCGCCCCGAGCCTGACCTGGAGCCCCAACGAGCAGACGCGCCTGACCGTTTACGGCCACTACCAGCGCGACAACGGCGTGCCGGAAGCCCAGGGCCTGCCAGCGGTGGGCACGGTGTTTGCCAGCCCCAATGGGCGGATCAAGCGCAGCCGTTTCATCGGCGAGCCGGGGGTCAACTCCTACGATCGCGAGCAGTACACCTTTGGCTATGAAGTCAGTCATGAGCTGGACGACGTCTGGACCCTCAAGCAGAACACCCGCTACGCCTACGTCGATGACAAATACCGGGCGCCGCTGCACGGCTACGCCTTCGTGCCCAACCCGGTCACCGGGGCCGACGACCAGAGCGCGATGACCCGCTACGGGGTCGACTGGGCCCAGCGCAACAAGGTGTTTGGCATCGATAACATGGCCCAGGCCAAGTTCAACACCTTCGACGTCGCCCACACCCTGTTGATCGGCGTTGATTACTACCACTCCAACTCCAAATTCCTCGGCCTGTACGACCGCAATCCGCCGGTCATCGACCTGTATAACCCGGTGTACGGCAAGCCAATGAACTTCGGCCAGCCGTTCAAATGGGACCGCACCATCAATCAGACCGGCCTGTACGTGCAGGATCAGCTCAAGTGGGACAACTGGTTCCTGACCCTCGGTGGCCGCTACGACTGGGCCGAGGCCGATAACAAGGAGCCGATCGCTGGCACCCATACCACCGTCAAGGACGAGAAGTTCACCGGCCGCGCGGGGCTTGGCTATGCCTTCGACAATGGCGTGACGCCTTATGTCAGCTACTCCGAGTCGTTCCTGCCGCTGAGCGGTGCCGACTACGCGGGCAAGGCGTTCGAGCCGTCCACCGGCAAGCAGGTCGAGGCGGGTATCAAGTACCAACCGCCTGGCCAGGACAGCTTCATTCAGTTGTCGGTGTACGAGATCAACCAGCAGAACATCCTCACCGCCGACGTCGGCAACCCCGGCTTCAACAGCCAGGTTGGCGAACTGCGCTCGCGTGGCGTCGAGCTTGAAGGCAAGGCCAACCTCACCGATAACCTGGGCCTGATCGCTTCGGTATCGCGCAACGACGTGGTTTACACCAAGGACAACGATGGCCGTGAAGGTCGTCATCCGTCGGGCACCCCGCCGATGACCGCATCGCTGTGGCTGGACTATCACTTCACCGGTGATACCCCGATTGCCGGCCTGGGCATGGGTTTGGGTGCACGTTATGTGCGCGGCAGTGACGGCACCGATTTTGCCGATGGCCACTTCAGCATCCCGTCCTATACCGTGTACGACGGCATGGTCTCCTACGACTTGCAGCAGTCGCCATTGCGCCTGAAAGGGGTGAAGTTGCAGGTCAATCTGCAGAACCTGGAAGACAAGGTGTATGTCAGCCGTTGCACCAGCGACGTGGATTGCTACTACGGCGAAGGGCGGACCATTACCACTGACCTGACCTATAACTGGTAAGACCGACTTGCCCGGCGATGGGCTGCAAAGCAATCCCTGCTAGCGACAAGCCAGCAACCACTGACGAAACCCGGCCACCTGCGGCCGTTCCAGTGCCGTCGCCGGGTACACCAGGTAATACGCCAGCTCACTGGCGATGCCCTGTGCAAAGGGCGTCACCAGCATGCCTTCATCCAGCTCCCGCTGCACAAAGCCGCGGCGCACCAGCGCCACGCCCAGCCCCGCCTTGGCCGCTTCAATCGCGCCGTTGCTGTCTACGAACAAGGTACCGCCACTGGCCTCCACCTGTGGCGCCCCGGCTGCATCCAGCCACATCCGCCAGTCGTGGCGGTGCTCATCGTGCAGCAGGTGCACGCTGGCAAGGTCGTTGGGTTGGTGCAGGGCGTGGATGTTGCGCAAGTGCGGGCTACACACCGGCACCAGATCATCATCCAGCAAGCGTTCGGCGACCAGCCCGTCATAGCGGCCATAGCCATGACGCACCGCCAGGTCGATGCCGTCGCGGGCGAAATCCACCAGGCGCTTGCAGGCGCTGATGCGTACATCGACACCGCTCTGCTGCGCCTCGAAACCGCCTAGCCGTGGCAGCAGCCACTGTACGGCAAACCCGGGTGTGCAACTGAGCGTCAGTACCTGCTGTCTGGCGCGCGTAGTGAGGGCACTGGTGGCCTCACGAATCATGCGAAAGGCGCTGCGCAGGGTCGCGAAATAGTCCTCGCCCTCCGGGGTGAGGCTGAGGCTGCGCGGGCGGCGGACGAACAACTGCACGCCCAGGGCCGCTTCCAGTTCCTTGATCTGCAGGCTGACCGCACCGGGGGTGACGCACAACTCGCGGGCGGCAAGGGTGATACTGACATGCCGGGCGGCGGCTTCGAAGGCGCGCAAGGCGCTGAGTGAGGGTAGGGTCATGATGCTTTAATTCACCTCAATCATCTGGCGAAAAATGCTCGTTTGTCGTGGTGCTGGTGCCCATGAATACTGGCATTGAAGAGCTCCAGAGGCTGCCGATTGACCTTAGCAGAGCTCAATCTCGATCGCCCGTTTGAGGAGTTAGCCACGATGAATAAAGTCATGAGCCTGAGGGAGTGGGGCCTGTTGATTGCCCTGTCGATACTGTGGGGCGGTTCGTTCTTCTTCAATGGTATTGCCGTGAAGGAACTGCCGCCTTTCACCCTGGTGATGCTGCGCGTGGGGCTGGCGGCGCTGGTACTGCTTGCGCTGGTACGGCTACTGGGGCTGTACATGCCGCGCGAGTGGCGGATCTGGCGGGCGTTTTTGGCCATGGGGCTGCTCAACAACCTGCTGCCATTCTGCTTGATCGTCTGGGGCCAGGCCCGCATCGGCAGCGGCCTGGCCTCGATCCTCAATGCCACCACGCCGCTGTTTGCGGTGATCGTTGCGCACCTGCTGACCGAGGACGAAAACATCAGCGTCAACAAGTTGGCCGGTGTTGCGCTGGGCTTTGTCGGCGTGGCGATCATGATCGGCTCGGCGGCCTGGTCCGGCTTGGACGGCAACCTGTGGGCACAACTGGCGGTGTTGGCGGCGGCCTTGTCATACGCCGTGGCCGGGGTTTACGGGCGGCGCTTCAAGGTCATGGGGGTGGCGCCGCTGATCACTGCCACCGGACAGATCAGTGCGTCGGCCATCTTGTTGGTGCCGCTGGCGTTGCTGATCGACCTACCCTGGACGCTGGCCGCGCCAAGCCTGACAACCTGGGCGGCGGTGGCCGGTTTGGTGTTGCTTTCCACCGCGCTGGCCTATGTGGTGTTCTTTCGTATCCTGGCCACGGCCGGGGCGACCAACCTGATGCTGGTGACCTTCCTGATTCCGCTCAGTGCCATCGTGCTTGGCGTGCTGGTGCTGGGGGAGCGTCTGGAGACCAGGCACTTTATCGGCATGGGGCTGATTGCCCTGGGGTTGGCGGCGATCGACGGGCGCTTGCTGAAGTGGCGGCGGGTGGCGGTGGAGGATCCGGACAGTTTTATCGGCCGGGATATTTAGGTCGCAGTCAACTTGCCCTGCGCTGCTGTGTCAGGCATCGCGCAACAGGTCATGGGCATCGAGCAGCCGGTAGGCAATCTGCGGCTGCTTCTCCAGCGCCCGGCGGATCGCCGCCGGAATATTCTGCCGGGTCTTGCGACACAAGCCCGGCAGGTCCTCGATCTGAATGTTGATGCCGCGCATGGTCCGCACTTCATTGAAGCTCGGAGTGATCTGCACGCGAATGCCCAACTGCTCATACAAGCGTCGTTGCATGTGCTCCAGCTCCGACAGGCTCTGCAGGTTCTCCAGGCGCTCGAGTAGGCGCTTTTCTTCCTGACGCGTCAGCAGCAGGATGCGCGGGTCCTGCAGCGTCTCGCGGCCGCAATCGCAGGCGCCGGGCGGGCAGGGGGTGCGGGTGGGCAGGGTGGCGTTCATGCCTTGCAGCATAGCGAATCCAGCGCCCTCTGCCATGGGCTCGGTGCAGCGCTTTGTCGGTAGCGTATTTATCCGATACGCTCGCCACCTTGAGGCCGCCGGACGTGTTTGAGCTGGCCGAATGTGTAGAGGAGTGAATCGCTCATGCTGGGACAGCAACTGCAACTGCAAAGTGTATTGACCGGCCGCGCCGTGCCTTTTACCCGCCCGGGTTCAGCCAGCGCCATCGCCAAGGCCCCACGCGACGGCGAGGTGGCCGTGACCGAACTGGGCCTGGCCGGCGACGAGCAAGGCGACTTGCGGGTGCATGGCGGGATCGAAAAGGCCATCCATCACTATCCACGTGAACACTATGCTGCCTGGGCGGCGGAGCTGGGCGAACATCCCCTGCTGCAGGCACCGGGTGCTTTCGGCGAAAACCTCAGCACCTGTGGCTGGACCGAGCAGAGCGTATGCCTGGGCGACCGTTTTCGCGCCGGCACGGCCTTGCTGGAGATCTCCCAGGGGCGCATGCCGTGCTGGAAGCTCAACGACCGTTTCGGGGTCGGGGACATGTCCCTGCGGGTGCAGCAAAGCGGTCGCACCGGCTGGTACTACCGGGTGCTGGAGGAGGGCGTGCTGGCCGCCGGGATGAGTATCGAGCTGATCGCTCGGCCGCATCCGCAGTGGTCGGTGGCGCGCTTGTCGTCAGTGCTGTTCGACAAGCAGGTCGATCTCGAGGTCATTCGCCAGTGCCTGGAACTGCCGTTGGCTGCCTCTTGGCGCCGGACGCTTTCGCGGCGTCTGGAAAAGGCCGAAGTCGAGGACTGGGCACCGCGGCTGCAAGGGCCGGGCGTCGAAAGATCTTGAAAGGGGTTGGGCAACTAGTCAGTCGGCCATCGCTGGACAAGCCCGCTCCTACAAGGCAGGAGCGGGCTTGCCCGGCGATCGCAATCAGGCAGCCGTACCCAGCTGCTTCACCACCTGACCCTTGACGGCCTGCTTGCGGCACGCGTCGCCAAAGGCCTGGAACATCTTCACCGAGTCCGGGTTTTTCGCCGCTTGCCATTCCGGGTGCCATTGCACCGCGAAGAGGAAAGGCGACAGGCTCGGGGCGTGGATGGCTTCGACCAGGCCGTCTTCGGCGCGGGCCAGGGGCTCGATGCCTTCGCCGAGGTTTTTCAGGCCCTGGCCGTGCAGCGAGTTGACGCGGATTTCATCGCTCTGCAGCAGCTTGTGCAGCCAGCTGCCTTGCTCCAGTTTGACGCTGTGAACCGCGCTGTACTGCACATCGACCGGATCGTCCGGGTTTTCCCGGTGGTCGTTGAAGCCTGGCTCGGCGTAGACCTTCTGGTAGATGTCGCCACCCAGGGCGACGTTGATTTCCTGCATGCCACGGCAAATGCCGAAGATCGGCAGGCCACGGGCGATAGCCAGTTGTACCAGCGGCAGGTCGAACAGGTCGCGGTCGCGGTCCTGGGCCTTGCCCGGGGTTTCGTTCTCCTGGCCGTACAGGGCCGGGTCGATGTTGCTGCCGGCGCCGGTCAGGTAAACACCGTCGGCCATGTCCAGGTAGGCTTCGAGGTCGTCGGTGCCGCAGCAGGTTGGCACCAGCACAGGTACGCAACCGGCGTGTTCAACCAGCGGTACGATGTATTTGTGGGTCATGACTTGATAGTCGTGGCCTTTGCGCTCCTGGGAGCCCATGGTCATCAGCACGACGGGTTTGCGAGGGGTTTGATTCTTATTGCCAATGTTGCTGTTGGGCATATGTCACCTTGGGACAGGCGCAGCCTGTCATTATTGTGCAGGCGCGCTGCTGAAACCTTTGCGCTGCCTGAGGTTTCGAGCACTGCCGGTACGCCAAGCAAGGGGCTGTATCCGGTCGAAACCTGTCATATAGCTTGCCAGAGCCGTTTAATATGTCAAACGACTTCAGATTGCATGGGCGAAGCTTGAGATTGCCTGGATGCAATTATCGGCTTGCAGGCCCCGGTAACTGGCATGGCGCCTGGTGCGGCCAGTTCATTATATTTAACAAGGTCCGGTGAATGGCCGAAGCAGCGCCTGCGCGGCTTTGCTGCATCGCGCGGTTTCTCTTAAGCTGGCTGTCACCGATGACTACCAGCCTGAACCATGCCCACTCCAAGACCGTCCCTGACCCTGACCCTGTTGCAAGCCCGCGAAGCCGCCATGGCCTTCTTCCGCCCCTCGCTCAATGCCCATGGCCTGACCGAACAACAATGGCGGGTGATCCGCATCCTGCGCCAACAAGGCGAACTGGAAAGCCATCAACTGGCCGAGCAGGCCTGCATCCTCAAGCCAAGCATGACCGGCGTGCTGGCGCGCCTGGAGCGTGACGGCCTGGTGCGGCGCAAGAAGTCGACCCAGGACCAGCGCCGGGTGTTCGTGGGCCTGACCGAACAGGGCCAGCAGTGCTTCGTCGACATGAGCGAAGACATGGAACACAACTATCAGCGCATCCTCGAACAGTTCGGCGAAGACAAACTGCAAGCACTGCTGGGCCTGCTCAACAGCCTGAAAAACATCAAGCCCTGAGTGCCGTTTTGGCGCACTGGCCGCTTGCTACCTATACTGTGCCCATCCGCAACAGCGTGCCGTCGTTGACTGGAGCCAGGCGTCTCTGTTCCCGTGGTCGTGACTTTCTGAAGTAGCAGGACGCGAGTCGTCAATTCATAACGCTACAAAGGGGTTGGATCATGGATATTGTCAGTCTGATCATTCAGATTGTTGCCGGTGTGGTGGGCGGCAACGCAGCCGGTATGAGCAAGCAGAGCATGGGCCCGTTACTCAACTCGATCTTCGGTGGAGTGGGTGGGGTGATTGTCGGGCAGATACTCGCAGCCTTTACCGGTGAACCCGGTGCGGCGGTGGCCGCGGGCGGTTCGCTGGACCTGCCGGCACTGATCAGCAGTATTGTCGGTGGCGGTGCGGGGGGCGCGGTGCTCACCTTCATCGCCGGCCTGATCAAGTCGAAAATGCACCCTCAGTAATATACCCGGCCTGCCCCTGCTGGCAGGGGCAGGCCTGTTCAGAAGTACTTCAGCCAGCTGATATCGCGGCGCCGCGCCTTGAGCGCGGCGAACCAGCGCACCGGCCGATAGAGCGCAACGCTCAGGACGATTGCTGTCAGCCACACTGCCCAGACCCCGTCGAAACCAAAGTAGCTGCCCTGGTTCAGGCCAAAGCAGGTGACGGCGATCAGGTACAGCAGCTTCAGCACATATAAATGCAGCAGGTAGAAGAACATCGGCGCGGCGCCGAACACGCTCAGCACCTGGATCGCACGGCTGTCTTGCAGCTGCTCGAACCTGCGCAGCAGCAACAGGCCGACGCCCAGGGTCAGGGCCAGAAACAGCAGCGAAGGTGGGTACTTGGTAATGTTGAAAAAGCTCATCAGGGTGCGCAGCGTGGTTTGCGCCACTTGCCACGGCGCCTCACCGTAGCCATTGAGCAGGCGTAGCAGCAGGAAGCCCACGAGGGCGCCAGTGCCACTGAGCAGTAGCTTGCGTTGGCGGGCCCGCGCGTTGGCATCACGGCCAAACCAAGGGCCCATGGCATAACCCAGGGCAATCACGCCGATCCATGGCAGCAGGGGGTAGGAAGTGCGCAGGCGCAGGCTGCCCGACAGGTCGATCCAGCCACGATCATGCAGCACGGCCCACGGGAGGTGCAGCGCTGAACCTGGCGCGAAGTGCAGCGGATCGAGCAGGTTGTGGCCAACGACGATCAGCGCACCGAGCACCACCAGCAGCGGCCGCGGCAACCACACCAGGCCGGCCAGGGCGATCATGCTCAGGCCGATGGCCCAGATCACTTGCAGGTAGATCACCTTCGGCGGCAACTCCAGGGTCCAGGCCAGGCTGACCAGGGTGAATTCCAGCAACACCAGCACCAGGCCACGTTTGAACAGGAAGGCCGAGACCGCGGCTTTGCCCTGATGCTTTTCGCCGTACAGGTAGGCCGACAGGCCGGTGAGCAGGACGAACACCGGCGCACACAAATGGGCGAGGGTACGGCTGAGAAACAGCCAGGGGTCGGTGCTGGCGACGTCCATCGGGTCGCTGACCTGGCGGTGCAGGAAGAAGGTTTCGCGCACATGGTCGAGCAGCATGAAGACGATGACCAGGCCGCGCAGGGCGTCGATGCAGAGCAGGCGTTGGTTGGCGGGTGGGGCGGTTGGCATGGGTGAGGTCGCTGGCGTGGGATTGCTAAGTTATGCGTTATAACATAACCAATATGCCAGGCAATAAACAAGGGCTGCTGTGCAGCCCATCGCCGGCAAGGCCAGCTCCCACAGGATTGGCGCTGGCCTTGGGAACTGCTCAGAACTTGTGGGAGCTGGCTTTGCCAGCGATGCAAGGCGAAGCCTTGCCCAAAGGCCTCAGTGCAGTATCTGCGCCAGGAAGCCCTTGGCCCGTGCGCTCTGCGGGTTGTTGAAGAACGCCTCGGGGCTGGCGTCTTCAATGATCTGGCCGCCATCGAGAAACAGCACCCGCTCGGCCACCTGGCGGGCAAAGCCCATCTCGTGGGTGACGCAGAGCATGGTCATGCCGGTGTCCGCCAGTTTCACCAGCACGTCCAGCACTTCGGCGACCATCTCCGGGTCCAGCGCCGAGGTTGGTTCGTCGAACAGCATGATCTTCGGCTTCATGCACAGCGCCCGGGCAATCGCTACCCGTTGTTGCTGGCCGCCGGACAGTTGGCTGGGGTACTTGCCGGCCTGGCTTTCGATGCCCACCTTGTTCAGGTAGAAGCGCGCGCGTTCCTCGGCCTCCTTGCGCGACAGGCCGCGTACGCTCATGGGCGCCAGGGTGCAGTTGTCGAGCACGCTCATGTGCGGGAACAGGTTGAAGTGCTGGAACACCATGCCGATTTCGCTGCGCACTTCGGCGGCCTGGCGGGTGGTCAGGGAAAGGTCGGTGTCGTTGACGCGGATGTTGCCCTGTTCGGCAATTTCCAGGCGGTTGATGCAGCGGATCAGCGTCGATTTGCCTGAACCGGAAGGGCCGCACAGGACGATGCGCTCACCCTCGCGCACGTTGAGGTTGATGTCGCGTAGCACATGGAAGGCGCCGTAGTGCTTGTTCAGGCCCTCGATGGTCACCACGACCTTGCGCGGGTCGGCCTGAGGGGCAGGGGTTGGGGTAGCAAGGCTCAGTGAAGCGGTCATGTTGTTATTCTCCCGCGATCAGTTGAAGCGGTCCGCGCGATAAGGCGCAGGATCGGTAAATGGCGTTTCGCCGGTGATCAGCTCCGCCAGCAGGCGTCCGGTCACCGGGCCCAGGGTCAGGCCGTGGTGGGCATGGCCGAAGTTGAACCACAGGCCCTTGTGGCGAGCGGCCGGGCCGATCACCGGGCGCATGTCCGGCAGGCACGGGCGGCGGCCCAGCCAGGGCTCGGCATCGACCCGCTCACCCAGCGGGAAGACCTTGCGCGCCAAGGCTTCGCAGCGCTGCAGCTGGATCTGGTTGGCGGCATCGGTGCTGGCGGCGAACTCGATGCCGGTGGTCAGGCGGATGCCCATGGCCATGGGCGCGAGCACGTAACCGCCCTGGGCATCGCAGATCGAATGCTTGAGCTCGGCGCCGTCACGGGCGCGGTAATGCATGTGATAACCGCGCTTGATCTCCAGCGGAATGCGATAACCCAGCGGCTTGAACAGCTCGGCCGACTGTGGCCCGAGGGCGACCACCGCCTCGGGTGCGGTGATTGGCCCCTGGCGGCTGTCGACCTGCCACTCGCTGCCGATCTGGCGCAGGGTGCGGGCGTCGCCGTGGATGAACTGGCCGCCACGCTGGACGAACAGCGCCGCATAGCCGCGGGTCAGGCCGCCGGGGTTGCTGACGGTCTTGGGGTCGAGCCAGTGAATGCCGCCGACCACGTTGCCGCTGAGGTCCACTTCGCGTGCGTGCAGTTGCTGGCGATCGAGGATTTCGTACTTCAAGCCATAGGCTTGCAGCGCATGGGCGTCGGCCACGGCTTTTTGGTAGGCGTCTTCATTGCGGTACACCTCGATCCAGCCGCTGGCCTTGACCAGCTCGCCGAGGCCCGCTGCTTCGATCAGCGCGTCGTGCTCTTCGACGCAGCGCTGTACCAGCGGCAGCATGGCCTGGGTGGCCACGGCCAGGCCCGCTGGCGAAGAGTTTTTCCAGTACTTGAACAGCCATGGGCTGATCTTCGGCAGGTAGGTGAAGCTGTAGCGCACGTCGGGCTGACGGTTCAGGCCATAGCGCAAAAGGCTCGACAACTCGTGGGGGAAGGCATAGGGGATGACGCTGGAGCGCTCGATCAGCCCGGCGTTGCCGTGGCTGGTGCCGCTGCCAGGCTCTTGGTGATCGATGAGGATCACCTTGCGCCCGCGTGCCTGCAAATGAAGGGCCGTGCAGACGCCGACGATGCCGGCACCCAGAACGATGGTTTGACAATGCATTGGAACGGTCCTCACAAGCAGGCAATCAGCGCAGGTGGCGGCCCAGGCGGGCTTCTATGTGTTTCAGGCTGCGTCGCACGATCTCGACGATCAGCAGGTAGAGCACGGCGGCCCACAGGTAGATCTGGAAGTCGAAGCTGCGCGAGAACGCAAGCTTGGTGACCCCCATCAGGTCGTAGATGGTCACCAGCGAGGCAATGGCGCTGGCCTTGATCATCAGGATCAACTCGTTGCCCAACGGCCCGATGGCAACGATCAAGGATTGCGGCAGGATCACCTTGAAGAACGTGGTCGAGCGCTTCAGGCTCAGGGCCTTGGCGGCCTCGTACTGGCCGGGGGCGACCGCCAGCAGGCTGCCACGGAAGATCTCCGCCTGGTAAGCGGCGGTGTTGAGGGTGAAAGCCAGGACCGTGCAGTACCAGGCGTCGCGGAAGAACCACCAGAGGCCGACGTCCTGCCAGAAACCCTTGAGCGAACCCAGGCCGTAGTACAGCAAGAACAGCTGGGCCAGCAGTGGCGAGCCACGGAAGAAGTAGATGTAGCCAGCGCTCAGACGTTGCAGCATCAGGTTGTTCGACAACCTGGCCAGGGCCAGGAGCATGCCGAGCAGGGCGCCGAGGGTGAACGACAGCGCCACCAGCTTGCCGGTTACCAGCAGGCCGTCGATAAAGCGCGGGCCGTAGCGTTCCAGCAGGTCGGGGTCGAGCACCAGCGCCAGCAATTGATCGAAACTCATGTCCGTGCCCCCCGCAGATGGCGGCTGAAGTACCGCTCGATGAAAGTGAACACCCGTCCCGACAGCGCCGAGAACAGCAGGTAGCCCAGGCAGGCGACGCCGTAGAAGAACATCGGCTCCTTGGTGACGCTGACCGCAAGATTGGTCTGGCGCATCAGGTCGACCAGGGAAATGGTCGACACCAGCGAGGTGTCCTTGAGCAGCGACAGCCAGTTGTTCGACAGGCCCGGCAGGGCAATGCGCACCAGTTGCGGGAACACCACCTTGCGAAAGGTGGTGGCCTTGCTCAGGCCCAGCGCGGCCGATGCTTCGTATTGGCCTTTGGCGACCGTTTTGAACGCGGCCAGCCAGATTTCGCTGGAGAATGCGGCGAACACCAGGCTGAAGGCGATCATCGCCGCCAGGAAGGTGTTGATCAGCACCTCGCCTTCATAGCCCATGGCCAGGAGGATTTTCTGCGCGGCGATCTGGCAGCCGTAGTAGATGATCAGCAGGGTGAGCAATTCCGGCAGGCCACGGAACACCGTGGAGAACACCGTCGCCGCGGCGCGCGGGAAGCGCTTGGAGGAGCGCGCGGCGAGGGCCACGCCCAGGCCCAGTGGCAAGCCGATGGGCAGGCAGGCCAGGGCCAGGGAGATGGTCACCAGGGCGCCGGCCAGTAATGCCTGGCCCCAGCCGCCGCTGGCGAAGGAAAGCAGTGACAGTTGTTCGAGCATGGGCGAACCCTCTCGGTTCAAGAGTGATGGTGCTTTGGAGGGCCTCTTCGCGGGTCAAGCCCGCTCCCACAGAGTTTGTGGGAGCGGGCTTGACCCGCGATCAGTCACTGATAGATATCGAAGTCGAAGTAACGACTGGCGATCTTCTGGTAGGTACCGTTGGCGACGATTGCGTCCAGGGCCTTGTTCAGGCGCTCGCGCAGGGCTTCATCTTCCTTGCGCACGGCAATCGAGGCGTCGGCCTTGGTGCCGTTGACGTCGCCAAGGATCTTGCAGCAGTCCTTGCCGGCCTTGCCCAGCCATTCGGTCAGCGGGAACTTGTCGGCAATCACCCCGTCCAGGCGCCCGGCGGCGAGGTCGGCGTTGGCTTCATCGAGGGTCGGGTAGAGTTTGACGTCGGCGCCGGCCTTGCCGTAGACGTCCTCGGCATAGATAGCCTGGGTCGAGGAAGATTGCGCGCCGACCGTGTAGCCTTTGAAGTCGGTTTGCGCGTCGGTGATTTCACTGTCCTTGGCCACGGCCACCGACAACGGGGTCTTGTAGTAGTGGTTGGTGAAGGCGATCTTCTTGCGCCGTTCTTCGGTATTGATCATCGACGCCACCACCGCGTCGTATTTCTTCGCCATCAAGGCCGGGATGATGCCTTCCCAGTCCTGGGCCACCAGGGTGCATTCGACCTTCATCTGCTCACACAGGGCGTGGGTGATGTCGACGTCGAAGCCGTGCAGCTTGTTATCCGAATCGACGTAGTTGAACGGTGGATATGCGCCTTCGGTGGCGATCTTCAGGGTTTCGGCCTGGGCCATGGTCGAGCCGGCGAGCAGCAGGGCGCAAGCCCCTGCGAAGCGGATAACGGGTTTCATGACACACCTCGATCTGTTGTTTGCACTCTTGCTATTGTTTGCTCGTTGACGTGTAGCCAACGAATTCGTTGTGTAGAGCTGCAGTTGCTTCCAAGCGTTTTTCAACATCCGGTCCTAGCTTCTTGCAGACCTCGTTGACCATCAGGTGTACCCACGACAGCATCGTCGCGGTGGACTCCCAGAACAGATTGAATTCGGTGGGGATGCGAAACACCTCACTGGCGTTGGCATCGGCCCAGTCACAAAAAGTGTCGGTAACCAGGGTTACCGGAATGCCTGCCGCATACGCCTTGCGGCACAGGGTCAGGGCATGGCGGGAATAGCGGCGCGCCTCGAACACCACCAGGGCGCAATCGGCCGGAGCGCTGAGCAGTACCTCGCCAAAATGCCCGGCACTGCCATCGACCACCTGCACGCCATCGCGCAGGTATTGCAGCAGGTGGGCCATGCACTGGGCGATGCCGCGCTCGGTCTGAAAGCCGGCGACGAATACCTTGCGTCGCTGTGCCAGACGCTGGCTGACGGTGTCCCACGCCGGGGTGCGGCTGTATTCGTAAACCCGCACCAGCGCGCCAACTTCCTGTTCAAGGCTGCGCGCAAGGCCGGCGGCATCCTTGCCGTGCTGCTGGCGAAATTCTTGCAGACGATCACCGACCAGCCACGGGCCTTCACCCAGATCGTCCTTGAGGTCATGTTTGAGAGCCTTGAGGTGCTCGTAGCCCAGCGAGCGGCAGAAGCGCCCGACACTCGACTCGCTGACGCCGATTTTGGCCGCAAGGCTGGCGGAGGTTTCGAAGGGCAGGTCGGTGAGGTGGGCGAGCATGTAGCTGGCGATCTTGCGCCCGGACGCTGCGGCGTTGTGCAGGCTGTGTTCCAGGCGCTGTTTGATCGGTTGGCTCACAGGGCGACTCTCGAAGGCGGCGACACGTTGAAACAGAAAATGAATGTTTTCTGTCATCAAGTCAATATTTGACAGTTTGCTGTCACTGGGGGAAAGTCTGGCCATTGCCCATCGCTGTCGCCCATTCCAAATCCAATAAGGGAGCTACAGATGTCCGCACGTCCCGACACTGCTGTCGCGCAGATTGCCTTTGCCGACCTGCAGGCCTTGTTGCAGCGAATTTTCCTCGGTCATGGTTGCAGCGCAGCGGTGGCCCAGGCCCTGGCCTTCAACTGCGCCAGCGCCCAGCGCGATGGCGCTCACAGCCACGGTGTGTTCCGTATCCCCGGGTATGTTTCGACCCTGGCCAGTGGCTGGGTCAATGGCCAGGCTGTGCCCGACGTCGAAGACGTTGCCAGCGGTTTTGTGCGCGTCGATGCCAACGGCGGCTTTGCCCAGCCGGCCCTGGCGGCGGCCCGTGCGCTGCTGGTAGAAAAGGCCCGCAGCGCCGGTATTGCCGTGCTGGCGATCCATAACTCGCACCATTTCGCGGCCTTGTGGCCGGACGTCGAGCCGTTTGCCGATGAAGGCCTGGTGGCCCTGAGCGTGG
Source organism: Pseudomonas donghuensis (assembly GCF_000259195.1). Taxonomy (GTDB): domain Bacteria; phylum Pseudomonadota; class Gammaproteobacteria; order Pseudomonadales; family Pseudomonadaceae; genus Aquipseudomonas; species Aquipseudomonas donghuensis. Next base: position 237,951 of record NZ_JH650760.1, read on the forward strand.
TCAACAGCATGACCTGCGTGGTGCCCCATGGCGCCCAGCAGCCGTTGTTCGGCACCAACCCGATTGCCTTCGCCGCACCGTGCGCCGGTAGCGACCCGATTGTCTTCGACATGGCCACCAGCGCCATCGCCCACGGCGATGTGCAGATTGCTGCGCGCAAGGGCGAACTGCTGCCTGAAGGCATGGGCGTCGACAACCAGGGCCAACCGACCCGCGACCCGCAAGCGATTCTCGATGGCGGCGCCTTGCTGCCGTTCGGAGGGCACAAGGGCTCGGCGCTGTCGATGATGGTCGAGCTGCTGGCGGCGGCACTGACCGGCGGCAACTTCTCGTTCGAGTTCGACTGGTCACAGCACCCGGGTGCGAAAACGCCCTGGACCGGCCAGTTGATCATCGTCATCGACCCGGCCAAGTCGGTGGGTAATCGCTTTGCCGAACGCAGCCGCGACCTGGTGCGGCAGATGCAGGCAGTGGGCTTGCAGCGCCTGCCGGGCGAGCGCCGGTTCCGCGAGCGTGAACAGTCGGCAAAGCAGGGCGTGACGCTGACAGTGGCGGAACTTGAGCAGTTGCAGCGTTTGGCCCAATAGTGAACTTGAGCACGCTATCGCTGGCAAGCCAGCTCCCACAGGGTTTTAGCTGATCATTGTGGGCGCTGGCTTGCCAGCGATTACTGTGCACACATGCACTGATCAGTTGCACCAAGGGTAATGTTCCTTGGCCCACAGTACAGGTATCCTCGACACAGCTTTTAGTCCGAATTGTCCTGACCCAAGGAGCTGTGCGCTGTGTTCAAACATGTCGATGCCTATGCCGGCGATCCGATTCTCTCCCTGATGGAGACCTTCAAGGCCGATCCGCGTGCCGCCAAGGTCAACCTGAGTATCGGTCTGTATTACGATGCCGCAGGCGTGGTGCCACAGCTGGCTGCGGTGCGCGAGGCCGAGCAACGCTTTGCCGCCCAGCCTCACGAAGCCTCGATGTACCTGCCGATGGAAGGTCTGAATAGCTACCGCCAGGCGATCCAGGCACTGCTGTTTGGCGCCGCGCATCCTGCTGTCGAGAGCGGCCGTGTGGCCACCGTGCAGACCGTCGGTGGCTCCGGTGCGCTGAAAGTCGGTGCCGACTTCCTCAAGCGCTACTTCCCCGAGTCGCAGGTGTGGGTCAGCGATCCGACCTGGGACAACCATCGGGCGATCTTCGAAGGCGCAGGTTTCAAGGTCAACACCTACCCGTACTTCGACCAGGCCAGCCGTGGCGTCGATTTCGACGGCATGCTCAGCGCCCTGCAGGGCCTGCCGAGCAACAGCATCGTCCTGCTACACCCGTGCTGCCACAACCCTACCGGGGTCGACCTGAGCCAGGCGCAGTGGCAACAGGTGATCGAAGTGGTCAAGGCGCGCAACCTGATCCCGTTCCTCGACATCGCCTACCAGGGCTTTGGCGAAGGCCTGGCCGAAGACGCCTATGCCATCCGCGAAGCCGCCCGTGCCGGTGTGCCGTGCCTGGTGAGCAATTCGTTCTCGAAGATCTTCTCGCTGTATGGCGAGCGGGTTGGCGGCCTGTCGGTGGTCTGTGATGACGCCGATACCGCGCAAAGCGTACTCGGCCAGCTCAAGGCCACCGTGCGCCGCAACTACTCCAGCCCGCCAAGCTTCGGTGCCCAACTGGTGGCGGCGGTGCTCGGTGATGCCGAGCTCAACGCCCAATGGCAAGCGGAAGTCGAGCAGATGCGCCTGCGTATCCTCGACATGCGCCAGGCCCTGGTCGATGCCCTGGCCAAACTGCTGCCGGGCCAGGACTTCCAGTTCTTCCTGCGCCAGCGCGGCATGTTCAGCTACACCGGCTTCAGCGTCGAGCAGGTGCGCCGCTTGCGTGACGAGTTCGGTGTGTACCTGATCGACAGTGGCCGGGTGTGCATGGCCGGCTTGCGTCCGGACAACCTGCAGCAGGTGGCCAAGGCCTTCGCTGCGGTTCAGTAAGCAAAACCTATCGCGGGTCAAGCCCGCTCCTACACCATTCGTAGGAGCGGGCTTGACCCGCGATGCTTTTAGCCCAAGGTGCAACCACTCCTCGGCCAGGGCTTTGCAAGTGCAACCAAACGGCGCACAATCGCGCCCCTCTTTATATGGTTGAGAGGGGCGAGGCCTCTGTTTCGCCACTCTCAGCCCTGTTGCAGTCTTGCGAGTGGAGTTGCACCCGGATGAATGAGCAGGCCCCAAGCGTTGAACAACGCTTTGAATCAACCCCCGCCGCCCTCGGCAGCTGGGCCCGTCAGGACACCACCTGGATGCTGGGCCTGTTTGGCACGGCGATTGGCGCCGGGACCCTGTTCCTGCCGATCAACGCCGGCCTTGGCGGCTTCTGGCCACTGCTGGTCCTGGCGCTGCTGGCTTTTCCGATGACGTACTATGCGCACCGCGGCCTGACCCGCTTCGTGCTCTCCGGGCGCGATGGCGCCGACATCACCGACGTGGTCGAAGAGCATTTCGGCCTCAGCGCCGGTGCCCTGATCACGCTGCTGTATTTCTTCGCCATCTTCCCGATCCTGCTGATCTACAGCGTGGCGCTGACCAACACGGTCGGCAGTTTCATGGAACACCAGCTGCACATCGAGCCGCCACCGCGCGCGGTGCTGTCCTTCGTGCTGATCCTCGGGTTGCTGGCCATCGTGCGCTGCGGCGAGCAGGCCACGGTCAAGGTCATGAGCTGGCTGGTCTATCCGTTCATCGTTGCCCTGGCATTCCTGGCGGTGTTCCTGATCCCGCACTGGAGCGGCGGCATCCTCACTACCGCCACTGAAGTGCCTTCGGGTTCGGCGTTCCTGCACACCCTGTGGCTGGCGATCCCGGTGATGGTCTTCTCGTTCAACCATTCGCCAATCATTTCGGCGTTCGCCGTTGACCAGAAACGTCGCTATGGCGTGCACGCCGACGAGCGCAGCGGGCAGATCCTGTGCCGCGCCCACCTGCTGATGGTGGCCATGGTGATGTTCTTCGTGTTCAGCTGCGTACTGACCTTGACCCCGGCGCAACTGGCCGAAGCCAAGGCACAGAACCTGTCGATCCTGTCGTACCTGGCCAACCACTTCAGCAACCCGACCATCGCCTTTGCCGCGCCGCTGATTGCCTTCATCGCCATCGCCAAGTCGTTCCTGGGCCACTACATCGGTGCCAGCGAAGGCCTCAAGGGCCTGATCGTCAAGACCGGCAAGCGTCCGGGCGCCAAGGCCCTGGACCGCATGACCGCGGCCTTCATGCTGGTGATCTGCTGGATTGTCGCCACCCTCAACCCGAGCATTCTCGGCATGATCGAGACCCTTGGTGGCCCGGTGATCGCTGCGATCCTGTTCCTGATGCCGATGTACGCCATCCGCAAGGTGCCGGCCATGAGCAAGTACCGCGGGCAGATGTCCAACGTCTTCGTCGTCGCCGTGGGCCTGGTGGCCATCTCGGCGCTGGTTTACTCGCTGCTGAGCTGAACCTATGGATTCGGGAGCCGGCAATCGGCTCCCGAATGACTAAAAATTGTCCACAAAAGTTGTCTGGCAATTCAACAATTTAACATCGGCCCATAGGTAGACGGGCACTTTCATGCTTAACTCTGGTCCTTTACTCATCCCCCGCATAAGGACTTCGTTCATGGCTCAAGTGACTCTTAAAGGCAACCCGGTTCAGGTCAAAGGCGAACTGCCGAAAGTCGGCGCCAAGGCGCCTGCGTTTTCCCTGGTTGGTGCTGGCCTGGCCGACGTGACCCTGGCCTCCCTGGCCGGCAAGCGCAAAGTGCTGAACATCTTCCCAAGCGTCGACACCCCGACCTGCGCTACTTCGGTGCGTAAGTTCAACGCGCAAGCCAGCACGCTGAACAACACCGTCGTACTGTGCATCTCCGCTGACCTGCCGTTCGCGCAAGCGCGCTTCTGCGGCGCTGAAGGCCTGGAGAACGTGCAGAACCTGTCGCTGCTGCGCGGCGCCGAGTTCAAGGAACACTACGGCGTAGCTATCGCCGACGGCCCGCTGGCCGGCCTGACTGCCCGTGCCGTGGTGGTGCTGGACGAGAACGACAAGGTGCTGCACAGCGAGCTGGTTGGCGAAATCGCTGAAGAGCCGAACTATGAGGCTGCTCTGGCAGTCCTGAAGTAATAGCGACCCTGCCGGGGCTGCTGCGCAGCCCATCGCTGGCAACGCCAGCTCCCACAAGGAGCGGCGAGGGCGACGCGATTATTGTTAATAATTGCTAAGAGTTGTTGCGGCCTGGCCCTCGTCCAGGCCGTTTTTATTTATAGTTCATTACTTTAGCTACGTAAGCTCAAGGTAAAGTGCCGGTAAAGGCGCTTTGCTTATCCGTCTTCAGTGCTTATCGTTCAGCCTCCTCAAAAGAATTCTTTCCCGCACAATGGTCGATCAACCCATGCTTTCTCGTTCCCGTTCCTCCCGTCGCTGGCTTGTCGGCCTGCTGATCCTGCTGCTGGTCGCTGGCCTCGGCTGGTGGCTGTGGCCGTCGCCGGTCGCGCAAAAGGCCGCTGCTGCGCCGGGTGGCAAGGGTGGGCGGCCGGGCTTTGGCGCGTTCGCAGGTCCGGTGCCGGTGCGGGTCGAGCCGGCGACGGTTGGCGACTTCCCGGTGTACCTCAAGGCCCTGGGCACGGTGACGGCGACCAACACGGTCAACGTGCGCAGCCGGGTCGGTGGCGAGCTGGTCAAGGTCAACTTCCAGGAAGGGCAGAAGGTCAAGGCCGGAGACCTGCTGGCCGAGATCGACCCGCGCAGCTACCAGATCGCCCTGCAACAGGCCGAAGGCACCCTGGCGCAGAACCAGGCGCAACTGAAAAACGCCCAGATCGACCTGCAGCGCTATCAAGGCCTGTACGCCGAAGACAGCATCGCCAAGCAGACCCTGGACACCCAGGCGGCGCTGGTCGGCCAGTACCAGGGGACGATCAAGACCAACCAGGCGGCGGTAGGTGACGCCAAACTCAACCTCGAATTCACCCGCATCCGCGCGCCGATCAATGGCCGTCTGGGGCTGCGCCAGCTCGACGTCGGCAACCTGGTGGCGGCCAACGACACCACCGCGCTGGTGGTCATCACCCAGACCCAGCCGATCAGCGTGGCTTTCACCTTGCCCGAATCGGAGCTCAACACGGTGCTGGCGCGCTACCGCAGTGGCGCACAATTACCGGTCGAGGCCTGGGACCGCAGCGATGCCAAGCAGCAGGCGGTTGGTGTACTGCGCAGCCTCGACAACCAGATCGACACCACCACCGGCACCCTGAAGTTCAAGGCCTTCTTCGAGAACCAGGACGAAGCGCTGTTCCCCAACCAGTTCGTCAATGTGCGGCTGCTGGCCGACACCTTGAAGGGCGTGGTGCTGGCGCCTTCGGCGGCAATCCAGTTCGGTACCGACGGCTCGTTCGTCTATGTCATGGAAGGCGACAACAAGGTGCGCATCCGCCAGCTCAAGCTGGGTGCCAGTGACGGCGACCTCACCGTGGTCACCGAAGGCCTGGCCAAAGGCGAGCGGGTGGTGCTCGAAGGCACCGACCGCCTGCGCGATGGCAGCGACGTCGAAGTGGTTAACGACAGCGCCGACGTTCCCGTCACCCCAGGCCAGCACCTGCAGGGCCAGGACAACAAAGAGGCTTCCGCCGCGACCGGCGCTCAGGGCAAGGCCGGCGCATGAACCTCTCGCGGCTGTTCATCCTGCGCCCGGTGGCGACCACCCTGAGCATGCTGGCCATCGTTCTGGCCGGCCTGATGGCTTATAAGATGCTGCCGGTGGCGGCATTGCCCCAGGTCGATTACCCGACCATCCGGGTCATGACCCTTTACCCCGGCGCCAGCCCCCAGGTGATGACCAGCGCGGTCACCGCACCCCTTGAGCGTCAATTCGGGCAGATGCCCGGCCTGACCCAGATGGCCTCGACCAGCTCCGGCGGTGCCTCGGTGCTGACCCTGCGCTTTAGCCTGGACATGAACATGGACGTCGCCGAGCAACAGGTCCAGGCGGCGATCAACGCCGCCAGCAACCTGCTGCCCAACGACCTGCCGGCGCCGCCGGTGTACAACAAGGTCAACCCGGCCGACACCCCGGTGCTGACCCTGGCGATTTCGTCGAAAACCATGCCGCTGCCCAAGCTCAACGACCTGGTCGACACCCGGGTGGCGCAGAAGATTGCCCAGATTGGTGGCGTCGGCATGGTCAGCATCGCCGGTGGCCAGCGCCAGGCGGTGCGAATCAAGGTCAACCCCGACGCCCTGGCCTCGGCCGGGCTGAACCTGGCCGACGTGCGCACCCTGATCGGCGCCTCCAACGTCAACCAACCCAAAGGCAACTTCGACGGCCCGACCCGGGTCTCGATGCTCGACGCCAACGACCAGCTGCGTTCGCCCGAGGAATACGCCAACCTCATCCTCGCCTACAAAAACGGTGCGCCGCTGCGCCTGAAGGACGTCGCCGAGATCGTCGACGGCGCCGAGAACGAGCGCCTGGCCGCCTGGGCCAACCAGAACCAGGCGGTACTGTTGAACATCCAGCGCCAGCCCGGGGCCAACGTCATCGAAGTGGTCGACCGGATCAAGGCCATGCTGCCGTCGATCACCGACAACCTGCCGGCGGGCCTGGACGTCAGCGTGCTCACCGACCGCACCCAGACCATCCGCGCCTCGGTCAAGGACGTACGCCACGAGCTGTTGATCGCCATTGCCCTGGTGGTCATGGTCACTTTCGTGTTCCTGCGCCGCTTCAGCGCTACCATCATTCCGTCGGTGGCCGTGCCGCTGTCGCTGATCGGCACCTTTGCGGTCATGCACCTGGCCGGCTTTTCGATCAACAACCTGACCCTGATGGCCCTGACCATCGCCACCGGCTTTGTGGTCGACGATGCCATCGTCATGCTGGAGAACATCTCGCGGCATATCGAGGAGGGCGAGACGCCGATGCAGGCCGCGCTCAAGGGCGCCCGGCAAATCGGCTTCACCCTGATCTCGCTGACCTTCTCGCTGATTGCGGTGCTGATCCCGCTGCTATTCATGGCTGACGTGGTCGGCCGGCTGTTTCGCGAGTTCGCCATTACCCTGGCGGTGGCGATCCTGATTTCCCTGGTGGTGTCGCTGACCCTGACGCCGATGATGTGCGCACGCTTGCTCAAACGCGAGCCGGCGATCGAGGCGCAGGGCCGTTTCTACCGGGCCAGCGGCGCCTGGATCGACTGGATGATTGACTACTATGGCCGTGGCCTGCAGTGGGTGCTCAAGCACCAGCCGTTGACCCTGCTGGTGGCGGTGGCAACCCTGGGTCTGACCGTGCTGTTGTACCTGGTGGTGCCCAAGGGCTTCTTCCCGGTGCAGGACACCGGGGTGATCCAGGGCATTTCCGAGGCGCCGCAGTCGGTGTCGTTCACCGCCATGAGCCAGCGTCAGCAGGAGCTCAGCGCGGTGATCCTCAAAGATCCGGCGGTACAGAGCCTGTCGTCCTACATCGGCGTCGATGGCGACAACGCCACCCTCAACAGTGGCCGCCTGCTGATCAACCTCAAGCCGCATGGCGAGCGAGACCTTACCGCTGCCCAGGTGATTGCCCGGCTGCAGCCGCAGGTCGACAAACTGCTCGGCATCCGCCTGTTCATGCAGCCGGTGCAGGACTTGAGCATCGAGGACCGGGTCAGCCGCACCCAGTATCAGTTCAGCCTGTCATCGCCCGATGCCGAGCTGCTGGCGCAGTGGAGCGGCAAACTGGTCGATGCCCTGCAGCAGCGCCCGGAGCTTGCCGATGTCGCCAGCGACCTGCAGGACAAAGGCCTGCAGGTGTTCCTGGTGATCGACCGCGACGCCGCCAGCCGCTTGGGCATCAACGTCGCCGACATCACCAATGCCCTGTATGACGCCTTCGGCCAGCGGCAGATTTCGACCATCTACACCCAGGCCAGCCAGTACCGCGTGGTGCTGCAGGCCGAGGCGGCGTCGAGCATCGGCCCGCAAGTGCTTGAGCAGATTCACGTCAAGGCCAGCGACGGCGGCCAGGTGCGGCTGTCGAGCCTGGCGCGCATCGAGCAGCGCCAGGCGCAACTGGCGATTGCCCATATCGGTCAGTTCCCGGCGGTGATGATGTCGTTCAACCTGGGCCAGGGTGTGGCCCTCGGTGAAGCGGTCAAGGTCATCGAGCAGGTGCAGCAGGACATCGGCATGCCGGTGGGCGTGCAAACCCGCTTCCAGGGCGCGGCCGAAGCCTTCCAGGCCTCGCTGTCGAGCACCTTGCTGCTGATCCTGGCGGCGGTGGTGACCATGTACATCGTGCTTGGTGTGCTGTACGAGAGCTACATCCACCCGGTGACCATCCTCTCGACCCTGCCGTCAGCGGCGGTGGGCGCCTTGCTGGCGTTGATCCTCTCCGGCAACGACCTGGGCATGATCGCCATCATCGGCATCATTTTGCTTATCGGTATCGTCAAGAAGAACGCGATCATGATGATCGACTTCGCCCTGGAGGCCGAGCGCAACCAGGGCATGGCCCCTGAAGCGGCGATCTACCAGGCGGCGCTGCTGCGCTTCCGGCCGATCCTGATGACCACCCTGGCGGCGCTGTTCGGCGCCATCCCGCTGATGCTCGCCACCGGTTCCGGCGCCGAACTGCGCCAGCCGCTGGGCCTGGTCATGGTCGGTGGGCTGCTGGTCAGCCAGGTGCTGACGCTGTTCACTACGCCTGTCATCTACTTGTACTTTGATCGGTTGTCGAGGCGCCTTCGCTCCCGTGGCCTGACTGGAGACTTGGTGTGATCGGCGCCAGCTACAAGCTGCAAGCTACAAGCTGCAAGTGGTCTGGTGTAGGACCGCAGTTGCAGAGGTCACCTCAAACTGCTTGCAGCTTGAAGCTTGCAGCTTGGAGCTACCGTCCATGAACCTGTCCGCGCCTTTCATCGCCCGCCCAGTGGCGACGATGCTGCTGAGCCTGGCGATCATGCTGCTCGGTGGCGTCAGTTTCGGCCTGTTGCCGGTGGCGCCGTTGCCACAGATCGAATTCCCGGTCATCGTCGTCCAGGCCAACCTGCCGGGCGCCAGCCCCGAGGTCATGGCCTCGACCGTGGCCACGCCGCTGGAACGCTCCATGGGCGCCATCTCCGGGGTCAACACCCTGACCAGCAGCTCTAGCCAGGGCTCGACCCGGGTGATCCTCGGCTTCGACCAGGGCCGTGACATCGACGCGGCGGCGCGTGAAGTGCAAGCGGCGATCAATGCCTCGCGCAACCTGCTGCCCAGCGGCATGCGCAGCATGCCGACCTACAAGAAATACAATCCGTCGCAAGCGCCGATCATGGTCCTGGCGCTGACGTCCAGCGTGCTGCAAAAGGGCCAGTTGTACGATCTCGCCTCGACCATCCTGTCCCAGAGCCTGTCCCAGGTGCCGGGGGTCGGGGAGGTGCAGATCGGCGGCAGTTCGCTGCCAGCGGTGCGCGTCGAGCTCGAACCGCAGTTGCTCAACCAGTATGGCGTGGCCCTCGATGACGTGCGTCAGACCATCGCCAATGCCAACCAGCGCCGGCCCAAGGGCTTTATCGAGGACGGCCAGCGCAACTGGCAGGTGCAGGCCAACGACCAACTGGAGAAGGCCAAGGACTACGAGCCCCTGGTGATTCGCTACCAGGACGGCGCGGTGCTGCGCCTGAGCCATGTGGCCAAGGTCAGCGACGCGGTGGAGAACCGCTACAACAGCGGCTTTTTCAATGACCAGGACGCGGTGTTGCTGGTGATCAACCGCCAGACCGGCGCCAACATCATCGAGACCGTGAACAGGATCAAGGAGCAACTGCCGGCCCTGGAGTCGCTGATGCCCGCCAGCGTCAAGCTGGACGTGGCCATGGACCGCTCGCCGGTGATCAAGGCGACCCTCAAGGAAGCCGAGCACACCCTGATCATCGCCGTGGTGCTGGTGATCCTGGTGGTGTTCCTGTTCCTTGGCAACCTGCGCGCCTCGCTGATCCCGACCCTGGCGGTGCCGGTGTCGCTGGTTGGCACCTTCGCGGTCATGTACTTGTGCGGCTTCTCGCTGAACAACCTGTCGCTGATGGCCCTGATCCTCGCCACGGGCCTGGTGGTCGACGATGCCATCGTGGTGCTGGAGAACATCTCCCGGCATATCGACGAGGGCGTGCCGCCGATGCGCGCCGCGTACCTGGGCTCCAAGGAAGTCGGCTTCACCCTGCTGTCGATGAACCTGTCGCTGGTGGTGGTGTTTGTCTCGATCCTGTTCATGGGCGGCATCGTCGGTTCGCTGTTTCGCGAATTCTCCATCACCCTGGCGGTGGCGATCCTGGTGTCGTTGCTGGTGTCCCTGACCCTCACGCCGATGCTCTGCGCGCGCTGGCTCAAGGCCCAGCCGGAGGGCGAGCAGACCCGCCTGCAACGCTGGAGCGAGCAGCTCAACCAACGCATGATGGCCGGTTATGGGCGCAGCCTGGACTGGGTCATGCGCTATCGGCGCCTGACCCTGCTGAGCCTGTTGGTGACCATCGCGGTCAACATCGCCCTGTATGTGATGGTGCCCAAGACCTTCCTGCCGCAGCAGGACACCGGCCAGTTGATAGGCTTTGTCCGTGGTGACGACGGCCTGTCGTTCCAGGTAATGCAGCCGAAGATGGAAATCTACCGCCGCGCCTTGCTCGCCGACCCTGCGGTGCAAAGCGTGGCCGGCTTCATCGGCGGCAACAGTGGCACCAACAACGCCATGGTGCTGGTGCGCCTCAAGCCGATCAGCGAGCGCAAGGTGTCGGCGCAGAAGATCATCGAGCGCCTGCGCAAAGAGCTGCCCAAGGTGCCCGGCGGACGGCTGTTCCTGATGGCCGACCAGGACCTGCAGTTCGGCGGTGGCCGCGACCAGAGCAGCTCGCAGTTCCTCTACACCTTGCAAAGCAGCGAGCTGTCGGCCCTGCGCGAGTGGTACCCGAAGGTGGTCGCTGCGTTCAAGGCCCTGCCGGAGCTGACCGCCATCGACGCCCGCGAGGGCGGCGGTACCCAGCAGATCACCCTGGTGGTCGACCGCGAACAGGCCAAACGCCTGGGCATCGACATGAGCATGGTCACCTCGGTGCTCAACAACGCCTACAGCCAGCGGCAGATCTCGACCATCTACGACAGCCTCAACCAGTACCAGGTGGTGATGGAGATCAACCCCAAGTACGCCCAGGACCCGCGGACCCTGGAGCAGGTGCAGGTGATTACCGCCGACGGCACCCGGGTGCCGCTGGCCACCTTCGCCCATTACGAGAACAGCCTGGCCGACGACCGCGTCAGCCACGAGGGCCAGTTCGCCTCCGAGAGCATCAACTTCGACATCGCCGAAGGCTACAGCCAGGACCAGGCCATGGCCGCGGTCGAGCGGGCGGTGGCCAAGGTCGGCCTGCCCGAGGACGTGATCGCCAAGCTCGGCGGCACCGGTGACGCCTTCGCCGAAAGTCAGAAGGGCCAGCCGTTCATGATCCTCGGTGCCTTGCTGGCGGTATACCTGGTGCTGGGCATTCTCTACGAAAGCTACATTCACCCCCTGACCATCCTCTCGACTTTGCCATCGGCCGGGGTAGGGGCCTTGCTCACGCTCTACGTGGTCGGCAGCGAGTTCAGTCTGATTTCCCTGCTCGGGCTGTTCCTGCTGATCGGCGTGGTGAAAAAGAACGCAATCATGATGATCGACCTGGCCCTGCAGCTGGAGCGCCATGAGCAGCTGAGCCCGGAGGCATCGATCCGCCGCGCCTGCCTGCTGCGTCTGCGGCCGATCCTGATGACCACCCTGGCGGCCATCCTTGGCGCCTTGCCGCTGCTGCTCAGCCATGCCGAGGGCGCCGAGATGCGTCAACCGCTGGGCCTGACCATCATCGGCGGGCTGGTCTTCAGCCAGATCCTCACGCTTTACACCACCCCGGTGGTCTACCTCTATCTGGACCGCCTGCGCCATCGCTTCAACCACTGGCGCGGCGTGCGTACCGATGCTGCTTTGGAAACCCCGCTATGACCCGACGTCCGTTTCTTTCCGACCGTTCGCTGCAGCCGTTGCTGGCCGCCCGCGGCTCGCGCCTGCTGGCCTGCGCGCTGAGCCTGGCAATGCTCAGCGCCTGCACCCTGAGCCCGGACTACCACCGGCCGGAAACCCCGGCGCCGGTAGCGTTCAAGCACGCCGAAGGCTGGACCCAGGCCAACCCCTCGGACGCCATCGCCCGCGGTGCCTGGTGGGAGTTGTACGGCGATGCCCAGCTCAATGGCCTGGTCGAGCAGCTCAATGCCAGCAACCAGACCGTCGCCCAATATGCCGCCCAGTACCGCCAGGCCCAGGCCCTGGTGCGCAGCGCCCGTGGCGCACTGTTCCCAAGCCTCGACCTGTCGGCCGGCAAGACCCGCTCCAGCCAGGGCACCGGCAGCTCAAGCTCGAGCCTGAGCAATAACAGCAGCGGCATCCGCAACACCTACAGCACCCAGTTGGGGGTGAGCTGGGAAGCCGACCTGTGGGGCAAGCTGCGTGACGGCCTGGCCGCCAACCAGGCCAGCGCCGAGGCCAGCCTCGCCGACATGGCGTCGATCCGCCTGAGCCTGCAATCGGAGCTGGTGCAGAATTACCTGCAGTTGCGGGTGATCGACGAGCAGAAACGCCTGCTCGAGGCGACGGTCGAGGCTTACGAGCGTTCGCTGAAGATGACCGAGAACCAGTACCGTGCCGGGGTCTCGGGCAAGGACGCGGTAGCCCAGGCGCAGACCCAGCTGAAAAGCACCCAGGCCGACCTGATCGACCTGGTGTGGCAGCGCGCGCAACTGGAAAACGCCATCGCCGTGCTGCTGGGCAAGGCGCCGGCCGAGTTCGCCCTGGCCGACAGCAAGGCCATCCCGGCGCTGCCGCAGGTGCCAGTGGCCTTGCCCTCGCAGTTGCTTGAGCGCCGCCCGGACATCGCCAAGGCCGAGCGCAACGTGATGTCGGCCAACGCCAGCATCGGCGTGGCCCGCGCCGCCTACTTTCCGGACCTGACCCTGAGCATGAGCGGCGGCTACAGCAGCAGCAGTTTCAGCGACTGGATCAGCCTGCCGAACCGCTTCTGGTCGGTCGGCCCGCAACTGGCCATGACCCTGTTTGACGGCGGCCAGCGCGCCGCCGAAGTCGATCGCAGCGAAGCGGTCTACGACCAGACCGTGGCCCAGTACCGCCAGACTGTGCTCGACGGCTTCAAGGAAGTGGAAAACTACCTGGTGCAGCTCAAGGTCTTTGAGGACGAAGCGCGGGTGCGCAGCGAAGCCCTGGCCTCGGCCCGCGAATCCCTGCGCCTGACCAACAACCAGTACAAGGCCGGGCTGATTGCCTACCTGGACGTGGTCAACGTGCAGACCACCGCCCTGAGCAACGAGCGCAGCGTGCTCAACCTGCTGCAGGGACGGCTGGTGGCCAGCGTGCAGTTGATCGCGGCGTTGGGCGGTGGGTGGGACTCACAGGCAGCGTTTTCTGAACAAAGTGATTGATATAAAGTGTTATAAAACAAGCAGATAGATAGCTTTATTAAGGTTGTCTATTCGGATTGGAAGCTTCCGGTGCAGATTGCACTGTTTGTCGTTATATGACTTTAACTATATCTATTATGGCATTGTTTTATATGAAGTTTATATTCTAGAAATTGCCTGAGATGGCGATGATTCGCTATTGCCATCTTCCACCGAAAACTCCGTGCGTTTCGCCAAAGGTTGAGTACAATCATCGGCTTTTACCCGGGCCTTGCCAGTGCCCGGCCTACGGGTTGTGGAAGGCCTCATGCTGATCGGTAGTTATTCCTCTTCGCTGGTATTGATTTCGCTGTGTGTGGCCATCCTTGCTTCGTATACCGCCCTGGACCTGACCGGCCGGATCACCACCGCCAAGGGCCGTGCGGTGTACCTGTGGATCTGCGGCGGGGCCCTGGCCATGGGGACCGGAATCTGGTCGATGCACTTTATCGGCATGCTCGCCCTGAGCCTGCCGATCGAGCTGGGCTATGACATTACCCTGACCCTGTTGTCGCTGCTGATCGCCGGGCTGTCGTCGGGCTTTGCCCTGTGGCTGGTCAGCCAGCCGACCTTGCCCTGGCTGCAACTGGGGTTCGGTGCGCTGATCATGGGCAGCGGCATCAGCTGCATGCACTACACCGGGATGGCGGCGCTGCGCATGGCGCCGGGCATCGACTACGACCCCACGCTGTTCAGCGCCTCGTTGCTGATTGCAGTCGGTGCTTCGGCGGCAGCGTTGTGGATCGCCTTCCGCCTGCGCCAGCAAACCCTGTACGTGCGGCAGATTCGTGGCGGCGCGGCGATCATCATGGGCATGGCGATCGTCGGCATGCATTACACCGGCATGGCCGCGGCGAACTTCCCTGAAGGCAGCTACTGCGCAGCGCTGGGCAAGGGCCTGAGTGGCAACGGCCTGGATTACCTGGTGCTGATCACTACCCTGGCGGTGCTGGCCGCAGCCTTGCTGACCTCGGTACTGGATGCCCGCCTGGAAGCCCGTACAGCCGAACTTGCGCGCTCGCTGACCCTGGCCAACCAGGAACTGACCCAACTGGCCCTGCATGACACGCTCACCGGCCTGCCGAACCGTACGCTGCTGGCCGACCGTATCGAGCAGGCGATCAGCAAGGTGGCCGAGCAGGGTGGTTGTTTCGCCCTGATGTTCATCGACCTGGACGGCTTCAAGCCGGTCAACGACGCCTTCGGCCACCATATGGGCGACCAGTTGCTCAAGGAAGTCGCCCTGCGCCTGCGCGGCCATCTGCACAGCCAGGATACCCTGGCGCGAATCGGCGGCGATGAGTTCGTGCTGCTGGTCGACTTGCAGGAAGCCGACGACGCCGTGGGTGTGGCGGCCAAGCAGGTCAACCTGATTTCGCGCAGCTTTCGCGTCGCCGAGCAGAACCTGCAGATTTCGGCGAGCATCGGTATCGTCCTGTACCCGGGCAATGGCATCGACCAGCATGAGCTGCTGCGCAACGCCGACGCGGCCATGTACCACGCCAAGAGCGCTGGCAAGAACGGCTACAGCTTCTTCGACGTGTCGATGAACAGCAACGCGCGCCTGCAACTGCAACTGCTGCAGGATTTGCGCGTGGCCCTGGAGCAGGGGCAGTTCTGCCTGTATTACCAGCCCAAGTTCGATGCCCACAACTGCCAGCCGATCGGCGCCGAGGCACTGCTGCGCTGGGAGCACCCGCAGCATGGCCTGATGCTGCCGGACCGCTTTATCGTCCAGGCGGAGAAGACCGGGCTGATCATCCCGATCGGCGAATGGGTGCTGGACGAGGCCTGCCGGCAGATGCGCATCTGGATCGATCAAGGCCACAGCAACTGGCGCATCGCGGTGAACCTCTCGGCCATCCAGTTCTGTCACACAGGGCTGGTCGAGAGTGTGGCCAAGGTGCTGGCGCGGCATCAGTTGCCGGCCAACAGCCTGACCCTGGAAATCACCGAAACCACCGCCATGCGCGACGCCGATGCCAGCATGCAGGTGCTGCAGCGGCTATCGGACATGGGCGTGGACCTGTCCATTGACGACTTCGGTACCGGCTATTCGAGCCTGATGTACCTCAAGCGCCTGCCGGCCAACGAGCTGAAGATCGACCGAGGCTTTGTTCGCGACCTGGAGCAGGACAGCGACGATGCCGCCATCGTCTCGGCAATCGTCGCCCTGGGCCAGGCATTGGGCTTGCGGATTGTTGCCGAAGGGGTCGAGACCGATCGCCAGCAGAGTTTCCTGACCCGGCTGGGGTGTGACTCGTTGCAAGGGTATCTGCTCGGCCAGCCACAGCCGGCCGAGCGCTTCATTGCCGATATCGAGCGAGGGCGCGAGCCCCTGGCCGCCAGCTGATCAGCCGGCGGCGCGCAGGTTGCAGGAGGTCTGGAAGGCGTCGAGTTCCGCCTCCACCGCCTCGATGATGCGTTCGACGTCAGCCGCAGGCATCAGCGTGGCACAGGGAATGCCGGCAACCGCCAGCAAGGTTTCGCCGGTGGCCCGGTCGAACAGGCGCGCCACCATGCTGCGCGGGGCGTCCATGCTGGCCTCGAAGCCCAGCGGATGAAAATGCCAGCGCATCATCTGGCAGGCGTTGGGGAACGTCAGCTTGTTCATGCCGGCCTCCGTGTACGGTGAACCTCACGCAAGAGTGGGCGGGTCGGTGGGACCCGACGGGAAACCTAAACATAGCATCACTGGCGCCAGTGTCCGGCGCCGATCATGACGGTTTTCCGATTGTTTGACCCAGGTCACGTTCACTGGAGGGCAGGGCGGACACTTTCCCTTTCCCGGCAAACGTTTGCCGGCAATATTTCACCGCGTGCTGTCGCGCTGTTCTGCTATTTTTACCGGCAGTCGGCTGGGATGCTTGCCAGGGAGTTTCAGACCAATGGCGCGTCCGGGTTCAGTCAAGGAGACCGTCCATGCGTTATTCCGCGCTCACCCAACGTATCGCCGGTGACGGTGCTGCAGCCTGGAACATCCACTACCGTGCCGTCGAACTGCAAGGCCAGGGCCGGGACATCATCCTGCTGTCGATTGGCGACCCGGATTTCGATACCCCTCAGCCGATTGTCGATGCCGCCATCGACAGCCTGCGCGCCGGCCATACCCATTATTCCGATGTGCGCGGCAGCGAAGCCTTGCGCAGTGCCATTGCCGCTCACCACACCCGACATAGCGGGCAGCCGGTCGACCCGCTGGAAGTGGTGGTGCTGGCCGGGGCGCAATGTGCGCTGTATGGCGTGGCCCAGTGCCTGTTCGACCCGGGCGACGAGGTGATCGTCGCCGAGCCCATGTACGTGACCTACGAGGCAGTGTTTGGCGCCTGCGCAGCCAGGGTGGTACCGGTGCCGGTGCGCCCGGAGCAGGGCTTTCGGGTCGACGCCGATGATGTCGCTCGGCTGATTACCCCGCGCACGCGCGCCTTGCTGCTCAACAGCCCGCACAACCCCTCCGGCGCCAGCCTGCCCAAGGCCACCTGGCAGCGCCTGGCGCACCTGTGCATCAAACATGACTTGTGGCTGATCTCCGATGAGGTCTACAGCGAGCTGCTGTTTGAGGGCAAGCATTTCAGCCCGGCCAGCCTGCCGGGCATGGCCGAGCGCAGCGCGACCATCAACAGCCTGTCCAAGTCCCATGCCATGTCCGGTTGGCGGGTCGGTTGGGTGATCGGCCCGCAGCTGTTGACCGAGCACTTGAGCAACCTGGCCCTGTGCATGCTCTATGGCCTGCCGGACTTTATCCAGAACGCCGCCCAGGTGGCCCTTGAGCAAGACCTGCCCGAGGTGCGGCAAATGCGCGACACCTACCGTGAGCGGCGTGACCGGGTCTGCGCCAGCCTTGAAGGCTGCCCGGGCATCCGCGTGCACAAGCCCGATGGCGGCATGTTCGTGATGGTCGATATCCGCGAGACCGGCATGGGTGCCCAGGCTTTTGCCGAGCGCCTGCTGGAGGAACATGGGGTATCGGTGCTGGCCGGCGATGCCTTCGGCCCCAGCGCCGCCGGGCACCTGCGTTTTGGCCTGGTGCTCGACAGCGAGCGCCTGGAGCAGGCCTGCCAGCGCATTGCCCGCTGCGCCGCCGAGGTGCTCGAAGGCGTGCCGTCAGTTCAGCAGGCCGGCGGCAATATTGATGGTAAAACCCAGAATCGCGGTGTTGAAAACAAAACCTACCAGTGAGTGGGCCAGGACGATGCGGCGCATCTGCCGGTCGGCCACGCCCACGTCCGAGGTTTGCACGGCGACGTTGAGGGTGAAGGAGAAATAATGAAAATCCCAGTAATCGGGGTTCAGCTCGCCATCGGCAAAGCGCAGTAGCGGCTCCTTGCTGCCGGCGGTGTAGAACAGCCTGGCGTAGTGCAGGCTGAAAATCATGCCGATCATCAGCCAGGAGCCGGCGACGGTGAAGCCGGTATAAACGTAGTGCAGCATCTGCGGGCCGCCGACA
This sequence comes from Pseudomonas donghuensis, assembly GCF_000259195.1. Lineage (GTDB taxonomy): Bacteria > Pseudomonadota > Gammaproteobacteria > Pseudomonadales > Pseudomonadaceae > Aquipseudomonas > Aquipseudomonas donghuensis. The sequence goes on from NZ_JH650760.1 coordinate 255,897, forward strand.
AGACCACGGCTGGCGGCCAGTTGCAGGGTCACTGCGGCGAGGCTGGCGATTGCCGCGATGCTGACGGTGAACAGCACCAGCCCCGCGTTTTCATCCTCGATGCAGGCCACTTCGCGCACCTTCTCGGGGCTTGCGCGCAGCGTCAGCCACAGCACCAGCAGCAGGTACAGCCAGACCCCGATGTTCCAGCCGGTGAGGATGTGCTGAACCAGGCCATCGGCCGGGATCAGCCAGCCGCTCAGGCTGCCGACAACGGCAGAAAAACTCAGGCGCGGGTGGGTGCGGGTCAGTCGATGGAAAGCCATGGGGCCTCAGGTCGGGAGGGTATCTGGGCAACTGTAGCCCATCGCCTCGGCCACCGGACACGGAAATGCTTGCTGGCAGGCGTGGCCTTGGGCATTCTTGCGCGCCTTGTATGCTCATGGATGACGCCGCCTTTGTTTGCCCCCTCTCTACGCCTGGCCGCTTGCGCCCTGGGCGCTGCCCTGTCGCTCGGCGGTTGCAGCCATGGCATCGAATCGATGCCGCTGGAATTCAGTTCGTTCACCTATCACGACGGCTCCTACTATCTGCGCTTTCGCAGCGATGAAGAGATTGTCAGCCTGTTCAAACGGCACACCGGCGACGGGCAGATCGGTGAGTGGCTCAAGTGCGCCCTGGATGACGACCAGGACTTCACCGTCGGTCATGCCATGATCTACAACCTGGGCGGCGGGGTGGACTTCGAGGGCATCTCCGAAGTCCGGGGCTACAACTATGTGGTCTGGGCACGTTTCAACAAGACCACCCCGGACCGCAGCACCGAGACGGCGCTGCTCAAGCCGGCAATCCATCGCCTGCTGGCGGGCAAGACCAGCATCCCCTGCAAGCTGAGCATCACCGCCTTCCCCTACAACGCCTACTACTCGAAAACCATGCAACTGCCGGTCGCCCAGGTACTCAGCGAAGTGGCCAAGCACCGCGACCGGCTGCCGGAGTGGGTTCCCTACCAGGTGGATGCCGGTCGTCCGCCCCTGGTCCCGCAGATCGAGCCTGTGCCGCTGTACGGCAAGCGCCTGCAGATGATCGATACCGACACCGGTAAACCGCGCGGCTATGTGCCGTACATCGTCAAGCGCCGCGATGGCTACCTGGAACGGGGCGAGACCGATTACGACGGCTTGACCCATGAAGTCCTGTCGCTGACCCCGGAGACCGTGCAGTTGTACCTGGATGAGCCGGTGCCATGAAATTGCCCTCAATCGATTCCAAGGGCGTCGATGAGGTACTATCGGGATTCTTGCCGTGGCCAAAAAGACTTGCCAATCAAAGACCTGATCGTGATGCAGGTCAGTGGCCGCGGCGCTGTCACGAGTCAGACTGGCCCGTTGCAGGCCCCTGACCTCTGTTGCGCTCTACAGGATTCCCGGTTTGTCCGATTCACTGCAAAACCCCTTGCTGCAATACCTCGCCCGCCTGGCGCCGTCCAGCCAGCTGACCATGAAGTACATCCTCCAGGATGCCGCCGACCGCCTGGGCTTCGAGGATTGCGACATCGCCGAGGTGCCCTGGCACCAGCTTGAGCCCGGGCATGTCACCGCGCTGGTAGCGGCCTTGCGCGCCGACGGCTATGCGCCGAACACCTCGTCGCTTTACGTCAACGCGGTGCGCGGGGTGATGAACGAGGCCTGGCGCCTGAGCCTGATCAGCCAGGAGCAATTGCTCAAGATCCGCACGGTCAAGCCAACCCAAGGCGCTCGATTGCCGGTCGGGCGCAACCTCAAGCGCAGCCTGATCCGCGAACTGATGGACGCCTGCGCCGCCGACCCGCGGCCCCAGGGCCTGCGCGATGCGGCGGTGATTGCCTTGTTGTATGGCACCGGCATGCGCAAGTCAGAGTCGGTCAACCTGACCTTGAGCCAGGTGGACTTTGATGAGCGCAGCCTGCAGGTGCTGGGCAAGGGCAACAAGCAACTGATCAAGTACGCACCGCCCTGGGCCTTTGAAAAGCTCAACGCCTGGCTGGCGTTTCGCCGCGAGCAGTTGCCTGAAGGGCAGGCCGACGATGAGTTCCTGTTCAACCGGATCCGCCGTGGCAGCCACATTACCCGCGAGCGCATCACCAAGCACGCGATCTACTACATCGCCCGCCAGCGCGGCACCCAGGTCGGGGTAAAGATCATGCCCCACGATTTTCGCCGCTCGTTCATCACCCGGGTGATCGAGGAGCATGACCTGTCGATCGCGCAAAAGCTTGCCCACCACACCAACATCCAGACCACCGCCAACTACGACATGCGCGATGACAACGAGCGGCGCAGGGCGGTGGATCGCTACGATTACTGACCTGTGGAGTTGCTTCTAGATTACTGCCCAGCCGCCTCCAGCCCCATCTGCCAGAAGTCCGCTTCCAGCCGCGAGGCCTGGGCGAAGACCTTGACCAGTTCCTCGAATCGCCGTTCGGTCATGGTCCGGGCCGCCAGCTCATCCAGATGCGCGCGGGCAGCGGTGGCCACGCCCTGGTAACCGGCACCGGCGTACTCGCCAATCCATTCGCGATAAGGATGATCGCCCAGCGCCTGGACACCGTTCGGCGTCAGGTTGCGGCCAATCTCGGCGTAGCCGATCACGCACGGCGCCAAGGCTATGTGCAGGTCTAGAAGGTCGCCGGCGGCGCCGCAGTCCAGCACGAAGCGGGTATAGGCTACCGTGGCCTGGTGCTCTGGGGTCGCCGCGAGGTCCGCGGGCGACAGCCCCCAGCGCTCGCACAGGCGCACGTGCAGCTCGGTTTCGTCGAGGATCGCCGCCAGCCCTGCCTGGGCGGCGCGGATATCGGCGAGGGTGCGGCTCTTGTAGGCGGCCAGGGCCCAGGAGCGGGCGAACTGGATCAGGAACAGGTAATCCTGCACCAGGTACGTGCGAAACGCTGGCTGCGCCAGGGTGCCGGCACCCATCTGGCGAACGAAGTCGTGTTCGACATAGCTGTGCCAATCGGCGCTGGCGGCCTGTTTCAGGCGCTCGAAGATATCCACGGTTTACCCCTTGGTGGTCGAATCCATACAGCAAGGCCAGGACGTCGGTGCTTGCCGATCCTGTGGGCGCCGGCCTTGCCGGCGATGCAAGGCCATGCCTTGCCAATCAGGCTCACCTCAATGTGTCGGGCAGCCCTGTTCCTTGACGATGCGCTGGGTCGACGCCGGGTTGTTCACCAGCTTGGCCGCCGAGCGGGCCGGGCGCTTGACCAGTTCACCGCCGCAATTAGGGCACTGGCCCTTGAGCTGAAGCTCGTCGCAATCACGGCAGAAGGTACATTCGAACGAGCAGATCAACGCATCCGGGCTATCGCCGGGTAAATCAGAGCCACAGCATTCACAGTTCGGGCGCAGTTCGAGCATGCTCAGGTCCTCGCAGGCAGGGGGAAATCGTCAGTGTATACGCTCAGGGCCGATACAGGTGGGCGTGGCCGGCGCGGTACAGCGCCGACTCCGAGAAGGTATCGTTGCCCAGCACCCGGCCTACCAGAATCAGCGCGGTACGGCGAAAATCCTTGGCCGCGGCCAGCTCGACAATTGTCTCCAGGGTGCCCAGCACCCAGTCCTGGTCCGGCCAGGTCGCCCGGTGCACCACGGCGATCGGGCAGTCATCGCCGTAGTGCGGGCGCAGTTCTTCGACGATCCTCGCCAGGTGTTTGACCCCCAGGTGCACCGCCAGGGTGGTCTGGTGGCGGGCAAGATCGGCCAGTTGCTCGCCGGCCGGCATCGGTGACTTGTCGGCGTAGCGGGTGAGGATCACGCTCTGGGCGATGCCCGGCAAGGTCAGTTCGCAGCCGAGCAGGGCGGCGCTGGCCGCGGCGGCGGTGACGCCGGGGACAATCTCGTAGGGAATGCCCAGCTCGCGCAGGTAGCGGATCTGCTCGCCGATCGCGCCATACAGGCTCGGGTCGCCGCTGTGCACCCGGGCCACGTCCTGGCCCTGGTCATGGGCGCGCTTGATCGCGTCGATGATCTGCGCCAGGTGCAGTTCGGCGCTGTTGATGAGCGTCCCGGCGCGGTGGCCTTCCAGCACTGCGGCCGGGACCAGGGAGCCGGCGTAGATGATCACCGGGCAGCGATGGATCAGGCGCTGGCCCTTGACAGTGATCAGCTCCGGATCGCCGGGGCCGGCGCCGATGAAATAGACGGTCATGGAGAGTCCTTGCTGGGAAAGTGCCGATTATCGGCGAAAATCGGTGGCGCAGGCCAATGCCAGGCTGGCGTCGGCCTGCAGGCTGCGCGGTACCCGCAGGCGGG
>NZ_JH650760.1:260188-268430 GCF_000259195.1 Pseudomonas donghuensis
CAGGGCCAGGGCGGCGCTCTCGGCCACGCCATAACAACCGCTGTGCTGGTAGGCCACGGCCGAGCGGTGGCTCAGGCGCTGTTCGAAGGCGGCCAGTTGCGCCGCGCTGAAAAACACCAGCGGCACGTCCAGGCGCCGGGCCAGTTCATGCAGGCCGGGTTCGTCGCGCTTGAGGTCAATGCTGGCCAGGCCCATGACCGCGCCGGGCGGCAGGTCATGGGCGAGCAGGGTACGCGTGAGCAGGGCGCTCAGGGCGTCGACCGGGCAGCCGCGACGGCAACCCAGGCCGAGGTACAGCTGCATCCTCAGGGCTGGCTCGAACGGCGATACAGCCAGGCGCTGATCAGGCCCAGGGCCAGCCAGAACGCGGCGTTGGTCAGCAGCGAGGCGACCTTGAACTCGGCTTCCAGGGCTTCTGGGGCGAGCATCTGGTGGACTTCGGGCTGTGGCGCGCCAAGCACATGCGGGACTACCAGCAACACTGCGCCGACTATCTTCAGCAGCCAGTTGTGGGCGAATACGATCAAGGCGAGACCGACGGCGGTGGCGGCGGCGGTGCCGACCCACCAGGCCTGGCGCTGGGCCAGATCGGCGGCAGCGGTGCCCGGCAGCTCCGGCGGCAGGCCCAGGGTCGGCGCCAGGCAGAACACGGCAAAGCCGCCCAGGCCCCACAGCGCGCCGCTGATTACGCTCTTCGGTGCCCGCAGGGTGTAGAGCGCGGCGAGGATCAGGGCGAAACCGACCGCCACCACCAGGTTGCCGCCGGTGGTCGACAGGACCCGCTGCCAGCCGTCTTCAGGCGACCAGGCTTCACTGTCGTGATGATGCTCGGCGGTGCCAGCGGCATGTTCATGGGGCGCCTCGACCGCAGGCGCGGCGCTTTCATAGGTTTCCGCCTGGAGAATCAGCGGCGCGACCCAGAAGCTTTGCAGCAGGGTCAGCAGCAGGGCGGCCAGCAGGCCGGTAAAGCCTGCGGTACTGGCAATACGCTTGATCATCGGGGCAGCACTCAATGGCAAGGGAAGGCGGCGCTGTGGCGGGTATCGTGGGCGGCGTTGTGCACTGCTTCGATGTGCGAGAAACCGGCGAAGTACACCAGGCACAGGCCCAGCAGCGAGGCACCGACGGCAACCAGCAGGCGCTGGCTGAGGCTTGAAGGGGTAACGGCTTCATTACTGACGGTACTGGTACGCATGGCGCTTTCCTCTTGGTGTTGTCGGCAACAGGCAAGCGCAGCAAACCCCTGCACGAGGTTCGCCCAGGGGTTGCAACAGCGCCCGCCCACCGCGGGTTTGTTCAGTCAAACGTTGGGCCGGTCTCCGGGCTGGTGAGGGTGGGCAGGTGGCCACACCACAGGCGTCACCTTCCCATGCCAAACAGCGGGCACAGTGGTTCTGACGCTTTTCTCACTTACCGTTGCGGGGGCAGCACCGGACTTGTCATGCGCCTCAATAAAGAAGCATATGACGCACCGGTTTCCCAGTTTCACCCTCAAGGGGCACCCAATCGAATGGCCTTAGCAAATCACGGGCGCGGGCAGGCGTCAATCGTGACAGCAGTTGACCGCTCACCGGGCACTGCGTAGCCTAGCCGCTTCGAGGTTCTTCGGCGCTGGCCGAAGCTAAGACGGGAACGCGGTTCAAGCCGCGGCTGCCCCCGCAACTGTAAGCATTGAAGCGTTCGACACAGCCACTGCAACCCTGCGGGAAGGCGTCGTTCGACTGGCCCGGGCGCCGGTGCAATGCAAGCCAGGAGACCTGCCTCGGACAGTTTCCGACATTCAACCGGGCGGGGTGATCCGGTGGCGAACAGGCCAGGTGCGTGACACCGTTGGCGCTCGTCCCGCATGCCCGCCATCCTGCCAAGGGCATCGACATGAAAACACTGGCCAAACTCCCCGTCACCATCGTTACCGGCTTCCTCGGCTCGGGCAAGACCACGCTGCTGCGGCATATGCTCGACAACGCCCAGGGGCGGCGTATCGCGGTGATCGTCAACGAGTTTGGCGAACTGGGCATCGACGGCGAAATCCTCAAGCAGTGCAGCATCGGCTGCACCGAAGAAGAAGCCAACGGCCGTGTCTATGAGCTGGCCAACGGCTGCCTGTGCTGCACCGTGCAGGAAGAATTCTTCCCGGTGATGCGCGAGCTGGTGGCCCGCCGTGGCGATCTGGACCATATCCTCATCGAAACCAGCGGCCTGGCCCTGCCCAAACCCTTGGTGCAAGCCTTCCAGTGGCCGGAGATTCGCAACGCCTGCACCGTCGACGCGGTGATCACCGTGGTCGACAGCCCGGCCGTCGCCGCTGGCACCTTTGCCGCCTACCCGGAGCAGGTCGATGCCCAGCGCAAGCTCGACCCCAACCTGGACCACGAATCGCCGTTGCATGAGCTGTTCGCCGACCAATTGGCCAGCGCCGACCTGGTGGTGCTGAACAAGGCCGACCTGATTGCCGCCGGTGACCTGGCCAAGGTGCGCGCCGAAGTCGAAGAAGAGCTGCCACCGGCAGTCAAGGTGATCGAAGCCAGCAGCGGCCGCCTGCCGCTGGAGGTGCTGCTGGGCCTGGGCGCCGAGTCCGAGGCGCACATCGATGGCCGCCGTACTCACCATGATTCGCACCACGATGGCGACGATCACGACGACCATGACCACGACGCCTTTGACTCGATCTCCATCGAGCTGCCGCAAGCCGACGAAAGCCTGCTGCTCGATGCCCTGACCCAGTTGGTGGTGCAGCATGGCATCCTGCGGGTCAAAGGTTTTGCGGCGATCCCGGGCAAGCCGATGCGCCTGCTGATCCAGGGCGTGGGGACCCGTTTCGACAGGCACTTCGACCGCGCCTGGCGCAGCGAAGAGCCACGCACCACACGCCTGGTGCTGATCGGCCAGGAACTGGATGCGGCACAACTGGAAGCGCGCCTGCGCGCCGCTCTGGGCGCTTGACCCATGCACCTGCTGCGGACCCAGCCCGGTGGCTTTGTACCGGACGACAGTATTGCCGACCTCGGCCAGACCCCGGCCGAGCTGGTAATCCTCTGCAGCGGTGACTCGCACCTGGCGCTGCTGGCCGAAACCGCCCAGCAGCTGCCCGAGGCGTTCCCCAGCCTGCGTCTGGCCAACCCGATGCAGGTCCAGAATCACGCCTCGGTCGACCTGTATGTCGACCAGGTGCTACGCCATGCCAAGGTCATCCTGGTGTCGCTGCACGGCGGCGTCGGTTACTGGCGCTATGGTGTCGAGCAACTGCTGGAACTGACCGCCCGTGGCGTGCAACTGATCCTGGTGCCGGGCGACGACCGGCCGGACCCGGAACTGACCCGCCTGAGCACGGTGCCGGCCGAGCAGGCCGAACGGCTCTGGCACTTTTTGCGCCAGGGCGGCAAGGCCAACGCCTTGAACCTGTTCAACTGCCTGGCCAGCCAGTACCTGCAGGGCGACTACCCCTGGAGCGAGCCGCAGCAGCTGCCGCGCACTGCGGTGTATCACCCGCGCAAGGCCGCTGCGGTGCTGGAGGACTGGTTCGACGAGTGGCAGGTCGAGCAGCCGGTGGTGCCGATCCTGTTCTACCGCTCGCACCTGCAGGCGGCCAACACTGCCTTTATCGATACCTTTTGCCAGCGCTTGCAACGGGCCGGCCTCAACCCCTTGCCGATTGCCGTGGCCAGCCTCAAGGAGGCAGGTTGCCTGCAACAGGTCGAGGATTGGCTGGACCAGGTTGACGCGGCGCTGATCATCAACACCACAGGCTTTGCCCAGTCCAGCCCCGAGCAGCCGCACCTGCGCCCGTTCCGCCGCGATATCCCGGTGTTGCAGGCGATCTGCGCCCAGGACAACGAGCCGGCCTGGCAGGCCAGCGAGCAAGGCCTGGGCGCCCGCGACCTGGCCATGCACATCGCCTTGCCGGAGCTGGACGGGCGCATCATCACCCGGCCGATCAGCTTCAAGGACCTGGCCTGGCGCAGTGAGCGCAGCCAGTGCGATGTGGTTTGCTACCGGGCCCAGCCCGAGCGCATGGACTTTGTCGCCGAGCTTGCGCGGCGTTGGTGCGACCTGGCACAGCTACCCAACGCGCAGAAACGCGTGGCGCTGATCCTCGCCAACTACCCGACCCGCGATGGCCGCATTGGCAACGGCGTGGGTCTCGACACCCCGGCCGCCGCGCTGAACATCCTGCGCGCCTTGCAGGCTCAGGGCTATCCCGTGGCACCCTTGCCCGACAGCGGCACGGCGCTGATCCAGGCCCTGCTCGGCGGCGTCAGCAACGACCTGGACAGCCTTGACCTGCGCCCGTGCATGCAGAGCATGGCCCTGGACGATTACCTGGCGGCTTTTGCCGCTTTGCCCGAGGCCAACCAGATGGCTGTGCGCGAGCGCTGGGGCGAGCCGAGCCAGGACCCGATGTTCCGCAGCGGGCGGATGATGATCGCCGGTCTGCGCTACGGCCTGACCTTCGTCGGCATCCAGCCGGCACGGGGTTACCAGTTGGACCAGAGCGCGGTCTACCACGACCCCGACCTGGTGCCGCCGCACGGCTACCTGGCGTTCTACTTCTGGCTGCGTCACGGCTTTGCCGCCGATGCGCTGATCCATGTCGGCAAGCACGGCAACCTGGAATGGCTGCCCGGCAAAGGCGTCGGCCTGTCCGACAGCTGCTGGCCGGACGCCTTGCTCGGGCCGCTGCCGAACATCTACCCGTTTATCGTCAATGATCCGGGCGAGGGTGCCCAGGCCAAGCGCCGCACCCAGGCGGTGATCATCGACCACCTGATGCCGCCGCTGACCCGCGCCGAAACCTACGGGCCATTGCGCAACCTGGAGCTGCTGGCCGACGAGTACTACGAGGCGCAACTGCTCGACCCGCGCCGGGCTCGGGAGTTGCAGCGCGATATCCTCGCGCTGGTACGCGACAACCATATCGACCGTGAACTGCAGATCGAAGGCGCGCTGGACGACGCGGCGGTGTGGCTGCCACGCCTGGACACCTACCTGTGCGACCTCAAGGAGTCGCAGATCCGCGATGGCCTGCATGTGTTCGGCGAGTCCCCGAGCGGACGCCTGCGCATCGACACCTTGCTGGCCCTGTTGCGGGTTGAGCGGGGCGATGGGCGCGGGGCCAACGGTAGCCTGTTGCGGGCCTTGGCCAGGGCGCTGAAGCTGGGCTTCGATCCGCTCGATTGCGACCTTGGCCAGCCCTGGCAGGGCCCGCGCCCGGCGCTGCTGGCCGACCTCGATGCGGCGTTGTGGCGTACCGCAGGCGATACCCGCGAGCGCCTGGAGCGGTATGCCAGCCAGCTGATCGAGCAGACCCTCGATGGCAGCGTGCAGCTTGCCGGCGGCCCCGAATGGGTGCAGGTGCAGGCCATTGTCGAGGCGCTGGAGCATCAGGTCGCACCGCAACTGGATGGCTGTGGCCCGGCAGAAATGCATGGCCTGCTCGCGGCCCTGGACGGGCGCTTCGTGCCCGCTGGCCCGAGTGGCGCACCGAGTCGCGGGCGCCTGGACGTGCTGCCGACCGGGCGCAACTTTTATACCGTCGATGTGCGCAACCTGCCGACCACCACCGCCTGGCGCATCGGCTTTGCCTCGGCCAACCTGATTCTCGAGCGTCACCTGCAGGACCATGGCGATCACCTGCGCCAGCTGGGCCTGTCAGTGTGGGGCACGGCGACCATGCGCACCGGCGGCGACGATATTGCCCAGGCCATGGCCCTGCTTGGCGTGCGGCCGGTATGGGCCAGCGGCAGCCAGCGCGTCGACGATTTCGAGATCCTGCCCTTGAGCCTGCTCGACCGCCCCCGGGTGGACGTCACCTTGCGGGTGTCGGGGTTCTTCCGCGATGCCTTCGGCAACCTGATCAAACTGTTCGATGCTGCTGTGCAGGCGGTGGCGGCGCTGGATGAGCCGGATGACCTCAACCCCCTGGCGGCCAAGGTGCGCAGCGAGCGCGCCGAGTTGCTGGCCCAGGGCCTGGACGCCGAACAGGCGGGCCGTCAGGCCGGCTGGCGGGTGTTCGGGGCCAAGCCGGGCGCCTATGGCGCGGGTGTGCAGAATGCCATCGACGGGCGCCTGTGGAACGAGCGCCAGGACCTGGCCGAGGTCTACCTCAATCACGGTGGCTATGCCTATGGTGCAGCCGATGACGGCACGCCGGCGCGCGCGCATTTTGCCCGGCGCCTGAGCCAGGTGCAGGCGGTGGTGCAGAACCAGGACAACCACGAGCACGACCTGCTCGACTCCAACGACTACTACCAGTTTCAGGGTGGCATGCTCGCCGCCGTGGAAAGCCTGAGCGGCAACAACGTTGCCAGCTACCACGGCGATCACAGCCAGCCCGACCGGCCACGCATCCGCACCCTCAAGGAAGAGCTCAACCGGGTGATCCGTGCCCGGGCGCTGAACCCCAAGTGGATCGACGGGGCCAAGCGCCACGGCTACAAAGGTGCCTTCGAGCTGGCCGCCACCGTCGATAACCTGTTCGCGTTCGATGCCACCACGCACCTGATCGACGACCACCATTACCAGTCGCTGGCCGACGCCTACGTGCTCGATGGGCCGACCCGCGATTTTATCCGTCAGCACAACCCCGAGGCGCTGCGCGACATCACCGAGCGCCTGCTCGAAGCCCAACAGCGCGGGCTCTGGCAGGAGCCCGGCGAGTACCGCGAAGCCCTGGAAGAACAGCTGCTGGACGGCGAAGAAGAGAATTGAGATGAGCGAACCTGCACACTTCCCCCTGGCCGCCGTGGTTGGCGCCGATCAGCTGAAGCTGGCGTTGTGCCTGACCGCCATCGACCCGAAGATCGGCGGCGTGCTGATCGAAGGGCCGCGCGGCATGGCCAAGAGCACCCTGGCCCGGGGCCTGGCCGATTTGCTCGGCGAGGGGCCGTTCGTGACCTTGCCCTTGGGCGCCAGTGAGGAGCGCCTGGTTGGCACACTTGACCTGGATGCGGCACTGGGCCAAGGCAAGGCGCAATTCTCCCCCGGTGTGCTGGCCAAGGCCGACGGCGGCGTGCTTTATGTGGATGAAGTCAATCTTCTGGCGGATCACCTGGTCGACCTGTTGCTGGACGTGGCTGCCAGTGGCACCAACCGGGTCGAGCGCGACGGTATTTCCCACCGCCACAGCGCCCGTTTCGTGCTGATAGGCACCATGAACCCGGAGGAGGGCGAGTTGCGCCCGCAACTGCTCGACCGCTTCGGCCTTAATGTCGTGCTCGAAGGCCAGCCGTTGCCCGAAGCCCGTGGCCAGATCATTCGCAGGCGCCTTGATTTCGACTGTGATCCCGAGGCGTTCTGTGCCCAGTGGGCGCCCGCTCAGGCGGCCCTGCGCGAGCGTTGTCACGGTGCTCGCGAACGTTTGACGCAGATTGCCCTGGATGACCAGGCCCTGGTGCAGATTACCGAGCGCTGCTTTGCCGCCGGCGTCGATGGCTTGCGCGCCGACCTGGTCTGGCTGCGGGCGGCCCGGGCCCACGCGGCGTGGCGTGGTGCGCTGGCGATCGAAGCCGAGGATATCGATGCCGTGGCCGAATTCGCCTTGCGCCATCGCCGCCGTGAAGCCCCCGCGCCACAACCGCAAGCGCCAGACAACGGTGCGGCGATGCTGCCATCGGCCGGCCAGCAAGGCCAGGGTCAATGGGGCGAACTGGCGCCACAAGCCACCCCGAGCGGCGCCCGGCGCGAGGTACCGAGCTGGGCAAAAAAGCCCTGAGCATCCGCCGGCACACCAGCGCGGATGCCAAACCCCGACCCGGAGCACTTGCCGCAGGCCCGCGTGGGCGTGGCAAGCAGGCGGCATCCGGCGCGGTGGCCTGGCCCGCGACCTTGCTCAAGGGCCGCCCGCGCACGCGCACCGACCTGTGCTGGCAACAGCGCGCGGCCAGCGCCCATGAGTTGTGGCTGGTGATTGTCGATGCTTCGGCGTCAACCCGCCGCCACCAGGCCCTGAGCCGGGCCAAGGGCATGCTTGGCGAGTTTTTTGATCAGGCCTACCGCCGTCGTGCGCGGCTGACCCTGCTCACCGCCAGCGGTAACGCGCCGCGTTGGCAACGCCACGGGCTGAAAGCATCGGCGAGCTTGCAGCCGTGGCTGGAGGCGTTGGGGGCGGGCGGCGGTACGCCATTGCTGGCGGCACTGGAGCAGGCACGGGACTGGCTGCAGGCGCGTCAGCGACGCTATCCGGCAGAACTTCAGCGATGCCTGATTGTGACCGATGGCCGGCTCAAGGCTTGGCAGGGGCTGC
>NZ_JH650760.1:268446-287902 GCF_000259195.1 Pseudomonas donghuensis
CTGTTGGTGGATATCGAAAGTTCGCCGGTCAAGCTGGGAAGGGCACAGTTACTTGCGCAACAACTGCATGCCGATTACCAGCACCTGGAGACACTGGCGGTGCTCGGTGGATAGCCTGGTATAAATAAAAACAACTGCGGCCACGTGTCGCAGTTTGTCCAGCGAGTTATAGCAACGTTGCCAAAGGCGTGCGCGAATACAGCGCCTTTGGCAATTAAACGCTCTTTACTTGGGCATCGACCAAGGCTGCAGCGTATAACCTTTCTCGCTCAACTCGGCACGAACTTCTTCAATCAAATGAGCCAGTTGCGCAGGGTCGGAGTAGGTGCTGCAAGGAACTTGCTTGCTGCCAATGCGGGTGCTGGTCCGGTCGATGACTGCCAGGCTCAACTCGCCGGTACCGTTGGGTACATCCCAGGCAACACACTGGAAAGGTTCAAAGGCGTGGTCGGCAATCAGCAGGGCTTCGTTGACACGCAGCGGGGCGTTCATGGGTTCGGTCTCTCTGTGGGCCCAAACATGGAATAAACCCGCGCGCCTGTTTGCGCCGCGGTGAGTTACTTGTACTGATGCACCCGACCGGGGGACAAGTCACACTTCTTTTGAAAATATTTTAATACCGCTCATCGGTCCATGTTGGCTACCTGGCATTTTTGTCAGTAGCGGCCAGTTAGGAAGGGGCGTTGAATAAGGCCAGCCAGAGTGCTCATGCACTCATGACAGGGGGCGGGATGAGCCAAGGTATATCAACGAAGCAGCTATTGCCGTCACCTTCAGTTCTCGAAGCCGTGGAAAATAACCTCGCCGATACCCTTGAGCGTGCGACGGTGCGGATTCCTGCCTACCCGCAAATACCCGCCAACCGGCTGGTGCGACTGATCTGGGATGGGCGGCGGGCGAACAATCAGCACCATATTCATACCGAGGACCGCGACATTGACGCCGATTGGGTGGGAGAGCCCATTGATTTCATCGTGCTGGCGGAACATATCGCTCCGCTCAACAACGGCCTGGTGACGGTGCGTTATCGCGTGTTCGATTATGACAGCGGCTGGCATGAGTCCGAGCATCTGGACCTGGAGATCGGGGGGATGCAGCGGGTGCTTCCCCCTCCATTGGTAGACGAATCCGAGAGTGGCAGGCTGGACCCCGTCGGCCTCACGACCGCTACCGTACGTGTAGCGATATACGATGGCATGTTAGTTGGGCAGACGGTTTATCTTGAGTGTGTGCGATCAGGTCTCGGCGGAACGCATTCCCAAAATATTCCGGTTATCGGCTTACAAGATCTGACCTTTGATGTACCCGTCGACTTCATTGACCCAGCCGTTGGCCACAACATCATTTTCCGGTACTGGGTGGTGGAAGCGGGTGTACGAACCCGGCACTCGCTGTTTTTGTCGCTATGGATTGGCGCTACAGCTGCCCACCGTTATCCAGGCCACCACCGGCCAGCTTGACCCTTTGCAGGCGTTATCTGGCGTAACGATCAAGATCCGCTATGCGCACATGACTGTGCAGGAAAACATTACCTTGCACTGGACTGGCACGGCTATGGGATCGGTCACTATCGGGCCGCTCAGGGGCGATCCCCGCGGTGAAATCGAGTTCACCCTTGTCCCTGACGTTGTCGGCGCGAACATTGGCCCGAGCCAGCGCGTGGTGCAGGTCCGCTATGACGTCGACCGTTTGGGCGGTGGGGCGCAGCAGTCGCCGGTACTGGGCCTGGGAATACGGCCGCTGGCAGGGCTGGCGCAGCCCGTAATCGCCGGTGCAGCAGGATCGACACTGGATCTTGATCGGGTTAGCGGCAACCCGGCTGTTTCAGTAGCACCGTGGAATTTCGCCCGCGCAGGTCAACGGGTCTGGCTGCGCTGTCATGGCACCAAGCTCAATGGTGAGCCCGATCTCATCGAGCTGGTCAGCGCAGGGGCACTCGATGAAGGCGAAGCTGCTAGTGGCCTGAGCCGGGTGCTTGGTCGCGATCGTCTGTTACTGCTACGGGACGACTCCGAGTTTCGGGTGGAATTCAAAGTCAGCTTCGATCAGACGCAGCAGGAAGCCGACGCGGTTACCTTCCCCTTGCTTCGCCTGACGCTGTGCACAGGTCTTAGCATCGCCCCGGAGCTCCTCGTCCTTGACGGCCCGGCAATCCGCGTGACGAAAATTTGGCAGCAGATCAGGGACTTTCCTGGCAACACGGCGCAGCGCCAGGCTACGGCGGCTGATGAGACACTGCTGCTGGGCCACTATGCGCAGCCGTTTCCAGCGCTGATGCGACGCTACTTCTTCATGTTTACCAACGGCCAATGCCCCGGCGCCGTGCGTATTTATGAGGTGGGTTCGGCCAACACGTTTCGTTGTGATTACAACACTATCAATGCTGGCGGTTGGTTTCTGACACGCACAAAGCCTGCCGGCTGAATCAAGTCAGTGAGATTGAAACGAACATCCACGAAGCAATGAGGTGCATCATGTCATACCGTTCGCGCAACACCGCATACCGTACTCTGGCTCGGCTAATCGCGGTATCAGCTCTCGCCTGGTTGGCTGGGTGCAGTTCGTCTGGGGGGATTAGCAATGAGCAAGTTCAGGTGGACTGTGCCGCGGTCGGGGCAGGAAACCATCCTGATCCAGCCGACTGTACGCGATACTACAACTGTTTGTTTAAAGACGGTAAATGGTATCGATTCTCTTTTACTTGCCCGGCCGGTGCTTTCTATTCCGTTTCGGCTCGGAAATGTGCTGTCGCCTCCAGTTGTCCAAATGCGGCCCAACCTGCAACTGGCCAGTTGGACCCCGCCTTGCCCGAGCGCCGGCAGCTGGTTCGCTGAGTACGGAATGCCCATGCGCTTGACTGCATAATCCCCCACGGTGGCCGCAGTGATACCGCCCCGGTATCCAGCTCGTTGCGGCGCCGCTTTTGACCCGAAATCCGCGACCAACGCGCCTTCCCAACAGACAGACGGTAGTGGGATATTGACGCATCGTTGCTACTGTTAAAACGGGCCTGCCAACACACTGTTTCTACTTAAAATTTCAACTATTGGCGCCAAGGAAAAGGTCATGCTAGAGCCTGCATCCAACCGCCGCCTGCTGATCGTCGATCCGTGCGATGACTGTCATCGCCTGTTGCCAGGCTTGCGCAGTGTGGGCTGGGATGTGCATAGCTGTACCTTGTCTTCGGCCCTTGAGCATCCCTGCGACGTAGGCCTGTTGCGCTTGCAGGCTTCGCACCTGCAGCCCCCGGATGCGGTCAAGGACCTGATCAGCCGCAGCAACACCGAATGGATCGCGGTCTTGAGCGCCGAAGAGCTGCGGGCGCAGAATGTCGGCGATTTTGTCTGCGAATGGTTTTTTGACTTTCATACCTTGCCGTTCGATGTCTCGCGGGTGCAGGTCACTCTCGGCCGGGCCTTTGGCATGGCGCGCCTGCGAGGCAAGGGCAACGTGCATGTCGACGAGACCGAGCATGAACTGTTGGGCGATAGCCATCCGATCCGCGAGCTGCGCAAGCTGCTGAGCAAGCTGGCGCCCACCGAGTCACCGGTGCTGATCCGCGGCGAAAGCGGTACCGGCAAGGAGTTGGTGGCGCGGACCCTGCATCGCCAGTCCCAGCGCCACGACAAGCCCTTCGTGGCGATCAATTGCGGCGCGATCCCCGAACACCTGATCCAGTCCGAACTGTTCGGCCATGAGAAAGGCGCCTTTACCGGCGCCCATCAACGCAAGATCGGCCGTATTGAAGCGGCCAACGGCGGCACCCTGTTTCTCGATGAAATCGGCGATCTGCCACTGGAGCTGCAGGCCAACCTGCTGCGTTTTTTGCAGGAGAAGCATATCGAGCGGGTGGGCGGCAGCCAGCCGATTGCCGTGGACGTGCGGGTTTTGGCCGCCACCCATGTCGACCTGGAAAAGGCCATCGACAGCGGGCGCTTTCGCGAAGACTTGTATTACCGCCTCAATGTGCTGCAGGTCGTCACCGCGCCGCTGCGAGACCGCCACGGCGATCTGTCGATGCTGGCCAGCCATTTTTCGCATTTCTACAGCCTGGAAACCGGGCGACGCCCGCGCAGCTTCAGCGAGGATGCCTTGGTGGCGATGGGCAAGCACGATTGGCCGGGCAATGTACGTGAACTGGCCAATCGGGTCCGGCGCGGTCTGGTTCTGGCCGAGGGCCGGCAGATCGAGGCTCAGGACCTGGGGCTGCTCAGCCCGCATGCTTTCGTCCCGAGCATGGGCACCCTTGAAGACTACAAGCACCGGGCCGAGCGCCAGGCTTTATGTGATGTGCTCAACCGGCACAGCGACAACTTGAGTATTGCCGCCAAGGTACTGGGGGTTTCCCGGCCTACGTTCTACCGGCTGTTGCATAAGCATCAAATTCGTTGAGCAGCGCTGGAAAAGCCCGCTGAAGCGGGCTTTTTCGTGGGCGCGAGGATTAGAAGT
This sequence comes from Pseudomonas donghuensis, assembly GCF_000259195.1. GTDB lineage: Bacteria > Pseudomonadota > Gammaproteobacteria > Pseudomonadales > Pseudomonadaceae > Aquipseudomonas > Aquipseudomonas donghuensis. The sequence goes on from NZ_JH650760.1 coordinate 272,896, forward strand.
AGTACGGAAACTTCAGACTGAAGGAGAAGTCTGGCGCGTCGTCGGTCAGTCCAATGGACAGGTTGGGGACGATGGTCAGGTTGTCGGTAGCGGCAAGGGTCATGCCGATGTTGAAGTTTGCCGCGTTGTAGTCGCTGCTGGGAACCGACTGCCAGTCGCCGCCATCGGGTTTGATCTTGCTTTTGCTGGCAAACTGGTCGGAGAACGAAAACGACATACTCATTTTCTCGTTCAAGGCAAAGGCAATACCGGCACCGATCTGCCAGGAGTCGCCAAGCTTCACGTCACCCGGAACTTTGGTGTTGATCGTCGGGCTGATATCGCTGAACGAGTCTTGCATGTTGTAGGTGTAGGACAGGCTGCCGAAGAGCACGGCAGGGTCGAAGGTCTTGACCAGCGAAATACCTGGTGTGATCGCCCAGACACCATTGCCGGTGGGGAGGCTTTCGGGCACCGACAAGTTGTCGTTGGTGGGGTCGTTGACCAGCTTGATGCCATAAGGCTCCTTGCCGGTGGGGGCCTTGACCCGCAGGGTGACGACTGCGTCGGGCAGGTTTTCCGATTCATCCAGAAACTTGTAGGCAACGCCGAAGTTGACATCGCCAATGGTGGGATCGCGTCTGACGGTCGCTTCGGATGAAACCGGGCCGGCGCCACCTGCGCCGCCAGAGGAGTAGGTGGATTCGCGGTAGACCACGGGGACGTTGATGTCGAACTGCCAACGCTGATCCAGGTTGTAGCGGGCCGTCAGGTCCAGGGTCCAGTTGTCCGCTTTGATGCGGTCGAGGTTGATGTTGCCGAGGAAAATCGAGTCCAGTGCCAGAAAACCGTTGAGGACCAATGCCCGAGTATCGTAGTGGGTGTAGGTCAGGCCGGTTTCGACGCTGAACTTGCCGCCACCGAAAAAGCCGCTGGCTTCGTCATACAGGTTGGAAACGCTTTGTGCAGGCTCCGAATCGTCTTTGAGCGACTGGCCGTAGGAGCTGCCGGTGGTACCCGGCGCACCGGATGCCACGGTCTGGCCACCCTTGACCGTCTCGGCAGGGGACCTGGTCAGACGTTTGGGGGCAGGTGTGGCAGGTGCTTCTTCAACCTGGCGAACGCGTTGTTCGAGGACCATCAGCGCTTGCTGCTGTGCTTCGTAACGCTGTTTCAACTCCATGAGTTCTTGTTTTAGTGCTTCGACCTGGGGGTCGGCGGCTGCGTAGAGCAATGTGGCTGGAGCCAGGCTACTCAAACAGACGATAGCCCTGAACGTCATCGATCGGTGCATGGGTTAGCCGTCCCTTCTGCATTCGGATGGTGAGACTGAGCGTAGATCAGAATCCGAGCGTGCGAAGGCCTTTGAGCTGGTCGAGGTTGCCGTTCAGCGCCCCGGCGGTCGGCACGTTGTCACGTAGCACGACATTCAGAGAGGTGAGGTTGCTGACCTGGTTGCCAGCGCCGAGCAAGGTGGTGTTCTGCATCAGCCCGCCCTGAGCCAGGCGCTGCACGGTGCTGCCCTGGTTGTTGCTGGCGACGATGTTCAGTTGCACACCGCTGCCGGTGGACGAAATGCTCAGCGAGCCTGCGCCGTTGGCGCCGACCAGCGTCGAGCCTGCGGCCAGTGCCTGGCCTTGTGGTTGGGTTGCGGTTGCTGGCGCTTGGTTGGCCCTGGTGACGTTGATATCAACGTTGTTGTAGGCGCTGTTGTTGTCACCGGCAGCACGCACGATCTGCGTCACGCCTTCGGTGCTGCTGAGGCCGCTGCCACCGGTGACGGTGCCGGTCCCGGTGTTTTGCGAACGCGCCGAGCCCGTGCCTTTTTCGTCGATCATTGACACATAGAATTGTGGCGTGATGGTCGACTGTTGAATGTGCATCGAGGACGTTGCGCCGATGACTTCACCATTGGCATTTTGCCAGGTGCTGCTCATGACAATGCCAAAGCTGATGATCCGCCCCGGCATGACAAAGCGGCCTCGCAGGTTTGCCAGTTCCTGATCCTTCAGTTCAATGGGTTTGAGCGTCTGCGCCTGGGTTGGCAGGCTGGTGGCCAGGCAAAGCACGGCGAGCCAGATTGAAGTCTTCATTGGATGCTCCCGGAGCTTCGTGCTCCCTTGTCATTAGAAGAAGTCGCTTGGGATGAATCCGAAATCCATCAGCTCGGCGTCTTGCACCGGAGTGAAGGTGTTGATGCGGTTCTTGGCGGTAAGCGGTAGCGGCGGGTCGAGCAGGGCATTGGTCTTGTCGTAACCCTGGCCGATGATGGCAAAGATGATGCCGTTCCAGCCTTTGACAAAATCGTCGACTTTGAAGCGCTTATGGCCAAGCACCGGATCACCGATGTATACCCAGCCGTTGTGAACTTTTTGCATGACCACAAAATGCTTGTAGCCACGGATGTCCATCAGCACCACCACCGGAATGCGGATGGTGTGCAAGGTCTCGACGGCTACCCGGTAACCGCGGGCACGCATGCCCAGGCTTTCGACATAACGCTTCATGTCGAGCATGGAGAAGCCCTGGACACGGACCAGGTCCTGATCGGCGTGGGCCAGCATGCCTTCGATAATCTGTTCTTCATTCACGTCCAGCCAATAGGCCTGGCGCAATATGGTCGCCAGGGCAGCGGCGCCGCAACTGAAGTCGGTTTTCTGTTGCACAAGGTCGGCGAATTTGCGCTCGCGTACGCTTTGGATGGGCTTGAATATCACCGCACCACCCGGCAACACGGAAAGTGGCATTTGTGCAGCTTCACTCAGACTGGCCAGGCAAAGAAAAAACGCCAAGACGATAATGCGCATGTTCGACACCCCCCTGCTGGTAGTGAAAAAAGGCCCCCCGAAGGGGGCCTCCAGGCCACGGCAATTACATCGAGGTGTTGGAGATGGCCAGCGAGTTGCTTTGTTGGTTGCCCACACCAGCAGCTACGTTGACGCCCAGGTTGCCACTGCCACCATTAACCGAACCGTTCAGGGTTGCAGTGTTGGTCACAGGGTTTGCCCAGCCAATTGGAGTCAGCACTTGGAAGGAAACACTGTTGCTCAGCTCAAACGAGTCGGCTTCGCTGTAGCTTTTCGAGATGGAGCTCGAAGACTCAGAAGCTTTTTCGTAGGCTTTCTCGAACGAGGAGGACGACGATTTATCGTACGAAGATTCACGGGACTTATCGTAAGAAGAGTCACGGGACTTATCGTAAGAAGAATCACGGGATCTATCGTAGGAAGAATCACGCGATTTGTCGTACGCATAGTCGCGCGATCTATCCCACGACGAGTCGCGCGATCTGTCGAACGAAGAGTCGAACGAAGTTTCGCGCGATGCATCGATCGATGCATTAAGCGTTACATCAAGCGATGCACTGGCTTCTTGGCTGCGGGTGCGTTCGCGACGGCCATCATCCGTGGTAACGGACCGGGCAGCCTCGGCGGCGGCGTTCAGTGCGACGTCCAGAGAAGCACTGCTGGTTGCGCTGGTATCGCGGCTGTTGGAACCACTGGCATTCGAGCTGTGGGAACCACTGGCACTCGAGCTGCCCGAACCGCTGGCACTCGAGCTGTTGGAGCCGCTGGCACTCGAGCTGTTGGAACCGCTGGCAGTCATGCTGTTGGAACCGCTGGCACTCCAGCTCTTCGAACCGCTGGCCTCAGAGCTGCGCGAACCGCTGGCACTGGAGCTCGACGAAGCGCTCTTATCAACACTGGCGTCGAAGGTGCCTTCGCGAGAAGACGAACCGCTGATGGTTTTGGTAAAGGTCAGCGTATCCAGACGGGTTTCCCGATCGGCGTAGTTGTTGACAGTCAGGCCAGGGCCGTTTTGATTGGCAGAGGCGGTGGCTCTTGCGTTACCGAGTGGCGCATTGGTATTGGCAATGGCCATGGTGTTTTTCTGTTGGTTAAGGTCGCCACCAGCAATGTTGATACCGACGTTGCCGTTGGCACCACTGGCAGATCCGCTCATGACCGCAGAGTTTTGCGTCGACCAGTTGTTGACCTTGTTGTTGTTGCTGTATTGCGTGACGCGGGCGGTAGCTTCGGCAGTACCGAAGACGAAGGTGTTGTCAACGCTCGATTCGGATTGAGCGTTGGCGATGGCCGCGGCGTTGTCTTGTTGGTTGCCGTTACCGGCCGCCACGTTGACACCGACGTTGCCGCTCGAGCCTTCGGCGGAATCGGTCATCTCGGCTGAGTTCTCGGTCCCTTCGTTGTGGATGCGGTTGCCGGTGCTGCGCTGGCTATCATTGGCATTGGCAGTCGCATAGACAGGGATCTTGGTTGGAGGAGGGGTGTGGTGACCGTTGTTGTGGTGACCATTGTGATGATGGTCATTGCCACGCCGATCATTCTGCCCAGCTTGTACAGCAACAGCCATGACCGCAGCAATTGCGAACACCAGAGGCTTGAGTGCCATCGAGGGTTTCATGGTGATTCTCCGTACTTTATTTTAGGTTAAGTGTTGTTCCTAACTATTTGGGTCAGTCCGCGACCCGTATGCTCAGGGTGTTGGCCGTTCGGTTTCCCACCCCTGCACTCTGATTCAACTGAATCACCCCACGGCTACCGGTGAAGGCCTGGTCACTGGTGGTGACCTGGCGATAGCCGGGTGCAGCGTCAGCTGGATCGGAGTTGTTGAGCAGCGCCACGTTTTGCTGCATGAGGACGCTGTCGTCGATACTTTGTGGCTGCGCACTGATGCTGATACGCAGTGCGTTGGCTTGCTGGGTACTGGCACCGGCGCTCTGGTTGACCCCCAGTGCACCGCTGCCCTGGCTGAAGGCATTGCCCTGGATGTTGGCTTGGGCTGCGATCGCGGGGTCGCCAGGGCTGCGCAGGCGTTGACGTATCTGGGTGTTTGCGCTGGCGCCATGACCAATGGCGAAGGCCCGGGCGTTGGCTTGTTGCTGTTGATCGCCGGCAGCCTGGTTGACTGTGAGGTTGCCTTGGTAATGCGTGCCGGAACTGTCGATGGTGGCGTTGTTGATCACTGGGGGCTGGGCGAAGGCCGGGGCACTGCAAAACATGGCCAGAATCAGCAGCGAGTGCTTCATCTCATTGGCCTCCGGTCAGGATCTGCAGGGGCGCCAGGCCTTTTTGCACATTTGAATTGACCATGTTGGAGATGCCGTTGCCGGCGTTGCCGGAGCGTCCGCCGGCCAGGTTGGGCAGTTGGGTCTGGTTGTTGATGTTGCCGCCCAGGTTATTGGTCTGTTGCGTGACCAGGACATTGATGCCGGCACCGCTGCTGATCGAGGCAAAGTCGCCATCGCTCAACTCGTTGGTTTGCTTGAGAACGTGTGCCGACGGGTTGGTATTGACGGTGGTCGGGTAGGGGTCGGGAGCCAGGGGGGGACGCATGGCGTTGCGCGGTTGCACATCGCGGGTAATCACGATGATCCCGTTCTCGGCCTGGACAGGCCAGCTCAAGCTTGACCCCAATGCACATCCGACCAGCAGGAGGCGATAAATACCCTTATCAATCTTTCCCACGATGGCAATTCCTTCTTCGAGTGCGCAGGCCGTACTTAGCGGTGCGAGGAAGAGAGCAGAAGGTGTGCCGGTTTCTATTTGTCGCGGAAAAACAACGGTTTGAGTTTACTGAGCGCAATTGTGAAAATTTCGTGTAACGCCATTGAGACGCAGATGGCGTACAAACATGGATCCAGCGCGCGCCTGCGCTCATCAAGGGGCCCGGACCGTGGCTGTTTCAGGTGTTTAACACTGTTGCGTACGCGCACTGGGGCCGCTTTAGATCGCGGGTTTGTGCAGTGACCTGTGTTTCAGGAATGGACATTTGGCGGCAGAGGGCGGCCATTCAGGCCTTGAGCAAGCGCTCTACCGCTGCAAATGCCGCGCACCGGCGCTGCTCCCAGTCGCCTTGCACCACCTGATATGGCAGCTGGTGCAGCGCCAACCAGTCAGCGGTAGCCTGGAAAAACGCCTGGCGTTCGGCCAGTTGCGGCTGGCAGCGTTGCCCGTCGTCGTGCCAGGCGATTGACTCGGGGCTGAGCAGTAAGTGCACGTCATAATGGCGCGCCAACAAGGCCGCTTCGAGCCACGCCGGGCAATCGCCAAACAACGTGCGGCTCCAGAGCATGTTGCTCAACAGATGGGTATCGAGAATCAGCAGATGCGGCAGCCGGGCGCGGGCCGCGTCTTCCCAGGCCAACTGCCCGCGGGCGATGGTCGGGATGTCGGCATAGCAGGTATCGCGTGCCTGTTCGTCAATGAAGTGACGTACGAACTCGCCCACCAGCTCGCCACCGAAGTGCGCCTGGATTTCATGGCTGAGCCAGCTTTTGCCGCTGGATTCAGGGCCCGTGAGTACCAAGACCTTCATGCGTAGGCCAGCGCCGGGTCACGCCGCCAATCGCGCCAGCCCTGCACCGCGATCAGGGTGAACAGCGCGTAGAGCGCGGCAGTCAGGTACATGGCCTTGTACAGGAACAGGCCAACGAAAATCACATCGAGGACGATCCACAGCGGCCAGCACTGCAGACGCTTTTGCGCCATCCACAGTTGCGCGACCAGGCTGAAACCGGTCAGGGCGGCGTCCAGCCATGGGTGGGCGGCGTCGGTCCAGGTGGCCATGGCCGCACCCAGGCCCAGGCTGCCGAGCAAGCCGATACCCAGGCCAAAAGCAACCGAATGCGTCGGCAACAGGCTGACCTGGCGCGCCTCGCGCACGCTGTCCGGACGCGTCCATTGCCACCAGCCATAGAGTTGCAGCACGGCATAGACCAGTTGCAGAAGCATGTCCGAATACAGCTTCACGTCATAGAAGACCCAGGTGTAGAGCAGCACCATCACCAGGCCAATCGGCCAGCACCAGGGGTTCTGCTTGGCAGTGAGCCAGACGGCGATAACGCCGAGCACGGCGGCGAACAGTTCGAGGCCGGACATCGGCGTTCCTTGGTAGTGTGCGCAAAGGCGCGATTGTACCTGTTGGCGCTACTTCTGGCATACGCGAGGGACGCACAGGCATGAGGTTTGGACTGCCACCTAGCATTTTTGTCAGTTGTTGGCCTCGATAACGAGGTATTGAATAAGGGGCGACTTTAACCAGGTCGGCCCTTTTTCATGGCGGTATGCACGCAGGGCCGAAACGTTGTTCCCCCCTGCTACCGAGGCTGTCTGCCATGAATGACTTGCAAACCGATACCATCGAATCCACGACCACCAGCGAGCTGCCTGCGCTGTCGCTGTTCGCCTCGGTGACGCCGGTCAGCGGCTATGACGCGGGCGTGCCAAGGGGTACTTGTGCATGGGTGTAGCCTCCTTCCATGGGGGAGGCTTTACCTTAGGGGCAATTTCGTCAGGCAGTCTATTGGCAAAAGTTTTACATGATTTGCGTTAAACCCGGAATTGCCGCAGCAGTTGCTCAAGCTGCGTGCTCAACCGTGTAAGCGCTTTGCCCGAGTCGCTGGAGTGCTGCGCCGCCAGGGCGGTTTGCTGCGACAGGTCCGCCGTTTCGGTGACGTTGCGGTTGATCTCTTCGACCACATGGGACTGCTGCAAGGTGGCACTGGCAATCGAGGCATTGAGCGCCGTCAGGTTGTGCAGTGCCTGGCTGATGGCATCCAGGCTCAACCCGGCTTCGCTGGCCTGCTCGACGGTCTGGCGCGAGGCCTCGCTGCTGGCGTCGATGGCCTTGACGGCCGCTTCGGACTGGCCTTGCAGGTGTTCGATCATGCTCTGGATTTCGGCGGTGGACTGCTGGGTGCGCTGGGCCAGCAGGCGCACTTCGTCGGCCACCACGGCAAACCCTCGACCTTGTTCGCCGGCGCGGGCCGCTTCGATGGCCGCGTTGAGGGCCAGCAGGTTGGTCTGCTCGGCAATCGAGCGAATCACCTCAAGCACGCTGCCAATGCGTGTGCTTTGGCCGGCCAGGGCGCGAATGACCTGCACGGCTTCATCGATGGTCGCCGACAGCTGGTCGATACGTTGCAGGCTGCCATGGATACTCTGCTGGCCTTGTTCGGCGCGCAACTGGGCATCGCGCATCTCGCTGGAAGCCTGTTCGGCATTCTTCGCCACATCCTGCACCGCGTAGGTCACTTCGTTGATAGCCGTGGCGACTTGCTCCATTTGCTGGGACTGCTGTTCGCTGCGCTGCTGGGCCTGGCCGGCGTTGTTGCCCACATCGCTGGCCGATTGCGCCAGGGCATGTACCGCGCCCTGCAACTGGCTGACCACGCCCTGCAATTTGCCGGTGAAGCTGTTGAAGTGGGTACCCAGCTGGGTCACTTCATCGCTGCCGTGGGTATCCAGGCGCCGGGTCAGGTCGCTCTCGCCACTGGCGATGGTGGCCATGGCATCGACCGCCTCCTGCAGCGGCCGGGCGATGCTGCGGGCGATCAACACCACCAGCAGGGCCATCACCAGGGCGATGCCCAGGCCGAGGATCGAGGCGTCGCGCACCTGGCGGATGAACTCGGCCTGCATGTCGTCGATATAGACGCCCGAGCCAATCACCCAGCCCCACGGCTTGAACAGTTGAACGTAGGAGGTTTTTTTCACCGGCTCGCTGGCACCCGGCTTCGGCCAGCGGTAGTCGATGCTGCCGGCACCCTTGGCCTTGGCCAGGGCGGCCATTTCGTTGAACAGGGCAAAGCCGTCCGGGTCGCGAATCGCCGACAGGTCCTGGCCGTCGAGCTTGGGGTTGGTCGGATGCATGATCATCTTCGGCCCCAGGTCGTTGATCCAGAAATAGTCATTCTGGTCGTAACGCAGGCCGCGCACGGCGCTCAGGGCCTGTTGCTGGGCCGCGTCGCGGCTCAATGTGCCGGCTGCTTCCAGCCCCTGGTAATACGCCAGCACGCCGGCGGCGGTTTCTACCACATGGCGGGTTTTTTCCGCCTTGGCCTGGTACAGGTCACCATGAATCTGGCGCAGCATCAGCAAACCGAGGGTTACCAGCATCACCACTGCCACTACCAGGATCAGCCACAAGCGCCGGCTGATCGACATACTGCGAAGAGTCTTCATGGAATGCTTACCTCGAGTTCTTTTTTATTGTTGCCCACATCCAAGCATGCTTTGCCTCCCGCCACCTACTCGACCAAGGACTAAGTGCTTGATTCGTTGAGGTCTGTTGCGTCGTCCCAGCAGCGTTTATCCGAGAGGTCTGATAGGATTTCGGCCTCGACGGGATAAACCTGAAGGCCGCGTGAACTTTTCTGCTGGCTTTGCGACCAACTGTCGCTGTAAAACGGCCAGGCGCTGAACAGCCATTGGCAACTAAAAGACTATAAAGGGGCATGCCGCAGGCATTGACTCACGGGGGAAGCATGGATCTTTGGACCGGCCTGCAGGCTGTCATTCTAGGTATTGTCGAAGGCTTGACGGAGTTCTTGCCGATCTCCAGTACCGGCCACCAGATCGTCGTCGCCGATCTGATCAACTTCGGTGGTGAGCGGGCCATGGCCTTCAACATCATCATCCAGCTGGGCGCGATCCTGGCGGTGGTCTGGGAATTTCGTCGCAAGATCTTCGACGTGGTAGTGGGGCTGCCGCGTCAGCGCGAAGCACAACGCTTCACCGTCAACCTGCTGATCGCCTTCATGCCGGCCGTGGTGCTCGGCGTGCTGTTCGCCGACCTGATCCATGAATACCTGTTCAACCCCATCACCGTGGCCGCCGCCCTGGTGGTCGGTGGCGTGATCATGCTCTGGGCCGAGCGCCGCCAGCATGTGATCCGCGTTGACCAGGTCGATGACATGCGCTGGAGCGATGCCCTGAAGATTGGTTGCGCCCAGTGCCTGGCGATGATCCCGGGCACTTCGCGTTCCGGCTCGACCATCATCGGCGGCTTGCTGTTCGGCCTGTCGCGCAAGGCGGCCACCGAGTTCTCGTTCTTCCTGGCCATGCCGACCATGGTCGGTGCCGCCGTGTACTCGGGCTACAAATACCGCGAGCTGTTCCAGCCCGACGACTTCCCGGTATTTGCCATCGGCTTCGTGGTGTCGTTCATTTTCGCCATGATCGCCGTGCGCGGCCTGCTCAAGTTCATCGCCAACCACAGCTACGCGGCCTTCGCCTGGTACCGCATCGGGTTCGGCCTGATCATTCTCGGCACCTGGCTGTTCGGTTGGGTCGACTGGACCACGGCGCACGGTTGAGATGAGCCGTAGCCAGAGCCAACAGCGCCGCGCAGCCTCTGCCAGCGGCGCGATCCAAAACCCGCGCGGCAAGCTGCTGGTTTTTGTCGCCCTGTGCCTGCTGCCCGTGGGTGGGGCGCTGCAGATGCTGCTCAGCGGCCAGTCGTGGGTGCCGGCGTTGGCCTACCCGCTGGCCAGCCTGGTGAGCTTTGTGCTGTATTGGCGCGACAAGCAGCAGGCCCGCAATCAGGCCTGGCGCACGCCGGAGAAGGTTTTGCACGCCAGTGAGCTGTGTGGCGGCTGGCCGGGCGCCTTGCTGGCCCAGCAACGCTTTCGGCACAAGACCCGCAAGCTGTCGTTCCAGCTGAGTTTCTGGGCCATTGTCGCTGCGCACCAGCTGTTCTGGGTCGACCACCTGCTGCTGGGTGGCCGCTGGTTGGGGGCGGCGTTGGCGCCCGTGCTCAGATAAGCAGCCCCGGCTGCAGGCGCTTGGGCAGACGCCGCACCACCAGTTGGTGCGAGCGCTGCAGCAGCTCGGTCAGTTCAGCCCGGCCCATGGGGTAGGGCGGCGCCATGCTGATCCAGTGGGCCCGCGCCAGGTAGGGCGCCGGGCGCACGCCGGGGCGGTCGGCATAGCCCAGAAACAGCTCGTTGTCGACCTTGAACGAAAGCCCGGCACCGGCCAGGTCAAGCACCGCGAACATCTTGTTGCCGGCCACCGAGAACACCCGCACGCCGCCCCATTTGTAGTCTTCCCGCGCACCCGGCAGGCTCAGGCAGAAGGCCGCGACCTGGGTTTCGGTGATTTTCCCTTCAGACATAACGCTCCCCGCATTGGGCGAATTCTGCCACCAGATGATCGATCCATACCCGTACCGCCGGCAATAGCCCACGCCGATGGGGGTAGACCGCCTGCAGATAACCGCCAGGCAACGACCAGTCTGGCAGCACGCGCACCAACTCGCCACGGGCAAGTTCCGCTTCGCAGTGCATGATCGGCAGCGCGGTAAAGCCCAGGCCTGCAACGGCGGCGGCCTTGCGCACCACAAAGTCGTCGATGGCCAGGCGCGCCTCCAGCGCCAGTTCATGCTTATGGCCCTGGGCATCGAGCAGGCGCAGGTGGACCAGGCGGTCGGCATCCACCGCGCCGAGCACCGGCAGGCTGGCCAGGTCTTGCGGATGATCGAGCGCTTGCGCGGCGGCGAATTGCGGCGAGGCCACCAGGAACATCTGCGCCTGACGCAGGCGGCGGGTGACCAGGGCTGGGTCTTCATCACCCAGGTCACGCACGCGCAGGGCAACATCGACGCCTTCGGTAATCAGGTCGACCCGGCGGTTGAGCAGGATCATGTCCAGTTGCACCTGCGGGTATTGCTGCAGGAAGCGGCTGATCACATCGGGCAGAAATTCATGGGCCAGGCCCACCGGGCACGACACCCGCAAGCGCCCGCGTGGTTCGCTGGTCATGCTGGCGACCGCTTCGTCAGCCATTTCCGCCTCCAGCAGCATCGCCTGGCAGTGGCGCATGTACCGCTCGCCCACGGCCGTCAGCTTCAATTGCCGGGTGGTGCGTTGCAGCAGGCGCGTGCCCAGACGTTCTTCCAGCTCGGCGATACGCCGCGACAGGCGTGATTTAGGGATGCCGAGCAAGCGGCCAGCGGCGGCGAAACCGCCGGCTTCGACCACTCGGGCAAAGTAGAAAAGGTCGTTGAGGTCTTGCATGCGCGTCACCATTGTCCTGCCAGTAGGACAAACTAACGCATTTTTGCTGACTTATCAGCTATTCGTCACCCGGGTAGGATTCTCTCCATCGTGATCGCCCACTCGCGGTCTTCATTCAGGAGAGTCCCATGAAACTGTTGCATATCGATTCGAGCATCCTGGGCGACAATTCCGCCTCCCGCCAACTGAGCCGCAGCGTGGTTGAAGCCTGGAAAGCCGCCGACCCGTCGCTGCAAGTGACTTACCGTGACCTGGCAGGCGACGCCATCAGCCACTTTTCGGCCGCGACCCTGGTCGCTGCGGGCACCCCGGAAGAACTGCGCGATGCCGCGCAACAGCATGAAGCCAAGCTCAGCGCCGAAACCCTGCAGGAGTTCCTCGACGCCGACGCCGTGGTACTGGCCGCACCGATGTACAACTTCACCGTGCCGACCCAGCTCAAGGCCTGGATCGACCGCGTCGCAGTTGCCGGCAAGACTTTCCGCTATACCGAAGCCGGCCCCGAAGGCCTGTGCGGCGACAAAAAAGTGATCCTGGTATCGACCGCAGGCGGCCTGCACGCTGGCCAGCCAACGGCGGTCGGCCATGAAGAGTTCCTCAAGGTGTTCCTCGGTTTCATCGGCATCACCGACCTGGAAATCGTCCGCGCACATGGCCTGGCCTATGGCGATGAGCACCGGGTCAAGGCCCTGAACGCCGCGCAACTGCAGATCAGCAACGACCTGTTCGCCGCAGCCTGATAGCGCTAGCGTCACCCAGACCGACTGCAGGCATGGCCTGCAGTCGGTTTTTTCATGGAGTCTTCATCTGCGCCGATCCGGCCCGTTCTATGCTGCGCACTGTCAGCATTGATCGACAGCGTTGGGTAAGGTGCAAAACGATGCGGCGTCTTGGCGCGTTATTCCTGCTTATGCTGCTGGGCGGCCCGCTGACGGTGCACGCCGAGCCGGCTGCGCACTGGAGTGTCGGTGTGCACCGGCTGAGCTTCGCCGACCCGCTGGATGCGCAACCGGTGCAGGCACTGGCGTTCTATCCGTCCAGCGGACCCGAGCGCAGCAGCCGTATCGACGGCTATCGGGTCCAGGCCTGGGAAGGCGCGCCCATGGTCATGGGCCGTTATCCGCTGTTGCTGCTTTCCCACGGCAACACCGGCACGCCCCTGGCCTTGCACGATCTGGCCACGGCCCTGGCGCGGCGCGGTTTTATCGTTGTCGCCGTGACCCATCCGGGTGACAACGCCCGTGACCACAGCCGCCTGGGAACCCTGAGCAATCTTTACGGCCGCCCCTTGCAGATCAGCGCGGCGATCAGCGCCAGCCTCGACGATGGGTTTCTCGCCCCGTACATCAACGGCCCGCAGGTGGGCGTGATTGGCTATTCGGCCGGTGGCGAGACGGCGCTGATCCTGTCGGGCGCGCAACCGGACCTGGAGCGTCTGCGGCGCTACTGCCAGGAGCGGCCGCAGGATGCCGATGCCTGCAAGACCAAGGGGGTGCTGATCGCTGATCGCGCCGACCTGCGCGCCGCGCCTGATCCACGGGTCAAGGCGTTGCTGTTGATGGCGCCCTTGAGCCTGATGTTCGGCCGCCACGCCCTGGCCGAGGTCAGGGTCCCGGCGCTTATCTATAGTGGCGACAAGGACCAGTTGCTGGCCATCGACAAAAACGCCCAGGCCCTGGCGCGCAAGCTGCCGCTCACGCCCAACTACACACTGCTCGCGGGTGCCGGGCATTTCGTCTTCATGGCGCCCTGCGACGACGAACAGCGGCAGAAGATGGCGGCCTTGTGCAACGACCCGGACGGCGTCGATCGTGAGGATATTCACCTGTCCTTGCAGGCCGAGGCCGCGCGTTTTTTCAACCACACCTTGGCTACCCGGCAACAAAGCGGGCTGCACATGGCTGATCAGTAAGCGCGGGGGCGCCGTGACAGCAGCAGGGTCAAGCCGACACCCAGCAGCGCCAGCAAGGCCGCCACACAGAAGATCCAGGCATAGCCCAGGTGCAGGGCCACCGCGCCCATCAACGGCCCGGCAATTGCCAGGGCCAGGTCGAAGAACACCGCATAAGCGCCCAGGCCGGCACCACGGCTGGAGCTGGGCACCTGTTTGATCGCCTCCACGCCCAGCGCCGGGTACACCAGCGACAGACCGAAACCGGCAAGCCCTGCGCCTACCAGTGCCAGCAGTGGGCTGGGCGCCAGCCACAGCAAGGCCAGGCCCAGGGCTTCGGTGGCCATGCAGGCCATCGCCACCGGGTAACCGCCAAAGCGGTTGACGGCGTTGACGAACAGCAGCCGCGAAGCAATGAAGCACACGCCAAAGGCACTCAAGCACCAGGCGGCGCCGCTCCAGCCTTGTTCCAGATAGAACAGGGTGACGAAGGTGGTCAGGGTGCCATAGCCGATCGATGCCAGGGTCAGGCTGACGCCGCACGGCGCCACGCGGCCGAATGCGGCCCAGAAGGGCAGGCGTTCGCCACGCACTATCGGTGTTGAGGGCTTGTTGCGGATCACCAGCAACGCCAGCAGCGCCAGCGCGCTCAAGGCCAGGCCCAAGGTGGCGAAGTTGATCTCGGCAACCAGCATGACCCCGAGCGGCGCGCCGATGGCGATGGCGCCATAGGAGGCGATACCGTTCCAGGAAATCACCCGCGCGGTCTGTTCGGCGCCGAGCGAGCCGATCCCCCAGCTCAACGTGCCCACGCCAATCAACCCCTGGGCGATCCCCAGCAGCACGCGACCTGCCAGTAGTACCAGCAGGCTCAGCAGCGGCAGGCTCACCGTCAACGCTGAGGCAACGGTCAGCACGCCACTGGCGGCGATCCCCAGCAGCCCATAGATAATTGCCCGCTTGCTGCCCAGGCTGTCGGCCGCGCGCCCGGCAAACGGCCGGCTGAGCAGGGTGGCGAGGTATTGCAGGCCGATGGTGATGCCGGCAATGACCGCACTGAAGCCCAGTTGATCGTGCACATAGCCGGGCAGCACCGCGATCGGCAGGCCGATGCAGAGGAAGGCGATGAAGGTGTAGAAGACAACTGAAAGGATTTGCCGGGTGATCGACCCGGTGTCGACGGGAGCGGGCTGTTGCGCGGACATGAGCTCGTTCGCTGGCGGGCGGTGGGAGAGGGCCCATGATCGCCGGGTGCGAGGAGAAAAGGAAGCAGGCTAACGGGATTTCAAGCATCGCGGGGCAAGCCCGCTCCTACA
>NZ_JH650761.1:0-40123 GCF_000259195.1 Pseudomonas donghuensis
CGGTAGTCACTGGGTTACCCGCAGTGTCCAGCTTCTCGTAGTTGCCACCGGTGGTGCCGGTAATGCTGTTGGTCAGGTCCGGATTGGTGGTGTGCACGTTGTTCGGCGCAACGAACTCAACCGAGCCAGTGCTCTGGCCAACCGGAATAGTGATCTGCTGACCGTTGGCCAGGTTGATCACCAACGCAGAACCGGTAACCGGCGCAGTGACCGAAGCGGTGTAGGTGACGACGCCACCTTCGGCAACGCTGCTGTTCGCAGTCAAGGTGACAGTCGAAGTATCGATGGTGTCCGTCACTTGAGTAACGGCCGGAGTGCCATCTACTGCAACTTTCTCGAAATCACCGCCCGTAGTGCCAGTGACGGTCACGCTCACTTCACCGGCATCGATGTAGACGTCATCGGCAGGCGCTGCGACGGTAATGCTGCCTTCGGTTTGGCCCGCGGCGATGGTGATCACTTCACCATTGCTCAGGGTGACTTTCATTTCGGTACCGGCCGGGTTGGTCAGCGTTGCGGTATAAACAATCGAACCGCCTTCTGCGACCGAACCAGTGGCCGTCAGTTTCAGGCCAGTAGTGTCATCGGTACCTGGACCGTCGGTGACGGTGGTCACTGGGTTACCCGCAGTGTCCAGCTTCTCGTAGTTGCCGCCGGAAGTGCCGGTGATGCTGTTGGTCAGGTCCGGGTTGGTGGTGTGCACATTGTTCGGCGCAACGAACTCGACCGAGCCAGTGCTTTGGCCGACCGGAATAGTGATCTGCTGACCATTGGCCAGGGTAATAACCAGCGCAGAACCGGTGACTGGCGCAGTGACCGAAGCGGTGTAGGTCACCACACCACCTTCGGCAACGCTGCTATTGGCCGTCAGGGTGACGGTCGACGTATCGATGGTGTCAGTAACTTCAGTCACTGCCGGCTGATTGCTGACCACCAGGTTCTCGAAGTTGCCGCCATCGACTTTGTCGATGCTCACGCTGACGTTGCCGGCATCGACATACACGTCATCGCTTGGCGCAGGCACGGTGACGCTGCCTTCGGTCTGGCCTGCGGCAATGGTGATCACCGCGCCGTTGCTCAGGGTCACGGTCACTGGTGTGCCGGCCGGGTTGGTCAGGGTCGCGGTGTAGATGATCGAGCCGCCTTCGGCCACGGTACCGGTGGCGTTCAGGCTCAGGCCGGTGTCATCGATCGAGTCGGTAATGGTGGTGACCGCCGGGTTCGGGTTCGGTACCAGGTTCTCGAAGTTGCCGCCCGTGGCGCCAGTGATGGTGGTGCTGACGCTGCTGCCGTTGTTGTAGACGTCGTTCGCTGGCGTCTGCACGTCAACGGTACCGGTGCTCTGGCCGGCGCCGATGGTGATAGTGCTGCCGTTGGACAGGGTGACGGTCACCGGCGTCTGCGCCGGATTGGTCAGGGTAGCGGTGTAGGTGATCACGCCGCCTTCGGTGACACTCGGGTTGGCGGTCAGGGTGACTGTGGTGGTGTCGATGGTGTCGGTGATCTGGGTCACCGCCGGGGTGGTGTCCGGGGTGACGATCAGGCCCGCGCCGCCGGTGGTGCCGGTGATGGTCGTGGAGATCTCACTGCTGTCCAGGTACACGGTATCGTTCGGCGGGATGGTCACGCTGACGCTGCCGGTGGTCTGCCCGGCGTTGATGACGATGACCTGGCCATTGGACAGGGTCACGGTCAGGTCGGTCAGCGGTGGCTGGCCCAGGGTGGCGGTGTAGATGATCACGCCACCGGCCTCGGTGATCGACGGCGTGGCGCTCAGGGTCAGGCCGGACTCGCGGGTAGGCGTGGTGGTTGCCGGGTTGTTGGCATCGTCCAGGCCGCCCAGCTCCTGGGTGGCGGCGCCGGTGGCAAAGCCGATAGGGCCGGTCGGGAAGCCAATGGTCGGGTCGACCGAGCCTGCGGTGGCATCGAGCATGACGAAGCTGTGGCCACCACCGGCCGCGCCGCCGCTACCTGCGGCAGTCGGGCCGGCTGCGGTGGCTTCAAGTTCGGTAGTCGGGTCAGCACCGGCGGCGATGGCCTGTTGCAGCTCTTCGACCGAAGGCGCTGCCTGAGCGGTGGCAGCCGCCAGGTCAGTGCTGCTGTCCGGGGTGTCGGCACTCCACTGAGTATCACGGCCCAGGTCCAGGCTGCGGCCATCGGCCAATTCCAGGGTGACGGCACCGGCCAGGCCGGTGAGTACCTGCTCGCCAGCGAACAGGCGGTCACCTTCGATGAGTACACGTTGAATCCCTTCTGGGGATACGGCGATTACTTGGCCAACAATGCTTTTGACGATGGCAACAACACTGCTCATTGGACTCTCCGGACTACCCGTTCAATTTGGCTTCCATGCCAGCAGGCGCTGAATTGCCGCTTCTGATGGAATGTTTCAATAGTGAGTTCGACGCTTTTGACGTCAATTAATTGTCGATATCTGTTGGCTATTAAGTTTATGCCAAAGTATTGACCTTCCTGCTGCCATCCTAAACAATCAGCTCTGTAATGTCACATTGATATTTGAGCGGCTGCCACTCTTCCACCGTACGAACCAAGTACTCCTTCGGAAGTTTCCGACATAAGGTCAATCCGGTTGCCATTTTCTAATGCAGCAACGATTTCTGCTGTGATTTGGGACAAGACGTCCCTGGGAAAAAGTTAAATGCGCGCGTCACTGTTTACTGCTCTTCCTTTCGTCCTCGCCACCAGTTTCGTTCAAGCACAGAGCCTGCCAGAGGCCATGCAGAAAGCCCTCGAGGTGCACCCGGAAATTCAGGCCGGGGTTAACAGCCGAATTGCTGCCGACTACCAACTGCGCGCCGCCAAGGGCGGTTACCTGCCGCGTGTCGATGTGCTGGCCGGTTATGGCCGTGAAGGCACCGACAGCCCGAGCACCGGCAACCGCTGGGAAACCCTCAACCGCGGTGAGTCGAGTGTGCGTCTGCGGCAGATGGTCTTCGACGGTTTTGCCACCTCGAGCGAAGTCGGCCGCCAGCAAGCCACCGTCAACTCCCGTGCCTACTCGCTGCTGGGGGCGTCCGAGCGCACCGCGCTGACCGTTGCCCAGGTCTACCTGGATGTCCTGACCCGTCGCGAGATGGTCCGCCTGGCAGAAGACAACCTGCGCAGCCACGAACGCATCTACGACCAGATCAAGCTGCGCACCGCCCGTGGCGTCGGCCGCCTGGCTGACCTTGACCAGGCCGAAGCGCGTCTGGCCCAGGCGCGCAACAACCTGATCACCGAGCAGACCAACCTCGCCGATGCCAAGACCAACTACCTGAGCGTGGTCGGTCAACTGCCGGACGAGTTAAGCAGCCCTGCGCCGTTTGTCGACCTGTTGCCAGCCAACCTCGACGAAGCCCGTCAGCAGATGGTCGAGAGCAGCCCGATCCTGCGCTCGGCGGAGTCCGATATCGCAGCAGCGGAGAAACAATACGAAGCGGCAAAGTCTACTTTCTATCCGCGTTTTGATGCAGAACTCGGACGGACGGCCGATAACGATCTGGATGGCATGAACGGCCACAACAACGAATGGCAGGCTATGCTGCGCATGAGTTTCAACTTGTACGCCGGCGGCAGTAACAAGGCCGACCTGGAATCCAAGTCGTACCTGACCAACCAGGCGCTGGACATTCGTAACAATGCCTTGCGCCAGCTCAATGAGGAGCTAGGCCTGGCATGGAATGCTATGGATAACGCCAATGCGCAGTTGCCGATCGCCCAGCAATACGTCGATCACAGCAACAGTGTGCGCACCGCCTACCAGAAGCAGTTCAGCCTGGGCGAACGTACCTTGCTAGACTTGCTCGACAGCGAGAACGAACTCTTCACCGCGCAGCGTCGGCTGACCGAAGTGAAGAACATCCAGCTGTTTACTCAGTACCGAATCAAAGCGACCATTGGTCAGCTGCTCAAGAGCCAGGGTGTTGTCGCACCGATGGCCACCGTGGTGCAGAACGACCTTAAACCGAAAGTGAACCTGCCAGGCATGAACTGAGGTTCACTGTCATAGCCAACCGCAACCGTTAAGAGAGCCCGCGTGGAATCAGAAGTCAGTCGAGTCCAGCTCAGCCATGATCCCCGCAGTCAGCACGACGACCCGCTGCTGGACAGCCTGCTGTCTCTCTGCGTGCTGCACCAGAAGCCCGCCAGCCGGGCCATGCTGACCACCGGCCTGCCGTTGCCGGCCCAGCGCCTGAGCCCGGAGCTGCTGCCACGTGCGGCAGCCCGTGCCGGCCTGCAGGGCCGCTTGCTGCAACGCAAGCTGGAGCAGATCCCGAGCATTGCCATGCCGGCCATGCTCCTGCTCAAGGACGGTCGCAGCACGGTGTTGCTGGGGTGGGAGAACGACGACACCGCGCGCCTGTTGCTCAGCGAGAGCGACGGCGGCGAGGTTCATGTCAGCCGCGAAGCCCTGCAGAGCGACTACAGTGGTCGGGTGTTCTTCGCCCAGCCGCAGCACAAGTTCGACGTCAATCACGGCAACCTGATCCCGCGGGCGCGCTCCTGGTTCCGTGACACCCTCAAGCGCAGCCGCTGGCTGTACATCGACGCCATCGCCGCAAGCCTGGTAATCAACCTGATCGCCCTGGCCGCGCCGCTGTTCGTGATGAACGTCTACGACCGCGTGGTGCCCAACCAGGCCACCTCGACCCTTTGGGTCCTGGCCCTGGGTATCTCCGGCGCCTACATCTTCGACCTGATCCTCAAGGGCCTGCGCAGCTTGTGCCTGGACCTGGCCGGGAAGAAGACCGACCTGATCATCTCCGCCACGCTGTTCGAGCGCATCGTTGGCATGGCCATGAAATACCGGCCGGCAAGGGTCGGCAGCTTTGCCCAGAACATCCATGAATTCCAGGGCCTGCGCGACTTCCTCGCCTCGTTGACCCTGACCAGCCTGATCGACCTGCCGTTCACCCTGTTGATCCTGCTGGTGATCGCCATCATTGGCGGGCACCTGGTGTGGATTCCAATCATCGCCTTTCCGCTGGCCCTGGGCATCGGTTATGCCCTGCAGAAACCGCTGGTGGCGACCCTTGAACGGACCATGGCGCTGGCCTCCGAGCGCCAGTCGAGCCTGATCGAGACCCTCGCCGGGCTCGATGCGGTCAAGGTCAACAACGCCGAAAGCGAACGCCAGTACATGTGGGAGCAGACCATCGGCACCCTCAGCCGCCTCGAGCTGCGGGTCAAGGTGCTCTCTGGCCTGGCAATGAACATCACCCTGCTGATCCAGCAACTGGCAGGCGTGGCGCTGATCTGCGCCGGCGTCTACCAGATCATGGCTGGCAACCTCAGCATGGGCGGCCTGATCGCCTGCTACATGCTCAGTGGCCGCGCCCTCGGCCCGCTGGGCCAGCTTTCCGGCCTGCTGACCCGTTACCAGCAAGCCAAGGTCACCATGGTCTCCACCGACCAGATGATGGAGCTGCCGCAAGAGCGCAACTTCGAAGAACGCCCGCTGAGCCGTCAGGTGCTGCAGGGCGCCATCGAGTTCCGTGGCGTCGATTTCACCTACCCGAACCAGCAGAACCTGGCGCTCAAGGGCGTCAATGTGGCGATCCGCCCCGGCGAGAAAATCGGCATCATCGGCCGCAGCGGCTCGGGCAAGAGCTCGCTGGCCAAGTTGATCGTCGGTCTCTACGAAGCCGATGCCGGCTCCTTGCTGGTCGATGGCGTGGACATCCGCCAGATCGACGTCAGCGAACTGCGCCACAACATCGGCTACGTGCCCCAGGATATCCAGCTGCTGGCCGGTACCCTGCGTGACAACCTGGTCAGCGGTGCCCGCTACGTGGAGGACGAAATGGTCCTGCAGGCTGCCGAGTTGTCCGGGGTGCATGAGTTCGCCCGGCTGCACCCGCAAGGTTATGAGCTGCAGGTCGGCGAGCGTGGCCAGAACCTGTCCGGTGGCCAGCGGCAGAACGTCGCCCTTGGCCGCGCCTTGCTGCTCAACCCGCAGATCCTGCTGCTCGACGAGCCGACCAGCGCCATGGACAACACCGGTGAAGAACGCCTCAAGCAACGCCTGCAAGCGGTCATCGAGAACAAGACCGTGGTCCTGGTGACTCACCGGGCCTCGCTGTTGTCACTGGTCGACCGCCTGATCGTTGTCGATCGCGGGCAGATAGTCGCGGATGGCCCGAAAGCCGCCGTCATGGATGCGCTGAAGAAGGGGCAGATCAGTGTTGCTTAAGTTGGATATGGGCCAGATCAAGGACAGCCTGCGCAAGTACTTCAAGGGTTCCGAGTCGCTCAGCGGGCAACCGTTGCCGGAGGTCAACAAGGCACTGATCGAAGATGCCCCGCGCATCGTGCGCCTGACCATCTGGGGGGTGCTTGGCTTCTTCCTGTTCATGGGCCTCTGGGCCAACTTCGCCATTATCGACGAAGTGACCCGTGGCGAAGGCAAGGCGATCCCGTCGTCCAAACTGCAGAAAATCCAGAACCTGGAAGGCGGTATTGTCGCGCAGATCTACGCCAAAGAAGGCGAGATCGTCGAAGTGGGCGACCCGTTGCTGCGCCTGGACGACACCCGCTTTGTTTCCAACGTCGGTGAGACCGAGGCGGACCGCCTGGCCATGGCCCTGCGCGTCGAACGCCTGAGCGCCGAGGTCGAAGACCGGCCGCTGAAGATCGACGCCGAAATCCGCAAGGCCGCGCCGAGCCAGGCCGCCAACGAAGAATCCCTGTACCAGAGCCGCCGCCAGCAGTTGCAGGACGAGATCGGCGGCCTGCAGGAGCAACTGGTGCAGCGTCAGCAGGAACTGCGCGAGTTCAGCTCCAAGCAGGGCCAGTACCGCAACAGCCTGCAGCTGTTGCGCCAGGAGATCAGCATGTCCGAGCCGCTGGTGGCCCAGGGCGCGATCTCCCAGGTGGAAGTGCTGCGCCTCAAGCGTGCCGAAGTGGAGAACCGTGGCCAGCTGGACGCCACCTCGCTGGCGATTCCGCGCGCCGAATCGGCGATCAAGGAAGTCGAGCGCAAGATCGACGAGACCCGCGGCAAGTTTCGCAGCGAAGCCCTGACCCAACTCAACGAGGCGCGCACCGACCTGAGCAAGGCCCAGGCCACCGGCAAGGCCCTGGACGACCGGGTCAACCGTACCCTGGTGACCTCGCCGGTGCGCGGTATCGTCAAGCAGCTGCTGGTCAACACCGTGGGTGGGGTGATCCAGCCGGGCAGCGACCTGGTCGAGATCGTCCCGCTGGATGACACCTTGCTGGTCGAAGCGCGCATCCGCCCGCAAGACATCGCCTTCCTGCACCCGGGGCAGGAGGCGATGGTCAAGTTCACCGCCTATGACTTCACCATCTACGGCGGCTTGAAAGCCAAGCTCGAACAGATCGGTGCCGACACCATCACCGACGAAGACAAGAACACCTTCTACGTGATCAAGCTGCGCACCGAGCGCAGCCACCTGGGGACCGACGACAAGCCGCTGTTGATCATCCCGGGGATGGTCGCTTCGGTGGATATCATCACCGGCAAGAAGAGCGTATTGAGCTACTTGCTCAAGCCGATCATCCGCGCGCGTGCCGAAGCGCTGCGCGAGCGCTAAAAGCATCGCTGGCAAGCCAGCTCCCACAGTTGGACTTTGTGGGAGCTGGCTTGCCAGCGATGAGGCCCTTAAGCTCACCATATGCTTATGCGCTAAAGATATTTAAATTCTTTCTCTTATGACTTTATAGTCACTCCCCTGCGTACCTGCCGACCAATCGGCGCGCCGCACGACCGAACCAACACGGAACACCGTGAGTTTCTGATCGATGCGCGCACCATTGGGCGCGCTCTGCGTGGGAGTGAATCATGTCAGCGGCCTCTAACGCCTTGTCGTCCATCGACAGTGCACAGCAGCAAGCCTTCGAAATCCTGCCGTTCAGTGGTGCCGTCGGCGCCGAGATCATCGGCCTGGACCTGACCCGAGCAGTCAGCGCCGAGGACTTCACCCGGATCCACCGGGCCCATCTCGACCACCACGTGCTGGTGTTTCGCGACCAGCGCATTACCCCCGAACAACAGATCGCCTTCAGCCGCCGCTTCGGTGTGCTGCAGATTCACGTGCTCAAGCAGTTTTTGCTCCGCGGCCACCCGGAAATCCTGATCGTCTCCAACATCATCGAGAACGGGCAGAACATCGGCCTGGGCGATGCTGGCAAGTTCTGGCACTCGGACCTGTCGTACAAGGAACTGCCAAGCCTGGGCTCGATGCTGCATGCCCAGGAGCTGCCCCGCGAAGGCGGCGACACGTTGTTCGCCGATATGCACAAGGCCTGGGACGGCCTGCCCGAAGCCCTGCGCAAAGCCGTTGAAGGCCGCAGCGCCGCGCATTCCTATACCGCCCGCTACAGCGAGAGCAAGTTCGCAGGCAACTGGCGCCCGACCCTGACCGCCGAGCAACTGGCGCAGGTTCAGGAAGTCATTCACCCGGTCGTGCGCACCCACCCGGAAAACGGCCGCAAGGCGCTGTTCGTCAGCGAAGGCTTCACCACCCGCATCGTTGGCCTGCCCGAAGACGAAAGCCGGCAGCTCCTTGCCGAGCTCTACGCCCACAGCGTGCTCGAGCAGAACATCTACCGCCACCAATGGCAGCCCCATGACCTGGTGTTCTGGGACAACCGCTCGTTGATTCACCTGGCCAGCGGCTGCCCTGCGCACCTGCGCCGCAAGCTGTACCGCACCACCATCCAGGGCGATGCCCCGTTCTGATCTTTCGAGGAGTACAGCATGCGCAACTCAATCAGCCGCCTGGCGGCCAGTATCGGCCTGGGTGCCAGCCTGTTTGCCGGCAGCCTGGTGGCACCGGCCACGGCCCAGGCCGAAGGTGAAATCCGCATTGCCGAACAGTTCGGCATTGTTTACCTGCTGCTCAACGTAGTGCGCGATCAGAACCTGATCGAGAAGCATGGCAAGGCGCAGGGCATCGACATCAAGGTCGATTGGACGCAGCTGTCTGGTGGCGCCGCGATCAACGACGCCTTGCTCTCCGGTTCGGTGGATATCGCCGGCGCCGGCGTCGGCCCGCTGCTGACCATCTGGGACCGCACCCAGGGCCGGCAGAACGTCAAGGCCGTGGCCTCGCTGGGCAACTTTCCCTACTACCTGGTCAGCAGCAATCCCAAGGTGAAGACCATCGCCGACTTCAGCGAGAAAGACCGCATCGCCCTGCCGGCGGTGGGCGTCTCGGTGCAGTCGCGGTTCCTGCAGTACGCCGCTGCCAAGCAGTGGGGCGACAAGGAATACAACCGCCTCGACAAATACACCCTGGCCGTTCCCCATCCTGATGCCACCGCGGCCTTGCTGGCCGGTGGCACCGAGCTGAACGCGCACTTCTCCAACCCGCCGTTCCAGGATCAGGTACTGGCCAACAAGGACGTGCACGTAGTGCTCAACACCTACGACCTGCTCGGCCCGAACTCGCCGACCGTGTTGTTCGCCACCGAGAAATTTCGCAACCACAACCCCAAGACCTACAAAGCCTTCGTCGATGCCCTGGCGCAAGCCGCCGAGTTCGCCCAGAACGACAAGGCCGCCGCAGCCGACACCTACATCCGCGTGACCAAGGCCAAGATCGACCGCGAGGCACTGCTGAAGATCATCGACAACCCGCAGTACGAATTCAGCGTGACGCCGAAGAATACCTATCCGCTGGCTGAATTCCTCTACCGCGTGGGCGCGATCAAGCACAAACCCGAATCCTGGAAGGACTACTTCTTCCAGGACGAGAAACCGCTGCAAGGGAGCTGAGCCGGATGAACACCCCATTGCCAGGCCACACGGTCAGCAAGCTGAGCAGCGTCGCAACGCCGCCGCTGCTGCAGGTGGATAACCTAAGCCTGGAGTACCGCACCGCGCAGCGCGTGGTGCGGGCTACCCACCAGGTCAGTTTCGAAGTGGACAAGGCCGACCGCTTTGTCCTGCTCGGGCCCTCGGGTTGTGGCAAGTCGACCCTGCTCAAGGCGGTGGCCGGCTTCATTGAGCCCCGGGAAGGGCAGATCCGCTTGCAGGGCCAGGCAGTGCAGGGCCCGGGCCCGGACCGCATCGTGGTGTTCCAGGAGTTCGACCAGCTGCCGCCGTGGAAAACCGTCAAGCAGAACGTGATGTTCCCGCTGCTCGCTTCCGGCACGCTCAAACGCAAGGAGGCCGAAGCGCGCGCCTTGCACTACCTGGAGAAAGTCGGCCTGGCCGGCTTTGCCGACGCCTATCCGCATACCCTGTCGGGCGGCATGAAAGCCCGCGTGGCGATTGCCCGGGCGCTGGCCATGCAACCGAAGATCCTGCTGATGGACGAACCCTTCGCCGCCCTCGACGCCCTGACCCGGCGCAAGATGCAGGAAGAGTTGCTGCTGCTCTGGGAAGAGGTGCGTTTCACCTTGTTGTTCGTCACCCATTCGATCGAAGAAGCGCTGGTGGTCGGCAACCGCATCCTCTTGCTGTCGCCGCATCCGGGCCGGGTACGCGCCGAGATCCACAGCCACCAGTACGACCTGCAGAGCCTGGGCGCCAGCGACTTTCAGGCGTCGGCGCGGCGCGTCCACCGCTTGCTGTTCGACGACGATGCCCAGGTCGAGCACGACCCGGCCTTGGGCTTCGCCGACATTCGCATTGCCTACTGACCGGGAGTCTCACCATGACCACAACTGTTACGCCGCGTCAGGAATACGAAGTTGTCCTCGAACCGCTACTGAGTGTCCCCGTAGAGCGCGAACTGCCGCTGGGTCAGCGCCTCTGGCAACAGGGCTGGCTGCGCAAGGGCCTAATCCTGATCCTCCTGGCCCTGGCCTGGGAAGCCATCGCCCGCTACCAGGGCAACGACCTGCTGCTACCGAGCTTCCTGCAGACTGCGGCAGCCCTGTATGACGGCCTGCTCAGCGGCGAGCTGCCGGCCAAGGTCGGCGTGTCGCTGGTGGTGCTGCTCAAGGGCTATCTGCTGGGGATCGTCCTGGCTTTCGGCCTGACCAGCCTGGCGGTGTCGACCCAGTTCGGCCGCGACCTGCTCAGCACCCTGACCTCGATGTTCAACCCGCTGCCGGCAATTGCCTTGCTGCCATTGGCGCTGCTGTGGTTCGGCCTGGGCGACAACAGCCTGATCTTCGTGTTGGTGCATTCGGTGCTCTGGGCCCTGGCGCTCAATACCTACGCGGGCTTTCTCGGGGTGTCGGAGACCTTGCGCATGGCCGGTCGCAACTATGGCCTGCGTGGCTTGCGGCTGGTGGTGCAGATCCTGATTCCGGCGGCGCTGCCGTCGATCCTCTCGGGCCTGAAGATCGGCTGGGCCTTTGCCTGGCGCACACTGATCGCCGCCGAACTGGTGTTTGGCGCCACCAGCGGCAAGGGCGGGCTGGGCTGGTACATCTTCCAGAACCGCAACGAGCTGTACACCGACAAGGTGTTCGCCGGGCTTGCGGTGGTGATCCTGATCGGCCTGCTGGTCGAAAGCCTGGTGTTCAACACTCTGGAGCGTATTACCGTGCGCCGCTGGGGCATGCAGCGCTGACAGGCTCAGGCCGATCGATACTGCGCGGCGGCATTGTGGAGGGTTTCGGCAATCTGCTGGCGCAGGCTCAGGGGCTGCTCGACGATCAGCCCGTCGCCCTGGCTCAGTAGCCACCAGCGCAGCTGCCAGCTGTTGCTGACGGTGGCCCGCAGGCGGTGGCCATTCTCCAGCGGGGTCAGGTGCATGTCCGCCGACAGCGGCGTTTCGCGCACCAGGCGGGCGAGGTTGTCGCTGATCCAGGCCTGCAGCTCGATCTTGTCGCTATCGCCGAACTGCAGGGCATCGCTGCGCAGGTAGGCCTGCAGATCGAAGGCATGCAGGCCTTCGGTCGGGCTGTCGAGAATGTGCAGCTTGCGAAAGCGATGCACGGCGAACTGGCGAATGTCGGTACAGGACGCGGCGCTGGCAATCAGGTAACTGACCTGGCCGCGCTGGATCAGCGCTAGCGGGTTGAGGGTCAGTTCGCTGAGCGTGTCGTTGTGAGCCGAGTAGTACTGGCAGTGCAACTGGTATTCCTCAAGCAGCGCGTGTTGCACGGTCTCGAGGATGCTGTCGGGCACTTCCGGTGCCTGCATGTTCATGTCCGGGCGCACGCTGGCGACCTTGTCCAGCCAGCGCGCCACCTTGTTCGCCCCCGACAGGTGTTCGAGCTTTTGCCGGGCATGGCTGAAGCGCGGGTCCAGCACTTTCAGCATGCTCCCCGGCAACAGCGGGCGCACGGCCTCTTCCACCAGCGCCAGGCTCAGCGCCTCGCTGACACTGATACCGCGTAGCTCGATGCAGGCGTTGGCCGCCCAGTGCCAGCCATAAGGGATGCTCTTGTCGTTGCGTTCCAGCGGGAAGATCAGCGACAGCTCATTGAGGTCGCGCTCGATGCTGCGCTTGCTGATGGAAAAACCTGCGTCCTGCAGGCGGCCTACCAACTCGGCACTGGTAATCCCCGGCGAGCGGCTGGGCAACTGGCGCAGCAACTCCCATTGGCGGCTGAGGGTGGCACGTGTCGTGGCAGAGGGCAAAAGGCGGCGTCCTTGTCTAGGCTTGCGGTTGTAGCATGGCGCCAGCGCGGTGATATGGCAATTAGCCATTTATGTATCCAGATCAAGGATGAAGCAGTTGAGTGCCCTAACTGAATTGTTCGCGACAGGTTTTGTCGTGACCGTGCGCAGAATCACGCCTCATCACTCCCGCTGTTGGATCTGTGGGTAGTTCAATGAGGACGAACATGTCAGCTGCCAGCAACATTTACCCACTGCTTGAGCGCCTGTTGCCCGAGCGGATCATCCCTGCGCCTGGTCGGCCCGGCCGCCTGCAGCGGTTGTACGCCGGGGTCGGCATGCCCAGCCAGCGGGCAGCGCTGGGCGAGAGTTTCAGCCTGATCAGCCGCCTGGATGAAGCCGCTGACCTGCAGGCGGTGTACGACGACCTGCGTGCCCAGGCCCTGGAGGGCAACGTCGGTGCGCTCAATGACCTGGGCTGGATCTGGCTCAACGGCAAGTACTGGCGCGCCGACCCGACCTTGGCCGGGCATCTGTTGCGCATGGCGGCCCTGCAGGGCAGCGCTGCTGCCTGGTTCAATCTTGGCCAGCAGCATTACTTCGGCAAAGGCGTCGAGGTGGCCTACGCCAGCGCGGCGGAGTATTACCAGCAGGCTTTCGAGCGTGGCTTGGAGCATGCCGCCGCCGCCCTTGGCGACCTCTACGAGGAAGAAATCTGTGACAGCGACAGCCAGGAATGGCAGGTCGACCTGCAGCAGGCCTATCGCTGGTTTCTACGTGGCGCCCAGCGCGGTGACGCCCGTTGCCGCTTCGAGGTTGGCTACCGGCTGCTGCATGGGCTGACGGTCAACGTCGACACCAAAGCCGCGGTGTA
This sequence comes from Pseudomonas donghuensis, assembly GCF_000259195.1. GTDB lineage: Bacteria > Pseudomonadota > Gammaproteobacteria > Pseudomonadales > Pseudomonadaceae > Aquipseudomonas > Aquipseudomonas donghuensis. Next base: position 13,365 of record NZ_JH650761.1, read on the forward strand.
CTGGCTGGAACTGGCCGCTGTGGCCGGGGTGATGCAGGCTGCCGAAGCGTTGGCGCTGCACTTCAGCGAGGTCAACAACGCCCTGCGTTATCTGTTCTGGCGCGAGCAGGCGATCAGCCTGGGCAGCAAGCTGGCGCTGAACATGAAGCTGGACGATCAGCTGCAACCTTGAACATGACGTCTGTCAGCCACTATTGACGGCAGGGGCGGTGATCGAAGAATATTGATAGTTAGCAAACTATGAATATAGCCACGAACCTCCCTTCATGACCCTCGACGCACTGCAACTCAACATCAGCAGCGGTATGGTGGTGGCCGGCCGGCACTGGCGGCGCATCTGCCAGGCGACTCTGGCCGGCTACGGCATTTCCGAAGCCTGTGCGATGCCACTGCTGATGATCGTGCGCCTGGGCGATGGCGTGCACCAGGTCGCCGTAGCGCAAGCGGCAGGGCTTGAAAGCCCGTCGCTGGTACGCCTGCTCGACCAGCTGTGCACGGCCGGCTTCGTCTGCCGCACGGAAGATCCGCTCGACCGCCGGGCCAAGGCACTGAGCCTGACCGCCAGCGGCCGGGTGCTCGCCGAAGCCATCGAAGGCGAACTGGTGCGCCTGCGCCGTGAAGTGCTGCAGGGCATCGACGAAGCCGACCTGCTGGCCACCCTGCGCGTGCTGCGCGCCTTCGAAGAGGCTGCCCAGCGCACCCCGGGCGTGCCGACGTGAACGGTTTTTTCAGCTCGATGCCGCCTGCGCGCGACTGGTTCTACGGCGTGCGCACCTTTGCCGCTTCGATGATCGCCCTGTACATCGCCCTGCTCATGCAGCTGCCGCGGCCTTACTGGGCCATGGCCACGGTGTACATCGTCTCCAGCCCATTCGTCGGGCCCACCAGTTCCAAGGCCCTGTACCGGGCCATGGGCACCCTGCTCGGCGCCGCCGGGGCGGTGTTCCTGGTGCCGCTGCTGGTGCAGACACCGGTACTGCTGACGGTCGCCGTGGCCTTGTGGACCGGCACCTTGCTGTTCCTCTCGCTGCACCTGCGCACCGCCAATAGCTATGCGCTGATGCTTGCCGGCTACACCTTGCCGATGATTGCCCTGCCGGTGGTCGATGAGCCGCTGGCCGTATTCGACATTGCCTCGTCACGGGCCCAGGAAATCTGCCTGGGCATTGTCTGTGCGGCGGTGGTCGGGGCGATCTTCTGGCCGCGGCGCCTGACCCCGGTGCTGGTCGGCGCCACCGGCAACTGGTTCAACGAGGCGATTCGCTATAGCGACACCTTTCTGGCCCGCGAAGCCAGCGCCGAGAAAGTCGGCGGTCTGCGTGCCTCGATGGTCACCACCTTCAACTCGCTGGAGCTGATGATCGGCCAGCTGTCCCATGAAGGCGCCCGCCCGCAAACGGTAAAGAACGCCCGCGAGCTGCGCGGGCGGATGATCCACCTGCTGCCGGTGATCGATGCCCTCGACGACGCCTTGCTTGCCCTCGAAGGCCGCGCCCCGGCCCAGACCGAGCAATTGCAGCCGTTGCTGGGCGAGGCCCGTGCCTGGCTGCAAGGCACCGCACAGGATGCATCGCCGGCGCGCTGGTCTGCTCTGCGTGGGCAAATCGAACACCTGCAACCGAGCGCTGTGTCCCTTGACCAACGCGCCTCGCTGCTGCTGTCCAACGCGCTTTATCGGCTGGCCGAGTGGGTCGATCTGTGGCAGGACTGCTGCAGCCTGCAGCACGCTATCCGCAATGAAGACCTGTCGCCGTGGCGCGCGGTCTATCGGCACTGGCGCCTGGGCCGGCTGACGCCATTCTTCGACCGTGGCTTGATGCTCTATTCGGTGTTCTCCACCGTCACCGCGATCATTGCCGCCACCACGCTGTGGATCCTGCTTGGCTGGAGCGACGGTGGCAGCGCGGTGATTCTCGCTGCCGTGGCCTGTAGCTTCTTTGCCGCCATGGACGATCCGGCGCCGCAGATCTACCGCTTTTTCTTCTGGACCTCGTTGTCGGTGCTGTTCGCCAGCCTTTACCTGTTCCTGGTGCTGCCCAACCTGCATGACTTCCCGATGCTGGTACTGGCCTTCGCCGTGCCGTGCATCTGCGTCGGCACCTTGACCGTGCAGCCGCGCTTCTACTTGGGCACCTTGCTGACCATCGTCAACACCGCCTCGTTCATCAGCATTCAGGGTGCCTACGACGCCAACTTCCTGACCTTTATCAACGCCAACCTGGCCGGGCCGGTGGGCTTGCTGTTCGCCTTTATCTGGACCCTGGTGGTGCGCCCGTTCGGCGTCGAGCTTGCGGCCAAGCGCCTGACCCGTTTCAGTTGGCACGACATCGTCGGCATGACCCAGCCGGCGACCCTGGCCGAGCATCGGCGCCTGGGTGTGCAGATGCTCGATCGGCTGATGCAGCAACTGCCGCGCCTGACCCAGACCGGCCAGGACACCGGCACCGCGCTGCGTGACCTGCGCGTGGGCCTGAACCTGCTCGACCTGCTGGCCTACATGCCTCGGGTCGGCGCACACCCGCGCCAATTGCTGGGGCGGGTGGTGGAGGAGGTGGGTGAACACTTTCAGGCCTGCCTGGATGCCCGTCGTCGCCTGCACGCTCCCGAGGTGTTGCTGCAGAGCATGGAGCGCGCCCGCCGCGCCCTGAACCTTAATGACCTGGCCGATAGCGCCGAAGCCCGCGTGCACCTGCTGCATGCCCTGAGTGGTTTGCGCCTGGCGCTGTTGCCAGGTGTCGAGGTGGTGCTGGAACCATCCGACGATCAGCCACAACTGCCCTACGGCATCGATGGAGCACCGCTGTGATCGGAGATCTGGATATCAGCGGGGTGTTCCTGCCCACGCTGCTGGTGATGATGGTGCTCACCTACCTGGTGTTCCTCGCTGTGCACGCGCTGCTCAACCGGGTGCACTTCTATCGCCTGGTCTGGCACCGGGCGCTGTTCAACGTTGCGCTTTACGCCGTGCTGCTCGGCACGGTCGACCACTTTTGCCGAAACCTGATGCTGCCATGAAAAAACCCTTGTTGACCCTGGGCCGCGTGGTCCTGACCCTGCTGGTAGTGACGCTGGCGACCGTACTGGTCTGGCAGATGGTCATGTACTACATGTTCGCGCCCTGGACCCGTGACGGTCACATCCGTGCTGATGTGATCCAGATTGCCCCGGATGTTTCCGGCTTGATCCAGCAGGTCGAAGTGCGCGACAACCAGGTGGTCAAGCGCGGTGACGTGCTGTTTACCATCGACCAGGACCGCTTCCACCTGGCCTTGCGCCAGGCCCAGGCGACCCTGGCCGAGCGCAAGGAAACCCTGGCCCAGGCCCAGCGTGAAGCCCGGCGTAACCGTGGCCTGGGCAACCTGGTGGCGCAGGAGCAACTGGAAGAGAGCCAGTCGCGCCAGGCCCGCGCCGAATCGGCCCTGGCCGAAGCCCAGGTGGCGGTGGATGCCGCGCAACTGAACCTCGACCGCTCGGTGGTACGCAGCCCGGTCGATGGCTACCTCAACGACCGCGCGCCACGTGCCCACGAATTTGTCAGCGCCGGTCGGCCAGTGCTGTCGGTGGTCGACAGCGACTCCTACCACGTCGATGGCTACTTCGAGGAAACCAAGCTGGCCGGCATTCACATCGGCCAGGCTGTGGATATCCGCGTGCTCGGCGACAATACCCGCCTGAGCGGGCGGGTGCAGAGCATCGCCGCCGGTATCGAGGACCGCGACCGCAGCAGCGGCGCCAACCTGCTGCCCAACGTCAACCCGGCGTTCAGCTGGGTGCGGCTGGCCCAGCGGATCCCGGTGCGCATTGCTTTCGATGAAGTGCCGGCGGACTTTCGCATGATCGCCGGGCGTACCGCGACGGTGTCGATCCTTGAGGGCCGCGGGCAATGAAACGGCTGTCGCTGCTTGGCCTGAGCCTGCTGCTGTCGGCCTGTCAGATGGTCGGGCCGGATTACCACGTGCCCAAGGACGCTGTCATCCAGCGCGCCGACCTGCAGGGCGAACTGCGCCAGGACGCCAGCAGCGTGGTCTCGGCGCCTGTGCCCAAAGACTGGTGGCACCTGTACCAGGACGAGCGCCTCAATGAGCTGGTGCGTCAGGCCCTGGCCGCCAACACTGAACTGCGCGTAGCGGCAGCGAATATCGCCAAGGCCCGTGCCCAGGTCGAAGAAGCCGAGGCCCAGGGCGGCCTCAATGGTGGCGTGAAGCTGGGCGCCCAGCGTTTGCAAGAGTCTGGCGAGGCGTTCCTGCTGCCAGAGAAGGTGCCCGTGGCCAACATTGGTGAGGCGATTATCAGCGCTTCCTACCAGTTTGACCTGTGGGGCACCCTCAAGCGTGGCGTCGAGGCCGCCCAGGCCAATGCCGATGCGACCCAGGCTGCCGCCGATACTGCGCGCATCACCCTGGTGGCGGATGTGGTCCGCGCCTATACCCAGGTATGCGCGGCCAACGAGGAATATCACATCGCCCATGAGTCCCTGGGCCTGCAAGAACAGAGCGTGACCCTGACCCAGCGCCTGCGCGACGCCGGTCGTGGTGACGAAACCCAGGTGACCCGGTCGCAGACCCAGTTCAAATCCCTGCGCGCCGAGCTGCCGCGTTACCAGGCCGCGCGTGAAGCGGGCCTGTACACCTTGTCGATGCTGTTGGCCAAACCGCTCAATCAATTGCCGGCCGGCACGGGCGATTGCGCCGAGTTGCCGCATATCGCCCAGGTCCTGCCGGTGGGTGATGGCGCGGCGCTGCTCAAGCGCCGCCCAGATATCCGTCAGGCCGAACGCAGCCTGGCGGCGGCCACGGCAACCATTGGCGTGGCCACTGGGCAGTTGTATCCAGACATCAGTATCGGTGCCCAAGTGGGCACTATCGGTATTCTCGACAACCTGGGGGAACCTGCGACCAACCGCTGGGGCTTCGGCCCGCTGCTGACCTGGACGGTGCCGACCAACGGTTCGCGAGCGCGCATTCGCGCGGCAGAAGCTTCGACCCAGGCGGCGCTGGCGCATTTTGATGGGGTGGTGCTCAATGCCATTCGTGAAACCCAGACCAGCCTTGCGCAATACAGTGCTTTGCTGGAGCGCCGTGATGCCCTGGCTGATGCCGAGCGTTCGGCGCAATTGGCGGCGGATCAGACCCACCGCTTTTATCAGGCCGGGCGCGAGTCGTTCCTCGCCGACCTGCAGGCAACCCGCACCTACACCGACATGCGCGCGCAGCTGGCGGCGGCCAATACCCAGGTGGCGATGGGGCAGATTGGGTTGTTCCTGGCGTTGGGTGGCGGTTGGTAAGAGCGGCAAGGCTGCGCCGGCAAAGCCAGCTCCCACAGGGTCCGGCGTCAACAGATCCTTTGTGGGAGCCGGCCTTGCCGGCGATTGGCGACTTCACTTATCCACAAGCCCCTTGAGCATCTCGATCGGCAACGGAAACACGATCGTCGACGACTTGTCCCCGGCAATAGTGCCCAGGGTCTGCATGTACCGCAGCTGCATCGCGCCCGATTGGCGGCCGAGCATTTCCGCGGCCTGCATCAGCTTCTCCGATGCCTGCAATTCGCCTTCGGCATGGATCACCTTGGCTCGCCGCTCCCGTTCAGCCTCGGCCTGACGGGCAATGGCGCGGATCATCGACTCATTGAGATCGACGTGCTTGATCTCGACGTTGGCGACCTTGATGCCCCAGGCATCGGTCTGCGCATCCAGCACCTGGCGGATGTCCAGGTTCAGCCGCTCACGCTCGGCCAGCAGTTCATCCAGTTCATGCTTGCCCAGCACCGCACGTAAAGTGGTCTGCGCCAGTTGGCTGGTGGCCATGAGAAAGTCTTCGACCTGGATGATCGCCTTCTGCGGGTCGAGCACTCGAAAGTACAGCACCGCGTTGACCTTGACCGAGACGTTGTCGCGGGTGATTACATCCTGCGGCGGCACATCCAGCACCACCGTGCGCAGGTCGACCCGGACCATCTGCTGGATCCCCGGGATCAGCAACACCAGGCCCGGGCCCTTGACTCGCCAGAAGCGTCCGAGCTGGAACACCACGCCACGTTCGTATTCGCGCAGGATGCGGAATGCCGCCAGCAACAGCACCGCCAGCAGTGCCAGCAATGCGCCAAAGCCCAGTTCGAAAAACATCTCAGTCTCCTTGCGCCGGTGCTTCTGCTTCGGCGCTGACGTCCAGTAGTACGCCCTTGCGTGTAATCACCCGGACGCGTTGCCCCACCTGCAGTGGCGTCTGGCATTGGGCCTGCCACTGCTCACCCTGCACCTGCACCGAGCCGATGAACGGGTCGCTGTCATTGACCGCCATCACTGTCGCCAGGCTGCCCACCAGCCCGGCATCACCGCTGACCAGCGCGCGCTTGCGCGCCTTCATGGCCATGCCCAAGACACCGCCGAGCAGCAGCGCCGAGAGCAGCGCGAGGGTCAGGATCAATGCCAGGGGGATGCCGAAGCCGGGCACATCGGTGTCCATCAAAATCACCGCGCCGACCACGAACGCGACGATGCCGCCAAAGCCGACCACACCGAAACTGGGCAGGAACGCCTCGGCAATCATGAAGGCGATACCGAGCATGATCAGCGCCGCCCCGGCATAGCTCACCGGCAATAGCTGCAGGGCATACAGAGCGACCAGCAGGCAGATGCCGCCGATCACCCCGCCCACTCCGGAGCCGGGGCTCATGAACTCGAACATCAGCCCGTAGATGCCGATCATGATCAGGATCAGCGCCACGCTGGGGTTGGTGATCACCGCCAGCAGGCGCGTGCGCCAGTCCGGCTCGCGTTCGATGATCGCCACATTGGCCGTATGCAACTGCACCGGCTGGCCAGCGGCTTCCAGGCTCTTGCCGTCGAGTTGGCGCAGCAGGTCGGGGAGGTCGTTGGCGATACGGTCAATGACTTTCAGGCGCAGGGCTTCGTTGGCGGGCAGGCTCACCGATTCGCGCACCGCTTGCTCCGCCCAATCGGCATTGCGCCCGCGCAGTTGTGCCAGGCCGCGAATGTAGGCGGCGGCGTCGTTGATCTGCTTGCGGGTCAGGGTGTCCTGCTCACTGTTCGGCGCTTGCTTGTCGCCGGTGGGCGAGGCGGGCGGTGCGGCCGGGTCCTTGGGCGTGCCCGGCAGGCCGCCGATCTGTACCGGCGTGGCGGCGCCAAGGTTTGTGCCCGGGGCCATTGCCGCCACGTGGCTGGCATAAAGGATGTAAGTGCCGGCGCTGGCCGCGCGGGCGCCACCGGGCGCGACGAAGGTCGCGACGGGTACGGGGCTGGCGACAATCGCCTTGATGATCGCGCGCATCGAGCTGTCGAGCCCGCCCGGGGTGTCGAGGCGGATGACCACCAGTTGCGCCTGCTGTGTCTTGGCCTGTTCCAGGCCGCGTACCAGATAGTCGGCGCTGGCCGGACCGATGGCACCGTCGATACTCATCACCAGCACCGGATTGCCGGGCGCAGCCACGCCGCTCGTCAGGGCGCTGAGCATCAGTAGAAGCAGCAGGTGCCGACACCAGCGAGCGATCACCTGAATTCACCCGGGCAGTGCGTGTCCAATAAGTTTAGTCGGCTGCTTGATGCAGCACGGCCTAAACTTCAGAAGTGGGGGCGTTGTATCCGGAGGTGCATCATGCGTATGGCAAAAACCCTGCAGCAATGCCTGGACAAGGCCGGCTGCGACTATGAAATCGTTTCTCATCCGCACTCATCAACCAGCCTTGAGTCGGCGCGTACCGCCGGCGTACCTGCCGAGCGGGTGGCCAAGTCGGTCATGCTCGACGACCGCCGGGGCAATTACCTGATGGCCGTGCTACCGGCTAACCGTCACCTGGACATGAGCAAGGTGCGGGCCACCGGACCCTGGCAAATGACCCATGAAAGCGGCTTGCCACATCTGTTCGGCGACTGCGAACGTGGTGCCATTCCGGCGTTGGGTGATGCTTACTCGATCAAGATGCTGCTCGATCCGACCCTGACCCGTCAGGGGGATATTTATGTCGAGGCAGGCGATCACGATCACCTGATCCACATGAACATGACGCAGTACCTGAAACTGGTGCCAAACGCCGAAGTGCGTGAGGTTTGCTGATGATCAACCCACTGCCAGGCTGGCGTCGTGGATGCCCGGCCTGGCCCCAAGGAGTGACCCATGGAAGCACCAAACCACAAGTTTTCCGAATTGTTCAAGCAACTGGGATTACCTGACGATCCGAAGGGGATTGATCAATTCATAACCAGTCATTCGCCGCTAAAAAGCGATATCAAGCTGGTCGATGCGCCATTCTGGACCTCAAGCCAGCGAGCGTTTCTGAAAGACAGTATCGACGAAGATGCCGACTGGGCGGTGATGTTCGACCAACTCAACGAGGCGCTGCGGCGTCCTAGAAAATAAACGCTGAGCGGCACATCTACCGGTGAACGGCGTTGCTATGCTCAGGAAAAAACAACAAGGGGATAGCGCCAATGAAAGATCCCTATGCCGCCGGTTTCTGGTGTGCCGTGACTGCCCTGGGCCTGCTGACCGTCGGTTATTTCTACGGAATCAAACAGACCCACCAGCTGGGCCAGGCACTGGTGTTTCTCTATGCCGCCGGGGGCGTGATCGGTGCGTTGGCGCTGACCGCGCTGGCCTGGATTGGCTGGCAGCAATTGCGCGTGAGCAAGCGTCAGCTGGCCCAGGGCCGAACGCTGGTCGCGATCTGGAACACCAAGGTTGCCTTGCGCCGGGTCGAGACGGTGTTCGACCGCTATTTCTGGGGCAGCTACTGGCAGCCCGGACGCACCTTTCAGGAGGTGATGGGCGAGCTTGAAGGCACGCCGCTGGAGCAGAGCCTTGAAGCCCTGAAACGCCAATGCCGCGAGCTTGATCGCGAAACCCATGACCGCCGCCACTGGCTGGACAACGCCCGCGAGCTCTCGACCGTGGCCACCGCCATGGCCCGGGAACGTTATCAACTGGACTTGTGCGACTCGCAGCAAAGCAGCGGTCGTGGCGCCGCCGTGCTCAATCGCGACCTGGAAGTGCTGGTATACACCTGGTCGGCGCGCTTGCGCAGCTTCGACCACCAGCTCGACGAGCTGGAGGGCGAATACCGCTGAGCGCGCAGCGAATCAGTCGCCGCGAATGTACTGTTCCAGCTGCAGGATCATGTTGGCCTGTTCAGCGATGGCTTCCTTGACCAGGTCGCCAATCGACAACAGGCCGAGCAGTTCGCCGTTCTCGACCACCGGCAAGTGGCGCAGGTGACTGTTGGTCATCATGTTCATGCAGTATTCGACGTTCTGGTGCGGGTCGACGGTAATCACCGGCGCACTCATGATCGCACTGACGGGAGTGCCCACCGAACTGCGGCCCTTGAGCACCATCTTGCGCGCGTAGTCGCGCTCACTGACGATCCCCACTACACGCCCGTCCTGCACCACCGGCAGGGCACCGACGTTCTTCTCCGCCATCAACCTCAGCGCATCGAGCACCATGTGGTCGGGGCCGATGGTGTGAACCTGGTGGTGCTGCTGGGCTTTTGTTTTTAGAAGCTGTGCCACGGTTTTCATAGAGGCCTCTGCGATGCTGGGAGTGGGTGACGGCAGATAGCTAAAGAATCGTGTACTGATGGCTGCAGGGCAAGGGCGAAAGCGGCATCGATGTGATTGAAAAACGTCATGGGCGCAAAAATGCAAAAGCGGCCAATGATGGCCGCTTTGCTTTGAGACTCGATCATTCCGTGATCAAGCGATACCTTTCGGGTTTTGGCCGAAACGGTTCGGGCCTGGCTGGCTGTCCTGGCACAGGAAGATCAGGTTGACGATCGGGAGCAGCAGCCACCAGCCGCTACGGTCAGTGTCGTGCATGCGTCGAACGCCTACGGCGATGCCCGGGATCAGCAGTGCCAGGCTATACAGGTTGGAGAGGATGGCACCGGTACCGGCCACGCGGTCGATAAAGCCCAGCACCATGGCCACCAGGATGTTGACCAGGAAGAACATCCAGTATTCCTTGCGGCGCGCGCGGCCGGAGAACACGGCGTATTTCTTCAATACTTCAAAGTACCAGATGCCAGTCGGCGCAGGTGCGGCGGTCACAGGTGCTGCAGCAGCTTGCGGTGCACCACACGCCGGGCAAGCCAGGGCGCTGCTGTGGATTTCCTTGGCGCAGCCACGGCAAAAAACCATACTCATTTGTTGTCCCTTACATTAATTAACTGATAGTCCGATATACACAAACAGTGAAATACCCGACAAAGTCGCACCGGCAATTGCCATGTTGCTTCCCGGCTTTTTGTTGACGATGCTGAGCGTGCCCAGGATCAACCCGGTCAGCGCAAACAGGCCTAATCCCAACAGAGTGTTACGGTCCCAATCGGAATCGTCGAACAGTGAAAGCCCGCAGAGGATGCCGAGGATCAGCGAAGTGATGCCCATCCAGGGCGAGGGTTGGCTGGCAGGTTGCGAGGTGGCGGGGAGATACTGAGGGGCGCCGCACTGTGGGCAGCTGGGTGCCGTTTCATGGATTTCCTTGGCACAACCGCGGCAAAAAACCATTGCCATGACAATTCCTTTTGATCGTTTCTGCTTGCGTGTGTGCAGCAGAAGTCGGCGGGGAGTTTACCAAATATTTCATAGGTGGCGTAACAGTGGCAGCGCCCTGCTGAACCCCAAAGGATTTAACAGGGCGCGATACGTCAGCTCTTCTGCACGATCACCTGGCTGTTCAGGTCATTGAGCATGGCGTCCAGGGTTGGCTTCATCTTCTCGAAGTCCTTCACGCTGCACACCGCTTTCGGGTTGTGGAAGTCCAGGCGGCGCTTGACCACCAGGCTGTTGCCCTGCAGGGCATACTCGGCGCTGTAATCGAAGTGCTTGTCCTTGAGGGTCACAGGTTTGGGCGCGGCGATGATCTTGACGTCGGCCGGGAACTCGAAGCGTGCCTGTTCTTCGGTGATACCGGAGATGCAGGTGAAGTCCTGGGTACGCTGCTTCTCGGCGATGAAGCCGAAGACGTTCTGGGCGATGCCGCCGGCCAGGCTGGTCAGGGTCGGCACGCCGATCGGGCCGGGCAGGTTGACCAGGTTTTCACTGCGACCGTTGATGTGCATCTCGAAGGCGCCGCTGGTTTCCAGGTCATCGCTGCTGATCTTGCCGCTGCCACGCTGGCCGTAGGCGGCGAGGATGCGCTGGGTCAGCAGGTCGCGCTCGGCCGGTTGCATGTTGCGCATCATCCAGCGGTTCATCTCGGCGGCCCAACCGTCGATCTTCGAGGCATGCGTGAAGTCGGCGGCGCCGCTGCTGGCCACGGTATACGTGGTGCTGTTGTGCACCAGGCCTGGCTGGGTGGCCGGGGTGTGGCCGAGCTTACCCGAGCGGGCCAGCACGGTAGGCTTGTCCAGCACCGGGGCTGGCAGATAGCCGCTGGCGATGGCTTCGGCAGTGGAGTCCAGGTACAGGTCCAGGCTCGGCACGTAGGTGACCACGTGGTTGATCACACCCAGGGTTGGCACCTTGGGCAGGGCGTAGGCACTGCCGAGGTTGATCAGGGCCGGGGTGCTTTCAATGTTGACCGCGGCCAGCAGCGCTTCGAGCAGGGCTACGTGGTCTTTGCAATCGCCATAGCGGTTGCTCAGTACGGTGTCGGCAGCATGCGGCACGACGCCGCCCGCGCCGATGTACACCGCCACGTAGCGGATATTGCGGCGCACCCAGTCACCCAGGGCCAAGGCCTTGTCGCGTGGGTCATCGATCTTGGCTGTCAGCTTCTCGGCCAGCTCGCGGATGGCCGGCGTGACTTCGCTGTTGGCCCGCGCCGCGTAGGCTTTGGCGAATTCGCTGTAGTCAGCAAAGGTGGACACGGCCAGGTACTTGCCGTAGTCCGAGTAGGCTACCGCGCCCAGTTCTGTACGAGCGTTGTCACCCTGCACGTAGTCCCACTGGTAAACCTTGCGGCCGGTCTCGGCCTTGGGGCTGGATGCCTTGAAACCCTTGGCCTCGGCATTGAGCTTGAGGTTCTTCGGCAGGTCGTAGATCAGGGTGAACTGTTTGGTGGGGTGGAACTGCGGCATCGCCAGGTCTTCGAACTGGCCGGGGAACAGCGGGGTCTTGCGCTGCTTCTTGAAGCTCAGCACCAGGCGGTCGCCGACTGCCACTTCCGGGAAAATCACCACCTTGACCAGGCTGTCGTGGAACATTGGCGCCTGGGATGACTGGCGTTCCTGTTGCTCCTTGATCTGCTCTGGGCTGACCACGACCTTGCGGCCGTCCGGCTTCTGAGTGTAGGCCTGGGTAACTTCCAGGGTTTCCAGCGTGCGGTTGTAGTACAGCGATTGCTGGGCCTTGGCCTGGATCGCGCGTTCTTCGTTGATCAGCAGGACCAGGTCCTGGGTGGAGGCGTAGCTGCCGTCTTCGGCAACCACGGTGCGTAGAATGTCCTTTTCGATGGTGACGGAGGGGTCGGTACCGTCGTCCTTGGCCTGTGCCATGTTCAAGGCGAACAGACAGCACAGCATCCCGACCCACCGGGCCGGGGTCAAAGCGAACCGCTTCATAAAGATCCTTCTTGCTGGTGTATTCCAGGGGGCCTGACTCGATAAATGCGAATCAGTTAGTGGCATTTTGCCTCATCCGAAGGCTTCTCTGCTGCGACATTTTTTTGCGTGGGTATTTCCCTGCGTTTCATGTCTCTTTCGATTCAAGGATTTACAGGTCTTGCGCACTCCCCACGGTGGGCCTTGGCTTTGCCGACGATGGGCTGTGCAGCGGCCCCAAAATAGCCAGGGCCACACCTCACTCAGCCCTACTCGCCAACCCGCTCCTCAATCCCGTCCAGCAACGCATCCACCAACCCTTTAGCCATTTCTACCGAATGCAGGGTCGACCACAAGAAGCCCTTGTGGGCCGGATCAATATCGTCGAAAGCCTTGTAGCCAGTGTCGTATGCACAGCCTAGGTAGAGAGAGGCATGCACCAGCGCATCATGGGCGGCGACGCCGGAGCAGACAGCGAACAGCGCAGAGTGCCCGGCTTGGCAGTTGCCAAAGACGGAGTGGGCGGTGGCGGCGGATTTATCGAGTGGTGGATCGGGGACGATTTTTTTCATGTCGATGCTCACAAGTCGGAGCTGACACCGCAATCCGTTACCACACGAATGGGTGGCAGCTGTACACGGGGTGGTAAACCGGGGTGAGCATCAATCCCGGCAGGCTCGAAAGCCTCCCGCATACAGCCGCCATTGACTGTATAGGATGATGCACACTCCGGGTTACCACGCCCGATCACCGAGATTTCGGTGATGGGTAGGAGCCTAGAGGCACGAGTTCCCAGGGACAAGCAGACGGGTATCGACAGACCGCGTAGGGTATTTCTTAGGACGACATATTTCGAGACTTCGAAACATCATCTGACATAGACGCGTGCTGGTAGCAGCGGGCTCGGAAAACAAAAAAGGCCCAGGTATTCACCTGAGCCTTGATCGATATGGCGCACTCGGCGGGATTCGAACCCACGACCCCTGCCTTCGGAGGGCAGTACTCTATCCAGCTGAGCTACGAGTGCAACGCGGGCGCCATGATACCCATCTAGGCTGGCGGCGTCCATCGTCAGAATGGCTGTGGTCGATTTCGCACACTCAAGGGGCTATAAATGACGTTGATCTGAAAAAATCAGCCGCACAGCGCTTTTTGTTCTTTTTTTCGAACACCCTATTGTCCTTTCTCCTCGTTGATCCTAGGATTCGTTTGAGATTTCAAACGCTCTCCTTTTTCTACAATCAATAATTCGCGCCGTGCCTGCACGGTGCAGTTAAGGAAGCCCGACATGCAGCTTAAAGACGCCCAGTTGTTCCGCCAGCAAGCCTTCATCAATGGAGAGTGGCTGGACGCGGACAACGGCCAGACGATCAAGGTCAACAACCCGGCAACGGGCGAGATCATCGGCACTGTGCCGAAGATGGGCGCCGCTGAAACCCGCCGTGCCATCGAGGCCGCCGACAAGGCGCTGCCGGCCTGGCGCGCGCTGACCGCCAAAGAACGTGCTGGCAAGCTGCGTCGCTGGTTCGAGCTGATGATCGAGCACCAGGACGACCTGGCTCGCCTGATGACCACCGAGCAGGGCAAGCCACTGGCCGAAGCCAAGGGCGAGATCGTCTACGCCGCTTCCTTTATCGAGTGGTTCGCTGAAGAAGCCAAGCGCGTCTACGGCGACACCATCCCGGGTCACCAGCCAGACAAGCGCCTGATCGTGATCAAGCAGCCGATCGGCGTGACCGCGGCCATTACCCCGTGGAACTTCCCGGCGGCGATGATCACCCGTAAAGCCGGCCCGGCCCTGGCCGCTGGCTGCACCATGGTGCTCAAGCCTGCTTCGCAAACCCCGTACTCGGCCCTGGCCCTGGTTGAGCTGGCCACCCGTGCCGGTATCCCGGCTGGCGTGCTGAGCGTGGTGACCGGCAGCGCCGGCGACATCGGCAGCGAGCTGACCGGCAACCCGATCGTGCGCAAGCTGTCGTTCACCGGCTCCACCGAGATCGGTCGCCAGCTGATGGCCGAATGCGCCAAGGACATCAAGAAGGTTTCCCTGGAGCTGGGCGGCAACGCGCCGTTCATCGTGTTTGACGACGCAGACCTGGATAAGGCCGTCGACGGCGCGATCATCTCCAAGTACCGCAACAACGGCCAGACCTGCGTCTGCGCCAACCGTATCTACGTGCAGGACGGCGTCTACGATGCCTTCGCCGAGAAGCTCAAGGCCGCTGTGGCCAAGCTGAAGATCGGCAACGGCCTGGAAGACGGCACCACCACCGGCCCGCTGATCGACGAAAAAGCCGTGGCCAAGGTCCAGGAGCACATTGCCGATGCAGTTGGCAAAGGCGCTCAGGTACTGACCGGCGGCAAGTTGATCGAAGGTAACTTCTTCGAGCCGACCGTGCTGGTCAACGTGCCAAACAACGCAGCGGTGGCCAAGGAAGAAACCTTCGGCCCGCTGGCGCCACTGTTCCGTTTCAAGGACGAGGCCGAAGTCATCGCCATGTCCAACGACACCGAGTTCGGTCTGGCCTCCTACTTCTATGCCCGTGACATGAGCCGTGTGTTCCGTGTCGCCGAAGCCCTGGAATACGGCATGGTCGGTATCAACACCGGTCTGATCTCCAACGAAGTCTCGCCGTTCGGCGGTATCAAGGCCTCGGGCCTGGGCCGCGAAGGTTCCAAGTACGGCATTGAGGACTACCTGGAAATCAAATACCTGTGCATCAGCATCTGATCGCAGCGTAAGGCTTTACCTCTGCCAGCGGGGCGCGAGAGCGACGTCTCGCTGGCCTTTTTACACCGTACACCCCGTGGCCTGGGCCCCTGCAGCAGTCGATCAACGCATGCTGCCTGCAGTTGAATACCGGCCACTCCGACTTGAATCGCGCCACCTTGTGGGTGGCGAATTGAGGACATTATGAGCAAGACCAACGAATCTTTGATGCAACGTCGTGTCGCCGCAGTTCCACGTGGTGTTGGCCAGATCCACCCGATCTTCGCCGAGTCGGCAAAGAACGCCACTGTCACTGACGTCGAAGGCCGCGAGTTCATCGACTTCGCCGGCGGTATCGCAGTACTGAACACCGGTCACGTGCATCCGAAGATCATCGCTGCCGTTGAAGCCCAGCTGCACAAGCTGACCCATACCTGCTTCCAGGTCCTGGCCTACGAGCCGTACGTCGAGCTGTGCGAAAAGATCAACGCCAAGGTACCAGGCGACTTCGCCAAGAAAACCCTGCTGGTCACCACCGGTTCCGAAGCCGTTGAAAACGCGGTCAAGATCGCCCGCGCCGCCACTGGCCGTGCCGGCGTGATCGCCTTCACCGGCGCTTACCACGGCCGTACCATGATGACCCTGGGCCTGACCGGTAAAGTCGTGCCTTACTCGGCCGGCATGGGCCTGATGCCAGGCGGCATCTTCCGCGCCCTGTACCCGAACGAGCTGCACGGTGTGAGCATCGACGACTCGATCGCTTCCATCGAGCGTATCTTCAAGAACGACGCCGAACCCCGTGACATCGCGGCAATCATCATCGAGCCAGTTCAGGGCGAAGGTGGTTTCTATGTTGCGCCGAAAGAGTTCATGAAGCGCCTGCGTGCCCTGTGCGACCAGCACGGCATCCTCCTGATCGCTGACGAAGTGCAGACCGGCGCTGGCCGTACCGGCACCTTCTTCGCCATGGAACAGATGGGCGTTGCTCCAGACCTGACCACCTTCGCCAAATCCATCGCTGGTGGCTTCCCGCTGGCCGGTGTGTGCGGCAAGGCCGAGTACATGGACGCCATCGCCCCAGGCGGCCTGGGCGGCACCTACGCCGGTAGCCCGATCGCTTGCGCCGCGGCCCTGGCGGTGATGGACGTGTTCGAAGAAGAGAAACTGCTGGACCGCAGCAAGGCCGTTGGCGAGCGTCTGGTCGCCGGCTTGCGCAAGATCCAGGACAAGCACCCGATCATCGGTGACGTGCGTGCCCTGGGCTCGATGATCGCGGTTGAAGTGTTCGACAAAGCCGGCTCCCACACCCCGAACGCTGCTGCTGTCGCTTCGGTCGTGGCCAAGGCGCGCGACAAGGGCCTGATCCTGCTGTCGTGCGGCACCTACGGCAACGTCCTGCGTATCCTGGTTCCGCTGACCTCGCCTGATGAGCAACTGGACCAAGGTCTGGCAATCATCGAAGAGTGCTTCGCAGAACTCGCGTAAACTGTGACGCATTAGAAGAAAAACCCGCTTCGGCGGGTTTTTTTTCGCTCAAAGGATGGCCAGGGAGCTAAGGTTGCCTACAAGGAGACACCTTGGAAGGTGCACGGGATTGCGTGTAGCGGAATATCGGGAGAGTTGTGTATGAGCGTTGTAGAGCCCGCCCAGGCACCGTGCGTGCTGATTGCCGAAGGTGATCCCTGGGTACGGGACATGCTGAGCCAGATGCTCCTCAGTGTGCGCTGCGATGCGCGCCTGCAGGTGTGCGCCGATGGCTCGCAAGCGCTGGCGGCGCTGGCCAGCAAGCCGGACCTGATCATCGCCGCACGCGAGCTGCCCGGCGGCGATGGCCTCGACCTGCTGCGCAACGTGCGTGCCAAGGGCCGCCAGCCGGTATTGCCGTTCATTCTCATGAGCAACCGCAGTGACACCGCCAGTGTGCGCGAGGTGCTGCCGTTCGCGCCGACCGCTTACCTGAGCAAGCCGCTGAACATGGACGCCCTGCGCCAGCGCCTGGAAGACTTGTTGCTCAGCGCCGGGGAGGAGGTCGCTTGCCTGGTACCGCCGTTGCAGCCAGGCGCGACTTTGCCGCGCTTTCTGCAAGAGCGCCGCGCCACCTCCGATGGCGGCCCGCTGTTCGCCGATGTGAAGTTGGCAATCAAGCGCAGCCTGCAGCCCCAGGGCCTGGACCTCAAGGTACTGGAAGCCGAGATCCGCAACGATCCACAGGTCACCGCCGTGCTGATCGCCGCCGCCAACAGCGCTGCACTGCATCGCGACGGTGCGGTGCAGAGCCTGATGCAGGCGCTGAACAAGCTGGGCACGACCCAGAGCATGAACCTGATTCTGGGGCTGGCGCTCAAGCGTAGCGCCAAGCTCAGCGATCCAATCCTGTCGCGCCATGCCGAACACTTCTGGGGCTTGTCGCTGCACACCGCCGAATACGCGCGGACCCTGGCGCGCATGCTCGAACTCGACCAGGAGCGCTGCTATTGCGCCGGCTTGCTGCATTGCCTGGGCGATCTGGCGCTGCTGCGATGTTTGCAGGAGTGGCAGCAGGCCGGGGGTGAGCTGGATGAGGATTCGGTGGAGTTGTCGCTCAACGAGTTTGGTGCGGCGTTCGGCTCGGCGCTGCGTACCCGCTGGCGGCTACCGCTGGAGCTGCGTGAACTGATTGCGGCGATCTACCAGTTGGGCGGCGGGGTGTATTCGCGCGATGCGCTGGTGATGAACCTGGCCGGGCAGTTGGCGCGCTTGCCGGCGGATCAGGGGTTGGAAGGCCTGGCTGAAAGCAAGACGGCGCGCTTGCTCAAGGTGGGGATGGCGGAGCTGGGCAGGTTGCGCAAGGTTTGAGATTTTGGGGTCGATTTGCGGCCCAATCGCTGGCAAGGCCAGCTCCCACAGGGTTTGCATGCCCCGGCCCTTGTGGGAACTGGCTTGCCAGCGATGCTTTTCAGCCTCTTACAATCTGATTCTTGCCCTGGCGCTTGGCCTGGTACATCGCCGCATCCGCCCGGGCAAACAGGCTGTCCAGCGACTCGTCGGCCTCGGTGATCCCGGTCAGGCCCTGGCTCACCGTCACCCCGAATACCTTGTCGTCATGGCTGAAGCTCAAGCGCTGGATCTCGCGCTGCAGGCGCTCGGCGATGTGCTGGGCAATTTCCGGCGTGCAGCCCGGAAACACCGCGGCGAACTCCTCGCCACCAATGCGCCCGAACTGGTCGCCACGGCGCAGCACCGCCTTGCCGGTATCAGCGATGCGCTGTAGCACATAGTCGCCTTCCTGGTGGCCGTAGGTGTCGTTGATCTGCTTGAAGTCATCGATGTCGAGCAGCAGGAACGCTAACGGCGCCTGCTCCCGTCGTGCGGTTTCGAAGGCATGCTGGGCGCACTCGAAGAAGTGTCGGCGGTTGCTGCTCTGGGTCAGTACGTCGGTGGTCGCCAGGCGCTGCAGCTCGCCTTCGAGCTGCTTCTTTTCGGTGATGTCCTCGGCCATGCCGACAATGATCACCCGCTGGTCCGGCATGGCCTGTTGGCTGATGAAGCATTTGTCGCTGATCCAGCGCACCTGGCCGTCGGCGGCGATGATGCGGTACTCGCGATCCTCCACTGCGCCTTTTTCCAGCACTTGCGCCAGGCTCCGTTCGGCGTAGTCCAGGTCATCGGGGTAGATGCTGTCGCGCCATTCGTTGAAGTCGGCCAGCAACAGGCCGGCCGGCCGGCCAAAAATGCGTTCGTAGGCGGGACTGACGTAGAGCACCTGGCGGCTTTCCCAGTCGAATGCCCAGAGCACGGCATTGACGCTGTCGAGCAAAGAGCTGAACAGCTGTTCACGCTCACTCAGGCGCGCGACTTCGCCTTGGGCATGCATCAGGGCCAGAAGGGTTTGGGCGGCTTCAGGTGGCGGGTTGCAGGCCAGGGTTGTTGGAGTGTTCTTGACCATTTGCGCGGAAATTCTCACGACTGGGGCGTGCGGCCACGACCCGGCCCGCCACGCGGGCGATATGCCTGTCAGAGTGAGATTCGGCGGCTAAGTTCCGGTCGGCGCGCCGCTAAGCCGGCGCGCCGATCAACGGCATCAGGCCAGGGCAGGGCGCAGCGAGTAGGTCTTGAGCTGGGCGGCGAAGTCGCGCAGCGACTGGATACCGCTGGCCTCGGCTTCGTGTACCCAGTCTTTCATGGCCGCGAGCATGTCGTGGCCGTTGGCGCTGGTGCGCGCCCAGATCTGTTGCAGGGCCAGGCGTTTCTCGTAGATGGTTTTCAGTGCCTGGCTGTGCTCGAGCATGGTCTGGATGCGCAGGTGATGACGGTCTTCCAGCAGGCTGGTTTCCCGCGACAGCAAACGCTTGGCACGGCGGAACTGGTGACGGACCGAATCGTCGACCCGCGCCAGCTCCTGCTGGACCAGCGGCGCGATCACCAGCTTGCGGTACTGGGCCATGATCTGGAAGCGGTTGTTGAGGATCGCCATGGCGGTGTCCATGTCCAGCTGGCCCTTGCCTTCGACCCGGTGGGCGATAGGCGCGACGCGCTGCACCTTGGCCAGGCGCAGCCAGCAGAACAGCTTGATCCAGGCCCAGCCCATGTCGAACTCCCAGCGCTTGACCGACAGCTTGGCCGAGTTGGGGTAGGTGTGGTGGTTGTTGTGCAGCTCTTCACCGCCAATGATGATGCCCCAGGGCACCAGGTTGGTGGCGGCGTCGCGGCACTCGAAGTTGCGATAGCCGACCGCATGGCCCAGGCCGTTGACCACGCCGGCAGCCCAGAATGGAATCCACATCATCTGCACGGCCCAGATGGTGATGCCGGCGGTGCCGAACAGCAGCAGGTCGATCACCGCCATCAGGGCGATGCCGCCGAGCTTGTAGCGGCTGTAGAGGTTGCGTTCGATCCAGTCTTCCGGGCAGTTCTTGCCGTAGATGCGCAGGGTTTCCGGGTTCTGTGCCTCTTCGCGGTACAGCTCGGCGCCCTTGCGCAGCACCGTCGACAGGCCCTTGATGACCGGGCTGTGCGGGTCGTCGACGGTTTCGCATTTGGCGTGGTGCTTGCGGTGGATGGCGGTCCACTCGCGGGTGTTCTGCGCCGTGGTCAGCCACAGCCAGAAACGGAAAAAGTGCTTGAGCCCGGCGTTGAGTTCCAGCGAGCGGTGGGCGGAATAACGGTGCAGGTAAACGGTAACGCTGACGATGGTCACATGCGTCATTACCAGGGTAACTGCCAGCAATTGCCACACTGACAAGTTGAGCAAACCTTCGTACCACATAGGCGAAATGGCCCTCAAAAACATAGGGAACAGCGGGAAACATTATCCCTGCGCCAGCAAATAAAACCAGTCGGCCTTTTAGATAGGAGGTCACCGGATGTTTCTACCCTATAATCCCCCACAAATTTTTGTGGGTTTGCCCGGGACCTTATGTCTGCTTCCATTCGAGACGCCATGCGCATGGCGGCGCTCTACCTTGTGCTATCGGTATTGTGGCTGGCACTGTCTGATCAATTATTGAACAGTCTTTTCGATGCGCCTGAGCAAATCGGCCGCTGGCAGCTGATCAGCGCGCATTTCTGGGTGTTGTGCAGTGCCCTGCTGATTTTTGTCTCGCGCGCCCGCCTGCTCAATTTCATCGGCGTCGGTGTGCGCTTGCGCCGTGAAGACCGCGAGCGTCTGCGCATGGCTGCCGCGGTGTTCGACAGCACCCTGGAAGGGGTGCTGGTCACCGACCGCGATGGCCTGATCGTGCATGTGAATCGGGCATTCATGCAGATCACCGGTTACGACAAGGACGAAGTGCTTGGCCAGCGCCCGAGCAAGTTCAAGTCCGGCCGCCATGTTGCCGCGTTCTACCAGCAGATTTACGCCACCCTGGCGCAAAAGGGCGAGTGGAGCGGCGAGATCTGGAACCGGCGCAAAAGCGGCGAGGTGTATCCGCAATGGCAGACGATTTGCGCCATCCGCGATGATAGCGGCGAGTTGAGCCATTACGTCGCGGTGTTCAGCGACATCAGCGCGATCAAGCATTCCGAGCGCGAGCTGGCGTATCTGGCCCATCACGACCCGCTCACCGACCTGCCCAACCGCCTGCTGTTCAACGACCGCACCGCGCAGGCACTGGCTGCGGCACAGACCAACAAGCGCGGTTGCGCCTTGCTGCTGCTCGACCTGGACCACTTCCAGAGCATCAACGACAGCCTTGGCCACAACATTGGCGACCAGTTGCTCAAGGTGGTCGGTGAGCGCTTGCGCTCGCTCCTGGGCAATGGTGTGACCCTGGCCCGCCTGGGCGGTGACGAGTTCGCCGTGCTGGCCGAAAACTGCTCGCAGGTCGGCCAGGCCGCAGCCTTGGCGCAGAGCATCATCGATGGCATGAAAGCGCCATTCGAGGTCGATAGCCAGCGCTTGTTCATCAGCGTCAGCATCGGCATCAGCCTGTTCCCCAGCGACGCCTTGAGCGCCGAGCAGTTGCTGCGCAATGCCGACTCCGCGCTGTTCAAGGCCAAGAGCAGCGGCCGTGCCGGTTATGCGCTGTACACCGAAGAGCTGACCGCTCACGCCCAGCAGCGGGTCGAGACCGCTGGCGAGCTGCGCCGGGCCTTGGAGCAGGAAGAGCTGCGGGTCTATTACCAGCCGGTACATGACCTGTGCAGCGGCAAGATGATCGGTGTCGAGGCGCTGGTGCGCTGGCAGCATCCGCAGCGCGGGCTGGTGCCGCCCGGGGAGTTCATCCCGATTGCCGAACGCACTGGGCTGATTGCCGATATCGACACCTGGGTGTTGCGCCAGGCCTGCCTGCAGAGGGTGCAATGGCAGGCCGAGGGGCGGGCGCTGGATTTTGTTGCAGTGAATATCTCCAGCCGCCTGTTTGGTCATCGTGACCTTTATCAGCAAGTGGCGCAGGTGCTGCACGACACGGCGCTGGACCCGGCGTTGCTGGAGCTGGAGGTTACCGAAAGCGCGGTGATGGACGACCCTGAAGTAGCCCTTGAGCAATTGCATCGGCTGCGTGAGTTGGGCTTGCGCCTGGCCATCGATGACTTTGGCACCGGCTATTCGTCGTTGCTGCGGCTCAAGCGCCTGCCGGTGCAGAAGCTCAAGATCGACCAGGGTTTTGTCGCCGGCTTGCCGTGTGATGAAGACGATGTGGCGATTGTGCGGGTGATTATCGCCCTGGCCCGGAGCATGGGCATGCTGGTGCATGCCGAGGGCATCGAGCAGGCCGAGCAGGCGCGCTTTCTGCTGGAGCAACAGTGTCAGCTGGGCCAGGGCTACTGGTTTGGCAGGCCGGTGCCGGCGCAGCAATTGCGCTGGGCTTGAGGGCCCTATCGCGGGGCAAGCCCGCTCCTACAAGTGTAGGTGCGGCGGGGCGGTGATCCGACTGGTCCCGCGAAACTCTATTTCAGTTATATAAAAATTCTTAAATAGTATTTTTAAGAATATTCGCGTCCCCCTAAGATTGCCCTCAAGCCAGGCGCAGTCGCTCCCCTTCACGCACTGCACGGCACCCATATCACAGGAGCACGAGCATGAGCGCATCTCTGCGTAGCGTTGACGGTCAGGACGAAGCCACCATTCTGCGCGAAATCCAGAGCGCCCTGCGTGACCTGCGGTTTGGCGCGGTGGAAATCACCGTGCACAACGCCCAGGTCGTGCAGATCGAACGCAAGGAAAAGTTCCGCCTGCAGAACCCCGGCAACAAGCCCAGCTGATTATCGCGCCACCTAATTAGAAAAATACGCCAATCGGGAGCTTCACCATGTCCATCCGCCGTTATGCCCTGGCCGCCCTCGCCAGCGCCGTTTTTGCCGGTTCCGCTATCGCCAAGGACTACGAACTGCTGAACGTGTCCTATGATCCGACCCGCGAGTTGTATCAGCAGTACAACGCCGAGTTCGTCAAGCACTGGCAGCAGGCTCACCCGGACGACAAGGTGAAGATCCAGCAGTCCCACGGTGGTTCGGGCAAGCAGGCCCGTGCCGTAATCGACGGCCTGCGCGCCGACGTGGTGACCCTGGCCCTGGCCGGCGACATCGACGAAGTGGCCAAGCTCGGCAAGACCCTGCCGGACAACTGGCAGACCCGCCTGCCGGAGGCCAGCACCCCCTACACCTCGACCATCGTGTTCCTGGTGCGCAAGGGCAACCCGAAAGGCATCAAGGACTGGGGCGACCTGATCAAGAAAGACGTCTCGGTCATCACCCCGAACCCGAAAACCTCCGGCGGCGCCCGCTGGAACTTCCTCGCTGCCTGGGCCTACGGTCTGAAAAGCGGTGGCAGCGAAGCCAAGGCCCAGGCATACGTGAAAGAGCTGTTCAAGCACGTACCGGTACTGGACACCGGCGCCCGTGGCTCGACCATCACCTTCGTCAACAACGGTCAGGGTGACGTGTTGCTGGCCTGGGAAAACGAAGCCTTCCTGGCCCTCAAGGAAGACGGTGGCGCCGACAAGTTCGAGATCGTCGTGCCGTCGCTGTCGATCCTCGCCGAGCCGCCCGTGGCGGTGGTCGACAAGAATGCGCAGAAGAAGGGCAACGAGCAGATCGCCGAGGAATACCTCAAGCACCTGTACAGCCCGGCCGGGCAGAAGATTGCCGCCGAGAACTTCTACCGTCCGCGTGACCCGAAAGTTGCTGCCGAATACGCCAAGCAGTTCCCGAAACTGGACCTGGTGACTATCGACAAAGACTTCGGTGGCTGGAAGACTGCCCAACCCAAGTTCTTCAACGATGGTGGCGTGTTCGACCAGATCTACACGGCGCAGTGATGCAATGCCCGTCAGGATAATCGCCGTTCAGTAGCCAGCATGGGCCCGGGATTCGTCCCGGGCTTCGTGCGTTCAACCAGGGACCTTTATGTCACGTCGTATTTCCCCCGTCATACCCGGCTTCGGGCTGACGCTGGGCTACACCTTGGTGTACCTCAGCCTGATTGTGCTGATACCGCTGGCCGCCATGTTCATACATGCCGCCCAGCTCACCTGGGAGCAGTTCTGGGCCATCGTCAGCGCACCGCGAGTGCTCGCGGCGCTCAAGCTGAGCTTCGGCACGGCCCTCTACGCTGCCATCATCAACGGTATCATCGGTACCCTGCTGGCCTGGGTGCTGGTGCGCTATACCTTCCCCGGGCGCAAGATCATCGATGCCATGATCGACCTGCCGTTCGCCCTGCCCACGGCGGTGGCCGGTATCGCCTTGACCGCGCTGTACGCACCGGCCGGCCTGGTTGGCCAGTTCGCCACCGACCTGGGTTTCAAGATTGCTTACACCCCGCTGGGTATCACCCTGGCGCTGACCTTCGTGACCCTGCCGTTCGTGGTGCGTACGGTGCAGCCGGTGCTGGCCGACATCCCCCGTGAAGTCGAAGAGGCCGCCGCCTGCCTGGGTGCCAAGCCGCTGCAGGTGTTTCGCTATGTGCTGGCGCCGGCACTGTTGCCGGCATGGCTGACCGGCTTTGCCCTGGCTTTTGCCCGGGGCGTTGGCGAGTATGGTTCGGTGATCTTCATCGCCGGCAACATGCCGATGAAGACCGAGATCCTGCCGCTGCTGATCATGGTCAAGCTCGACCAGTACGACTACACCGGCGCCACCGCCATCGGCGTGTTGATGCTGGTGGTTTCCTTCATCCTGTTGCTGCTGATCAACCTGCTGCAACGGCGCATCGAAACCCCTTGAAGGAGGCCACGTCCATGTCTGCGACTTCTATTGGCGCGGCCGCTTCGGCCAACGCCGCCCGCCGTGGCAGTGCCACTTCACGGCGCATCCTGATCAGCCTTGGCTGGTTGATCTTTGCCCTGTTCCTGCTGCTGCCGCTGGTGATCGTGGTGTCCCAGGGCCTGAAAATGGGCCTGGGGACGTTCTTCGAGGCGATCTTCGAGCCCGACGCCTTGTCGGCGCTGAAGCTGACCCTGATCGCCGTGGCCATCTCGGTGCCGCTGAACCTGGTGTTCGGGGTCAGCGCCGCCTGGTGTGTGAGCAAGTACACCTTCCGTGGCAAGAGCATCCTGGTCACCCTCATCGACCTGCCATTTTCGGTGTCGCCGGTGATCGCAGGCCTGGTCTACGTGCTGATGTTCGGTGCCCAGGGCCTGTTCGGGCCGTGGCTGCAGGATCACGACATCCAGATCGTCTTCGCCTTGCCGGGCATTGTTCTGGCGACCATCTTCGTCACCGTGCCGTTCGTGGCGCGTGAACTGATCCCGCTGATGCAGGAGCAGGGCACCCAGGAAGAGGAGGCCGCGCGCCTGCTCGGTGCCAACGGCTGGCAAATGTTCTGGCACGTGACCCTGCCCAACATCAAATGGGGCCTGATCTACGGCGTGGTGCTGTGTACCGCGCGGGCGATGGGTGAGTTTGGTGCGGTGTCGGTGGTGTCCGGGCACATTCGCGGGGTGACCAACACCTTGCCGCTGCACGTCGAGATCCTCTACAACGAATACAACCACGTTGCGGCCTTCAGCGTCGCCAGCCTGTTGCTGATCCTGGCGCTCTTCATCCTGCTGCTCAAGCAGTGGAGCGAGTCCCGTATTAACCGTCTGCGCCATAACGCGGCGGAGGAATAATTCATGTCGATCGAAGTTCGTAACGTCAGCAAGCGCTTCAACGCTTTCCAGGCACTGGACAGCATCAACCTGGATATCCACAGCGGCGAGCTGGTGGCCTTGCTCGGCCCGTCCGGCTGCGGCAAGACCACCCTGCTGCGGATCATCGCCGGGCTGGAAACCCCCGACCAGGGCAGCATCGTCTTCCACGGCGAAGACGTCTCCGGCCACGACGTGCGTGATCGCAACGTCGGTTTCGTGTTCCAGCACTACGCGCTGTTCCGCCACATGAGCGTGTTCGACAACGTCGCCTTCGGCTTGCGCATGAAGCCCAAGGGCGAGCGCCCGAGCGAGAGCAAGATTGCCGAGAAGGTCCACGAGCTGCTGAACATGGTCCAGCTCGACTGGCTCAGCGACCGTTACCCGGAACAGTTGTCTGGCGGCCAGCGCCAGCGTATTGCCCTGGCCCGCGCCCTGGCGGTGGAGCCCAAGGTGCTGCTGCTCGACGAGCCGTTCGGTGCGCTGGATGCCAAGGTGCGTAAAGAGCTGCGCCGCTGGTTGGCGCGCCTGCACGAGGACATCAACCTGACGTCGGTGTTCGTCACCCATGACCAGGAAGAAGCCATGGAAGTTGCTGACCGTATCGTGGTGATGAACAAGGGCGTGATCGAGCAGATCGGCTCGCCGGGCGAGGTCTACGAGAACCCGGCCAGCGACTTTGTTTATCACTTCCTCGGCGACTCCAACCGCCTGCACCTGAGTGAAGGCCACCACGTGTTGTTCCGCCCGCATGAAGTGTCGCTGTCGCGTCACGAGATCGAGGGCCACCACCCGGCCGAAGTACGCGATATCCGCCCGCTGGGGGCAACTACCCGGGTGACCTTGAAGGTCGAAGGGCAGAGCGAGCTGATCGAGGCCGAGGTGGTCAAGGACCATGACAGCCTGAGTGGTTTGGCGCGCGGCGAGACCTTGTTCTTCAAGCCCAAGGTCTGGCAGAAAGTGGCCAATATCTAAGGGCCTCATCGCTGGCAAGCCAGCTC
>NZ_JH650761.1:40206-57596 GCF_000259195.1 Pseudomonas donghuensis
ACCACACCCCGATCTTCACCACGCTATCCTCCCGCGGCTCGCCATAACGAAACCACTGCCCACGCCGCTCGATTTCGGCATGGCTGATGGTGGTCCGCCGCTTCAAGCCCCTTAGCCATTCGAACAAGTAGCCCTGGTGCGTCTCGCGCACATCCGCATAGGCCGGATCCGCGCCCAGGTCGTGCAATTCCTGCGGGTCATTGAGCAGGTCGAACAGCTGCGCGCGAAAGCCGTCATAGGCCAGGTACTTCCAGCGCTCGCTGCGCACCATGGTCATCCGGCAACGGTCGATTGGCTGGCCCAGGCGCTCACGGGCCGGGGCCTGGAAGGCGTAGTCGTATTCGGCGATGGCATAGCTGCGCCAGGTGCTGGCCGTGCCATGCAATAGCGGAATCAGCGAGCGCCCCTCCAGCCGATGCTCCGCACCCGGCAGCCCCAGCGCTTCGAGAAAGGTCGGCAACGCATCGATGGTCTCCACCAAGCGCTCATCCACCGTGCCCCGGCTGACATCGGCCGCCGCGCGCGGATCACGCACGATCAGTGGCACACCCACCGCCGGCTCGAGGAGAAACTCCTTTTCGCCCAGGCCGTGGTCGCCGAGGAAATCGCCGTGATCGCTGGTGAACACGATCAGCGTGTCATCCCAGCGCCCATTGCTTTGCAACACATCGAACAGGCGCCCGAGCTGGTCGTCGATCTGTTTGATCAGGCCCATGTAGGTGGGGATCACTTTCAGGCGTACTTCTTCGCGAGAGAAGTTGAGGCTTTCCTGATGCTGGCGGAACGCGGCATACACCGGGTGATTGTTGTCTTGCTGAACGGGTATGGCTGCCTGCACCTGGCTGGCGTTGTACAGCGCGTGGTACGGCGCGGGGGCGATGTAGGGCCAGTGCGGCTTGATGTACGACAGGTGCAGGCACCAGGGCTGCTCGCCCTGGGCCTGGATGAAGTCGATGGCGCGGTCGGTGGTATAGACCGTCTCCGAATGCTGCTCGGGCAGGCGCGTGGGCAGGTCGGCGTTGCGCATGTGCCAGCCGCTGAGGATTTTGCCGTCGTCGCCCTCGGCGGCATTGGCCCAGCTGTGCCAGGGGTTGTCGCCGGTAAAG
Source organism: Pseudomonas donghuensis (assembly GCF_000259195.1). Classification (GTDB taxonomy): domain Bacteria; phylum Pseudomonadota; class Gammaproteobacteria; order Pseudomonadales; family Pseudomonadaceae; genus Aquipseudomonas; species Aquipseudomonas donghuensis. The sequence goes on from NZ_JH650761.1 coordinate 41,313, forward strand.
CCATGGTCGCGCAGGTAGCGGGTGTAGGGCGCGCTTTCGCGTTTGTCGGCGAACAGCGAATCGTCGGGGAAGATCCCGTCGTGACGGGCAACGGGCTCGAAACCCACCTCGTTGAGTTGTTCGGCCATGCTCCCGAGCGGGTCGATGGCCAGTTGTTGCAAGGCTTCCTGGTTCGGCGTGGCGTGGGTCTTGCCCACCAGCGCGGTGCGGATCCCGGCCGGACGCAGGTAATCGCCCAGGGTCAGTTCCTCCAACGGCAGCGGCACAGCGTTCCAGGCGACCTGATGGCTGCTGACATAGCGCCCGGTGTAGGCCGACATTCGCGACGGCCCGCAGATGGTGCCCTGGGTATAGGCGCGGCTGAAGCGCACCCCGGCGGCGGCCAGGCGGTCGATGTTCGGCGTGTGCAAGTGGCGGTGGCCGTAGCACGAGAGGTAATCGCGACGCAGTTGGTCGCACATGATGTACAGCACGTTGCGCACGGCAGTGGGGTGGGGCATGGCAGTCACCTGAGCGAATTTCAGCTGACTGTTTTCGCCGCCCGAGGCACGCATCACAAGCGCATTTGGCGAATGCTGGCGATGCGTGCCGCGCAATGGCTCAGATCGCCAGCTGCTCCAGGTTGCAGGTGTCCAGGGCGCGGTCGGCCTGATCGGTGAGGATGATCTGCTCGATCATTGCCTCGGCCAGCGGCGACAGGCGCAGGCGTGCCTGGCTGACGATGCCATAGCGGGTGTAGAGCTCCTCGCAGTCGTCACCCAGGCCGTCGATGTTCAGCCGTACCAGCTTGCCATTCGCGTTGTGCAGGGCGTCGCTGTACGAACCGCAGATGCCGATCGCATCGGAGTTGAGCACGACGCCAAGCAGGCTGTAACTGTTCTCGCACTCGACGTTGGCGACGAAATCCGGGCGACCGCTCAGGTCGGCGATCACCTTGCGCAGGTTTGGCGGACGCAAGGTAACGGCCAGTGGGTACTGCAACAGCTGCTCGGCGCTGACGCCGGGCTGCGCCGCCAGCGGATGCCCGGCTCGGCAGCAGAAGTGCCAGCGCCGTGGGCGCAAGCGCAGGGTCTGGTACTGCGGATCGGCTTCGAAGTGGCGGGTGTCGGCAACGAAGAATTCGAACTCCTCGGCCAGCAGGCGCTTGTTCAGGCTCTGCCAGTCATCGACCTGAAACTGCACCCGTGCCTTGGGGTAGCGGCCGATGAAGCCGCCAATCGCCCGCGGCACCAGGCCCGCTGCTGGCGCCGGGCCGCAGCCGAAACGCAGCTCGCCCGCCTCCAGGCCATTGAACTGGCTGATTTCGTTGCTCAGCTGGCGCGCGCCACCGACCAGCCGCCGCGCGTGTTCGAGCACCACCAGGCCTTGCTTGGTCGGCGGCAGCTCCTTGTGCGAGCGGTCCACCAACTGGCAGCCGGCACTGTGCTCCAGGGCCTGGATGCTGCGGCTGAAGGCCGATTGCGAGAGGTTCACCGCTGTCGCCGCGGCGACGAAGCTGCGGTGTTCGGCAAGGGCGATCAGGTGGCGGAGTTGGCGCAGGTCTATATGCATTTTTCACATAAAAAGTATCGGGCAAATGCATTTGCTCTGCCTCTGGTGCACTCCTTATAAAGGCAATCTCTTATGCGGTAAACGTATGTCGAATCATAAATAAATAACTTAAAGGAATATAAATTCCTTTGCCAGGAGCCGCCCATGAGCCTGACCCTTCGCGCTGCACCCTTGTCTTCACGGCGGCTCCAGCGCCTGCCCCTGGCCTTGCTGCTGGCCGGCAGCGCCCACTGGTTGCCGGCCCAGGCTGCAGAAACGGCAAAGCCCGAGGCCAAGGCCAGTGACAGCCAGCTCAAGACTGTCACCGTCACCGCCCGGCGCCGCGAAGAGAGCGCGCAGAGCGTGCCGACGCCGATCAGCGTGCTCGACGGCCAGGCCCTGGAAAGCCAGCGGGTCTATCGCATCCAGGACCTGCAGCAACTGGTGCCCAGCGTCAACGTCGCTTACATGCATGCGCGCCAGTCCAGCGTGTCGATTCGCGGTCTTGGCAACAACCCGGCCAGTGATGGCCTCGAAGGCAGCGTCGGCCTGTACCTGGACAACGTCTACCTCGGCCGCCCGGGCATGGCGGTGTTCGACCTCATGGACATCGAGCAACTGGAAGTGCTGCGTGGCCCGCAAGGCACGCTGTTCGGCAAGAACACCACTGCCGGGGTGATCAACATCAGCACCCGTGCGCCGAGCTTCACCCCCGAGCGCAGCATCGAAACCTCAGTGGGCGAGGATGGCTACTTCCAAACCAAGGGCACCCTGTCCGGGCCCTTGAGCGAGACCCTGGCCGGGCGCATTTCGGCCTACCGCACGCGCAACGACGGCGACATCAAGAACGAGTTCGACGGCCACACCCTCAACGGCGGTTCGCGCCAGGGCTTTCGCGGGCAGTTGCTGTACAAACCCAACGAGCAGTTCAACCTGCGCTGGATCGGCGACTACAACGAAGAAGATTCCAGCGCCGGCACCCGCCTGCTGTACAGCACCGGGCCGACCATCAATGGCGTCAACCGCTATGAAGCGCGGGCCCGGGCCGCTGGGGCGACGTTGGTCGACGGCAGCAAGCGCAAGGTCAACCTCGATGACGATCAGCAGGTCACGGTGTTCCAGGGCGGCACGTCACTGGAAGCCAACTGGACCCTGGCCAACGACTTCACTCTGACCTCGGTGAGTTCCTACCGCTGGTGGGATTTCACCCCGCGCAACGACGATGGCCTCAATGTGCCGGCGGCCTACAACGCCGGGGTGTCGGTGCGCGATAAGCAATACTCGCAGGAGTTGCGCCTGGCCTCACCCAGCGGCGGCTTCTTTGACTATGTCATCGGTGCCTATTACTTCGGCTCGGATCTGGATAACAAATCCTTTGTTCATTACGGGCCCCAGGCCGATGTCTGGAATGGCACGCCAGCCGGTGCGCTGGCCAATGTCAACAGCGTCGGCAAGGGCCATATCGAGACCGACAGCTTTGCCTTGTTCGCCCAGGGTACCTGGCACCTGACCGAGCGCCTGGACTTCACCGCCGGGGTACGCGGCACCTACGAAGAGAAAAGCGCCTGGGTCGATCGTGCCGCGCCGGTTGGTGGTGCCGCTGTGGCAGGCGCTGCGGCAACCGCACGCCAGGGCCGGGTTGGCGCCTATGATTCGGGCGACCTCAACCAGTACAGCACCAGCCCTTCGGGCTTGCTCAACCTGAGTTATCGCTTCACCGATGACCTGCTCGGCTATGCCACCTTGTCCCACGGCGAGAAGTCCGGTGGCGTCAACCTGGCGGTGGGCACGGCGCCGGTGGCTGGCGCCGACTCGCTGTTGATTGGCACCGAGCGCGCCAACAATGCTGAGCTGGGCGTGAAGAGCACCCTGTGGGACCGTCGCCTGCAGCTCAACGCCAACCTGTTCTGGACCGAAGTGCACGGCTACCAGACCAACGCCTACGACGACGCCAACCGCGTGCAGTACCTGACCAACGCCGGCTCCGTGCGTTCGCGCGGGGTGGAGTTGGAAAGCACGCTGATCCCGCTGCGCGGCCTGACCCTGAACCTTAACGGCTCCTACAACGACGTTCGGTACCTGTCCTACAAGGACGCTCCGTGCGCGCCAGAAGTCGCGCTGCAACCGGGGGCACCCGCGGCCTGCGACTTGAGCGGCCACCAGGTGGTCGGCGCCTCGAAATGGATCGCCAACGCCAACGGCCAGTACCAGTGGGACCTGGACAACGGCCTGCAGCCATACGTCACCGCCAGCTACGCGTTCCGCTCCAAGGCGGTGGGCACGGTCGAAGATTCGGACTTTGCGCAGATCCCCAGCTATGCCGTGGTCAACCTGTCCACCGGCCTGCGTGGCGACCTTGGCCAGGGCCAGTGGGATGTCTCGCTGTGGCTGAAGAACGCGTTCGACAAGACCTACTACACCACCCTCTGGAGCGCGGCCAACGGCGGCTATGAAGGCCTGTTGGGCACCCCGAGAACCTTGGGTGTCACCGGCCGCTACGACTTCTGAAACGGCGTTTTGCCATGCCTTTGCCGAATATTTTTCATGCACTGCAGGCATGGCGTTTCAGGCGCTTGGCGCCAGCCCTTGAAGGGCGCGGCTTAGAGCGGTTCAGCCGTTTTGTATATGTATTTTGGTTCTATTCATAACTTTAAAAATTACTTTAAGACATAAGCAGCAGAAGTTGATGATCCACCCCAGCGAAGGCAATTGACCTGCCTTCGACGAAACGCACTCACGTCCCAGGAGTTGATCAATGGGTAATGTCCAGACCGCCGCCAGTGCTCACGATGTGCTTTGGCGCCAGACGCCGAGCGGCGAGCTGGTCGACCTCGGTCGCCCGCTGCGGTTGCCGCTGGCGCAGTTGCGCCTGCAAAGCACGCCGAAAAGCGCGCTGAGCCGTCGGGAGAAAATTCTGCTCGGGGTGTTTGCCCTGGCCTTGCACGGAGCGGTGGCCTACTGGGTCAGCCAGGCGCCGGCCCCGGTGTTGCCGGTGGTCCCGCCGGAAATTCCGCCGATGACCATCGAGTTTTCGCAACCGGCACCCCCGGCTGTCGAGCCGCCACCGCCACCACCACCGCCGACAGTGGTCGAGCCGCCGCCACCGGTGGTCGATGAACTGGCGGCCAAGCCTGCGCCGAAACCGGTCGCCAAGCCCAAGCCGAAACCCGTGCCCAAGCCGGTCCCCAAACCTGCGCCGAAGGCTGTCGAGCAACCGCCTGCGCCGCCACAACCGCCACAACCGCCAGCACCTCCCGCACCGCCGGCGCCAGCCCCGGTGACGCCGGCTTCGGCCAACGCCGGGTACCTGAAGAACCCGGCGCCGGAATACCCGTCGCTGGCCCAGCGGCGCGGTTGGGAAGGCACGGTGTTGTTGCGGGTACAGGTGCTGGCCAGCGGCAAGCCGGGAGACATCCAGATTCAGAAAAGCAGTGGCCGCCAGCAACTCGACGACGCCGCCCTGGCGGCGGTCAAGCGCTGGAGCTTCGTCCCGGCCAAGCAGGGCGACGTGGCCCAGGACGGCTGGGTCAGCGTACCCATCGACTTCAAGATCCGCTAATTCGCGCTAACAGAAGAGAGTATTGATCATGACTGTATTGGCATCCCCCCTCGAATCCATCGAAAGCGCGGTGATCTGGCTGCTGGTGGGCTTCTCCGTCGTCACCTGGGGCCTGGCCCTGGTCAAGGGCGTGCAGTTCGTGCGCCTGAAGAATCAGGACAAACGTTTCCACAAACAATTCTGGGCTGCCTCAAGCCTGGATTCAGCCGCCGAACTCAGCCATGCGCAACCGGGCGCCGCCGCCCGTGTCGCCCAGGCCGGTTATGCCGCCATTGCCGTCGGTGAACCCGGCCAGCAGGCCAGCGACCTGAGCCAGGCGATCAACCATCAGGACCGCCTCGAACGTGCCCTGCGCCAGCAGATCGTGCGGGAGCGCCGTTCGCTGGAAACCGGCCTGGCGGTAGTCGCCAGTATCGGCAGCACCTCGCCCTTCATCGGCCTGTTCGGTACCGTCTGGGGGATCATGGAAGCCCTCAAGGGCATCAGCGCCGCAGGCTCGGCGAGCCTGGAAACCGTGGCCGGGCCGATCGGTGCGGCGCTGGTCGCCACCGGTGTGGGTATCGCTGTCGCAGTACCGGCGGTGCTGGTCTACAACTACTTCCTGCGCCGCCTGAAGCTGACCGCCGCCGACCTCGATGACTTTGCCCACGATTTCTATAGCCTGGCGCAGAAGAGCGCGTTCCGGGTGCTGGTGCACCCCACCGCCTACAAGGCCGTCGCTGGCCAGAACACCCAGAAAGTGAAGGAGGCGTCCTGATATGGCCTTCTCGACCCAGGACAGTGATGAAGTACTCAGTGAGATCAACGTAACGCCGCTGGTGGATGTGATGCTGGTGCTGCTGGTGGTGTTCATCGTCACCGCGCCACTGCTGACCAACGCCATCCCCATCAACCTGCCCAAGACCGAGGCCGTGGCCCCGGTGGAGCAGAAGGACCCGCTGGTGGTCAGCATCGACGGTGGCGGCAAGCTGTTCATCAACAAGGACCAGATCCAGCCGGATCTGCTGGAAACCAACCTGCAGGCGGCCAAGGCCAAGGACCCGGAGCTGCGCGTGCAGCTGCAGGCCGACGATGGCGTGAACTATGGGGAAGTGGCGCGGGCCATGGCCTCGATCGAACGTGCGGGTATCACCAAGCTGTCGGTGATCACCGCCCGCTGAGCAACATCTCTCAGGCAATGCTTCAGGGGCCAGTCCTTCGGCAGGGGGTGGCCCCTTTTTTTATCGCCCCTGCAGGAGCGGGCTTGCCCCGCGATGAGGTCGGTCCTGATTCGATATTTGGTTATTAATAAATAGCTTCTTATTCCTTTACGAATATAACCACCCCCCTATACTTGGCCTCATGCACGCAAACGCAGCAGGAGGAGCCCCATGCGCAACGAGTCGATCCGTTACCTGATTGTGCCGGGCTGGCAAGGTTCGCCAGACGATCATTGGCAAACTCACTGGCAGCAGGTGTTGCCCAACAGCGCCCGGGTCGAGCAAGCCGACTGGTTGACCCCACAGCGCGAGGACTGGGTGGCCGCACTCGAGCATGCCGTGGCCGCGGATGAATCGCCGGTGATCCTTATCGCCCACAGCCTGGGGTGCATCACTGTTGCCCATTGGGCGGCGCAGGCCAGCGCGACCCTGTTGCGCCGCATACGGGGTGCCTTGCTGGTGGCCCCGGCGGACGTCGAACGCCCGACCTGTGCACCAGCCCTGCGTAACTTCGCACCGATTCCGCAACTGCTGCTGCCATTTCCCAGCCAGGTGGTCAGCTCTGATAACGACCCGGCCGTGAGCGCCCCGCGGGCCATGCAGCTGGCCCGTGCCTGGGGCGCCGAGACCGGCTTTCTGGCCGGTGCCGGGCATATCAACGTCAAGTCCGGGCACCGTCGCTGGGAGCAGGGTTTCGCTTACCTGTATCGCCTGCAGAACCGCTTGGAACAGCACGCCCTACGCCGCGCCTGACCTTCCGGCGCTGACCCTTCGCCTTGATTCGAACGCCCGGCCGGAAAGCGCCAAGGGCGGGAGTTTGCCATGAGTAATCACGACACCTTCGGCCAGCCTTTGCTGACGTTTCCCGAACTGGACAAGAGCCCGTTGAGCATTCGCGCCAAGGCGCTGGTGTTCGTCGACCCGCGCTCGCGGCAACTGCGCGAGGAGCTTGAGCTGCTCGCGCCCTTGGCCCTGCCGGTGCTGATCCGCGGCGAGACCGGAACCGGCAAGGAGCTACTGGCCCGGCAGATTCATCGCGCCAGTGATCGCGGTGGGCTATTTGTTTCGGTCAATTGCGCGGCGATCAGCCCGACCTATGCCGACGCCGAGCTGTTCGGTTACAGCGCCGGTGCCCACAGCGGTGCGGCCAGCAGTCGGGCGGGCTGGTTTGGTTCGGCCAACGGCGGGACCCTGTACCTGGACGAAATCGCCGACTTGCCGCTGCCGATCCAGACCAAGCTGCTCTCGGCGCTGGAGAATCGCGAAGTCACCCGCGTCGGTGCCCAGCAACCGAACCCGGTGGACGTGCGCCTGGTCGCCGCGTCGAGCATTGACCTGGCGGAGGCGGTGAGTGCCGGTAAGTTTCATGAGCGCCTTTATCATTACCTGCGCGAAGGCCAGCTGGAGCTGCCGGCTTTGCGCGAACGGGTCGGCGATATCCTGCCGCTGGCCGAGTATTTCGTCGGCATCTACAGCCCGCGCCTGAACCTGCCGGTGCCCTTGATCAGCGAAGCGGCGCAGCGGCTGCTCGAGTTGCACAGCTGGCCGGGCAATACCCGCGAACTTGAGAACGTCATTCACTATGCCCTGCTGGTCAGCAGCGGTGAAGAAATTCTCCCCCAGCACCTGAACCTGCCGACACCGTTGAGCGCTCTGGCCCGCCAGCTGGAGCAGTTGCTGAGCCTTGGCGAGCCGGGTGAACGCAGTGCGCTGCAACAACTGCTGGAAGCGGCCCTGTTGCGCCTGGCGCAACCAGGCGCCTGAACCCATGCAAGGGGTGCATGACGGTGCCTGTTAGAAATGGAATAAGAAGCGAAATAAAAGATATTGTTCTGGCATAAAAAATCTAGGTATTGTCCGCCTCAAGCCAGCTAGCAACGTACTGGCAACCCTCACCTTCGCCGTCGCCCGATGGCCGTGTATTCGAATAAGGACTGCGCATGAAAAAGGCTCTGTTGTTGACTGCTCTGGCGGCCGCTCTGTCGGTTGCAGGTTTTGCCCAGGCGGGCGAGAAGCTGGTAGTTGCCGCTACCCCGGTACCGCACGCGGAAATCCTCGAGCTGATCAAGCCGACCCTGGCCAAGGAAGGTGTGGACCTGGAGATCAAGGTCTTCACCGACTATGTGCAGCCTAACGTGCAGGTCGACCAGAAGCGTCTGGACGCCAACTACTTCCAGACCCTGCCGTACCTGAAGAACTTCAACGAAGGCAAAGGCACCCACCTGGAAACCGTGATCGGCGTGCACGTCGAACCGTTCGGCGGCTACTCGAAGAAGGTCACCAAGCTGAGCGATCTGAAGGACGGCGCTACCGTTGCCATCCCTAACGAAGGCAGCAACAGCGGTCGTGCCCTGCTGCTGTTGCAGAAGGCTGGCCTGATCACCCTGAAAGACCCGAAGAACGCCCTGGCGACCCCGAAAGACATTGCCCAGAACCCGAAGAAACTGAAATTCCGCGAGCTTGAGTCGGCCATGCTGCCGCGTGTGCTGGATCAGGTCGACCTAGACATGATCAACACCAACTACGCCCTGGAAGCCGGCCTGAACCCGGCCAAGGACGCCCTGGTGATCGAAGGTGCCGACTCGCCGTACGTGAACTTCCTGGTCGCCCGTCCGGACAACAAGGACAGCGCCGCCATCCAGAAGCTGGCCAAGGCCCTGACCAGCCCTGAAGTGAAGACCTTCATCGAGAAGAAATACAGCGGCGCGGTACTGCCGGCGTTCTGATCCGCGGCAGCACCTTTAGTACCCTGATAACGCCGACGCCGGCTCTGCTGCGTCGGCGTTTTCGTGTGTGCCTCAGTTGCGGGTTTGCACCGCGCGCAACAAGGCGCTGAGCAGTTTCAACAGGTCTTGGGGATCGTGGTTCGCTTGGCTGTTCATTGTTGTTGTCTTCCTTGAAAGGGAGGGAAGTGACAGCGCTTGGATAGCATTTGCAGCGAAAAGATCCCGCCACCGCCAAGGATTTCGCAGGTTAGCTGTTTGGGTGATATCAATATGCAATAAAGGTATTTAAATAAATATTTTTATACCTTTAGAGTCTACCTATTGTGCTTACCCGCACTGACAACCCCTGTTTAGAGCCGCCCGTTTACCCTCGGGCCGGTCCGAGATCCTGTCCATGACGCATCGTCACTGTCTGCCGAGGCTTACTCCATGAGCTTCGACTTCGCTTTTATCCTTAGCACATTGCCAGCGTTTCTCAAGGCGGTGGGCGTCACCCTGCAAGTCGGCCTGATCGCCATCGGCACTTCGCTGCTGGTGGCGCTGGTCAACGCGGCGATCCTGGTTTACCGCACGCCGTACCTGCAGCGCCTGGTAAAGCTCTATGTGGAGCTGGCGCGCAACACGCCGCTGCTGATCCAGCTCTTCTTCGTCTACTTCGCCTTGCCGGAACTGGGCTTGAAGATTTCCGGTTTTGCTGCGGCGCTCATCACCATGACCTTCCTCGGCGGCGCCTACCTGACCGAGGTGCTGCGCGCAGGCGTCGAGGCGGTGCCGGTGGCGCAACTGGAGTCGGGGCGCTCCATCGGCCTGTCGGAAGGCCAGTTGCTGCGCCATGTGATCCTGCCCCAGGCGGGGATCCTCAGCCTGCCGGCGCTGTTCGCCAATTTCATCTTTTTGCTCAAGGAAACCACCGTGGTGTCGGCGGTGGCGGTGCCGGAGATTCTCTACACCACCAAGAGCTATATCGCCCTGTACTACAAGACCTACGAGATGCTTGCGGTGCTGACGCTGATCTGCGTGCTGCTGTTCCTGCCATTGTCGCTGCTGCTTAGCCGCCTGGAACGGAGGCTGCAGCATGGCCAGTTCGGGTCTTGAGTTGTTGCTGGTGTCCTTGCCGCAACTGGGCAAGGGGGCCGCGCAAACCCTGGCAATTTCGGCGCTGAGCATCCTCTTCGCCACTCTCGGCGGCGTGCTCTACGGCGTGTTGGCGACCCTGGGCAAACGCAGTGTGAATGTGCTGCTGCGCATCTACCTGGAGCTGTTCCGGGCGATCCCGGTGCTGGTCTGGCTGTACCTGCTGTTTTTCGGCCTGCCGATTTTCTTTGCCTTGAGTATTCCGAGCTTCTGGTGTGCGGTGCTGGTGCTGTCGTTGTGGGGCGCCAGCGAAGTGGGCGAAGTGGTGCGTGGCGCGCTGCAGTCGTTGCCACGCGGGCAGCGCGAAGCGGGCCTGTCGATTGGCCTTTCCGGGTTGCAACTGTATGGCTACGTATTGCTGCCCCAGGCGCTCAAGCGCATGACCCCGCCGACCATCAACATCTACACGCGAATCATCAAGACCAGTTCGCTGGCGGTGCTGATCGGCGTGGTCGACGTGATCAAGGTCGGCCAGCAGATCATCGAGCGCACCTACGAGTCGGTGCTGATCTACGGCGTACTGTTCCTGTTTTTCTTCTTTATCTGCTACCCGCTGTCAGCCGCCTCGCGCGCGCTGGAGCGCCGCTGGACACACGCATGAGCGCACTGATCGAGTTCAAGGGCTTCAACAAATTCTTCGGCGCACAGCAGGTGCTCGACCACGTCGACCTGCAGGTACGCAGCGGCGAAGTGGTGGTGATCCTCGGCCCCAGCGGCTGCGGCAAGAGCACCCTGCTGCGTTGCCTCAATGGCCTGGAAACGGCCCACAGCGGCAGCCTGCGCCTGGCCGGTAAAGAATTGCTGGGGGCCGGCACCGACTGGCGCCAGGTACGCCAGCAGGTCGGCATGGTGTTTCAGAGTTATCACCTGTTCGGCCATATGAGCGTGATCGACAACCTGCTGCTTGGCCCGCTCAAGGTGCAAAAGCGCGAGCGCCGAGAAGCCCAGGCCCACGCTGAAGCCCTGCTGGCCAGGGTCGGCTTGCTGGACAAGCGCGACGCCTTCCCGCGCCAGCTTTCCGGTGGCCAGCAGCAACGCATCGCCATCGTTCGTTCGCTGTGCATGAACCCGCAAGTGATGCTGTTCGACGAAGTCACCGCCGCGCTCGACCCGGAAATGGTCAAGGAAGTGCTGCAGGTGATTCAGGGCCTGGCCCAGGGCGGCATGACCCTGCTCATCGTTACCCATGAAATGGCCTTCGCTCGTGCGGTGGCCGACCGTATCGTGTTCATGGAGGCCGGCAGGATCCTTGAACAACGCGACCCCGAGAGCTTCTTTACGAACCCGCAGAGCGCACGCGCGCAGCAGTTTCTGGAGAAATTCTCCTTTGTTGAAAGCCTGCCCAAAACTCCCGCAAAGGAACTGTCATGAAAACTGCCAAGACTTCGAAACTGCTGTTGTCGGTACTCGGCCTGGCCTTGCTGGCCGGTTGCAACAAGGCTGAAGAACCGGGCAAACCGGCCGCCGGTGGCGCCGCCCCGGCCACCAGCTACCTGGAAACCATCAAGGCCCGCGACAAGCTGATCGTCGGCGTATTCACCGACAAGCCGCCGTTCGGCTTTGTCGATGAGGCCGGGCGCTATGTCGGTTTTGATACCGACATCGGCCGCCAGTTTGCCAAGGATCTGCTCGGCGACGAGAACAAGGTGGAGTTCGTTGCCGTTGAGCCAGCCAGCCGGATTCCGTTCCTGCAGAGCGACAAGGTCGACCTGATCCTGGCCAACATGACCGTCACCCCGGAACGCAAGGACGCGGTGGAGTTCACCAACCCCAACCTGCGCGTTGCCGTGCAGGCCCTGGTACCGGAAGGCAGCAGCGTGAAGAAGCTCGATGACCTGGCCGACAAGACCACCATCGTCACCACCGGCACCACCGCCGATATCTGGCTGACCAAGAACCACCCGGACTGGAAGCTGCTCAAGTTCGAGAAGAACACCGAGTCGCTGCAGGCCCTGGCCAGTGGTCGTGGTGATGCCTACGCCCAGGACAACCTGATCCTGTTCAGTTGGTCGAAGCAGAACCCGGGCTATCGCGTGCTGGAAGAAAAACTCGGCGAGGAAGCACCGATTGCACCGGCGGTGAAGAAGGGCAACATCGAGCTGCGTGATTGGGTCAACGCCGAACTGGCGCGCCTGGGTGAGCAAAAGTACCTGCTCAAACTGTATGACCAGTATGTGCGCAAGGAGCTCAGCGATGACACCAAGCCTGAGAGCGTGATTGTCGAAGGGGGTAACTGGCAGGGCTGACCATTTGGGGCTGCTGGCGCAGCCCATCGCCGGCAAGGCCGGCTCCCACAATGAACGTGTGTCCACCGGACCTGTGGGAGCTGGCGTTGCCAGCGATGCAAGGCGCAGCCTTGCTAATTCCGGGGCACCAGCTTCAAGGTGCTCTGCGCGGGAATCACCCCCATCTGCGCCTTGTGATACCGGCCCTCGATATAGTCCTTGGCCTGGTCGCCATAGTGCTTGTCGAACAATACTCCGCTTTGCCCTACCGGGTTGATGGTCAGTGCTTGCCCGGCATCGGCAAAATCGATCAGCCGCCGGGTCGACGGCCCATAGGTCACCGGCCACGGTGCCGGGCCGATCTTCGCCGACAAGTTGTTCGGCACCTCATGAGTACCCGGCGCGGCAAACGGCCCGACATTGAACAACAGGTTCAACGGCTTCTGCAGCCCTAATGGATGATTGTGGGTCAGGGTGTGGGCCTTGCCCCATTGCCAGCCCTCCGGGTCATTGCCAAGGGTCGCGCGCAGGTGCGCCAGCGTTTTGCCCCAGGCCTGCTTCACCGCCGCCTGGCGGTCACCGTGCTCGCTGCTGCCCTGTCTACCCCACCAGGGGGAAGCGGCGTCGGCCGCCAGGCGTGGCAACGCGGCATCGATGGCGCGGGTGCTGATCAATGTCCGGAACCAGGTATCGCCCAGCTCGTCATGCAGCGCCGCGTAGGCCAGGTCGTAGAGGAATTGGTTGAACAGCGTGGCGCTGACCGAGTCCACCGGGTAGTCGCCGTTCCACGCTGCCAGTTGCTCGACCAGCTCCTTCTCCTGATCGCCCTCGGCCACTTCCCGCAGCACCGCCAGCAGCGGCGCCAGGGTGCGCGGGCCGTAGTCGGTGATGGTGTCCAGTTGCAGCGCCTGGCTGTTCTGCTGGTCCCATTTGGTCTGCGGGTCGGCCAGCTGCTGGTTCAGGCGCTGGCCCCGGTCGGCCAGGTTGTAATAGCCCGCAATCGGCATGTTTGCCGGCGGCTGGAAGTTGGCCGAAACGATGTAGCCGCTGGCCGGGTTCTCCGCCTGCGGGTTGGCGCTGAAGGGGTAGAAACCGAGCTTGTCGGCCTGGGGCGTGCTGCCGTCGAGGATGAAGCCCGGGTTGACGCCGGCGGGGCGAATCGGCAATTGCGCCGCCGCCCACCAGCCGATATCGCCACGGGCATTGGCCCAGACCAGGTTGAGCCCGGGCGCCTGGATTTTTGCCGCCGCAGCGCGCATCTTGGCCAGGGTGTCGGCGCGGTTGACCTGGTAGAAACCCTCGAGGATCGGGTTCTCGGTTTCCAGGAACGCCCACCACACGGCAATCGGCGTCGGCCCCGCGGTATCGCCCAGCACCGAGTTAACGATCGGCCCGTGGGGCGAACGGCGCAGGGTGATGTTCACCGGCGCCTCGTTCTTCACCGCGATCTGTGCCTGGGTCTGGGTCAGGGTCTGCCACTGGCCGTTGATCTTCACCTGTTCGGGGTTGTCGGGGTTGACCTGTTCGGCGATCAGGTCGACGTCATCGTTCTGGAACATGGTCAGGCTCCAGCCGAAGTCGCGGTTGTGGCCCAGCGATGCGAAGGGGTTCAGCGCCTGGTGATAGCCGTAGAGGTTGAAGCCGGGCGCGCTCAGTTCCGCCTCGTACCACACCGACGGCACGGCAAAGCTGATATGCGGATCGCCGGCCAGCAGCGGCTTGCCACTGCGGGTGCGGCTGCCGGAAAGCGCCCAGGCGTTGCTGCCTTCGTACTGGGGAATGCCGGCCTCGCTCAGGGCTTGCTGGCTGCGTTGCGCCAGCTGTTGCAGGCTCTGCCAGTCGTTGGCGGCCAGGGCTGGCTTGCTGGCCAGGGCACCTTGCGGGTTCCAGTCCAGGTCGAAGATCTTCAGGTACTCGGCACCCAACTGGTCACGGATGTAGGTCAGTGCAGGTTCCGTGCGAAACGCCGCGGCAAAGCTGTAGGCCATGTAGCCGGCGATGCTCAGGGTGTCCTGCGCGGTGAAGGGGCGCGGTTTGATGCCCAGCACGTCGAACTCCATCGGCTTGGGATGGCTGTCCTGCCAGGCATTGACGCCCTCCAGGTAGGCTTGCAGGGCAAGCCAGGCCGGCGAGTGCTTGTCCTGGCGCTCGACATACAGCTCGGCCTGCTCGCGAATGCGCAGGCTGCGGAACAGGGCGTCGGTACCCACCAGCTTGCTGCCGAGGATCTCGGCCAGCTCGCCCCGCGCCAGGCGGCGGATGACCTCCATCTGGAACAGGCGATCCTGGGCGTGCACATAGCCCAGGGCGCGGTACAGGTCGGCCTCGTTCTGCGCCTGGATATGCGGCACGCCGCGGGTGTCATAGCGCACGCTGACCGGCGCTTGCAGATGGCTCAGGATGACCTCGCCCTGGCGTTGCGGCAGCTTGTCGTGCACGTACCAGTAACCGCCGCCAGCGGCCGCGGCAATGACCACGGCGAGGAAGGTCAGGCTGCGCTTCATCGTGACTCCTTGTGCTTTTAGCGGATCTTGTGCTCCGATCATCGCGGTAAAATCGGACAGAGGATAGCCCCACAGGAGGGACTGATGAATCTCAGTGAAAAGCAGAAGATGCTCAGCGGCCAGCTCTATCACGCCAGTTGCCCGCAGCTGCAGGCCGAGCAGATTGCCAACAAGCACTGGATGCAGCGTTACAACAACAGCGCCGAGCTGCTTAATGAGCAGCGCCACGGCCTGCTGGTCGAGCATTTCGGCGAGGTCGGCGACGGGGCGGTGATTCGCCCGCCGTTCTACTGCGACTACGGCTACAACATCAGCGTGGGCGCCAACGTGTTCATGAACTTCAACTGCGTGATCCTCGACGTCACCCCGGTGAGCATCGGCGATGACTGCCAGATCGGCCCGGCAGTGCAGATCTACACCGCCGACCACCCGCTGGACCCGGAGCTGCGCCGCAGCGGCCTGGAAAGCGGGCGGCCGGTGAAGATCGGCAACAACGTCTGGATCGGCGGCGGCGCGATCATTCTGCCGGGGGTGACGGTGGGTGATAACGCCGTGATCGGTGCCGGTAGTGTGGTGACTCGCGATGTACCGGCTGGCGCCACCGTGGTGGGCAATCCTGCGCGAGTGCGCTAGGGCTGCCAGGGGCAGTAGCAGCCTACCGCCATGGTGTGGGTGGCGTTGACTGCCCGGCCCTGGCTCAGGGCCAGCAGGATCGGTTCGATGAAGCTGTTGCTTGAGTTGCAGGTCGCGCCTTCGCTGTAAGGGCCGAAGTAGGCCAACTGGCCGTTGCGGTCCCAGATCGCCACGCCCGGGGTGGCCGGCAGGTGTTCGGCGCCGGGCAGCGCGCTCAGCGGTTTAAGCGCGCTCAGGGTGGCGGGCAGTTGGCCGCGGGTCCCGGGTTTTTGCACCACATAGAACTCGACGCCCTGGGGGCCGAAGTGCTCGATCAATTCAGCCAGGTGCTGTTGGTTGCCGACGTTGCACGGGCAGGCCGGGTCCCAGAAGTGCACCAGGCGGATCGGCCCGGGGCCGGCAAGGCTCGTCGGCAGTTGCAGGCGGTCGCCGGAAAACAGCGCGGTCTGGTTGTCGAAGGTGCGCAGGTAGCGGCTCTGGAAGCTGTCGTAGGCCCACCACAGGCCAGCGCCGCAGAGCGCGACGAGTAACAGGCCAAGCAGGGTTTTGGCGGGCGAGCGGGGCATGTGGGCAATGTCCGAAAAAAGTCGCCTAGCTTGCCATGCTGGCGGCGACAGATGAATATCACAGGTCAATAACCCGCTTTTGCGTCTGGAAATCTTTTATGCCCGCGTCATTTCAGCCCGACTCCCTACGTGCCAGCCTGTCTTCCCTGGCGGCGCGGCAGCCACTGTCGACGCAGGCCCAGGCCTATCAGCGCTTTTATGGCTTTTA
>NZ_JH650761.1:57606-83318 GCF_000259195.1 Pseudomonas donghuensis
GCAGGCCCAGGCCTATCAGCGCTTTTATGGCTTGGACCTGCCCGCTCGTGACGCCGTGCCGCAGATCTGGCTGGGACGCTTCGACGTCGCCGGTTTCGAGGTGGTCGGCCAGGTGTGGCTGCCGGCAGCGCCAGTGGCGACCCTGATTTTGCTGCACGGCTTTTATGACCACATGGGCCTGTACCGGCATGTCATCGATTGGGCGCTGGATCAGCAGTATGCGGTGATCTCCTGCGACCTGCCGGGGCACGGGCTGTCCAGTGGCGAGCGGGCCAGCATCGATGATTTCAGTGCCTATCAGCAGGTGCTGCAAGCGCTGTTCGAGCAGGCGCGCGGCTTGAACCTGCCGCAGCCCTGGCATCTGTTTGGGCAGAGCACCGGTGGCGCGATCGTCGTCGACCACCTGCTGCATCGCGGTGCCGAGAGCCCGGCCCAGGGCGAGGTGATCCTGCTCGCGCCGCTGGTACGGCCACGTGCGTGGCGCTGGTCGAAGTTCAGCTACCGGGTGCTCAGGCCTTTCGTCAACGGCATCGAGCGGCGCTTCAGCGAGAACAGCAACGACCCGACCTTCCTGCCGTTCCTGCTGGCCGACCCGTTGCAACCACGGTGCTTGCCGACGGCCTGGGTGGGGGCGTTGCTCGATTGGGTCAAGCGCATTGAAGCGGCGCCGGTCAGCCCGCGCCAGCCGCTGATCATCCAGGGCGAGTCGGACATGACCGTCGACTGGCCGTACAACCTCAAGGTGCTGGGGGAGAAATTCGCCGCGCCGCGGATCCTGATGATTCCCGAAGCGCGGCATCACCTGGCCAACGAACTGCCAGCGATCCGCGCGCGCTACTTTGATTTCATCGACCAGCGCCTGGGCTGATCACTGCAGTTGCGAGGTGTCCTGGCCAACCGCAAGGCCGGCGCGAATCGCCGCCAGGGCTGCCTTGTAGTAAGCCTTGCCCTCGGCTGACTCGGCAAAGGTGGCGAACGCTTCCAGCTCGGCATCGGACAGGTCGCGGTAGACGTACAGCAGGGTGTTGTTCAGCTCGCTGCCGATCTGCTCCATCAGGCGCTGGCGCTGGCCGTCGAGCAGGCCCTGGGCCTGGCCGCCACCGAGCAGGCCGGGGATCATCTGGCTAAGGCTGTCGGCGGCGACCCCGGCGATTGCCAGGCTCACTTCGGCGCCGGCTTCACGGGCAGGCAGGGCCTGGGCCAGGTGGCCGATGATCAGCAGACGGTTGTCGCTGGCCTGGACCTTGGGCAAGCCCTTGGCGTTCTTGGCCAACTGATCGCGACGGGTGGCAAGCAGTTCGGCGGCGACGATCTTGCGCCCCAGCGGCGACTGGAAAAAGGCCAGGGCCGGGGCAGGGTCGCTGAGGTTGGCGCGCAACTGGGCCTCAGCGCGTTTGTCCACGGCCTGGGCCTGGAAGCGCTGATTGCTGTTGTTGACCAGTGCCTGGTAAACCGCAGGCGGCAGGCTGCTGCGATAGCGCTGCTGGGCGGCATCGAGGGCATCGGTAAAGTGGGCGCGCTGCTCGGGCCAGCCGGCGACCTTGTAGAGTTGGTCGAGGCTGTCTGCCCAGACAGGCGTGGTGCAGATCATCATCAGCAGT
Source organism: Pseudomonas donghuensis (assembly GCF_000259195.1). GTDB lineage: Bacteria > Pseudomonadota > Gammaproteobacteria > Pseudomonadales > Pseudomonadaceae > Aquipseudomonas > Aquipseudomonas donghuensis. The sequence goes on from NZ_JH650761.1 coordinate 59,208, forward strand.
AAAAACAAACGGCGCATTCAGGACTCCTGTCGGCAGGGCGCTATTGTCCTTGCCATGGCGGGGCTTTGTCGAGAAGCCATTGCACACTCTCGGCCAAGTGGCGCTGTCGGATTTCGCGGCAGATCGATACTATGCGCGACATGCACATATCCCCTGATGACCCCCTGCTGTTGCGCATCGTCGACGACCTGGCCACCCGTGGCTGGTCGCAGCAAGATACCTTTCTTCCAGAGCCGCTGACCCTGGCGCTGGCGGCCGAGTGCCGCAAACGCGCCGCCGAGGGCGAGCTTGCGCCAGCAGCCGTGGGCCGGGGCGTTGCCCAGGAGGTCCGCGAGGGCATCCGTGGCGACCATATCCAGTGGCTGGAACCCGGCCAGGCCGAGCCTTGTGACCACTACCTCGAGCTTATGAACAGCCTGCGCGTAGCCCTTAATCGCGGCTTGTTCCTCGGCCTTGAGGACTTCGAGTGCCATTTCGCCCTGTATCCGCCTGGTGCTTTCTATCGCAAGCACGTCGACCGCTTTCGCGATGACGACCGGCGCATGGTCTCGGCAGTGATCTACCTCAACGAGGGCTGGCAGCCCGAACACGGTGGTCAGTTGCGCATGACCCTCAGGGGCGACGTCGAGCATGACGTGCAGCCGATCGGTGGGTGCCTGGTGGTGTTCCTGTCCGGCGAAGTCCCCCATGAGGTGCTGCCGGCTCGGCGCGATCGCCTGTCGCTTACCGGCTGGTTCCGCCGCCGTGGCAACGAGCCGTTCTGAGATGCACAAGGTCCTGGTCAGTGCTTGCCTGCTCGGCCAGCCGGTGCGCTATGACGGGCGCGCCAGTGGCCATCCGGATTTGCTCCAGCAGTGGCAGGCCGAAGGGCGTGTGGTGCCATTGTGCCCTGAAGTGGCGGGCGGCTTGCCAACGCCACGGCCGCCGGCAGAGATCCCCGGTGGGCAGGGGGCGGCGGTGCTTGAGGGTGATGAACAGGTACTGACGGTCACGGGCGAGGATGTCAGTGCGCAGTTCCTGGCCGGGGCGCAGTTGGCGCTGGCGCTGGTGCGCCGCCATGGCATCCGGATTGCCGTGCTCAAGTCCGGCAGCCCGTCGTGCGGCAATGCGCTGACTTATGACGGAACGTTCAGCGGCACCAAAGTGGCGGGCGAGGGCGTGACCACGGCGCTGCTGCGCCGCGAAGGGCTACAGGTGTTCAGTGAGCTGGAGCTTGAGGCGGCGGAGTTGGCGTTAAAGCAACTTTGATCTGCAGGCCTCATCGCTGGCAAGCCAGCTCCCACAAGGTCCAGTGCTTACAGTATCTGTGGGCGCTGGCTTGCCAGCGATGGGCTGCAAAGCAGCCCCAATCGATTACTTCGGCGGCTTGCTCGCATCCATCCCGAACCACTTCTGCGACAACTCGCTCAGCCGGCCATCGGCCTTGATTCGTTGCAGGGCGTTATCCACAGCGCTCTGGAACGCGGGGTTACCCTTCTGGAACGGAATCGCCAGGCTCAGAATCGGGCCGACCGTGGCGCCTTTGCTTACGGGCTGCTGGCTGTCGCGAATGGCATAAGGCACCAGCAAACGGTCGCTGATGGCGGCATCGATCTGGTCGTTGGCCACATCCTTGATTGGCTGCGATGCATCCGGGTAGCTGCGCAGGTCCACGCCTTCAACCACTCGCGCCTGCTCAGCGAACTGGCTGCCCTGAACGACGCCCAGGCTATGGCCCTTGAGGGCTTGAAGGGTGCTCAGCGGGCGTTTTTCCTCCTTGCGTACAATCAACTGGGCGCTGGAGTAGGCGTAGGGTTCGCTGAAATCCAGGCGCTCCTTGAGTTCCGGGGTGGCGGCGACGTGGTTGATTGCGATGTCGTAGCTACCGCTTTCAACACCTGCCAGCAAATCCTTGGATTCAACCACGACAAAGTCGGCGCGCAGATCAAGCTCATTGGCCAGCAATTGCCCAAGTTCGACTTCAAAACCGCTCAGTTTCTCGTCCTTGTCCTTGAAGTTGAACGGCGCCATGTTGGCTTCTACGGCAATGCGCAGTTCGCCGCGGTCATTGACGTCGTCGATCAGCTCGGCCTGTGCCCATGGGCTGAGGAGGGTGGCAAGTAGTACCCCAATGGCAAAACGCATTTAAGCCCCTTGAATGCTTGGCAGTGAAATCGAGTCGCCGCGACTTTCTGTTGTTGTCACGGTCGAGCACAACTTAGGACCACGTCAGGTGGAGGATGTTTAACCGGCGGCGAAATTTTTTCTCTCCCGTTGTTAAACATGTTTTGACGCATTTGGACTATGGTAATCCACCGTTGCCGTTCGTTCAGTGGCAAACGTTATTGAAGTAAAACACAGGAGAAGTGAATGAAAAGCCTATTTTCGCGTGCAGCCGTCGCCGGATTGCTGATGGGTGTCTCGGCCTTTGCCGCGGCCGCCGATGGCCTGAAAAGCCAGGAGCCGCCAAAAGACGCCAAGGTCTTCATCGTTTCCCCGGCCGATGGCGCTACGGTCGACAAGACCTTCACCGTCAAGTTCGGCATCGAGGGCATGGAGCTCAAACCGGCAGGTGATGCTACTCCGCATACCGGCCACCACCACTTGCTGGTGGATGTCGACAAGCAGCCTGCGGCCGACCAGGTGCTGCCAACCAGCCTGCTGCCGGAAAACAACGCACCGCTGCCGGCGGGCCCGCAAGTGCTGCACTTCGGCAAGGCGCAGACCGAAGTCCAACTGACCCTGACCCCGGGCCAGCACACCCTGCAACTGGTGCTGGGCGACAAGTTCCACGTGCCGTTCAAGCCGAGTGTCGAGTCGAAGAAGATCACCGTTACCGTCAAGTAAGGCGGGCATAAAAAAGGGAGGCCATCACGGCCTCCCTTTTTTGTCGCACGGAAAACTTAGAACAGAACGCGGGAACGGATGGTGCCCTTGATCTGTTGCAGTTTTTCTTGCGCCAGGTCCGAGTACTCGGCGTCAACGTCGATAACCACGTAACCGACTTTCTCGTTGGTCTGCAGGAACTGACCGGAGATGTTGATCCCGTTTTCGGCGAACACTTTGTTGATTTCGCTGAGTACACCCGGAATGTTTTCGTGGATGTGCAGCAGACGGTGCTTGCCCGGGTGCGCCGGCAGGGCCACTTCAGGGAAGTTGACCGACGACACGGAAGTACCGTTGTCGCTGTACTTGACCAGCTTCTCGGCCACTTCCAGACCGATGTTGGCCTGGGCTTCAGCGGTGGAACCGCCGATGTGCGGGGTCAGGATCACGTTGTCCAGGCCGCGCAGCGGGCTTTCGAACTGCTCGTCGTTGGAGCGTGGCTCGACCGGGAACACGTCGATGGCGGCGCCGATCAGGTGCTTGTCCTTGATGGCCGCAGCCAGGTGATCCAGCTCGACCACGGTACCGCGGGCGGCGTTGATCAGGATCGAGCCCTTCTTCATCGCACGGATTTCTTTCTCGCCGATCATCCATTGGGTGGATGGCAGCTCAGGCACGTGCAGCGAGACGATGTCGGCCAGGCCCAGCAGCTCGTGCAGGCTGGTGACCTGGGTAGCGTTGCCCAATGGCAGCTTGGTCAGCGGGTCGAAGAAGAACACCTGCATGCCCAGGCCTTCGGCCAGGACCGACAGTTGGGTACCGATCGAGCCGTAGCCGACGATGCCCAGCTTCTTGCCACGGATCTCGAAGGAGTTGGCCGCGCTCTTGATCCAGCCACCACGGTGGCAGGAAGCGTTTTTCTCGGGGATGCCGCGCAGCAGCAGGATCGCTTCGGCCAGCACCAGTTCGGCCACCGAACGGGTATTGGAGTACGGCGCGTTGAACACGGCGATACCGCGCTCACGAGCGGCGTTCAGGTCAACCTGGTTGGTACCGATGCAGAAACAGCCGACAGCGACCAGTTTCTTGGCGCAGTCGAAAACCTCTTCGGTCAGTTGAGTGCGCGAGCGGATGCCGATGAAGTGGGCATCAGCGATCTTTTCTTTCAACTCAGCGTCGGGCAGAGAACCGGTGAGGTACTCGATGCTGGTATACCCGGCGGCCTTGAGGACGTCCACGGCGGATTGGTGGACGCCTTCGAGAAGAAGGAACTTGATCTTGCTCTTATCGAGAGAAGTCTTGCTCATCTGCGTAAACCTGTGTCCCGGAGAAAAATGGCAGGGAAGTGAAGCTCTCGCAGCATCGGCCTGAAGCACGATCAGCGGGGGGCGTATGCTAGCATGAGTACCCCCCGATACGCCCATCCCTGGGACGTGAAGTGTGCTCAGGGTGACTATGAATAGTTCGAGAGTTCTATCGATGACCGATCTTGCGCTGATTGATGAACTGATGACTCTGGTAGAGCCCGGTAAGGTGCTGACCGACGCGGCCTCCCTTGACGCTTACGGCAAGGACTGGACCAAGCACTTCGCGCCGGCGCCTTCGGCCATCGTCTTCCCCAAGAGCATCGAGCAGGTTCAGGCTATTGTCCGCTGGGCCAATCAGCACAAGGTCGCCCTGGTGCCGTCGGGCGGCCGAACCGGGCTGTCGGCAGCGGCGGTAGCGGCTAATGGCGAAGTGGTCGTGGCTTTCGACTACATGAACCAGATTCTCGATTTCAACGAATTCGACCGCTCGGTGGTCTGTCAGCCGGGGGTGATTACCCAGCAGTTGCAGGATTTCGCCGAAGCAAAGGGGTTGTATTACCCGGTGGACTTCGCTTCGGCAGGTTCCAGTCAGATTGGCGGCAATATCGGCACCAATGCCGGCGGAATCAAGGTTATTCGCTACGGCATGACCCGCAATTGGGTCGCCGGCCTCAAGGTCGTCACCGGCAAGGGCGACGTGCTCGAGCTGAACAAGGACCTGATCAAGAACGCCACCGGCTACGACCTGCGTCAGCTGTTCATTGGCGCCGAGGGCACCCTGGGTTTTGTGGTCGAGGCCACCATGCGCCTGGACCGGGCGCCGAACAATCTCACGGCCATGGTCCTCGGTACGCCGGACTTCGACTCGATCATGCCGGTGCTGCACGCGTTTCGTGCCAGGCTCGACCTGACCGCCTTCGAGTTCTTCTCCGACAAGGCCCTGGCCAAGATCATGGGCCGCGGCGACGTGCCGGCGCCGTTCGCGACCGACTGTCCGTTCTATGTATTGCTGGAGTTCGAAGCCAGCAACGAGGAGGTGGCCAATGACGCCCTGGCCACGTTCGAGCACTGCGTGGAGCAGGGTTGGGTGCTGGACGGAGTCATGAGCCAGAGCGAACAGCAGTTGCAGAACCTGTGGAAGCTGCGCGAGTTCATCTCCGAAACCATCTCGCACTGGACCCCGTACAAGAACGATATTTCGGTGACCGTGTCGAAAGTGCCGGCGTTTCTCAAGGATATTGACGCGATCGTCGCGGATAACTACCCGGATTTCGAAGTGGTCTGGTACGGCCATATCGGCGACGGCAACCTGCACCTGAACATCCTCAAGCCGCAGAACCTGAGCAAGGACGAATTCTTTGCCAAGTGCGCGACGGTGAACAAGTGGGTGTTCGAGACCGTCGAGAAGTACAACGGCTCGATCTCTGCCGAGCACGGCGTGGGCATGACCAAGCGCGATTACTTGACCTACAGTCGCTCGCCGGCTGAGATCGAATACATGAAAGCAGTGAAGGCGGCGTTCGACCCCAACGGGATCATGAACCCGGGCAAGATCTTCGCTGTCGAGTAAGCCACAGGCACAAGAGCATCCAATAGCGCCAGGAGTCGGCAATGAGCTATCAGCACCAGTATGTAGACGGCACGCGTATTCACTTTCCCCTGGGCAAGGTGGTGTGCATCGGGCGCAACTATGCCGAGCACGCCCAAGAGCTGGATAACCCGATCCCGACCGAACCCCTGTTGTTCATCAAGCCGGGCAGTTGTGTGGTGCCGCTCGACAGCGGCTTCAAGATCCCGACTGAACGCGGTTCGGTGCATTACGAGACAGAAATTGCCGTGTTGCTCGGCAAGTCGCTGTCTACCAACCCGACCGTAGAAGAAGTGCTCGACGCTATCTCCGGCTTCGCCCCGGCCCTGGACCTGACGCTGCGCGATCTGCAGGCACAACTGAAGGAAAAAGGCCTGCCGTGGGAGCGCTCCAAGTGCTTCGATGGCGCCTGCGTGTTGCCGCCGTTCGTACCGGTCAGCGCCTTTGAAGACCTGACCGACATTGGCATCCGCCTGACCCTCAACGGCGAAGTGCGCCAGGACGGCAACAGCGCACTGATGCTCAACCCGATCGTGCCGATGATCCAGCACATGGCCACGCAATTCTCGCTGATGGCCGGTGATGTGATTCTCACCGGTACCCCGGTCGGGGTTGGCCCGCTCAATCCGGGCGACAAGCTGGTGGTGGAGCTGCCAGGCGTCAGCCGTTTCGAAAGCCAGGTGCTTTAACCATGTTGGCATGGCAGCCAGTATTGTCGGCTGCCATGCGGCTTGTCGGTTTTGCCATTTTTTTCACAACCGATCCGGATAATGCGTGCGGACCTGGCTCTGCGAACGCGCCGGTTACGTGATATCAACTGGCAAAAAGAGCAAAACTTCATGGCCACTCCCCTACCTTCGAGCAATTCCGTGCCGCCTGCGCGCAAACGTGGCCTGGCCTTGCGCTGGTCCACCTGGGCGGCAGCCGCGGCAATCATCGGCTACGGCGTGGCGATTGCCATGCATTGGGATGACCGTGGCTTGCTCTGGTTGCAGGAGCGTTTCGAAAGCAAGGTCGAGCAGCAGGCCAGCATCTGGTTGCCGGATTACCAGGTCAATATCGATGCCAAGGTGCTGCCGGGCATGGAGGATGATGAAGCTTCTGACCTGTCCTACAACCCGGTGAGCAAAACCTTGTTCGCCGTCATGGGCAAGAATCCCTTCCTGGTTGAGCTGACCCTTGAAGGCGACGTGCTGCGCAAAATGCCGCTGGTGGGCTGGAGCAATCCTGAAGGGGTTGCAGTGCTGGAGGGCGGGCGCCTGGCGATTGTCGACGAGCGCGCTCACAAGATGACCATCGTCACCCTTAATGCCGACACCCAATCGCTGAACATCGCCGATTTCCCGCAATACGACCTCGGCCCTTCGGAAAACCAGAACAAAGCCTTCGAAGCCGTGGCCTGGGACCCTATGCAGCAGCGCATCATCCTTGGTGAAGAGCGGCCGCCGGCCTTGTTCACCTGGAGCAGCGACGGCCATAGCCCACTGACTGGCGACAAGCAGCCGCTGCCAAGCGACGAGCTGGACCTGCGCAACCTCTCGGCCCTGGGCGTCGATCCGCGTACCGGGCACCTGCTGGTGCTGTCCGCTGACTCGAACATGCTGCTGGAGCTGAACGAGAAGGGCGAGCAGGTCAGCTTCATGACCCTGCTGGGCGGTTTCAATGGCTTGAACAAGCGTATCCCGCGAGCCGAAGGCGTGGCGATGGACGACAAAGGCACGCTGTACATCGTCAGTGAGCCGAACCTGTTCTATCGTTTTAACAAGCCCTGATTTCAGACTTTTCCTACTTCAGGATTAAGTTTCACTTCAGTTGAGTGTGGGAAGATTCAGGCTGTCACTGACTGAGTCCACCTGAATGCGTCGCTACATTCGCCTGCCCCTGATTTTCCTGGTTTTGAGCCTGCTCGGCTTGCTTCTGGTCACCGCGGCCGGGCAGCAGTACCGCCTGTTCGAGCGCGGCTGGTTCAACCTCAAGACCTGGTGGCAGCCGTTCGAGCAGAGCATTGGCCTGGACCAGTACCAGGTGGTGCTGGAGGCTCAACCTGTCGAAGGCCTGGACGACGACATCTCGGCGCTGACCTTCGACCCCGACCGCAACAGCCTGTTTACCGTGACCAACAAGCGCTCCGAGCTGATCGAGCTGTCACTGGACGGGCGTATCCTGCGCCGGGTGCCGCTGACCGGCTTTGGCGACCCGGAGGCGGTGGAGTACGTCGGCCCCAACAGCTACGTGATCACCGACGAGCGCGAGCAGCGTCTGATTCGCGTGCGCCTGAACGACAACACGCCCTTTCTCGATGCCAAGGATGCCGAACAACTGACCCTGGGTATCGGCCTCAATGGCAACAAAGGCTTTGAAGGCCTGGCCTACGACTCGGCCGGCAAGCGCCTGTTCGTGGCCAAGGAGCGCGACCCGATGCTGATCTACGAGGTGCATGGCTTCCCCCATGACAACCCCGAGCAACCGTATGCGGTGCATGTGGTGCAGGACCAGAAGCGTGATTCGCGGTTGTTTGTGCGTGACCTGTCGAGCTTGCAGTTCGATGAGCGCAGCGGCCACTTGCTGGCGCTGTCGGATGAATCGCAGCTGGTGCTGGAGCTGGATGTGCAGGGCAAGCCGCTGAGCACCTTGTCGTTGCGCAAGGGCTTTCAGGGCCTGAAGCAGAGCGTGCCGCAGGCCGAAGGTATCGCCATGGACGATGCCGGGACCATTTACCTGGTCAGCGAGCCGAACCTGTTTTACGTGTTCAAGAAGCCGGCCGAGTAAGCTTCATCGCTGGCAAGCCAGCTCCCACAAGCAGAACCTGTGGGAGCTGGCTTGCCAGCGATAGGCTGCAAAGCCGCCCTGAATCAGACACCTCAGGCCTTGAGGCTCTTGACCCCTTCCGAAGTCCCCAGCAACAGCAGATCCGCCGGCCGCGCCGCGAACAGGCCATTGGTGACCACGCCGACAATCGCATTGATCTGGCTTTCCAGCTCGACCGGGTTGGTGATCTGCAGGTTGTGCACATCGAGAATGATGTTGCCGTTATCGGTCAGCACACCCTCGCGGTACACCGGGTCGCCCCCCAGCTTGACCAGCTGGCGCGCCACGTGGCTGCGGGCCATTGGAATCACTTCGACCGGCAACGGGAAGGCGCCCAGTACCGGCACCAGCTTGCTGGCGTCGGCGATGCAGATGAAGGTCTTGGCCACGGCGGCAACGATTTTCTCGCGGGTCAGGGCCGCGCCACCGCCCTTGATCAGGTTCAGGTGTTCGTCGCTTTCGTCGGCACCATCAACGTAGAACTCCAGGTCGCTGACGGTGTTCAGCTCATACACCGGAATACCATGACCTTTCAGGCGTGCAGCGGTCGCTTCGGAGCTGGCCACGGCGCCGTCGAAGGCGGTCTTGTGCTTGGCCAGGGCGTCGATGAAGCAGTTGGCGGTCGAACCGGTGCCGACGCCGACGATGCTCTTGTCGTCGAGCTTGGGCAGAATGAAATCGACAGCGGCCTGGGCGACAGCTTGTTTGAGTTGGTCCTGGGTCATGCGGGCTCCGAAGCGGGGAGGAGTATCGTGAAGGCGCGTAGTATAGCGGCTAAAACCCCTGGCTTGCTGTGGTCGCCCGACAGGGCGCTGGGGTAGACTCGCAAACCTCGCCCAACCGCTCAGTGATGCTTTCCCGATGCTCGAACAGTACGTCAAGAAGATCCTCACCTCGCGCGTTTACGACGTTGCCGTCGAAACCCCGTTGCAGACCGCCGGCCAGCTGAGCAAGCGCCTGGGCAACAACATCCTGCTCAAGCGTGAAGACTTGCAGCCGGTGTTCTCGTTCAAGATTCGCGGTGCCTACAACAAACTGGCCCAGCTCAGTGCTGAAGAACTGGCCCGTGGCGTGGTCACCGCATCGGCCGGCAACCATGCCCAGGGCGTGGCCCTGGCGGCCCGTGAGCTGGGGATCAAGGCCACCATCGTGATGCCCAAGACCACCCCCGAGATCAAGGTCGAAGGCGTGCGTTCGCGCGGCGGCAAGGTGGTGCTGCATGGTGATACGTTCCCGGAAGCGCTGGCGTACTCGCTGAAGCTGGTGGACGAGAAAGGCTTCGTCTACATCCACCCCTATGACGATCCGCTCACCATCGCCGGGCAGGGCACCGTGGCCATGGAGATCCTCCGTCAGCACCCGGGGCAGCTGGATGCGATCTTCGTTCCGGTTGGCGGCGGCGGCCTGATTGCCGGCATCGCGGCCTACGTGAAGTACCTGCGCCCGCAGATCAAGGTGATCGGCGTCGAGCCGGACGACTCCAACTGCCTGCAGGCCGCCATGACAGCGGGTGAGCGTGTGGTACTGCCGCAGGTCGGGCTGTTTGCCGACGGTGTGGCAGTGGCGCAGATCGGTCAGCACACCTTCGACATCTGCAAGCAGTATGTCGATGACGTGATCACCGTCAGTACCGACGAGATCTGCGCGGCAATCAAGGATATCTACGACGATACCCGCTCGATCACCGAACCTGCCGGCGCCTTGGGCGTTGCCGGGATCAAGAAGTACGTCGAACTCAACGGGGTGACCGGGCAGACCCTGGTCGCCATCGATTCCGGCGCCAACGTCAACTTCGACCGCCTGCGCCATGTCGCCGAGCGTGCCGAACTGGGGGAGGGCCGTGAAGCCATCATCGCCGTGACCATCCCCGAGCGGCCCGGCAGCTTCAAGGCCTTCTGCGAGGCGGTGGGCAAGCGCCAGATCACCGAATTCAACTACCGCTACCATGCCGACGGCGAGGCGCACATCTTCGTCGGTGTGCAGACCCATCCGGATACCGACCCGCGCAGTGCGCTGATCCAGAGCCTGACCGAGCAAGGCTTCCCGGTCCTCGACCTGACCGATAACGAACTGGCCAAGCTGCACATCCGCCATATGGTCGGCGGCCATGCGGCGCGGGTCAGCGATGAGCTGGTGTTGCGTTTCGAGTTTCCCGAACGCCCGGGTGCGCTGTTCAACTTCCTCAACAAGTTGGGTGGGCGCTGGAACATCTCGATGTTCCACTACCGCAACCACGGCGCGGCCGATGGTCGCGTGGTCGCCGGCCTGCAGGTGCCGGATGATGAGCGCCATCTGGTGCCGGCGGCGCTGGCCAAGATCGGCTACCCGTACTGGGACGAAACCGATAACCCGGCGTACCGGCTGTTCCTGGGCTGAGCGTCTACGCTTTTGGGCAATGCCTGAGGAAGATAAAAGAAATGGAACTGCTGACGACCCTGAAAACCGCCCACATCCTGGCCACCGTGTTGCTGCTGGGCAGCGCATTGGGGCTGGCGATCTGGACCTTTATCGCGCGCCGCAAGGGTGATGCCAGTGCCCACACGCGGCTGATGGCTCGGCCGCTGGTGTTTGTCTGGCTGTTGATGGGCATTTGCCTGGTAAGCATGCCGTTCACCGGCTGGTGGCTGGTACACCTGATCGGCTGGCCGTTGGGCCAGACCTGGGTGCTGGGTTCCAGCGTGATCTACACCGTCGGTGCGTTCAGCTGGTTCTGGCTGCTGGTGCGGGTCAATCGCCTGCGTACCGCAGCGGCCGTGGGCAGCCCGAAGCTCACCCTGGCGCTGGCAGTGTTCAGCGGTGTGTGTTTTATCGCCATCGCCGGGCTGATGGGTGCCAAGCCGGTTTAAACGATAAGGATCGTCATGAAGGTGTTACTGGTGGGGGCCACGGGGTTCGTTGGCCGCCATCTTCTGCAGGCCTTGCACATGGCTGGCCATCAGGTTTTCGCGACCAGCCGCCATGCGCAGCCAGCGTCGCTGCCCGGGGTTACTTGGCAAATTCTCGACCTCGACCGGCTGGCGCTGGAGCCAACGGCCTATGCGCTTCCTGCCGGTATCGACCTGCTGATCAATGCCGCCGGTGTGCTCAGCACCCAGGAAGGCCAGCTGTCGCGAACCCAGGACATTGGCACCCGGGCGCTGTTCGACCTGGCGGCGCAGCGTGGCGTGCGGGTTTTGCAGATTTCTGCGCTGGGCGCCGGTGAACAGGCGGATGTGCCCTTTTTGGCCAGCAAGGCGCGTGCAGACGATTACCTGTTGGGGCTGGGCATTCCGGCCGTGGTGCTGCGCCCGTCGCTGCTGCTCGGGGCCGGCGGCACCAGCAGCCAGTGGCTGGCGCGCTTGTCACCCTGGCCAATGATTGCGTTGCTGGGCCTCAAGGCGCAGTTGCAACCCTTGCACATCGACGACCTGAGTGCGGCGGTGCTGGCGCTGATGCGACAGTGGCCGGCGCAGCCCTGCGTCGTGCCGTTGGTCGGCCCGCAGCAAATGACCTTGGCCCAAGTATTGGATAGCCTGCGTGCGGCACAGGGCTGGGCGCCAGCCCGCTACCTTGAAGTGCCGTCAATGCTCGCTCGGCCTGCGGTCTGGCTTGGCGATCGCCTCGGCTGGCGGGCATTGAACAGCCAGAGCCTGCGCATGGCCCGGCGCGACAATTGCGCCGACCCCGATATCCTCGCCGGGCACTGCGGTTATCGCTGCGCGCCGCTGGCCTCGCGGTTGGCAACCTGGCCGAGCGCCGCCCAGAGCAGCCAGCTGGCGTTACGACCGCTAATGCTGGCGGTGTTGGTGCTGATCTGGCTGGGCACTGCCGTGGTCAGCCTTGGCCCTGGCCATGACTGGGGCCTGCGTATTCTTGCCGAAGCCGGTTTGCAAGGCTTTGCGGCAACCCTGGCGGTAATTGCCGGCTCACTGTGCGATTTCGTCCTCGGCATCGGCCTGCTGCTGCGCCGTTGGCGACGCCGGGCGCTGCAGGCGCAACTGCTGTTGATGCTCGGCTACACGCTGATCATCAGCGTGGTGCTGCCGCATTACTGGTTTGACCCCTACGCTGCCGTCGCCAAGAACCTGGTGATGATGGTGGCTACCCTTTGGCTTCTATGGACTGAACCGCGTCGATGAGTGCTTACCTGCTGCTCAAAACCCTGCACATCCTGTCTTCTACCGTTCTGTTCGGCCTCGGTGCCGGTTCGGCCTACTATGCCCTGCGCGCCTGGCGTACCGGCAAGGTCGAGGTAATCGCGACGACCTTCAAGCACCTGGTGTTCGCCGACTGGGCATTTACCGCGACCACTGCGGTGTTCCAGCCATTGAGCGGCATCGGCCTGGTGTTGCTGGCCGGGTGGCCGCCGCACCAGAGCTGGCTGATGTGGAGCTTTGGCTTGTACGTGTTTGCCGGCATCTGCTGGCTGCCGGTGGTGTGGCTGCAGATTCGCGTGCACAGGTTGGCCGAGCAGGCCTTGCGCGACGGTGTGGCGATGCCGATGAAGGCGGCCAGCTACATGCGCTGGTGGTTTGGCCTGGGCTGGCCGGCGTTCCTGGCGTTCATGGTGATTTTCTACATGATGGTCGCCAAGCCAAGCTGAGGCCGCTGCCGGGGAGGCAGCGGCCACTCACGCATCAATCGCGCAGGCTGATCACTGGCCAGCCGCGCTTCTGGGCTTCGGCACGCAGGTTCGGGTCGGGGTCGACCGCCACCGGGTTTGTGACCTTTTCCAGCAGTGGCAGGTCGTTCATCGAGTCGCTGTAGAAGTAGCTGTCATCCAGGCTATAGCCGTTCTCCAGCAGCCAGCGGTTCAGGCGCGTCACCTTGCCTTCACGGAAGCACGGTATATCGGTACTGCGGCCGCTGAAACGACCGTCGACCATTTCGCATTCGGTGGCCAGCAGGGTCTGAACGCCCAGGCGTTTGGCGATCGGGCCGGTGATGAAACGGTTGGTGGCGGTGATGATCACCAGCTTGTCACCGGCATCCCGATGCTTCTTCAGCAGGGCCAGCGCCTTGGGCAGGATGATCGGCTCGACGCAATCGCGCATGAAATCGCGATGCCATTCGTCGAGCTGGGCGATTTCCGTGGTCGCGAGGATTTCCAGGCTGAAGTTCAGGTAGGCACTGAGGTCCAGCTTGCCGGCCAGGTAGTCCTGATAGAAAGCGTCGTTGCGGTTCTGGTACTCGACCGGGTCGAGAATGCCGCGTTCGCACAGGTAATCCCCCCAGGCGTGGTCGCTGTCGCCACCAAGGAGCGTATTGTCCAGATCGAATAAAGCCAGGCGCATTTAAGTCACTCGCATAACATCTGAAAAGTCCCACAGAATACGGACTTTTCACAACGGTGCACATAAGGTAAACAGGCGCGTTGCTGGCTTCGTGACCTTTGTGGAACAATGCCGTGACATGCGTTTGCGAGGTTGCTGCCGTGATCGACCCCGATGGTTTTCGCCCCAATGTCGGGATCATTCTGACGAATGATCTTGGGCAGGTGCTATGGGCTCGACGGATCAACCAGGATGCCTGGCAGTTTCCCCAGGGAGGTATCAACCCCGAGGAAACGCCGGAAGATGCCCTGTACCGCGAGCTGAATGAAGAAGTGGGGCTGGAGCGAGATGATGTTGAAATTCTTGCCTGCACCCGTGGCTGGTTGCGTTATCGTTTACCCCAACGCCTGGTCCGTACCCACAGCCAACCGCTGTGCATCGGCCAGAAACAGAAATGGTTCCTGTTGCGCCTGGTCTCCAACGAGCAGCGGGTGCGGATGGACTTGACCGGTAAACCGGAGTTCGACGGCTGGCGCTGGGTCAGCTATTGGTATCCGCTGGGCCAGGTGGTGACATTCAAGCGCGAGGTTTACCGCCGCGCTCTCAAAGAGCTTGCCCCGCGCCTGCTGGCGCGCGACTGACGACGGAGTTCGACCCCGAGCCATGCTCAATACGCTGCGCAAGATCGTCCAGGAAGTTAACTCCGCCAAGGATCTCAAGACGGCGTTGGGGATCATTGTGTTGCGCGTAAAAGAGGCCATGGGCAGTCAGGTCTGCTCCGTCTACCTGCTCGATCCCGAGACCAACCGCTTCGTGCTGATGGCCACCGAGGGCTTGAACAAGCGCTCGATCGGCAAGGTCAGCATGGCCCCCAACGAAGGCCTGGTCGGCCTGGTCGGTACCCGGGAAGAGCCGCTGAACCTGGAAAACGCCGCCGATCACCCGCGTTATCGCTACTTCGCCGAAACCGGCGAGGAGCGTTTTGCCTCCTTCCTCGGTGCACCGATCATCCACCACCGCCGCGTGGTCGGGGTGTTGGTCATCCAGCAAAAGGAGCGCCGTCAGTTCGATGAAGGCGAAGAAGCCTTCCTGGTGACCATGAGCGCGCAGCTCGCCGGGGTTATCGCCCACGCCGAGGCCACCGGCTCGATCCGCGGCCTGGGCCGTCAGGGCAAGGGTATCCAGGAGGCCAAGTTCGTCGGCGTACCCGGTTCACCCGGCGCTGCGGTGGGCAAGGCGGTGGTCATGCTGCCGCCGGCCGACCTCGACGTGGTGCCGGACAAGACCGTCGATGACATCGACGCCGAGCTGCTTCTGTTCAACAACGCCCTGGAAGGGGTGCGCGAAGACATGCGCAACCTCTCCGCCAAGCTCGCCACCCAATTGCGCCCGGAAGAGCGCGCGCTGTTCGACGTCTACCTGATGATGCTCGAAGACGCGGCCCTGGGCGGTGAAGTGGTGCAGGTGATCAAGACCGGCCAGTGGGCCCAGGGCGCGCTGCGCCAGGTGGTCGGCGAGCACGTCAATCGCTTCGAGCTGATGGACGATGCCTACCTGCGCGAGAGGGCTTCCGACGTGAAGGATCTGGGCCGGCGACTGCTGGCCTACCTGCAGGAGGCCCGTCAGCTGTCGTTGGTCTATCCCGACAACACCATTCTGATCAGTGAAGAACTGACTCCGGCGATGCTCGGCGAGGTGCCGGAAGGCAAGCTGCTCGGCCTGGTCTCGGTACTGGGCTCAGGCAACTCCCACGTCGCTATCCTGGCCCGGGCCATGGGCATCCCGACCGTCATGGGCCTGGTTGACCTGCCGTACTCCAAGGTCGACGGCATCGACATGATCGTCGATGGCTACAAGGGCGAGGTCTACACCAACCCCAGCGAAGTGCTGCGCAAGCAGTACGCCGAAGTGGTCGAAGAAGAGCGCCAGCTGGCCCAGGGCCTCGACGCCCTGCGCGAACTGCCTTGCGTAACCCTCGATGGCCACCGCATGCCGCTGTGGGTCAACACCGGGCTGCTCGCCGATGTCGCCCGCGCCCAGCAACGTGGCGCCGAAGGTGTCGGCCTGTACCGTACCGAAGTACCGTTCATGATCAACCAGCGTTTCCCCAGTGAAAAAGAGCAGCTGGCGATCTACCGCGAGCAACTGGCGGCCTTCCACCCGCTGCCGGTAACCATGCGCAGCTTGGATATCGGCGGTGACAAGGCGCTGTCGTACTTCCCGATCAAGGAAGACAACCCGTTCCTCGGCTGGCGCGGTATTCGCGTCACCCTCGACCACCCGGAAATCTTCCTGGTGCAGACCCGCGCGATGCTCAAGGCCAGCGAAGGCCTGAACAACCTGCGCATCCTGCTGCCGATGATTTCCGGTATCCACGAACTCGAAGAAGCCCTGCACCTGATCCATCGGGCCTGGGGCGAAGTGCGCGACGAAGGCACCGACGTGCCGATGCCGCCGGTGGGAGTGATGGTTGAGATTCCCGCTGCGGTGTACCAAACCCGCGAGCTGGCACGCCAGGTGGATTTCCTGTCGGTCGGCTCCAACGACCTGACCCAGTATTTGCTGGCGGTGGACCGCAACAACCCGCGCGTCGCCGACCTCTATGACTACCTGCACCCGGCGGTGCTCCAGGCCCTGCAGAACGTGGTGCGCGACGCCCACGCCGAAGGCAAGCCGGTGAGCATCTGCGGTGAAATGGCCGGTGACCCGGCGGCAGCGGTACTGTTGATGGCCATGGGCTTCGACAGCCTGTCGATGAACGCCACCAACCTGCCCAAGGTGAAGTGGATGCTGCGTCAGGTCAGCCTGAGCAAGTCCAAGGAGCTGTTGGCCCAGGCCATGAGCATCGACAACCCGCAAGTTATCCACAGTTCGTTGCAGCTGGCCCTGAAGAACCTGGGCCTGGCGCGGATGATCGGGCCCGGGGTGGGCAAGGCCTTGTGATTTTAGGGCTGCTTTGCAGCCCATCGCTGGCAAGCCAGCTCCCACAATGGACCTGCATTCACCGACCCTGTGGGAGCTGGCTTGCCAGCGATAGCGTCAGACCTGCAAACACACCTCCCCCAGATGCCCGCCAAGCGGCCCAAAACTGCGCTCCAGCAACCGCCGCCGACCATCCGCCTCGACAATCAGCACCGTACTGGCCCGCGTCCCGTAGTTCTGGCTGGCGATAAACACGCTCGACAGCAACCGCTCGGTCCCCAACCCCACGCCGGTCTCCGGCAGCTCGCTGTCCGCCGCCGGCAAGTTATCCCCAAGCAGCTCCAGCAAGCGCTCGGGCTGCGGATCGGCCAGGTGCTGCTGCAACCCCGCCCGCGCCTTGAGCAGCTTCGGCCAGGGCGTATCCAGCCCGGCATTGGACACGCCGTAAACCCCTTCGCCCAGCACCTGCGGCGTAGGTTGTCGGGCATTCAGGTAACCCAGTTGTGCGTTATCGGCGACCAGCAGGTTGAAGCCCGAATACTGCTGGCTACGGCTGGCGACCTGATCCAGATAAGCCTCGACCCCCAGCTCACCTCGCAGGAACGCCGCCACCAGCTCGCCCCGCGACCGGGCGCCCTGGGGCTGATGCGGGTCGCGGATATTGGTCAGCGCCGCAAAGCGGCCATTGGGCCCGACACCCAGCCAGGTGCCGCCGGCTTCCAGGTCGCGCCCGGCGTAAACCCCGGGCGCATCCTCCCAGGCCCCCAGCACACGGCTGGGGCGGGCGTAGAACTCATCACGGTTGGCCGCGACGATCAGCGGCTGGGCATGCCCCGGCCGCCAGGCAAAAACGATCAGGCACATAGGTGGGCCTCTGTGTTTTTGCCCACTCTACCCATAGCGTCCGAGGCGATCCATCGACTTAATGTGTCTTCACTAGAGCCGCAGGCCTACCTTCCGTTACCATGCCGGACTGAATTTACGGGGGGCGGCAATGGAATTCGTGCTCTATCTGGCGCTGGGCGCCTGCGCAGGCGTGCTGGCCGGGCTGTTCGGCGTTGGTGGTGGCATCATCATCGTGCCGGTGCTGGTGCTCAGTTTCACTGTGCAAGGCTTCGACGCTTCGGTGCTGACCCACCTGGCGGTGGGGACTTCGCTGGCGACCATTGTCTTTACCTCGGTCAATGCCATTCGCGAGCACCACCGCAAGGGCGCGGTGCAGTGGCCGATCTTCGTCTGGATGACCCTTGGGATACTGATCGGCGCCGGTATCGGCGCCAAAACCGCCTCGGCGATCCAGGGCCCGATGCTGCAAAAGATCATTGGCGTGTTCGCCCTGGTGATCGCCGTGCAGATGGCCCTGGACC
Source organism: Pseudomonas donghuensis (assembly GCF_000259195.1). Classification (GTDB taxonomy): domain Bacteria; phylum Pseudomonadota; class Gammaproteobacteria; order Pseudomonadales; family Pseudomonadaceae; genus Aquipseudomonas; species Aquipseudomonas donghuensis. The sequence continues at coordinate 77,257 of NZ_JH650761.1, forward strand.
TCAAGCCCAAGGCCAGCCGCGGCATCCCCGGCAAGCCCGGGCTGACGGTTGCGGGTAGCGTGATCGGCTGGGCCTCGGCAATCTTCGGCATTGGCGGCGGCTCGTTGACCGTGCCGTTCCTGACCTGGCGCAGCCTGCCCATGCAGCAGGCGGTGGCGACTTCGTCGGCCTGTGGTTTCCCGATTGCCGTGGCCAGTGCCCTGAGTTTCATCTGGCTGGGCTGGCATGACCCGCATCTGCCGGCGCACAGCCTGGGCTTCGTGTACCTGCCGGCGCTGCTGGGCATTGCCCTGACCAGCATGTTTTTCGCCCGCTTCGGCGCGCGCCTGGCGCATAAACTGTCGCCACGCTTGCTCAAACGGCTGTTTGCCACGCTGCTGTTCTGCGTCGGCTTGAGCTTTTTGCTTTAACGAGAGGAGTCACCATGCTGCCTTACCCGCAGATCGATCCAGTGGCCGTGGTCCTGGGTCCGCTGAAAATCCATTGGTACGGCCTGATGTATCTGGTCGGCATCGGCGGCGCCTGGCTGCTGGCCTCGCGTCGCCTCAACCGCTTTGACCCGACCTGGAGCCGCGAGAAGCTCTCCGACCTGGTGTTCTGGCTGTCGATGGGGGTGATTGTCGGTGGTCGCCTGGGCTACGTGCTGTTCTATGACCTGCACGCCTATCTGGCCAACCCGACTTTGATCTTCGAGGTATGGAAGGGCGGCATGTCGTTCCACGGCGGCTTCATCGGCGTGATGCTGGCGGCCTTGTGGTTCGGCAAGCGCAACAACAAGTCGTTCTTCGAGCTGATGGACTTCGTCGCGCCACTGGTGCCGATTGGCCTGGGCGCCGGGCGTATCGGCAACTTCATCAATGCCGAGCTGTGGGGCAAGGCCACCGACGTGCCGTGGGCCATGGTCTTCCCGCCGTTCAGCGACCCGGCCCAGCTGCCACGTCACCCGTCGCAGCTGTACCAGTTCGCCCTGGAAGGTGTGGCATTATTCCTGATTCTCTGGCTGTACTCGCGCAAACCGCGTCCGACCATGGCAGTTTCCGGCATGTTCGCGCTGTTCTACGGAATTTTCCGCTTCATCGTCGAATTCGTGCGGGTACCCGACGCCCAGCTTGGCTACCTTGCCTTTGGCTGGTTGACCATGGGGCAGTTGCTTTGCGTGCCGATGATCCTCGGCGGCATCGGCCTGATCTGGTGGGCCTATAACCGCAAACCCACGGCCAAGGCCGCCGTTTGAATTTCCACGGCAGGGCGATCCCCTGCCGTCCTAGCTACAGGTAAGCCATGAAACAGTATCTAGATCTGGTCCGTGACGTGATCGAAAACGGCACCCTGCAGGGTAACCGTACCGGCATCCGCACCATCAGCCTGCCGGGCGCCATGCTGCGCTTCGACCTGCAGAAGGGCTTTCCGGCCATCACCACCCGCAAGCTGGCGTTCAAGTCGGCGATCGGCGAGATGGTCGGTTTCCTGCGCGGCGTGAAGAACGCTGGCGAGTTTCGCGAGCTGGGCTGCAAGGTCTGGGACCAGAACGCCAACGAAAACGCCCAGTGGCTGGCCAACCCGTTCCGCCAGGGCCATGACGACCTCGGCGAGATCTACGGCGTGCAATGGCGCCAGTGGCCGGCTTACAAGCGCATCCCGCTGAGCAACCCGGCCGCCATCGAGCTGGCCCGGAGCCAGGGCTTCCAGCAGATCGCCCAGGCCGAGGAAGACGGTGAAGCCTTCGTCGTGCTGTACAAGGCCATCGACCAGATCCGCCAGTGCATCGACACCATCCACAACGACCCGGGCAGCCGCCGCATCCTGTTCCACGGCTGGAACTGCGCCCAGCTCGACGAGATGGCCCTGCCGCCGTGCCACCTGCTGTACCAGTTCCACCCGAATGTCGAGACCAGGGAAATTTCCCTGACCCTCTACATCCGTTCCAACGACCTGGGCCTGGGCACGCCGTTCAACCTCACCGAAGGCGCTGCCTTACTGTCGCTGATGGGCCGCCTGACTGGCTACACGCCGCGCTGGTTCACCTATTTCATTGGTGATGCGCACGTCTACGAGAACCACCTGGACATGCTCAACGAGCAGCTCAAGCGCGAGCCGCTGGCAGCGCCGAAGCTGGTGATCAATGATCGCGTGCCGGAATTCGCCAAGACCGGCGTGTACGAGCCGCAGTGGCTGGAGAAGATCGAACCGAGCGACTTCAGCCTCGAAGGCTACGAGCACCACGCGCCAATGACGGCGCCGATGGCGGTCTGAGTTCTGCCACTGAACTGGCTGGGCTGTCTGTAGGAGCGGGCTTGCCCCGCGATAGCGATCTGTCTTTCACATCGCCTCGCGGGGCAAGCCCGCTCCTACAGGTACCTCAATCAGTGCCCGTGGCTCCTGCCCACATGCGAATGCTCCGCCTCTGGCGCCGTTACCGCGCCATTGACCTCAAGATGCTGCAGGATCGAGCACTGGACCTCCTTGGGATGGCAGTGCTGACGCAGTTCCAGCAGTTGGGCCTGCAGGGCCTGCAGGCCGTCGATACGCGCCTTGACGTGCTGGATATGCTCGTCGATCAGGGCGTTGACGCTTTCACACTGGTCTTCCGGGCTGTCGCGCAGGTGCAGCAGGCTGCGGATTTCTTCCAGGGTCATGTCCAGGGTGCGGCAGTTGCGGATGAAGGTCAGGCGCTCGACGTGGGCCTGGGTGTACATCCGGTAGTTGCCCTCGCTGCGCGCCGGCTCCGGCAGCAGGTTTTCCCGCTCGTAATAACGGATGGTTTCCACCGCGCAATCGGTGGCCTTGGCCAGTTCTCCGATCTTCATCTGCAAATACCTCGACAAGTGGCTTGACCCTATAGTGGCTACAGGGTGTTCACTTGGCAACAGGACATTTAAGGATGAACCCATGAACCAGCCTGTCAGCCACACCCCAGGTAAAGCCCCCCACGATCATGAGCACAGCCATGATCACGCCAAGCATGAGCATGCCGAGCACGCCCACAGCAGCTGCTGTTCCCACGACGCCGCGCCGGCGCTGGTGCAGCTGAGCGAGGCGAGTAGCGCCGGTGCGCGGTTGAGCCGTTTCCGCATCGAGGCCATGGATTGCCCGACCGAGCAGACGCTGATCCAGAACAAGCTGGGCAAGCTGGCGGGGGTCGAGCAGCTGGAATTCAACCTGATCAACCGCATCCTCGGTGTACGCCATACCCATGCCGACACTGTCGTCATCGAGCAGGCCGTAGCCTCGTTGGGCATGCAGGCTGAACCGCTGAGCGATGCCACCGAGGAAGCTGGCGCTACACCTGCGCCAGCGAAAAAGCACTGGTGGCCGCTGGCGTTGGCCGGTGTGGCGGCGCTGGGCGCCGAGGCCATCCATTTCGCCGAGCTGGCGCCTTCCTGGGTGGTGGCCCTGGTCGCCCTGGTGTCGATCCTCAGCTGCGGCCTGGGTACCTACAAAAAGGGCTGGATCGCGCTGAAGAACGGCAACCTCAATATCAACGCGCTGATGAGCATCGCCGTGACCGGTGCGGTGTTGATCGGCCAGTGGCCGGAAGCGGCCATGGTCATGTTCCTCTTCACTGTCGCCGAGCTGATCGAAGCACGCTCGCTGGACCGCGCGCGTAACGCTATTGGCGGCCTGATGCAGTTGAGCCCGGACCTCGCCACCGTGCAGGACGCCGATGGCCAGTGGCGTGAGCTGGACGTCAAGCAGGTCGCCCTGGGCGCGCTGGTGCGGGTGCGTCCCGGCGAGCGCATCGGCCTGGACGGCGAGGTGGTCAGCGGCCAGTCAAGTATCGACCAGGCGCCGATCACTGGCGAGAGCCTGCCGGTAGAGAAGGGCCCGGGCGACAAGGTGTTCGCCGGTACCATCAACCAGGCCGGTGCGCTGGAGTACCGGGTCACGGCGGCGGCCGGGCAATCGACCCTGGCACGGATCATCAAGGCCGTGGAAGAAGCCCAGGGCGCGCGGGCGCCGACCCAGCGCTTCGTCGACCAGTTCTCGCGCATCTACACCCCGGCCGTGTTCGCCTTTGCCCTGGCGGTAGCGGTGATTCCGCCGCTGTTCATGGCTGGCGCCTGGTTCGACTGGATCTACCGCGCCCTGGTATTGCTGGTGGTGGCGTGCCCGTGTGCGCTGGTGATTTCTACCCCGGTGACCATTGTCAGCGGCCTGGCTGCGGCGGCGCGCAAAGGCATCCTGGTCAAGGGCGGGGTGTACCTGGAAGGCGGGCGCAAGCTCGACTTCCTGGCCCTGGACAAGACCGGCACCATCACCCATGGCAAGCCGGTGCAAACCGACCATGAAGTGCTTGAGCCGTTGTTCGAAGGCCGTGCCCAGGCGCTGGCCGCAAGCCTCGCCGACCGCTCCGACCACCCGGTCTCCCGTGCCATTGCCGTGTTCGCCACAGAGCAGCAACTGCCCCTGAGCGAGGTGACGGCCTTCGAAGCCCTGGCCGGCCGAGGTGTGCGCGGCGAAATCGACGGCGAGCTGTATCACCTGGGCAACCATCGCCTGGTCGAAGAACTGGGCCTGTGCTCGGCGCAGCTCGAAGCCCGGCTCGATGCCCTCGAGCGCCAGGGCAAGACCGTCGTGCTGCTGCTCGACAAGTCCGGCCCGCTGGCGCTGTTCGCCGTCGCCGACACGGTCAAGGACAGCAGCCGCGAGGCGATTGCCGAACTGCATGAGCTGGGTATCAAGACTGTCATGCTGACCGGCGACAATCCGCACACGGCCCAGGCCATTGCCGCCCAGGTCGGTATCGACCAGGCCCATGGCAACCTGCTGCCGGCCGACAAGCTCAAGACCATCGAAGACCTGTACGCCCAGGGCCATCGGGTCGGCATGGTCGGCGACGGTATCAATGATGCGCCGGCCCTGGCCCGGGCCGAGATCGGTTTTGCCATGGCTGCGGCCGGTACTGACACTGCCATCGAGACCGCCGACGTGGCGCTGATGGATGATGACTTGCGCAAAATCCCGGCCTTCGTCAGGCTCTCGCGCCAGAGTGCGGCGATCCTGACCCAGAACATCGTCCTGGCCCTGGGGATCAAGGCGATCTTCCTGGCGGTCACCTTCGCTGGCATGGCAACCATGTGGATGGCGGTGTTCGCCGACATGGGCGTGAGTTTGCTGGTGGTCTTCAACGGCCTGCGCCTGCTGCGTAAATAGAGGATGTATGTTGAGTTCCGAGTTGAAGGCCTTCTACATGGTTGCCCGCCTGGGCAGCATTACCCTGGCGGCGAAGAAACTCGGGCTCAGCCAACCGACGGTAACCACGCAGATCCGCAACCTGGAAAGCCAGTACGCGGTGGAGCTGTTCTACCGCGGCGGTCGGCGCCTGACCCTCAGTGACGACGGCACGCGGCTGTTGCCGATGGTCAAGGCGCTGCTGCAGCAGGAAGCCGATATCGAGTTCTTCCTGCGCAACAGCGGCCAGGGCCAGGGCAGTTTGCGCATCGCCGCCACGGCGCCGTATTACATCCTCGACCTGGTGAAGATCTTCCGCGAGCGCCTGCCACAGGTGGAGGTGTCGGTGGAGATCGGCAACTCCCAGCAGGTGCTGGAGTTGCTCGAAGACTATCGGGTCGATCTGGCCGCGTCTTCGCAACTGGTCGAGGATGCGCGCCTGGTACGGCGGGTGCTGGGTACCGATCCGCTGGTGGTGGCGGTGCATCGTAACCATGTGTTGGCCAGCCGTGAGTCGCTGCCGTTGTCGGCACTGGCCGGGCATTGCCTGTTGGTGCGTGAGCAGGGTTCGACCACGCGCAAACTGACCGAACAGATGCTGGAAGCGGCGGGGGTGAAGGTTGGGTCGCTGCTGGAGATCGGCAGCCGCGAGTCGATTCGCGAGGCGGTGCTGCGCAATATCGGCATCAGCATCATTGCCCGCCATGAAGTGCCGCATAACCCCGAGCTGCGGGTGCTGAGCCTGGAGGGTGCGCCGGTGATGCATGAGTATCTGTATTGCCTCAAGGAGCGGCGCCAGGCGCGCTTGCCGGCGGCGTTTCTGGGGTTGGCTCAGGAAGTTGCGGCGGTAGAGATATAGATAATCGCTGGCAAGCCAGCTCCCACAGGGT
>NZ_JH650761.1:83593-141817 GCF_000259195.1 Pseudomonas donghuensis
CTGCATGCACTGGACCTGTGGGAGCTGGCTTGCCAGCGATGCAAGGCGCAGCCTTGCCAACCGAGATCACACCAAAATCTGCCTATACCACTATCGGCAACTTTTGCCTCTGCGCCACAGAACCTTCGCATTGCCTGCCTAGCATGACCCTCATTCGTTCGATGAGGTCCTGCCATGAACACTGCGGTCGCAAACCCAGGCGCACAGATGAAGGTGCGCGGTATCCACAAGCGCTTCGGCGCCTTTACCGCCCTGCATGATGTTTCCCTCGACGTCGCTGCCGGGGAGCTGGTGTGCTTGCTGGGCCCGTCCGGCTGTGGCAAGACCACCCTGCTGCGCTGCATTGCAGGCCTGGAGCGCCAGGACCGCGGCACCCTGTACATCGGTGAGCGCGACATCTCCGAGCTGCCGCCCCAGGCTCGTGACTATGGCATCCTGTTCCAGTCCTACGCGCTGTTCCCCAACCTTACCGTCGAAGCCAACATCGCCTACGGCCTGGCTGGCAGTGGCCGTGACGAAGTGCGCCAGCGGGTGGCGCAGATGCTCGAGCTGGTGGGCCTGAGCGGCAGCGAGAAGAAGTACCCCGGCCAGCTTTCCGGCGGCCAGCAACAGCGGGTGGCCCTGGCCCGCGCCCTGGCCCCGGCACCTTCGTTGCTGCTGCTCGATGAGCCGATGTCGGCCCTCGACGCGCGGGTTCGCGAGCACCTGTGCAGCGAACTGCGCCAGCTGCAGCGCCAGCTCGGCATTACCACCCTGATGGTCACCCACAATCAGGACGAAGCCATGTTGATGGCCGACCGCATTGCGGTGATGAACAACGGCCAGGTCGAACAGTACGCCACCCCGCAGGAAATCTACGACAAGCCGGCCACGCCGTTCGTTGCCGAGTTCGTTGGCCAGGGTAACTGGCTGCCGTTCCAGCGTCACAGCGACAGCCATGCCCAGGTCGGTGCGCTGAACATGCGCCTGGCCGACGGTGCCGGCCAGGCCCGTAGCGGTCGCCTGTTCTGCCGCCCGGAAGCGATCAGCGTCAACCCGCCGGTGCACGAGGAGAACCTGTTTCCGGCACGGGTGCGCGAGATCACTTTCCTGGGTAATCGCTGTCGCATGAGTTTCGAATTCAACGAGCTGCCAGGCCATGCCCTGCTTGCTGAAGTCGCCCCCGAGTCGATGCCGCGCCTGGGCTCCCAGGACATCTGGGTCGCCTTGCCGCCGCGCAGCCTGCAGGTGTTTGCCTGAGATGGCTGCGCCAATCGCCATGCCGATCGCACACGCGAAGGCAGCACAGCGCGCCGGTGTATCGCTGGGGGATCGACTGTTCGTGGTCGGCGGCAAGTGGTTGCTGCTGCTTCTGCTCACCGTCGCGGTCCTGATGCCACTGCTGGCGATCTTCTGGCGCGGTTTCAGCAGTGATATCGGCCAGGGCGGTGGCCTGGTTGCCGCCCGCGAATTGTTTGCCAGTGCCAACTTCCACTGGTTGCTGGGCAACAGCCTGAAAGTCTCGCTCAGTGTTGCAGCCATTGTGGTGCCGCTGGCCTACCTGTTCGCCTACGCCCTGCAGCGCACGCTGATCCCGGCCAAAGGCCTGTGGCGCGGCATCTCATTGCTACCGTTGCTGGCGCCATCGATGCTGCCGGCCATTGCCCTGGTCTACCTGTTCGGCAATCAGGGCCTGCTGCGCGGGCTGCTCAGCGACAATATCTACGGCTTCTGGGGCATTGTCCTCGGTGAGGCCATCTACACCTTCCCGCATGCGCTGATGATCCTGCTTTCAGCCCTGTCGCTGGCCGATGCGCGTTTGTTCGACGCCGCCTCGAGCATGGGGGCCGGGCCTTGGCGCGCCTTTCACAGCATCACCTGGCCGGCGACCCGGCAGGCGGTGTTCGCCGCCTTCTGCCTGGTGTTCACCCTGACCATCACCGATTTCGGTGTGCCAGTGGTGGTCGGTGGCGATTATCAGGTGCTGGCGCTGGAGGCCTACAAGGCCGTGGTCGGCCAGCAACAGTTCGGCCGCGGTGCCTTGATCGGCATGGTCCTGTTGGTGCCGGCGCTGCTCAGCTTTGCCGTCGATGCCTGGTTGCGCCGCCGCCAGGGCGACTCGATGAGCGGCTGTGCCCAGGTGTTCCAGCCACAGCCTTCGCGGCGCCGCGATGCCTGCTTCCTGGCCGTGGTCATACTGATTTGCGCGGTGCTGTTGCTGGTGGTGGGCATGGCGGTGTACTCATCGCTGGTCAAGTTCTGGCCTTACAACCTGTCGCTGTCGCTCAAGCACTACCAGTTCGACGAAACCGCCGGTGGCGGCTGGCTGGCCTACCGCAACAGTCTGACCATGGCCCTGGGCACGGCGCTGATCGGCAGCGCGGTGATTTTCACCGGTGCCTACCTGATGGAAAAAACCAAGGGCCAGCGCGGCCTGAACCTGTTGCTGCGCCTGCTCAGCTTCGTGCCGATGGCGGTGCCGGGGCTGGTTCTGGGGCTTGGCTACGTGTTCTTCTTCAACCTCGCCAGCAACCCGCTGCATGTGTTCTACGGCAGCATGGCGCTGCTGGTGGTGTGCACCATCGCCCACTACCTGACCACCGCGCAGATGACCGCGACCACCGCCCTGCGCCAGCTCGATGGCGAGTTCGAGGCCGCTGCGCTGTCGCTCAAGGCGCCGCTGTACCGGCATTTTCTGCGGGTCACCGTGCCGATCTGCCTGCCGGCATTGCTCGACATCATCCGCTACCTGTTCGTCTCGGCAATGACCACGGTGTCGGCGGCGATCTTCCTCTACAGCCCCGACACCATCCTCGCCGCGGTCGCCGTACTGAACATGGATGACGCCGGCAACGTCGGCGGTGCCGCGGCGATGTCGACCCTGATCCTGCTTACCAGCGCCACCGTTTCGCTGCTCCTGGCCTGGGCCTCGCGCGGCCTGTTGCAACGCTCCCAAGCCTGGCGCCAGCGCGCGCCGGGTCACTGATTGCCTCTCCCAACCTGTACCGTTCAAAGGAACCGCATCATGTTCAAGCCACTTGCTCTTGCCGCTGCCGTCCTCACTGCGTTCAGTGTGCAGGCCTACGCCGCCGACACCCAGCTGACGGTCTACACCGCACTCGAAGCCGAACAGCTCAAGAGCTACAAGCAAGCCTTCGAGAAGGCCAACCCGGACATCGAAATCAAATGGGTGCGGGATTCCACCGGCATCATCACCGCCAAACTGCTGGCCGAAAAAGACCGCCCGCAAGCCGATGCCGTGTGGGGCCTGGCAGCGTCGAGCCTGGCCATCCTCGACCAGCAGGGGATGCTGCAAAGCTATGCACCGAAAGACCTCGGCAAGATCGGCGCCAACTACCGCGATGCCGCCAACCCGCCAGCCTGGGTGGGCATGGACGTCTGGGCCGCGACCATCTGCTTCAACACCGTCGAGGCCGAGAAACAGGGCCTGAGCAAGCCGGTGAGCTGGCAGGATCTGACCAAGCCCGAGTACAAGGGCAAGATCGTCATGCCCAACCCGGCGTCTTCCGGCACCGGCTTCCTCGATGTCAGCGCCTGGCTGCAGACCTTCGGCGAGAAACAGGGCTGGGCGTACATGGACGGCCTGCACCAGAACATCGGCCAGTACGTTCACTCCGGCTCCAAGCCTTGCAAGCTGGCGGCGGCGGGTGAGTTCCCGATTGGTATCTCCTTCGAATACCCGGCTGTGCAGCTCAAGCGCCAGGGCGCGCCGCTGGACATCGTCCTGCCCAAGGAAGGCCTGGGCTGGGAGATCGAAGCCACTGCGGTGATCAAGGGCAGCCAGCATGAAGACGCGGCCAAGCGCCTGGCCGACTTCTCGGCAAGCCCGGCGGCCATGGAGCTGTACAAGGAAAACTTCGCCGTCCTGGCCCAGCCCGGTATCGCCAAGCCGCAGACCGAACTGCCGGCCGACTACGAGCAGCGCCTGATCAAGAACGACTTCGCCTGGGCTTCGAAGAACCGAGACAGCATCCTCGCCGAGTGGCGCAAGCGCTATGACGGCAAGTCGGAGAAGGTGGCGCAGCAGTAACACTGCGTTGACTTCATCGCTGGCAAGCCAGCTCCCACAGGATCGGTGTATGCAGTACCTGTGGGAGCTGGCTTGCCAGCGATGGGGGCGACGAATTCTTCAAGGAACCTCAAATGACCGATCTACTCATCGTCGGCGCCGGCATCCTCGGCCTGTCCCATGCCTACGCCGCCGCCCGGCGCGGGCTCAAGGTGCGGGTCTTCGAGCGCAGCGCCACGCCCCTGGGCGCTTCGGTGCGTAACTTCGGCCAGGCCCTGGTCACCGGCCAGCCGCCCGGCCAGATGCTCGAGCTGGCCAAGGCCAGCAGCGGCATCTGGAAGCACTGGGCGCAGCAGGCCGGCTTCGAGCTCAAGGCCAATGGCTCGCTGCTGTTTGCCCGTACCGCGCTGGAACTGGAACTGCTCGAAGCCTTCTGCGCCGAGCGTGCGCCACAACATGACTACCAGGTGCAACTGCTCAGCGGCGCCGACCTGAACGACCTGTATGGCGGCCAGTTCCGCCACCACCGCGCCGCCTTGCGCGGGCTGCAAGACCAGCAGTTGTATTCACGCGAAGCCTTGCCGAGCCTGATCCGCTTCCTGCAGCAGGTGCTGGATGTACAGTTTCATTTCTCTACCCTGGTGCGCGGTATCGAACCGGAGCGGGTGTCGACCACGGCGGGGGATTTCAACGCCAAACAGGTGGTGGTCTGCTCCGGTCACGACTACCAGACCCTGCTCGCCGAACCCATCGCTGCCCTGCAGCCGCAGATTTGTCGTCTACAGATGCTGCGTGCCCGGCCGCGCTTCAAGCTCGACCTGCAGCACGCATTGCTGACCGGCCTGAGCTGCGTACACTACGGCGCCTTCGCCGACCTGGCGCAAGCCCAGGCGCTTAAAGCGCAACTGCAGGCCAACAGCCCGCACCTGCTGGAGCACGGCATCCACCTGCTGATCAGCCCTACACCCCATGGCGAGCTGATCATTGGCGACTCCCATGCCTATGGCAGCGATGCTTCACCGTTCAACGCCGAGCAGGTCGACAACTGGATGCTCGAGCTGGCCGAGCACACCCTGGGCGGGCGCATCGAAGTGGTCGAACGCTGGCAGGGCGTCTATGGTTCTGGCGGGCCGGGGCCGTTTTCCTTGCTGCAGGTCGCGCCGGGTATCAGCGCCGCGCTGATGCACAGCGGCGTCGGCATGAGCGTCGGCCCAGCCCTGGCCGAGCAACATATCGCCCGTTTGCTAGAGGAGAGCGACTGACCATGCGTATGAGCCTGTAAACCATGTCCCCGGCTTGCCCCGCGATAGCGTCCTAAAGCTCTAGCACCAAAGCATCAATCTGCTCCTGACGCTCCGCCTGATTGACCCTCGCCCCCGGATTGAGCGACGACCACTGCGGATGCGCCCGTGCCTTGTTCAGCGCTTCCGGCAATTTGCCTTCACGCCAGGTCTGCTCCTGCGGTGTTGCCAGCTTGATTCGCTCCATCGCCGCATGACCACGGGCATCCAACGCATGCATCAGCTGATGCTGACGCAGTGCCAACAGGCGCAACACGCTGTCATCCACCGTCAGTTCACGCTGGCCCTTGAGCTTGCCGAGCAGGCGCGAGCCATAGCTGCGGGCGGTCTGCAGGGCGCCGCCGGCAATCGCCCCGGCCAGCGCTGCAACCCCGAGGGTCAGGCCGCCGACCAGCAAATCGACTCCCGCCCCGGCCGCCGCACCGGCCGCCACGCCGCTGCCCAGGCGTACTCCGAGCAGCTTGAGGGTTTCCGGGTTGAACAGGTCATCGCCCCAGCGCCCGTCGAGCAAGGGCAGGTCGCTGCTGGCGGCATCTTCCTTGCGAAAGGCATAGAGCTTGAGCAGTGCTTCGACGCAGCGTTGCTCGCGCTGGCGCACATCGCGGCGCAGGGCTTCGATGGCCACGGCCTCGGCGCCGGGTTCGGCAACTACGCTGCGCCGGCAGGCAGCGCAGTCGAGCAGCAGATCGGCGACCAGGCGCTTGGCGCTTTCACGCCGGGCCTGGCGCTGGGCCTGTTGATCGTCGATCAGGCGTTGCAGTGCGCTGCGGGAGTGCTCCAGCATCAAGGCCAGGCTTTCGTACAGGCGGCGCTCGCCGTCTTCCGGCGGGGCGACGCTGTCGAAGCGCACCAGCGCATGCAGACCCAGACGCGCCAGGGCTTCGCGCCAGTCGGCTTCACGATGGTCGCTGCTGGCGACGAAATTGAGCACCGGCAACAGCGGCTTGCCGCATCCGGCGAGCACTTCCAGCTCGTCGCGGTACTTGGCCAGCACCGGCTCGCGGGCATCAATCACATACAGACCGGCATCGCTGGCCAGCAACTGGCGCAGCACCTTGGCCTCTTGTTCAAAACGCTGGCGTGCTTCGCTGCCCTGCAGAAAGCGCTCCAGCCGCGCCGGACCATCAAGGCGTTCGCCCGGGCGTTCCAGGCGTTCGAGGTAATCGAGCAGGGCGATGGCATCTTCCAGCCCCGGCGTGTCGTAGAGCTCCAGCAGTGGCTCGCCGTCAACCGACAGGCGTGCGCCCTCGACATGGCGGGTGGTGCTCGGCCGGTGGGACACTTCGCCGAAGCCGACATCGCGGGTCAGGGTGCGCAACAGCGAGGTCTTGCCGACATTGGTGTGGCCGACCACGGCCAGTTTCAGTGGCTTAGTCATGGCCATGCTCCAGCCAGTTCAGCGGGGCAGTGTCGGCGTAATTCAAGCCGAGTTGTTCCAGGGCCTGATGCCAGTCGCCGAGACGGTCAGCATCCAGCGCCTGGCCGGGCATCGCCTGCAGCAGCCAGATGCGCGTGGCGCCGGCATTACGCGCAAGCTCGGCAAGCAGTGCCAGGCTACCGCGGTCGGGCGAGCGGCGCGGGTCGCAGGCAATCGCCAGGCGCGCCGGAGGAAAGCGGCTGAGCTGTTCGAGCAGCTTGTTGCGGGACTCGCGGCTGTCGAGGATGCCGGCGTTGCTTACCGCTGCTGGCAGGGCGGGTGGCCATGGGCGTTTGTCGTCCAGTTCGAGACCGACCAGCAGGGCGCCATTGCTGTGTTCTTCGCCGACGCCCCGGACAATCTGCGGCAGGGCATCAGGCGCGGCATCGTTGACGCCCAGGCGTTCGCTGCTGGGCATCAGCGCATCGCGCAACTGGCTGTAGCCGGGCAGATTGAGGTCCAGGTGCAAGCGCGCCCGGCCACTGCGCCAGTGCCATAGGCACCAGGCGGCAAGCAGCAGGCGCGGGACGATGCCATACACCAGCAGCACCCCCAGCAACCAGCCGGCCCAGGCCTGGCGGGCCAGTTCCAGTGCCGGTTGGCTGTCGCCGCTGGCGCGGATCATGGCCACGTCCGGTACGCTGAAGCCAAGCAACGCCGGCAGGGCACCCAGGGCCTGGGTCAGGGCAACGAAGGTGTCGGCGCCAAGAATGGTGGTTTCCCAGACGAAGCCATAACGCCGGGTCGCCAGCAGAATCAGCAACATCAGCAGCGCCGTGCCCAGGGCTACCAGCCACAGGCTGTGCACCAGCAGGCCGAGCAGCCAGCGGTTGAGCCTTTGCCGTTGCAGCATCACTAGCAGGGCGGGTGCCAGGTGCGCGGCCTGGGCATCACGGGCGAATTTTTCGCTGAGCCACAGCCACAGGCGGCCAAGGCTGGCGCCCTGTTCAGCGGCGAAGAAAAAGCCCAGCAACCAGCCGAGCAACAGCAACAGGTTAAGCCCGAGCAGGCTGCCCAGGGCCCAGAACACGTTCACCGGGCGCAGGCTGTCGCCGAGGGCGGCCAAGGCCAGGCCGGCGCCGCTGAGCACGGCAAGCACCATCAGGGCCGCCAGCGCCAGGCGTGCGCCTTGTTTCCAGTGTTGCAGGGCGCTGCGCATGCCGTCGCGTTCGGCCAGCCACAGGGCGCGGTTTTCGATGCGCGCCGGCAGGTCGCCGCCCGATTGGCGGGCGCGGCGGTTGGCTTCCTGGTCTTCCAAGGGGCCTGCATGTTCTTCGCGCAGGCGCACGGCTTCGGTGAGCCAGCGTTTGTCCAGGTCAGTCAGTGCAGTCACGCGGTCTTCCATTGATCAAGTCAGCCCAAAGCATAACCCAGGCATCGAAGATCGGGCTTTGCTATCCTCGCCGGCATGAAAACATCACTCCCCCTCAGCCTGATCGCGGCCCTCGCCGAGAACCGCGTGATCGGCATCGACAACAGCATGCCCTGGCACCTGCCGGGGGATTTCAAGTATTTCAAGGCCACCACCCTGGGCAAGCCGATCATCATGGGTCGCAAAACCTGGGATTCGCTGGGCCGACCGCTGCCGGGGCGCTTGAACCTGGTGGTCAGCCGCCAGCCGGGCTTGCAGCTCGAAGGTGCCGAGGTGTTCGCCTCGCTCGATGAAGCGATGGTGCGTGCCGAGCAATGGGCACTGGCGCAGGGCGTCGATGAGCTGATGCTGATCGGCGGCGCGCAGCTGTATACCCAGGCGATCGAGCGCGGCCTGGCGGATCGGCTGTACCTGACGCGGGTGGAATTGAACCCGGAAGGGGATGCGTGGTTTCCGCCGTTTGATCAGGCGCAGTGGAAGCTGGCGTCGAGTCAGGCGAATGCGGCTGAAGGTGACAAGCCTGCTTATCACTTCGAGGTCTGGGAAAAGGCCTGAAAAGCATCGCCGGCAACGCCGGCGATGAGGCCCTTCAGGGCGACGCAGGACTCAGGAGTGCGTCAGCTGCGCATGCTCCTGCGCCTCCAGCACTGACTTGTCAGTCTGCTTGAGCATCTGGCTGGTGATCGCCCCTGCAGTCATCGAACCGTTCACGTTCAGCGCCGTGCGGCCCATGTCGATCAACGGCTCGACCGAGATCAGCAAGGCCACCAGCTCGACCGGCAAGCCCATGGCTGGTAGTACGATCAGTGCCGCGAAGGTCGCACCACCACCCACGCCCGCGACACCCGCCGAACTCAGGGTGACGATCGCCACCAGGGTGGCAATCCACAGCGGGTCAAATGGATCGATGCCCACCGCTGGCGCCACCATCACCGCCAACATCGCCGGGTACAGGCCGGCGCAGCCGTTCTGGCCAATGGTCGCCCCGAACGATGCGGCAAAGCTTGCGATCGACTGCGGAATGCCCAGGCGCAGGGTTTGCGCCTCGATGCTCAGCGGGATGCTGGCGGCGCTGGAGCGGCTGGTGAAGGCGAAGGTCAGCACCGGCCAGACCTTGCGGAAGAAGCGCAGCGGGTTCACACCGCTCATAGCCAGCAGCAGGCCGTGCACCACGAACATCAGGCCCAGGCCGATGTACGACACCACCACGAAGCTGCCGAGCTTGAGGATGTCGTCCAGGTTCGAGCTGGCCACCACCTTGGTCATCAACGCCAGCACGCCGTACGGGGTGAGCTTCATCACCAGGCGCACCAGGCGCATCACCCAGGCTTGCAGGGTGTCGATGGCAGCCAGGGCGCGGTTGCCCTTCTCGGCATCATCCTTGAGCAACTGCAGGGCGGCCATGCCGAGGAACACGGCAAAGATCACCACGCTGATGATCGAGGTCGGCTTGGCCCGGGCCAGGTCGCCCACCGGGTTGCTGGGGATGAACGACAGCAGCAGCTGTGGGATGTTCAGGTCGGTGACCTTGCCCACGTAGTCGCTCTGGATCGCCGCCATGCGCGCAGTTTCGGCGGTGCCGGCCACCAGGCCTTCGGCGGTCAGGCCGAACAGGTTGGTCAGCACGATGCCGATCAATGCGGCGATGGCCGTGGTGAACAGCAGGGTGCCGATGGTCAGGAAGCTGATCTTGCCCAGCGACGAAGCGTTGTGCAGGCGCGCCACGGCGCTGAGGATCGAGGCGAAGATCAGCGGCATGACGATCATCTGCAGCAACTGCACGTAACCGTTGCCCACCAGGTCGAGCCAGCTGATGGTGGCCTTGAGGATCGGGTTGCCGGCGCCATAGATGGCATGCAGGGCGGCGCCGAACAGCACGCCGAGGACCAGGCCGACCAGGACCTTCTTGGCCAGGCTCCAGTTGCCATGACGGGTTTGCGCCAGGCCCAGCAACAACGCCAGGAACGCCAGCAGATTGAGAGACAACGGCAGATTCATTGAAGCTCCAGGAAAAAAGGCGGGGCATCGCCTCTGTGTGCGATTGCGAACAGAAATGCTAACAGCATGAAAACGAACGAATTTATATCGAAATGGAATTTCGATAGTCGTTTTTGGAATAACGGCGGGTCGCAAACAGAATGCTTGTGGCCGCTCAGGGGCGTGTCGGTGTCGCTGTCGGGTCGGTGTGCATTTCAGGCTTTGCTAGCGTGAGCGGGCCACTTTTCTGGAGAAATGCACATGACGTCTGCTCCGAAAATCCTCGCCGCCGGCCTTGCCTTGTTGCTGACCGGGCATAGCTGGGCCACGGAACTCAAGCACTGGCCGGTCGAGGCTGCCAAACAACTGGACACAATGATTGCCGCCAACGCCAACAAGGGCAACTACGCGGTCTTCGACATGGACAACACCAGCTACCGCTTCGACCTCGAAGAATCGCTGCTGCCGTTCATGGAGAACAAGGGCCTGCTCAGCCGTGACAAGCTCGATCCGTCACTCAAGCTCATCCCCTTCAAGGACACCGCCGAGCACAAGGAGAGCCTGTTCAGTTACTACTACCGGCTCTGCGAAATCGACGACATGGTCTGCTACCCCTGGGTCGCCCAAGTGTTTTCCGGCTTCACCCTCAAGGAGCTCAAAGGTTATGTCGATGAGCTGATGGCTTCGGGCAAGCCGGTGCCGAGCACCTACTACGAGGGTGATCAGGTCAAGCCCATCGAGGTGCAACCGCCGAAAGTGTTCGCAGGCCAAGCCGAGCTGTTCAACAAGCTGATGGAAAACGGCATCGAGGTCTACGTGATCAGCGCCGCCTCCGAAGAACTGGTGCGCATGGTCGCCGCCGATCCCAAGTATGGCTACAACGTCAAACCGCAGAACGTGATCGGCGTCAGCTTGCTGCTCAAGGACCGCACCAGCGGCGCCCTGACCACCGCGCGCAAGCAGATCAGTGCCGGCCGCTACGACGCGCAGGCCAACCTGGGCCTGGAACTGACCCCCTACCTGTGGACTCCGGCCACCTGGATGGCGGGCAAGCAGGCGGCGATCCTCACCTATATTGATGAGTGGAAGAAGCCGGTGCTGGTCGGTGGCGATACCCCAACCAGTGATGGCTACATGCAGTTCCATAGCGTCGACGTGGCCAAGGGCGGCATCCACCTGTGGATAAATCGCAAGGCCAAGTACATGGACCAGATCAACGGCATGATTGCCAAGCATGCAGCGGCCCAGGCCAAAGAGGGGTTGCCGGTGACGGCGGACAAGAACTGGGTGATCGTCACGCCGGAGCAGATTCAGTAAGCAAAATAGATATCAATTGCGAATTCATCTCATCTTCTGCTAGCGTGCGCTCACCTTGAGGCCCAACGCCAGGAAGTACCGTGTCTTCGTGGAATACGCAGATTGCCCGCTTGTTCGCCGAGCACAAGAAAGCGCTGGAAGCCTTTGTTGCGCGCCGTACCGGTAATGCGCAGGTGGCAGCCGACCTGACCCAGGAGTCTTTCCTGCGTCTGGCGCGGCTGCCTGCCGACAAGAAGATCGACAATCTACCGGCCTTCCTCTTCACCATTGCCAGCAACCTGGTACGTGACCATCAGCGTCAGTCCATTCGTCGCGAGCGCCTGGACGGCGGCGAACCCAGCGAGGAGCTGGCCTGCGAAACGCCAGGTGCCGACGAGCAATTGTCTGCGCTGCAAGAGCAGGCGCTGATGCACGAGGCTATCCAGGCCCTGCCCGAGGCGACCCGGCACATCTTCCTGCTCTATCATGTCGACGAATGTTCCTACCGGGAAATTGGCGAGCGCCTGCAGGTCTCCCCGCGTAGTGTCGAATACCAATTGCGTCGTGCGCTGATCGACTGCCGGGCCTTTATCAAGGCGCGCTTGCTCAGCGGTACGCCGAGGTCGTGCCCATGAGCCGGCCAATTGCAGCGACGGATACCCCGATGACCGACCCACACGCCATAGAGGCCGACGACCTGTTCGCCGAAGCCAGCGGCTGGTACTACCGCCTGCAGGCCGAAGACGTCACGGCCGATGAGCGCGAGGCCTTCAGCGCCTGGCTGGCCCAGGGCCCGGCACAGGCCCAGGCCTGGGAGGAAGTGCTTGGCCTGCTGGGTGCCTTGTGTGAACCGGCGCGGCAGATCCGCCAGGCGCAGCGCGCGCGTTGGCGCCGGCCGCGGCTGCAGGTCTGGGCCAGTGCTGCCGCGGTGCTGCTGATGGTCGGTTGGCTGGCGTACAGCCCCTGGCCGGACCGCTGGCGCGCCGACTATGTCACCCGCACCGGCGAGTCGCGCAGCATTGCCCTGGCGGACGGTTCGCAACTACAACTCAACACCGATACGGCCGTGCAGGTCGAGCTGGTCGATGGCGAGCGGCGGGTGCGGTTATTGCGTGGCGAGGCCTGGTTCGACGTCAGCCATGACCCGGCGCGGCCGTTTGTGATTCGCTCCGGTGATGGCTGGGTCAGGGTCGTGGGCACGCGCTTCAGCATGGCCCGGGAAGGCGACCAGACCCGGGTGCGGGTAGCCCAGGGCAAGGTCCAGGTCAGTGCCGACAACACTCAGTCAGTGCTGCTGGAACCCGGTCGCGGTGTCGAGTATCGCGGCGCTCGCCTGAGCGCCGAGCATGGTTTTGATGTGCCGGCCGAGTTCGCCTGGCGCCAGCGCCAACTGGTGTTCCGCGAGCAGCCGCTGGTCGAAGTGGTCGATGCCCTGAACCGCTACTGGCCGGGGCAGACCCTGGTGTTGGGCGAGAGCCTGCGCCAGCGCAAAGTCTCGGGAGTGTTCGAGATCGACAAGCCCGAGGCCGTGCTCAAGGCCTTGACCCACACCCTGGGCCTGCGCGCCGAGCACTACACCCCGTATCTGCGGGTGTTGCGCGAGGGCTGAAAAATTTCTTACGAAAGTTTCAGGGTTTCCCCAGCAGCTGACGTCCTTGATCTCGTAGGCGCAAATAATAAGCACTCTCAGACAGTGTGGCGCCACTTAACGACTTCGACGATTCTGGGGAGCACCACTGATGGAACACACCACCGCCACCCGGCGCCTGCCCGGCGTGCCGACCCTGCTGAGCCTGGCCATTGCCCTGGGCTGCGGCACGCTGGCAATGCCGACCCTGGCCGCGTCTACCGCGCAAGCGCAGGCCTATCGCTTCGAGATCCCGGCGCAATCGCTGGATGCGGCGCTGGCGGCCTTCAGTGCGGTAACCCGGGTGCAGGTGCTGGTGGGCGCCGAGGTCACTCAAGGCCTGCGCTCCCCGGGCTTGAGCGGCAGTTATCCACAGGACCAGGCCCTGGCCCAGCTACTGGCCGGCACTGGCCTGAGTGCAACCTACATCGATCGCGATAGCGTAACCCTGGAAAAACGCCAGGGCGAAGACACCGCGTTGCAGTTGGGCGCGACCATGGTCGGCGGCAAGGTGCTGGGCGCTACCACCGAAGGTAGCCAGTCCTACACAACCGGTGCGCTGACCATCGGCAAGGGCGAACAAAAGCTCAAGGACATTCCGCAGTCGGTGTCGGTCGTCACCCGTCAGCGTATGGACGACCAGAACATGAACAGCCTGCAGGACGCCATGCGCCAGGTCACCGGGGCGACGATCAAGAGCTACAACTCCGGCTCCAGTCTGAATGATGTGTACATGCGCGGCTTCCTGGTCGATCAGGTGCAGGTCGACGGCGTCTCGCAAATGACTGGCCAGGGCGACCTGATGACCAGCTTCGACCTGGCGATGTTCGACCGCGTCGAAGTGTTGCGCGGGCCCTCCGGCCTGTACCAGGGCGCCGGTGAGCCCGGCGGCACCATCAACCTGGTGCGCAAGCGCGCCCTCGGTCAGTTCGCCCTCAGTGGCGAGCTGTCGGCAGGCTCCTACGATCACTACCACTCGACCGTGGACATCACCGGCCCGCTCAACAGCGACGGCAGCCTGCGCGGGCGCTTCGTTACCGCTTATGAGGACAACAAGTCCTTCGTCGATTACGCCCAGAACGAGCGGCCAATGGTGTATGGCCGGCTGGAATACGACGTGACCCCGGACACTACCCTGTCGCTGGGCGGCGCCTATCAGAAGAACCGTTCTACTCCGGCGTTCGGCCTGCCGGCTTACGCCAGCGGCAAGCTGCTGGACGTCAAGCGCTCGACCTTCGTCGATGCCAAGTGGAACGAACTGGACGAGCACGTCTGGGAAAGCTTCTTCGAAGTCGATCACGCCCTGGAGAACGGTGGCCAGTTCAAGACCTCGTTGACCTACCGCGATGCTGAAACCCCGACCCGCAACTTCACCTGGAGCGACGGTGCGGTCGACCCGGCCACCGGCGCCAGCTCGGCGGTGGCCTACTCCTACTACACCCACATCAAGACCCTGGGCCTGGACAGCTTCGTGACCTTGCCGGTGGAAGCCTTTGGCCGTACCCACGAGCTGACCATGGGGGCTGAATACCAGCACCTGGACAAGGACTTCACCTATGGCGGTGGTGAATACTTCGACACCAACGTGTTCGACCCGGGCAGCATCAATATCCCCAAGCAGAAGTACGAAATGGACAACGGCAACTGGTCGAAATCGCACCAGTACGGCCTCTACGCCCGCACCAAGATCAGCGCCACCGACTGGCTGGACGTAATCCTCGGCAGCCGGGTGACCTGGTTCGAAAGCGATGCGCATAACGCCAACGCCTTCTTCAACAACTTCAACAGCACCGAGACCAGCATCAACCGCAAGGTCATTCCCTACGGGGCGCTGGTGGCCAAGCTGACGCCGGAGCTGTCGGCCTATGCCAGCTACACCAGCGTGTTCAAGCCGCAGACCGATGTGAATGCCGGTGGCCAGACCATCGCCCCGCGCAAAGGTAAACAGTACGAAATCGGCCTCAAGCGTGAGTTTTACGATGGCCGCTTGAATGGCAGCGTGGCGCTGTTTCGCATCTACGACGAGAACCGCGCCGAGCTGGTGGCCAACAACCAGTACTACGAGCCGCAAGGCAAGATTCGCAGCCAGGGTTGGGAAACCGAGCTGAGCGGCAACCTCACCGACAACTGGAGCATCAGCACCGGCTACGCCTTCACCCTGCTCAAGTCGCTGAGCGGCGAAGACACCAACCAGGGCACCACCATCACCCCCAAGCACAACTTCAACCTGTGGACGCGCTACGAATTTGCCGATGGCCCGCTGAAGGACTTCAGCGTCGGTGGCGGGGTGCGGGCAGTGAGTGCCACCTACTACAAGCGTGACGTGGACTTCGTCCAGGGCGGCTACAGCATCGCCACGGCCCAGATGGGCTACAAATTCAACCAGAACCTGTCGGCGACGCTGACGGCCAATAACCTGTTCGATCGTACGTACTATGAGCGGGTGGACAGTTCGTGGGGGTCGAACTTCTATGGCGAGCCGCGCAACCTGACCTTTAGCGTGCGGGCCAAGTATTGAGTGGGGCTGCCTTGCAGCCCATCGCTGGCAAGCCAGCTCCCACAGTGGCCCGGTGTACACAGCCACTGTGGGAGCCGGCTTGCCGGCGATAGGTCGCACCGCGTAAACCACAGGCATAAAAAAACCGGCGCACAAGGCGCCGGTTTTTGCACCGCCAGAACGACTTACAGCCCGTCCAGCAGCGCCTTGTTGCGTACCGCACCCTTGTCGGCGCTGGTCGCCAGCAGGGCGTAGGCCTTGAGCGCAGTGGTCACTTTGCGTGGCCGTGCTTCGACCGGTTTCCAGCCTTTCTTGTCCTGTTCCACCCGGCGTGCGGCCAGCTCTTCATCGCTGACCAGCAGGTTGATCGAGCGGTTGGGGATGTCGATCAGCACCTTGTCGCCGTCCTGCACCAGGCCAATGGCGCCGCCGGCTGCGGCTTCTGGCGAAGCGTGGCCGATCGACAGGCCCGAGGTGCCGCCCGAGAAGCGGCCGTCGGTGAGCAGGGCGCAAGCTTTGCCCAGGCCCTTGGACTTGAGGTACGAGGTCGGGTAGAGCATCTCTTGCATGCCCGGGCCGCCTTTCGGACCTTCGTAGCGGATGATGACGATGTCACCTGCCTTCACTTCGTCAGCAAGGATGCCGCGCACGGCGCTGTCCTGGCTTTCGAAGATCTTGGCGTTGCCTTCGAAGACGTGGATCGACTCGTCGACGCCGGCGGTTTTCACCACGCAGCCGTCCAGGGCGATATTGCCGTACAGCACGGCCAGGCCGCCTTCTTGCGAGTAGGCGTGCTCGACGCTGCGGATGCAGCCGTTTTCACGGTCATCATCCAGGGTCGGCCAACGGGTCGACTGGCTGAATGCGGTCTGGGTCGGGATACCCGCCGGGCCCGCCTTGAAGAAGTGGTGAACCGCTTCGTCGTTGGTCTGGGTGATGTCCCACTTGGCGATGGCTTCTTCCATGCTCGGGCTGTGCACGGTCGGCAGGTCGGTGTGCAGCAGGCCGCCGCGGGCCAGCGAGCCGAGGATGCTGAAGATGCCGCCGGCGCGGTGGACGTCTTCCATGTGGTACTTCTGGATGTTCGGCGCCACTTTGCACAGCTGCGGCACTTTGCGCGACAGGCGATCGATGTCGCGCAGGTCGAAAGCGATCTCGGCTTCCTGGGCGGCGGCCAGCAGGTGCAGGATGGTGTTGGTCGAACCGCCCATGGCGATGTCGAGCATCATGGCGTTCTCGAACGCCTTGAAGTTGGCGATGTTGCGCGGCAGCACGCTCTGGTCGTTGTCGCCGTAGTAGCGTTTGCACAGCTCGACGATGGTGCGCCCGGCCTGCAGGAACAGCTGCTCGCGGTCGCTGTGGGTGGCCAGGGTAGAACCGTTGCCCGGCAGGGCCAGGCCCAGGGCTTCGGTCAGGCAGTTCATCGAGTTGGCGGTGAACATGCCGGAGCACGAACCGCAGGTCGGGCAGGCGCTGCGCTCGTACTCGGCGACTTTTTCATCGCTGGCGGTGGAGTCGGCGGCAATGACCATGGCATCGACCAGGTCCAGGCCGTGGCTGGCCAGCTTGGTCTTACCAGCTTCCATCGGCCCGCCGGAAACGAAGATCACCGGAATGTTCAGGCGCAGGGCGGCCATCAGCATGCCAGGGGTGATCTTGTCACAGTTGGAGATGCAGACGATGGCGTCGGCGCAGTGGGCGTTGACCATGTACTCGACCGAGTCGGCAATGATCTCGCGGCTGGGCAGCGAATAGAGCATGCCGTCGTGGCCCATGGCGATGCCGTCGTCGACCGCGATGGTGTTGAACTCCTTGGCCACGCCACCGGCGCGTTCGATCTCGCGGGCCACCAGCTGGCCCAGGTCCTTCAGGTGCACGTGGCCCGGGACGAACTGGGTGAAGGAGTTGGCGATGGCGATGATCGGTTTTTTGAAGTCCTCGTCCTTCATCCCGGTGGCACGCCAGAGGGCGCGGGCGCCGGCCATATTGCGGCCGTGGGTGGACGTTTTCGAGCGGTAATCAGGCATGAAGCACTCCTGGCGGCTAATCAGGTAACAAAAAGGGGAGTGAGCTTCTCTTGTCCTTTGCACCGAAGGCAGGTGGCCGCTGGTACGGATGAAGCCGAGATCGCCGCGGGATCGCCGTGCGCTCGGCCAGAGCTCATAAACCCGCCGGGGATGACTGGCGATGAATAGCCCGATTCTACACCGCTGCGGCCTTGAGGGAATGGCGTTGTGATAATTGGCCGTTAGTACAGCCCGCAAGGTAAAGGCCTTGGCGTCGGCTGCCAGGCTTTGGGTAGACTTGCGCGCTTCGCACCCCACTGGCCAAAAGGATTTGCAATGCCTGCGATAAGTCGATCTTTACTGTTCTACCTGGCCATTGGCCTGCTGCAAGGCCTGGTGTTCCTCTACGCCAGGCACATCCAGATCGATATCGCCGGGCTGCCATTTGGCCTGTGCGCCGCCGTGCTGGTGGCCGGGGTCAACCTGCAACTGCTCGGCAGTGCGGTGTTGCAACGCGGTACCGGTTGGCTGGTCCTGGGCCTGACGCTGCTGATCGGCTTTATCAGCAGCTGGACCTTCAGTCAGGACACCCTGGGCTGGGTCTGGCAGAGCTCATGGGTGGCTGCGGTTGCCGTGACCTACATCGGCACCGCCTTCATCCTCAGCTGGCCGACCCGCGAAGGCCTGCGGCTGCGCTATGAAGACCTGTTCCGGCATGCCTGGAACAACATCTTCATCGTCCTCCTGGCACTGCTGTTCACCCTGTTGTTCTGGCTGCTGCTGTGGTTGTGCGGACGCCTGTTCCTGATGCTCGGCATCCCCCAGGTCGAAGACGTGCTGACCTCGGCGCCAGTAGTGCGCATCGGTCTGGCGGTAGTGTTCTCCCTGGGGATGCGCATGGGCCTGGAGAACGAAAAAGTCATCGGCCTGCTGCGCGGCGTGCTATTGACCCTGTGTCGTGTGTTGCTGCCACTGAGCGCACTGATCGCCGTACTGTTCAGCCTGATGCTGCCGTTTACCGGGTTGCAGCCGATCTGGAATACCGGCTACTCGACCACCATCCTGTTGTTGCTGGTGGCCATCAACCTGTTTTTGGTCAACGGCGTGTTCCAGGATGGCCATCAGGCCAATCCCTATCCGGGCGTGCTCAAGCGCCTGGTCGAGGCCTGCTTGCTGTGCTTGCCGGTGCTGGTGGCGCTGGCGGGCTATTCAAGCTGGTTGCGGGTGAATCAGTACGGCCTGACGCCTGAGCGTATCCTCGCCCTGTTGTTGATCGGCGTGATGCAGGTGCACAGCCTTGCTGCTCTGTGGGCGGTGTTCGCCTCGCGCAAGGGCTGGCTCAATAGCCTGCGAGTCAGTAACCCGTGGATTGCCCTGCTCAGCGCGGTGCTGGTGGTGCTGTTCTATACGCCACTGCTGAACCCTTTGCAGCTCAGTGCCAACAACCAGGTCGAGCGCCTGCTTAGCGGGCGTACCGCCATCCAGGAATTCGATGCCAGAACCTTGTATCACAGCCTGGGCAAGCCGGGGCGTGAGGCGTTCACGGCGCTGGAAGAGCGGCTCAAGACTGACGAGCTGTTCGACGCTGAAGGCCGCAAGAGACTGCAGTGGATCATGGATGAATCCCACTCGCGGTATGGCGAAGACAATCGCGGGCCGAAACTGGAATGGTTGGGCCCCGAGCAGCCTGGCAGCGAGGTGTTCGCCAAGATGGGCATGGCCGAGACTCAATGCTCTGGCAGGGGCTGTTTTCTGTGGGGCGTGGACATGGATGGCGACGGGCGCAACGAAGTGTTGATGATCCCGCGGCACACCTACGCATCCAGCGTTTTCCTGTTTGCCCGCGAGGGCAAGGGGGAATGGCGCGAAGTCGGTAGCCTGCACAGTATTCGCGATAACACCGAGCGACTGGTTCAGCTGATCCGCCATGGGCAGATGAAACCGGTGATGCCGCGTTACAAGACGCTGACCCTCGATGGCGTCGATCTGACCTGGCAGCCCAACCGCTAGCGTATTACAGGCGAAAAAAATCCCGGCACCTGGCCGGGATTTTTTTATTGCACCACGCCTTAGCTGTTAGGCAGCAGGCGGCAGGTGATGCTCTTGATGTAGCGGGTTTCCGGGATCGCCGGGTGCACCGGGTGATCCGGGCCCTGGCCGCCGCGCTCGAGCAACTGGATGTTGCGGTCCAGGTGGCGGGCGCTGGTCAGCAGGATGTTCTGCAGGTCGTCTTCCGGCAGGTGCATCGAGCAGGATGCACTGACCAGGATGCCGTCCTTGGTCAGCAGGCGCATGGCCTGTTCGTTCAGGCGACGGTAGGCGCCTTCGCCGTTTTTCAGGTCTTTCTTGCGCTTGATGAAGGCGGGCGGGTCGGCCACGATCACGTCGAAACGCTCTTCGGAGGCCTTGAGCTCTTTCAGCGCTTCGAACACGTCGCCTTCGATGCAGGTCAGCTTCTCGGCAATGCCGTTGAGCCCGGCGTTACGCTCGACGCCGTCCAGGGCAAAGCCCGAGGCATCGACGCAGAACACTTCGCTGGCGCCAAAGGCACCGGCCTGTACGCCCCAGCCACCGATGTAGCTGAACAGGTCGAGCACGCGCTTGCCTTTGACGTACGGTGCCAGGCGCGCGCGGTTCATGCGGTGGTCGTAGAACCAGCCGGTCTTCTGGCCTTCCATGACCGGCGCTTCGAACTTCACGCCGTTCTCTTCCAGAGCCACCCACTCCGGCACCAGGCCGAACACGGTTTCAACGTAACGGCCCAGGCCTTCGGCATCGCGCGCGGCGGAGTCGTTCTTGAACAGGATGCCGGTCGGCTTGAGCACCTGAACCAGCGCGGCAACCACGTCGTCCTTGTGCTGTTCCATGGTCGCCGAGGCGAGCTGGACCACCAGGATGTCGCCGAAACGATCGACCACCAGGCCCGGCAGCAAGTCGGAATCACCGTACACCAGGCGGTAGAACGGCTTGTCGAACAGGCGCTCGCGCAGCGACAGGGCAACGTTGATGCGGTGCACCAGCAGCGATTTGTCCAGGGCCAGCTTGGCGTCACGCGACAGCAGGCGGGCGCAGATCAGGTTGTTCGGGCTCATGGCGACGACGCCAAGGGCCTTGCCGCCGGCGGTTTCGAGGATCGCCTGGTCACCGGCCTTGAAGCCATGCAGCGGGGTCGCGGCGACGTCGATTTCGTTGCTGTAGACCCACAGGTGGCCGGCGCGCAGGCGGCGGTCGGCATTGGCTTTAAGACGAAGGCTGGGCAGGGACATGACGTCGCTCCGGGAAAAAAGAGCGGGATTATAACCCGATGCCTGGCGCGTCGATGGGGAATAGCGACAAATTGCAACAGAGCGATGGCCTTTCGCTTCACCCCTGGCCAGTACGATCGGGTTAGAATCGCCGCTCAGCCCCGAGTGTGTACTTATGTCCCAGGAACTCTCCGCCGAACAGATCCAGAACGCCCTGCAAGGCATCAGCGTCCCGCCGCAGCCGCAGATCATGGTTGACCTGCAGTTCGAGCAATACATGCCCGACCCTGACCTGGAGGTGATCGCCAAGCTGATCTCCCAGGACCCGGGCCTGTCCGGTGCGTTGCTCAAGCTGGTCAACTCGCCGTATTACGGCCTGAGCAACAAGATCGCCTCGATCCAGCGCGCGGTGAACCTGCTTGGCAGCCGCTCGATCATCAACCTGATCAACGCCCAGTCGATCAAGGGCGAGATGAGCGACGACACCATCGTCACCCTCAATCGGTTCTGGGATACCGCCCAGGACGTGGCCATGACCTGCCTGACCCTGGCCAAGCGCATCGGCTCGCAGGCGGTGGACGAAGCTTATGCCCTGGGCCTGTTCCATGATTGCGGCGTGCCGCTGATGCTCAAGCGCTTTCCCGAGTACATGAGCGTGCTCGAGGATGCCTATGCCAGCGCCGGTGCCGAACACCGGGTGGTCGACACCGAGAACCAGGTGTTCAACACCAACCACGCGGTGGTCGGTTACTACACTGCCAAGTCGTGGCGCCTGCCGGAACACCTGAGCAATGCCATCGCCAACCATCACAACGCCCTGGCGGTGTTCAGCGATGACTCGGCGCGCAATAGCCAACTGAAGAATCTGCTGGCGATCCTGAAGATGGCCGAGCATATCTGTTCATCGTACCGAGTCCTGGGCAACCAGAGCGTGGACCACGAATGGAATACCGTCGGGCACCTGGTGCTCGATTATGTCGGCTTGTCCGAGTATGACTTTGAGAGTCTGAAGCAGACTATTCGCGAACTGGGCGGTCACTGATCCATGCCGGAATTGCCAGAAGTCGAAACCACCCGGCGCGGCATCGCGCCTTACCTGGAAGGCCAGCGGGTCAGCCGGGTGATCGTCCGTGAGCGGCGCTTGCGTTGGCCGATCCCCGAGGACCTCGACATTCGCCTGTCCGGGCAACGCTTCGTCAAGGTCGAGCGGCGCGCCAAGTACCTGCTGCTCAATGCCGAGGTCGGCACCTTGATCAGCCACCTGGGCATGTCCGGCAATTTGCGCCTGGTCGAGATCGGCTTGCCGGCGGCCAAGCACGAGCATGTGGATATCGAACTGGAGTCGGGCCTGGCGCTGCGCTACACCGATCCGCGGCGCTTTGGGGCGATGCTGTGGAGCCTTGATCCGCTCAATCACGAGCTGCTGATCAAGCTCGGCCCGGAGCCTTTGACCGATCTGTTCGATGGCGAGCGACTGTTCCAGCTGTCGCGGGGCAAGTCCATGGCGGTCAAGCCGTTCATCATGGACAACGCGGTGGTGGTCGGGGTTGGCAATATCTATGCGACCGAAGCGCTGTTCGCAGCCGGCATCGACCCGCGCCGCGAAGCCGGGAGCATTTCCCGGGCGCGCTACCTGAAGCTGGCGATCGAGATCAAACGCATCCTGGCCTGCGCCATCGAGCGCGGCGGCACCACCTTGCGCGACTTTATCGGTGGCGACGGCCAGCCGGGCTACTTCCAGCAGGAACTGTTCGTCTACGGGCGTGGGGAAGAGCCGTGCAAGGTGTGTGGCAGCATCCTGCGTGAGGTCAAGCTCGGCCAGCGCGCCAGCGTCTTCTGCCTACGCTGCCAGAAGTGAAGGTGTTTAGCGCGGGCTGAGCACCTGCGCGGCGCCCACGCCGCGGGGGTCGCTGGCGGCTTCGAGGGTTTGCCCGGCCTTGTCCCAGTACAGTACTTGCTGATTGCCGTAGGTCCGCCCCAGGTCCTTGAGCTGGTAGCCGCGTGCCTGCAGTTCACGCTGCTGCCCGGTGCTGAACGCCCCCGGCTCGTGCTCGACCACATCGGGCAGGTACTGGTGGTGATAGCGCGGCACCGCCGGCCAGCTGGCAACCGGCTTGCCCTCAAGAAACCCCAGCATCGACAACAGCACCATGCTCGGGATACGGCTGCCGCCCGGCGTGCCGAACGCGGCGAACTGGGTCGGGCTCTCGATAAAACTCGGGCTCATGCTCGACAGCGGCCGTTTGCCGGCGGCCACGGCGTTGGCCTGGCTGCCAGCCAGGCCGTAACTGTTGCTGCCACGAGGGTCGGCGGCAAAGTCATCCATTTCGTTGTTCAGCACCACGCCGGTACCGGGGGCGCTAAACGCTGCGCCAAATGGCAGGTTGACCGACAAGGTCGCGGCCACGGCATTGCCGTCGGCGTCGATCACCGCGAAGTGGGTGGTGTGATCGCCTTCGCGCCAGGCCGGGGCGGGCGGCAGGCTGCTGCTGGGCGTGGCCTGGTGCACGTCGATGCTGTCGGCCAGGCCCGTCAGGTAATGGCGTGCGAGCAGTTGTGGCAGCGGGTTGGCGACGTAGTCCGGATCGCCGAGCAGGCCGCGGTCGCGGTAGGCCCGGCGCAATACTTCCAGCACGTAATGGCTGCGCTGCACCGGTTCGGCGCTTTGCCAGGGCAGGCGCTGGAGCATTGCCAGGCTCTGGGCCAGGGCCACGCCACCGGCTGAGGGCGGTGGGGCGCTGATCAGTTCGCGTTGATCGGCCAGCTGATAACGCAGCGGCTCGCGTTTGGCCGTGCGGTAATTGGCCAGGTCATCCAGGCTCCAGATGCCACCCGCCGCTTGTACGCCTTGAACCATGGCCTGAGCGGTGGGGCCGGCATAAAAACCGTCGCGGCCCTGATAGGCGATGCGCTCAAGGGTGATGGCCAGTTCCGGTTGGCGGATGTGCGCGCCAAGGGCCGGGACTTCACCGTTGATGAGGAACAGTCGGGCGCTTTCCGGATCATCGCGCAGGGCGCTCAGGCGCATCTGGGCGCGGTCGCGGTAAATGCGGTCGACGGCAAAACCCTGGTTGGCCAGGCGAATGGCCGGTGCCAGGGTGCTTTTCAGCGGCAGCTTGCCGTACTGGGCGGCAAGATCGGCGAGCGCTGCCGGCAAGCCGGGAATCGCCGCTGCCAACGGGCCATTGATCGACAACCCGGGCTGGACCTTGCCGTCCTTGAGGTACATGGCTTCGCTGGCCTTGCCCGGTGCCCGCTCGCGGGCATCGATAAAGGCATAGCGGGCCGGTGTCTTGCCTTCGCGCAACAGGAAGAAGCCGCCGCCACCAAGGCCCGAGCCATAGGGCTCGACCACCGCCAGCGCGGCGCTGATTGCAATGGCTGCATCAAAGGCGTTGCCGCCTTGCTCAAGCACTTCCCGCGCAGCCGCGGTCGCCTGGGCATGCGGCGTGGCAATCGCGGCGCGGCCCGGGCCTTGGGCCTGGGCACAAACCGCGCCCAGCGCCAGGGCGACGCCAAGGACCAGCGGTACGAGCCGGGCGACGAACGGCATCAGGCCTTGCCGGTGATTCGGCGGTATTTTTCCATCAGCTGCTCTTCGGTTTCCGGATGCGCTTCATCCAGAGGAATGCAGTCTACCGGGCAGACTTGCTGGCATTGCGGCTCGTCGTAGTGGCCGACGCACTGGGTGCACAGGTTAGGGTCGATCACGTAGATCTCTTCGCCTTGAGAGATCGCGGCGTTCGGGCACTCGGGTTCGCAGACGTCGCAGTTGATGCAGTCGTCGGTGATGATCAGGGACATGGGGACTCCGGCCAGGGCTCAGCACCCGGGCATTTGAAAACCAATGGGCATAATTGTGCCGCATTAGCGCCCGCAGTGCACGCGGGCGCCATGGTCAAATCGCCGATGTCACTTCTTGAAGCGTTCGGTCAGGGCCTCGGCCACCACCGGGTGGACGAATTTGCTGATGTCGCCGCCCAGCGCCGCGATTTCCCGGACCAGGGTCGAGGAAATGAACGAATAGCGCTCCGAGGGGGTGAGGAACAGGCTCTCGACGTCGGGGGCCAGCTGGCGGTTCATGTTCGCCAGCTGAAATTCGTACTCAAAGTCCGAAACAGCCCGCAGGCCGCGCAGGAACACATTGGCCTGCTGTTCCTTGGCGAAATGCGCCAGCAAGGTGGAGAAGCCGATGACTTCGACATTGGGCAGGTGCTTGGTGACCTCGCGAGCCAGTTCCACCCGTTGCTCCATTGGGAACAGGGGGTTTTTCTTCGGGCTGGCGGCGACCGCAATGATCACTTGGTCGAACAGCCGCGAGGCACGCTCGACCAGATCGCCATGGCCCTTGGTAATAGGGTCGAAAGTACCTGGGTACAACACTCGGTTCATCGCGTCGTCCTGGCAGGAGTGCGTTGGGGAGTCGGATGGTATCGCAGCAGTGGCGGTCGGCCAAGTCACCCGTCCACGCTGAAGGCACTATAGACAGTGCGGCCATTTGTTGTCATCTGCCAGGCGCCAGACGCTCGGCCAGGGCATCGCTGAGCCGTGCACTGAGGCCATACACCGACAATTGCGGGTTGGCACCGATGCTGGTGGGGAACAGCGAGCCGTCATGGATCGACAGGTTGGCCAGCTGATGATGGCGTCCCAGACTGTCGCATACCGCCTGGCGCGGGTCCTCGCCCATGGCGCAGCCACCCATGACGTGGGCGCTGCCCAGGCGCGTGCGAAACAGCTCAAGGTTCAGGCCGTCGATCATCTGCCGGGCTTCGGCCAGGGTTTTTACCTGGCGGGCATCACTGTGCACCGGCATCACGCTGTCGGCGCCGGCGGCGAACTGGATTTCGGCCATGCTCTGGAAGGCCCGGCGCACGCCGTCCCAGGCATAGGGCGAAACCGGGTAGTCGAGCACTGGCGAGCCATCGCCGCGCAACTGCACCTCGCCACCGACGCTGTCGGGGTGAAAACCGTCGCGCAGCAAGGCGAGCATCACTTGGGTGTGCGGCAATTGCGCCATGCGCAGGGCGTTTTCCTTGCCGAAGCTGCCCAGCAGGGTGCTGGCCAGCGCCGGGTGCAGGGGCGGTACTTCAAGCTTGTAGCCCATCGGCCCGCTGACGCCGTCGCGCCACTGGAAATGGTCGGAGTAGATCGACTGCGGTGCGCCGTAGAACGGGTTGACCGGGTCCTTGAACAGCCCGGCGCTGAAGTTGACCAGGTGCAGGAAGGTGCGCTTGCCCAGGCGTTCATGCGGGTCCGGGGCGTCCGAGCGCAGCAGCAGGCCGGGGCTATTGATGCCGCCGCCGGCGAGGATGTAATGCCGGGCCTTGACCCGGATTTGCCGGCCGGTGGGTTCGACGCAGCGTGAGTCCATGGCCACGCACTGCAGGCCGCTGATCTGTTCACCGTTGTGTTCCAGGCGCTCGGCCCGGGCCAGGTAGAGCAGCTCGCCGCCGTGCTCGAGGGCCGCCGGGATGCTGGTGACCAGCATCGACTGCTTGGCGTTGACCGGGCAGCCCATGCCGCAATAGCCCAGGTTCCAGCAGCCGCGCACGTTGCGCGGGATCACCTTCCAGGTGTAGCCCAGCGCTTCGCAGCCGCGGCGCAGCGCCTCGTTGTTGGCGTTGGGCGGCATGATCCACGGCTCGATGCCCAGGCGTTGTTCCGTGCGCGCGAACCACGGCGCCAGTTCGGCGCTGCTCAGGCCCTTAACGCCATGTTCCCTGGCCCAGTGCTCCAGGGTCGGTTCAGGGGTGCGAAAGCTCGAGGTCCAGTTGATCAAGGTCGTGCCGCCGACCGCGCGGCCTTGCAGGATGGTAATGGCGCCATCCTTGCTCATGCGCCCGATACCTTCCTGGTAGAGGCTGGCGTAGGCCTGGTCTTCGAGCATGTGGAAGTCGCTGCTGGTTTTCAGCGGGCCTTCCTCGATCAGCAGCACCCTGAAGCCGGCGGCGCTGAGCAGTTCGGCACTGGTGGCACCGCCGGCGCCGCTGCCGATGATGGCGATGTCGGTTTCAAGGCTCAGGTCCTGGTCCAGGCGCGAGGCGTCACGGGTTTTCCAGCCACGGCCAAGGCCGTCGCGAAACAGGTCGGGTACGGGCATCTTCAGCCTCTTGTTGTTATGGGTGGATCAAACCTTGGGCGGGCCGGGGTAGCCGCAATGGGCCCAGGATTCCGGCAACTCGTACCAGGCCATGTGCAGCAGCTGCAGCAACGAGGCGTGGCCCATGCGCAGCAGATTCAGCGAGCTGTCCTGCCAGCGTTGCAGAAAGGCTTGGATCTGCGCGCTGCTGGCGTTGTCCCAGCTACCCCAGATGCCGGTCAACGGCCCACGGGTCAGCGCCATGGCGAGCACGTCGAACAGTTGCCGGGTCAGCTTGAGCATGGCCGGCGACAGGGCGGCAAGTTTGTTGTCCAGCCTGTGCAGCAAGGCTGCGCCGCTATCAGCCGCCTCGGTGCCGGCAAGCACGACCGGAATCAGCGCCTGAACAATGGCCAGGTCGTTCTGGCGCAGGGCGATGAAACCATGCGCCGGTGATTGCGCCGAGCAGCCGGCAAGGCTGGCACCCAGCCCGGCGGTGGCGAGGAAAGCGCTGGCGCCGAGGCTGAACTTGAGCAGCCCGCGCCGGCTGAGCGCGGGGGGTACAGGCAGGCTTGTAGTCATTGTTATCAGGCCCGAGGGTGGTTTTCAGCGAATGAACAGTTTGTACACCAGCTTGAGCAGTGTCTTGCCGTAGGGCGGGTAGATCAGCCGCGCGGCGTTGAAGCGCTGCTTAGCGAGTACCGCTTTGGCCTTGCTGAAGGTCAGGAAGCCTTCATGACCGTGGTAATGGCCCATGCCCGACGGGCCGATGCCGCCGAATGGCAGGTCGTCCTGGGCGACGTGCAGCAACGTGTCATTGAGGCACACGCCGCCGGAGTGGGTCTGCTCCAGCACCCGTTGTTGTTCGCGGCGTTCGTAGCCGAAGTAATACAGCGCCAGCGGGCGCGGGCGCTGATTGATGTAGGCCAGCGCCTGGTCGAGGCTGTCGTAGGGCACCAGTGGCAGTAACGGGCCGAAGATTTCGTCCTGCATCACACGCATCTCGTCGCTGACCTTGAGCAGCAGGTGTGGCGGCAGGCGGCGGCCCTGGCGAGGTTCTTCGGGGTACAGGTCGATGATTTCGGCACCCTTGCTACGGGCGTCTTCCAGGTAGCTCTGCAGGCGGGCCAGGTGGCGTGGGTTGATGATCGCGCTGTAGTCCGGGTTGTCGGCCAGGGTCGGGTAGAAGCGCCGGACCACATTGCGATAGGCATGGGCGAAGTCGTCGAGGCGATCGCGCGGCACCAGCACGTAGTCGGGGGCCACGCAGGTCTGCCCGGCATTGAGGGTCTTGCCGAAGGCGATGCGTTCGGCGGCATCGGCCAGGGGCACGCTGGCAGAGACGATGGCTGGCGATTTGCCGCCCAGCTCCAGGGTCACCGGGGTCAGGTTCTGCGCGGCGGCAAGCATTACCTGGCGGCCGACGCTGGTGGCGCCAGTGAACAACAGGTGGTCGAACGGCAGCCGCGAGAAGGCCTGGCCAACCTCGGCTTCACCCAGCACGACGCTGACCAGGTCGTCGGGGAATACCTTGTCGAGCAACTGCTTGAGCAGCAGGCCGGTGGCTGGCGTGGCTTCGCTGAGCTTGAGCATTACCCGGTTGCCGGCGGCCAGGGCGCAGGTCAGCGGGCCGATGGCAAGAAGCAGCGGGTAGTTCCACGGCACGATGATGCCGACCACGCCCAGCGGCTGGTACTGCACCTTGGCGCTGGCCGGCTGGAAGGCCAGGCCGACCTTGCGTTTCGAGGCTTTCATCCACTGCTTGAGGTGTTTTTCGCCATGGCGCAGGCCCTGAATACTCGGCATCAGTTCGGCCAGCAAGGTTTCGTCGGCACTGC
The DNA here is from genome assembly GCF_000259195.1 of Pseudomonas donghuensis. GTDB lineage: Bacteria > Pseudomonadota > Gammaproteobacteria > Pseudomonadales > Pseudomonadaceae > Aquipseudomonas > Aquipseudomonas donghuensis. Next base: position 112,261 of record NZ_JH650761.1, read on the forward strand.
GCCCGGAAAAGTCCTCGCTGATCGCTGCAACCAACGCGTCCTGTTGCTCCAGCAGGGCTTCGCGCAAGCTTTTCAGCCATTGCCAGCGCTGCGGCGCCGAGGGCATGGGGTTACCGGCAAAGGCCTGGCGCTGGGCGGCGAACAGCGCGTCGAGGGCATCGAATTCGGTGAGCGGCAAAGAGCGGGTAGCGTCGGCGAGCATGCGAAACTCCACGGCAAGGCAGGTTTTCTAGAGCATATACTCTAATATGTGCCCTGTGCGACTGTTTTTCACAGCGTCTGCAGGTACATACCGGTGTGGATACACCGTAAGATGGACCTATACATTCAAGCTCAACGCCTGGAATTGATCATGGCCCCGCGTATCAAGACCCGCGAGCGCATCGTGCAGAACAGCCTGGAGCTGTTCAACCAGCAGGGCGAGCGCAGTGTCAGCACCAACCACATTGCCGCGCACATGGAAATCTCGCCCGGCAACCTGTACTACCACTTTGCCAACAAGCAGGAAATCATCGCCGTGCTCTTCACCCAGTATGAAGAGTTGGTGGAAAGCTTCCTGCGCCCGCCGCAAGGGCGTCAGGCGACGGTCGAGGACAAGCGCTTCTACCTCAAGGCGTTGCTGGCGGCGATGTGGAACTACCGCTTTCTGCACCGCGACCTTGAGCATCTGCTCGACAGCGACAAAGAGTTGGCTGCGCGATATAGGCGCTTTTCCCAGCGTTGCCTGCTGCAGGGCCAGGCGATCTATCGCGGCTTTGTCGAGGCCGGCATCGTTGAGATGGACAGCGTGCAGATCGAGTCGCTGACCCTCAATGCCTGGATTGTTCTCACATCCTGGGTGCGTTTTCTCTGCACGACTCGCGAAATTTCAACGCATTTGAGTGAAGAAGCCTTCAAGCGTGGTGTCTATCAGGTATTGGTGCTGGAGCTCGGCTTTGTCACCGCCAAGGCGCGCCCCGCCGTGGATGCCTTGTGCCAGGAGTTCTACGTTTCGCTTGACCAGGCACTGGAGCAATAACGCCCAGGCCTTACCCGTTCAATCGTTCAGGAGACTGTCATGCCCCTCGCGCAACTGATCACCGCCCAGCAATTGGCCGAACGCCTGGAGGCGCCGGCGCTGGTGATTCTCGATTGCCGTTTTGCCCTGGAAGACATCGATTATGGTCAGCGCAGCTATGCCGAGGGGCATATTGCCGGGGCGCACTTTGCCGACCTTGAGCGCGACCTCAGTGGGCCGGTCACCAAGGGCGTGACCGGGCGCCATCCGCTGCCGGAGCCGCAGCACCTGATCGGACGGCTGCGGGCCTGGGGTATCGATAACGACAGTGAGATTGTCCTGTACGACGATGGTCCGGGCGCCTTCGCGGCCCGGGCCTGGTGGTTGCTGGCCTGGTTGGGCAAGCGCAGTGGTGTATTCATCCTCGATGGCGGTCTTAAAGCCTGGCATGCGGCCGGGCTGCCGCTGAGCCTCGACCCGCCGGTCAAGCGCGAAGGTAACTTCAGCGGCGAGCCGGACGATAGCCTGGTACTGGATGCCACGCAGTTGGGCGAGCGCCTGGGCCAGCCGGAGCTTACGTTGATTGATGCCCGTGGGCTGCCGCGTTTTCGCGGCGAGGTCGAGCCAATCGATCCGGTGGCCGGGCATATTCCCGGTGCACAATGCGCGGCCTTTACCGACAATCTGGGCGCCGACGGGCGGTTTCTGCCGGCCGAGCAGCTCAAGCAGCGCTTTGCCGAGAAGCTGGACAAGCGTTCGCCAGAGCAACTGGTTGCTTACTGCGGGTCGGGGGTGACGGCTTGCCACAACCTGTTTGCCCTGGCGCTGGCGGGGTATCCGCTGGGCAAGCTGTATGCAGGCTCGTGGAGTGAGTGGATTACCGACTCCAAACGGGCGGTGGCCACCGGCGACTGAGTAAGCCCTTGTTGGGCTGCAATGCAGCCTTTCGCCGGCCTTGCCGGCGATGCTTTTTCAGCCAGCTCTATTTATCGCCAGCCACTGCGGAATCCGCCGCTCCAGGTAATACCCCGGGTTGCGCACGCTGCCATCGACAAAGCCCACATGCCCGCCCCGTGCATGCAGCTCTAAGGTGGTCTGCGCCGCCAGTTCATTGGCCGCTGGCAAGCTATGGGCGAACACGAACGGATCATCGCTGGAATGGATGATCAGCGTCGGCGTGCGGTTCTCGCCCAGAAAATACCGGCTGGAAGCACGCTGGTAGTAATCCTTGGCATCGCGAAAGCCATTGAGCGGTGCGGTCACCCGGCCGTCGAAATCCCAGAAGGTGCGCAGATTTTCCAGCGGCCCCAGGCGCTCCAGCGCGGCGAGCCCTTCGTGGTGGCCGTGATGCTGGAAGTGGCGCTGCTTGTCCTTCACATAAGCGAGCATGGCGCGCATGAAATGCGCCTGGTACACCCGGGAAAAACCCAGGCCGATGCGGTCGGCGCACTGGTCAAGGCGAAACGGTACCGATACCGCCACCGCCGCCTGCAATTGGCTGGCCGAGCCGGCTTCACCCAAATGCTTGAGTAGTACATTGCCGCCCAGCGAATAACCGACGGCGTACAACGGAGCTTGCGGGCGCTGCGCACGCAGGTGGTCGATGGTTTCGGCCAGGTCTTCGCTGGCGCCGGAGTGGTAGCTGCGTGGCAGCAGGTTGGGCTCTCCCGAGCAGCCGCGCCAGTTCAGCGCCACGCTGGCCCAGCCGCAGTCGGCCAGGGCCTGTTGGATACCGATGACGTACGGTGAGTTGGAAGAGCCGGTCAGCCCGTGCAGTACCAGCACCACTGGCGTTGTTGCTTCATGTGGGCCATGCCAGTCGAGGTCGAGAAAGTCGCCATCGGCGAGCCATAGACGTTCGCGCTGACGGCTCAGGGCCGCCGACTTGCGCCACAGCGGCCCCCAGAGTGTCTGCAAATGCGGATTGCCCAGCCCCAGGGCAGGTTTGAAGGGGCTGGGGGCTGAGGGCGACATCGTGTATTACTCGCAAATCTATTTCAGATAAGTGTATGTCCGGTTACTGACACTTGCTTGAAACCATCAGCCGGTTGCAGGTTTGGATTCAGGCAAGGCGTCCTGTTCGACCGTTGGGCCGACACTGATTTGCACCAGCTTGTCGAGCTTGAGGTGATTTTTCAATGCGACTTTCAGCTGGTCCAGGGTCAAGGCCTGGACCTTCTTGAGAAAAGCCTGGCGGCTATCCAGTGGTAACTGGTTGAAGCCGGTGAAGCGCAGGATATCGCTGATCTGCTGGTTGCTCACCGAGCCCAGCAGGTAGTTGCCGCGTAGTTTCTGCTTCGCATCTTCGAACTCCTGCGCAGTTGGGCCCTGAACGGCATAGTCTGTAAGCAATTGCTCCAGCAACGCCATTGTGGCATCGCGATACCTGGCCTGAACCTGAGTAGTAAAGGTCCAGATACCGCTGGCAGGGTGCTGGATCAGCCTTGAGCTGGCAGCGTAGGTCAATCCGCGTTGGCTGCGCAGTTCATTGAACAGCCGCGAAGTTGCGCCGGGCCCACCTAATATCAGGTTGGCCAGCGTCAGCGCGGGCGCATCTGGATCTCGGGCATTGATGCCGGGAATGGCGAACAACAAGAGCGCCTGGGTGCCTGGATGTTCAAGGTGGTAAATCTCGGGCTCGAAGGACGCTGGCACGGGTAATGGCCAGAGTGCCGGCCCCTGGGGCAACGCTGCCGATATGTGACTCGCGATAGCCTCGGCCTGCTCGAGCGAAAGGTCGCCCACCAGGGTTATCAGGGCATTGCCCGCGCTGAAGGCGCTTTGGTGAAAGGCCCGTACATCGGCAATGGTCAGCGATTCGATAGCCTGCACGGTGCCGATGCTGTTCGACGCGTAGGGATGATTAGCGAATGCATGTTGGTAGAGCAGGTCATGGGCCTTGTAAGTCGCGTGCTGCTGGCGTTGTGTGAGCAGGCTGGTGAGCTGATCCTTGATCTGCGGCAGCTTGTCTTCGGCCAATTGGGGTTTGCCGAGCACTTCTGCCAGCAACCCGACGGCTTTGCTTCTCTGCTCTTGGCTACTGAGGCTGCGCAGGGTTACGGCTGCACTGTCTCGCAGTGCCTGCTTGTTGAATATCGCACCCACTTCGTCGAAGTCTTCGGCGATCTGCAAGGCATCGCGCTCGACGGTGCCTTCATCGAGCATGCTCAGGGTGAGTTGCGCCAGGCCGGCGGCACCATCATCGCGGGCGCTGCCAGCGGCAAATACAACCTGAAGATCAAACATCGGCAATTGGTTGTTGCGCACAAACAGGACTTTGCTGCCCTGAGGTGTCTGCCACGATTCGATCGGCAATTGCGGGTTGATTGCCAGTGTCCCGGTGGTTTTCAGGGATTCCAGTTCAAGTGGAGCGCTTTGGCTCTGGGCGTGGGAAGTGGCGGATGCCATCACCAGTAGGGCAGGCAAAAGGTAACGTTTGAGCTTATTCATCATCGGCCTCCTTGGCCTGCAGGTAGGCGACCGCGAGTCGTTCGCGGGTGAAGTAGGTTTTGGCGACCTGTTGAATCTGTTCGCAGGTTATTCGCTGTAGGTCGGTTGCGTCATTGTCCAACTGAGAGGCTGGCAAGCCGCTGCCGAGCATGGCGGCTATATCGCTGGCCTGGCCTTCGAGGGAATCGCGGGCAAAGGTATTTTCGGCCAGCAGCAGTGCCCGCGCCCGAGCAAGTTCGACAGGTTCGGGAGGACGCTTTTTCAGTGCCTGCAGTTCTGCCCAGATAGCCGCTTGCAGTTCGGCCAGCGGTCTGGGGTGGGCGGTGTTGATAGAAGCCTGGATTTCGAACAGGTTATCGCCCCTGGCCACCGGCCCATAGTTGACTTCGGGATGCGATAGCAGTGTTTGTTGGCGTTCCAGCCTGGTACTGAGGCGGGCGCTCAGGCCTGAGCCCAGCAATGCCGAGAGCAGGCGCAAGGCATGCACGTCATCTGCCGATTCAGCGGTGGCGTAGGTCGGCACGTTGAAGGCCATGATCAGCGTTGGCGTGCTGAAATCATCATGCACCGTAACCTGCCGTTGTCCTGGCGCAGTGACTTGAAGGGGTTTTTTGCTGATTGGCAGGTCCTGGCGAGGGAAGCCTGCAAAGTACTTTTCAACCTGTCGTTTTACATCATCGCGCTGCACATCGCCGACGATGATCAACGTCGCATTATTGGGTGCATACCAGGTGCGATACCAGGCGCGCAGTTCATCGTTGTGCATGCGCTGCAGATCACTCATCCAGCCGATTACCGGGGTGTGATAGCTGCTTTGCGGGTAGGCAATGGCCTGCAGTTGCTCGAAGAGCCTTTGCAATGGATCGTCATCGACATTCTCTCGCCGCTCAGCCTTGACCGCTTCGATTTCGCGCACGAACTCGTGTTCGCTCAGCACTGCGCCTTTGAGCAGATCGGCATTGAGCTCCAGCGCTACAGCCAGCCGATCACTGGGCAGCGTCTGATGATGCACGGTGAAGTCACGGATGGTGTAGGCGTTGTCCTCGCCGCCCAGGCGCTCGATGATCTGTGAGAGCTGACCTGGGGCGGTCTTGGCACTGCCTCGGTAGAGCAGGTGTTCGAGGGCGTGGGACAAACCGGACTGCCCGGGGTATTCGTGACTCGAACCCACCTTGACCAGCATATGTGTGGTGACCACGGGAGCCCGGCGGTCTTCGCTGATGACTACGTGCAGGCCGTTGTCGAGGGTGAACTCATGGCGAATGGAGGGTTCGGCCAGGGCCTGGCCTGATAGCAGAAACAGGCCGAGCAGGCTGCTCCTGAGGGAGGTGCGTCGATCCATGACAGTGATCCTTGTGGTTGAAAACAAGGCACACGATCAGGCAAGCGTGGAGATGAAAGGCGTTAGATATTTAGCGCGCACGACCCGGCAGCGGCCGGGTCGTGGTGACTGCTCAGCCGCGCTGCCAGAGTGCGTAGTACACCTGGCCGGCCTTCTTCTCCCGGTGCAAGCGCCAGTTGCCGGGCAGTTGCAGGGTCGATGGCGGGGTTTCGCTCTCGGTGTAGATCCAGGCGCTCTCGGCCAGCCACTGACGCTCTTCAAGCAAGGCGCAGGTGGTGGGCAGCAGGCCCTGGTTGAACGGCGGATCGAGGAACACCAGGTCGAAGGCCAGCTTCGGTTCACCCTGCAGGTAGCGCTGGGCGTCGGTCTGGATCACCTGGCCGCGTGGGCAACGCAGGGTTTCCAGATTCTGCCGCAGGCTGGCGATGGCCGCCGGGTTGCTGTCCAGGGCCACGGACTCGGCCGCGCCACGGGACAGCGCTTCGAGGTACAGCGCACCGCTGCCGGTGTAGGCGTCGAGCACCTTGGCCCCTTCGATGTACGGGGCGAGCCAGTTGAACAGGGTCTCGCGGACCCGGTCCGGGGTCGGGCGCAGGCCCGGCGCATCAGGGAAGCTCAGGCGCCGGCTACGCCATTCGCCGGCAATGATGCGCAGTTGGCCCTGGCCGTGGTGCGGCTTGGCCGGTTTTGCGGATGGACTGGCCATTAGTGCTCCGGTACGCCAAGCGGTTGCTCGGCGGGTTTGTCAGTGGGCGGCGGCAAGGGTTTTTGCGGCACGCTTGGCCCGGCGGTGACGATGACCATCTTGTCAGCGGCCAGGTGTTTGTTCAGCGCAGCCTTGACCTGTTCGGTGGTCAGCGCCTGGGACTGTTGCATGTAGTCTTCCAGCCAGGTCAGTGGCAGGTTGTAGAAGCCGATGGCGCCCAGTTGGCCGACGATGCTGGCGTTGCTGGCATTGGACAGCGGGAAGCTGCCGGCCAGTTCACGCTTGGCGTCGTCCAGTTCTTGCTGGGTCGGGCCGCTCTTGAGGTAGTCGGCGAGGATGTCCTGGACCAGCTTGAGGGTGCCCTCGCTGAGCTCGGCACGGGTCTGCAGGTTGATCATGAACGGGCCACGCACCTGCATCGGGCTGAACACCGAGTACACGCCATAGGTCAGGCCGCGCTTTTCGCGCACTTCGCTCATCAAGCGGGTGCCGAAGGTGCCGCCGCCGAGGATCTGGTTACCCAGCGACAGCGCGGCGTAGTCCGGATCGTTACGGTCGATACCCAGTTGGGCGAGCATCAGGTGGGTCTGCTTGGACGGGAAATCGATGTGGTTGGCGCCGGCCTTGGGCTCGCTTGGCTGGGCCAGCTTGGCCAGGGCCGGGCCTTTGGGCAGGGCCGAGGAGACCTGCGCGGCGATGGCTTCAGCTTCGCTGCGGCTCAGATCACCGACCAGGGCGATCACCGTGTTGCCAGCGGCGTAGGCCTTGGCGTGGAAGGCACGCAGTTGTTCCAGGGTAATCGGCGGGATGCTCTTGGCGGTGCCGTCACTTGGGTGAGCATAGGGGTGGTTGCCGTACAGGCGCTCGAACAACTCGATGCTGGCGAGTTTGCCCGGGTTTTGCTTCTGGTACTCGAAGCCGGCCTGCATCTGGTTCTTGATGCGGGTCAGGGCGTCCTGCGGGAAGGTTGGCTTGCCGACCACGTCGGCGAACAGCTTCAGCGCCGGCTCGCGTTTGTCGGCGGCGCTCAGGCTGCGCAGCGAGGCTACAGCCATGTCGCGGTAGGCGCCGTTGCCAAAGTCGGCGCCCAGGCCTTCGAAGCCTTCGGCGATGGCGGTGACGTCCTTGCCGGCCACGCCTTCGTTGAGCATGGCGTTGGTCAGGGTCGCCAGGCCCGGGGCATCGCCGTCCTGGCTACTGCCGGCGGCGAAGGTCAGGCGCAGGTCGAACATCGGCAACTCGCGGGCTTCGACGAACAGCACGCGGGCGCCTTCGGCGGTGTTCCAGGTCTGGATGTTCAGTTGCCGGCGGCTTGGCGCCTTGCCGTCCAGCTCGGCCAGCGATTGCAGGGTATTGGCCGGCTTGGCTGCGGTGCTGGTGGCCGGTTGCGCGGCGTTATCCGACTGCGCAGGCTTGGCCAGGAAGAATGCCAGCAGGCCGATCAGCAACAGCAGGCCCAGGCCGATCAGGGTGTAGCGGGGTGCGCTGCGTTCACTCATGAGCGTTCTCCTCGGGCAGTACATGGGCAACGCTCAGGCGTTCACGGGTGAAATAGGTGCGGGCGGCGTTCTGGATATCGGCCGGCGTCACGCTTTTCAGCTCGTCCAGTTCACTGTCGATCAGTTTCCACGACAGGCCGACGGTTTCCAGCTGGCCGATGGCGGTGGCCTGGCTGCTGATGGAGTCGCGGTCGTAGACCAGCCCGGCGATGACCTGGGCACGTACGCGCTCAAGCTCTTCAGGCGAGGGCGGGGTGGTCTTGAGCTCGTCGAGCAGCTTCCAGATACCGGCTTCGACGTCGGCCAGGGTCTTGTGCTTCTGCAGGTTCGGCGTGGCCGAGATCAGGAACAGGCTATCGCCGCGGGTGAACGGGTTGTAGCTGGACGAGGCGCCGGAAACCAGCTCCTGGCCGCGCTCCAGGCGGCTCGGCAGGCGAGCGCTGTAGCCGCCGTCGAGCAGCGCCGAGATCAGCCGCAGGGCGTGCACGGTGCGCGGGTCCTTGGCAGTGGCCAGGCCCGGGGCGTTGAAGCCGTAGATCAGGCTCGGCAGCTGGGTTTGCACATGCAGGGTGGTTTCACGCAGGCCAGGCTTGGCCAGTTCCAGCGGCAGCTTGGCCGGTGGCACCGCACGTTTCGGGATGGCGCCGAAGAAGCGCTGGGCCAGGCCCTTGACCTCATCGACGGTGACATCGCCGACCACCACCAGGGTGGCGTTGTTCGGCACGTACCAGGACTCGTACCAGTGGCGCAGCTCCTCGACCTTCATGCGGTCAAGGTCAGCCATCCAGCCGATGGTCGGGGTGCGATAGCTGCTGGCCGGGAAGGCCATGGCGCTGAACAGCTCGAAGGCCTTGGCGTTGGGCTGGTCATCGGTGCGCAGGCGGCGCTCTTCCTTGATGACCTCGATTTCGCGGCTGAACTCGTCGGCCGGCAGGCGCAGGCTGGCCATGCGGTCGGCTTCGAGCTCAAGTGCCACCGGCAGGCGGTCGCGGGCCAGCACCTGGTAGTAGGCGGTGTAATCGTCGCTGGTGAAGGCGTTCTCTTCGGCGCCCAGGTCACGCAGAATGCGCGAGGCTTCGCCGGGGCCGAGCTTCTCGCTGCCCTTGAACATCATGTGTTCCAGTGCATGGGAAAGGCCGGTCTGGCCGGGGGATTCGTAGGTCGAGCCGACCTTGTACCAGATCTGCGAGACCACCACCGGCGCCCGGTGGTCCTCGCGCACGACCACTTTCAGGCCGTTGTCGAGAATGAACTCGTGGGTGGGTTGCGTATCGGCGGCAAAGGCCGCGAACGGCAGACAAACTGTGCTGAGCAACAGGCCAGCGGCGCGGCGGGCTAGAGCATTCATACGTTGTTTAACCTGTAGGACTGCCCGCGTGGTCTTAGCGTCGGCGGGCTTGGAGGTGCTAGGATACTGATCCGGTTGCCTGAGGACCATGCCTGTCATGGAACCAGCCCGAAGGCTTGATGACAAAATGCTGCGCAAGAACGAGCCGGATTAAAAGTAGACTGTTCTGCGTTAAGAGAATTTAAGAAGCGCCGCAGTGGCGCATCGCTACCCTGAGATAGCCGTCTTCCATGTTTGGTTCCAACGACGACAAAAAGACGCCGGCCGCGGCTGGTGAAAAGAAAGGCCTGTTCGGCTGGCTGCGCAAAAAGCCCCAGCAACCTGTAGCCGAACAGCCGCAAGCTCCTGCACCGATTGAAGCGGAGCAACCTGCTGCGTTGCCTGCCGAGGTTGTGGCCGCCGTTGCCCCGGTCGAGGTTGCGCCTGCGCCGGTTGCCGCGCCGGAGCCTGTGACCACTGCGCCACCTGCTGCGCCAGTCGAGGTGCAACCGGTACCGTCCGTCGGCCTGGTGCTGCCCGTGCCTGAAGAGCCGGTAGCCCTGGTTGCCGACCTTGAGCCGCATACGCCGCCGCCCATTCCACCGCGTCAGGAGCCTGTCCCGGCCCCGGTCATCGAGCCTGAGCCTGAGCCGGTGGTGGTTGGGCCTGAGCCTGAGCCAGTAGTCGTTGCGCCTGAACCGGTTGTTGCGCCTGCGCCGGTCGTCGTACCGCAACCCGAGCCTGCCCCTGTAGCCGCTGCCGTTGCGGTGCCTGCTGCGGTTGCCGAGCCTGCTCCAGCCGAGCCTGCCGCTCCAGCCCGCAGCGAAGAGAGCAAGGGTGGCTTCTTCGCCCGCCTCAAACAGGGCCTGTCGAAGACCAGCGCCAGTATCGGCGAAGGCATGGCCAGCCTGTTCCTGGGCAAGAAGGCTATCGACGACGACCTGCTCGATGAGATCGAAACCCGCCTGCTGACCGCCGACGTTGGCGTCGAAGCCACCTCGGTGATCGTCCAGAGCCTGACCCAGAAGGTTGCGCGCAAGCAGTTGGCCGACAGCGATGCGTTGTACAAGTCGCTGCAAGGCGAGCTGGCCGACCTGCTCAAGCCGGTCGAGCAACCGCTGCGTATCCACCACCAGGCCAAGCCGTTCGTGATCCTGGTGGTCGGCGTCAACGGCGCTGGCAAGACCACCACCATCGGCAAGCTGGCGAAAAAGCTGCAGCTTGAAGGCAAGAAAGTCATGCTCGCCGCTGGCGACACCTTCCGCGCCGCAGCGGTCGAGCAACTGCAGGTCTGGGGCGAGCGCAACCAGATCCCGGTCATCGCCCAGCACACCGGCGCCGATTCGGCCTCGGTGATCTTCGATGCCGTGCAGGCCGCCAAGGCCCGTAACATAGATGTGTTGATCGCCGACACCGCCGGTCGCCTGCACACCAAAGACAACCTGATGGAAGAGCTGAAGAAGGTTCGCCGGGTTATCGGCAAGCTCGATGCCGACGCGCCGCACGAGGTGCTGCTGGTGCTCGACGCCGGTACCGGCCAGAACGCCATCAACCAGGCCAAGCATTTCAACCAGAGCGTCGAACTGACCGGCCTGGCCCTGACCAAGCTTGACGGCACCGCCAAAGGCGGGGTGATCTTTGCCCTGGCCAAGCAGTTCGGCCTGCCGATCCGCTATATTGGCGTGGGCGAAGGAATTGACGATCTGCGCACGTTCGAAGCCGAACCCTTCGTGAAAGCACTGTTTGCCGAGCGGGAGCATCCATGATTCGATTCGAACAGGTCGCCAAGCGCTACCCCAATGGTCACGTTGGCCTGCATGAGTTGAGTTTTCGGGTGCGTCGGGGCGAATTCCTGTTCGTTACCGGCCATTCCGGTGCCGGCAAAAGTACCCTGCTGCGCCTGCTGCTGGCCATGGAACGCCCCACCAGCGGCAAGTTGCTGCTGGCCGGGCAGGACCTGGGGCAGATCAGCAATGCGCAGATCCCGTTCCTGCGCCGGCAGATCGGCGTGGTATTCCAGAACCACCAGCTGCTGTTCGACCGCACCGTGTTCAACAACGTAGCCCTGCCGCTGCAGATCCTCGGCCTGTCCAAGGCCGAAGTGGCCAAGCGGGTCGACTCGGCGCTCGAGCGCGTGGCCCTGTCGGACAAAGCCGAGCTGTACCCCGGCGACCTGTCTACCGGCCAGCAACAGCGCGTCGGCATTGCTCGCGCTATCGTCCACCGCCCGGCCTTGCTGCTGGCGGACGAACCCACCGGTAACCTCGACCCGCGCCTGGCCGCGGAGATCATGGGCGTTTTCGAAGATATCAACCGCCTGGGTACCAGCGTGCTGATCGCCAGTCACGACCTGGCGCTGATCGCGCGCATGCGCCATCGCATGCTGACCCTGCAGCGCGGCCGCTTGATCGGCGATGGGGAGGCCGGGCAATGAGTGCGACACGTAGTCCCAAGGTGTCCGAGCGGGTAGCGCCAAAAGCCGCTGAACCTGCACCGGAACAAAAAAAACGCGGCGCTCACGATGATGACGGCCCGGATTTCCGTACCCTGCTGCACGCCTGGCTGGAAAGCCACCGCTCGAGCCTGCTCGACAGCCTGCGGCGCCTGGGCAAACAGCCGATCGGCAGCTTCTTTACCTGCCTGGTGATGGCGGTGGCCCTGAGCCTGCCGATGGGCCTGTCGTTGCTGCTGAGCAACGTCGAGCGTCTGGGCGGTTCGTGGCAGCGCGCGGCGCAGATTTCACTGTACCTGAAGCTGGATGCCAGCAGCCATGACGGCGAAGCCCTGCGCGAGCAGATCAAAGGCTTGCCAGGTGTTGCCGAAGCCGAGTATGTCAGCCGCGAACAGGCCCTCAACGAGTTCCAGCAGCAGTCCGGCCTGGGCGAAGCCCTGCGCGAACTGCCGGAAAACCCGCTGCCTGGCGTGGTGGTGGTGACCCCGGCGCAAGTCGACAAGCCGGCACTGGAAGCCCTGCGTCAGCGCCTGGCCGAGCTGCCCAAGGTCGAAGCCGCGCAGCTTGACCTGGTGTGGGTCGAGCGCCTGGCAGCGATCCTCAAGTTGGGGGATCGGTTCGTCTTCGGCTTGACCGTTTTGCTGGTCTCGGCCCTGCTTTTGGTAATTGGTAACACAATTCGCCTGCACATCGAGAACCGTCGTACCGAGATTGAAGTGATCAAGCTGGTCGGTGGCACCGACAGCTATGTGCGCCGGCCTTTCCTGTACATGGGCGCCTTGTACGGCCTGGGTGCCGGGGTACTGGCCTGGGGCGTGCTGGCATTTGGCCTGAACTGGCTGAATGACGCGGTTATCGGGCTTTCCGGGCTATATGGCAGTGATTTTGCCCTGGCCGGGGTTCCGTCAGCCGATGGTCTTTCCCTCTTGCTTGGAGCGGTATTGTTAGGGTATATCGGTGCTTGGATTGCGGTCGCCCGCCACTTGAGCGAGCTTGCACCGCGATAGTGTCTTTTTGCCGGTATTGACTCTTTTCATTTTTAGGGAACTTGTTTCGCGGTTCCCGGTCAATGTTGGCAGTGCCTTTGGCACGAGTTTAGTGAGTCGGAGGTTTTTTCGTATGACCACTTCGTTGCAACCTGCCTATGCCCTGGTTCCCGGCGCAAACCTGGAAGCCTACGTGCACACGGTCAACAGCATTCCACTGCTGACGCCGGAGCAGGAGCGTGAACTGGCCGAGAGTCTCTACTATGAGCAGGATCTTGGGGCGGCTCGGCAGATGGTGCTCGCCCACCTGCGCTTTGTCGTACACATCGCTCGCAGCTATTCCGGCTACGGGCTGGCCCAGGCCGACCTGATTCAGGAAGGCAACGTTGGCCTGATGAAAGCGGTCAAGCGCTTCAACCCGGAAATGGGCGTGCGCCTGGTGTCCTTTGCGGTGCACTGGATCAAGGCCGAGATTCACGAGTTCATCCTGCGCAACTGGCGCATCGTCAAGGTGGCCACCACCAAGGCCCAGCGCAAGCTGTTCTTCAACCTGCGCAGCCAGAAAAAACGCCTGGCCTGGCTGAACAACGATGAAGTCCATCGTGTCGCCGAAAGCCTGGGCGTCGAGCCGCGTGAAGTGCGGGAGATGGAGAGCCGCCTGACCGGTCAGGACATGGCCTTCGACCCGGCCAGTGAAGCCGACGACGACAGTGCGTTCCAGTCGCCGGCCAACTACCTGGAAGACCACCGTTACGACCCTGCGCGTCAGCTGGAGGATGCCGACTGGAGTGACAACTCCACCAGCAACCTGCACGAAGCCCTGCAAGGCCTGGATGACCGCAGCCGCGATATCCTCTACCAGCGCTGGCTGGCCGAGGAAAAGGCCACCCTGCATGACCTGGCCGAGAAGTACAGCGTGTCCGCCGAGCGGATCCGCCAGCTGGAAAAGAACGCGATGAATAAGGTCAAAGCCTTGATCGCGGTCTGATTCGCAAAACGGCAATAACCAAAAAGCCCCGACGTGTCGGGGCTTTTTCATGATTCTCCGCCACCCCTGTCGAGGCTGTTATGACCATTTCCTTGTATGCCGCTTCTGTTCCTGTTTTCAAGCAAATGCTCAACGCCTTGAGCGATGTTCTGAGCAAGGCCGAAGCTCACGCTACGGCGAAAAACATTGAGCCGAGCGTGTTTCTCCAGGCTCGCCTGTATCCGGATATGTTTCCACTGGTTCGCCAGGTGCAGATCGCTGTTGATTTCGCCAAGGGTGTATCGGCGCGCCTGGCTGAGGTCGAGTTGCCGAAATACGATGACAGCGAAACCACCTTTGCTGAACTGCAAGCGCTGATCAGCAAGGTTCTGGCTTTCCTGGACGGCGTTGCGCCGGCGCAGATCGACGGCAAGGAAGGCATCGAAATCGTGACCCGTCCGGGCACGCCGAAAGAGAAGCGCTTCAGTGGCCAGGCTTATTTGCTGACCTACGGCCTGCCGCAGTTCTTCTTCCACGTCACCACCACTTACGCAATCCTGCGTCACAACGGTGTAGAAGTGGGCAAGCGTGACTACATGGGCGCGTTCTAAGTCGTTTACCCAGTAATCAGCGAACAATGAAAACCCGGCAAGGTGCGTGCTCTGCCGGGTTTTTTATTGGCTCCAGGGCGCCCGGCGTGGGCTGTCCAGCGGCGCCAGGTAGCCGTTACCGCCCAGTTGGCGCATCTGCTGGCGAATCCAGCCGGCGCGTCGCGCCACGTAAGTGCTTGGCCGGCTGGCGCTCCAGTTCAACGGGCTGGGCAGTACCGCTGCCAGCAGGCTGGCTTGCTGGCGCGACAGCTGGCTGGCATCGACGCCGAAGTGGTGCCGCGCTGCCGCCTGCGCGCCAAACACCCCTTCGCCCCATTCAGCGCTGTTGAGATAGACCTCAAGAATCCGCTCTTTCGACCACAGCAGCTCGATCAGCGCGGTGAACCAGGCTTCCAGGCCCTTGCGCAACCAGCTTCGGCCAGCCCAGAGGAACTGGTTCTTGGCCACTTGCTGGCTGAGGGTGCTGGCACCACGGATGCTGCCGCCGCGTTCGTTATGGGCCAGCGCCGCCTGGATGGCGTTGAAGTCAAAGCCCCAGTGGTTGGCGAACTTCTGGTCTTCGCCGGCGATCACCGCCACTTTCAGCTCATCGGAGATTTGTTCCCATGGCTCCCAGTCCCGTTGCAGGTCGATGGGCTGGCCGTTGAACCAGGACTCGACCTTGCGCTCGACCATCAGCGCGGTGCCTGGCGGCGGCAGCCAGCGAAACACCAGCACCAGCAGGGCACTGCCTGCGGCAAACCACAGCAGGGCACGGGTGAGGCGACGGAAAATGGAAGGCAGCATAGGTGATGGCTTGGCCGAACCGATGGAGCGGGCCATTATACAGACCCTGTGCTGACTAGGAGTCTTCCCAATGCTGCGTAGTTTTCTGCTGCTTTCGGCGTTTTTCGGCTTTACCGGCGTGGCCCTGGGCGCCTTTGCGGCTCATGGCCTCAAGGGCCGGCTGAGCAGCGAATACCTGGCGATCTTCCATACCGGCGTGACCTACCAGCTGGTGCATGCCCTGGCGCTGCTCGCGGTGGCGGTGCTGTCGGTGCACCTGCCCGGGCGCCTGGTCGGTTGGGCCGGTGGTCTGTTCGCCCTGGGGATCCTGCTGTTTTCCGGTAGCCTGTATGTGCTGACCCTGAGCGGTATCGGCAAGCTCGGTATCATCACCCCCTTTGGCGGCCTGGCGTTTCTCGGCGGATGGCTGTGCCTGGGCCTTGCAGCCTGGCGCCTGAGCTGACCCGCGAGTCCGGATCGAGACGAATGGCGCGGCCCGGCCTTGGGTTTGCGCCCTGATCAGGGCTAGAATGCGGGCCCCTAAAAATAATGGCGGCCGTGCGCATGCGCATTCAACTGAACGGTGAACCTTTCGAATTGCCCGATGGCGAAAGCGTCGCGGCCCTGCTCAACCGGCTTGACCTGGCAGGTCGCCGGGTGGCGGTCGAACTCAACCTGGATATCGTGCCACGCAGCCAGCACGACAGCACCGCGCTGAACGAAGGCGACCAGGTTGAAGTGGTGCACGCCATTGGCGGTGGCTAGGCCTTCGCGATTTACCTGCAAGTCCCTCAACCTTCAAGAGGATTACCGATGAGCAACGTTCGTAGCGACAAGCCCTTCACCCTGGCCGGTCGTACCTTCCAGTCGCGCCTGCTGGTCGGCACCGGCAAGTACCGTGACCTGGAAGAAACCCGCCTGGCCATCGAGGCTTCCGGTGCCGAGATCGTCACGGTTGCCGTGCGCCGCACCAACATCGGCCAGAACCCGGGCGAACCGAACCTGCTCGACGTACTGCCGCCTGATCGCTACACCATCCTGCCGAACACCGCCGGCTGCTTTGATGCGGTCGAAGCCGTGCGCACCTGTCGCCTGGCCCGTGAACTGCTCGATGGCCACAATCTGGTCAAGCTGGAAGTGCTGGCCGACCAGAAGACCCTGTTCCCCAACGTGATCGAGACCCTCAAGGCCGCCGAAGTGCTGGTCAAGGACGGTTTCGACGTGATGGTCTACACCAGCGACGACCCGATCATCGCCCGTCAGCTGGCCGAAGCCGGCTGTATCGCGGTGATGCCGCTGGCCGGCCTGATCGGTACGGGCCTGGGGATCTGCAACCCGTACAACCTGCAGATCATCCTCGAGGAATCGAAAGTCCCGGTGCTGGTCGATGCCGGTGTCGGTACTGCTTCCGACGCCACCATCGCCATGGAAATGGGCTGTGAGGCGGTGCTGATGAACTCGGCAATTGCTCACGCACAGCAGCCGATCATGATGGCCGAAGCCATGAAACACGCCATTGTCGCTGGCCGTCTGGCCTATCTGGCCGGGCGTATGCCGAAAAAACTCTATGCCAGCGCCTCGTCGCCGCTGGATGGTCTGATCAAGTAAGAGCCCCTGATGACTGAATCGCAAGAAACGCCGATCACCACCGAAGGCGAAGAGCGCCAACACCGCCGCATCAAGAGTTTCGTGATGCGCGCCGGGCGCATGACCGAAGGCCAGCAGCGTGGCCTGGACCAGGGTGGGCCGCTGTTCATCCTGCCCCTGGCTGATAGCCCGGTGGACTACGACCAGGTTTTCGGCCGCTCGGCGCCGCGTACCCTGGAGATCGGTTTCGGCATGGGCCATTCCCTGCTGGAAATGGCCGCTGCCGCACCGGAGCAGGACTTCATCGGTGTCGAAGTGCACCGTCCGGGTGTTGGTGCACTGCTCAACGGTGTGCTGACCCAGGGCCTGAAGAACCTGCGGGTGTATGACTGCGATGCCATCGAAGTGCTGAACAAGTGCGTGGCTGACAACAGCCTCGACCGGCTGATGCTGTTCTTCCCCGACCCTTGGCACAAGAGCCGTCACCACAAGCGCCGCATCGTCCAGCCGGAATTCGCGGAGCTTGTGCGCAGCAAGCTCAAGGTGGGCGGCGTGTTCCATATGGCCACCGACTGGGAGCCCTATGCCGAATACATGCTGGAAGTGATGAACGTCGCCCCGGGTTATCGCAACCTGGCCGAAGACGGCAAGTGCGTAGAGCGCCCGGCCGAGCGCCCGATCACCAAGTTCGAACGCCGTGGCGAGCGGCTTGGGCATGGGGTGTGGGACTTGAAGTTCGAAAAGCTGGCGTAAAACGGCGAGCGCTTTGCGCTCGATCGCCGGCAAGGCCGGCTCCCACAGGTGCTGTGATTGCCTGCAGTTTTGAAGTGTCAGGAAATCTTTGTGGGAGCCGGCTTTGCCGGCGATGGGCTGCGAAGCAGCCCTGAAAGCGCCCTGTTTTTCAGCGCCGATCAGCAACCACGCCAATCAACACCAGCACAATCAGCAACACCGGCGCCAACGCATAGTTGTTGAACTGCGCCAGCCCCTTCACCACCCACGGGGTGGCATAGATCAGCGCGGCACCGCTGCCGATCATCACCAGCAAGGCCATGAACGGTACGCGCAAGGCGCCTGCAAGGCCGCCCAGGCGTTGTTCGACCCAGCCTTTGATGTCGGTGCCGAACAGCACCAGCAAACAGCCCACCAAGGCCAGGGAAATCTCCGACAAGTTGCTGCGACTCCAGCGGGAAACGGTCGATAGCAAGTCGAGTACCAGGTCCATTCGCAATCCTTAGGTCAAGAAATACTGCAGCAGGTCGTTGAGGAACAACTGGCCACGCGCGGTAGCGACCAGTCGCGTCGGTTCGACCTGCAAAAGCCCTTTTTGTTCGGCTTCACGGCGCGCTGCTGCGAGCTGTTCCAGCGGCAAGCCGGTGCGTTGGCTGAACAGCTCGATGTCCACCCCTTGGGTCAGGCGCAGGGCGTTCATCAGGAACTCGAAGGGCAATTCATCCACCGGCAGCAGCTTCTCGCCGGCCTTGAAGGGCTTGGCCGGGTTCAGGTAGTCCTTGGGCAGGCGGGTCTTCCAGGTGCGCAGGATACGTCCGTCGGGGTGGCTGAGCTTGCCGTGGGCACCAGCGCCAATGCCGATGAAATCGCCAAAGCTCCAGTAGTTGAGGTTGTGGCGGGCGGCGCGGCCAGGCTGGGCGTAGGCCGAGACTTCGTACTGGGCATAGCCGTGGCTGGCCAGCAGGGCCTGGCCGGCCTCCTGTATGTCCCAGAGGATGTCGTCTTCGGGCAACAGCGGCGGCTGGTTCCAGAACACCGTGTTCGGCTCCAGGGTCAACTGGTACCAGGACAGGTGCGTGGGGTTCAGCGCAATCGCCTGGCGCAGGTCGCCCAGGGCGTCGTCCAGCGACTGGTCGGGCAGGCCGTGCATCAGGTCGAGGTTGAAGTTGTCGAACCCGGCATTGCGCGCCATGTCGGCGGCGCGAATGGCCTCGTCACCGTTGTGGATGCGGCCCAGGGCTTCGAGCTTGGCCTGCTGGAAGCTCTGGATGCCGATCGACAGGCGATTGATGCCCAGCTGCCGGTAGGCCTTGAACTTCTCTTGTTCGAAGGTCCCGGGGTTGGCCTCCAGGGTGATTTCGATGTCCCTGGCAAACGGTATGCGTTGTTCCACACCTACCAGCAAGCGCCCCAGGGCGCGGGCGCTGAACAGGCTCGGGGTGCCGCCGCCAAAGAAGATTGAGCTGATCGGGCGGCCATAGACGTTGCCCAGCTCCTGGTCGAGGTCGGCGAGCAGGGCGTCGACGTAGGCTTCTTCCGGTAGTTCGGGGGTGGCGGCGTGGGAGTTGAAGTCGCAGTACGGGCATTTGCGCACGCACCAGGGGATATGGATGTACAGCGCCAGGGGCGGCAGCTGTGGCAGGGCCGCCCGCGGTGCTTGGGAAGTAAAGCCAGCCTCGCCCAGGTGCAGTGGCTGTGCCGGCGAACGCTCGGTCATGCCAGGCCCAGACGTTGACGCAGCAGGCTCATGGCGCGGGCACGGTGGCTTATCTGGTTCTTGTCGGCAGGGCTCAGCTCGGCGCTCGAGCAATCGCGCTCCGGCACCCAGAACAGCGGGTCATAGCCAAAACCGTGGGCGCCGCTGGCCTGGGTCAGGATGCGACCGTGCCACAGCCCTTCGCAGAGGATCGGCAGCGGGTCGTCGGCATGGCGGACCAGGGCCAGGACGCAGACGAACTGGGCGCCGCGCTGTTCTTGCGGAACGTCCTTGAGCACATCGAGCAATTTGGCGTTGTTTGCGGCATCGCCTTTGCCATCGGCGTAACGTGCCGAATAGATGCCTGGCGCGCCGCCCAGGAAGTCCACGGCCAGGCCCGAATCGTCGGCCAGCGCCGGCATGCCGGAAATGCGTGCGGCATTGCGTGCCTTGAGGATGGCGTTCTCGACGAACGACAAGCCGGTTTCTTCCGGCTCGACGCTGCTGAATTCGCCAATGGAGCGCAGCCGCACGGTATCACCGAGCATGGCCTGCAGTTCCTTGAGTTTGCCGGCGTTGTGGCTGGCCAATACGATTTGTTGAAAAGTCATCATTCGCCTGGAAAAAGCTCTTGGTTGAAGCTGATGGTTTCGGTCTTGCCGTCAACGCCAACATTGATGGTGAAGGTACGGGTTTCCTGTTGCTCAACAGGGAACTGGGCGATGTAGTAGATCGCGCCTTGCTCGGTGATCTGCTTGAACTTCAGCGGTACCGAGGCGCTGGTCAGGTCCTTGACGGTGCCGCTGACCTGGGTGACCACCGGCTTGCCGGCCTTGATCACCGAGACGTTGATCACGCCCTGGTTCTTGCTGCGCACCAGCTCCGCAGACTTGGCAATGTCCGGCTGCAGGAAGGTGGAAATAAAGGTGCTGTAGTGCACGGTGGTATCGCCAAAGACTTCCTTGCGCTCGCCCTTGATGGCATCGGCGGCAACCGCCGACAGGCTCAGGCAGGCAACCAGTAAACAGCTCAACAAGCGACCCATGATCGTTCTCCTCCGGTGTGCGGGTTAAACCGCGACCTTATGTTCGGTAAGGCCGGGGCTGCTGACACGGTAAATGCCGATCTCACCTAGAAGATTAGGCCATAGCTTGCTCGCCCACCCGTGGCGGTGCAAATGGTCGACCGCCAGGCGGTCGAGGACCTGGGCGCGGCGTTCGCCGCACAGGGCCTCGAAGTCTTCAAAGGTGCAGAAGTGGATGTTCGGCGTGTTGTACCAGGTATACGGCATGAAGTCGGAAACCGGCATGCGACCTTTGGTCGCCAGGTACCAGCGGCAACGCCAGTGGCCGAAGTTGGGGAAGGTGATGATGCACTGGCGGCCAACGCGGAGCATTTCGTCGAGAATCCGGTCAGGGTACTCCACGGCCTGCAGGGCCTGGGTCATGACCACCACGTCGAAACTGTTGCTGGCGAAATTGCCCAGGCCCTTGTCGAGGTCCTGCTCGATGACGTTGACGCCCTTGGCCACGCACTGGGCGATGTTGTCGGGGTCGATTTCCAGGCCATAGCCGGTGACTTGCTTGTGGTCGCGCAACGACGCCAGCAGCTCACCGGTACCGCAACCGAGGTCGAGTACCCGGCTGCCAGCGGGGATCCAGTCTTGGATGATTTCCAGGTCGGCTCTCATAGGGTCCTCAGCAGACGATGCGGTTCATGTAGTTCGTGAAACCCGTGATGTAGCGCGGGGTCGGGATCAGGAAGGCATCGTGGCCATAGGGCGAGTCGATATCCAGGTAGCAGACGTTCTTGCGTGCGGCGATCAGGGCGTCGACGATCTCGCGCGAGCGCGCCGGCGAGAAGCGCCAGTCGGTGGTGAACGACATCACGCAGTAGTCCGCCGTGACATGCGCCAGGGTCGCCGCCAGGTCGCCGCGGTGGCTGGCGGCCGGGTCGAAGTAGTCCAGCGCCTTGGTCATCAGCAGGTAGGTGTTGGCGTCGAAACGACCGGAGAATTCCTCGCCCTGGTAACGCAGGTAGCTTTCGACCTGGAACTCGACGCTGTGGAAGTCGTAGTTGAGCTTGTCGCTTTTCAGCTCGCGGCCGAATTTCTCGCCCATGGAGTCGTCGGACAGGTAGGTGATGTGCCCGACCATGCGCGCCAGCATCAGGCCGCGCTTGGGGATCACGCCCAGGTTTTGGAACGAGCCACCGTGGAACTCGGGGTCGGTAAGGATGGCTTGGCGCGCCACCTCGTTGAAGGCGATGTTCTGTGCCGAGAGTTTGGGCGCCGAGGCGATGTCCAGGCAGTGTCGCACACGGTCGGGGTAGGTGATGGTCCACTGCAGTGCCTGCATGCCGCCCAGGCTGCCGCCTACCACTGCGGCCCATTGCTGGATGCCCAGGCGATCGGCCAGGCGCGCCTGGCTGTGCACCCAGTCTTCCACGGTCAGCACCGGGAAATCGGCGCCGTAGGGTTTGCCGGTGAGCGGATTGATGCTGCTGGGGCCGGTGCTGCCATTGCAACCGCCGAGGTTGTTGAGGCTGACCACGAAGAAGCGATTGGTATCGATCGGCTTGCCAGGGCCAATGCAGCTGTCCCACCAGCCCGGCTTGCGGTCGTCGGGGCTGTGGTAGCCGGCGGCATGGTGATGGCCGGACAGCGCATGACAGATCAGCACGGCGTTGCTGGCCTTGCTGTTGAGCGTGCCGTAGGTTTCGTAGATCAGTTCATAGGTGGCCAGCGAGCGACCGCAGGCCAGCGCCAGCGGCTCGCTGAACTGTGCCAGTTGCGGTGTTACCAGACCGACCGAATCTTCGGGAAAGACAGTGGACATCGACCCTGCTCACGCTTGAATGAGGCGTAAGTCTAAAGACCACCGGGGTGGGCGGCAAGCAATGTGCCAAGGCTTGAAAAACATCGCTGGCAAACCAGCTCCCACAGGTTGTCGCGAGCCTTGTGGGAGCTGGCTTGCCAGCGATAGGGCGCTGCAGGTGCAGATCAGACCAGCAGGCGCAGAACCTCCGGCATTCCGGTCATCGCCGCCAGGTTGTTGATCACCAGCATGTCGATCAGCTTCAGGGCCATGAACGCCAGGATCGGCGAGATGTCCAGGCCGCCCAGGTTTGGCAGGATGCGCCGGAACGGGGCGAGGAACGGGTCGCAGATCTGGTTGATCAGCTCGGCGCCCGGGTTATGGCTGCCCGGTGCGACCCACGAGAGGATCACGCTGATGATCAGGGCGAAGAAGAAAATCTTCAGAAACAGCGAGGTCACGCCAATGATTGACCAGACCAGCAGTTGCAGCGGGTTGCCGGTGGTGCCGTAGGCCAGCAGCAGGGTCAGGCCCATCACCAGCATCTGGATGATGAGCGCCAGCAGCAGCGACGACATGTCCAGGCCGAACAGGCTCGGGATCACCCGACGCATCGGCTTGAGCAGCGGTTGGGTAGCACGTACGGCGAACTGGCTGAGCGGGTTGTAGAAGTCCGCGCGCACCAGTTGCAGGACAAAGCGCAGGACCACGATCAGCAGGTACAGGCTGCCGAGGGTCTGCAGCACATAGATTGCAGCGGTGTTCAATCCGATCATCTTCGGCTCCTTAGTTGCCCAGTTGTTCGGCCATTTCGGCCGAGCGGTGCGCAGCGGCACCCAGCGCCTGTTCCACCAGCGCTTCGAATCCATTGGCCTGGAACGACTTGATCGCCGCTTCCGTGGTGCCGGCCGGCGAGGTTACCCGGCGGCGCAGCTCGGCGGCGTCGACATCGCTGCTGACCGCCATGTGCGCGGCGCCCAGGGCGGTTTGCAGGGTCAGCTTGGCGGCGGTTTCCCGTGGCAGGCCGAGTTTTTCGCCGGCGGCGGTCATGGCCTCGATCAGCAAGAAGAAGTACGCAGGGCCACTGCCGGACACGGCGGTCACCGCATCGAGCTGTTGCTCGGCGTCCAGCCACAGGGCGATACCCACGGCCGACAGCAGCTGCTCGGCCTGCTGGCGCTGGGCCGGCGAAACCTGGGCGGTGGCGAACAGGCCGCTGACGCCCTGGCGCAGCAGCGCCGGGGTGTTGGGCATGCAGCGCACGATCGGCTGGGCGCCGAGCCAGTTGTTCATGCTCGCGCAGGTGATCCCGGCGGCAATCGAGACCACCAGTTGCTCGGGCTTGAGGCTGGGTTTGAGGGCTTCGCACACGGCTTTCATCGCCTGTGGCTTGACCGCCAGGACCACCACATCGGCACCTTCGATGGCCTGGGCGTTGTCGGCGAACATCTCGATGCCGTGCTCGGCATGGATTTTCGCCCGCTGCTCGGCGCCCGGATCGCTGGCGCGGATCTGCGAAGCTTCCAGGCCCTGGGCGCGCAGGCCGCCGATCAGGCTGGCAGCCATGTTGCCGGCGCCGATAAAGGCAATACGAGTCTTGCTCATGTCAGGTCCTTGATAGGGAAAGAGGGAAAAAGCATGGGTCAGGGCTGGCCGTAGTCACGGGCACCGAACAGCGCGGTGCCGATACGCACCCAGGTCGCGCCCTGGGCAATCGCGGCTTCCAGGTCATGGCTCATGCCCATGGACAGGGTGTCGAGGTCCAGGCCAAGGCTCGCCTGCAGTTGGCGCACCCGGGCGAAGGCGGCTTGTTGGGCGGCCTCGTTGTCGGTCGGCTCGGGAATCGCCATCAGCCCGCGCAGGCGCAGGCGTGGCAGCGCGGCGATGGTGCGGGCCAGCGCCGGTAGCTCCTCGGGGGTGCAGCCGGACTTGCTCGCTTCGCCACTGACGTTGACCTGCAGGCAGATATTCAACGCTGCAAGGTGGTCGGGGCGTTGCTCGGACAGGCGTTGGGCGATTTTCAGGCGGTCCACGGAATGTACCCAGTCAAAGTGCTCGGCAATCGCACGAGTCTTGTTCGACTGAATGGGGCCGATGAAGTGCCAGGTCAAGGGCAGGTCGGTCAATTCGCCCTGTTTGTTCAAGGCTTCCTGCAGGTAGTTCTCACCGACATCGCGCACCCCGGCGGCGAAGGCTTCGCGCACGGCGGCGGCGGGTTTGGTCTTGCTCACGGCCAGCAGCTGGACGGCCGAAGGCTCGCGCCCGGCGGCCAGCGCGGCGGCACGGATGCGTGCGGCGAGCGTGGAAAGGTTGTCTGCTATGGTGGACATTGATCGATGCCAGCGGCTCTTTGGGTCTGCGGCATTCTACCTGCTTGGCGGTCTTTGGGGAGTCTCATGGATGTGACTGAACTGCTGGCGCTGGCGGTACGGGCCGGTGCCTCCGACCTGCACCTGGCGGCGGGCGAAGTACCGGCGCTGCGTCTTGAGGGGCGCTTGAGCCCGCTGTCGCTGCCGCTGCTGACGCCGCAACACATGGGTGAACTGCTCGCGCAAATCATGTCTGAGGCGCAGCAAAAGGATTTTGAAACACATTTGGACGTCGACTTTGCCTTCGCCGTGCCAGCATTGGCGCGCTTTCGGGTCAATGTGTTCCAGCAGTTGCAGGGCGCTGCGGCGGTGCTGCGGGTGATTCCGGCGCAGGTCAGCAGCCTGGCCGAGCTGGGTCTTGGGGATGTGTTTCGACAGATTGCCGAGCTGGCGGGCGGGCTGGTGCTGGTCACCGGGCCCACCGGTTCGGGTAAGTCAACCACCCTCGCGGCCCTGGTCGATCACCTGAACCGCGAGCGGCCATTGCATATCGTCACCCTCGAGGACCCCATCGAGTTTATCCACAGCTCGCAGCGTAGCCGGATCAGTCAGCGCGAGATCGGCCGGCACAGCCATGGTTTTGCCCAGGCATTGCGTGCGGCGCTGCGTCAGGACCCGGATGTGATCATGCTCGGTGAGCTGCGCGACCCGCAGACGATACGCCTGGCGCTGACTGCGGCGGAAACCGGGCACCTGGTGCTGGCCACGGTACACACCGGGTCGGCGGCGAAAACCATCGATCGCCTGGTGGATGTGTTTGCCGCCGAGGAGAAGCAACTGGTGCGCGCGATGCTGGCCGAGTCGCTGCAGGCGGTGGTCTCGCAGGTATTGGTCGAGCGTGTAGGCGGTGGGCGGGTGGCGGCCCATGAGATCCTGCTGGCAACGCCGGCAGTGCGTAACCTGGTCCGTGAGGGCAAGGTGGCGCAGCTCAATTCGGCGATTCAGACAGGTGGGGCGCAGGGCATGCAGACCCTGGACGGATGTCTGCAGGGCCTGGTGCGGCAAGGGCTGGTCAGCCCCGACAGCGCTCGTGAGCGGGCGTCGGGACGTTTCTAGCGCTTGGCCAGGGCCAGTTGCTGGCTTTTTGGCAGGACGCGTTTGGCAACCACGTAGCGGCTTTGCCAGTAAGGTTTGTTCAGGGTGTCGATGCTGACCCGCTTGCCGGTGCGCGGCGCGTGGATGAAGCGGTCGTTACCCAGGTAGATGGCGACGTGGTTGACCCGGCGGCTCTTGATGTTGAAGAAGATCAGGTCGCCCGGCTTGAGGTCGTTGCGGTCGACCTTGATGCCGTGGCCGCTGGCCATGGCGTTGGAGGTGCGTGGCAGGTCGACTTCATCGATGTCATTGAAGGCGTACTTGACCAGGCCGCTGCAGTCAAAGCCCTTGCTCGGGCTGCTGCCGCCCCAGCGGTACGGGGTGCCGAGCACGTTGACCGCACGGCTGAGCACATCGCTGCTCTGCTGCGGCGACATGGCCGCGGCGACCGGTAGCGGCTTGCTCGAACGGGCGCTGCGCTTGGGGCTGTGCTGGATGTTGCTGCTGACGTTCTTGTATGGACGTGCAGCAGTGGAATTGGAGGTATACCCGGAGAAACCGTTGGGTAGCCGTTGCTCACGATTGGTGGCGTGGGCGGCCAGTGGCAATAATAGGCAGATGGTCAGCCATGTCTTGAAAAAAGGACGCATAGGCAGGGCTCTAGGTAGGTTAGCGCGCAACTTTATAACAGCTTTTTGATCAAATTCTGATCCGTTGGTCGATTCCAGGTGCCGGCAAAAACCGCCAGAAGCGGCGATTGGCCTGCATTTGAAAGGCGTGGGCCAGACAGGATAGGGGTTTGCGGCGGGCGGGGTGGCAAATGACCACACGTCGGGTCGCCAGAGAAAAGTCACATTTTTCTTTAGAAAATTTATCGATAACCCACAGGGGCTATGAATGAACAGTTATCAACAGGGCAGTCAGTTGCACGACACCCACAGCAAAGTGATCGGTTATCTGCTGTGGATTTTTGGCTTCACCGGCGCGCACCGCTTCTACTACGGCAAACCGGTCACCGGCACCCTCTGGTTCTTCACCTTGGGCCTATTGGGCATTGGCTGGCTGATCGACCTGTTCCTGATCCCGGCGATGGACCGCGAAGCCGACCTGCGCTTTCAGCCAGGTCCACTGGACTACAGCCTGGCGTGGATCCTGCTGACCTTCCTGGGGGTGTTTGGCGTGCACCGCATGTACCAGGGCAAGTGGATCACTGGCCTGATCTACCTGTGCACCGGCGGGCTGTTTCTGGTGGGTGTGCTGTATGACTTCTGGACGCTCAATACCCAGGTGTCACTGGCCAACGCCCAGCGGCGTTAAAGCCTGAGGCCTTGTCGCAGTGCGCTGCGACAAGGCCTTGGGGCGGGGTTACTGGCGGGTCTGGCGTTGCTGCAACAGCAAGTTGCTGAAGCCGCTGCCGGCCAGTTGCTTCTGCGCCACGGTCAGCTGTTCACGGTTGCTGAACGGGCCAACCAGTACGCGGTACCAGGTTTCTTCCTTGACCGTTCCGGATTCCACCTTGACCGCCTGGCCAAGCAGGATGATCTGCGCGCGAACCTTGTCGGCATCCGCCTGCTTGCGGAACGAACCGGCCTGCAGGAAGAACTGGGTGGTCGCTGCTGGCTTGATCACCGGTGGCGCCGGTGGCGGGGTCAGGCCGTTCAGCGCCGCCTGGGCCCGGGCGGTGTCGATCTTCGCCGCTTCCGCCGGGGTTACCGGTGGTTGCGCCGGTACCGGCGGGGTTTTCTCCGGCACCGCTTCAGGCGGCACGATCACTTCCGATTCCGGCAGCAGGGTATAGAAGTCGTACTTCGGTTTTACCGGCTGCTGCGGGCTTGGCGTGGTCTTGTTGGCCTCGGCGACCTTCTCGGCCTTCTGCTGCTCGGGCTTGCTGCGCTTGACCTCGTCGTTGCCGGGCTCGAGCTTCATCAGGAAAACGACAAAGGCGCCCACCGACAGGCCGATCGCCAGCCACAGCCAGCCCGGGATCGGTTGCTTGGCAGGTGGCTGATAGCGACTGGCGCCGCGCTTGGGTGCGGGTTTTTTCTTGGCAGCCAACTTACATGCGCTCCAGGGTTTCCAGGCCGAGCAGTTCCAGACCTTGCTTGAGGGTGCGGCCAGTCAGGGCCGCCAGACGCAGGCGGCTCTGCTGTTGTTCAGGGGTGTCGGCGGCGAGGATCGGGCAGTTCTCGTAGAAGCTGGAGAACAGGCCGGCAACGTCGTACAGATAGGTGCACAGCACGTGCGGCGTGCCTTTTTCGGCGACGTTGTTCAGGATCTCGCCGAACTGCGCCAGGCGCGCGGCCAGGTCCTGCTCCTGTGGCGCTTGCAGGATGATCTGGCCGTCGACTTCATCGAAGTCCTTGCCCAGCTTGCGGAACACGCCGGCAACGCGGGTGTAGGCGTACAGCAGGTAAGGCGCGGTGTTGCCTTCGAAGTTGAGCATCAGCTCGAAGTTGAAGCTGTAGTCGCTGGTGCGGTGCTTGGACAGGTCGGCGTACTTCACCGCGCCAATCCCCACCACTTCGCCGATGGCGCGCAGGTCGGCCTCGGCCAGCTCCGGGTTCTTCTCCTTGACCAGGGCGTAGGCACGTTCCTTGGCTTCGGTGAGCAGGTCGATCAGCTTCACCGTGCCGCCGTCGCGAGTCTTGAACGGGCGGCCGTCGGCACCGTTCATGGTGC
The DNA here is from genome assembly GCF_000259195.1 of Pseudomonas donghuensis. GTDB lineage: Bacteria > Pseudomonadota > Gammaproteobacteria > Pseudomonadales > Pseudomonadaceae > Aquipseudomonas > Aquipseudomonas donghuensis. The sequence goes on from NZ_JH650761.1 coordinate 140,277, forward strand.
CGAAGCCCATGTGTTCCATCTGCATCGGGTGGCCGACGAAACCGGCGCGGCGGGCCACTTCGAAGACCTGGTTGAAGTGCAGGGCCTGGCGCTGGTCGACAAAGTACAGGGCGCGGTCGGCCTTGAGCACGTTGCTGCGGTAGCGCACGGCGGCAAGGTCGGTGGTGGCGTACAGGTAGCCGCCGTCGGCTTTCTGTACGATCACTGGCAGCGGCTCGCCTTCGGCGGTCTTGAACTCTTCAAGGAACACGCACTGGGCGCCCTTGCTCTCGACCAGCAGGCCCTTGGCCTTGAGGTCGTTGACGACATTGGCCAGGTCATCGTTGTAGGCGCTTTCGCCCATAACGTCGGCCATGGTCAGCTTGACGTTGAGCAGCTCGTAGGTCTTCTGGCAGTGCGACAGCGAAATATCCTTGAAGCGGGTCCACAGCTTCAGGCATTCCGGGTCGCCGGCTTGCAGCTTGACCACCAGGCCGCGAGCGCGGTCGGCGAACGCTTCGGATTCGTCGAAGCGTTTTTTCGCCGCACGGTAGAAGTTTTCCAGGTCCGACAGCTCGTCGCTGGTGATCGGGTTTTCCTGCAGATAAGCCATCAGCATGCCGAACTGGGTGCCCCAGTCGCCGACGTGGTTCTGACGGATCACGTCATCGCCGAGGAACTCCAGCACGCGCGACACGGCGTCACCGATGATGGTCGAGCGCAGGTGGCCAACGTGCATCTCCTTGGCCAGGTTCGGTGCCGACAGGTCGACCACCACCTTCTGCTGCGGGCCGGCTTTCTTCACGCCCAGCTTGGCGTCGGCCAGGGCCGCATCCAGGCGCGAGGCCAGGGCCTGGGTATTCTGGAAGAAGTTGAGAAAGCCCGGGCCGGCAATCTCGACCTTGCTGACCTGCTCGTCGGCAGGCAGGGCGGCGATGAGCTTCTCGGCCAGGTCGCGCGGCTTCATGCCGGCAGGCTTGGCCAGCATCATCGCGATGTTGCTGGCGAAGTCGCCGTGAGTCTTGTCCCGGGCGTTCTCCACCTGGATCGCCGGCGTCAGCCCTTCAGGCAGCACACCGTCGGTGACGAGTTGGGTGAGGGCTTGCTGGATCAGCTGGCGAATGGTGTCTTTCATGGGCTTCTCTTTCGACCGCAAGCGCGGCGGCGCTTCGATGCGCAGGTGGAAAAACTGGACATTATCCGTTGCCGGGGCGAGGTTGCCAACCTTTGGGGCGCTATCGCGGGGCAAGCCCGCTCCTACAGGGGTGTGTAGGAGCGGGCTTGCCCCGCGATGGATCAGTACAAATCCACCGGATCGACATCCAGCGACCAACGCACCTGGCGCCCGGACGGCATCTGCTCCAACACTAGCAACCAGGCGCTGATCAGTCGATGCAAAGGTGCCCGGGCATTGGCCTGGAGCAACAATTGCGCGCGAAACCGCCCCGCGCGGCGCTCCATCGGCGCCGGTACCGGGCCGAGCAGCTCGATACCGTGCAGGCCCTGTTCGGCCAATAACTGTTCGGCGGCGCTGCAGGCTTCATCGAGAAAACCCTCGGCTT
>NZ_JH650761.1:141895-228599 GCF_000259195.1 Pseudomonas donghuensis
AAGGCCTGCTCGGCGAAGGCGAAGTAGCCCTGTTCGGTCAGTTGCACCAACAAAGGATGGTCGGCCAGGTGGGTCTGGATGATCACCTTGCCCGGCTCTTCGGCGCGCCCGGCCCGGCCGGCGACCTGGACGATCATCTGCGCCATGCGCTCGCTGGCGCGAAAATCCCCCGAGAACAGGCCGCCATCGGCATCGAGGATCGACACCAGGGTCACCCGCGGAAAGTGGTGGCCCTTGGCGAGCATCTGGGTGCCAACGAGGATGCACGGCTGGCCGCGCTGGATGGTGGCGAACAACTGGTTCATCGCATCCTTGCGCGAGGTGCTGTCGCGGTCGACGCGCAGCACCGGGTAATCGGGAAAAAGAATGCTCAGACGCTCTTCGGCGCGCTCGGTGCCGGCGCCGACCGGGCGCAGGTCGACCTTGTTGCACTGCGGGCACTGGCGCGGCACCCGCTCGTCATAACCGCAGTGGTGGCAGCGCAGCTCGTTGGAGCGCTGGTGCACGGTCATCCGCGCATCGCAGCGCGGGCACTCGGACATCCAGCCGCAGTCATGGCACAGCAGCGTCGGGGCAAAGCCGCGGCGGTTGAGGAACACCAGCACCTGCTGGCCGGCCGCCAGGGTCTGGCCGATGGCTTGCTGCATCGGCCCGCTGATGCCGCTGTCCAGTGGCCGGCTTTTTACATCCAGACGCAAGAAGCGCGGCTGCTGGGCGCCGCCAGCACGCTGATTGAGGCGCAGCAGGCCGTAGCGGCCGCTGTGGGCATTGTGCAGGCTCTCCAGCGAAGGCGTGGCCGAACCCAGCAGGATCGGGATGTTCTCCTGGCGTGCGCGCACCAGCGCCAGGTCGCGGGCGTGGTAGCGCAGGCCTTCCTGCTGCTTGTACGAGCCGTCGTGCTCTTCGTCGATGATGATCAGCCCCGGGTTTTTCATCGGCGTGAACAATGCCGAGCGGGTGCCGATGATGATGTCGGCCTCGCCGTCGCGGGCGGCGAGCCAGGCGTCCAGGCGCTCGCGGTCGTTGACCGCCGAGTGCAGCAGGGCGATGCGTGCGTTGAAGCGCTGCTCGAAGCGCGCCAGGGTTTGCGGCCCGAGGTTGATCTCCGGGATCAGGATCAGCGCCTGCTTGCCGGCTTCCAGGGCTTCGCGGATCAGCTGCAGGTAGACCTCGGTCTTGCCGCTGCCGGTAACCCCGGCCAGTAAAAACGCATGAAAGCTGTCAAAACCCGAGCGCACGGCATTGAAGGCGGCGCGCTGCTCGTCGTTCAGGGGTAGTTCCGGCTGCGCCAACCAGCGCTCGTGGCGCTCCTGGGGCAGGTGGCGGCGTACTTCGACCTGGACCAGTTCCTTGGCCAGCAGCAGGTCGAGGCTGTCCTTGCTCAACATCAGCTTGCTCAGCAAGGTATGGGCAACACCGTGGGGATGTTGCGCCAAGGTTGCCAGGGCTTCGCGCTGGCGCGGCGCGCGGGCGATGCGCGGGTCGTCCAGGCGAGCGCCCGGAGCCACTTGCCAGAAGCGCTCCTGGCGCGCTTGCGCCGGTTCGCCCTGGCGCAGCAGCACCGGTAGGGCCCAGCTCAAGGTGTCGCCGAGGCTGTGCTGATAATATTGCGCGGTCCACAGGCACAGCTTGAACAGCGCCGGCGGCACCGGCGACACCGGGTCGAGCAGGGCTATGGCCGGCTTCAGTTTGTCGGCCGGCACCTCGCTGGTGTCGCTGATCTCGATGAGTATCCCGATCATCTCGCGCCGACCGAACGGCACGCGGATGCGCATGCCCGGGGTCAGTGCCTGGCGCGCCATGCTCGCCGGTGCCCTGTAGTCGAACAGCCGCCGCAGAGGCGAGGGCAGGGCAAGGCGTAGAATGACGTCGGACACGCGAAAGGTTCTCTGCAGGGGATTTCCAGGACCCGGCGAGCCTAGCAGACGACCGCCGGTGTAAGCGACAACTTGCGTTGGCTGTTTGCTCTGGTATTATTCGGACCCTATTTTGCGTGCGGTATTCAACAATGGTGTTGAGTGGCGGCACGTCAGCACTGAGGAAACACCATGAAAGCCGATATCCATCCGGTATACGAAGCTGTAGAAGTTACCTGCAGCTGCGGTAACAAATTCGAAACTCGCTCGACTCTGGCCAAGGCCCTGCCGATCGACGTTTGCAACCTCTGCCACCCGTTCTACACCGGTAAGCAGAAGGTCCTGGACACCGGCGGCCGCGTACAGAAGTTCGCAGATCGCTTCGGCATGTTCGGTGCCAAGAAGTAAGATTGCGCGAAGCTGGCCCCATGGGTTTGGCATTGCTGCTGAAAAAGGCGTCCCTCGCGGGCGCCTTTTTTATGGGCGCGATTTGGCAGTTGCCGGCCCTGGCGTTCTGCGCGGCGCCTGTCGATGCACAGGTGGTCAGCGTGCGTCAGGTGGTCGACGGCGATACCTTGCGTCTGAATGATGGGCGCAGTGTCCGCCTGATCGGTATCAATGCACCGGAAATCGGTCGCAAAGGTCGCACCAGTGAAGCCTTCGCCGAGGCCGCGCGCCAGCGTTTGCAAGCCCTGGTCAAGGCCAGTGGCGGCGAGGTGAGCCTGGTTCCGGGCGTCGAGCCGCGGGACAAATACGGCCGCACTCTGGCTCATGTCTACGGCCGTTCTGGCGACAATTTCGAAGCACAATTGCTCAGTGAAGGTCTTGGCTACCGGGTTGCGGTCGCGCCCAACGTCGCCCTGACTGTCTGCCAGGAGCAGGCCGAGCGTGCCGCTCGTCAGGCTGGCAAAGGCCTGTGGCGGCAATCGCCACTGACCCCGGCGAGCGAGTTGCGACAGTCTGGCTTTGCGCTGATAAGTGGCAAGGTGATGGATATCGAGCGCAATCGCGGGGGGATCTGGATTGAAATCGACGATGCCCTGGTGCTCCAGGTACCCGCGCGGCTGCAGCGCAATTTCCCCTCTTCCTTCTTTGCTGAGCTGAAAGGTCGATCCATTGAGGCCCGCGGTTGGGTGCTGGATCGTTCCCGCAAAGGTGGCCTGAAGCCTGGTCAGCAGCGCTGGCTGCTGCCGCTGACCGATCCGTCGATGCTGGAAAGGGTCGAAAGATAAAAAATTGTCTACATTTTTAATTTCAATTGTACACATCAAAACCCTTGCGGGCTGCGGCTCTTGGCGGAAAGTCGTAGGTTAAAGGCCTTGACACAAGTGACCGGGCAGTCTTGTCGGCCCTTTGCTCTTTGCGTATCCTCGGCGGTCCGTCAGAACAGTAAATAGCGGAATGCCCACCATGTCAGATTTGAAAACCGCCGCTCTCGAATACCATGCTCAGCCTCGTCCGGGGAAACTGAGCGTCGAGCTCACCAAGCCTACCGCGACTGCTCGCGACCTGGCGCTGGCCTACAGCCCTGGCGTGGCCGAGCCGGTACGTGAAATTGGTCGCGATCCGGAACTGGCCTACAAGTACACCGGCAAGGGCAATCTGGTAGCAGTCATTTCCGACGGCACCGCCATCCTTGGCCTGGGTAACCTCGGCCCACTGGCCTCCAAGCCGGTCATGGAAGGCAAGGGTGTTCTGTTCAAGCGTTTCGCCGGTATCGACGTGTTCGACATCGAAGTCGACGCCGAGAGCCCGCAGGCCTTCATCGACACCGTCAAGCGTATCTCCATCACCTTCGGTGGCATCAACCTGGAAGACATCAAGGCGCCAGAGTGCTTTGAAATCGAGCGCGCGCTGATCGAACAGTGCGACATTCCGGTATTCCACGATGACCAGCACGGCACCGCGATCGTTACCGCCGCCGGCATGATCAACGCCCTGGAAATCGCTGGCAAAAACCTGGCCGACGCCAAGATCGTCTGCCTGGGCGCCGGTGCTGCCGCCATCTCCTGCATGAAACTGCTGGTGAGCATGGGCGCGCAGATCGAGAACATCTTCATGGTTGACCGCACTGGCGTGATCCACGCTGGCCGTGACGACCTGAACCAGTACAAGGCGGTGTTCGCCCACGCTACCGACAAGCGCACCCTGGCTGACGCCCTGCAAGGCGCTGACGTGTTCGTCGGCCTGTCCGGCCCGAACCTGCTGAGCGCTGAAGGCCTGAAGTCGATGGCGCCGAACCCAATCGTGTTCGCCTGCTCCAACCCTGATCCAGAGATCTCCCCGGAGCTGGCTCACGCCACCCGTGATGACGTGATCATGGCCACCGGTCGTTCCGACTACCCGAACCAGGTCAACAACGTACTGGGCTTCCCGTTCATCTTCCGTGGTGCCCTGGACGTTCGCGCCAAGCGCATCAACGAAGAGATGAAGATCGCCGCCGCCAACGCCCTGAAAGACCTGGCCAAGCTGCCAGTGCCGAAGGAAGTCTGCGCAGCCTACGGCGTCGACTCCCTGGAATTTGGCCGTGAGTACATCATTCCGAAGCCGATGGATGCCCGTCTGATCACCGTTGTTTCCGATGCCGTGGCCAAGGCTGCGATCGAGACCGGCGTGGCAACCCTGCCGTATCCGAAGAACTACCCGCTGAAAAACGTGGATGACGTGTTCAACGGCTAAGCTGTTGTAGCGTTGTAACAAAAAGCCCCGGCTCGTGAGAGTCGGGGCTTTTTTGTGGGTGATGGCTGTGGATCGGTTTTGGCTTCATCGCTGGCAAGCCAGCTCCCACAGAGGCTGATGGGGCCTGTTTCAGTGTGGGAGCGGGCTTGCCCCGCGCTGGGGGCTGGCCATCAGAACAGATCGATCGGTGCCGCCTCATCCGCTGGCAGCGGGCTACCCGGCGCGCTGCCGTTGCCCAGCTCATTGACCGATGGCGGAGTGTCTTCGGCCTTGAACAGCTCGAAGTAGGCATTCGGCGTGCTCGGTGTGGCCGCGCGACCGCTGACCGGGTCGACGCGCAGGCTGAGGATGCCTTCCGGCTCGGCCGGTGCATGGTTGGGCTTGTCCTTGAGCGCAGCGCCCATGTAGTTCATCCAGATCGGCAGTGCCACGGTACCGCCGTATTCGCGACGGCCGAGGGTTTCCGGCTGGTCGAAACCGGTCCACACCGTGGTCACGTAATCGGCGTTATAGCCGGAGAACCAGGCGTCCTTGGACTCGTTGGTGGTGCCGGTCTTGCCTGCCAGGTCGGTACGGCCCAGGGCCAGGGCCCGGCGCCCGGTACCGCGTTTGATCACGTCCTGGAGCATGCTGGTGAGGATGTAGGTAGTGCGCCCGTCGACGATGCGCTCGGCCACGGCAGGGGGCTGGACGACGTCTGCAGCCGGGTTGCTGGCAACGGTGCTCAGGCCTTCACCCGGCAGTTGGCTGGTGATCGGCTGCTCTGGCGCGGCGATGCCGGCCTCGACCTGCTCGGCTTGCGGGACCCGCGGCGGGTTGGCGGTGAACAGGGTCTCGCCGTTGCGGCTCTCGATGCGTTCGATCAGGTACGGGCTGATCTTGTAGCCGCCGTTGGCAAAGGTGCTCCAGCCGGTGGCGATTTCCATCGGCGTCAGGGTCGCGGTGCCCAGGGCCAGGGACAGGTTGGGCGGCAGGTCCTGCTTGTTGAAGCCGAACTTGCTGATGTAGTCGATGGTCGAGCTGACGCCCATGGCCTGCAGCAGGCGGATCGATACCAGGTTGCGCGACTTGTACAGCGCCTCGCGCATGCGGATCGGGCCGAGGAAGGTGTTGGTGTCGTTTTTCGGGCGCCAGACCTTGTCCAGGTACTCGTCGACGAACACGATAGGTGCGTCGTTGACCAGGCTGGCGGCGGTGTAGCCGTTGTCCAGCGCGGCGCTGTACACGAACGGCTTGAAGCTCGAGCCCGGCTGACGCTTGGCCTGCATGGCGCGGTTGTAGTTGCTCTGCTCGAACGAGAAGCCGCCGACCAGGGCGCGGATCGCACCGCTGTTCGGGTCCAGCGATACCAGGGCGCTCTGCGCTCCCGGCACCTGGCTGAACTTGAGGCTGCCGTCGTCCAGGCGCTGGACGCGAATCAGGTCGCCGACCTGGGCAACGTCCGAAGGCTGCTGCGGCGCGCGACCCTGGCTGTTGGTGTTGAGGAACGGGCGGGCCCACTTCATGGTCTCCCAGGCCACGCTTTCCTGATTGCCGGCGCGGGTCAGAACCTGCAGGCCGGCCTTGCTGACGTCGGTGACGATCACAGGTTCCAGGCCGCCCAGCGGGCGCTGCTTGCTCAGCTCCTGCCGCCAGGCGTCGCGGGTCTTGCCCGGGAAGCGCGATTCGGGGCCACGGTAGCCGTGGCGCTCATCGTAGGTGGTCAGGCCATTGAGTACCGCTTTGTTGGCGATTTCCTGCAGGTCGCTTGGCACCGTGGTGGTGACACGGAAGCCTTCGGTGTAGGCATCGCTGCCGTAGCGGCCGACCATTTCGGCGCGGGCCATTTCGGCGATGTAAGGGGCGTTAACTTCCGGGGTCGGTACGTGGTAGCTGGCGTTGATCGGCTCGGCCAGGGCAGCCTGGTAGCTGGCTTCGTCGATCTTGCCGAGCTTGTACATGCGCCCCAGGATCCAGTCGCGGCGCTCTTTGGCGCGCACCGGGTTGGCCAATGGGTTGAAGCGCGACGGTGCTTTAGGCAGGCCGGCGATCATCGCCATCTGCGCCAGGCTCACATCGCGGATCGATTTGCCGTAGTACACCTGCGCTGCGGCCTCGATGCCGTAGGCGCGGTTGCCCAGGTAGATCTTGTTGACGTACAGCTCGAGGATCTCGTCCTTGGTCAGTTCGCGTTCGATCTGCAGGGCCAGGAGAATCTCGTTGGTCTTGCGCGAGAAGCTGCGTTCGCTGCTGAGGAAGAAGTTCTTCGCCACCTGCATGGTGATGGTGCTGCCGCCGGTCTGGATGTGCCCGGACTTGAGCAATTGTGTTGCAGCACGCATCAGGCTGCTGGGGTCGACACCATAGTGATTGGCGAAATTGTCGTCTTCGGCCGAGAGCAGAGCCTGGATGAAATGCGGCGGAATGTCGGCGAAACGGATGGGCGAGCGGCGCATTTCGCCAAACTCGGCAATCAGTTTGCCGTCGCTGCTGTAGACCCGCAAAGGGATCTGCAACTGGATGCTTCTGAGGGCCTCTACCGAGGGCAAGCTGGGGCTAAGATACAGAAATGCGCCGCTCAGACCGAGCATGAGCGCGCAGATGACTGCGACGAAAGACCACCAGAAGAACTTCAGCAGGCGTATCAAGGCTTTTGGGCGTCCAGATAGAAGAATGGGTTGCGCGCGGGGCCAGCGGACAAAGGATAAACGCTGGGCATTATAAGCATTTTTCAACTCGCCGCGTTACGCGCGCGGCTACCGCCAGCAAGGAAAAACCAATGCTAGGACGCTTCGGCATGGATGCCGGTTCACTCCTGGGGATAGAAATTGCCCTGCCGTCCATCCGACTGGTGCAGTTGCACCGGCGCAAAGGCGCCTGGTGCGTGCGGGCCTGGGCGCTTGAGCCGCTGCCTGCAGGGGCCGTGGTAGACGGTTGGATTACTGACCCCGAGGTGGTCGGCCAAGCCTTGAAACGCGCACTGCAGCGCAGCGGCAGCCGCTGTCGGCAGGGCGCTGTGGCCTTGCCGGCTACGCGGGCCATCAGCAAATTACTGACGCTGCCGGCTGGCCTGGGCGATGCCGAAGTCGCTGCGCGCGTGCACGATGCCGCCGAGCAGTTCATCCCCTTTGACCTTGAAGATACCGCGCTGGATTACCAGGTTCTTGAACCGGTTGCAGGCGATGCATCCAGCGTGCAGGTGGCGATTACCGCCTGCCATCGCGGCATGCTGGATGTGCTGGAAGCCACCTTTGAGGTCGCAGGGCTGAGCGCCAGGGTGCTGGAAATCGATACTCATGCAGTGCAGCGTGCAACCACAGGCGAGGCGGCAGTTCTGCAGCTCGACGCCGAGCTGGCGCACGTGGCATCGAGCCTGCGCGTGGCCTGTGGCCTGGCGATGTGGAATTGCGGGTTAAATCTGCTGCCGTGGCGCGAGCGCCGCCATCGCCTGCGTATTCGAAGGTTTCAGGCCGCGTGTGCGAGTGTTGTGCTGCTGGCTGCTTTTTTCACCTGGGGCGTCGACCGGCATTTTCGGGGCGTGCTGCAGGAGCAGGCGCTGAGCCTGGCCGCGCTCAAACAAGAGGGCGGGCAGCCGGAGCCTGAAGCCCTGCTGCATGAGCTGCGTCAGTTGGAGGGCCTGCAGGCTGGCCGTTATTTTGCCGTGGATGTGCTTGAACATGTTGAGCAGGCCCTGCCCGACGGTCTGTACCTCACCGCCCTGAGCCAGGAGCTGACTGCGCTCAAGCTCACCGGAATGGCTCGGTCGGCCGCTTTGGTTGCGCAATTGGCAGGCAACCTGTCGTCCTCACCCTTGATCGGTTCTGCCAAGTTGCAGCAGATAAGTGCGGTCGAGGAAGGCCATGCGTTCGAGTTGGCCGCGGCCTTGAAGGTAGCGCCTTGAGCCTCTGGGGCCTGGTGGCACGGCGCGCCTGGCCCGTGCAGGTGATGCTGCTGATGGGGTTGCTGGCACTGCTGGCGAGCGTGGCCTACGCCGTGCATTTGCGGCCTTTGCTGATGCAGGTTGGCCAAGGGAGCGATCCATTACCGCACAAGGGCGCAAGCAGTGCCGAGCAGGCGGCATTGCACAGCCGTCTGCAACAAGCCCGTTGGCAATTGTCGTCGGGGCGCGACGAGCCTGCGGTGTTCGAAACCCTGTCCCGCCTGGCCGAGGCCCATGCGGTGGCCATCGAGCAGTTGCAGGTGCTCGAAGCGTCACCCGCTGAGCATTACCTTGAGCGGCCCCTGCAACTGCGTCTGCGTGGCACCTTTTCGGACCTTGCCGGGTTCTTCGCTGACCTGGCTGCGCAGCCGCGGCTGGTGACCGTGCATGGGCTGTCGCTCAAGCCGACCGATGCGGGGCTTGTGCTCATGGAGCTGCAAGCCCGGACCTATCGGCATCACTCACTGTATGCCCTGGCGCAGGGCTTGCCGCCAGCGCCTCCCGAGCGCCGAGCAGTTGCCGTGCTGCGCAACCCTTTTGCGCCTTCTGCGCTGCAGCCAGCCGCCGATGTTTTGCAGCGTCTGGCGCTGGAGCAGTTCGAGATGGTCGGCAGCTTGGGCAGTCGCGGCGTCCGCCATGCACTGATTCAGGCTGATGGTCTTGTGCATCGGCTTCAGGTCGGTGACCGGCTGGGCCGTGATCAGGGGAAGGTTGTCGAGATAAGCGAGCGGCAGGTTGACGTTATCGAGCAGGTTTTTATTGCCGGCCAAGGCTGGCAACTGCGGCGGCGAACACTCGCCCTGCGTTGAAGGTGCTGGCCAGGGAGGTCATCGATGGGCAAGGGAGGTGTTATTGCAGCGCTGATAGGGGGCTGTCTGTTTGCCGGCGTCGTTGCGGGGAAGCAACTGTACGGTGGCGAGCCGCTGTCGCTTAATTTCCAGGATGTCGAGGTGCGCACGGTATTGCAGGTGCTGGCCGACTTTTCCGGGGTCAACCTGGTGGCCAGTGACGCGGTTCAAGGCAAGGTGACCTTGCGTTTGCAGGATGTGCCCTGGGACCAGGCGTTGGATCTGGTACTGCGCAGCAAGGGCCTGGAGCAGCGCAAGGACGGCAATGTGCTGCTGGTCGCACCGCGTGCCGAGCTGGCCGGTTCAGCGCCGTCGCGGCGCGAGCTGATCCCGATCCATCATGCCAGGGCCGCCGATATCGCCGAGTTGTTCCACGCCCTGATGGCCCATGAGGCCGGGGGCGCCAGCCACGGTTCGCTGAGTGTCGACGAGCGCACCAATACCCTGGTCGCCAGCCAGCCGCCAGAGCGTCTGGAAGAGCTGCGCAGGCTGATCGGCGAACTGGATGTGCCGGTTCGTCAGGTGATGATCGAGGCGCGGATTGTCGAGGCCAATGTCGATTTCGAAAAGGCCCTGGGGGTGCGTTGGGGTGGCGCCGTGCAGGTCGGCAAGGGTTTGAGCCTCGGCAGCGCCGATACCTTTGTCGATCTTGGCGTGGATCGGGCCGCGTCCAGCATCGGCGTGGGCCTGGTGCGCAACAACGTACTGCTCGACCTGGAGCTCAGCGCCATGGAAAAGACCGGCAATGGCGAGATCATCTCCCAGCCCAAGGTGGTTACCGCCGACAAGGAAACCGCGCGGATCCTCAAGGGCACCGAGGTGCCGTATCAGGAAACCAGCGGCAGCGGCGCCACGTCCGTGACCTTCCGCGAGGCATCGCTGTCTCTGGAGGTAACCCCGCAGATCACCCCGGACAACCGGGTGATCATGGCGGTCAAGGTGACCAAGGACGAGCCCGACTACCTCAATGCCCTTGATCACGTGCCGGCGATCCGCAAGAACGAGGTCAACGCCAAGGTGCGCATCAATGATGGCGAGACCATCGTGATCGGCGGCGTGTACTCGACGGTGCAAAGTAAAGTTGTCGACAAGGTGCCATTTTTCGGCGATGTGCCGTATGTTGGGCGGCTGTTTCGTCGCGATGTTCTACAAGAGAAAAAATCCGAGCTGCTGGTCTTCCTGACTCCGCGTATCATGAGTGACCAGGCGATTGCTGTGAGTCGTTGATTCTGTGCGAAATTTGATACTTGTGGGGCCGATGGGTGCTGGCAAAAGCACCATCGGCCGCCTGCTGGCCAAAGAGCTGCGCCTGCCGTTCAAGGATTCCGACAAGGAAATTGAATTGCGCACCGGCGCCAATATCCCGTGGATCTTCGATAAGGAAGGCGAGCCGGGCTTTCGTGACCGCGAGCAGGCGATGATCGCCGAGCTCTGTGCGTTCGATGGCGTGGTGCTGGCTACCGGAGGTGGCGCGGTGATGCGCGATGCCAACCGCCAAGCCCTGCATGCCGGCGGGCGGGTGGTGTACCTGCACGCCTCGGTCGAGCAGCAGGTCGGGCGTACCTCGCGAGATCGCAACCGGCCTTTGCTGCGCACGGCCAACCCGGAGGCGACCTTGCGCGCGCTGCTGGAGGTTCGCGACCCGCTTTACCGCGAGATTGCCGATCTGGTGGTGGAAACCGACGAACGGCCGCCGCGGATGGTGGTGCAGGATATTCTCGAGCGCTTGCAGAAGTTGCCGCCCCGTTAAGCCAGGACTATCCTCGCGACCAGTCATGCCGTGACAGGGCACACCGTTATCGCGCGGTTCGAGCCATCGATGCCGCGCCTAGTTCATTGTGGGGACACATGCAGACACTAAAGGTCGAATTGGGCGAACGTAGCTACCCGATCTACATTGGCGAAGGCCTGCTGGATCAACCTGAACTGCTGGCGCCGCATATTGCCGGCCGGCAGGTCGCCATCGTGTCCAACGAGACTGTCGCACCCCTCTATCTGGAACGTTTGAGCAAGACCCTGGGGGCCTACTCGGTGCTGCCGGTGGTGCTGCCTGACGGCGAGGCCTACAAGAACTGGGAAACCCTGCAGCTGATCTTCGATGCGCTGCTGACTGCCCGCCACGACCGCCGCACCACTGTGGTCGCGCTTGGCGGTGGGGTGATAGGCGATATGGCCGGCTTTGCCGCCGCCTGCTACCAGCGCGGCGTGGATTTCATCCAGGTGCCGACAACCCTGCTGTCCCAGGTCGATTCGTCGGTGGGCGGCAAGACCGGTATCAACCACCCGCTGGGCAAGAACATGGTCGGTGCCTTCTATCAGCCCAATGCGGTGCTGATCGACACCCGCAGTCTCAATTCCCTGCCGCCGCGCGAGCTGTCGGCGGGCCTGGCCGAAGTGATCAAGTACGGCCTGATCTGTGACGAACCGTTCCTCGGTTGGCTCGAAGAGCACATGCAGGCCCTGCGCGGCCTCGACCAGGTGGCGCTGACCGAGGCCATCCGCCGTTCCTGCGCGGCCAAGGCCGCGGTGGTCGGTGCTGATGAACGTGAGTCCGGCGTGCGCGCCACCCTGAACCTGGGCCACACCTTTGGCCACGCCATCGAGACCCACATGGGCTATGGTGTGTGGCTTCACGGTGAGGCCGTCGCTGCCGGTACTGTCATGGCCCTGGAAATGTCCATGCGCCTGGGCTGGATCAGCCAGCAGGAGCGTGACCGTGGTATCCGTCTGTTCCAGAACGCAGGCTTGCCGGTGGTGCCGCCCGCCGAGATGACCCCGGCGCAGTTCATGGAGCACATGGCAGTAGATAAAAAGGTACTCGACGGTCGTCTGCGTCTGGTCCTGCTGCGCCGCATGGGCGAAGCGGTGGTCACCGACGACTATCCGAAAGAGATTCTTCAGGCCACGCTGGCCGCGGATTACCGCGCGATCGTGGCCCAGCTTTGAGGTTGATGAGCGTCCGATGACTAGTTTGCATGCCGACGAGGCCTTTCTCGGCCATTACCAGTTGAACCACGACCCCTTCGCTGCACGGGTGCCGGGTTTCAAATTCTTCCCTGCCCAGCGCAAGCCGGTGCTGGGCCAACTGCACCACCTGGCCCGTTACAGCCAGTTGCTGCTGGTGGTTACCGGCCCGCAGGGCAGCGGCAAAACCCTGCTGCGTCAGGCCCTGGTGGCCAGCACCAACAAGCAATCGGTGCAGAGCGTGGTGGTTTCCGCCCGTGGTGCCAGCGATGCCGCCAGCCTGCTCGGCCAGGTTGCCCAGTCGTTGGGCGTGGCCCAGGCCGAAGTCCCGGACATCCTCGCCCAGGTGGTGCAACTGGCACTGACCGGGCAGGAAGTCTATCTGCTGGTGGACGATGCGGAACAACTTGGCGAGTCGGCACTCCAAGCCTTGCTGGAGTTGGCGGCGGGCACTCCGGAAGGGCGTCCGCATGTCTTCCTGTTCGGCGAGCCGTCACTGATCGCCGGGCTGGAAGAGCTCAATGCCGAGCAGGAACGTTTCCATGTCATCGAGCTTGAGCCCTATAGCGAAGAAGAAACCCGTGAGTACCTCGAGCAGCGCCTGGACGGTGCCGGGCGGGGTATCGAGGTGTTCACCAGTGAACAGATCGTTGATATTCACCAAAACTCTGACGGCTGGCCTGGGGCAATCAACCAGGTCGCCCGCGATACCTTGATCGAAGCCATGATCGCCAGCCGGACCACGGCGAAGCGACCATCAATGGGGTTCAATATGCCGAAGAAACATGTGCTGGCGTTGTCTGCTGTCGTCGTGGTCGCCGTCGCGGCCGCCGTGCTGATGCCGAAGAAGGGTGATCAGGCGCCGACTGCTCCTGCCGAACAGGCGCAACTGCCGCTGGGTGAGGGTCAGCCGGGCAATGCCCAGTCGAACAATGGCGGCCCGGCCATCGAGTTCGCCGGCAATTCGCAACCAATGCCGCTGCCGCTGGTAGGTCAGTCGCAACCGGTGATGCGTGGCCCGCTGGCCGAGTCGACCGGCATGGGCGAGGGTGAAGAGTCCACGCCGGCTGGCGAAACCGCACTGCAGCCACCTACCGTCACCACTATTGCTCCACCGGCGGGTGTCGCCGCTGGCCCAGCACCGGCACAACCGGTCGCTCCAGCACAGCCCGTTGCCCCGGTACAGCCGGTTGCACCTGCGCAACAGCCGGTAGCGCCTGTTGCCAGCAAGTCGGTTGCACCTGTTGCCAAGCCTGCGCCAACCCAGGTTGCAACCGCCAAGCCTGCACCTAAGCCTGCCGAGAAGCCGGCGGCCAAGCCTGCGGCCGGTGGTAGCTGGTATGCCGGGCAGAAGCCGGGCAATTATGTCGTGCAAATCCTCGGTACCAGCTCCGAAGCGTCGGCCCAGGCCTACGTCAAGGCGCAAGGTGGCGACTATCGCTACTTCAAGAAAACCCTGCAGGGCAAGCCGCTGTACGTGATCACTTACGGCAACTTCGCCAGCCGTGACGCCGCTCTGGCTGCAATCAAGGCCTTGCCAGCCAAGGTCCAGGCTGGTAAACCTTGGCCACGTACCGTCGCCAGCGTCCAACAAGAACTGGCCTCGACCCGCTGATATAGCCTGGTGGCACTACCCCCGCCACCTGCTGAGCGACTCCTGAACATCGGTCAAGCCTGCTGCGTACTGCGCGGCAGGCTTTTCTGTCCCAGACTGCCGGCCACAAGCCCATCTTGCAGTCCAGGCTGAAACGCTTCAGACTCAAGCCATGCCGTTACCACGGCGCACGCTTAAAAACATTCAAAAACGCGACATGGATTTACGGCAATTCGTCGTAAATTTGTGGGCTTCCCTGTCGCTGTGCAACAATGGCTCCCCTATTGCCCCCGCAAAGCTGGCATTCGTTCGGCGTGGATGGTAAGTGGTTGTACTAAAAAAAGATTTGCCTTGGTGAGAGGCGAACCTGGTGAGAAAGTGTCTATGAAAACAGGTCTGTACCATCCCGAAGAATTCAAGGATAACTGTGGTTTTGGCCTGATCGCCCATATGACGGGTGAACCCAGCCACCACCTTTTGCAAACGGCCATCCAGGCCCTGACCTGCATGACCCACCGTGGTGGGATCAACGCCGACGGCAAGACCGGCGACGGTTGCGGTCTGCTCATGCAGAAGCCCGACCAGTTCCTGCGTGCCGTGGCCCGCGAACAGTTCGGCAATGAGCTGCCCAAGCAGTACGCGGTCGGCATGGTGTTCTTCAATCAGGACAACGCCAAGGCTGAAGCCGCGCGCGCCAACATGAACCGCGAGATCCTCGCGGCTGGCCTGCAACTGGTGGGCTGGCGCAAAGTGCCGATCGACACCAGCGTCCTTGGCCGCCTGGCCCTGGAGCGCCTGCCGCAGATCGAGCAGGTGTTCATCGGCGGTGAAGGCCTGAGCGATCAGGAATTCGCCATCAAGCTGTTCAGTTCCCGCCGTCGCTCTTCGGTGGCCAACGCCGCCGATACCGACCACTACATCTGCAGCTTTTCGCACAAGACCATCATCTACAAAGGCCTGATGATGCCGGCGGACCTCGCCGCCTTCTATCCGGACCTCAGCGACGAGCGCCTGCAAACCGCGATCTGCGTGTTCCACCAGCGCTTCTCCACCAACACCCTGCCGAAATGGCCGCTGGCGCAGCCATTCCGCTTCCTCGCCCACAACGGCGAAATCAATACCATCACCGGTAACCGCAACTGGGCCCAGGCGCGTCGCACCAAGTTCGCCAACGACCTGATCCCGGACCTGGAAGAGCTCGGCCCGCTGGTCAACCGCGTCGGCTCCGACTCCTCGAGCATGGACAACATGCTCGAACTGATGGTCACCGGCGGCATCGACCTGTTCCGTGGCGTGCGCATGATCATTCCGCCGGCGTGGCAGAACGTCGAGACCATGGACGCCGACCTGCGCGCCTTCTACGAATACAACTCCATGCACATGGAAGCGTGGGACGGCCCGGCCGGCGTGGTACTGACCGAAGGCCGCCACGCGGTGTGCCTGCTCGACCGTAACGGCCTGCGCCCGGCGCGCTGGGTCACGACCAAGAACGGCTATATCACCCTGGCGTCGGAAATCGGCGTGTGGGACTACAAGCCCGAAGACGTGATCGCCAAGGGCCGTGTCGGCCCGGGGCAGATCTTTGCCGTGGACACCGAAACCGGGCAGATCCTCGACACCGACGCCATCGACAACCGCCTGAAGTCGCGCCACCCGTACAAGCGCTGGCTGCGCCAGAATGCCCTGCGCATCCAGGCCGACCTCAGCGACGACCAGGGCGTGGCCAGCTACGACGCTGACCAGCTCAAGCAATACATGAAGATGTTCCAGGTCACCTTCGAAGAGCGCGACCAGGTACTGCGTCCGCTCGGCGAGCAAGGCCAGGAAGCGGTCGGTTCGATGGGCGATGACACGCCGATGGCGATCCTCTCGCAGCGCGTGCGTTCGACCTATGACTACTTCCGCCAGCAGTTCGCCCAGGTCACCAACCCGCCGATCGACCCGCTGCGCGAAGCGATCGTCATGTCGCTGGAGATCTGCCTGGGTGCCGAGCGCAACATCTTCCAGGAATCCCCCGAACACGCCTCGCGGGTAATCCTCAGCTCGCCGGTGATCTCGCCCGCCAAGTGGCGTTCGCTGATGAACCTCGACCGCCCCGGCTTCGAGCGTCAGCTGATCGACCTCAACTACGAAGAGAGCCTGGGCCTGGAAGCTGCGGTGCGCAACATCGCCGATCAGGCCGAAGAAGCCGTGCGCAGTGGCAAGACCCAACTGGTGCTCAGCGACCGCCATATCGCCCCGGGCAAACTGCCGGTGCATGCGTCGCTGGCCGTGGGTGCCGTGCATCACCGCCTGACCGAGCTGGGCTTGCGCTGCGACAGCAACATCCTGGTTGAAACCGCCACCGCCCGCGACCCGCATCACTTTGCCGTGCTGATCGGTTTCGGTGCTTCGGCGGTGTATCCGTACCTGGCCTACGAAGTGCTCGCCGACCTGATCCGCACCGGCGAAGTGCTGGGTGACCTGGAAGAGGTGTTCAAGTACTACCGCAAGGGCATCTCCAAGGGCCTGTTGAAGATCCTCTCGAAGATGGGTATCTCGACTGTCGGTTCCTACCGTGGTGCGCAGTTGTTCGAGGCCGTCGGCCTGTCCGAGGAAGTCGTCGAGCTGAGCTTCCGTGGCGTTGCCAGCCGCCTCAAGGGCGCACGTTTTGTCGACATCGAGAACGAGCAGAAGCTGCTCGCCGCCGAAGCCTGGAGCGCGCGCAAGCCGATCCAGCAGGGTGGCCTGCTGAAGTTCGTCCATGGTGGCGAATACCACGCCTATAACCCGGACGTGGTCAACACCCTGCAGGCCGCCGTGCAGCAGGGCGACTACGCCAAGTTCAAGGAATACACCGCACTGGTCGACAAGCGCCCGGTGTCGATGATCCGCGACCTGCTCAAGGTCAAGGTCGCCGACCAGCCGCTGGCGCTGGAGCAGGTCGAGCCGCTGGAAGATATCCTCAAGCGTTTTGACTCTGCCGGTATCTCCCTCGGCGCGCTGTCGCCGGAAGCTCACGAAGCCCTGGCCGAGGCGATGAACCGCCTGGGCGCGCGCTCCAACTCCGGTGAGGGTGGCGAAGACCCGGCCCGCTACGGCACCATCAAGAGCTCGAAGATCAAGCAGGTGGCCACCGGCCGCTTCGGCGTTACCCCCGAGTACCTGGTCAACGCCGAAGTGCTGCAGATCAAGGTCGCCCAGGGCGCCAAACCGGGTGAGGGCGGGCAGCTGCCTGGCGGCAAGGTCAACGGCCTGATCGCCCGGCTGCGCTACGCCGTGCCTGGCGTGACCCTGATCTCGCCTCCGCCGCACCATGATATCTACTCGATCGAAGACCTTTCGCAGCTGATCTTCGACCTCAAGCAGGTCAACCCGCAGGCACTGGTCTCGGTCAAGCTGGTGGCAGAAGCGGGCGTCGGCACCATCGCCGCCGGCGTGGCCAAGGCCTATGCCGACCTGATCACCATCTCCGGCTACGACGGCGGCACCGGCGCTTCGCCGCTGACCTCGATCAAGTACGCCGGCGCGCCGTGGGAACTGGGCCTGGCTGAAACCCATCAGACCTTGCGCGGCAACGACCTGCGCGGCAAGGTCCGGGTGCAGACCGACGGCGGCCTGAAAACCGGCCTGGACGTGATCAAGGCGGCGATCCTCGGCGCCGAAAGCTTCGGCTTCGGCACCGCGCCGATGATCGCCCTGGGCTGCAAATACCTGCGTATCTGTCACCTGAACAACTGCGCCACCGGCGTTGCCACCCAGAACGACAAGCTGCGCAAGGATCACTACATCGGTACCGTCGACATGGTGGTGAACTTCTTCACCTACGTCGCCGAAGAAACCCGTGAGTGGCTGGCCAAGCTGGGCGTGCGCAGCCTCGGCGAGCTGATCGGGCGTACCGATCTGCTGGAAATGCTCCCCGGCGAAACCGAGAAGCAGAAGCACCTGGACCTCAGCCCGCTGCTGGGCAGCGAGCACGTGCCGGCCGACAAGCCGCAGTTCTGTGAAGTCGACCGCAACCCGCCGTTCGACAAGGGCGTGCTGGCCGAGAAAATGGTCGACATGGCCCTGCCGGCCATTCGCGACCTGTCGGGCGCCGAGTTCGACCTGGACATCTGCAACTGCGACCGTTCCATCGGTGCGCGGATCTCCGGCGAAATCGCCCGCCTGCACGGCAACCAGGGCATGGCCAAGGCACCGATCACCTTCCGCTTCAAGGGCACTGCCGGGCAGAGCTTCGGGGTGTGGAACGCCGGTGGCCTGAACATGTACCTCGAAGGCGATGCCAACGACTACGTCGGTAAAGGCATGACCGGTGGCAAGCTGGTGATCGTACCGCCTGCGGGCAGCCCGTTCGCCACCCAGCACAGCGCCATCATCGGCAACACCTGCCTGTACGGCGCCACCGGCGGCAAGCTGTTCGCCGCCGGTACCGCAGGCGAGCGCTTTGCCGTGCGCAACTCCGGTGCCCACGCGATTGTCGAGGGCACAGGCGATCACTGCTGTGAGTACATGACCGGTGGCTTTGTCTGCGTTCTGGGCAAGACCGGTTACAACTTCGGCTCGGGCATGACCGGTGGTTTTGCCTACGTGCTGGACATGGACAACAGCTTCGTCGACAAGCTCAACCACGAACTGGTCGAGATCCAGCGCATCAGCGGCGAGGCCATGGAGGCTTATCGCAGCCACCTGCAGCGCGTGCTGGCTGAGTACGTCGAAGAAACCAACAGCGAATGGGGTCGTGAGCTCTGGGAAAACCTGGACGACTACGTGCGGCGCTTCTGGCTGGTCAAGCCGAAGGCGGCCAACCTGAAGAACCTGCTGTCCAGCACCCGTGCCAACCCGCAGTAGCGGCAAGCGGCAAGCCTCAAGCTGCAAGTTCAAAGCAGTACGAGGTTTGCCGGCCCACGTGATCGTCTTGCAGCTTGCAGCTTGAAGCTAGCAACTGCGGTAAAGAGGTATTGAAAATGGCTGAACGTCTCAGCAATGACTTCCAGTTCATCGAGGTCGGGCGCAAGGATCCGAAGAAGAAACTGTTGCGTCAACGCAAGAAAGAGTTCGTAGAGATCTACGAGCCCTTCAAACCCCAGCAGTCGGCCGAACAGGCCCACCGCTGCCTGGGCTGTGGCAACCCGTACTGCGAGTGGAAGTGCCCGGTGCACAACTTCATCCCCAACTGGTTGAAGCTGGTCGCCGAAGGCAACATCCTCGCCGCCGCGGAGTTGTCGCACCAGACCAACACCCTGCCGGAAGTCTGCGGCCGGGTGTGCCCGCAGGACCGCCTGTGCGAGGGTGCCTGCACCCTCAACGACGGCTTCGGCGCGGTGACCATCGGTTCGGTGGAGAAGTACATCACCGACACCGCCTTCGCCATGGGCTGGCGCCCGGACATGTCCAAGGTCAAGCCGACCGGCAAGCGCGTTGCCATCATCGGCGCCGGCCCGGCCGGCCTGGGCTGCGCCGACGTGCTGGTGCGCGGCGGGGTGACCCCGGTGGTGTTCGACCGCAACCCGGAAATTGGCGGCCTGCTGACCTTCGGCATCCCCGAGTTCAAGCTGGAAAAGACCGTGCTGAGCAATCGCCGCGAAGTCTTCACCGGCATGGGCATCGAGTTCCGCCTCAACACCGAGGTGGGCAAGGATGTCAGCATGGAGCAGTTGCTCGAGGAATACGATGCCGTGTTCATGGGCATGGGCACCTACACCTACATGAAGGGCGGCTTCCCCGGTGAAGACCTGCCGGGCGTGCACGATGCCCTGGATTTCCTGGTGGCCAACGTCAACCGCAACCTGGGCTTTGAAAAGTCGCCGGAAGATTTCGTCGACATGAAAGGCAAGAAGGTCGTGGTGCTCGGTGGCGGCGACACGGCGATGGACTGCAACCGCACCTCCATCCGCCAGGGCGCCAAGGCCGTGACCTGTGCCTACCGTCGTGACGAGGCGAACATGCCCGGCTCGCGCAAAGAGGTGAAGAACGCCAAGGAAGAAGGGGTGAAGTTCCTCTACAACCGTCAGCCGATCGCGATTGTCGGTGAAGACAAGGTCGAAGGCGTGAAGGTGGTCGAGACCCGTCTCGGCGAGCCGGACGCCCGTGGCCGCCGCAGCCCTGAGCCGATCCCGGGTTCCGAAGAGATCATCCCGGCCGATGCCGTGGTCATCGCCTTCGGTTTCCGCCCCAGCCCGGCGCCGTGGTTCGAGCAGTTCAGCATCCAGACCGACAGCCAGGGCCGCGTCGTGGCACCGGAGAAGAACACCTACAAGCACCAGACCAGCAACCCGAAGATCTTCGCCGGTGGCGACATGGTCCGCGGTTCCGACCTGGTGGTGACGGCGATCTTCGAGGGGCGCAATGCCGCCGAGGGGATTCTGGATTACCTGGAAGTCTGAAAAGGCTTCGCGGGACAAGCCCACTCCCACAGAATGTGTGCTGAACCTGTGGGAGCGGGCTTGACCCGCGATGAATTCAACAAAATCTATTGACCTGTCACAAGTCGATAGACAAAAGGCACGGTTGATACCGTGCCTTTTACGTTGGGCTCTGAGAAAATGCCCCCACTTTTTTTCCGGATGCCGACATGACTGCCTTGAAGAACGATCGTTTTCTGCGCGCCCTGCTCAAGCAACCCGTAGACGTCACCCCGGTGTGGATGATGCGCCAGGCCGGCCGCTACCTGCCGGAGTACCGCGCCAGCCGCGCCAAGGCCGGCGACTTCATGAGCCTGTGCATGAACCCGCAGTTTGCCTGCGAGGTCACCCTGCAACCGCTGGACCGCTACCCGCTGGACGCCGCGATCCTGTTCTCGGACATCCTCACCATCCCTGACGCCATGGGCCAGGGCCTGTACTTCGAGACCGGCGAAGGCCCGCGCTTCAAGAAGGTCATCAGCACCCTGGCCGATATCGAGGCGTTGCCGATCCCTGATCCGCAGAAGGACCTGGGCTACGTCATGGATGCCGTCAGCACCATCCGCCGCGAGCTCAATGGCCGCGTGCCGCTGATCGGCTTCTCCGGCAGCCCCTGGACCCTGGCCACCTACATGGTCGAAGGCGGCTCGTCGAAAGACTTCCGCAAGACCAAGGCCATGCTCTACGACAACCCGCAGGCCATGCACCTGCTGCTCGACAAGCTGGCCCAGTCGGTCATCAGCTACCTCAACGGGCAGATCCTGGCCGGTGCACAAGCGGTACAGATCTTCGACACCTGGGGCGGCAACCTGTCGGCGGCGGCCTACCAGGAGTTCTCCCTGGCCTACATGCGCAAGATCGTCAGCGGCCTGATCCGCGAGCACGAAGGGCGCAAGGTGCCGGTCATCCTCTTCACCAAGAACGGCGGTCTGTGGCTGGAAAGCATCGCCGAGGCCGGCGCTGATGCCCTGGGCCTGGACTGGACCTGTGACATCGGCGAAGCCCGCCAGCGCGTTGGCAGCAAGGTCGCCCTGCAGGGCAACATGGACCCGACCGTGCTGTATGCCAAGCCGGAGGCCATCCGTGCCGAAGTCGGGCGCATCCTTGCCAGCTACGGCCAGGGCAGTGGCCATGTATTCAACCTCGGTCACGGCATCACCCCGGAGGTTGATCCGGAGCATGCCGGCGTGTTCATCAACGCCGTGCACGAGTTGTCGGCGCAGTACCACTAAGTAGGAGCGGGCTTGCCCCGCGATTGCGACCTGAATGAATCAGCGCGATCGCGGGGCAAGCCCGCTCCCACTGCTATTAAGGTTCAATTCAGCCTGCCTGGGTAATCTGGCTCCATCGAAACCCAGACAGGATCCACACCATGAAAACCCGTTACCTCGCTCTGCTGCTTGCCCCGCTGTTCAGCACCGCTGCCCTGGCTGCCGGCTATACCGGCCCTGGCGCCCAGTCGGTGACCACGGTTGCCGCCGCCAATGACGCCGCTGACGACACCCCGGTGGTGCTGCAAGGCTACGTGGTGAAGAAAGTGAACAACGATGACAAGTACGAGTTCAAGGACACCACCGGCACCATCACCGTCGAGATCGATGACGAAGACCTGCCGCCGGTAGCCTTCAACGACAAGACCAAGGTCAAGCTGAGCGGTGAAGTCGAGAAGCACCTGATGAGCCGTGAAGTGGATGTTGATCGGGTTGAAGTGATCAACTGATCCAGTGGCAGGCCCGCTCCTGTGGGAGCCGGCCTTGCCGGCGATGGGCCGCGCAGCGGCCCTCAGCTCAAGCCTTGGCCGGCAACTTGCTCAAGTGCACCGCCACCAGCAAGGCCACCACCAGCAAGCTGCCGATGAACAGGCCGATGCCGTTCCACCCTGCCTGATGCCAGAACATCCCGCCCGCCGTCCCCGCCACGCTCGACCCGGCGTAATAACTGAACAGGTACAACGACGAGGCCTGGCCCTTGGCCTTGGTCGCCCGTCGGCCAATCCAGCTGCTGGCCACCGAATGCGCGCCGAAAAAGCCGAAGGTGAACACCAGCATGCCGACGATAATCAGCGGCAAGGGGCTGAGCAGGGTCATCAGCAAGCCGCCGAACATCAGCACAATGGTCGCCCAGAACACCTTGCGCCGGCCCAGCTTGTCGGCCAGGGCACCGATTTGCGCCGAGCTGTAGATCCCCGACAGGTACACCACCGACAGCAGCCCGACCAGCGCCTGGCTCATGTGATAGGGCTCGGCCAGCAGGCGATAGCCGATGTAGTTGAACAGGGTGACGAAAGCGCCCATCAGCAGGAAGGCTTCCAGGAACAGCCAAGGCAGGCCGGCATCGCGAAAGTGCAGGGTAAAGCCGTCGAGCAGGCTGCGCGGGTGCAGCGAGCGCGGGCGGAAGTTGCGCGATTGCGGAAGGATCTTCCAGAACACCGCCGCAGCAACCAGGGCCAGGCCACCGATCACCAGCATCGCCGTGTGCCAGCTGACGAAGTCGATCAGCACGCCGGTGATCAAGCGTCCGCTCATGCCGCCAATGGCATTGCCACCGATGTACAGGCCCATGGCCAGGCCGATGTGCTGGGGGTGGATCTCTTCGCTGAGGTAAGTCATGGCCACCGCCGCCAGGCCGCTCAGCGACAGCCCGAGCAAGGCGCGGGTCAGCAGTACGCCGTGCCAGCTGGGCATCAGGGCGCTGACGATGGTGCACAGCGCTGCGCAGAACAGGGCGAAGACCATTACCGGCTTGCGCCCTATGCGGTCGGAAATCGGCCCGGTGATCAGCAACCCGAACGCCAGCATGCCGGTGGACACCGAGAGGATCAGGCTGCTTTGCGCGGCGCTGATCGAGAACTCCTGTGACAGCAGCGGCATCATCGGCTGTACGCAGTACAGCAGGGCAAAGGTGGCAAAGCCGCCGCAGAACAGCGCCAGTACGGTGCGCAAAAAGGCCGGGGTGCCTTTTTCGATCCAGCTTTCGTTGAGGGTGGCGACGATTTCGTCGAGCGGAGCAGGGGGCAGTTCGTGGGCGTGGGGCGCAACAGCAGTTTTCACGGGTGACCTCGGGGGCGCTACGGCCTGTCAGGCAGTGAAAAAAGCATATAGCTGGCTAATGATCATTTCCAATATATTGTTCGACCTGTTTAAGAGGTTTTACGACCTATTGGAGCCGCCATGGAATTGCGTCACCTGCGCTACTTCATCGCCGTCGCCGAAGAGCTGCATTTTGGCCGGGCGGCGCAGAACCTGGGGATTTCCCAGCCACCGTTGAGTCAGCAGATCCAGGCCCTTGAACAGGAGCTGGGGGCACGCTTGTTCGAGCGAACCAATCGTCGGGTCGAGCTCAGCGAGGCCGGGCGCCTGTTCCTCGAAGAGGCACGGCTGGTGCTGGCGCAAGTCGACAAGGCTGCCGATGTCGCCCGGCGTGCGCAACTGGGTGAGCTGGGCGAGATGAAGATTGGCTTCACTTCTTCGGCACCGTTCAACTCGAGCATTCCCAAGGCTATTCACGCGTTTCGTCAGCGCTTCCCGGCGGTGCACCTGAACCTCAAGGAAATGAGCAGCCGCGATGTCGCCGACGCCTTGCTCGACGAGTCGATCGAGGTCGGCCTGATGCGCCCCTTGGCCTTGCCTGAGAGCCTGAATGTCGTCGAGCTGTTTCGCGAGCCGCTGGTGGCGGTGATCAATGCTGCCCATCCGCTGGCGCAAGGCAGTGACGCCGGGGTGCACATGGCGGCCCTGGCCCAGGAGCCGTTCGTGTTTTTTCCGCGCAGTTACGGCAGTGGCTTGCACGCGCAGTTGCTGAGCCTGGCACGCCAGGCCGGGTTCAGTCCGCATTTTGCCCAGGAGGCGGGGGAGGCGATGACCATCATCGGCCTGGTGGCGGCGGGGTTGGGGGTGTCGGTATTGCCGGCTTCGTTCCAGCGCATGCGCATCGACGGGGTGGTGTACCGGACCTTGCTCGACGACGACGCGGTGACTGCCGTGTGGTTGGTGCAGCGCCGCGATGCGCCGTCGGCGATGGCCAGGGCCTTTGCCGAGCTGTTGACCCGCCAGGCCCTGGAACGCAGCTGAGTTACTGGACCTTGGCCAGGTCGCCCTTCAGCGCAACGCCAGCCATGATCGCGCCGGCGTGGCATTCGTAGGTGGTGGCGTCCTTGCGCTCGTTGCGCTTGTAGTAGCTGCTGATGTTGGTCACGGCGTTGGCGCCAACCTTGCGGGCGGCGTCCTGCATGGTCAGTAGCGCTGATTGCAGGGCCCATTCGCAGGCTGCTGCGTCCGTTTTGTTGAAGGCGTTGGTCTTCTTGTTGGTGACCGCTGCCGGGCTGACCACGGTGACCTTGCCCTTGGGCTGCACGCCGGCCAGGTAGAACTTCACCGAACCGTCGAGCTTGTTCTCGGCGGTCATCTGCGCCACGACTTTCTCGAACGGCAGGTAGTGGGTGGTGTCGCGGGCCTGGCTGAGGCCGGGCAGGGCGCAGAGCAGCAGGGCGGTGGTGGCGGTCCAGGTTTTCAGACGCATTATGTCGTTCCTTGATTATTCAACAGTGTTCGAATGCTGTTCGCTGATGGCGCGCTGCACGATGTTCTGGGCTTCCAGCTTGTTCAGCTCTTGCAGGATGCTTTTGTCGAGGTTGTTCACCCAACGGTTGTAATTGCGGTGAATCTTGCCGTCCTTGTAGCCCAGCTCGCGGCTGTCGCGGTAGTTGATGCGAAAGTTGCTGACGCTGTAGTGGATGTCGACGGCGGCATAGAAGGTATTGCGTACCAGGATGTCGGCCTGGATCAGGTTCGGGGTGACCTTGCGCGGGGTCCAGCCACGGTTGGCCACGGCCTTGAGGATGGCCTGCTGCACCTGCTCATGGTTGTAGTTGTGGCCGACTACAAGCTGCTCTTGTGGGGTCAGTACCGGTTTCGAGGTACAGCCAGCCAGGCCCGCAAGGGCCAGGCCGAGGACAGCGGCGCGAATCAATGAAGACATTCCTTTCTCTCCAGCAGGTTTCAGGTCAGGTCCAGCGACGGAAAATCAGCGAGGTGTTGACCCCGCCAAAAGCGAAGTTGTTGTTCATCACATAGTCGTGACTCATGCTGCGAAACTCGCCGCACAAGTAGTCCAGCTCGCCGCAGCGCGGGTCGATGTGCTCAAGGTTGAGGGTGTGCACATAGCGGTCGCTGTTCATCATCTCGATGCTGAACCAGGACTCCAGCGCGCCGCAAGCGCCCAGGGTGTGGCCGAGGAAGCTTTTTTGCGAGCTGATCGGCATGCGTGGGCCAAACAGGCTGCTGGTGGCCAGGGTTTCGGCGATATCGCCCTGCTCGGTGGCGGTGCCATGACCGTTCACATAGCCGATGGCCTCCGGCGCCAGGTTGGCGTCTTGCAGTGCCAGCTCCATGGCCCGGCGCATGGTCGCCTGCTCCGGGCGAGTCGTGTGCTGGCCGTCGGCGTTACTGCCAAAGCCGACGATCTCGGCGTAGATGTATGCGCCGCGGGCCTGGGCATGTTCCAGCTCTTCGAGCACCAGCATGCCCCCGCCTTCGCCGATCACCAGGCCGTCGCGGCCGCTGTCGTAAGGGCTGGGGCTGCTGTGCGGGGCATCGTTCTTCAGGCTGGTGGCGTACAGCGCGTCGAAGACCATGGCCTCGGTCGGGCACAGCTCTTCGGCGCCGCCAGCGAGCATCAGCGGCAGGCGGCCGAACTTGATCGCTTCATAGGCGTAGCCGATGCCCTGGCTGCCGCTGGTGCAGGCGCTGGAGGTGGGGATCAGGCGCCCGGTGAGACCGAAGAAAATGCTGATGTTGGCTGCCGTGGTGTGCGGCATCATCCGGACATAGGAGTTGGCGTTGAGGCCCTCGGCCACCGAGTTGAGCAGCATGTTGCCAAACGCCTTGATCTCGTCGGTGCTGCCGGTGGACGAACCGCAGGCCACGCCCATGCGCCCATCGCGGATTGACGGGTCATCGAGCAGGCCAGCATCGCGCAGGGCGTTCTGCGCTGCCGCCACGGCCAGGCGCGAGACCCGGCCCATGCTGCGCAGTTGCTTGCGGGTCCAGCCGGCGGGCACCTTGAAGTCATCGATGGGGCCGGCCAAGCGCGTGTTGAGCTCTTCGAAGCGGTCCCATTCGTCCATGCGGCGGATGCCGCTGCGGTTGCTGGCGAAGTTGCCGGCGATGCTCTGCCAGTCGCTGCCCAGCGAGGTGATACCGGCCATGCCGGTGACGACTACACGTTTCATCAGCACAGGCCTCCATTGACTGCCAGCACCTGGCGGGTGATGTAGGCGGCTTCGGCCGACATGAGGAAATTCACTGCGCCGGCGACTTCTTCCGGGGTGCCCATGCGCTGCACCGGGATCATTTTCAGCAGCTCTTCGACCGGCACGTGTTCATCCAGCATGGCCGTGTCGATCAGCCCCGGGGCGACGCAGTTGACGGTGATCTTGCGCTTGCCCAGCTCGATCGCCAGGGCCTTGGCCGCACCGATCACCCCGGCTTTGGAAGCGCTGTAGTTGACCTGGCCGCGGTTGCCGATCATCCCCGAAACCGAGGTGATGCACACAATGCGCCCGGCTTTGCGCCGACGGATCATCGGCATCATCAGCGGGTGCAGAACGTTGTAGAAGCCGTCGAGGTTGGTACGCAGTACCTGGTCCCAGTCTTCTTCGGTGAGGGCCGGGAAGGCGCCGTCGCGGGTCAGGCCGGCGTTGCAGACCACGCCGTAGTAGGCGCCGTGGGTTTCAACGTCATCAGTAAGGATGGCGGCGCAAGCGGCGCGATCGGCAACGTCGAACTGCAGCACGCGGGCTTGCTGGCCCAAGCCCCGGACTTCTTCTGCAACGGCGTCGGCTTCGTTGCGCCCGCTTCGGCAATGCAGGACCAGGTCGAAACCGGCCCGCGCCAGGCGCAGGGCGATGGCCCGGCCTATGCCTCGGCTGGAACCGGTGACCAGGATGGTATCAGTCATGGGGGGACTCCTCTGGGCCCGCTTCGGCCAGGTAACTGGCCGCCTGTGGCGGGCGAAAAACATTCAAACGGGCCGTGGCATGGATGCCCGGGCCACGCAGGTGACACTCGAACACCCCCATGCCGTTGTCGTCTTCGAGCGACCGCAGGGCATGGATGCGCAAGTGGGCACCGGCAGGGAAATGTTCGACATTGCATTCGAATTTACGCGTGCCGAGCAAAAAGCCCAGCGCCACCGCCTGGCCTTGCTGGCGCGCGCGGCAACCGGCGTAGGCGGCCACGCTCTGGGCCATCAGCTCGATGCCGACCCAGGCCGGCAGGCTGCCGTCGGCGCGGTTGAACAGGCCGCCGGGGCGCACGGTCAGGTGGGTATGGATCTGCTCTTCATCGAAGGACTCGACCTGATCGATGAGGATCATGTCGCCGGCATGGGGCAGCAGTTCGGCCAGTGGCCAGGTGATCATGGGGTGTCTCCGAGAATCAGGCTGACGTTGTTGCCACCGAAGGCGAACGAGTTGCTCATCAGGCGTCGCGGGCCCTGGGCCGGCAGGCGCTGGCTGGCATCGACCAGGTTCAGGGCCGGCAGTTGTGGGTCATCCACACCATCCCAGACATGCGGTGGCAAGCGCCCTTCGGTATTGTCGGCGGCCAGGCTCAACCAGCAGAACGCGGCTTCCAGGGCGCCAGCGGCACCCAGGGTATGCCCGGTCATCGGCTTGCTCGATGAGCAGGCCAGCTGGCTGCCAAACAGTTCATGCACGGCCAGGCTTTCCATGGCGTCGTTGTGTCGTGTGGCGGTGCCGTGCAGGTTCAGGTAGTCGATCTGTGCAGGTTGCAGGCGGGCATTGTCCAGCGCTTTGCGCATCGCCTGCAAGGCGCCTTTGCCGCTGGGCTCGGGGGCGGAGATGTGATGCGCGTCCGAGCTGGCACCGGCACCGAGCAGGGCGATGCTGGCGCCTTCGTGGTTGGCTTCGCGGGTCATCAGAAACAGCGCCGCGGCTTCGCCGATGTTGATGCCGTTGCGGTTGACCGAGAACGGGTTGCAGCGCTCGGCGCTGACTGCTTCCAGGGCAGTGAAGCCGTTGAGGGTCAGCTTGCACAGGCTATCCACACCACCGCAGATCACCGCGTCGCACACCCCCAGGTCCAACAGGCGCCGGGCACTCATCAAGGCCCGTGCACTGGAGGTGCAGGCGGTGGAAATCACATAGGCCGGGCCGCTCAGCTGCAGCCAGTCGGCGAGAAAGTTGGCCGGGGCGCTGAGCTCCTGCTGGGCGTAGTCGTAGCTCGGCGGGAACTGCTGCTCACGCAGGTAGTGAGCGATGCTGTCGCTGGCTTCCTTGATGCCCGAGGTGCTGGTGCCCAGGACGATGCCGATGCGCTGGCGGCCAAAGCGGGCGATGGCCGCTTCGATCGCTGCGTCAATCTGCAGGCAGGCGACGTACAGCAGTTGGTTGTTGCGGCTGTGATGGGCCTGCAACGCGGCGGGCAAGCTTGGCAACTCGTCTTGTACGGCCGCCACCGGCAGACCGCGTTGCGGTACCCAGCCGTCCTCCACACGCATGCCTGAGCAGTCGCCGGCAAACAGCCGGCGGGCAACGTCGGCCTGGCCGCGCCCCAGGGCACAGACCAGGCCCAGGGCATTGAGATAAGCGGTCATGGCGTGTTCTCGCTGGGTAGTGGGCTGACTAGATAACGCAGGCCCCGGTCGAGGTTCAAGGTGAAGTCGTCGGCTTGTCGGTAGTCGACGCGCCAGCGTTCACCCAGCCAGCGCTGCTGGCCTAGCTGGCGGGCGCCGGGATAGAGCTGTTGCAGCTGTTCGGCAGGGGTCAGGGCGAACAGCAGGGCAGCGAACAGTTCGCGGGCCGCCGGGTTGGGCGGTAGCAGGCCGTCGGCTTGCCACTGGCCTTGATCGAGCAACTGCCGGGCTTGCGGAATACCCAGCAGATCCAGCAGCGACCAGCGCAGGTTGGTGTCCTCGCGCTGGATCACCAGCAACCAGTCCTGTCGCTGCCCGGCCTGTTCGCGCTGGATGTGCAACTGCAGCGGCAGGCTCAGCGGCGGTAACTGCACGGGCAGCGGCGCACGGCTGGCGCAGGCGCTCAGCAGGGCGAAGGCGAGGATCAGCAACAGGCGTTTCATGCACTCGGCTCGGCTGGGTTCAAGGGTTTGCGGGCGACCACGTTGACCAGGGTCTCTTCGCGCTGGCCGACCGGTGGCGGCTTGCGCAGGCCAAAGCGTTCGAGCAGGCCGAAGTCGCTGGAACGGCTCCACCACAGGTACGGGTAAGAGACATTCTGCGCGCCAAATTCGAAACCCTGGTCGCGGAGCATCTGCAGGTACTGTTCGGCACTTTTCTGCACGTGCATGGGGTGGCGGAACAGCCAGCGAATCACCCAGGTGTCGATGTAGGCTTCGGTGGACTCGGCAAACAGCAGGTAGCCACCGGGCTTGAGTACCCGGTAGAACTCGGCCAGGGCTTTTTCCTGCTCGACCAGGTGGTGGAAGGTCTGGTGGCAGAAGAGGATATCGACGCTGCTGTCGGCAAACTGCAACGCCGCGCAGTCACTGCCGCGCAGCTCGACGTTCAGGCCCAGGCGGCCGGCCTCGGCCTGGCTCAGTTCAAGGCTGTGCGGGTCGGCGTCGGTACCCAGCAACCGGGCGGGGGCGAACACCTGCTGCAGGTACTGGAACGACTTGCCCTGGCCGCAGCCGGCATCGAGCAGCACGGGGGCACGGGGTGGTGCCTGGTCGAACAGCCGGCGCAGGTCGTTGATCGCTACGCGCAGCACATGATGCTGCCAGGTATGGCTGCGCAGGAACCAGAAGCCGAAACGGGTTTCCTCGACGTAGCTGTCGCTGAGGAATTTCATGCCGGCGTCCTGGCACAGACTTCGGCGAGCATGCGCAGGCGCCGCTTGGGTTCGGCCACGAACGGGTTGCGTTGGTCCCAGGCGTAGCCGGCCAGGATCGAGCTGATCATCGCGCGGATTTCCGGCGAGCTGGCCGGGTGGTAGATGACGTCCTGGAAGCTGCCGTTGTACCAGCCTTCAACGTAGGCGCGGAAGGTGTCGACGCCACGCTTGAGCGGCTCGGCGAACTCGCTCTGCCAATCGACGCCTTCGCCCTGCAACTGGCGGTGCAGGACGCCGGCGGCCATGCTCGCCGAGCGCATGGCGATGGTCACCCCGGAGGAGAACACCGGGTCGAGGAATTCTGCGGCGTTGCCGAGCAAGGCGAAGCCCGGGCCGTGCAGGGTCTTGACGTTGGCCGAGTAGCCGCCGATGGTCCGCGCCGGGGTGTCCCACACGGCGTTGGCCAGGACCTTGGCCAGGCTTGGGGTCTGGGCGACGAAGTCCTTCAGGCAGGCATCCAGGTCGGCCGGCGCGGCGGCAAAGTGCTCGGCGGCGGCGACCACCCCCAGGGAACAGCGGCCGTTGCTGAACGGAATGGTCCAGAACCAGATATCCCGGTGCTGCGGATGGGTGGTGATGAGGATCTTTTCCCGGTCGAAGGCCGGGTGGTCGATGCGGTCTTCGATATGCGTGAACATCGCCTGGCGCACCGGGAAGTTCGACGGTGCTTCCAGGTCCAGCAGGCGCGGCAGCACGCGGCCATAGCCGCTGGCATCGAGGACGAATGAGGCTTCGACGCAGTACTCGCTGCCATCCAGGCGGCGCACGCGCACCTGCGGGCGCGGGCGCTCGAAGTCGGCGGCGATGATCTCTTCTTCGTAGCGGATTTCAACGCCCTGGGCCTCGGCCTGGTCGGCCAGCAGCTGGTCGAACTGGGCGCGTTGAACCTGGAAGGTGCTCGGCTTGCCATTGCTGAAGGTGTCGCCGAAATCGAAGGCGCTGTACTCATCGCCCCAGGCGAAGGCCGCGCCGTTCTTGCGCTGGAAACCCGCCGCTTCAAGGGCCGGGAGCATGCCGGCTTCTTCGACGAAGTCGATGCAATGCGACAACAGGCTTTCGCCGATGGAAAAACGCGGGAAGCGCTGGCGCTCGATGATCAGCACGTCGTGGCCGTTGCGCTTGAGCAAGGCCCCGGCGATGGCGCCGGACGGGCCGGCGCCGATAATCAATACCTGCCGTTGTTGCAGTTCAGGGTTCGGCATAAGGCCTCCTTGCCGGTTGGGCAGTCTTCAATGGAATCCGGTGCAGGCCGGCCAGCGCGGGCATCAGCGTGGCGACCAGGCTCATCAGCATCAGCGCGAAGTACAGCGCCGGGCTGATCAACTGTTGTTGCAGCAGCAGGTTGAGAAAGACGATCTCGCTCAAGCCGCGAATATTGAGCAGCAGGCTTTCCCGCCATTTGCTCGCGCCGGCGAACGACGGCGTCGCCCAGCACAGGCCCAGCCAGTTGCCGAGCAGCTTGCTGACGATCGGCAACAGCAGCAGGGCACTCAACTGGATGGCATCGAAGCCCAGTAGCACGTTGTGGACATCGATCTGGATGATGCCGAAGGTCAGGATCAGCGGGATTGCAATGCCGTTCTGCAGGCGTTTTATCCACAGGTCCGATAACGGCATGCGCAGCGGCAACTTGAGCCAGGCCAGGCAGCACAGGTAGCCGATGCCGAAGATCAGCGCGTTGAGCCGGTAGTGTTCGGCGACGAACAGCAGGCCGAAAAAGCCCAGGCTGTAGACCCAGGGCCGACGCACACCGAGGGCGTACAGCGGCAACGGCAGGCAGGCCGCGAGCAGCGGCAGTAACAGGCTCACGGGTTCGAGGCTGCCCTTGCCGAGGCCGAACAGCAGCCAGCAGGTCAGGTCGATGAGGATCGCCGACTGCATCAGCCGGCGGGTTGCGGCGGGTGGGTAGTCGATGTTGCGCAGGTACAGGTAGAGCACCGGGATGGCGGTGATGGCGAAAACCAGGCCGAGGGCCAGGGTGGTCAGCCAGGGCTGCTCGGGCAGCAACAACGCGCCACAGGCCAGGCCACAGGCAAAGGGCACGAGGAAGCTCGGCAGGGCGATCTTCAGGCTCTGGCGGTCGACGTTCAGCTCCACGACGTCAGCAAGAATATGCCCCAGCAGCAGTGCAAAACTCAGGCCATACAGGGTTTTCAGCCAGGCCGGTGCCACCAGCGCGGCGCCGCTGAGCTGCAAGTGGGGCTCGACCCAGAACAACATCAGCAGTGGCAGGCCGAGGGTTGCCAGCAGCAACTGGCTGACAATCGGGATCAGCCCCAGGCGCCGGCCGAGCTCACTGACGATCCAGAACAACACCAGGGCCAGGGCCCAGAGCAACGCGATACTCATGCCGCCTGTTCCTTGTGCCCGGTGGCCGCCCAGGGTGCGAGGACAAAACTGAAGGCCAGGCCCAGGCTGACCGCCAGGCCGAAATTGCTCACCGCCGGAGTGCTCGACACCGCCAGCAGGCCGAACGACAACCAGGTGGTGGTGGCTGCGAGCAGGGTGCCGAGCAGGCTGACGGCGGCGCCGCCGATCTGCTCGTGCATGAGGATCGCGTAGTCGACGCTGATGGCGGTCACCAGCAGCAGGCCGAACAGGCTGAACAGGGTCAGCGGCTGGCCCAGCCAGCCCAGGCAAGCCAGGCTGCACAGCGCGGCGAGCAACGGCAGGGCGACGATGCGCAGGGCGCCGCCGAGGCCAAACGGCAGGATCAGCAGCACCACGATCAGCGCGCAGGACAACAGCTTGAGCTCGGCGGCGCTGACCTGGGTGGCGGCGAACACCCGGTTGAGGTCACCGAGGCGGTCCACCAGTTGCACGCCGTCGAGATCGTCGGCCTGCAGGCGCAGCAAGGCCGGATCGTTCAAGCCTTGCAGGCTGACGATGGCGGCGACGCCCTGGCCGTCCGCACCCAGCCACAAGGTGCGCCAGGGTTCGCCCAGCGGGCCGCTGAGGGCGTGATCGATGTCGAGGGTAGGCAGTGCCTGGACTTTCGCCAGTTCAGCCTGTAACGCGCTTTGCGGCACGCCCAGGGCCAGCAGCGGTTGTAGCGGCAGGCTGCCCAGCGCGTCGCGTGCCTGTTGCTGCTCGGTTGGGCTGGCGACCAGTTGGCTGAGGGCCATGTAGCCCTTGAGCTTGTCGGTTTCGACCAGCTCGTCCAGGCGTGTGCCGAGGCTTTGCAGGCGTGCCAGCAGTTGGCTCTGGTCGGCGCCGCGCACCAGGTAGAACTGGCTGGTGGGTTGGTAGCCGGTAATGCGCGCCACGGCCTGGGCTTCTTCGAGCAATTGCGGCGGGCTGCCGACCCACTGGCGGATATCGTTGCGGCTGTCCAGCTGCCACAGGCCCGCAGCGCAGAACAGCATCAGCAGGCCGAGCAGGATGGCGCTTGGCACCTTGTTCAGCAGTTTCTGACGCATGTCCACCAGCCACTGGGTAATGCCCAACGGCCATTGCGCAGGCTGCAGCTCGATACCTTTGAGCAGTGCCGGCAGCAGGCACACGGCGCTGAGGTAGGCGCCGAGCAGGCCGGCGGCGGAAAACACGGCAATCTGGGTCAGTGCCGGGAACGGCGTGAAGGCCAGTGCCAGGTAGCCGATGCAACTGGTGGCCAGGCTCAGGCTCAGGCCCGGCAAGGTCAGCCGCAAAGCCGGCCAGGCTCGCCAGGGGCGCAGGCTCCAGCTTTTCGACAGGTAGTGCAGCGGGTAGTCGACGGCCACGCCGATCAGGCTCGAGCCGAGCACCAGGGTCATCACGTGCATCTGACCGAACAGCGCCACGCAGGCCACCGCACCAAACAGCATGCCGACCAGCACCGGAACGAAGGCCAGCAGTACCCGCAGGCGGCGGAACGCCAGCAGCAACAGCAGCAGGATGCCGACCGTGGCGCCGCCGCCGACCCAGGTGATCTCCTGGCTGGCCTGGCGCTGGCCGTTGGCCGCATACAGCAAGCCACTGGCGGCCAGCAGGCGGGCGCCGTGCTGCCCGGCTTCAACCCGGCTGCTGGCGAGCAGGTCGGCGACTTGCAGGGGCAGTTGCATATCGAACGCATTGCCCAGGGTGCGGGCACGCAGCAGCACCCAGTGCTGCCCGTCCGCTTCAGCCACCAGCGCGCCGCTGGCGGTGTCCAGTTGCACCGCGGCAGGACGTGGCTGGCTGTTCTGGATGCGTCCGGTCAGGCCCAGCCAGTCATCCTGGCTCGGCACCAGGCTAAAGCCGGCAAAGGGGTCGTAGAGGTTTTGTACGCGTTGCTCGATAAAGCCTTGCGGGTTGTCGATCAGGCTGTTGCGGTCGGCGCGCGAGAGCATCGCCAGGCGCCCTTGCAGCAGCTGCTCGCGCAACGCCTGCAGGTCGGTCTGCAGGCTCCACTGAACCTTCTCGAACACGCCGCTGGCCTGCCATTGCTCAGCCAGGCGCTGGGCCAGGGCGATGGCCTGCTCACGCTGGGGATGGCCGACCAGCACCAGCATTTCGCGGTTCAGCGGCTCCTGCATGCGCTGCTCGGCGCGCTGCACCAGCGGGTCCTGGGTGGCGCCGGGCACCAGCGTCATCAGGTCTGCAGACAAAGGCGCAGCGCGGTGCCACTGCCACCCCGCGAGGGCCAGCACGGCGATCAACAACAGTAAAAACAGTCGTGGCAACAGGCGCTCACTCGGCAAAATCGCGGCGCTCCGTGTCGGTCAGGCTGGCGCTGCTGCTCGCTGGCATGCGCAGTACCGTGCTATCGCCCTGGGTTTCCAGCAACTGGATGCGTTCGACATAGCGCCCGCCATCGATATCGATCTGGCTGAACACCTGCTTGAGCAGTAGCGAACGCGGGGTCAGGCGCAGCTGCCAGTGCCCGGCGTCGCCTTTCAGGCTCAACTCGAAGTCACGCTGCAGGCCGCTGCTGTCGCCTTGCAGCACGGCAAAGAACAGGCGGTTCTGCTCGGCGCCGGCGCTCTTGCCCGGCAGCATCTGCCAGCCGGACGGGTCGCGGCGGGCGATGCCCTGGGCGTTGAGGCGGTAGTCCTGCTTGAGCGGCGTTTGCAGCAGCCAGAGCAGGCCATGATCACGGGCCAGAACGAACTGGCCTTTGCTGACCAGCGGCTGCGGCAGGGCGCGCAGGTGTTTTTCCTGGATGAACGGACCCTTGATGACCGCAGGTTCGCCCAGTTGCTTGCTCAGCTCATCGAGGCCAAAGGCTTGGGCCAGCGTGCAACTGGCAAGCAGGCCGATGCACAGCAGGCTACGCAATAGCGTTTTCATTTGAGCACCTGGTTCACTGCGTCGAGCATCACCTGTGGCGACGCCAGTTGCATCTCGCCGCTGGCGATGTCGACGGCGACCTGCACGGAACTGGCGCGGGTCATGCGTTCGCCGGTGGCGGCATCGCTGATCAGGTAGTTGATCTTCAGCCGGTTCTCCCACTCCACCAGGCTGGCGCGCACGTTCAGGCGCTGGCCGAAGGTGGCGCCGCGCACATAGCGCAACTGCAGGTCGATCACCGGCCAGGCAAAGCCCGAGGCCTGCATCTGCAGGTAGTTGTGTTCGAGGCGGTCGAGCAACGCGCAGCGCGCTACTTCGAGGTATTTGACGTAATGGCCGTGCCAGACCACCAGCATGCTGTCGACATCGAAGAATGGCACCAGCACTTCGGTATCAACGTGCAGCACTCCCTGACTACGCATGCAGCCTCCAGTGTTGTTCGGCAATACGGCTCAGGCACCGGCGCAGATCGCTTTCCAGCGCGCGGTCTTCGATCACCGGGGCGAAATCTTCGAGCAACGCTGCATGCATCTCGGCCAGGGCCGGCGGCAGGTCGCGGGCGTCGGCTTCGCGGCTGCGCAGCCAGACGCCCTGGTTGGCGGCCAGCAGGGTGGCGGCGGCGACCTGTTCGGTCAGCTCCAGCACCCGCAGGGCATCGCGGGCGGCGATGGTGCCCATGCTCACCTTGTCCTGGTTGTGGCATTCGGTGGAGCGCGAGAACACGCTGGCCGGCATGGTGTTTTTCAGGGCTTCGGCGGTCCAGGCGCTGGCGCCGATCTGCACGGCCTTGAAGCCGTGGTTGAGCATCGCCCGCTCGGCGCTGGCGCCCGACAGGTTGCTCGCCAGGCCGTGGTTGTAGCGCACGTCGACCAGCAGGGCGAGCTGGCGGTCGAGCAGGTCGGCAACGTTGGCCACCAGGTTCTTCAGGCTGTCCATGGCGAAGGCGATATGGCCGCCATAAAAGTGCCCGCCGTGCAGCACGCGTTCGGCTTCGGCGTCGATGATCGGGTTGTCGTTGGCGCTGTTCAGTTCGGTCTCGATAAAGCCACGCAGCCAGCCCAGGCTGTCGGCCAGCACGCCCAGCACATGCGGAGCGCAGCGCAGCGAGTAGCGGTCCTGCAGGCGGTGCAGCGGCGCAGTCGGCGCGTCGATGGCCAGGTCCTGGCGCAACCAGGCGGCCACCTGCATCTGCCCCGGGTGCGGCTTGGCGGCGAACAGGCGCTCGTCGAAGTGCTCCGGGTTGCCTTGCAGGGCAACCACGTTCAGCGCGGTGATGCGCGTGGCGAGTTTGAGCAGGTAATCGGCACGGGCGAACGCCAGGCAGGCCAGGCCGGTCATTACCGCAGTGCCGTTCATCAGCGCCAGGGCTTCCTTGGGCCGCAGCACCAGCGGCTGCCAGCCCAGCTCACGGTGTACGTCAGCGGCGCTGCGGCGCTCGCCGCGGTACATGACTTCGCGCTCGCCGGACAGGGTTGCGGCAACGTAGGACAGCGGCGTCAGGTCGCCGCTGGCACCCACCGAACCTTCCTGGGGAATCAACGGCAGGATGTCATGGGCGAGAAACGCCTGCAGGCGCTCCAGCAACTCGATGCGCACGCCAGAGACGCCGTGGCACAGCGACTGCAAGCGGGCGGCTAGCACCGCGCGGGTGGCCGGCGCATCCAGCAACTGGCCCAGGCCGCAGCCATGGAAAGTGTACAGGTGCTTGGGCAGGGCCTCGACATGCTCCAGCGGCACTGCCACCACGCACGAGTCGCCGTAGCCGGTGGTCACCCCGTAGATCACCCCTTCCTTGTCCAGCAGCGAGTCGAGGAACTGCGCGCCACGGGCAATCCGCGCGCGGTATTCGCTGTCGTCCTGCAGGCGGGTTTCGGCCTGGCGGTGGGCCAGGGCGAGGACGTCTTCGATTGCCAACGGCAGCGCGCCGAAGGTCACGGGCTTATGCGGATGCATCGTCATCGGTCTTCCAGAAAGGGTAGAAATTGAACCATTGCTGCGGCGCTTGCAGGCAATAGTGGCCCAGGCGTTCGGCGTAGCGCCCGGCCCAGTCGGCGATCACCTGATCGCGCTGGCCGCGGCGCCACTCGATGGCCTGGGCGAAGGGTTCGAGGATCACCTGGTAGCGGCCTTGCTGCTTGAGGCAGAAGAACAGGTTGAGCCGGCACTTGAGCAGCCCGGCCAGCAGCCACGGGCCCTGCGGGAAGGCGGCGCGGTGGCCGAGGAAATCCACTTCGACCGTGCGCGCACCATGCAGCGGCACGCGGTCGCCGGCAATCGCCAGCCATTCACCGCGGTCCAGGCGCTGGCTCAGTTGCAGCATGATCGCCGGGTCCAGCTCGCTGACCTGGATCAGCCGCAGGTTGCTCGCCCCCGATTCACCCAGCAGGCGATTGAAGCGCTCGGCGTGCTTGGTATGCACCAGCACGTTCATGGTCACTTGCTCGCCAAGCTCGGCCAGGGCGCGGCAGACTTCAAGGTTGCCCAGGTGCGCACCCACCAGCAGCTGCCCGCGCTCGGCGCGTAGCTGGGTGTGCAGTTTACCCGGGTCGACGATCTCGATCTGCTCCAGGCGCAGCTTGCCGTTCCACACATCGAGCTTGTCCAGCAGGGCATCGGCGAAGGCCATGAACTGGCCGAACACCCGACGGTGGCTGGGGCGCAGACGGGGTTGCCCGCTCCAGTCGGCCAGGCGCCGCTGGTATTGCCAGATGCTCTGCCGGGCGCGGCGACCGAACAGGAAGAAGTACAGGACGATGGCATACAGCACCGGGCTGAGCAGGCGCCGGCCGAGCAGCTTGATGCCCAAGGCGGTCAGTTTCATCAGCCAGAAGCTGCCGCGCTCCTGGTGTGCGGCCCAGTGTTGTTCGCGACTGCTCATGCCTGCCACCGCCGCCAGAGGATTGCCGGGGCGCGCAGCAACATGCCGAAGAACAGCTTGGTGTGCATCTTCGAGATCAGCGCGTTGTCGTGGAACAGGCGAAAGTGCGACAGGCCATCGGCCGGGTAATGCACTTTGGTCGGCAGCCAGCGCATCGGCTGGTTGCGCCAGGCCAGGCGGACGAGGATCTCCGGGTCGAAGTCCATGCGCTTGCCGAGGTTCACCGCGTCGATCAGCGCCAGGGTCGGTGGCAGCGGATAGACCCGAAAACCGCACATCGAATCGGGAATCTGCAGCGACAGGCTGTTGATCCACACCCATACATGGGTCAGGTAGCGCGCATACAGACGGCCTTTGGGCACGCTGGCGTCGTACTGTGGATAACCGCAGATCAGCGCCTGTGGATAAGCTTGCGATTGTTCAAGAAAGCGGCTGACATCGGCCAGGTCATGCTGGCCGTCGGCGTCCACCTGCAAAGCATGGCTGAAGCCCAGGCGCGCGGCTTCGCGCAGGCCGGCCATGACTGCGCCGCCCTTGCCCTGGTTGACCTGCAGTTGCACCAGGAACACCTGCTGGTGCTCGGCCAGCTGGCGCAGCACGGTGGCGCAGGCCGGGCTGCTGGCATCATCGACCAATACGCAGGGCAGGCCGGCGGCGAGTAGGTCGGCAACCACCGCGGGCACGGCCAGTTCGTGGTTGTACACCGGGATTACCGCACAGGGCTTATTCACCGATGGCCTCCAGCACAATGCGGCCACTGGAGCAGGGCACCCCGGCGTTGCTGTAGGCGAAGTACAACTTGCCGCGCTCGGCATCGAAACGCAGGGTCAGCTGCAGCGGGTCGCCAGGGCGCACCAGTTGCTGGAATTTCAGCACTTCCATGCCGGCGAACTGGCGCGGCCGGTCGAGCAATTGTTGTCCCAGGGCCAGCGCCCAGTCGACCTGGACCACGCCTGGCAGCACCGGGGTCTGCGGGAAGTGACCGTTGAAATAGGCCAGGTCCGCCGACACTGCCAGTTGTAGCTGCAGCTCGCCATCCACCTCGGCCTGGCTGAGCACTTCCGGGCCTTTCGGCCGGGGCGCCAGCAACAGGGCTTGGAGTTCGGCCTGGGGCAGTTTGCCCTGGGCGTTGAACGGCAATTGCCGCAGCAGGCGCCAGCGCCGGGGCAGGGCCAGGGCTTCGCAGTGCTGGCTGAGGTGCTGACGCAAGCCTTCGGTGAGCGCGCGGCGGCCCTGGTTGCGCAAGGCGTACAGGCCAACTGCGCTGAGCACCAGCAGGGCGCCGAGGCTGGCGCGGTTTTCCTGGATCACGCCCAGGCGCGCGTCCTCGACCCAGGCGTGCTCGATCAGGGCCTGCTCCAGCATCGGCAGGGAGATGCGTTTTTCTTCCAGTTTGACGATGCGGTCCAGGCGCCCGAGCAAACGAAAACGCCCATCAGCAGCAAACTCGACGGCATCGGCGCTTTGTTCGATATGACCGGGCGGCAGGTAAGGCGATTCAATGCGCAGTGCACCGTCCTGGTTCTGGCTCAGGCGCACCTCGGCAAATGGCTGCCACAGGCTGTCGCCTTGACGCCAGGCGATGCCGCCGGTTTCCGAGCTGCCAAGAATTTCCGTTGGCCATTGCTGCAGGCGCTGGTGCAAGGCCTGGGCGGCGCTGGCCGGCAGTTCGCCGCCGGAGGAAAACACCCGGCGCACCGGGCTCAACGCTGGCCAGTCGAGGTTGTCGCCCATGCGCTTGAGCAGCGCCGGGCTGGCCACCCAGGCAAAGGCCGGGTGCTCGCGGCTGGCGCGCTGCAGGTCTTCCGGGAAGGGCAACTGGCGACGCACGAACGGGCGCCCGGCGCACAGCGGCCAGAGCACGCGAAACAGCAAGCCATAGATATGCTGGGTGGCGACACTGCCGATGATGCAGGCAGCGCCCAGGTCCTTGCCCCACAGCTGTTCCAGGGCCTGCACCTCATTGGCCAGCTGGCGCAGGCTCTTGTCGATGCGCTTGGGTTCACCGCTGGAGCCGGAGGTGCACAGGCTCAACCGGCACTGGTCCAGATTCAGGTCGGCGGCGGCCAGCGGCGCTTCGAACAGGGCCTCCAGCGTGGTGTCTTGTGGCTGATCGCTCAGCCACAGCTCGACCTCGCCGAGCCAGCGCTGGCGGGTCTGGGCTTGCAGGTCGGCAGGCAGCAGCACCTGCACGCCGGCACGCCAGGCGCCGAGCAGGGCGACGGCCAGCTGTGCGGCGTCTTCCAGGTGCACGGCAATGCGCTTCACGCCACGCAGCTGGAGGCCGGCGGCCACTTGCAGGGCTTGCTGGCACAGGCTCGCGTGGTCCAGCGCCGGGGCGAAGCTCACCGTGCGCGGCGCATCGGCCGGGTGCAGCAGTTGCTCAAGGGCAATCCATTTCATGAGCGTCCTCGCACGCGTTGTCTTATCAGCCATTCAATGGCAAACAGCAGGCCCATCAGCCCGTAGGCGATCAGGCCGTTGTACAGGGTCCACCAGCTCAGCGGCGCCCACAGGGTCAGGGCGGCGGCGACCAGGCCGTTGGCCAGGAAGAACAGGCTCCAGACCTTGGTCACCTGGCGCGTGTAGTGGATCGCCACGGCAGGCAGTTCCGGCTCACGCAGCCGCGCCAGGCGCTCGGCCACCGGCGGGCCGAATTTCAGGCTCAGGCCAAACAGGCCGAGCATGAACGCGCTGATCAGCACCGGGTACCAACGCAGCAGCTGCGGGCTGTTGAACAGCGCCAGCAACGCGCAGAAGGCAATCGCGGCTACGGCCATCCAGTGCCCGCCGGGCCGCCTCGGTTCGCTCAAGGCGCGCGCCAGCCACAGGCCGCCGAGCAACAGGCCAAACTGCCAGGGGGCAAAGTGGGCCATGCCAAAATGCACCGCAAAGGGGTACAGCAGACCGGCCAGCAGCAGGCCGAGGCCGATCAGGCGTTTCATGCCGCAGAGTTGACCAGGCGGTACACCGCCTCGACCACGTCATTGACGGTACGTACGGCCTTGAATTCGTCGGCGGCGATTTTCTTGCCGGTCTGGCGCTTGATGTGATCGATCAGGTCGACGGCGTCGATGCTGTCGATTTCCAGGTCCTGGTACAGGTTCGACTCCAGGCTGATGCTGGCCGGATCCAGTTCGAACAGTTCGACCAGGGCGTCGCGCAGGGTGTTGAAAATGTCTTCGCGGGTTTGCATGGTGCTGTCTCAGGCTGCCTGTTTAGCGGTGACGAAAGCCGCAAGGCTGGCCACGCTGGTGAAATGGTTACGGGTGTCCTTGGCATCGGCGTCGATCTTGATGCCGTACTTCTTCTGGATCGCCAGGCCGAGTTCGAGGGCGTCCACCGAATCCAGGCCCAGGCCTTCGCCAAACAGGGTCTGCTCGTCGCCGATGTCCTGGGCGCTGATGTCTTCCAGGCCCAGGGCGTCGATGATCAACAGCTTGATGTCGTGGTTAAGGGTGTTCTGTGGATCGCTCATCTTCGGCGAGCTCCTTGGTGAAGTGCTGATGCAGGTGTTCATTGAGTTTGCGCGAGGCCTGCGGGGCAGGGCCTTGTGCGGCGAAGGCCTGCGGGTCGATGTCGGCACCGACCTGCAAGTTGAAATGCACCCGGCGCTGGGGTATGCGGTACCAGGGTTCGGCCTTGGTCAAGGTGCTGGGGGCGACCTTGATGGTGACCGGGGTGATGATGTTCGCACCGCGCAGGGCAATGGCCGCCGCGCCGCGATGAAAGGCAGGCGGCTGGCCGGGTTGGGTGCGCGTGCCTTCGGGGAAGATGATCAGGGTTTGGCCGCCTTGCAGCGCCGCCACGGCGCTGTCGAGCATGTCCATGCTGCCGTCGTTGCTGATGTACTCGGCCGAGCGCACCGGGCCACGGGTGCACGGGTTGTGCCAGAGACTTTGCTTGACCACGCAATTGGCCTGGCGCACCAGGCCGATGAGAAACACCACATCGATCAGCGACGGGTGGTTGGCGATGATCATCTGCCCCGGGCGGCCGAGCTTTTCGGCGCCCTTGATTTCATAGGTGAGCACGCCGCTGGCGGCCATGAAGCGAATGAAGCGCCAGAACAGCCAGCTGATGGTGTGCCGGGCGCGCTGGCGATGGCGTGCGGCATCGCCGGGCAGGCCGGCCAGCAGCGGGAAGACCAGCAGGCGCAGGCACAGGCCGCCGACGCCGAACAGCAGAAAGCTGACGGCGGTAGCGAGCAGGCGCCAGTAATAGGCGTCGCGCGGTCTGCTTATGGCTTGCGTTGCCAGTTCCATGTGCGGCTCTTCCAGGTGTGGGTACAAGTGCTGTCGCCCTTGAGCAGGCAACGCAACCAGCTCAAGGCATGGGGTTCGCTCGAAGGTACAGCGCCGGCGTTATCGCCAAGGTGCAGTTGCCATTCATCGCCTGGTGTCAGGAGCAGGCCCAGCGCATAGGCGAAGGGCACGTCATCAATCCTCGGGCCGTAAGCCGCGGGCGGCTGCTCTTCAGTAACAATCAGCAGCACCGCCGGAGCGCCTTCGCCCAGCAGGCAAGCAGCTTCCAGCACACCCTGTTCGAAACCGTCACCGGCAGCAGCCAGGGCGGTCATCTCACTGGTTTCGCCCCGCATGATCGACCACAAGCCAATCACCGCGTTGTGTACCGACAGGCTGAATTGGGTTGGCGACAGCGGTTGCTCATTGGCCAGGTCGCTGAGGATCTCGAAGGTACGCGGGGTTTCGCCATGCCGGGAAACGAACACCAGCGGCACATCCTGCAAACCCTCGGCCAGCGGCCAGCCCACGGCAAAGGCCATGCGCGCCAGGCGGCTCAGGCGACGACGCTGCATGGCTGGTAAAAACGACACATCCGGTGCCTGTTCAGCCTCTGCCGGCAAGTGCTTTGCCTGGCTCCAGGCCTGCCA
Source organism: Pseudomonas donghuensis (assembly GCF_000259195.1). Taxonomy (GTDB): domain Bacteria; phylum Pseudomonadota; class Gammaproteobacteria; order Pseudomonadales; family Pseudomonadaceae; genus Aquipseudomonas; species Aquipseudomonas donghuensis. The sequence goes on from NZ_JH650761.1 coordinate 185,029, forward strand.
ATCGGCAGCCGTCTGCAGGCCTGGTGCCCACGCGCGCCACTGGCTGATATTGAATGTGATCACTTTGTTGTACTTCCCGCCCTGAGGGACTTCCTTGCCGAGGGAGTAACTCGCAACAACGACCTGACAGGGGTGTGGCGCAATCGCCGAGTGGCGCGCATTATCCCGGTGCTGTCGGCGTGTAGCAAATGCTGGTTACAAATACTCCGGCTTGAAACAGACCTCGATTGTTCAGCTTCGTCAGATCAGTCAGGTTTTTCCCGACCAACGGAGGTTATGGGTTGTCGGTCGATTCCTCGTCAACTTGAGCCCGACGGTGCTGGTCAAGCGGACCCTTCGCACACATACTCGGTCATCCCCAGACACACGGAGGTCATTCCATGCGGCGCGTGGTGTTCAATCAGAAAGGTGGCGTCGGCAAGTCGAGCATTGCCTGCAACCTGGCAGCGGTGAGTGCCAATGAAGGCTATCGAACCCTGTTGATCGACCTGGATGCCCAGGCCAACTCGACCCAGTACCTTACCGGCCTTACCGGCGAGGACATTCCCATGGGCATTGCCGACTTTTTCAAGCAGACCCTGTCTTCCGGGCCGTTTGCGAAAAAGAACAAGGTCGATATCTACGAAACACCGTTCGACAACCTGCATGTGGTGACCGCCACCGCCGAGCTGGCTGACCTGCAGCCCAAGCTTGAGGCCAAGCACAAGATCAACAAGCTGCGCAAACTGCTGGATGAGCTGGACGAGGACTATGACCGGATTTACCTGGATACTCCGCCAGCGCTTAACTTCTATGCTGTTTCTGCGTTGATCGCGGCTGATCGAGTGTTGATCCCCTTCGATTGCGACAGTTTCTCGCGCCAGGCGCTGTACGGGCTGCTGGCCGAGATCGACGAGCTCAAGGACGATCACAACGAAGAACTGCGGGTCGAAGGCATTGTCGTCAACCAGTTCCAGGCCCGCGCCAGCCTGCCCCAGCAGATGCTTGACGAGTTGATCGCCGAGGGGCTGCCGGTGCTGCCGGTATACCTCAACAGCTCGGTGAAGATGCGTGAATCACACCAGGCCAGCCTGCCGCTGATTCATCTGGAGCCGCGGCACAAGCTGACCCAGCAGTTCGTTGAACTGCACGCCCTGCTCGAAGAAGGCGTCTAGACGCCCTGGCTGCGCAACCATTCCAGCAGTTGCTGGAGTGGGAATGCACCGCTCTGGCGCGCCACTTCCCGGCCGTTTCTGAGCAGGATCAGGCTGGGAATCGAACGAATCCCCAATTGCCCGGCCAGTTGCTGGTTGGCCTCGCTGTCCAGCTTGGCCAGGCGGCAGCGCCCGCTGAGCTGGCTGGCCGCCTGCGCGAAGATCGGCGCAAACGACTTGCATGGCCCGCACCAGTCGGCCCAGACATCGATCAGCAGCGGCAGGTCGCCCTTGATCTGGCTGGCGTAGTCGCCCTGTTTCAAATCAAACGGCGTGCTCAGCAGGACCGGGTTCTTGCAGCGGCCGCATTTCGGGCTGTCGCCAAGGCGTTCGCCGGGGATGCGGTTGAGGCCGTTGCAGTGGGGGCAGGGGATGAGTAGTGGATCAGTCATGAAAGCTCCGAGAGTTGCGACCGGTCTGCGGTCGTTCGCGGGTTACGCCCGCACCTACATGTTGAATGGTTTAGCATGTACGCCTTGTACACAGGCCATGGAGTGCCCGATGGATTGCCAGCATTCAGCGCATATCCGCATTTTTGTCGATTCCCGATCCAATGGCGAACCGGTATTCGAGAGCGTGCCGGTCCGTCAGATCGATGCGAATACCTTTGAGCTGCTGTCGTCACCAGGGTTGGCCCTCGACTTGGCGCGTGGCGATACCATCCGTATCAACCACCCGGACCAGCGCGCCGAAGTGCTGCAGCGGGGTGGCAACTTCTGCATTCATATCTATGCCGACGACTTGCCCCAGGGGGCTGTCGACACACTGCAAGACGAAGTGCAGACGCTGCTCGGCGGTACTCTGGATGGTCGCTACAAGGGCAACCTGACCCTGGCCATCCCCGCGCGTAACGGTTTTGCAGCCATCCGTGAAGTGTTCGACCGCTTTCGCCAGTGCACCGGCGTCGAGTGGTATTACGCCAACATCTACCGCAACCTCGACGATGACGAGGACGAAACCCTGCTCGACTGGTGGCTCGACAGCTGAGGCGCAGGCCTTACGACGAGCAGCTGATTTCCAGGTGCTTGCCCCACTCCGGTGGCCGCTGGGCGTAGGCTTGCATCCCCGCTTGCTCCTCGAACGGTTTGCTCAGCACCTGGTGCAGGCGGCGAACTTCCTCGTAGTCGCCACCCTCGGCCGCCTCGATGGCGCGCTGGGCCAGGTAGTTGCGCAGGATGTACAGCGGGTTGACCGCATGCATGCGCGCGCGGCGGCCTTCGGCGTTGCCGGGCTCGCGCTGCAGGCGTGCCAGGTAATCGGCTGACCACAGGTCGAAACCGGCCAGGTCGATGAAGTCGTCACGCACTACCTGCAGCGCCTGCTCAGCAGGCTGGTCGCCGAGCTGGCGGAAGAACAGGGTGTAGTCCACCGCGCCCGGTTGCATCAGTTGCAACAGGCGTTCGATCAGCAGCTTGTCGCCGTCTTCCGCGCGGGTCAGGCCCAGACGCCGACGCATCAGGTCCAGGTAATGGGTCTCGTACAACGGCAGGAACAGCCCCAGGGTTTCCTTCAGCGCTTCGACGCTGATGAACGGCGTCAGGGCCTGGGCCAGGGCGCTGAGGTTCCAGTGGGCGATGGGCACCTGATTGCTGTAGCTGTAGCGGCCTTGGTCATCGGAGTGATTGCAGATGAAGTTGGCGTCGAAGTCGTCGAGGAAGGCAAAGGGGCCGAAGTCGAAGGTGATGCCCAGGATCGACATGTTGTCGGTGTTCATCACGCCGTGGCAGAAGCCGTAAGCCTGCCAGCGGGCAATCAGCTCGGCGTTGCGCTCGACAATGGTGCGGAACATCGCCAGGTACGGTTCCGGCGCGTCGCGGCACTCGGCGAAATGCGTATTGAGCACATGCTCGGCAAGCATGCGCTGCTGCTCGGGCTGGCGGGTGTAATAGAAATACTCGAAATGACCGAAGCGTACATGGCTCGGCGCCAGGCGCAACAGCATGGCCGCGCGCTCCTGGGTCTCGCGCCAGACCGGCGTACTTGAGCCGATCACGCACAGCGCCCGGCTGCTGGGGATGCCCAGGGCTGGCAGGGCTTCGGAGGCAAGGAATTCGCGGATCGAGGAGCGCAGTACCGCGCGGCCATCGCCCATACGCGAATACGGCGTCTGCCCGGCGCCCTTGAGGTGCAGGTCCCAGGATTGGCCGGCGTCATTGCGCACTTCGCCCAGCAACAGGCCACGGCCATCGCCCAGGCGTGGGTTGTAGGAGCCGAACTGATGCCCGGAATAGACCATCGCCCGCGGCTCGGCCTCGGCCCACAGTTTGTGGCCGCCGAACAGTTCGGCAAAGACCGGGGAATAGGCTTCGGTTGGTTCCAGGTCGAGCAACGCCATGGCCGCTTCGCTGGCGATCACCAGGCGCGGTTCGGCAATCGGCTCGGGTAGTACCGAAGTAGAAAAGGCGTCGCCCAGGCGGGCGAAACGGTTATCGAACGTCAGTTCGTCGAGGGCTTTCAACGGCCATCTCCTGGAGAAAACCTGAGTATTCTGCAAGGGTATGGCCGCTGGCGTCCAGTCAGGCCGGTTTGCCTGGCGCTTCGTCAGCGGGCTTGCCGCTGTTGTTGGCGGTTGGCAGCACGGTCTTGTCCAGGCTTTCTACCGGGACCATCTTGTACTCCTGGCCCTGCATGTTCTTCAGGTAGATCTCCATCTGCCGGAAGGAGATGTTGATGTGCTGCCGCTTGAACTCTTTGTTGATGTAGCGGTTGATCTCGTCGAGTACCGGGTTGCGGTCGCCCAGGTCGCGTACGTGCATGCGCAGTTCATGGTCCAGGGTGCTTTCGCCGAAGTTGAGGAAATAGACGATCGGCGCCGGTTCCTTGAGTACCCGTGGGTTGTCGTTGGCGGCCTTGAGCAGCAGGGTGCGCACCAGGTCGAGGTCCGAGCCGTAGTCGACGCCGAGCTTGAGGGTCACCCGGGTGATGGTGTCGGTCAGCGACCAGTTGATCAGTTGCCCGGTGATGAAGGTCTTGTTCGGGACAATAATGTCCTTGCGGTCGAAGTCGGTGATGGTGGTGGCGCGAATGCGGATCTTGCTCACCGTGCCGGAGAGGTTGCCGATGGTGATGGTGTCGCCGATCCGTACCGGGCGCTCGAACAGGATCATGATCCCGGAGATGAAGTTGGCGAAGATCTCCTGCATGCCGAAGCCCAGGCCCACCGACAGTGCGGCCACCAGCCATTGCAGCTTGTCCCAGCTGACGCCCAAGGCTGACAGGGTAGAGACGAAGCCGACCCCGGCAATCACGTAGGACAGCAACGTGGTGGTGGCGTAGGCGCTGCCCTGGGCCAGGTTCAGGCGTGATAGCACCAGCACTTCCAGCAGGCCAGGCAAGTTGCCGGCCAGGGCAACGGTGATGCCGATGATCACCAGTGCGCCCAGCAGGTCGCGCAGGCTGATCGGCACCATGCTCATGGATGCGCCGGTGCCGCTGGTGTACTCGTACAGGGTGATGTTGTCGAGGTAGGCGAACACGCTGATCAGGTCCGACCAGACCCAGTACAGGGCGGCGATGAAGCCGCCGAGCAGGGCCAGGCGAATCAGGCGCAGGGACTGCTGGTTGACCTGTTCGATGTCCAGGGTCGGCTCTTCGACCAGCACTTCGCCATCCAGGCCTTCCTTGGCCGCCTGGCGCTTGCTCAGCGCCCGCTGGTAGGCCAGGCGCCGGGCGGCCACGGCCAGGCCGCGGACGAAGGCGGCTTCGATCACCAGCCAGAACATCAGCAGGTACAGGGTATCGATCAGGCGGTCGGTGAGCTTGAGCGCGGTGTAGTAATAGCCAAAGCACACGGCGATGAACAGCGCCACCGGCAGCGCGGTGAAGGCCACGCCCACGGCCTTGCGAAACAGCGAGGTGTTGCGGTGGGTGGGGCTGCTCAGCAGCAGGCGGCTGAGCAGCCAGGCCATCAGCGCATAGCAGGTCAGCACCACGCCGATGCCGAGCACGTCTTCAGCCAGCGCCGAGGGTTGATGCTCGGCCACCGCCACCACCCCGACCAGGGCCAGGACCACGGTGCCGAGGCGGCGGATCCAGCCACGGAGGAATTCGACCTGGGGCTTTTCCCAGCGAAAGTGCAGTTCGGCCACGCCGCCCGGAGCGAGTATCCGGTAGGCGGTGTAGAACACCAGCCAGGCCTGGGCCACTTGGAACAGCGCCGAAGCGAGATTGGCGTTCTGCCCGCGGGCGTCGATCTGCAGGGCATAGCCGCACAGGGCCAGGCCCAGGCTCAGGGGCATGGCCAGGAGAATATTGACCAGGATGGCCTGGGGCGTGTGCCACTGGCTGTCACGCTTGAAGTGGCCGACATCCTGATGAACCTTGGTCAGGCGCGCATACAGGTACTTGCGCCGCCACAGCAGGGCGCCGATCAGCAACAGCAAGGGCAGGAACAGCAACGGGCGCTGGGCCAGGCCGTCGGTCAGCTCCCGCAGGCCCGACCCCCAGGGCAGGCTGACCACCTGTTTCTGCAGGCGCTCGGGCACGCTGCGCAGCCATTCCAGGTCCAGCGGCTTGTTGCTGGGGATCCAGAACATCTGCTCATCAAGGGTTGCACGCAGGTTCTGCGCGGTGCTGAACAGTTGCTTCTGGTTCAACTGCAGAGTGATTGATTCGTTGAGCAGCGCGCTCAGTTCACGGTTCAGGCGTTCGAGCAGGTCGCTGCGAGTGATCGCCACTTCCAGCAAGGCCTTGCGCAATTGCGGGGTGACGGTCTCGGGTGGTTGTGCGGTGAGCAGCTTGTCGACATAGCTGCTCGGGCTGCTGATCTGCTCGCGCTGCTGGTTGATCTCGAACTGGTACAGGCGGATGTCGGCGATCTGGTCGGCCAGGTCGCGGTCGAGCTTCAGGTGCGGCAGCGCCTGCTTTTGCTTGTAGAGGATCTTCGACAGCAGCAGGCTGCCCTTGAGCACGCTGATCTGCTCGTCCAGAGCCTGGTCGCTCTGGGTCAGGCTGTCCAACTGCTGCTTGGTCTTGAGGTTCTGCTGGGTCAGGTCGTTGAGGCTGTCGGTGCTGCGCAGCAGGTAGTCGGAGAGCTTGAGGTTGGCGGCGCTTTCGGTGGCCAGCAGGGTGCTGCCGCCAGCTTTCTGCGCTTCGATCGACTGTTCGGTGACGGTTTGCTGGGACTGGGCCAGACGCTTCTGGTTGATCAGCGTCTGCAGGTCCTGGATTTCCTGTTCCAGGCGCGCGGCGCGCTCGATCAGCAGGTCATGCTGGCTGTTGCCCAGGTCTTGCAGCAGGCTGTTGCCGGCCAGTTCCTGGCGGCGCAGCAGGGTCAGGGCGTTGAGCGCGGCCAGTTCGGCGTTGAGCTGGTTGCGCTGGTCGGCGCTGAGCGGCTTGCCGCCGTCCTTGCCGATCTTCAGGCTGGTGTTGATCTGCTGGGTGCGGGTCTGGTTGGCGCTGATTTCTGCCTGGGCCCGTTCGGGCCGGGTCTGCGCGGTGATGGTCAGGCTGTTGGCCTCGGACAGCGCTTTTTGCAGTTCGCCCTGCTCGGTGGTGCGCTCGGCCAGCAATTGCTCCAGCTGCGGCACGCTGGAGGCGGCGTAGCGCTGGGTGACCGGGATCACCTTGCTGTCCTTGAGTTTGGCCAGCTCGCGCTGGTTTTCGCTGGTCTGGCGCGGCGCGTCGTTGAGCTGGTGCTTGAGCGCGGTGAGCTTCTTCTCGCTGTCCTCTTTGTTGCCGAGGAAGGCCAGGGTCTTTTCGAGCACCTGCTGCAGGGCTTTCTGTTCGGCCTCGGGCAACTTGCGTTCGGTGATCTTGTCCAGGCTTTGCTGGATCGCTGCCGTGGTTGGCGGTTCAGCCGCCCACACCGGGGAGAAGGACAGGCACAGCCCGATCAGGGCTGCGCTTAACAACGTGCGCAGGGACATAGGCAGAAAATTCGTACAGGCAGAGGCGAAGAACAGAGTTTAAAGGAACAATCCAGGGCCGGGTCGAGTTCCTTCGGGGAATTTGACGCCCACTTTGAGGATCTTGTTCCCTTCCATCACTGCAACCGTCCACAAGGTGCTGTTCCACTCGATCTGGTCGCCGACCACCGGTGCGCCGCCAACCTTCTGCGCGATGAAGCGGCTGAGCGGCATGTGCGGGTCCTGGCCGTCGAGCTTCAATCCGTACAACGCCGCTACAGCCCCCAGTTCTGCGTCACCTTCGAGCACGAAGTCACCAAAGAAGCGCAGGTCCTGGCCACGCTGCGGTGCCTGGCTGAACAGCTTGCCGAGGGCCGGCAGGTTGTGTTCGTGGCCGATCACGCAGAGCAGGTCGTCGACTTCCAGGGTGGTACTTCCCGACGGATGGAGCAGTTGCTGACCGCGAAACAGCGCTGCGATACGGGTGCCTTCAGGCATTTTCAGCTCGCGCAGGGCGGCGCCGATGCACCATTTTTCCGCGCCCAGTCGATAGATGAACAACTCCCACTCGCTGGTGATGTGCACTTCCAGGGCCGAACGGGAGATCGGGGCAGGGTCGGGCGGTACTGTCACTTTCAGCAGCTTGGCCACCCAGGGCAGGCTGGTGCCCTGCACCAGCAACGACACCAGGACGATGAAGAACGCCAGGTTGAAGAACAACTGGGCATCCGGCAGCCCGGCCATCAACGGGAACACCGCCAGAATGATCGGTACCGCGCCACGCAGGCCTACCCAGGAGATGAAGGCTTTTTCGCGGCCATGGAAGGCCTTGAACGGCAGCAGGCTGGCGACCACCGACAGCGGCCGGGCGAAGATAATCATCCACAGCGCCAGGCCCAGCGCCGGCAGGGCGATCGGTAGCAGGTCGTGAGGCGTCACCAGCAGGCCGAGGACCAGGAACATACCGATCTGCGCCAGCCAGGCCATGCCGTCGAGCATGTGCAGGATGCCGTGGCGGCTGCGGATCGGGCGGTTACCCAGCACCAGGCCACACAGGTACACGGCAAGGAAGCCGCTGCCGTGCAGGGCGTTGGTCAGCGAGAACACCACCAGGCCGCCGGCCACCACCAGGATCGGGTACAGGCCGCCGGCGAGGTTGATGCGGTTGACCAGCTGCAGCATCAGCCAGCCGCCCCCCAGGCCCAGCAGGCCGCCGATGCCGAACTCGCGCAACAGGTGAGTGAGCAGGCTCCAGTGCAGGCCGGTCTGGCCGCTGGCGATCATGTCGATCAGGGTTACGGTGAGAAACACCGCCATCGGGTCGTTACTGCCCGATTCGATTTCGAGGGTTGCCGTCACCCGTTCGTTCAGGCCCTTGCCGCCGAGCAGCGAGAACACCGCCGCAGCGTCGGTGGAGCCGACGATGGCGCCGATCAGCAGGCCCTGGATCAGGCTCAGGTTGAACAGCCAGGCGGCGACCATGCCGGTCAGGCCGGTGGTGATCAGCACGCCGACGGTCGCCAGCGACAGCGCCGGCCACAGGGCCACACGGAAACTCGCCACCCGCGTGCGCAGGCCGCCGTCGAGGAGGATCACCGCGAGGGCCAGGTTGCCCACCAGATAGGCGGTCGGGTAGTTGTTGAAGATGATCCCGCCACCATCGACCCCGGCGATCATGCCGACCGCAAGGATGATGACCAGGATCGGGATGCCCAGGCGTGAAGACAGTGAGCTGACCAGAATACTTGCACCCACCAGCAATGCGCCGATCAAGAACAGGCTATTGATGGTGGACGCATCCAAAGGCAGTACTCCGGGGAAAAGCAGGAAGGAGGGGCGGTTTGCTTTGAATATCAAGCAGGTCGCGTGCCAAGGATTCTAACCTGAGGGGTTGGCGGGCTGTAAAGGGTTAATCGCGGGGACAAAAAAGACACTCCCTGGAGTGCCTTCTTGTGTTGCCTTGGCGGGCCTCATCGCGGGTCAAGCCCGCTCCCACACGGATTGCACATCACCTGTGGGAGCGGGCTTGCCCCGCGAAAGAGGCTTAAGCCTGTTTCACTTCACGCAGTGCCTTGCCTTTGACCGGCGCGCCGTTGGCGACGTAGTACTTGGCGGTGCTGCGTGGCAGCGGCTGGCGGTTGCGGATCTTGTCGGCGATTTTCTCGGCGATCATGATCGTGGTGGCGTTGAGGTTGCCGGTGATGATGATCGGCATGATCGAGGCATCGACCACTCGCAGGCCCTGCATGCCATGCACGCGGCCCTGGCCGTCGACCACCGCCATCTCGTCGTCGCCCATCTTGCACGAGCAGGACGGGTGGAACGCGGTCTCGGCGTGCTCGCGGATGAACTTGTCCAGTTCCTCGTCGGTCTGCACGTCGGCGCCCGGGCTGATTTCGCGGCCACGGTAGGCGTCCAGCGCAGGCTGGGCCATGATTTCGCGGGTCAGGCGGATGCCGTCACGAAATTCCTGCCAGTCCTGCTCGGTGGCCATGTAGTTGAACAGGATGCTCGGGTGCTGGCGCGGGTCTTTGGACTTGAGCTGGATACGGCCGCGGCTAGGCGAGCGCATCGATCCCATGTGGGCCTGGAAGCCGTGTTCCTGTACACCGTTGCTGCCGTTGTAATTGATCGCCACCGGCAGGAAGTGGTACTGGATGTTCGGCCATTCGAACTCTTCACGAGTACGGATGAAACCACCGGCTTCGAACTGGTTGCTGGCGCCGATACCGGTGCCCTTGAACAGCCACTCGGCACCGATGGCCGGCTGGTTGTACCAGAGCAGCGACGGGTACAGCGACACTGGCTGGGTGCAGGCGTACTGCAGGTACAGCTCAAGGTGGTCCTGCAGGTTTTCGCCCACGCCTGGCAGGTCGTGAACCACAGGCACGTTGAGGCTTTCCAGCAGCGCACGCGGGCCAACGCCGGAGCGTTGCAGCAGTTGCGGCGAAGCGATGGCGCCGGAGCAGACGATCACTTCCTTGCGCGCACGGGCTTCGACGCGCTCTTCGCTGGCGCCGACCAGGTAGCTGACGCCCACGGCGCGCTTGCCGTCGAACAGCACGCGATCGCTCAGGGCGTGAGTGACGATGGTCAGGGTCGAGCGCTTCTTGGCGGTGTCCAGGTAGCCGCGGGCGGTGCTGGAGCGACGGCCTTTAGGCGTCACGGTACGATCCATCGGGCCGAAACCTTCCTGCTGGTAGCCGTTGAGGTCTTCGGTACGCGGGTAACCGGCTTGCACGCCGGCTTCGACCATGGCGTGGAACAGCGGGTTGTTACCGGCTTTAGGCGTGGTCACGCTGACCGGGCCTTCGCCGCCGTGGTAATCGTTGGCGCCGATGTCGCGGGTTTCCGCTTTGCGGAAGTACGGCAGGCAGTCCAGGTAGGTCCAGTCCTCAAGGCCTGGCAGTTTTGCCCAGCCGTCGAAGTCCATGGCGTTGCCGCGGATGTAGCACATGCCGTTGATCAGCGACGAGCCACCCAGGCCCTTGCCGCGACCGCATTCCATCCGGCGGCCGTCCATGTGCGGCTCCGGGTCGGTCTCGTAGGCCCAGTTGTAGCGGCGGCCCTGCAGCGGGAAGGCCAGCGCGGCTGGCATCTGGGTGCGGAAGTCCATGCGGTAGTCAGGGCCACCGGCCTCGAGCAGCAGGACAGTCACGCCTTCGTCTTCGGTCAGGCGGGTCGCCAGGGTATTACCGGCAGAGCCGGCACCGACGATGATGTAGTCATATTCCATGGCTTTCTCCGAAAGCAGCTGCAAGCCTCAAGCTACAAGCCGCAAGAAAATGCGGTCGTGCGAGGCTCGCAAATGAGTGAGAGCTGCAAGAGCCGGTTGGCGCAACACGCACCGGCTTTGACTTGCAGCTTGCCGCTTGAAGCTTGTCGCTTCAGAACACCGAGTTGTAGGAACCCAGCTCAACTTGAACGGATTTGATGCGAGTGTACTGAGCCAGCGAGCTCACGCCGTTCTCACGGCCGACACCGGACTGCTTGTAACCGCCGACCGGCATTTCGGCTGGCGACTCGCCCCAGGCGTTGATCCAGCAGATACCGGCTTCCAGCTGGTGGATGATGCGGTGGGCGCGGCTGATGTCGTTGGTGCACACGCCAGCGGCCAGGCCGTATTCGGTGTCGTTGGCACGACGGATGACTTCTTCCTCGGTCTCGTAGGAGAGGATGCTCATCACTGGGCCGAAGATCTCTTCCTTGACGATGGTCATGTCGTCACGGCAGTCGGTGAACACGGTCGGCGCCACGAATGCGCCCTTGGCCAGTTCGCCTGCGGTCAGGCGCTCGCCGCCACAGAGAACGCGTGCGCCTTCTTCCTTGCCCTTGGCGATGTAGCCCAGCACGCTTTCCATGTGAGCGAAGCTGACCAGCGGGCCGAAGTTGGTGTTTTCGTCTTCAGGGTTGCCAACGCGGATGCGCGCAACGCGCTCGGCGATCTTGGCTTCGAAAGCCGCTTTCATCGAGGCAGGGACGAACACGCGGGTACCGTTGGTGCAGACCTGGCCCGAGCTGTAGAAGTTGGCCATCATGGCGATGTCGGCGGCGCGATCGAGGTCGGCGTCGTCGCAGATGATCAGTGGCGACTTGCCGCCCAGTTCCATGGTGACTTCCTTGAGCGTCGAGCTCGAGGCGCTGGCCATGACCTTCTTGCCGGTGGTGGTGCCGCCGGTGAAGGAGATTTTCTCGATGCGCGGGTGCTCGGTCAGCCAGGTGCCGACTTCGCGGCCGCTGCCGGTCAGAACGTTGAACACGCCGTCCGGCAGGCCGGCTTCGGTGTAGATCTCGGCCAGTTTCAGGGTGGTCAGCGAGGTTACTTCGCTCGGCTTGAAGATCATCGCGTTACCGGCCGCCAGGGCAGGAGCGGATTTCCACAGGGCGATCTGGATCGGGTAGTTCCAGGCGCCGATACCGGCGGTCACGCCCAGCGGCTCTCGGCGGGTGTAGACGAACGAGCTGTCGCGCAGCGGGATCTGCTCGCCTTCGATGGCCGGTACCAGGCCTGCGTAGTATTCCAGCACGTCGGCGCCGGTGACGATGTCGACGTAGCGGGTTTCGGAGTAGGACTTGCCGGTGTCCAGGGTTTCCAGGGCGGCCAGCTCATCGTTGCGCTCGCGCAGGATGTCGACGGCGCGGCGCAGGATGCGCGAACGCTGCATGGCGGTCATGGCGGCCCAGACTTTCTGGCCACGTTCGGCGCTTTCTACGGCGCGCTCGACGTCGGCCTGGGTAGCGCGTTGCACCTGGGCGAGGACTTCGCCGTTGGCCGGGTTGATGGCGTCGAAGGTAGCGTCGCTGGAAGCGTCGACATAACCACCATCAATGTAGAGTTTTTGCAGTTCGAAACGGGCCATAGTGTCCTCGCAAGTGCATATGTGTGTTTGGCTATCCGTGCAGCGCTCCTGCTTGTTTGGCAATCGCGACGCGCGGTGGTTCAGAGGCCTGGTTTTGCGTGTCCGGGCTCGTCTGTTTCGCCAGTTGTAGATCCATGTATTCGTAAGCGATTTGTTTCGCCTGGTCGGTGTCGAACGCGTCTCCGGACAGCGCACCGCGCAGCCACAGACCGTCGATCAATGCTGCCAGGCCACGGGCCGCGGTGCGTGCATCAGGCAGCGGCAGGACGCGGCGGAACTGGCAGCACAGGTTGGAATACAAGCGGTGATCGTTGATCCGCTGCAACCTGTGCAAAGACGGCTGGTGCATGCTGGAAGCCCAGAAGGCCAACCAGGTTTTCATTGCCGGGCCGTTGACCTGGCTGGCGTCGAAGTTGCCTTCGATAATCACCTGCAGGTGGGCGCGCGGGCTGGTGTCCTTGAGCGCCTGCCGGTTGGCGACGACGTTCTCGTTCAGCACGCTCATCAAGTACCGCATGGTCGCTGCGATCAGGCCGTTCTTGTCCTGAAAGTAGTGACTGATGATGCCATTCGACACACCGGCCAAACGGGCGATCAGCGCAATGCTGGCGTCACCCATGCCGACCTGGTCGATGGCCATCAATGTGGCTTCGATCAACTGCTGGCGGCGAATGGGTTGCATACCGACCTTGGGCATCTTGCAAATCTCCTCAGGCCTGCGAGCAGTCGACGAGCGGCTGCCTCGGCGAAGGCCAGTCTATTTTGTTTTGATTGAACGTTCAATCAACAAAGAATAAGCTCTGCGACAATCTGTGCAATTGACAGGTTTTTCCTACCTGCAGTGAGCACAAATTGGCACCCCAAAAAGACGTGGAACCCCCGGAATACAAGGTGTTGACGGGTGTAAACGGCGCGTTGAGCAGATCTGCCGAGCGGTATCGCACCGCGCGGCCAACCCTCGGGACGGGGTTTTCGGCCTGTTTTTTTCAACGCAATCGATTCGGGATCACGGTTTTTTCAAGGTGCTTTTATAACACCTGAAGCAGTGGGGCTATTGCACCATTTGCTTGGGTAACGATTGTTTCGTGTTTCTCTCGCACTGCCCGGAGCCTATGTGCAATGAGTTCTGCCTCCCTAATCAAGACCCCTGCCGAGAGGGTCCGGGTCAACAGCGTGGTGTTCTTCACCTCGACGTTGTTGATCCTGCTGTTGACTGCCTTGCTGATCGCAGTTCCCGAAACCGCCGGCCGCGTGCTGAACGAGGCCCAGGCCTGGTTGTCGCGCAGCTTCGGCTGGTACTACATGCTGGTGATTGGCGGCTACCTGCTGTTCGTCATCGTTCTGGCCTTCTCCAATTTCGGCAAGCTCAAGCTTGGCGGCAAGGATGACAAGCCGGACTTCAGCTACGGTGCCTGGGCCGGGATGCTGTTCTCCTCCGGTATCGGTATCTCGCTGCTGTACTTCGGCGCGTCCGAGCCGCTGGATCACTACTTCAACCCGCCTGAAGGCGCACCGGCCAGCCTGCAAGCGGCCCGTGAAGGCCTGCAACTGACCTTCCTGCACTGGGGTCTGCATGGCTGGGCAATCTATGCTCTGGTCGGCCTGGCCGTGGCCTACTTCGCCTACCGCCACAACCAACCCCTGGCACTGCGCTCGGCGCTGTACCCGCTGGTCGGTGAGCGTTGGGTCAAGGGGGCCGCGGGCCACACCGTCGACATCTTCGGCATGTTCGTGACCCTGCTGGGCCTGGTGACCAACCTGGGTATTGGTTCGATGCAGGTGTCCTCGGGGCTGGAATACCTGTTCGGCATGCAGCACAGCGACACCAACCTGCTGATCGTGATCCTGGTGATGAGCACCGTGGCGACCATCGCCGCCGTGTCGGGTGTGGAGAACGGCATCCGCCGCCTGTCCAACCTCAACATCATCCTGTTCAGCGGCCTGCTGTTGTTCGTGCTGCTCAACGGCCCGACCCTGCACCTGCTCAACAGCTTCGTGCAGAACATCGGCGACTACCTCAACGGCGCGGTGCTAAAGACCTTCGACCTGTACGTCTATGAAGGCGACAGTGACAAGTCCGAGCGCTGGCTGGGCCTGTGGACCGTGTTCTACTGGGCCTGGTGGATTTCCTGGGGCCCGTTCGTCGGCATGTTCATTGCCCGTATCTCGCGCGGTCGTACCGTGCGCGAACTGGTCGCTGGCGTGCTGCTGATTCCGCTGGGCTTCACCTTGGCCTGGCTGTCGATCTTCGGCAACTCGGCACTGGACCTGGTGATGAACCAGGGCGCGGTGGAACTCGGTCGAACGGCGCTGGAACAGCCGGCGATGTCGATCTACCAGCTGCTCGAGCACTATCCGTTTGCCAAGATCGTGGTCGGTGTCGCGATTTTCGTTGGCTTCGTACTGTTCCTGACCCCAGCCGACTCCGGCGCGGTGATGATGGCCAACCTTTCCTGCAAAGGCGGCCATGTCGACGAAGATGCGCCGAACTGGCTGCGTATTCTCTGGTCGGCGATCATTACCGTGGTCACCATCGGTTTGCTTCTGGCCGGTAACTTCCAGGCCATGCAGACCATGGTGGTGCTGGCGGGACTGCCGTTCTCGGTAGTGCTGGTGCTGTTCATGTTCGGCCTGTACAAGGCCATGAAACAGGACAGCCAGGTCGAGCAGGAGCAGGCCGAACTGGCTGCCCGTGGCCGTCGCGGTTTCAGCGAGCGCCTGAGCCAGCTGGACCTGCAGCCGACCCAGGCGATCGTTCAGCGCTTCATGGACAAGCGCGTCAGCCCGGCGCTCAAGGAAGCAGCCGCGCAGCTGCAGACCCTGGGCTTCCAGGTGCAGACCCGGGTCGGCCAGTCGCGCTCGGCCATGGGCCTGCGCATCGACATGGAAGAAGGTAACCCGTTCGTTTACGAAGTAAGCCTGGACGGCTACCTGGCCGCGCCGAGCGAGGCACCGGTGGAAGGCGAGACAGAAGTGCGCCAGCGCTTCTACCGCGCCGAGGTGTACCTGCACAACGGCAGCCAGGAATACGACCTGATGGGCTTCACCCCGGAGCAGATCACCCGGGATGTGCTCGATCAGTTCGAAAGCCATCGCCAGTTGCTGGGGCGTGTCTACAGCTGATAACGGCTGATTGACCCGAAGGGCTCTGTTCGCAGGAACAGGGCCCTTTTTGTTGTGATACCGGTGCAGACTGGACAGGCGCACTAGGCCCCGGCACTCTTGGCGTTGCCAAGGAGCCCGGTGCCACCATGTTCAAGCGTCTTGTCCTGTTGCTGTGCAGCTGCCTGTCGTTCACCCACCTTGCCCAGGCGAGCGAGCCTGTGGTGCTGCTCACCGAAAACTTCCCGCCCTACAACATGGCCATCAGCGGCAAGAGCTTCGCCCGCGACGATGGCATCAATGGCATTGCCGCCGACCTGGTACGCGAGATGTTCAAGCGCGCCGGGGTGCCCTACAGCATGACCCTGCGCTTCCCGTGGCAGCGCATCTACGAGCAGGCCCTGCAAACCCCCGGCTACGGCGTCTTCGTCATGGCCCGTCAGCCCGAGCGGGAAAAACTGTTCAAGTGGGTCGGACCGCTGGGGCCGGATGACTGGATTTTGCTGGCCCCCGAGGGCAGCCCGATTGCCTTGAGCAGCCTGCAGCAAGCCAAGCGTTATCGTATCGGGGCTTATAAAGGGGATGCGATTGCCGAATACCTGGCCAAGCAAGGCCTGAACCCGGTGTTGGTGCTGCGCGACCGCGACAACGCGAAAAAGCTGGTGAACGGCGAAATCGACCTGTGGGCCAGCGGCGACCCGGCCGGGCGCTACCTGGCGCGCCAGGTGGGGGTGAGCAAGCTTAAGACGGTGCTGCGTTTTCACGGTGCCGAGCTGTACCTGGCGCTTAACCGTGAAGTGCCGGACGAGGTGGTGAACAAGCTGCAGCAGGCGCTGGAGCAGATGAAAGCCGAGGGCTTTGTCGAGCAGGTGTTTGCTCGTTACCTGTAAAAGACCTGAGCAATAGTTAACGCAGGCAATGCTGTAGGTGTCGTTATCGTCACGGGTCCCTTACCCAGAGACAACGACAATGACCATCGCCTTGGACTCCTTTGAGCAAACCGTCGGCCTGGCGTTTGCGTCGCGGCCAACGCTGCGCGCTGTAGTGCATCAGCAATTGGTGCAGCGGTTGGCCAAGCAATACCCGGAAATCGACAAAAGCTACCCGCAACTGCGCGGGTCAAAAGAGATCTATCTCTGTACGCGAGCGCCAGAAGATCTCGACACATTGACGATAAAGTCACTGGCCGAAGTCTTTCTCGAAAAGCTTATCTCGCAAACAACATTCAATTTTACCGGGATTGCTCTGAGCAATTGTTTCCTGAGCTTTACCCCTACGCCCCGACCCATTTATGACCGCGACGCGACCAGTGGCCTGGGCAGACTTCCTGATCTGACCCTGGTCACCGACGCGTTCAATGAGCTGCTGGCCAACGTCGAGCCGTTTCTTCAACGGGCCCAGGTCGATTTCTGGCAGACACGAAGTGGCTCGGGTGGCACGCCTCTGCAGGGGGTGGGGCACATGCTCAAGGCCGCCCTGGCCAGCGGGGTTGAAGCACAAGGTCTGGATGATGAGCAACGCAGTTGCATCTATGCGCTGTTAGCGGCGAGTAACAGCACTGCGTGGCACAACCCCAGCGAGGTGCCTGAAGTTTTTTTGCTTGATGTCACGGTGGCTGGCGCCGAGGTTCGTTACCAGCAGTTGCTGCCGGACCTGTTGGTGACACTGACATTGGCAAATCGCAACATCGTTCTGTTGTGCAAGCCCAGTGGGCGTATCGATGCCTTTGATTCGCTGGACAGCATGGCCCAGAGCCTGAGTGATGGGCTTGCCCGTCAGTATCAGCTTGATTCATTCGGTTGGGATCGCTACCCCATCACAACCGATATGTTCGCGATGCAGGGGGCAGTGCTCCTGAACCTGCTGCTTGAAGGTCTGGAGCCCGTGAACGGGCGGCATTTCAGCACCGTAGTCGAGCTGGAGCAGGGGTACGCTGCCTTGACCGATCCTGCGTCTTTCTTTTGCGCACATCCTTAACGGCTCTTGCAGTTACGGCAGGGCGAATCCGAACTGCCGCAATGGTTGCGTCAAGCTTCAATGGCTGATCGACTGGAGTACCGTACGCGGGTGCTGGATCTGCTGGTTGCGCAAGCCAGTTCCAACGGCAAGTCCTCCCTTGATGGCATCCTTGATCTACGTGCCTTCACGCGCCAGTCCCTGCTTGAACTGATGCGCGCTGACCATCTGACTGAGGCCAATTATGATGCCGACGACCTGGTGCTGGAGTTCTGGTTGGCGCGTGGAGTTCCGGGCACATTCTCAGGGAGCGTGGAGATCAAGCGCATGCCCCTGACTGAATTTGCCATTGGCAACCTGGGCTCGGCCAGGGGAGCCATATTGAAAAAAATCACGCATAAAACCGATCAGCTGCTGTGGCCCTGGTTGACAACCGATTACCTGAAAGCATTGGTGCAGCGTGCAGATATCGGTCGCACCTATCCCCAGTACCTGAGCAAAAAACTTCAGGATGCGGACCAGAATGTCGAGCGGATAAGCCTGTTCGCCATGGAACAGGCAAGCCAGTTGCCGCTCCTTGCGCTCAAGGCCAAGATCGATGGAGCGCTGTCTGATACCGGTTACCAGCGTGTTGTCGCGTTCT
This sequence comes from Pseudomonas donghuensis, assembly GCF_000259195.1. GTDB lineage: Bacteria > Pseudomonadota > Gammaproteobacteria > Pseudomonadales > Pseudomonadaceae > Aquipseudomonas > Aquipseudomonas donghuensis. Next base: position 203,129 of record NZ_JH650761.1, read on the forward strand.
TTCGAGCGGACAGCGGTGAGAGTCAAAGCCTGTTGGCGCCTTTGGCGTTCAAGCGTGAGGAGACTGCCAGCGAAGCCGATCGAGTGACCAACACCTTTGTGTTTATGTCGGCGCACGCTGCGGGAAAGGTCGTGCTCTACCGGCCAATGAGCGCCGACAGACCGTTCCAGGAGTTTGCCAGCCAGCAGGCGTTGCTTGAGCAGATTCTGGCGCAGGAGGATCTGCAGCAAAGCATTTTGGCCTGGATGAGCAGCGACGCTCAGCGGGTATATGGCCATGGCGGTTTCCAGGAGCCGCATTTACGTCGGCCTATCCTCGATACTCAACTGGGGCTGGAGCCCGTCCAGCCGGCACAGCTGGACTTGCAGGGCTGGCATCCGGGGGCGGACAGCAACTTGTACATGGCCAATACACAGATGCTGGTGGAGCTGGCCGAGCGCGAGACGATCTCCAATGCCGAAGACCGCTGGGCGATGCTGCTCGAGGGTGCAGGTTTGTTGTTCAACCTGCTGTTCAGCGTGGCCACGCCGTTTTTACGGGGGCCAGCGGCTGTGGTTGCCTGGCTCGTTCAGGGTGCGCTGACAGTGCATGCTGATGCAGATGCATTGAAAAATGGCAATGAGTTCGAAAAATCAACGGCAGTGGTCGATCTGCTGCTCAACCTGGTCATGGTGTTGTTTCACGCCAGCCTACCGAAGGTCGAGCCGCCAGTTGCCGCAGACAAGCGTGAGGTCCCGGTCTTTGGTCCGAGTCGCCGGTTCACGCCCTCCGTACCTCGGGCAATTCCTGTCCAGGGCAAAACCTTTGCTCCCAGTGCCCTGAGGGTGAAAGCGGACTTGGAACTGGATTTTTCCTGGTATGGACCCCAGGGGCTCAAGTCGAACTCGACGGATTATCCTCGACCGATATCGGGCTTTCGTTCATCGGCTTCACTGGGGAGTCATCCGCCGTTGAGCCAAGGCTCGTATCGGGGCCTGTACCTGCTTGCCGGGCGATACTACGCGTTGATTGAAGGTCATGTTTACAACGTCAGGGCCGACGCCCAAGGGATGCGAGTGGTCGACGAGCAAGGCCGGCCTGGCCCCTGGCTGACCATAGAGAACAATACATGGCAGTTTGACCTGAGTCTGCGGCTCAGAGGAGGCGGTCCCAAACGGCGAGTGGCGGGGCAGCAGGAGGTCAACCAGGAGGCAGTCCGTAAGCTGCAGTCCGAAATAGGTGAGCTGGACCTGAAAAACAATGCGTTGGTTGCCGAGCTGACACCGCAGTGGGCATCGATGGCGGAGCATTCGAGTGCGCTGCAGAAGTTGCTGAACCTGCGCGACAGCTTACAGGCGCGGATTGACCAGGGTGATAGCACAGAAGGCTTGAGCGCGTTGGTCGACAGTACACGCATAAAGATTACCGATAAGAAGAGCCTGCTGGACACAACACGCAGTGCGTTGATCGACACGCTGGAACAGTCAATCAAGATTGACCTGGAGGTGGAAGCCAGCATGAAAACGCTGCTCACTCCGAAGTTCTCAAAGTTCCTCCCCGAGGTTACGGCAAGGCCGTTGAAGCAGCGCCGAGGCATGGTGCGCAAGCAGCTCCTCAGGAACTATATGTTGATCCATGATGAACTGATATTGCTGGCCAGGTTCGATGAGTTAGCTGCGCTTCGCAAACAGATAGTAACCTTGCCGGCAACCCCGGAACAGGTAGCGGCGTACAACACCTACCGAGCGAGGCATATGGCGGTGGTGCCATTGCAGCTGCGTCTACAGGAGGTAATGGAAAAACTGGACGTGCTGCTGATTGATACATTGACCGACGGCACTATTGCCTATGACGGCAAGCAGGAGCAGGTCCACAGTATTGTTGGCCAGCGCTCAGTGACAACATTGCAACTGAAAATCGACCTGATCAGGGACCTTGCCGAGCTCTCGCTAGAAAGACTGTCTGGCACCGATGTGCAGACACTTGTTTCCACCAATGATTACCTGATCGGCAAGTCCGTCAGCGGTGCAGGCAGTACCCTGGATGAATTGATCAGCGGCAACTTTGCCTCAGAAGAAACCATCAGCGGTCTGCAAAGCGTGCAGAGTGAGTATGCCAATGCCTTGACCATGGTCGACTATCTGGAACGCTTTGGTGGTGTGGTGGTAAACAAGCAGGCGCTCAATTATTACAAGGAGCAGGTGCGGCTGGTTAAAGCGACGGCCGAGCTGGAACTGGAGGCGGCCGTTCGGGAACAGAAGTGGGAGACGCCGCTTCCGTTCAAGCGTTTGCCGTACAAGCCGCGGGTGGGCATGCGTCGTGTGGTTCATTTGCGAGGAGGCAAAACACTGGTCGGCGAAGAGACGCAACTGCTCGGCGAGCCAGTGGTTGAGCAGCGTGACCCCGTGAGCAAAAAGGTGCTCGGCACCTACCACCAGCAGGGTGACGTCTGGATCGAAGTGGTGCCGGCCACGTTCCCGGTTGAGTCCGCGCCATTGACTGCCAGTGAGCGGGCGCAGGCCCGTATCCAGGCACAGCGCCTGAACAACGAGGTTGCCGGTGTAATCGCCCTGGCAAAGCGCTACATCTCCTCGAACGAACCACACAGCTTGTCTTTTGTCATCGAACGTCATGTCGAGAAACTGCAGCGTGTGGCGAGAATGCTTGAAGGCGCAGACGCTGCAGCCAGTGACAATGCACTGCGAGCAACTGTGGAGCAGTGCATCAGCCGCTTGAATGAGCGCAAACGCAATCTGCTGGTGACGTTGCATTTGGCCAGCAGTCGACCGAATGGTGAAAGTCTTGCCTACCTTCACGCTGAAGGGCAGATCACCATCGCAAGGACCGTTGAGCGCAAGAAGCTGGCAGCTGACGACTACCTGGATGTCTATGAAGTGCGCAAGGCGCAAGGGCCTGCGCGGGATAGCGGTTTATGGGAAGTGCATCTGCACTACGGCTCCCAGGCCGCCAACCAGCGTCAGTTCAGCAAAGGCCACCTGAAACTCTGGGCCGAACGTACGTGGGGGCGCGAGACACAGTTGCAGGCGGCGAAGACTAACCAGCAGTTCCTGGAGATCTATCGGGCAGACCTGAAGGCCAGTCAGCTCGAACGGATCCTTCCCTGGGATTGACGAAGGCTCACTGGGCCGCGCGAGCAGGGCTGTAAAAGCCCTGCTTGCCGTGAGCCGGCATCGCCCGGTTGCCGCGCTCGGCGATCATCTGCTGAATTTCTATCCACTCGACGCCCTGGGCCTTGAGCTTGGGCAGTTCGCGTTCGAGCACTTCCAGGGTCTGTGGATAAGGATGCCCGATCAGTACCGCCGTGCCTTGCTTGCGCGCCAGGGCGATGCCCTGTTGCAGCTGGCCGGCAATGGCTTCGGTGGTGCGCAGGTCATCGAGGAACACATCCCGCGACACGCTGGCCAGGCCGATGCTTTGTGCCGATTTGGCGGCCACCGTGGCGGCGCTGGTGCGGCTGTCGACGAAGAACAGGTCGCGGCGCTGCAATTCACCCATCAACCAGGCCATGGCCGCAGGCTCCGCGGTCATGCGGCTGCCCATGTGGTTGTTGATCCCGACGGCGTAGGGCACTTTGTCGAGCGCCGCGTTCAACCGCCGCTCAAGCTCCGGCAAGGGTGTACCGGGGTGCCAGGCGTAGGGGCCGGTGGCCGGGTCCATGGGCATGTGCAGGATCACCGTCTTGCCGGCGCGATGGGCCTGGCGGGCAAACGCTGTGGCATGCGGGGTATCGGGCATGATCGCCAGGGTCACCGGGCCGGGCAGGGCCAGGGCGCGTGAGTCGCGCGCAGGGTTCTGCCCCAGGTCGTCGATGATCAGTGTCAGGTAGGCCTTGCCCGGTTGAGTCGGCGCCGCCAGGGCGACACCGCTCATCAGGTACACCAGGGCCAACAGCAGGTAACGCATCAGCTGGCCTTATTTACCCTGGGTGATGCTCAGGCCCTTGAGCAGGCTCAGGGCCTGGCTGAGCTGGTAGTCATCATCCTGTGGGCGAGGCTTGGCGCCGCCGCCCTTACCCGACGGACGGTCGGCGCCGCCGTTGCCGTTGCCCAGGTGGCCCTGCAGGTCGGCTTCCTTGAAGTTTTCACCGTCCTGCTCGGCGGTAATCTTGGCGCGGCGCACCTCGATGTCCGGGACAATGCCCTGGGCCTGGATCGAACGGCCGTTGGGGGTGAAGTACAGCGCCGTGGTGATCTTCAGTGCGCGGTCGTTGTTCAGCGGCAGCACGGTTTGCACCGAGCCTTTGCCGAAGCTGTCGGTGCCCATCAGCACGCCACGCTTCTGGTCTTGCAGGGCGCCGGCGACAATTTCCGACGCCGAGGCACTGCCGCCGTTGATCAGCACCACCAATGGCACGCCTTCGCTGGCATCGGCCGGGTCGGCGGAGAAGCGCAGCTCGGAGTTGGCGATACGGCCCTTGGTGTAGACGATCAGGCCCTTGGTGAGGAAGTGGTCGGCCACTTCCACGGCCGATTGCAGGACGCCACCGGGGTTGTTGCGCAGGTCCAGGACCAGGCCGCGCATCTTCTTGCCGTTGTCCTTGCGCAGCTTGGCCAGCGCCTTGCCGACTTCTTCGCCGGTCTTGACCTGGAACTGGGTGATGCGGATGTAGCCGTAACCGTCTTCGAGCATCTGGCTCTTGACGCTCTTGACCTGGATGACCGCGCGGGCAAGGGTTACATCGAACGGGTTGCCGCCGTCGCGCACCAGGGTCAGGGTGATTTTCTCGCCGACCTTGCCGCGCATCTTGTCGACCGCTTCGGTCATGGTCTGGCCGCGGGTCGGCTGGCCGTTGATCTTGACGATCAGGTCGCCGGCTTCGATACCGGCGCGCGAGGCCGGGGTCTCGTCAATCGGCGAGACCACCTTGATGAAGCCGTCTTCCATGCCCACTTCGATGCCCAGGCCGCCGAACTCACCGCTGGTGCTCTCTTGCAGCTCGAGGAAATCTTCCGGGCCGAGGTAGGCCGAGTGCGGATCGAGGTTGCTGAGCATGCCCTTGATGGCGTTTTCCAGCAGGGTCTTGTCGTCTACCGGTTCGACATAGGCGGCCTTGATGCGGTCCATGACCTCGGCGAAGGTGCGCAGTTCTTCCAGTGGCAACGGTGCCTTGGATGACGATGCCGAGACGGTCGTCGCTGGAATCGCGGCGGGCTTGGCCGGCTCGGCCGCACGGGCCAGGGGCGCGCCGAGGACCATGGCGATGGTCAGGGCCAGCGAGGTGAGGCGAGGCGATTGCAGCATGTCGAACGAACTCCTGATCCTGGTAGCGCTCCGTAGAGCATCGGCGCAGCCCGAAGTTGCGCTACGCCGTCAAAAAGGGGGGGTGTTGCCTATCCCTGGGCACGGCACCATTGTGCGGGGTCGCTGGGGCGGCCCTGCTGGCGGATGGCAAAATACAGCCCTGAGCTGTCTTGGCCGCCACTGTTGCCGACGGTGGAGATGGCCTCACCGGCCTTGACCACGTCGCCGGCGCTCTTGAGCAGGCTCTGGTTATGGCCGTACAGGCTCAGGTAACCATTACCATGGTCGAGAATGACCAGAAGTCCAGCGCCGCGCAACCAGTCGGCAAATACCACCCGGCCGCCATGCACGGCGCGCACCTGGCTGCCAGGGGAGGCACTGATCATCACGCCGTCCCACTTGGCCCGCGAGTCATCGCCACGGGTTTCGCCAAAGCGGGCCAGCAATCGACCATTGACCGGCCATGGAAGTTTTCCCTGTGCGGCAGAAAAAGCACCACCGAAGGTTTCGCCGCTGCTGGAAACCAGTGGGCCAGGGATCGCCTTGGGCTTCTTCGGCGCCTCGCTGCTGTTGGCGGCCAGGGCTTCACGCTGGCGTTGCTTTTCCGCCTCCTGGGCGGCGAGCAGGGCCTTCTGCCGCGCTTCTTCGGCTTCGCGGGCCTGACGGGCGAGGGTTTCCTCGATGGTTTTGAGCACCTTGGTCAGGTCGGCCTGGTCCTGCTCGCGGGCCTGCAGCTTCTGGTCGCGGGCCTTGACGTCATTGTTGAGCTTGGCCAGCACCTCTTTACGTTCGGCGCGGACTTTCTCCAGCTCCTGGCGCTGGCTGTCGAGGGTGCCTTGCTGGGCCAGCAACTGGGCCTGCTGCAGGCTGATGTCCTTTTCGACGTTGGCCAACTGGCGCAGGGTCTCGTTGAAATTGCGCAACTGGCTCAGGCGCGCCTGGCTCAGGTAATCGTAATAGGTCAGGGTGCGGGCGAATTTTTCCGGGTTCTGCTGGTTGAGCAGCAGTTTCAGGTATTCCTCGCGGCCATTCTGGTAGGCCGAACGGGCCTGGATGGCGATCAGTCGTTGCTGTTCAATGCGGGCGCTCTGGAGTTTTTTTTTCTCGGTATCAAGGCGCTCCAGTTCGCCTTCGGTCTTTTTTAGTTCGAGTTGCAGGGCCTCCACCTGCTTTTCCAGCTTGCCGATGTCGGTTTCGGTCGAGCGCAGGTCTTTCTGCACGCCGGATTTTTCCTCCTGCAACTTGCCAAGCATCTTTTTCAGCTCGGCAATGTCCTGGCGCGTGGCGTCCAGTTGTTGCTGGGTTTGCGCGCGCTCATCGGCGAAGGCCGGGCTGAGCAGGCAAGACAGGGCGAGTACGATCAGGGCGCGAAACATGGGGTGGGCGGCACCAGGCATAGAGACTGGCCTAGTATGCCCGCCATGGCTTGCAAAAAAAACGGCTTTAGCGGCAAGCGGCAAGCTACAAGCGGCAAGAAAAACGGGTGAATGGGCTCTTTCTTGCGGCTTGTAGCTTGTCTTCAGCGGCTTTAGCCGTCGATCAGAATCGACGAGCCGGTCATTTCTGCCGGTTTTTCCAGGCCCAGCAGCTTGAGCATGGTGGGCGCCACGTCGGCCAGCACGCCGCCTTCGCGGACCTGCACTTTGCGCTTGCCAACATAGATGAACGGTACCGGCTCGGTGGTGTGCGCGGTGTGCGCCTGGCCGGTGCATTCGTCTTCCATTTGCTCGACGTTGCCGTGGTCGGCGGTGATCAGCGCTTCGCCGCCGACCTTGTCCAGCGCCTCGACGATGCGCCCGACGCACAGGTCCAGGGCTTCGACGGCCTTGACCGCAGCCTCGAACACGCCGCTGTGGCCGACCATGTCGCCGTTGGCGTAGTTGACCACGATCACGTCGTAACGCTGCTGCTCGATGGCTTCGACGATGCGATCGGTGACCTCCGGCGCGCTCATTTCCGGCTGCAGGTCATAGGTGGCGACCTTCGGCGACGGGATGAGGATGCGTTCTTCGCCTTCGAAGGGCTCTTCACGGCCACCGGAGAAGAAGAAGGTGACGTGGGCGTATTTCTCGGTTTCGGCGATGCGCAGCTGGGTCTTGCCGTTTTTCGCCAGGTATTCGCCGAGCACGTTGTCCAGGCTGCCCGGGGCGAATGCGGCCGGGGCCGGGATTTTTGCCGAGTACTGGGTCAGGCCGATGTAGGCGGCAAGCTTGGGCAGGCGCGCGCGTGGGAACTCGTTGAACTCAGGCTCGACGAACACTCGCGACAGCTCGCGGGCGCGGTCGGCGCGAAAGTTCATGAAGACCACTGCGTCGCCGTCTTCGACCTTGACCGCTTCGCCAATGCGCGTGGCCTTGACGAATTCGTCGCTTTCGTCGCGGGCGTAGGCCGCTTCGAGGCCGGCCAGGGCGCTGTCGGCGCTGAATTCGGCGTTGCTGTCGACGATCAGGTTATAGGCGGCCGATACGCGGTCCCAGCGGTTGTCGCGGTCCATGGCGTAGTAGCGGCCGATCAGGCTGGCGATGCGGCCCTTGCCGAGTTTGGCGAAGGTGGCGTCGAGCAGCTCGATCGACGATTGCGCGCTTTTGGGCGGCGTGTCGCGGCCGTCGAGGAAGGCGTGCAGGTAGATTTTTTCGGCACCGCGCTGGGCGGCAAGCTCGGCCATGGCCACCAGGTGGTCCTGGTGGCTGTGCACGCCGCCATCGGAAAGCAGGCCAAGGATATGCACGGCCTTGCCGGCGCCGACAGCCTTGTCGACTGCACCGCACAACACCGGGTTGTCGAAGAACTCGCCGTCCTTGATTGCCTTGGTCACCCGGGTGAAGTCCTGGTACACCACGCGGCCGGCGCCGAGGTTCATGTGGCCGACCTCGGAGTTACCCATTTGCCCGTCCGGCAGGCCGACATCCATGCCGGAACCGGAGATCAAGCCATGCGGCAGGGTAGCGCGCAGGCGATCGTAGACCGGCGTGTTGGCCGAGTAGATGGCGTTGTATTCGTGGCTTTCGCTGTGACCGAAACCATCCAGGATGATCAGGACCAAGGGTTTTGGCGTGCTCGTCATCAATCCCACACTCACGGTTGTTCAGATGATAAAGACACGCATTTTAGGGCAAATTTGCCACGAATGACGAATTAACCTTGCAGCCCCGCTGGCGCTGGCCGACGGGCTGTAGCGCGGCAATGAGAATTACTGGCGATAACCCTGCCCGGCGGGCTTTGGCCGACCTTGGGGGCTGTGTATACTGGCCAACATTTTTAATGGCCTGGAAACACCCTCCGATGGTTGCTCACCTGATTGAATTCGCAACAAATCACTATCTGCTGGTCGGTATCTTCGTCGTTCTGCTGGTTCTGCTGATCGTCACCGAAGCACGCAAGGGCGGCCGCAGCCTGAGCACTGGCGAGCTGACTGCACTGGTCAACGCCGACAAAGGCCTGGTGATCGACATCCGTTCGAGCAAGGACTACGCCGCCGGCCACATCGTTGGTGCCGTGAACATTCCCCAGGACAAGGTCGCCGCGCGCATCGGCGAGCTGGAAAAGCACAAGGCCAACAAGACCCTGATCATCGTCGACGCCATGGGCCAGCACGCCGGCACCACCGCGCGCGAGCTGCTCAAGGCCGGCTTCACCGCTGCCAAGCTGTCGGGCGGCGTGTCGAGCTGGAAGGCCGATAACCTGCCGCTGGTGAAGTGACATGAGCAACGTCATCGTCTACTCCAGCGATTACTGCCCTTACTGCTCGCGGGCCAAGCACCTGCTCGCCAGCAAAGGCGTGGCCTTCGAAGAGATCAAGGTCGATGGCAAGCCTCAGGTGCGCGCCGAAATGAGCCAGAAGGCCGGGCGTACCTCGGTGCCGCAGATCTGGATCGGCGCCACCCACGTCGGCGGTTGCGACGACCTGTATGCCCTGGAGCGCGCCGGCAAGCTCGACGCGCTGCTCAAGGCCTGAATCAGAAACCCATTAAAGACTCTGGAAAGAAGGATCTGTCATGACTGATCAACAGAACAACGACGCCGCAGCCGCAGCCGACGACAACACTCCGCAGTTCTCCCTGCAGCGCATCTACGTGCGCGACCTGTCGTTCGAAGCGCCAAAAAGCCCGGCGATCTTCCGTCAGCAGTGGGAGCCGAGCGTCGCCCTGGACCTGAACACCAAGCAAAAAGGCCTGGAAGGCGACTTCCACGAGGTTGTGCTGACCTTGTCGGTGACCGTGAAGAACGGCGAAGAAGTGGCCTTCATCGCTGAAGTGCAACAAGCCGGTATCTTCCTGATCAAGAACCTCGACCCGGCGTCGATGAGCCACACCCTGGGCGCCTTCTGCCCGAACATCCTGTTCCCGTACGCCCGTGAAGCGCTGGACAGCCTGGTGACCCGTGGTTCGTTCCCGGCACTGATGCTCTCGCCGGTCAACTTCGACGCACTGTACGCTCAGGAAATGCAACGCATGCAGGAAGCTGGCGAAGCCCCTTCGCTGCAATAAGCCTGTTGCGATGAAGCAAAAAGCGCCCCTCGGGGCGCTTTTTTCTTGGGGGTTATCGCGAACACTGTAGGAACGGGCTTGACCCGCGAAAGGATCTCTCAGGCAAAACCTTGCTGGCGCCACGCCTCGTACACCGTCACCGCCACCGTGTTGGACAGGTTCAGGCTGCGGCAGCCCGGACGCATCGGCAGGCGCAGGCGCTGCTCGGCGGGCAGGCTGTCCAGTACCTCGGCGGGAAGGCCACGGCTTTCCGGGCCGAACAGGAAGGCGTCACCCGGCTGGAAAGCGGTTTCGTGGTAAGGGTGCGATGCTTTCGTGGTGAACGCGAACAGCCGCGGCTGGCCTAGGCTTTCCAGGCAGCTGGGCAGGTCTGCATGGCGCTTGAGCGTGGCATACTCATGGTAGTCCAGACCGGCCCGGCGCAAGCGCTTGTCGTCCAGCTCGAAGCCGATCGGCTCGATCAGGTGCAGGTGGCAGCCGCTGTTGGCGCACAGTCTGATGATGTTGCCGGTATTCGGCGGAATCTCTGGTTGAAAGAGGATGACGTGAAACATGCACGGCTCCGAACATAAAGATGGCGAGCATTCTACTCCTGAACCGGACCCGCGTTCGCAGCTCTGGCCGCGCGTGCTGTTTTCCCTGGCACTGTTCGGCATGCTGGTGGGGCTGATGATCGGTCGCCTGACCGCGCCCGAGCCACGCGTGCTGGAGCAGGTCGAGGTGGTCGAGGCGGGCTTGAACCTGTGGTTCAACGAGGAACCCAAACTGCACGGCGAAGAGGTCGAAGGCACCCTGGCCCTGCTGTTCGAGGCCGAGGGCAAGGCTGCGCGTGGTCAGTTGCAGTTGCAGGGTAAGCCTGTGAGCTGGCGGGTGCAGAGCAGTGATGCTGGCTTGCTCGTGACCCTGGTCGCGGCCCGCCCCCTGCACGGCGAATGGGCCGGTGCAGAGGAGGGCGGACGCTGGCGGGTGCAGGTGAAGCTGCGCGAATAAAAGAGGGGATTCCCCGGCCTGCCTGTACCAAGGTCCCCAAAACTGGAAGTACTGATACTAGTGCAGGGTGTGTGCCAGTTTTGTTGCAGTGCGCAAAATGGTGGGTTTTGAGGGGGTAGGCAGGGTTTTGCCGGGGATTTGTGCCTTCAGGCGGTGCACCGATAGCGGCGTCGGTGCATCAATGGGGCAAATTGCAATCTTGTGGGAGCTGGCTTGCCAGCGATGAGGTCAATGCAGTCTGTGCATTCTCTACAGACCGGATGCGACCGCTTCGCGCTCGATCGCTGGCAAGCCAGCTCCCACAGGTCAGGCCTCGTCGTCACCGTCCTCATCGCCGCCATCGACCTTCATCCCCAACTCCTTGATCTTGCGCGTCAGGGTGTTGCGGCCCCAGCCCAGTAGCACCGCGGCATCGCGGCGGCGGCCAGCGGTGTGCTTGAGCGCAGTCTCGATCATGATCCGCTCGAAGCTCGGCACGGCGCTGTCGAGCAGGCTTGACTGGCCACGGGCCAGGGCCTGGTCGGCCCACTGGCGCAAGGCTTGTTCCCAGTTGGTTACCGGCGCTGTGTCTTGCGGCAGGTTGAGCAGCTCCGGCGGCAGGTCGCCGATATGCACTTCACGCCCCGAGGCCATCACCGTGATCCAGCGGCAGGTGTTCTCCAGCTGACGCACGTTGCCCGGCCACGGCAGGTTGCGGATGAACTCCTCGGTCTCGGCCTTGAGCAACTTGGGCTCCACCGCCAGCTCCTGGGCGGCGCGGCCGAGGAAGTGCCTGGCCAGGGTCGGGATATCCTCGCGACGATCGGCCAGGCGCGGGATGTGGATGCGGATCACGTTCAGACGGTGAAACAGGTCTTCACGAAACTTGCCGGCTAGCACCAGGGTTTCCAGGTTCTGGTGGGTGGCGGCAATGATTCGCACATCGACCTTGACCGGCACATGCCCGCCCACCCGGTAGAACTCGCCATCGGCCAGCACCCGCAGCAGGCGGGTCTGGGTGTCGGCCGGCATGTCGCCGATCTCGTCGAGGAACAGGGTGCCGCCATCGGCCTGCTCGAAGCGGCCGCGGCGCAGGTTGGCGGCGCCGGTGAAGGCGCCTTTCTCGTGGCCGAACAGCTCCGACTCCATCAGGTCCTTGGGAATCGCCGCCATGTTCAAGGCGATGAACGGCGATGCCGCCCGCGGGCTGTGGCGGTGCAAGGCGTGGGCGACCAGCTCTTTACCGGTGCCGGACTCGCCATTGATCAGCACGGTGATATTGGAATGGCTCAGGCGGCCAATGGCGCGGAACACCTCCTGCATCGCCGGCGCTTCGCCGATGATCTCCGGGGTGCGGGTCAGGCTCGGTGCCACGTCCAGGCCCTGTTGCTCCTGGGCGTGCTGGTTGGCGCGCTTGACCAGCGATACCGCCTCGTCGACGTCGAACGGCTTGGGCAGGTACTCAAAGGCACCGCCCTGATAGGACGCCACCGCGCTGTCCAGGTCGGAATGGGCGGTCATGATGATCACCGGCAGGCGCGGGTGCTGCTCGCGAATCTGCGCGAGCAAGTCCAGGCCGCTGGCGCCGGGCATGCGGATGTCGGAAATGATTACGTCCGGCTGCTGCCGGGCCAGGCGGCTCATGACCCCGTCGGCGCTGTCGAAGCTCTGGGTGGTCATGCCTTCCTGTTGCAGGGCTTTTTCCAGCACCCAGCGGATGGAACGATCATCGTCGACGATCCAGACAGTTTCACTTCGGCTCATGAGGCGGTGGCTCCTTGTTCCAGCGGCAGGAAGATCGAGAAGGTGGTGTGGCCAGGGTGGCTGTCACACTCGATCAGGCCCTGGTGCTGGCTGATGATGTTCTGGGTAATGGCCAGGCCCAGCCCGGTACCGTCCGGGCGACCGCTGACCATGGGGTAGAAGATGGTTTCCTGCAGTTCGGCAGGAATGCCGGGGCCGTTGTCGATGATCTCGATCCTGGCCACCAGGCGATGACGGGTGTGGCCGATGGTGAACTGGCGCATGGCCCGGCTGCGCAGGCTGATGCGGCCCAGGCGCAGCTCGTTCTGGCCGCTGATGGCCTGCATGGCGTTGCGCACGATGTTGAGCACCGCCTGGATCATCTGCTCGCGGTCGATCAGCACGTCCGGCAGGCTCGGGTCGTAGTCGCGCACCAGGGTGATACCGCCCTGGCTTTCGGCTTCGACCAGGCTGCAGACCCGCTCCAGCACCTCATGGATGTTGGTCAGGGCCAGCGATGGCAGCTTGTTCGAGCCGAGCATACGGTCGACCAGGTTGCGCAGGCGATCGGCCTCTTCAATGATCACATTGGTGTAATCCTTCAGGCCATCTTCGGGCAGTTCGCGGGCCAGCAGCTGGGCGGCGCCGCGGATACCGCCGAGGGGGTTCTTGATTTCGTGAGCCAGGCCGCGCACCAGCATCTTGGTGGTTTCCTGCTTGGACAGCTGGGCCTCTTCCTTGGTGATGCGCAGCAAGCGGTCGCGCGGGTGCACCTCAAGCAGCAGCAGGGTCGCGCCCTTGCTGAGGATCGGGGTCACCGCGTAGTCGACGGTCTGGGTCTGGCCGGTCAGCGAGGTCAGTTGGGCTTCACGCTTGGTGAAGGGGTGTGCGTGTTCCACCGCCTGGCGCAGGGAATTCAGCGCTTCGGGCGATTCGGTGAACAGTTCGCTGATGAATTGCCCATGGCTGCGCTGGCCACTGATGGCCAGGAGCATTTCCGCCGCCGGGTTCATGTACTCAAGACGCAGGTCGGCGTCGAGCAGGATGGTGGCGGTGGTCAGGTTGTCCAGTAGCAGTCGGTGCAGTGCATCGCTGATGGTCATGGGGCGTCGTTGACCTCTTTTGGCTCATACAACCTCGGCCTGGGCCCAAGTCGCGGTCGCTGGTAATCCGCTGGTACAAAGAAAATGCAAAAAGCAAACCAAGGCTCCGAAAAGAAGCGGAATTTCCGGATTAAGACCTGTATTTGCGCGAAAAATGGCTAAAAAGTCCTGAGTTAGCACTTTTCATGAACCAAAATGGGCTGAGTTGCTCAGGTGCAGGCAATTGCATGCACCAATATAGAGCATAGTGGAAGGTTTACTGCGACGAGCATAAATGCGTGGTGGCGCGGATCAGGGCCAGGGACTGCTGCGGATCTTTGCCCAGTTGACCGATGGCCTGGGCGAGGGTTGCCTGGCATTGCGCCGGGCGGTTGCGATCAAACTCTGCCAGTTGGCTCAGCAGTGTGCGTTGCAGGCGATCCAGTTGCGGGCGCAATTGGCTGCCCAGATCGACTCGTGGCGTTTGTGGTGCGCTGCCTGCGGCATGCCAGCGCGACAGTGCGCGGTACTGGAGCAGCTTGTTGGCTTCGATCTGGTCGGCGAAGAACACGGCTGCCCGGTGCTCGTCCACACCAAAGCGCAGGGCCTGGCTCCGGGCATTGGCGATGACCTGCTGCTCACGCTCGGGCGCTTCTACAGGCTGGCCCGAGTCCCATTTGTTCAGGGCAACGGCTTGGGCGATGTGCAGTCGTTGGTCGATGCTGTCGAGCAGTGACGTCAGCGGTTTGGATGATATCGCGGGGCGGGAGAGCGGCACGCCGGAGCTGCCTGCATAAAAAACGATCAACTCGGCCGCTTGTGTGCCTGTGCGCCCACGATGCACGCCATCGACTATCTCGGCCAAGGCGTCTGCGGCCTTGATGCGCACCTGCTTGCCGCTGTCGCGGGTTTCTACCAGCAGTTCACCTGCGAGCAGGTAGCCGGCGTTGGGCATTGGATGGCTGTGCCAGTCGAGCGTTGTTTCAGGCGGGATGCGGATCTTCACCAGGGTCAGTTCCGGCGGGCCGTCGGGGTAGTTTGGGTACTGGCTGCCATCCCAGGCGTTGCTGGTGCGCAGCAGCACCTGTGATTCGACCTGTGCTGGCGGGGTGCTGCAGCCTGTCAGCAAGGCGAACAGGGGGAGAGTGATAAGGGTGCGGATCATGATGGGCTCGGGCGTGGTTTGCTGAGCCAGCATGGTCGAGGTCAGGGGGTTGACCTATCGGGAGCGTCTGAAGAATGTGTATGAAAAAGGCCTCCCGAAGGAGGCCTTTTTTCAAGCTACGCCGCTTGCGCGAGCGTCACTGGCTTAGCAGCTGTAGTACAGCTCGTATTCCAGTGGGTGTACGAAGGTGCGGACCTTGATTTCTTCTTCGCTTTTCAGCGCGATGTAGGCATCGATGAAGTCGTCGGAGAACACGCCGCCCTTGGTCAGGAACGCACGGCCCTTGTCCAGCTCTTCCAGGGCTTCTTTCAGGCTGCCGCAGACCTGCGGGATCTCTTTCGCCTCTTCAGGCGGCAGGTCGTACAGGTTCTTGTCGGCGGCATCGCCTGGGTGGATCTTGTTCTGGATACCGTCCAGACCGGCCATCATCAGTGCCGCAAAGCACAGGTACGGGTTGGCAGCCGGATCCGGGAAGCGCGCTTCGATACGGCGGGCTTTCGGGCTGGAAACGTACGGGATACGGATCGAGGCCGAACGGTTGCGGGCCGAGTAGGCCAGCATGACCGGTGCTTCGAAGCCTGGCACCAGACGCTTGTAGGAGTTGGTGGCCGGGTTGGTGAAGCCGTTCAGGGCCTTACCGTGCTTGATGATACCGCCGATGAAGTACAGGGCGGTGTCGGACAGGCCGGCATAGCCTTCGCCGGAGAAGGTGTTCTTGCCATCTTTGGAGATGGACATGTGCACGTGCATGCCCGAGCCGTTGTCGCCGTACAGCGGCTTCGGCATGAAGGTCGCGGTGCGGCCGTAGGCGTCGGCAACGTTGTGTACGCAGTACTTGAGGGTTTGAACTTCGTCAGCCTTCTTCACCAGGGTGTTGAACTGCACGCCGATTTCGTTCTGGCCGGCAGTTGCCACTTCGTGGTGGTGTACTTCGATGACCAGGCCCATTTCTTCCATGGCGTTGCACATGGCAGTACGGATTTCGTGGTCGTGGTCGAACGGAGGTACTGGGAAGTAGCCGCCTTTGACGCCTGGACGGTGGCCCTTGTTGCCGCCTTCGACGTCCTGGTCGGACATCCACGAGCCTTGCTCGGAGTAGATCTTGAACATCGAGCCGGAAATGTCGGACTTGAACTTCACTTCGTCGAAGATGAAGAACTCAGGCTCTGGGCCGACGAACACGGTGTCACCGATACCGGTAGTCTTCAGGTACTCTTCGGCGCGGCGGGCGATGGCGCGTGGGTCGCGGTCATAGCCTTGCATGGTCGACGGTTCGATGATGTCGCAGACCAGGATCAGGGTCGGCTCTTCGGTGAACGGGTCGAGCACGGCGGAGGCGTCGTCCGGCATCAGGATCATGTCGGAAGCTTCGATGCCTTTCCAGCCAGCGATGGAGGAACCGTCGAACATCTTGCCGGCTTCGAAGAAATCTTCATCCAGCGCATCACGAGCTGGCATGGTCACGTGGTGCTGAGTGCCTTTGGTGTCAGTGAAGCGCAGATCAATCCATTTAACGTCATGATCTTTGATGAGTTGAACCGACTTCGACATAGTGTCCTCCGGGTGGGGTAGAGCTTGCCTGTGCAGCCCTTTAATTTGGGTGATGCCGGGCGCGAATAGTCGGCCAAGGCAACCTGCCTCACAAGGGAGCAAATTGCATGCCAGTGCCCCGAGTTGGGATTTTTGCCCCAAACCCAAGCGTTTTCGACCGATTTCGCAAATGCACGGCTTTTTTCTGCACTTTAAAGATGCGCTAATCGAGCATGGCGCACCATTTTGGCGCACAGAAAACCTTCTGTACAAAAGTTGCTCAAAGCTTGAGCAATTTCCGCTATAATCCGCGCCCCACTTTTTTAGTCGGCACCTCGCGCGCTGTTTTTCATGAAACTAATCGTAAAAGTCTTCCCAGAGATCACCATCAAGAGCCGGCCGGTTCGCAAGCGCTTCATCCGTCAACTGGCCCGCAACATCCGCACCGTGCTCAAGGACCTCGATCCTGCGCTCGCGGTTAACGGTGTCTGGGATAACCTCGAAGTGATCACTCACATCGAGGACGAGAAAGTCCTGCGCGAAATGACCGAGCGTCTGACCTGCATGCCGGGCATCGCCCACTTCCTGCAGGTCGACGAATACCCGCTGGGTGATTTCGACGACATCGTCGCCAAGTGCAAGCAGCACTTCGGTCACCTGCTGGCCGGCAAGCGCTTTGCCGTACGCTGCAAGCGCGGCGGCCACCACGATTTCAGCTCGATGGACGTCGACCGTTATGTCGGCAGCCAGCTGCGCCAGCAGTGCGGCGCCGCCGGTATCGACCTGCGTACACCGGAAGTCGAGGTGCGCATCGAGGTGCGCGACAAGCGCCTGTACGTCATTCACAACCAGCACAAAGGCATCGGCGGTTATCCGTTGGGCGCGCTGGAGCAGACCCTGGTGCTGATGTCCGGTGGCTTCGACTCCACCGTCGCCGCCTACCAGATGATGCGCCGTGGCCTGATGACCCACTTCTGCTTCTTCAACCTCGGCGGCCGTGCCCACGAGTTGGGGGTGATGGAAGTCGCCCACTACCTGTGGAAGAAGTACGGCAGCAGCCAGCGCGTGCTGTTCGTCAGCGTGCCGTTCGAAGAAGTGGTCGGCGAGATCCTCGGCAAGGTCGACAACAGCTACATGGGCGTGACCCTCAAGCGCATGATGCTGCGCGCGGCGACCAACATCGCCGACCGTCTGGAAATCGACGCCCTGGTGACCGGTGAAGCCATCTCCCAGGTGTCGAGCCAGACCTTGCCGAACCTCGCGGTGATCGATTCGGCCACCGAGAAACTGGTGTTGCGCCCCTTGCTCGCCAGCCACAAGCAGGACATCATCGACCAGGCCCAGCAGATCGGCACCGCCGAGTTCGCCAAGCACATGCCTGAATACTGCGGCGTGATCTCGGTGAACCCGACCACCTGCGCCAAGCGTCATCGCCTCGACCATGAAGAGAAGCAGTTCGACATGGCGGTGCTTGAGCGCGCCCTGGAACGCGCCCGGCTGATCTCCATCGACCACGTGATCGATGAACTCAGCGAAGATATCCAGATCGAAGAAGTCAGCCAGGCGCTGGCCGGGCAGGTGGTGATCGACATTCGTCACCCTGATGCCCAGGAAGACCAGCCCCTGGAACTGGACGGCATCGAGGTCAAGGCCTTGCCGTTCTACGCCCTGAACAGTCGCTTCAAGGAGCTGGATGCCACGCGCCAGTACCTGCTGTATTGCGACAAGGGAGTAATGAGTCGCCTGCATGCCCATCATCTGCTCAGTGAGGGACATGCCAATGTGCGCGTTTATCGTCCGACATAAGACGCCGGGGCTATATGGCGGGAGCATCCGCCATCGCCCTCCCGACCACCGGGCCGTTTGAGCGCCATTCATTCATATTCGCCGCCTAGACTGGGCGGCAACCCGAATCCTCTGATCGAGATACACACGTGATCGAAAATCTGCGTAACATCGCCATCATCGCCCACGTTGACCATGGTAAAACCACCCTGGTCGACAAACTCCTGCGTCAGTCCGGCACCCTGGAGCGTAACGAGCTCAACGACG
Organism: Pseudomonas donghuensis; assembly: GCF_000259195.1. Taxonomy (GTDB): domain Bacteria; phylum Pseudomonadota; class Gammaproteobacteria; order Pseudomonadales; family Pseudomonadaceae; genus Aquipseudomonas; species Aquipseudomonas donghuensis. The sequence goes on from NZ_JH650761.1 coordinate 221,398, forward strand.
AGCGCGTCATGGACTCCAACGACCAGGAAAAAGAGCGCGGTATTACCATTCTGGCGAAAAACACCGCCATCAACTGGAACGGCTACCACATCAACATCGTCGACACCCCCGGCCACGCCGACTTCGGTGGCGAGGTTGAGCGTGTAATGTCGATGGTTGACTCGGTGCTGCTGCTGGTCGACGCCCAGGACGGCCCTATGCCGCAAACCCGTTTCGTGACCAAGAAGGCTTTCGAAGCCGGCCTGCGTCCAATCGTGGTGATCAACAAGGTCGACCGTCCAGGCGCGCGTCCTGACTGGGTTCTGGACCAGATCTTCGACCTGTTCGACAACCTCGGTGCCACCGAAGAACAGCTGGACTTCAAAGTCGTCTACGCCTCGGCCCTGAACGGTATTGCCGGTCTGGACCACACCGAAATGGCCGAAGACATGACCCCGCTGTACCAGTCGATCGTCGACAACGTACCGGCGCCGGCTGTTGACCGTGACGGCCCGTTCCAGATGCAGATCTCGGCACTGGACTACAACAGCTTCCTCGGTGTTATCGGCGTTGGCCGTATCGCCCGTGGCCGCGTCAAGCCGAACACCCCGGTTGTCGCCATCGACACCGACGGCAAGAAGCGCAACGGCCGTATCCTCAAGCTGATGGGTCACCACGGTCTGCACCGCGTTGACGTCGAAGAAGCCCAGGCTGGCGACATCGTCTGCATCAGCGGTTTCGACGAGCTGTTCATCTCCGACACCCTGTGCTCCCCGGACGCAGTTGAAGCGATGAAGCCGCTGACCGTTGACGAGCCAACCGTTTCGATGACCTTCCAGGTCAACGACTCGCCGTTCTGCGGTAAAGAAGGCAAGTTCGTGACTTCCCGCAACATCAAGGAACGTCTGGACAAAGAGCTGCTGTACAACGTTGCACTGCGCGTTGAAGAAGGCGACTCGGCTGATAAGTTCAAGGTATCCGGCCGTGGTGAGCTGCACCTGTCGGTTCTGATCGAAACCATGCGTCGCGAAGGCTTCGAAATGGGTGTTGGTCGTCCGGAAGTGATCATCCGTGAAGTCGACGGTGCCAAGCACGAGCCGTTCGAGAACGTCACCATCGACATCCCTGAAGATTCCCAGGGCAAGGTCATGGAAGAAATGGGTCTGCGTAAAGGCGACCTGACCAACATGGTTCCGGATGGCAAGGGCCGTGTACGCCTGGAATACAACATTCCAGCCCGTGGTCTGATCGGTTTCCGTAACCAGTTCCTGACCCTGACCAACGGTGCAGGCATCCTGACCTCGATCTTCGACCGTTACGCTCCGATGAAGTCCGGCCACATGTCCGGCCGTCAGAACGGTGTACTGGTTTCGGTCGAGACCGGCAAGGCCCTGACCTACTCCCTGGAAACCCTGCAGGCGCGCGGCAAGCTGTTCGTCGAGCACGGCCAGGAGATCTACAACGGTCAGATCGTTGGTCTGAACAGCCGTGACAACGACCTGGGCGTCAACCCTACCAAGGGCAAGAAGCTCGACAACATGCGTGCTTCGGGTAAAGACGAAACCATCGCCCTGGTTCCACCTGTTCGCTTCACCCTGGAACAGGCTCTGGAGTTCATCCAGGACGACGAGCTGTGCGAAGTCACGCCTAAGTCGATCCGTCTGCGCAAGAAGATCCTCGACGAAGGCGAGCGTACCCGCGCTGCCAAGAAAGCCAAGGCTAACTAAGCTCGGCTGAAATAAAAAAACGCCCCCGGCCGCAAGGCCGGGGGCGTTTTTGTTTGCCTGGAGAAAAATCAATCGCGGGTCAAGCCCGCTCCTACAGGGCAATGCACAATCCTGTAGGAGCGGGCTTGACCCGCGATGCTTTTAGCGGCGCGCCGCTGGCTTGGGAATGTACGCGCAATAACCCGGCCGCGGGCCGATCCGTGGATGGTTGCGACAGGTGTCCGGGCGTGTGTCATAAATGGTGCACAGGCGGCTCTTACGATCCAGGTACAGGCAGTCGTCGTTGCTCATCTGCGCCAGGGTGAAAATTCCCGACTTCTGGTTGAAGCGCTGGATGATCCCGTCTTTCTGCAAACGCTTGGCAATGTTCTTCGGCGGCTCGCCCCCCCCGAACTCATCCACTACGCCCATGCGGATCAAGTCTTTGATTTTCACTTCCGTCGGCAAGGTGCAGCAGGTCGAGTTGCAGCCTCCGCACATATGGCTTTGGTACTTCTGCCAGGTTTCCAGGCGGTCGACTTCGGCGGCGGCAATCAGGGTCGGTTTCATCAGGTTCTGGTTTTAGATGTTCGGGTGGGCGCGCGATCATACCGGAGTTGGTCAAAATGTGAACAGCCATTTGCCGGTTGCGCCCGCCATCGCCGCTGTTTTTACGCAGAAACTCCCGAACCTGCGCTTCCGCTCTGTGTCGAACGGTCTAGGCTGAGAAATCTCCATCCGCATTCGTCAACTTGCCCGAGGACATCGCATGTCTCAGGAACCGCTCGCTCGTGACGCAGAGGTGGCCGCTTTTCGCACCGCTGTGCTGGATAAATTGACCTACGCGGTCGGCAAGGACCCGGAGCACGCCTTCGATCACGACTGGTTCGAAGCCATTGCCCTGGCTGCCCGGGATCACATGGTCGATCACTGGATGGACCACACCCGGCAGATCTACCGCAAAAGCCAGAAGCGGGTGTATTACCTGTCGCTGGAATTTCTCATCGGCCGCCTGCTGTACGACAGTTTGAGCAACCTGGGCCTGCTGGATGTCGCCCGTGAGGCGCTGGACGGGCTGAACGTCGACCTTGAGCGCATCCGCCTGCTGGAACCCGATGCGGCCCTGGGCAACGGTGGCCTGGGGCGCCTGGCGGCCTGTTTCATGGAGAGCATGTCGACCCTCGGCATCGCCGCCCACGGTTACGGCATTCGTTACGAGCACGGCCTGTTCCGCCAGGCGGTGGTCGATGGCTGGCAGCAGGAGCAGACCGAGAACTGGCTGGACTTCGGCAACCCCTGGGAATTCGAGCGTGCCGAGGTGATCTACCCGATCAGCTTCGGTGGTAGCGTCGAAACCGTGCACGACGCCGGTGGCCAGCAGCGCCAGGTATGGTGGCCGGCCGAGACCGTGCGGGCGGTGGCCTACGACACGCCGGTGGTCGGCTGGCGCGGCGCCAGCGTCAACACCCTGCGCTTGTGGCGGGCGCGGGCGCTGGAAGAGCTGCACCTGGAGCGTTTCAATGCCGGTGACCACCTGGGCGCCGTCGCCGAAGTAGCGCGGGCTGAAAGTATCTCGCGGGTGCTGTACCCGGCCGACAGTACCGAGGCCGGCCAGGAACTGCGCCTGCGCCAGGAGTATTTCTTCGTCTCGGCCTCGCTGCAGGACCTGCTGCGCCGTCACCTGAACATGCACGACAGCCTACTCAACCTGCCGCAGCAGGCGGCGATCCAGCTCAACGACACCCATCCTTCGATCGCCGTCGCCGAGCTGATGCGCCTATTGGTCGACCAGCACGAAGTGCCTTGGGACACGGCCTGGCAGCTGACCGTCGAGACCCTGGCCTACACCAACCACACATTGCTGCCCGAAGCCCTGGAAACCTGGCCGGTGGGCCTGATGGAGCGCATGCTGCCGCGGCACATGCAGATCATCTACCTGATCAACGCCTTTCATATCGACGCCTTGCGCGCCAAGGGCATCCACGATTTCGACGTGCTGCGCGCGGTGTCGCTGATCGAGGAAGACAACGGTCGCCGGGTGCGCATGGGCAACCTGGCGTTCCTTGGCTCGCACAGCGTCAACGGCGTGTCGGCGCTGCACAGCAAGCTGATGCGCAGCACGGTATTCGCCGAGCTGCACAAGCTCTACCCGGAGCGAATCAACAACAAGACCAACGGCATTACCTTCCGTCGCTGGCTGTTCCAGACCAACCCGCAGCTGACCGGCATGCTGGTCGAGGCGCTGGGCGCCGACGTGCTCGATGACCCGCAAGGGCGTCTGCGCGACCTTGATCCCTTCGCCGACAAAGCGTCGTTCTGCAAGCAATTCGCCGCCCAGCGCCTGCACAGCAAGAAGGCCCTGGCCAGCTTGATCCAGGAGCGCCTTGGCATCACCCTCAATCCCGAGGCGATGTTCGATGTGCAGGTCAAACGGATCCATGAGTACAAGCGCCAGTTGCTCAACCTGCTGCACACGGTGGCCCTGTACCAGGCCATCCGCGCCGAGCCTGGCACCGGCTGGGCGCCACGGGTGAAGATATTCGCCGGCAAGGCGGCGGCCAGCTATCACCAGGCCAAGCTGATCATCAAGCTGGCCAACGACATCGCCAAGGTGGTCAACAACGACCCGACCGTGCGCGGCCTGCTCAAGGTGGTGTTTTTGCCCAACTACAACGTCAGCCTGGCCGAGAGCATCATCCCGGCGGCCGATCTCTCCGAGCAGATTTCCACCGCCGGGTATGAGGCGTCCGGCACCAGCAATATGAAGTTCGGCCTTAACGGTGCGCTGACCATCGGCACCCTGGACGGGGCCAATGTCGAGATGTGCGAGCAGGTCGGCGTTGAGAACATGTTCATCTTCGGCCTGACCTCCCAGCAGGTGGAGGCGCGCAAGCGCAGCGGCGACTTTGGCGCCAGTGCGGCGATCGGCGCCTCTCATCGGCTCAACGACGTGCTTCAGGCCATTCGCGGCGGGGTGTTTTCACCTGATGACCCGGGTCGCTATGTCGGTCTGGTCGACTCGCTGGTGGCCTATGACCGCTTCCTGGTGTGCGCCGATTTCGACGCTTACTGGGACGCGCAATTACGCGTCGAAGCGCTCTGGCGCGAACCCAGGCAGTGGTGGCGCATGGCGGTGCTCAACACCGCGCGCATGGGCTGGTTCTCCTCGGACCGGACCATCCGCGAGTACGCCACTGACATCTGGAGAGCGCTTGGCTAAGCTGCAAAGGTCGGCCCGGGGGTGGTGAACTCTCGGGCCGATGTGCCGTCTGATCGGCCAGGCGTGTCTGATTGCTCGCTAGCGCTTCACTCTCCCTGTAAACTGCGTGGGTTTTTATTACCCCCCCTTCCTTCGGAGCCTTACATGTCCCGCGTTACCCTGAGTCGCTATTTGATTGAGCAGACCCGCAGCAACAGTACCCCTGCCGATCTGCGCTTCCTGATCGAAGTGGTGGCGCGTGCGTGCAAGGAAATCAGCCACAACGTCTCCAAAGGCGCGCTGGGTGGTGTTCTGGGCAGCATGGGCACTGAAAACGTGCAGGGCGAAGTCCAGAAGAAACTGGACGTGATCTCCAACGACATCCTGCTCGAAGCCAACGAGTGGGGCGGTCACCTGGCCGGCATGGCCTCCGAAGAGATGGACAACGCCTACCAGATCCCGGGCAAGTACCCGAAAGGTGCCTACCTGCTGGTATTCGACCCGCTGGACGGTTCGTCGAACATCGACGTCAACGTTTCGGTCGGTACCATCTTCTCGGTACTGCGCTGCCCGAACGAATACCTGAGCCAGAACGAAAGCCTCAACGAGCAGGCCTTCCTGCAGCCGGGTACCAAGCAGGTTGCCGCCGGTTACGCGATCTACGGCCCGCAGACCATGCTGATCCTGACCCTGGGCAACGGCGTCAAGGGCTTCACCCTGGACCGCGAGCTGGGCAGCTTCGTGCTGACCCACGAGAACATCCAGGTGCCGGAAACCACCGCCGAGTTCGCCATCAACATGTCCAACCAGCGCCACTGGGAAGCGCCGGTGACCCGTTACGTGGGCGAGCTGCTGGCCGGTGAGACCGGTCCGTTGAAAAAGAACTACAACATGCGCTGGATCGCCTCGATGGTTGCCGATGTGCACCGCATCCTCACCCGTGGCGGCCTGTTCATGTACCCGCGCGATGCGCGCGAGCCGTCCAAGCCGGGCAAGCTGCGCCTGATGTACGAAGCCAACCCGATGTCCTTCATCATCGAACAGGCCGGCGGTGCTTCCACCGACGGTCACCAGCGCATCCTCGACATCCAGCCGGATAGCCTGCACCAGCGCGTGGCAGTGTTCCTCGGCTCCAAGCAGGAAGTCGAGCGCGTTACCGGTTATCACAAGGAGTAAATCATGCTCGCACCTTGGCAGCCGTTACTGGAGTGGTGGTTTGGCTGGGGCACCAGCCCCCAGGCCGTGGCTGACGAGAAGAGCACGCTGTGGTTCGGCAAGCACCATGATGCTGAGGCGCAGGCGCTGTTCGGCGATTTGATGGAGCACGCCCTGGCCGGTGGCCTGGATGAGTGGCAGCAATGCCCTCAGGGCTGGTTGGGGCTGGTGTTGCTGCTCGACCAGTTGCCGCGCATGATCCACCGCGATACGCCGCGGGCCTTCGATGGCGACCGGCGAGCGCAGGTGGTGGTGATGCAGGGCTTGCAGAAGAACTGGGATTACCAGCTGCTGCCGATCCAGCGGGTGTTCATCCTGCTGGTGCTGGAGCATGCCGAGGTACTGGATTGGCAGAACATCAGCGTCGAGCGTTACCAGTGGCTGCTCGAGGCCCAGCCGGATGCCGATCGGCGTTTGTTCGAAGGTTTTCTCGACTACGCCGAGCAGCATCAGCGGGTGATTGCCCGCTTTGGCCGCTTCCCGCATCGCAATTTGCTGCTGGGCCGGCCGAGCACCGACGAAGAGATGGATTTTCTGCTGGAGCCAGGCTCGAGGTTTTGAGCTGAATCTATCGCTGGCAAGCCAGCTCCCATAGAGATTTGCATTGCCTGTGGGAGCTGGCCTGACCTGCGATTAGCTGTAGATCAGATCCTGAAACTCCCCACCAGCTGCTTCAAGCGATTGGCCTGATTCTCCAGGTCATTGCAGGCGCGCAAGGTTGCCTGCAGGTTCTCTACCCCTTCCTGATTCAGCGTATTGATCTCGGTAATGTCGACATTGATCGACTCGACCACGGCGGTCTGCTCTTCGGTGGCGGTGGCCACCGACTGGTTCATGCCGTCGATCTCGCCGATGCGCTGGGTCACGCTGCCCAGCCGCTCACCGGCCTGGTTGGCGATGCCGACGCTGTGCTGGCTGTGGCTCTGGCTTTCGGTCATGGTGCTGACCGCCACCTGGGCGCCGGCCTGCAGCTCTTCAATGATGCGCTGAACCTGCTGCGCCGAATCCTGGGTGCGGTGGGCGAGGTTGCGGACCTCGTCCGCCACCACGGCAAATCCACGCCCGGCTTCACCGGCGCGGGCCGCTTCAATGGCGGCGGTGAG
>NZ_JH650761.1:228609-231583 GCF_000259195.1 Pseudomonas donghuensis
CCCTCGTCCGCCACCACGGCAAATCCACGCCCGGCTTCACCGGCGCGGGCCGCTTCAATGGCGGCGTTGAGCGCCAACAGGTTTGTTTGCTGGGAAATGCCGCTGATCACTTCAAGAATCTGACCGATGTTCACCGTGTTGGCATTGAGCGTCTCGATGTTGCCACACGAGTCGCTGATCTTCGCCGACAGCTGGTTCATTACCTCGATGGTCTGCTCGACCACCTGCTGGCCTTGTTCGGCCAGATTGCGCGCGTCGCTGGAATGCTGCGAGGCGAGGGCGGCGTTCTGGGCGATTTCCTGGGCGGCGGCACCGAGCTGGTTGATCGCCGCCGCGACGCTGCTGGTGCGGCTCGACTGCTGGTCGGCGTTGTGGATCGAGGCGTTAGAGGCACTGACCACGCGCAGGGCCACTTCATTGACCTGGCCGGTGGCCGAGGCCACTTCGCGGATCGACTCATGGATGCGTTCGACAAAACGGTTGAACGACTGGCCGAGGCTGCCGAATTCGTCCTGGCCATGGATGCGCAGGCGCCGGGTCAGGTCGCCTTCGCCTTCGGCGATGTCATGCATGGCCCGGCCCATCACGTGCAGTGGCTCCATCAGCACGCGAATCAGCACGCCAAGCAGGGCGATGATGATCAGCACCGCGATCACCGTGGCAACCACCGCCGAGGTGCGCAGTTCGCTGAGCGTGGCAAAGGCAAAATCCTGGTCGAGCACCAGTGCCACGTACCAGTCAGCCGAAGGCACGCCGTTGACCTTGGTGAAGGTGATGAACTGCTTGTGCCCGTCCAGTTCGGCTTCTTTCAGGCCGCTGCCGACCTGCGGGGCGCCTTGCGGGTAAGCGTCGCTGAGGTTTTTCAGGACCAGGTCGGCTTGCGGGTGCACGAGGATCTTGCCCGCGCCGTTGACGATGAAGGCCTGGCCGTGGCCGTCGAAGTTCAGGGCGTTGATGATCGCGCTGATGCTGTCCAGGTCGGTGTCGACGCCGTTGACCCCGATCAGCCGGCCCTGATGCTGTACCGGGGTGGCGAGGGTAATCACCAATTTGTTCGCTGAAACAGAAATGTACGGCTCGGTGACGATGGTCTGGCCGGCGCCGGTGGCAGCCTTGTACCAGCCGCGCACTCGCGGGTCGTAGTCGGCGGCGCGGTTGCCCAGCGGTACCGACTGCATGTAGCCGTCCTGGCCGCCGAAGTAGGTCAGCAGAAAGTTGCTGCCGTACACCGGCAGGCTCAGGCTGCGGGTCAGGCTTTCCTTGCTGGCGCCATCGATGGCGACCTGCTGGGACAGTGATTGCAAAAGTTGCATGCGGCTTTGCAGCCAGGTCTGGATGTTGCTGCTGGTCAGGCTGCCGAGCTCCTGCATCGAGGCTTCGGTATTGCTGCGCAGGGTCTGGCGCTGGCGGTAATCGTTGAACAGGATGAAACAGGTGAAGGCGACAGCGACCACCAGGGCGGCGGCGAGCAGAATCTTGTGGCTGAACTTCAGGTTTTTTGTCATTGCGAGGTCTGTCTGCACAAGGCGGGGTCAACGGATGGGGCGCGGCAAACGGTCGCAGCGCCTTCCTGTGTCGTCCGTTCTGGGCAAAAGATTAATCACAGAACTCACCAGTCGACCAATGGCGGGGCTTTGACGCCAACAAAACCGGGACGCTCGGGAACCGGATGGGCTTTTTCCCTTCTAAGCTGTCGGTAGGCCATTGCGCCTGCACCCTCATGTCCAGGAGTGACCCTTCATGTCGTTGCGTTCCCTCGCCCTGCTGTCCTTGTGCGTGTTCCTCACTGCGTGCAACAAGATCAACCAGGAAAACTACTCACAGCTCAAGTCCGGCATGGCCAAGGCCGAGGTCGAGAAACTGCTCGGTGCGCCGACCGATTGCTCCGGTGCCTTGGGCATGTCCAGCTGCACCTGGGGCGACGAGAAGACCTTTATCAGCGTCCAGTACGCCGGTGACAAGGTGCTGATGTATTCCGGGCAGGGCCTCAAATGAAGCAGCTGCACCTGCTGTTGGCGCTGTGCGCCGGGTTGATCCTCGGCGGCTGCGCCAGTTCCGGTGCAGGCTCGCTTGAGCCGAAGACCGCCAACAGCGTCGACCTCAAGCGCTACCAGGGCAAGTGGTATGAGCTGGCGCGTTTGCCGATGTATTTCCAGCGTGACTGTGCCCAGTCCGAGGCCCATTACAACCTCAAGCCGGACGGCAGCGTTGGTGTGCTCAACCGCTGCCGCACCCTTGAAGGCGAATGGCAGGAGGCCAGCGGCACGGCCAACGTGCAGGTGCCGGGCAAGACCGACAAGCTTTGGGTGGTGTTCGACAACTGGTTCTCGAAGTTGCTGCCGGGCGTTGCCAAGGGTGACTACTGGATCCTCTACGTCGACGACAAATACCACACCGCGCTGGTCGGCAATCCGGATCGCAAGTACCTGTGGATACTCTCGCGTACCCCGACCATCCCGGCCTTGCAGCGCGAAAGCCTGCTGGCCAAGGCGCGCCAGCAGGGCTACGACACCCAGCGGCTGATCTGGCGGGTGGCGGACAAGGACATGGCTGCGGCTAAGCCTTGATGCCCGAATCGCTGGCAAGCCAGCTCCCACAAGGGCAGTGCAATCCCTGTGGGAGCTGGCTTGCCAGCGATAGTCTCGCCTCGGTTTTGGATCAGCCCAACAGGCTGCGCAGCACCCCGGCAAATTCCCGCGCGCTGTCTTCTTCCTGGGCATGGCGGCCCTGGCGCACTACCCACTGGCCGTTGACCATCACATCGCGCACCTGACGGTCGCCGCCAGCAAACAGCCAACGGTTGAGAATGCCGTCTGCACTGGCCGTCGCCAGGTACGGGTCGTTGCCATCGAGCACCAGCCAGTCTGCGCGCTTGCCCACCGCCAGTTCGCCAATCGGCTGCCCCAGGGCCTGGGCGCCACCGCTCAGGGCGGCATCGAACAAGGTGCGCCCGACCATCGGCTGGGGGCCGCGG
>NZ_JH650761.1:231614-250898 GCF_000259195.1 Pseudomonas donghuensis
CTGGCCATATTCCAGCCAGCGCAGCTCCTCGACCACGCTCAGCGACACATGGCTGTCCGAGCCGATCCCCAGGCGCCCGCCGCGGGCCAGGTAGTCCACCGCCGGGAAGATCCCGTCGCCCAGGTTCGCTTCGGTGGTCAGGCACAGGCCGGCGACCGCGCGGCTGCGGGCCATCAGTTCGACTTCGTCGGGTTCGGCATGGGTGGCATGGACCAGGCACCAGCGCTGATCGACTTCGGTGTTCTCATAGAGCCACTGCAATGGCCGGCGACCGCTCCAGGCCAGGCAATCGTCGACTTCCTTCTGCTGCTCGGCGATATGGATGTGCACCGGGCAGGCCTTGTCGCTGGCGGCCAGGACCTGGGCAATCTGTTCCGGCGTCACCGCACGCAGGGAATGGAAGCACAGGCCCAGGGCCTGCGCGGGCTGCTCGGCCAGCAGCGGCGCCAGGCGCGCCTGCAGGTTCAGATACTGTTCGGTGCTGTTGATAAAACGCCGCTGGCCTTCGTTCGGGGCTTGCCCGCCAAAGCCGGAGTGGCTGTACAGCACCGGCAGCAGGGTCAGGCCGATGCCGCTGGCGCGCGCCGCCGCGCTGATGCGCAGGGATAGCTCCGCCGGGTCGGCGTAAGCCTGGCCCTGGGTGTCGTGGTGAACGTAGTGGAATTCGGCAACCGAGGTGTAGCCGGCCTTGAGCATCTCGATGTACAGCTGGCGGGCGATGACCTGCAGCTGTTCAGGGCTGATCTTGCCGACCAGGCGATACATCAGTTCGCGCCAGGTCCAGAAGCTGTCGTTAGGGTTGCCGGCCACTTCCGCGAGCCCGGCCATGGCGCGCTGGAAGGCGTGCGAGTGCAGGTTGGGCATGCCCGGCAACAGCGGACCGGCCAGGCGTTCGGCGTTTTCGGCCGAGGCGTTGGCTTGGAGGCTGGTCAGCAGGCCATCAGCGCCGACCTCGATTCGGACGTTTTCGGCCCAGCCCGTAGGCAGCAAAGCACGTTCGGCAAAGAAGACGGACATCGGCACGGCACCTCATTGTGATTATTTGTATATACATATACAGACGTTTGCCTGCTGGGTAAACTCCGGCAAGCTACCGTTCATTCAATCGAACAAGGATATTTTCCGTGCCGACACCTCCTGTCTCCGCGCTGGTTGCCCAGATGGGCGAGGGTCCGGCGCCGCTGTACGCCCGGGTCAAACAAATGATCGCCCAGCAGATCCAGAATGGCAGCTGGCCGCCGCATCACCGGGTGCCGTCTGAAAGCGAGCTGGTCAACCAGCTGGGCTTCAGTCGCATGACCATCAACCGCGCCCTGCGCGAGCTGACTGCTGAAGGCCTGCTGGTGCGCATGCAGGGCGTCGGCACCTTTGTTGCCGAACCCAAGAGCCGCTCGGCGCTGTTCGAGGTCAACAACATTGCCGACGAGATCGCCGCCCGCGGGCACCAGCACACGTGCCAGGTGATTGTCCTGGCCGAAGAGGCCGCCGGTTCCGAGCGCGCCCTGGCCCTGGACATGCGTGAAGGCCAGCGGGTGTTCCACTCGCTGATCGTGCATTACGAGAACGGCGTTGCCGTGCAAATCGAAGACCGCTTCGTCAACGCCGCGGTGGCACCCGATTACCTCAAGCAGGACTTCACCCGGCAGACGCCCTACGCCTATTTGTCCCAGGTCGCGCCGCTGACCGAAGGCGAGCACGTGGTCGAAGCGATCCTCGCCGAGCCGGAAGAATGCCGCCTGCTGCAAATCGAACAAGGCGAGCCGTGCCTGCTGATCCGCCGCCGTACCTGGTCGGGGCGCCAGCCAGTGACTGCCGCTCGTCTGATTCATCCCGGATCCCGTCATCGTCTGGAAGGACGCTTCAGCAAATGAGCCAGTTGCAGATTTTACGCGCCAAAGACTACCCCCGCATGCCATGGAAGAACGGCGGCGGCAGCACCGAAGAAATCACCCGCGATGCCGGCGCAGGCCTGGAGGGTTTCGGTTGGCGTCTATCGATTGCCGATATCGCCGAGTCCGGTGGCTTTTCCAGCTTTGCCGGTTATCAGCGGATTATCACCGTGCTTGAGGGTGAGGGCATGCGCCTGCAGGTTGATGGTCAGCCGACGCGCCCGCTGTTGCCGTTCGATGCCTTTGCCTTCAGGGGCGAGAGTCAGGTCAGTTGCAGCCTGCTCGGCGGTTCGATTCGCGATTTCAATCTGATCTATTCCCCCGAGCGTTACCGCGCGCGCCTGCAGTGGCTCGATGGCAGCCAGCGGGTGTTCAGTTCGGCGACGACCTTGCTGCTGTTTGCGGCAGCCTCGCAGGTCGAGGTGGCGCTGGACGGGCAGGGTGAGCATGTGCTCGGACGTTATGACTGCTTGCGCCTTGACGGTACCGATAGCCTGCAGACCTTGAACCTCCAGGGTCGTTGCTGCCTGATCGAGCTGAGCCCTCGCTGAAGTTGTTACGCCTCGGCTGAGCGGTTCGGCCGGGGCTGTTACCGATTGACCCAAAGTGGTGCAACGCCACGGCTCCACGTTGTTCGACCACTCATCGGCTCAAATTTTTTTATCTCGCTACAGCCCACGTGCTGCGGGGCTCTAGCGCCTGCATTAGCGCCGCGAAAGCACCCAGGAGAGGAGTTGGCATTTCAATTGCCTATGCTTGTACATACAAGTAAAGATGTGTTTGTATAAGTGCCATGACCCACCCAATGCCTGGGTTGCTCTGGACCGATCGCTGAGGAGCCATTTCCGTGACTGACAACAACTTCAAGAAATACCGTGACGTCGAAATCCGCGCAGCGCGCGGCAACAAGCTGACCGCCAAAAGCTGGCTGACCGAAGCACCGTTGCGCATGCTGATGAACAACCTCGACCCGGAAGTGGCCGAGAACCCGAAAGAGCTGGTGGTGTACGGTGGTATCGGCCGTGCCGCGCGTAACTGGGAGTGCTACGACAAGATCGTCGAGAGCCTGACCAACCTGAACGACGACGAGACCCTGCTGGTGCAATCCGGCAAGCCGGTCGGCGTGTTCAAGACCCACAGCAACGCCCCGCGCGTACTGATCGCCAACTCCAACCTGGTACCGCACTGGGCCAACTGGGAACACTTCAACGAACTGGATGCCAAGGGCCTAGCCATGTACGGCCAGATGACCGCCGGTAGCTGGATCTACATCGGCAGCCAGGGCATCGTCCAGGGCACCTACGAAACCTTCGTCGAAGCCGGTCGCCAGCACTACAACGGCAGCCTCAAGGGCAAGTGGGTGCTGACCGCAGGCCTGGGTGGCATGGGCGGCGCCCAGCCTCTGGCGGCGACCCTGGCCGGTGCCTGCTCGCTGAACATCGAATGCCAGCAGAGTCGCATCGACTTCCGCCTGAGCAGCCGTTATGTCGACGAGCAAGCCAAGGATCTGGACGACGCCCTGGCGCGCATCGCCAAGTACACCGCCGAAGGCAAGGCCATTTCCATCGCCCTGCTGGGCAACGCCGCCGAAATCCTGCCTGAGCTGATCAAGCGTGGCGTGCGCCCGGACATGGTCACTGACCAGACCAGCGCCCACGACCCGCTCAACGGTTACCTGCCGGCCGGCTGGACCTGGGAGCAGTACCGCGAGCGTGCGCAGACCGAACCGGCAGCCGTGGTCAAGGCCGCCAAGCAATCGATGGCCGTACACGTCAAAGCCATGCTCGAGTTCCAGAAGCAGGGCGTGCCGACCTTCGACTACGGCAACAACATCCGCCAGATGGCCAAGGAAGAGGGCGTGACCAATGCCTTCGACTTCCCGGGCTTCGTACCGGCCTACATCCGTCCGCTGTTCTGCCGTGGTATCGGCCCGTTCCGCTGGGCAGCGCTGTCGGGCAACGCCGAAGACATCTACAAGACCGACGCCAAGGTCAAGGAACTGATCCCGGACGACGCCCACCTGCACAACTGGCTGGACATGGCCCGCGAGCGCATCAGCTTCCAGGGCCTGCCAGCACGTATCTGCTGGGTCGGCCTGGGCCAGCGCGCCAAGCTGGGCCTGGCATTCAACGAAATGGTCCGCCGCGGTGAGCTGTCGGCACCGATCGTCATCGGCCGCGACCACCTGGACTCCGGCTCGGTATCCAGCCCGAACCGTGAAACCGAATCGATGCAGGATGGCTCCGATGCCGTCTCCGACTGGCCACTGCTCAACGCCCTGCTCAACACCGCCAGCGGCGCGACCTGGGTGTCCTTGCACCACGGTGGTGGCGTGGGCATGGGCTTCTCCCAGCACTCGGGCATGGTCATCGTCTGCGACGGTACCGACGAGGCTGCCGAGCGGATCGCCCGCGTACTGACCAACGACCCGGGTACCGGTGTCATGCGTCACGCCGATGCCGGTTATCAGATCGCCATCGACTGCGCCAAGGAACAAGGCTTGAACCTGCCGATGATCACAGGCTGATCTGCGGTAAATGGTTGATACTGATATCTATGCAGGCGCATACGCCTCACGAGTACGGAGCATTAACGTGACTGAATTGACCCTGAAGCCCGGCACCCTGACCTTGGCTCAGCTGCGTGCGATCTACCAGCAGCCGGTAAAACTCACGCTGGATTCCAGCGCCGACCAGCAGATCGACGCCAGCGTCGCCTGTGTCGAGCAGATCCTCGCGGAAAACCGCACCGCCTACGGCATCAACACCGGTTTCGGCCTGCTGGCCTCGACCCGTATCGCCAGCCACGACCTGGAAAACCTCCAGCGTTCGCTGGTGCTGTCCCACGCCGCAGGCGTCGGCCAGCCGATTGACGATGCCTTGGTGCGTCTGATCATGGTGCTCAAGGTCAACAGCCTGAGCCGTGGTTTTTCCGGCATCCGCCGCAAGGTGATCGACGCCCTGATCGCGCTGATCAACGCCGAAGTCTATCCGCACATCCCGCTCAAGGGTTCGGTCGGCGCTTCCGGCGACCTCGCGCCGCTGGCGCACATGTCGCTGGTACTGCTGGGTGAAGGCAAGGCGCGCCACAACGGCCAATGGCTGTCGGCCACCGAGGCCCTGGCGGTTGCCGGCCTTGAGCCGCTGACCCTGGCGGCCAAAGAGGGCCTGGCGCTGCTCAACGGCACTCAGGCGTCCACCGCCTTTGCCCTGCGCGGCCTGTTCGAAGGCGAAGACCTGTTCGCCGCGGCCATGTCGGTCGGTGGCCTGACCGTCGAAGCGGTGCTGGGTTCGCGTTCGCCGTTCGATGCGCGTATTCACGAAGCCCGTGGCCAGCGCGGCCAGATCGACGCCGCCGCCTGCTACCGCGACCTGCTGGGTGACGGCAGCGAAGTCTCCGCCTCCCACGAGAACTGCGGCAAGGTCCAGGACCCGTACTCGCTGCGCTGCCAGCCACAGGTCATGGGCGCCTGCCTGACCCAGTTCCGCCAGGCCGCCGAAGTGCTGGTGATCGAAGCCAACGCCGTGTCCGACAACCCGCTGGTGTTCGCCGCCGAAGGTGATGTGATCTCCGGTGGTAACTTCCACGCCGAGCCCGTGGCCATGGCCGCCGACAACATGGCCCTGGCCATCGCCGAGATCGGTTCGCTGAGCGAGCGCCGCATCTCGCTGATGATGGACAAGCACATGTCCCAGCTGCCGCCGTTCCTGGTGGCCAATGGCGGGGTCAACTCCGGCTTCATGATCGCCCAGGTCACCGCAGCTGCGCTGGCCAGCGAGAACAAGGCCCTGGCCCATCCGCACAGTGTCGACAGCCTGCCGACGTCGGCCAACCAGGAAGACCACGTGTCGATGGCCCCGGCTGCCGGCAAGCGTCTGTGGGAAATGAGCGACAACGTGCGCGGCATCCTCGCCGTTGAATGGCTGGCCGCCTGTCAGGGCCTGGACCTGCGCGAAGGCCTGAAGACTTCGCCAAAACTGGAGCAGGCGCGTCAAACCCTGCGCAGCAAGGTCGCCTTCTACGAGAAAGACCGCTTCTTCGCCCCGGACATCGAGGCGGCCATCGCCCTGCTGGCCGCTGGGCGCCTGACCGGCCTGCTGCCGGCCAAGGTCCTGCCTAGCCTGTGACCCCTCGGGCTGGCCTGCCTGGCCAGCCGCCTGCCGCACGGACCCTCGGGTCCGTGCCGCTTTTCGCCTACAACAAGAACAGGACGCGAAAATGCAATCTCAAGCTCAAGGACTCAAGCGCGGGCTAACCGCGCGACACATTCGTTTCATGGCGCTGGGGTCAGCGATTGGCACCGGGTTGTTCTACGGTTCGGCCTCGGCCATCCAGATGGCCGGGCCTGCGGTGCTGCTGGCTTATCTGATCGGTGGCGCGGCAGTGTTCATGGTCATGCGCGCGTTGGGCGAAATGGCCGTGCACAACCCGGTATCCGGCTCGTTCGGCCACTACGCCAGCACGTATCTGGGGCCGATGTCGGGGTTCATCCTCGGCTGGACTTATGCCTTTGAAATGATCATCGTTTGCCTGGCCGACGTCACCGCCTTCGGCATCTATATGGGGTTCTGGTTCCCAGAAGTGGCACGCTGGATCTGGGTGTTGGGCATCGTCTTTCTGATCGGCGGCCTGAACCTGTGCAACGTCAAGGTGTTCGGCGAGATGGAATTCTGGCTGTCGCTGCTCAAGGTCGGTGCCATCGTCGCGATGATCCTGGCCGGTTTCGGCATCATGGCCTTCGGCCTGAGCAATGCCGGTGCCGATAACGCCGTGGGTATCAGCAACCTGTTCGAGCATGGCGGCTTCATGCCCAATGGCATTGGCGGCCTGATCGCCTCGTTTGCCGTGGTGATGTTTGCCTTCGGCGGTATCGAGATCATCGGTATCACCGCCGGTGAGGCCAAGGACCCGCAGCGCGTTCTCCCCAAGGCAATCAACGCCGTGCCGATGCGCATCCTGCTGTTCTATGTGCTGACCCTGTTCGTGCTGATGTGCCTGTACCCGTGGCCGCAGATTGGCAGCCAGGGCAGCCCGTTCGTGCAGATCTTCAGCAATCTGGGGATCGGTTCGGCGGCGACCGTGCTCAACATCGTGGTGATTTCCGCTGCCGTCTCGGCGATCAACAGCGACATCTTCGGCGCCGGGCGCATGATGTACGGCCTGGCCCAGCAAGGGCAGGCGCCTAAGGGCTTTGCCAAGATCTCCCGTCACGGTGTGCCGTGGATGACCGTACTGGTCATGGGCGCGGCGTTGCTCGGCGGTGTGGTGCTCAACTACCTGATCCCGGAAAACGTGTTCCTGCTGATCGCCTCGATTGCGACCTTTGCTACCGTGTGGGTCTGGCTGATGATCCTGGTGACCCAGGTTGCCATGCGCCGCAGCATGAGCCGCGAAGAAGTCGCCCAGCTGAAATTCCCGGTACCGTTCTGGCCTTATGGCCCGGCGGCGGCGATTGCTTTCATGCTGTTCGTTTTCGGCGTACTCGGCTACTTCCCGGATACGCAGGCAGCGTTGTTGGTGGGCGTGGTCTGGGTGCTGTTCCTGGTGGTGGCGTACAAACTCTGGTGCAAGCCACAGGTGGTTGCCGTCGAGCAGCCGCTGGTGCAGGAACCTTCTCAACTCTGATCAAGGAGACTCTGGATGAAAACCCTCTGGCAGCACTGCCATGTGGCAAGCATGGCGCAAGGCGTTTACTCGATCATCGAGGATGCGGCGATGGTCACCAGCGCCGGTCATATCGAGTGGATCGGCCCGCGCCAGCAACTGCCGGCCCTGGTCGCTGACAGAACCGTGGACCTGGGCGGCGCCTGGGTCACACCGGGTTTGATCGACTGCCACACCCACACGGTGTTTGGCGGCAACCGCAGCGGTGAGTTCGAGCAGCGCCTGCAAGGCGTCAGCTATGCCGAGATCGCCGCCCAGGGCGGCGGTATCGCCAGCACTGTGCGGGCAACCCGCGCGGCCAGCGAGGACGAACTGTTCGCCAGCGCCCGCCAGCGCGTGCAGGCGCTGATGCGCGATGGCGTCACCACCCTGGAAATCAAGTCCGGCTACGGCCTGGACCTGGCCAGCGAGCGCAAGCTGCTCAAGGTCATTCGCCGCCTGGGCGAGGAGCTGCCACTGACCGTGCGCAGCACCTGCCTGGCCGCCCATGCCTTGCCGCCGGAATACAAGGATCGCGCAGACGACTACATCAGCCACATCTGCGACCAAATGCTCCCGGCCCTGGCCGCCGAGGGCCTGGTCGACGCGGTGGATGCTTTCTGCGAGTACCTGGCGTTCTCTCCGGCCCAGGTCGAGCGGGTGTTTATCAAGGCCCGGGAGCTGGGCCTGCCGGTCAAGCTGCATGCCGAGCAACTGTCGTCCTTGGCCGGTTCCAGCCTGGCGGCGCGCTACCAGGCGTTGTCAGCCGATCACCTGGAGTTCATGACTGAAGACGACGCCATCGCCATGGCGGCGGCCGGTACCGTGGCGGTGCTGCTGCCCGGTGCCTTCTACTTCCTGCGTGAAACCCAGTTGCCGCCAATGGATGCCCTGCGCAAGCATGGGGTGAAGATCGCCATTGCCAGCGACCTCAACCCTGGCACTTCGCCGGCGCTGTCGCTGCGCCTGATGCTGAACATGGCCTGTACCCTGTTCCGCATGACCCCGGAAGAAGCCTTGGCCGGTGTCACCCTGCACGCGGCCACGGCCCTGGGCCTGGGCGATAGCCATGGTTCGCTGGAAGTCGGCAAGGTGGCCGACTTCGTCGCCTGGCAGATCGAACGACCGGCCGACCTGGCTTACTGGCTGGGCGGCGAACTGCCCAAGCGGGTGGTGCGCCTGGGCCATGAAATTTTCAATTGAGAGAGGCCGTATGGACAAGGTACTGAGTTTTCACCAGGGCACGTTGCCGCTGCTGATCAGCATGCCCCACGCCGGTTTGCGCCTGACGCCTGCGGTGCAGCAGGGCTTGGTCGAGCCTGCGCAAAGCCTGCCGGATACCGACTGGCATATTCCGCAACTGTACGACTTCGCCCGTGGCTTGGGTGCCAGTGTGGTCGCGGCCGAGTATTCGCGTTTCGTCATCGACCTGAACCGCCCAGACGACGACAAGCCGCTGTATGTCGGTGCCACTACCGGCCTCTACCCGGCGACCCTGTTCGAGGGCGAGCCGTTGTTCAAGGACGGCCAGGCGCCGTCGGCGCAGGAACGCGCGGGGTACCTGGAAGCGATCTGGCGGCCGTACCACGACACTATCGGCAATGAGCTGGCGCGCCTGCGCGAGCAGTTTGGCTATGCCTTGCTGTGGGATGCCCACTCGATCCGCTCGCACATCCCGCACCTGTTCGAGGGCAAGCTACCGGACTTCAACCTCGGCACCTTCAACGGCGCCAGTTGCGACTCGCAGCTGGCTGAGCGGCTGCAGGGCGTTTGCGCAAAGTTTGAGCAGTACAGCCATGTGCTCAATGGTCGCTTCAAGGGTGGGCATATCACCCGTCACTACGGTGACCCGGCCAACGACATTCATGCGGTGCAGTTGGAGCTGGCGCAAAGCACCTATATGGAAGAGGTCGAGCCGTTCAAGTACCGCGAGGATCTGGCCGCGCCGACGCAGGTGGTGTTACAGCAATTGCTGGAGACGGTGCTGGCGTGGGGCAAGGAGCGCTACCAGGCTTGAGCCGGGGGTGACCTCATCGCTGGCAAGCCAGCTCCCGCAGGGTGTATCGAACCTGTGGGAGCTGGCTTGCCAGCGATAGGGCCCTCAAAGCCATCACAGGTACATGCTCTAAGCGCAATTCAGGTTTATGATGCCCAACGGCAGAATAATTCCCACACGGAGTGCGTAATGCAGACCTTGTACCCGCAGATCAAACCCTACGCCCGGCACGATCTGGCCGTGGAAGCACCGCATGTGCTGTATGTCGATGAGAGCGGTTCGCCGGAAGGTCTGCCGGTGGTGTTCATCCATGGCGGCCCGGGTGCCGGCTGCGATGCCCAGAGCCGCTGCTACTTCAATCCCAACCAGTACCGCATCATCACCTTCGACCAGCGCGGCTGCGGTCGTTCGACCCCGCATGCCAGCCTGGAAAACAACACCACCTGGCACCTGGTCGAAGACCTGGAACGCATTCGCAAGCACCTGGGGATCGAGAAGTGGGTGCTGTTCGGCGGCTCCTGGGGCTCTACCCTGGCCCTGGCCTATGCCCAGACCCACCCCGAGCGGGTGCATGGCCTGATCCTGCGCGGCATCTTCCTGTGCCGTGCACAAGAGATCGAATGGTTCTATCAGGCCGGCGCCAGCCGCCTGTTCCCCGATTACTGGCAGGACTACATCGCACCGATTCCGGCCGAAGAACGCGACGACCTGGTCAAGGCCTTCCACAAGCGCCTGACCGGCAACGACCAGATTGCCCAGATGCATGCGGCCAAGGCCTGGTCGACCTGGGAAGGACGTACCGCGACCCTGCGGCCCAACCCGCTGGTGGTCGACCGTTTCTCCGAGCCGCAGCGTGCACTGTCGATTGCCCGTATCGAATGCCACTACTTCACCAACAATGCGTTCCTTGAGCCGGACCAGTTGATCCGCGACATGCCCAAGATCGCCCACCTGCCGGCGGTGATCGTGCATGGTCGCTACGACGTGATCTGCCCGCTGGACAACGCCTGGGAACTGCACCAGGCCTGGCCGAACAGTGAGCTGAAGGTGATTCGCGACGCCGGTCACGCGGCCTCCGAGCCGGGCATTACCGATGCCCTGGTGCGTGCCGCCGACCAAATGGCCCGGCGCCTGCTCGACCTGCCCCTGGAAGAAGCATGAAGGGTTTGCTGCAACGCGTGCGTGGCGCGCGGGTGGATGTCGAGGGCAAAACCGTCGGGGCCATCGACCAGGGCCTGCTGGTGCTGGTCGCGGTCGAGCCCGGCGATACCCGCGCACATGCCGACAAGCTGCTGCACAAGCTACTCAACTACCGGGTGTTCAGCGATCCCCAGGGCAAGATGAACCTGTCGCTCAAGGATATTGGCGGCGGCCTGCTGCTGGTGTCGCAGTTCACCCTGGCCGCCGATACCCAGAACGGCCTGCGCCCGAGTTTTTCCACGGCTGCGCCGCCAGCGCTGGGCGCCGAGCTTTTCGACTATATGTTGGCCCAGGCCCAGGTCCAGCACGCGACGGTTGCCAGTGGTCAGTTCGGAGCTGACATGCAGGTGCACCTGGTCAATGATGGCCCGGTAACATTTATGTTACAAATATGATGGCAAAAAACCCCTGTTTGCGGGAAAACAAGGGGTTTGGTTGCATAAATAGTTTGTTCAGCCTGATGCGTTGTAACGCGGCCTGCTGGATAATCGCGCGCTATGTGGGCCTGCGTTCGTGGGTTCGTTTCACTCTGACTTGAGACTGTCCGGAACCGTTTGGGGAATCATTGTGCCCTTTCGGAGTCCGAACAGTGCTCGCCAACCTGGCATATGTCGCTGGCCGTTGGTTTTATGATCTGTTTTCGGCGAGGGTTGCTCGTGATTGTAAGTCCCTGTAATGCACCAAGAACTCCCGGCATTCGGCTGCGCAAGGCCCTGTTGGCAGGCGCAACGCTGGTAAGCCTGCTCGGCGCAGGCCAGCTCTGGGCGTTCAACCTTGACGATGTCGCGGCCAAGGCGAAGGATCTTGCCGGGCAGAAGTACGAGGCGCCAAAAAGCAATCTGCCGGCGGTGTTCCGCGAAATGAAGTACGCGGACTACCAGAAGATCCGCTTCCTCAACGAAAAGGCCGAGTGGGCCAAGGACAAGACGCCGTTCAAGCTGTCCTTCTACCACCAGGGCATGCATTTCGACACGCCGGTCAAGATCAACGAAATCACCCCCAAGGCGGTGAAAGAGATCAAGTACGACCCGAGCCGTTTCGATTTCGGTGACCTGCAGTTCGACGCCAAGGCCACCGAAAAACTGGGCTACGCCGGTTTCCGCGTGCTGTACCCGATCAACAAGGCCGACAAGCAGGATGAAATCATGACCCTGCTTGGCGCCAGCTATTTCCGCGTGGTCGGCAAGGGCCATGTGTATGGCCTGTCTGCCCGTGGCCTGGCCATCGACACTGCGTTGCCGTCTGGCGAAGAATTCCCGCGGTTCACCGAGTTCTGGGTCGAGCGTCCAAAGCCGACCGACAAGCAGCTGGTGATCTATGCGCTGCTCGATTCGCCGCGCTCCACCGGCGCCTACCGCCTGACCCTGCGTCCGGGCAGCGACACCATTGTCGACGTGCAGTCCAAGATGTTCCTGCGTGACCGCGTCAGCCGCCTGGGTGTCGCCCCGCTGACCAGCATGTTCCTGTTCGGTGGCAACCAGCCATCCAAGGTGCTCAACTACCGTCCGGCCCTGCACGACTCCGAAGGCCTGTCGATCCATGCCGGTAACGGCGAGTGGCTGTGGCGCCCGCTGAACAACCCGAAACACCTGGCCGTGAGCAACTTCAGCGTCGAGAACCCGCGTGGTTTTGGCCTGCTGCAACGCCAGCGTGACTTCAGCCAGTTCGAAGACCTCGACGACAACTACCAGAAGCGTCCAAGTGCCTGGATCGAGCCGGTCGGTGACTGGGGCAAGGGTACCGTCGATCTGGTCGAGATCCCGACCGCCGATGAAACCAACGACAATATCGTGGCCTTCTGGAGCCCGGAGAAACTGCCGGAGCCAGGCACCCCGTTCGAATACGCCTACCGCCTGCACTGGACCATCGACGAGTCCAACCTGCACTCGCCGAACCTGGGCTGGGTCAAGCAGACCCTGCGCTCGACCGGTGACGTCAAGCAGTCCAACCTGATCCGTCAGCCTGACGGCAGCGTGGCCTTCCTGGTCGACTTCGAAGGCCCGGTGCTGAGCAAACTGCCGGAAGACACCGCAGTGCGTAGCCAGATCAGCGTCGGCGACAATGCCGAAGTGGTCGAGAACAACCTGCGTTACAACCCGCAAATCAAAGGCTGGCGCCTGACCCTGCGGTTGAAGGTCAAGGACCCGAGCAAGTCCGTGGAAATGCGCGCCGCGCTGCTGCGTGATGTTCCGGTCGAACCGGCCAAGCCTGCCAAACCAAGCAAGCAGGACAAAGCTGCGGCCAAACAGGCCAAGGCCGACAAGCCTGCCGAGCAACCTGCCGCCGATGCGGCGTCCACCACCGGGGCACCGGCCACCACCGAACAGGTGCTGACCGAGACCTGGAGCTATCAGTTGCCTGCCGATGAGTAATGCCCATACCCGGCCAGAATCGCTCAGCGAGTATCTGGCCCACCTGCCCCTGAGCGACGAGCAACGCGCGGAACTCGCCCGCTGCTCCTCGTTCAGCGAGTTGCATCAGCGCCTGTCTGCCCAGCCGGGCGTCGAAGCTGCCGAGGCCGTCCAGGCCTCGGTGGGCGAGCGCCTGCACGTGACCTGCGCCGAAGACCTGCAAGACGCCGAGATGCTTGCGGTGGACGGTAGCGGCCGAGTGTGCCTGAAGGCCACGCCGCCGATCCGTCGCACCCGGGTAATCCCCGAGCCGTGGCGCACCAACATCCTGATCCGCGCCTGGCGCCGCCTGACCGGCCGCACCAACGCGCCGGCGCCGGAAAAACGTGAGCTGCCCAAGGCCCGTTGGCGCTGGGTCGGCTCGATGCGCCGCTACATCCTGTTGGCGCTGATGCTCGGTCAGACCATCGTCGCCGGCTGGTACATGAAAGGCATCCTGCCGTACCAGGGCTGGTCGTTCGTCGACCTCGCCGAAGTCATGCACCAACCGCTGCTGCAAACCGCCACGCAAGTCTGGCCGTATGCGCTGCAGACCAGCATCCTGGTCCTTTTCGGTATCCTCTTCTGCTGGGTCTCGGCGGGTTTCTGGACCGCGCTGATGGGCTTTCTGGAGTTGCTTACCGGGCGTGACAAGTACCGGATCTCCGGCAGCAGTGCCGGCAACGAGCCGATCGAAGCCGGTGCTCGCACTGCGATCGTCATGCCGATCTGCAACGAAGACGTGCCGCGGGTATTCGCTGGCCTGCGGGCGACTTTCGAGTCGGTGGCCGCAACCGGTGACCTCGACCGTTTCGACTTCTTCGTGCTCAGCGACACCAACGACACCGACATCGCCGTGGCCGAGCAACAGGCCTGGCTGGAAGTCTGCCGCGAGTCCAAGGGCTTCGGGCGGATCTTCTACCGTCGCCGTCGCCGCCGGGTCAAACGCAAGAGCGGCAACCTCGACGACTTCTGCCGTCGCTGGGGTGGCGATTACCGCTACATGGTGGTGCTCGACGCCGACAGCGTGATGAGTGGCGAATGCCTGACCAGCCTGGTGCGCCTGATGGAGGCCAACCCGGACGCAGGGATCATCCAGACCGCGCCGAAAGCCTCGGGCATGGATACCCTGTATGCGCGCATGCAGCAGTTCGCCACCCGCGTCTACGGTCCACTGTTCACCGCTGGCCTGCACTTCTGGCAGCTTGGTGAGTCGCACTACTGGGGCCACAACGCGATCATCCGCATGAAGCCCTTCATCGAGCACTGCGCCCTGGCGCCGTTGCCGGGCAAGGGCGCGTTTGCCGGTGCGATCCTTTCCCACGACTTCGTTGAAGCGGCGCTGATGCGTCGGGCTGGCTGGGGCGTGTGGATTGCCTACGACCTGCCGGGCAGCTACGAAGAACTGCCGCCGAACCTGCTCGATGAGCTCAAGCGCGACCGGCGCTGGTGCCACGGCAACCTGATGAACTTCCGCCTGTTCCTGGTGAAAGGCATGCACCCGGTGCACCGTGCGGTGTTCCTCACCGGGGTGATGTCGTACCTGTCGGCACCGTTGTGGTTCTTCTTCCTGGTATTGTCGACCGCGTTGCTGGCGACCAATACCCTGATGGAGCCGCAGTACTTCCTCGAACCACGCCAGCTCTACCCGCTGTGGCCGCAGTGGCACCCGGAGAAGGCCATCGCGCTGTTCTCCACCACTATCGTGCTGCTGTTCCTGCCCAAGCTGCTCAGTGTCATCCTGATCTGGGCCAAGGGTGCGAAAGAGTTTGGCGGGCGCTTCAAGGTCACCCTGTCGATGCTGCTGGAGATGCTCTTCTCCATGCTCCTGGCGCCAGTGCGGATGATCTTCCACACCCGCTTCGTGCTTGCCGCGTTCCTCGGCTGGGCCGCGACCTGGAACTCGCCGCAACGTGACGATGACTCCACCCCGTGGAGTGAAGCGGTACGCCGCCATGGCCCGCAAACCCTGTTGGGTGTGGCTTGGGCGCTGCTGGTGGCCTGGCTGAACCCGAGCTTTTTGTGGTGGCTGGTGCCGATCGTCGGTTCGCTGATGCTGTCGATCCCGGTGTCGGTGATCTCCAGCCGTGTGCACCTGGGCCTGCGTGCCAAGGACGAGAGTCTGTTCCTGATTCCCGAGGAATACGCCACGCCTCATGAGCTGCTGGCCACCGACCAGTACACCCACGAGAACCGCTGGCACGCCATGCACGACGGCTTCGTCCGTGCCGTGGTCGACCCGCAGCAGAACGCCCTGGCCTGCGCCTTGGCCACAGCCCGTCACGGCGTCGCGGCGCCAATCGAAGCGCTGCGAGCCGAACGTATCGCCAAGGCCCTGGACGGCGGCCCGAGCGGTCTGGATGGCAATACCCGTCTGGCCCTGCTCAGCGACCCGGTCGCCCTGGCACGTCTGCACACAGCTGTCTGGGATGAGCAGAACGAGGCCTGGCTGGGCGTCTGGCGTCAGTCGATCGCCAACGACCCGCACTCGCCGCTGCTGCCCCTGCATCCGGAGCCTGCCGTACAGCCTTCGCTGGCCAGTGCCTGATCGCCTGATCGGCTCAAGCAATCGCCGGCAACGCCGGCTCCCACAGGGTTGTATGCACAACTGACCTTGTGGGAGCCGGCGTTGCCGGCGATGTTTTTTCTGGGATCAATGGGTAACAAAGTCGTCTTCGGCTATATGTACCGTGCCGTTCATGCGTTAGCATCCCTCCCCGAATATCTCGCACCCGTCTGAATAGGACGGTTCGCGCCAACAATAAAATTCGAGCTTTCCTGCTAGGGGATCTGGTGATGATTAAGAAGTATCTGTCGATGCTGCTGGTCGGCGTCACGGCGCTGGTTGCGGTAAGTGCCGCGCAGGCGGCCGGTGCCATCGATGACGCGGTCAAGCGCGGCACCCTGCGTGTCGGCATGGACCCTACCTACATGCCGTTCCAGATGACCAACAAGCGCGGTGAGATCATCGGCTTCGAGGTCGATATCCTCAAGGCCATGGCCAAGTCCATGGGCGTCAAGCTGGAGATGGTCTCCACCGCCTACGACGGCATTATCCCGGCGCTGATGACCGACAAGTTCGACATGATCGGCAGCGGCATGACCCTGACCCAGGAACGCAACCTCAAGCTGAACTTCAGCGAGCCTTTCATCGTGGTCGGCCAGACCCTGCTGATTCGCAAGGAACTGGCTGAAGAGATCAAGTCCTACAAAGACCTGAACAACGAGAAGTACCGCCTGACCTCCAAGCTTGGCACCACCGGTGAGATGGTCGCCAAGAAACTGATCGGCAAGGCCAAGTACCACGGCTACGACAACGAGCAGGAAGCGGTGATGGACGTGGTCAACGGCAAGGCCGATGCCTTTGTCTACGACGCCCCATACAACGTCGTGGCGGTGAACAAGGCCGGCGCCGGCAAGCTGCTGTTCCTCGACAAGCCGTTCACCTTCGAACCGTTGGCCTTCGGCCTGAAGAAGGGCGATTACGACAGCCTGAACTTCATCAACAACTTCCTGCACCAGATCAAGCACGACGGTACCTACGATCGAATCCACGACAAGTGGTTCAAGGACACCGCCTGGCTCAAGGACATGGAATAAGGCCGAGGCACCACGCCTGGCTTGAAACCCGACGCGCAGGCTGGCCCTGCGCGTTCGCTTTTACGGAAGTACCCTCACGTGATCAAACACAAGAAAGCCCAGTGGCCCTGGCACGGGCTGACCGCGCTGGTCCTGATCGGCCTGGCGGTCAGCCTGTATTACGCGACCTCGATGATTTCCTACGAGTGGCGCTGGAACCGGGTGCCGCAGTATTTCGCCTACCAGGCTGAAGTCGCCCAACGCGTCAGCGAAAACGGCACCATCGAAGCCATCGTCAGCAAAGGCGACATGGCCAGCGTCACCGTACGTGACGAGAGCGGTGGCGAGCAGGTCTTCGAGGTCGAGCAGGCCAGCGTGCAGCTGTCGCGCGGCGACGATGTGGCCGAAGGCGACCTGATCGGCGTTACCCATCACTGGGCTGCCGGGCCGTTGGCCTGGGGCCTGTGGACCACCGTATGGATCTCGATCGCCTCCGGCGTGCTGGGGCTGCTGATCGGCCTGTTTGCCGGGCTTTGCCGGCTGTCGAACAACCCGACCCTGCGTGACCTGTCGACGGTCTACGTCGAGCTGGTGCGCGGCACGCCGTTGCTGGTACAGATTTTCATCTTTTACTTCTTCATCGGCACTGTGCTCAACCTGTCCCGGGAGTTTGCCGGGGTGGCGGCGCTGGCGCTGTTCACCGGCGCTTATGTCGCCGAGATCGTCCGCGCCGGTGTGCAGTCGATCGCCAAGGGCCAGGGTGAAGCCGCCCGTTCGCTGGGCCTGAGCGCCGGTCAGTCGATGCGCCATGTGGTGCTGCCGCAAGCCTTCAAGCGCGTGCTGCCGCCGCTGGCCGGGCAGTTCATCAGCCTGGTCAAGGACACCTCGCTGGTCTCGGTGATCGCCATCACCGAACTGACCAAAAGCGGTCGCGAGGCGATCACCACCTCGTTCTCGACGTTCGAGATCTGGTTCTGCGTCGCCGGTCTGTACCTGTTGATCAACCTGCCGCTGTCGCACATGGCCAGCCGGCTTGAGCGGAGGCTTGCGCAAAGTGATTGAAGTCCGTGACCTGGTAAAAGTCTTCGATACCCGCGGGCAGGTGGTGCGTGCGGTCGATCACGTCAGCACCAACGTGGCCAAGGGCGAAGTGCTGGTGGTACTTGGCCCTTCGGGCTCGGGCAAGTCGACTTTCCTGCGCTGCCTCAATGGCCTGGAGTCGTTCGATGAAGGCACCGTGGCCATCGATGGCCTGCAGCTGGCCGACCCGAAGACCGACGTCAACGCCTACCGCCGTGAAGTGGGCATGGTGTTCCAGCATTTCAACCTGTTCCCGCACATGACCGTGCTGGAGAACCTGTGCCTGGCGCAGAAGGTCGTGCGCAAGCGTGGCAAGGTCGAGCGCGAGGCCAAGGCCCGGGCGTTGCTGGAGAAGGTCGGGATTGGCCAGAAGGCCAACGAGTACCCGTCACGCCTGTCCGGCGGTCAGCAGCAACGGGTGGCGATCGCCCGGGCCCTGGCCATGGACCCCAAGGTGATGCTGTTCGATGAGCCGACATCGGCGCTCGACCCGGAAATGGTCGGCGAAGTGCTGGATGTGATGAAAACCCTGGCCCTGGAAGGCATGACCATGGTTTGCGTCACCCACGAAATGGGCTTTGCCCGGGAAGTGGCGGATCGGGTGCTGTTCTTCGATCACGGCAAGCTGCTGGAAGATTCGCCGCCGGAGGCGTTCTTCACCTCGCCCAAGGACCTGCGCGCCCAGGCGTTTTTGCGGCAGGTGCTTTAGGGCCCCATCGCGGGGCAAGCCCGCTCCCACCAGACCGGTAGGAGCGGGCTTGCCCCGCGATGCTTTCTACAGCTGGAACTTGCCGACCAGCGTCTGCAGATGCGTCCCCAACCGCGCCAGCTCAACGCTCGACGCCGCCGTCTCTTCACTGGCGGCCGATGTCTGGTCCGACACATCTCGCACGTTCATCACGCTACGGTTGATTTCTTCGGCCACCGCGCTTTGCTGCTCGGCTGCCGCAGCGATCTGCTGGTTCATCGCCTGGATCGACGACACGGTGCGGGTGATGGTTTCCAGCGAGGTGCCGGCGCGGCGAGTCAGCTCGACGCTGCTGTCGGTCAGGCCGCGGCTGGCGTCCATTACCGTGGCAACCTGCTGGGTGCCGTTCTGCAGGCCGGCGATCAACTGTTCGATCTCTTCGGTGGACTGCTGGGTGCGTTGTGCCAGGCTGCGTACTTCATCGGCGACCACGGCAAAGCCACGCCCGGCTTCCCCGGCGCGGGCAGCTTCGATGGCGGCGTTGAGGGCGAGCAGGTTGGTTTGCTGGGCGACTGACTTGATCACATCGAGCACGCTGCCGATCTTGTCGCTTTCGGCCTTGAGCTGGCCCATGGCTTCGCTGGAGTGGTTGACCTCGCTGGCCAGGCGCTCGATCTGGGCGATGGCTTCGCCGACCACTCGATCACCTTCGCGGGCCTGCTGATCGGCCATCACCGCCGCTTCCGAGGCTTCCTCGGCGTTACGTGCGACCTCTTGTACGGTGGCGGCCATTTCGTTCATGGCGGGGGGCCCCCGGTC
>NZ_JH650761.1:250908-260011 GCF_000259195.1 Pseudomonas donghuensis
CTCGGCGTTACGTGCGACCTCTTGTACGGTGGCGGCCATTTCGTTCATGGCGGTGGCCACCTGGTCGGTCTCGACCTTTTGATTGTTGACCCCGGCACTGGTCTGCTCGGTGACCGCTGACAGTTCTTCGGCGGCGCTGGCAATCTGGGTGACGCCGTCGCCGATGCCGCCGATCAATTCGCGCAGGCTCACGGTCATGCGCTGCATACTGCGCTGCAACTGGCCCAGCTCGTCACGGCGGTCGATCTTGAGGTCGTGGCGCAGGTCGCCACTGGCAACCCGGTCGGCGGCATTGAGGGTTTGACGCAGGGGGATAATGATCTGCCGGGTAATCGCCCAGGCGGCCAGCAGGCCGAACAGCAAGGCCAGCACGGTGGCCAGGGCCAGCATCGACTTGGCGTGTTGCGACTCGTCATCGCGCAGGGTGGTAAGGGTGCTGGTCAGTTGCTGGCTCTGCTCGATCAGGTTCTGGCCCAAGACAACCATTTGTTGAGCGGCCTGCTCGGAGGCGTTTTGCGCATTGCCGAACTCGACCACGGCGCCGCGATAGTTACCCAGGGCGCGGGCGGCCTGGTTGAAGTTGCTGGTGTAGCTGGCCGGCAGTACTTCGGCCAGGGTCTTGAGCTGCGAGGTGGCCTGGTCGATGGCCTCCAGCGCAGTGTGCTGGAATTCGGGCTTGCCGCTGTAGGTGTAGCCACGGACCTGGAAGCGCGCCTGTTGCAGCAGCTTGCTGGCACCGACCACGCTGTTGAACAGGTTCAGGTCGCTGCCGCTGAGCAGTTGTTGCTCGACCTGGGCGATCAACGCCGCGGCCTCGTCGGCGCTGCTGCCGAGCACGGCACGAGCGGCTTCGCGCTGTTGGGCGGCCTTGTCGGCACTGCTTAGCGCCTGGCGGTACTGGCGCACGGCTTCGTGCTGCTGCTCGATGCGACGGCGGTTCTCGGGCAGGACGATGCGTTGGTCGACCGCTTGCAACTGGCGCTCAAGCGCAGCCAGGGCATTGTTGAGGTTCTGCGCCGCGGCCTCGTCGCCTTTGAGTTGGAAGCCCTGGCGGGCAATGCGCAGTTCGAGGGTGGCCTGGTGCACCTGGGAAATCCCGCCCAGGGTGTCGCCACGGTTGCTGATGCCGTTCAGGCCCTGCCAGCCGGTCAGGGTAATGGCCAGGGTCAGCAACAGGACCAGGCCGAAGCCGATGCCGAGTTTGAGATTGACGCTCACGTTACCCAGGTGCTGGGCTAACCAACGGTACATGGTGGGACTCCATTGCGATCGGCAGAGGCGATTATTTTTCTGGTGCCAATGCATCGGCCTGGAGCGGCAAAACTGAAGTCAGAACAGACGGGCGAGCAGGGCGGTGACCGCTGTTTCCACGCGCAGGATGCGTTCGCCGAGTTGTACCGGGTTCAGCCCGGCCTTGCCCAGCAGGTCGATCTCGTAGGGAATCCAGCCACCTTCCGGGCCAATGGCCAGGGTAACCGGCTCGTTCAGCCCGCGCGGGCAGGGCGGGTACGGGCCTGGATGGCCGACCAGGCCGAGGGTGCCTTGCGCAATGGCCGGCAGGCGGTCTTCGACAAACGGCTTGAAGCGCTTCTCGATGATCACCTCGGGCAGCACGGTATCGCGGGTCTGCTCAAGGCCGAGGATCAGCTGTTCGCGGATGGCTTCGGGCTCGAGGAACGGGGTTTGCCAGAAGCTTTTCTCGACCCGGTAGCTGTTGACCAGGATCAGCTTTGGCACGCCCATGGTGGCGACGGTCTGGAACACCCGACGGAGCATTTTCGGCCGTGGCAGGGCCAGCACCAAAGTCAGCGGCAGCTTGGCCGGTGGTGGCTGGTCGAAGCTGACGCTGAGCTCGGCTTCATGGCCTTCCAGGCGCAGTACCACGGCCTGGCCCATCAGCCCGCCGATACGCCCGACGCGCAGGGTATCGCCCACCGCCACGCGGTGGATTTCCTGCATGTGGGTAAAGCGCCGGTCAGCCAGCACCACGCGATCGGCCGCGATGAAATCGGCCTCTTCAAGTAACAGCAGGTTCACGGCTGAGTCGCTGGCGGCTGGTCGTTATGGTCGTCGGCAGCGTCTTCAGGGTGTTCGCTACGCTTGCGGATCAGCCCGCCAAACAGCACGCCGATCTCGAACAGCAGCCACATCGGCACGGCGAGCAGGGTCTGCGAGAAGATGTCCGGCGGGGTCAGGATCATGCCGACCACGAAGCAGCCAATGATCACGTACGGGCGGATCTTTCGCAGGTACTTCACATCGACCACGCCGATCCACACCAGCAGGACCACGGCCACCGGGATCTCGAAGGCCACGCCGAAGGCGAAGAACAGGGTCATGACGAAGTCCAGGTAGCTGGAAATGTCCGTCATCATCGACACCCCTTCCGGGGTGGCGCTGGCGAAGAAGCCGAAGATCAGCGGGAACACCAGAAAATACGCAAAGGCCATGCCGGCGTAGAACAGGATGATGCTCGACACCAGCAACGGAATGGCGATGCGCTTTTCATGGCGGTACAGGCCCGGCGCGATGAAGCCCCAGATCTGCTGGAGGATCAACGGAATGGCCAGGAACAGCGAGACGATCATGGTCAGCTTGAACGGCGTCAGGAACGGCGAGGCGACGTCGGTGGCGATCATCGTCGCGTTGGCCGGCAGGTGCTCGCGCAACGGCGCCGAGACCAGGGTGTAGATCTGCTGCGCGAAGGAAAACAGCCCGGCGAAGATCAGGAAGATGGCCGCGACGCAGCGCAGCAGGCGTGTACGCAACTCGGTGAGGTGCGAAACCAGCGGCATCGGCTGGTCGTTTTCCGGAATATCGCTCATGGGGCTCGCGGGGGCTGTGTCGGTTCGGTGGGCGCGCTGGCGGCTGGCGGCGTGGTTTCGCTGCTGCTGGGTGTTGGCGCCGGGGCGCTTTCGCCATGGGCAACCGGGGTTGCAGGCGGCTCAGGCGTCACGCTGTTGGGGTTGAGGATCTTGCGCGCTTCCTGCTCCATGGAGAGGATGTGCTCGTTGTGCAACTGACGACGGATGTCATCGGCGCCGATTTCACGCTCGACCTCCTGCTTGATCGCATTGAAGCTGCGCTTGAGCCGGCCGATCCACAGCCCGGCGGTACGCGCGGCGCCCGGCAGGCGCTCGGGGCCGAGCACCAGCAGGGCCACCAGGCCCACGAGCAACAGTTCGCTGAAGCTGATCCCGAACATTGATCAATCTTTCCTGATCGGCTCTTCGACCTTGTGGGCCTGGCCATCGATGGTCTGCGGCTGGTTCAGCGGCGAAGTGGCCTGCGGCTGGACGGGTTGCACCGGAGGGGGCGTCTGTTCGGCCGGTTTGGTCTCTTCTTCGTTCATGGCTTTCTTGAAGCCCTTGATCGACTCGCCCAGGTCGCTGCCGAAGTTCTTCAGCTTCTTGGTACCAAACACCAGTACCACCACGACCAGCAGGACGATCCAGTGTTTCCAGTCAAAAATACCCATGGTGCAATCCCTCGAAATAATTCAGTTAGGCCGACGGCTGACGCGCTGCTTTCTCGGCGTGCCCGGACAGGCCGAAACGGCGGTCCAGTTCGTCCAGCACCGCCTGCGGGTGCTGGCCCAATTGGGCGAGCATGACCAGGCTATGGAACCACAGATCGGCGGTCTCGTAGATGACATCGCTGCAGTCGCCGCTGTGGGCGGCATCCTTGGCGGCGATGATGGTCTCGACCGACTCTTCGCCGAGCTTTTCCAGAATCTTGTTCAGGCCCTTGTGATACAGGCTGGCCACGTACGAGCTGTCGGGCTCGGCGCCTTTGCGCGCTTCCAGTACTTCGGCCAGGCGGGTCAGGGTG
Source organism: Pseudomonas donghuensis (assembly GCF_000259195.1). Classification (GTDB taxonomy): domain Bacteria; phylum Pseudomonadota; class Gammaproteobacteria; order Pseudomonadales; family Pseudomonadaceae; genus Aquipseudomonas; species Aquipseudomonas donghuensis. The sequence continues at coordinate 254,740 of NZ_JH650761.1, forward strand.
TCGCTCATGTCAATGTCCTGCGCTGTAGATGGCATGCGGGTCCTTGATGACCGGATCGACGGTCTTCCACTCACCGTTGTCGAAGACCCGGTAGAAGCAGCTCTCGCGGCCGGTATGGCAGGCGATATGACCCAGTTGTTCAACCATCAGGATGATCACGTCGGCGTCGCAGTCCAGGCGCATTTCGTGCAGCTTTTGCACGTGGCCGGATTCTTCGCCCTTGCGCCACAGTTTGCCACGCGAACGTGACCAGTAGATGGCCCGCTGCTCGGCGGCGGTCAGGGCCAGCGCTTCGCGGTTCATCCAGGCCATCATCAGCACGCGCCCGGTCTTGTGGTCCTGGGCGATAGCCGGTACCAGGCCATCGCTGTTCCAGTTGATCTCGTCCAGCCAGTCTTTCATTTTCGACTCCAAAGCCGGGTCCGATCCTTTGCCGAACCCTTGTGCTAGTGTGCCAGCCAGCAGCCCGGCTGGCTATCGACGCACGATCAGGTAGAGGCCAGCGGCCAGCATCAACCAGGCAGGCCAGGCAGCGGGAGCGCTGAGGCTGACCGCGCCGGCAGCCAGGGTGGCGCCGCCGCCGAGCAGCCCGGCACCGAGCAGGCGCAGGGCCCAGTGATCGTTCTTCGGCTGCCAGGTCGCGGGCGGGTCGGCCAGGTGCGGTTGCGACATGCGTTCGAGCAGGTCGCGGGTCATGCCGGCCAGGTGCGGGATCTGCTCGACCTGGCCATGCAGGTTCTGCAGCAGGGTCTTGGGGCTGACCCGTTCGCGCATCCAGCGCTCGAGGAACGGCTGGGCGGTGGTCCACAGGTCCAGGTCCGGGTACAGCTGGCGGCCCAGGCCTTCGATGTTGAGCAGGGTCTTCTGTAACAGAACAAGCTGCGGCTGGACTTCCATGTTGAAGCGCCGCGCGGTCTGGAACAGGCGCATCAGCACCTGGCCGAAAGAAATATCCTTTAACGGTTTTTCGAAGATCGGCTCGCACACGGTGCGGATCGCCGCTTCGAATTCATTCAGTTTGGTCTGTGCCGGTACCCAGCCCGAGTCAATGTGCAACTGCGCCACACGGCGGTAGTCGCGCTTGAAGAAGGCAAACAGGTTGCGTGCCAGGTAGTCCTGGTCCTCGGGGGTCAGGCTGCCGACGATGCCGCAGTCGATGGCAATGTACTGCGGGCTCCACGGCTTGACCGTGCTGACGAAGATGTTGCCCGGGTGCATGTCGGCATGGAAGAAGCTGTCGCGAAAGACCTGGGTGAAGAAGATCTCCACGCCACGCTCGGCGAGCATCTTCATGTCGGTGCGCTGGTCGGCCAGGGTCGCCAGGTCAGTGACCTGAATACCGTAGATGCGCTCCATCACCAGCACTTTAGGCCGGCACCAGTCCCAGTACACCTGGGGCACGTACATCATCTCCGAGCCTTCGAAGTTACGCTTGAGCTGGCTGGCGTTGGCCGCTTCGCGCAACAGGTCGAGTTCGTCGTAGATGGTCTTTTCGTAGTCGTTGACCACTTCCACCGGGTGCAGCAGGCGTGCATCGGCCGAAACCCGTTCGGCGCCGCGGGCAATCAGGAACAGCCAGGCCAGGTCCTGAGCAATGACCGGCTTGAGGCCCGGGCGCACCACCTTGACCACCACCTCTTCGCCGCTCTTGAGCTTGGCCGCGTGTACCTGGGCCACCGATGCCGAAGCCAACGGCTCGACGTCAAAGCGGCTGAACACCTCGCTGATCTTCGCCCCGAGCTGTTCTTCGATCAGGGCGATGGCTTTTTGCGGATCGAACGGCGGCACCCGGTCCTGCAGCAGCATCAGCTCGTCGGCGATGTCTTCGGGCAGCAGGTCGCGGCGGGTCGACAGCAACTGGCCGAACTTGATGAAGATCGGCCCCAGGTCCTGCAGCGCCAGGCGCAGGCGCGCGCCACGGCTGAGCTCCAGCTCTTTGCGCGGTAGCCAGCGCCAGGGCATGGCATAGCGCAAGCCCATCAGCCACCAGGGCAGGGGCAGGGCGAACAGCAGGTCATCGAGACGGTAACGGATCACGACGCGCTGGATGCGCAACAGACGGCGGACGGCAAGCAGCTTCATGCGTTATCGCTGGTATCAAGGGATCGGGCAAGGCGCTCGATGCGCGCCTCAAGGCGTTCAATATCGACTTTTAGCGTGTCGAGTTCGCTGAAACGGGCTTCGGCTTCGCGCTGGCCTACCAGGGTCCGGGCCTCTTCGGCGAGGTACTCGGAGAGGTTCTGGTTGAGCGCCGCCAGGCCCTGGCGGGTCCAGTTGGCGCGGCTGCGCAAATGGCCGCTGAGCAACTGCGTGGCGATCGGCCCCAGCCAGCGGGAGACTTCGTACTCCCAGTCAAGCTCCAGGTCCTGCAGCACCGCGACCAGATCGAGCAGCACCGCGCTATCGCCTTCAAGCTCGACCTGCGGGCTGTGCAGCACCGCGCTCTTGTCCTGGCTCAGGGCCAGGCGCACCAGGCTGCTGGCCGGCGCACGCAAGGTGCAGTCAGCCTCATTGGCCCAGTGCGCGGCGAGCATCAGGCCTTCGTCGCTGGGCAGGATGAACAGCTGCAAGGCCGGCTGGCGGCAGTCGATGGCAATCACCTTGCCGTCCAGCGGGCTCAAGCGCGGCAGCGCTGTGCTGTCCAGGCGCAAAACACGGTTGAGGCCGTGTTCGACGCTGGCGAGCAGGCCGGCCAGGAGCATCAGGGCTTGATTCCCCGGTGCAGGGCGACGATGCCGCTGGTCATGTTGTGGTAGGTGACGCGATCGAAGCCGGCCTCGACCATCATCGCCTTGAGGGTTTCCTGGTCGGGGTGCATGCGGATCGATTCGGCCAGGTAGCGGTAGCTTTCCGAGTCGTTGGTGATCAGCTTGCCGGCCAGCGGCATGAAGGCGAACGAGTAGGCGTCGTAGACCTTGGACATCAGCTTGTTGGTCGGTTTGGAGAATTCCAGCACCAGCAACCGGCCACCGGGCTTGAGCACCCGCAGCATGGAGCGGATGGCGTCTTCCTTGTGGGTGACGTTGCGCAGGCCGAAGGCGATGGTCACGCAGTCGAAGTGGTTGTCCGGGAATGGCAGTTTTTCGGCGTCGGCCTGGACGAACTCGATGTTGCCTGCCACGCCGCGGTCGAGCAGGCGGTCGCGACCGACCTTGAGCATCGACTCGTTGATGTCGGCCAGCACCACCTGGCCGGTAGGGCCGACCAGGTGCGAGAACTTGGCCGCCAGGTCGCCAGTGCCGCCGGCGATGTCGAGCACCCGGTTACCCGGGCGCACGCCCGACAGCTCGATGGTGAAGCGCTTCCACAGGCGGTGCATGCCGCCGGAGAGCACATCGTTCATCAGGTCGTACTTGGCCGCCACCGAGTGGAACACCTCGGCGACTTTCTCGGCCTTCTGGCTTTCCGGCACGTTCTTGTAGCCGAAGTGGGTGGTGGGTTCGGCGTGGTCGCCTTTGCGCTGATCGTTCATATCGCTTCACCGGAAAAAATTACTGGCCATTCTAGGGCGTACGGTCGGATTTGTCTTGGCGGGGTGTGTCGCAGGTGGGGCGCGGGCATAATATAAGTATGCCTTCGAACCCAGGATTGAATGAATGACCCAGATCAGCGTTGAACGCAAACACAGCCTGGGCCGCGACGCGGCCCGGCAAAAGGCCGAAGCCCTGGTCGACAAGCTGGCCCGCGAATACGACCTCAAGGCCAGCTGGAACGGCGACCGGGTCGAGGTCAAGCGCAGTGGTGCCAACGGCAGCGTGCTGATTGGCGAGGACAGCATCAAGGTCGAGCTGAAGCTGGGCATGATGCTGTCGATGATGAGCGGGACCATCAAGAGCGAGATCGAGCGGGCGCTGGATAAGGCGCTCGCCTAGCGGCTCAAGGGGGGAGTTTCAAGCTGCAAGCTGCAAGTGCTTCGCGGTGAATGGGAGGGGGCGACGGTTTCAAGATCACCGCTGCCCTTTCTTGCCGCTTGAAGCTTGAAGCTTGCCGCTGCCCCTTTATTAGTGTGCCAATTCTAATTTTTCCCCCTACCTTGTGCTCAGGCCCAACTTCCGTGGGCAGTTCCTCCATTTCCGTTCAGAGCGTGAGGTGCAGAGCATGGCCAAAGTGATCCTGAAGAAAAAAGACGACGCCCAGCGCAGGTTGGGTGAGGTGCGCGGCTACGCGCGCAAGATCTGGCTGGCAGGCCTGGGGGCTTACACCCGGGTAGGTCAGGAAGGTGCCGACTACCTTAAAGAGCTGGTCAAGGCCGGCGAATCGGTAGAACAACGCGGCAAGAAAAAACTCGATGCGAAGGTCGATGCTGCCAACTCCGAGATTGATTCGGTGAAGGGCGAGCTGACCAGCGTCAAGGGCAAGGTCGAGGTTCAACTCGACAAAATCGAAAAGGCTTTCGACACGCGGGTCGCAAGCGCCTTGAATCGCATCGGCATTCCGTCTAAACATGACGTGGAGGCACTCTCTGCCAAGCTCGATGAGCTCACGGCATTGCTTGAACGTGTCGCACGTAAACAATAAGGAGAGCGGGATGGCTGGCAAGAAGAATACTGAGAAAGAAGGCAGCTCCTGGGTCGGGGGGATCGAGAAGTATTCCCGCAAGATCTGGCTGGCTGGTTTGGGTATCTACTCCAAGATCGATGCGGATGGCAGCAAGCTGTTCGACACCCTGGTCAAGGATGGTGAGAAAGCTGAGAAGCTAGCCAAGAGTTCGGTCGACTCGGCCAAGGCTACTGCGAAATCGGCTAGCTCTCGGGTCAGTGATGTCAAAGATCGCGCGCTGGGCAAATGGGGCGAGCTCGAAGAGGCTTTCGACAAGCGCCTGAACAGTGCCATTTCGCGTCTGGGCGTTCCGAGCCGCAATGAAGTCGCCGCCCTGCACAAGCAGGTCGACACGCTGACCAAGCAGATCGAGAAGCTGACCGGTGCATCGGTGACGCCTATCTCGAAAAAGCCGGCAGCGAGCAAGGCTGCGGCCAAGCCATTGGCCAAGGCTGCACCGAAAGCGGCGGCGAAACCTGCAGCAAAAACTGCAGCGGCTAAACCTGCAGCCAAGCCAGCGGCGAAAACCGCAGCGGCTAAACCTGCGGCCAAGCCAGCAGCTAAACCTGCAGCAGCGAAGCCGGCGGCACCTGCGGCCAGCGCTGCACCGGCGCCAAGCCCGGCATCGGTAGCCAGTGCTGCACCGGCCTCTGTGACGCCATTGGCACCGGTAAGCCCGATCAGCCAGTCCTGATACTGGCTTTATCGCGGGGCAAGTCGGGTCGCCGCACCG
>NZ_JH650762.1:0-30535 GCF_000259195.1 Pseudomonas donghuensis
TGCCGGCGATCGAGCGCGCAGCGGTCGCAGTCCAGGCGAAAAAAGGTCAGCGGTAGATCTCACTTCCCGCATCCGGCGCCAGTTTGCGAAACACCAGCGCCGAGGCCATGCACGCCAGCGCACACACGCCAATCACCAGGGCAATATCCGCCACCGCCACCTGCTGCTCGCCCTTCACGCTCATCAGCACGCTCAGCAGCGAGGCCGCCACGCCTACCGACACGCTCATGGCCAACTGCACCGTCGCCGCCGACAAACTGCTGGCCCGGCTGTGCAGCTCGGCAGGGACATCGGCATAGGTCAAGCCGCCCATGGCGCTGAACTGCAAGGAGCGGATCAGGCCGCTGGCGAACAGGATCAAGACCACCAGCCAGTACGGCGTGTCGAGGTTGAAACTGGCGCAGGCGCCCAGGCTCACGCCGGTAAACAACGCATTGACGCTCAAGGTGCGGCGAAAGCCAAAGCGGCGCACGATGCGCACCGCCAGCAGCTTGACCACAAAGGCGCCGACGCCACCGGTAAAGGTCAGCAAGCCGGCATGCAAGGGGCTCAGGTCAAAACACAGCTGGAACAACAGCACCATCAAGAACGGCTGCGCCGCCGTGCCCAGGCGAAACAGGTTGCCGCCCCAGAAACTCAAGGCAAAGCTGCGCACGCGCAACGGCGCAAAGTCCAGCAGCGGCTGGGCGCAGTGGCGCGCATGGCGCACATACAGCAGCGCCGCCAACAGCCCGAGCAGCAACAGCAGCAGCACCCAATGCCGCGCCAGCAAGCCATGGCCCAAGGCTTCGAAGCCGAACACCAGTGACGCCAGGGCCACACTGGCCAGCAGCAAGCCACGCAGGTCCAGGCGTTGCCGGCTGTCGCCGGGGTAATCGGGAATATGCCGCAGCACCAGGTAAACCCCGAGCACGCCGATGGGCAGGTTGACCAGAAAGATCCATTGCCACGACAGCAGGGTCACCAGCAAACCGCCCAGGGGCGGCCCGAGCATCGGCCCCACCAGCGGTGGGATGGTCAGGTAGGACATATTGCCCAGCAGTTGCTCGCGCGGCGACCAGCGCAGCAGGATCATCAACCCCACCGGCACCATCATCGCCCCCGCCGCGCCCTGGCACAGGCGTGCCAGGCATAGCTGCAGCAACGAACCGGCCAGGGCGCAGGCCAGCGACGACAGGGTGAACAGAACGATGGCCAGGACGAACAGCCGCCGTGGCCCATAGCGGTCCGCCGCCCAGCCGCTGACCGGCACGGCCAAGGCGGCGGCGAGCAGGTACAGCGACACCACCAGGTTCATGCGCACGCTCGGCGCGCCGAATTCGCTGGCCATCTGCGGCAAGGCGGTCATCACCACGGTGGAGTCGATCAGCTCCATCAGCAGCGCACAGCCGATGATTATCGGTACTCGCCGTGATTGCCAGGTGCTGAGGCTCAGCAAAGGCGCCTGCACGCTGCCCAATTCAGAACAACCCCGAGGTCGGTGGCGGTGTGCCGGTCAGCTGCCAGGCGCCGACCGCCGCGGCCTTCCAGTGCCGAGGGTTATGGTTGGCGACCGTGCGCGCGTTGCGCCAGTGGCGGTCGAGGTTGTGGCTGCGGCCGGTGGTCGAGGCGCCGCCGACGTCAAACAGCAATTCGGCGGCCTTGAGCGCCGATTCGGCAGCAATGTACTGGGCCTGGGCAACGTCGATGGCGGCCTGGTCGACCTGTTGCGGGTCAAGGCCGGCGGCCCAGGCGCGGTCGATCGACGCCGCAGCGCGCAGCACCACGGCCTCGGCGGTAAAGGCGCGGGCAGCGATTTCACCAACGCTGAGCTGCACGTACGGGTCATCCACCGAGCGCGTGGCGCTGCTGTGCTTGATCGGCCGCGCGTGCTCACGGGCAAAGCGGCTGGCATCGTCCAGGGCATTGCGGGCGATGCCAGCCTGCACCGTGGCCAGAAACAACTGCAAGAACGGCGTGACGATGGTGCGCTTGCCCTCCTCCACGGTGCGCGTGCGAATCTCGTCGGCGTACACCAGCACATCGTTCAGGCGCGTGGTGCCGCTGGCCGTCAGGCGCTGGCCCATGGCGTCGAAATCGTCGAGCAATTCCAGGCCCTGGCGCTCGCGCGGCAGCACGAACGACACCGGCTGATCGTTTTCATCCAGGGCCACGGCGCTGACCCAGTCGGCGTACAGGGCGCCGGTGCTGTAGTACTTGCTGCCGCTGGCGCGGTAATGCTCACCCTCGCGCACGATGCGCGCGCTGATCGCGCCATTGGCGCCACCCACTTCCCAACCGGCATTGCCCAGCACCGCGCCTTGCAGGTAGCGGGCGAACCAGCGCTGGCGCTCGGCTTCGGCACCGTCGGCGGTCGAAGACAACAAGCCCTCGACAAAGCCGAAGCCCGGACGCAACGCCTGGGCAACGTTGGAGTCCACCGAAGCGATGCGCAGCAGCAGGCCGATCACATCGCTGACACTGCCACCCGGGCCGCCGTACGCCTGCGGAATACGGCAGGTGTAGAGCCCGGCCTGGGCAATCTGGCGGACCGCTTCATAGGGCAGCTGGCGCTCGCGTTCACGTTGCGCGGCGCCGGCGGCAATCAGCGCCAGGAGGTTTTCGGTATTGCCCTTGAGGTCGTCGAGGTTGCGCTGCTCAACACGGGGTACTGCGGATAAACCAGGCATGGACTTTCCTTGTGCGGATCAGGCGATCAGATCGCCAGGCGGAGAAATTCGAAACTGACTCGACGGCCGCTTTCCAGGTGCGGGATGGCATCGAGCAAGGCACGGGTATAGGGGTGTTGCGGACGGTCGAAGACATCGCGCACGGCGCCGCTTTCCACCGCCACGCCGTCTTTCATCACCAGCACCTGGTCGCTGACATGGTTGATCACCCCCAGGTCGTGGGAGATGAACAGGCAGGCCAGGCCCAGGCGCTGCTTGAGATCGTCGAGCAGCTCGAGAATCTGCGCCTGCACCGACACATCCAACGCCGACACCGGCTCGTCGCACACCAAAATCTGCGGCTGCGCGGCCAGGGCGCGGGCGATGGCGATGCGTTGCCGTTGGCCGCCAGACAGCTCGATCGGGCGGCGCTCCAGCAGGCTGGGGTCGAGGCGCACCAGGGTCAGCAGCTCGACGGCCTGCTGGCGCCACTGCGCGCGCAGGTGCCCGGCCACTTGCAGCGCCTCGAACAGCACGCGCTGCACGGTGTAGCGCGGGTCGAAGGAGCTCAGCGGGTCCTGGAACACCACCTGGATGCTGCGGCGCAACTGGCGTTTCTCCTGGTCATCGAGGCGCAACCAGGGCCGGCCCTTGATCTGGATCTCGCCGCTGTCGGGGGTTTCCAGGCCGAGGATCATCCTGGTGAGGGTGGTCTTGCCCGAGCCCGACTCGCCGACGATGCCCAAGGTGCGGCCCTTGTGCAGTTGCAGCGAAACCTGGTCGACCACGGTGCGCCAGGTGCCGTCCGGGCCCTTGAAGGCCTTGCTCACCTGCTGCACCTGCAACAGCGGCGCGCTGCGTTCCACCACCGCAGGTGCGACCGCCGCCAACGCCGGCGCCTGCGGCCGGCGAAAATGCACGGCGGCGCCAGCCTTGAGCAGGTACTGGGTATAGGGGTGCTGCGGGTCTTGCAGCACCGCCTCGACACTGCCCTGCTCGACGATTACGCCGTTGTGCATCACCGCCACCCGGTTGGCCAAGCGCGAGACCACCGCCAGGTCATGGCTGACGATCAGCATCGCGGTACTGTCGCCACGCAGGGATTCGAGCAGGCTCAAGACCTGGGCCTGGACCGTGGCGTCCAGCGCCGTGGTCGGCTCATCGGCAATCAGCAGGCGCGGGTTGCAGGCGATGGCCGAGGCGATCAAGGCACGCTGACGCAAGCCGCCGGAAAGCTGCCAGGGGTATTGGCGGGCGCGCAGCTCAGGCTCCGGCACGCCGACCGCGCGCAGCAGTTCAAGCACGCGCGCCTGGCGCTGTGCGCGGTTCAGGTCGCTGTGCAACTGCAAGGGTTCGGCAATCTCCTTGCCGACCGGGCGCAGGGGGTCGAGCGAACCCAGGGCGTCCTGCATGACAAAACCGATTTGCGCACCGCGCACCCGGCGCCAGGCACGCTCGTCTAACTGACGCAGGTCCTGCCCGGCGAAGGCCAGGCGGCTGGCCTGCAGCTGCGCATGGGCACCGGTGAGCCCGGCCAGGGTGCGCGAAGTGACGCTCTTGCCCGAGCCGGACTCGCCCACCAGCGCCAGGCATTCGCCCTGCTGCAGGCTGAAGCTGATGCCCTTGAGCACCGGCACGCCCTGGCCGAAGCGCACCTGCAGGTCGCTAACCTCAATCAGCGGCGCGGGGTGTTGGATAACAGCATTCATAGGCGTTTACCTTCGTTGCGGCGCAGCAGTTCGCGGCCGATGGCGGTGATCGAGACTACGGTGAGGGTGATGGCCAGTGCCGGCCAGGCCACCAGCCACCAGGCGTTGGCCAGGTAGTTGCGGCCGATGGCGAGCATGCCGCCCCACTCCGGCTCTGGCGGTGGCGCGCCAAAGCCGAGAAAACTCAAGGCGGCCCCGGCGACGATGGTGCTGCCGATGCCGATGGTGGCGAGTATCAAGATCGGCTTGATCGCATTGGGCAGCACATGCCGCCAGATCACCTGACGCCGAGGCAGGCCGAGGGTGGTGGCCGCCTCGACATAGCCGGCATTGCGCACCACCAGGGTTTGCGCACGCACCAGGCGCGCATAACGCGGCACGCTGGCGATACCCACGGCGATGATGGTGTTGAGCGCGCCCTGGCCAAAAAAGGTGATGATCACCAGTGCCAGCAGCAGGTCGGGAAAGGCCAGCAGCACATCGACCAGGCGCATCACCACGCCGTCGACCAGCCGGGGCCCGAGCCCGGCCAGCAAGCCCAGCACGGTGCCGAGCAACAACCCCAGGGCCGTGGCGCTCAGGCCCAGCACCAGCGACGGGCGCACGGCATGCACCAGCCGCGCGAGGATGTCGCGGCCGTTCTCGTCAGTGCCCAGCCAGTGCAGGCTGCTCGGTGGCTGGAATGCCTGGCGGGCGCTGGCCTCGAGCGGGTCGGCGGACACCAGCCAACCTGGCTGCAGCGCCGCCAGCACCAGCAGCGCGACAAACAGCGCGGCCAGTACCAGCCCCGGGCGCAGGGCCAACTGTCGAGGCCTGACGAAGCGCGCCTGGGCCTGGATCAGGCCGTTGGCCGGCAGCACCGCCGCCGTTGAATTGATCGGCGCCATCGGGCACCTCCTTGGGCTGAACGTTAAAGGGCAGGATTGCGGCTCTGCCGGTGGCCAGGCTCACACCGCTTCGGCGGCGCGCTGGTACTGGCCGGCCGGGTACGGCAGGCCGAGGTGGTCGCGCAGGGTGCTGCCCTGGTATTCGTGGCGGAACACCCCGCGCTTTTGCAGCAGCGGCACCACTTCGTCGACGAACACCTCGACACCCGAGGGGAACATGTCCGGCATGATGTTGAAGCCGTCGGCGGCACCGGCGCGAAACCAGTGTTCGAGGGTGTCGGCGACCTGTTCCGGGGTGCCGACGATCAGCCGGTGGCCGACCAGGATGCGCCGCGACAGCTCACGGAGGGTCAGGTGCTCGCGCCGCGCCAGGTTCAACTGGGCTTCGAGAAAACCGTGGGAGCCGCGCTCGAATTCCGCCACCGGGCCGATCCGCTCCCAGGGCAAGGGCGCATCCAGTTCCAGCTCGTTGACCGCAAGACCCACCCGCGCCGCCACCTGATTGATCAGCCCCTCTTCGCCGTACCAGGCATTGAGTTCGTCGAAGCGCGCCTGGGCCTCGGCCTCGCTGCTGCCAATCACCGTCGACAACCCCGGCATGATTTTCAGGTGCTCGGGGTTGCGCCCCCACTGGCGGGCGCGCTGCTTCATTTCCTGGTAGAAGGCCTGGCCGTCGACCAGGGTGGTCTGGGTGGTGAAGATCGCATCGGCATAGCGCGAGCCGAGGGCCTTGCCACCTTCGGAGGACCCGGCCTGGACCAGCACCGGCCGGCCCTGGGGCGAGCGCGGCAGGTTCAGCGGGCCCTTGACCGAAAAGTGCTCGCCGACAAAGTCGATCGCATGCACCTTGGCCGGGTCGGCAAAGCGCCCACGGCGGGCGTCGCCGATCACTGCGTCATCTTCCCAGCTGTCCCACAACTTGAGGGTGACGTCGATAAACTCATCGGCACGGGCGTAACGGTCAACATGGCGCGGCGCGCCGGCCAGGCCGAAGTTCTGCGCCGCCGCGTCGCCGGCATTGGTGACCACGTTCCAGGCCGCGCGGCCGCCGCTGATATGGTCCAGCGAGCTGAAACGCCGGGCCAGGTTATAGGGGTCGTTGTAAGTGCTCGAGGCGGTGGCGATCACGCCGATGTGGCGGGTGGCCAGGGCCACGGCGGTGAGCAGCACAGTCGGCTCCAGGCGCCCGGCCGGGTGCTCGGCAATATCGCCCAGCAGCGCCGGGCCGTCGGCGAGGAAAATCGCATCGAGCTTACCGCGTTCGGCGATGCGCGCGATGTTGCTGTAGTACTGGTGGTCGAGGTAGGCATTGGCCGGCACCTCGGCCTGGCGCCAGGCGCCGGCGTGGGCGCCGAAACCGAGGATGTTCATGCCGATGCTCATGTGTTGTGCGGGCTGGCTCATGGCAATTCCTTGAGTGGGGGTCAAACCGCGCTGGCTTCGTCGCGGGCGGCGTTGTCCTGTTCGTGCAACTGGCGCCAGGCGGCACCTGGGCTGACGCCATTGAGGTAGTAGTTGCCCAGCGCCCGCTCGCGGTAGATCGCCGGGTTGTGCGAGGCCAGGGTGCGGGCGTTGCGCCAATGCCGGTCGAGGCGCCGGGCCTGGCTGGTGGCCGAGGCGCCGCCGACTTCAAACAGCAAGGTGGTGGCTTCGAGCACCTGCTCCAGCACCACCTGCTGGGCCTGGTAGGTGCGGATATCGGCCTCGACGTAGTGGTCTTCGCCGACCGTGCCGTCGAGCTCGGCTTCGTGCACCGTCTGCAGCACCTGGGCGACATCCAGCACCAGGGCTTGGGCGGCATAGGCCAGGCTCGACAGGCGGCCGATCACCCGCTGCACCAGCGGGTCGTCCTTGGGGCTGGACTGGCCAGGCACGCCAAAGGCGCGGGTGCGGCCCTGGACGAAGTCGACGGCATCCCGCTGCACCGCACGGGCAATACCGGCCAGGGTCGCCAGGTGGTACAGCTGGTAAAAGGCTGACAAGTAGGACTCAGCGCGCAGCTCGCCGGGCTTGAAGCGGCGCAACACCTGCGTCGGCGGCACCGCGACCGCGGCAAAGCGGGTGGTGCCGCTGCCGCTCAGGCGCTGGCCGAAACCGTCCCAGTCATCCTCAAGGCTGACCCCCGGCGCCGTGGTCGAAACCACTACGCTGACAAAATCCTCGTCGAGCATGGCCACCGCCGCCACCCAGTCGGCATAGATGGCGCCGGTGCAGTAGTACTTCTCGCCTTCTAGCAACCAGCCAGCGTGCGGCGCCTGCGGGTCGGCAGCCGTGAGCCGCACCGAATTGCCGGTGGTGTCGGTACGTTCGGCCATGGCCGCGCCCCACAACTGCCCCGCCGCCACCTTGGTCAGCCAGTGGCGTTGCGAAGCGACGTCAGCGCTGGCCAACCGGCCTTCGACAAAACCGAAGTGGGCGCGGAAGATCTGCGGCAGGTTGGAATCGGCCTCGGCGAGCTCGATCAACAGACGAAACAGCACCGGCAGGCTGACCTGCGCGCCGTTCAACGCCTGGGGCACGCGCAGGGCGCCGAAGCCCGCCTCGCGCAGCCAGGCCACCGGCTCATGGGCCAGTGTGCGCTGCTGCTCGCGGTCTACCGCGCCTTCGGCGATGCGGGCAAAAACCGCGGCAAAACGCGCCTGCAGGTGGGCATAGTCCTGGCTTGCGGGGTTCGCGGCCAGGGGTGTTGGCAACTCATGGGCACTCATGGCTGGTCCTTGAAATGCGGGTTCATACGCTTTTGCTGCGCGGGTCGACCCAGTGGTTGATCAGGTCGACGAGAACGTTGACGACCCCATAAATCGCCGCCGCCAGCAGGGTGATCCCCAACAGCAACGGCATGTCCTTGGTGATGGCGGCATCGAGCATCAGCCGGCCGATGCCCTGGCGGGCGAACAGCATTTCGATGATCACCGCACCGCCCAGCAGGCTGGCAAAGACAAAACCGGAGAGCGTCACCAGCGGCACCAGGGCATGGCGCAAGGCGTGCTTGAGGCGCACGCCCGTCTCGGACATGCCGCGCGCCCGGGCCATGGCGATAAAGGGCTGTTCGAGGATGTCCTCGAGTTCCTGGCGCAGTACCTGGGTCAGCACCGCGGCAACCGGCAGGGCCAGGGCCAGGCTCGGCAAGATCAGCGCCTGCCAGCTGTTGGAGCCGGACGGTGGCAGCAGGTGCCAGCCGAACGAGAACAGCAGCAACAGCACGATGCCGATCACGAACGATGGCGCCGACGACAGCACCAGTTCGCTGCCGGACACCAGCGCGCGCACCCAGCGCGGGCGGTTGGCGGTGAGCACCGCGCAGCTCACCGCGAGGAGGATCGACAGCAAGGCTGCGGCCAGCGACAGCTGCAGCGTGGCGCCCAACTGGCTGCCGATCACCTGCAGCACCGGAATGCGCAGGCGGTACGACTCACCGAGGTCGCCCTGGGCCAGGCGCGCCAGGTACTGGCCGTACTGCACCCACAACGGTTGATCGAGGCCGTACTCGGCGCGCACCTGGGCGATCAGCTCGGCGCTGGGCATGGCGTCGGGGCCGCCGAGAATTGCCAGGGCCGGGTCGCCGGCACTGAGGTTGATGGCCAAAAAAGTCAGGGTCGCCGCGCCCCAGAGCACGCCGATGCCGGCCAGCAGGCGCCAGGCCAATCGCTGCAAAGTAGTCATTTGCCCTCCGGGTCGAGCCACACGCTGGTGAACAACGGGGTGTTGTGCGAGGTGTCGAAAATCAGGCCCTTGACCTGCTTGCGGTAGGCCAGCAGCACATGGCTTTCGAACACCGGCACCGCCGGGATGGTCTGCGCCAGGCGCTGCTGGGCGATGCGGTAGAGGTCGCTCAGCTCGACCGGGTCGGTGGTCTGGCGTGCGGCGCTGAGCACCCGGTCGAGCTCGGCATCGCGAAAACGCCCGGCGTTCTGGCCGATCAGCTTGGCAGTGCTGATCGCCTGGCTGTGGTAGAGGATGTACAGGCCATCGGGGGTGTTGGTGTGCCAGTAGCCGCCGCCGATCAGCTGGAAGTCGCTGGCGTACCGGCGCTGGGTGACCTGGGCCAGGGGCAGCAGGTCGATGTCGATCTGCAGGCCGATCTTTTTCAGGTCGGCCTGGATGGCCACGGCGATGCTGCTGGGGTAGGCGGCGGTTTCGTAGGTCAGCAAATGCGCGGCCAGGCGCTGGCCGTGCTTGACCCGGTAGCCCTGGCCGTCGCGCTCGCTCCAGCCGGCCTGGTCGAGAATGCGGTTGGCTTCAGCCACGTCATAGGCCAGCACGTCCTTGAATGCCGGGTCGTAGTAGCGGGTGTTGGCGGCGAGAAAATCACCCTTGGCCAGGTACTCGCCAAAACCGGTGATCCAGGCCAGGCCGTCGCGGTCGATGGCCTTGGCCACGGCGCGGCGCACCTGGACGTCATCGAAGGGGAAGCGCTCGACGTTGAAGGTCAGGCTGCGAAACGGGTTGGCCTTGCGGATACGGCTGCGCATCTGCAAATCCGGGTTGGCGCGAATGGCCCGGGCGTTCTGGGTCGGGGCATCGACGGTAAAGTCCGACTGGCCGGCTTCCAGGGTACTGAAGCGGATCATCGGTTCGGGGACGATGCTCAGTTCCAGGCGGTCGAGGTAGGCCTCGCCCTGGTGCCGGGTCACTGCGGGAGCCCAGTTGTAGCCCTTGCGCTTGACGAAGTTGGCGCCCTGGTCGCGGGTGTAGCTTTCCAGCACGAAGGGCCCGGAGCCGATCGGGTGTTCGGCGATGGTCTTCGGCGCTTCGAGGATCTGCCGTGGCGAGATCATGCTCAGCCAGGATTGCGCCAGCACATCGAGAAACGGCGAATAAGGCTCGCGCAGGTGCGCTTCGAAGGTGTACTCATCGACGATGCGCCCATCCACGTAGGGGGCGATATAGGCGGCAGCCAGCGGCGACTTGGTCGCCGGGTCGCGCATGTGTTCAAGGTTGACCTGCAGGGCGCGGGCGTTGAATTTTTCGCCATCGCTGAAGGTCACGTCATCGCGCAGATGAAAGGTGTAGGTCTTGCCGTCGTCGGAGATCTCCCAGGACTTGGCCAGCCACGGCGAGATATTGCCCTGCTCGTCCTGGTACAGCAGGCAATCAAACAGGATGCGCCCCAGCCACTGCACATTGCCGTGGGAAATCGAATGCACGTCGAGGGTCGTGGTGTCGGATGCCGTCGACACCCGCAGGGTGCCACCGGGCTTGCCCGGGGCGGCCTCGTAATAGTCTTGCGCGGCATAGCTCAGGGTGCCGTTGTGCAGCGTGCCGTCGATGCCGCCGCTGCCCTGCCCCGGCGCCGGCTCCACCGGCTTGCAGGCGCCCAGGGCCAGCAGCGCGCCGAGCACGGCGGGGCCACCCAGCCTTGCGATTACTCTCATGCGGTTCTCCTGCAGGTGCCGCAAGAACGGCACCCGCCCCTGGCTCAGAAGTTGTAGGCAATCCCGGTGTAGGCGCCGAAGCCATCACCCGGATACAGCGAAGCGGTGTCCTGGCCCTTGGCGTCGTAGCTGGGCACCAGGGCGGTGACGTAGTCCTTGTCGGTGAGGTTCTTCAGGTCCAGGTACACCTGCCAGGTCTTGTTCGGCGCGTCGTAGCCCAGGCGTGCGCCCCACAGGGTGTAGGACGGGGCGTAGAAGCTGTTGGCGTAGTCCACCGCCGTGCTCGATGCCGAGCGCACATTGACCCCGGCGTAAAAGCCATTGGCGTACTGGTAGAACAGCTCGCCCTGGTAGATGTGCTTGGGCAGGCCCGGCAGCTCGTTCTTGGCGAACAGCGGGTCGTTGCGGTAGTGGAAGTCGTTGAGGGTGTAGGCCTGGCGCCAGCTCAGCACATCGCCGTTATCGCGCTGCCAGAGCTTGGTGGTCAGCCCCGCCTCGATGCCCTGGTGGATGGTCGGGCTGGCGTTGGAGGTCGAGACCACGGCGGCCGCAGTGTTGGTGGCCGGGAGGATTTCGACGTTGAGCAGTTCGTCCTTGATCCAGGATTTGTACAGGGTCAGGCTGGCGTCGAAGATCTCCGAGCGCCCGCGAATACCCAGCTCAACGGTGTTGGCGCTTTGTGGCACCAGGGTCTTGGCGAAGTTGGTGGTCACCCCCGAGCCGGAACTGGACCAGGAGCTGGGCGGGTCGATGGAGCGGCTGACGTTGCCGAACACCTGCACGTCCGGGGTCAGGTAATAACGCAGGCCGACCCGTGGCGCCAGTTTCCACTCGTCATAACGGTAGTGGCTGGGGATGCCGCTGGTGTTGGGCCGGTCGCTGAAGTTGACATCGACATTGCGCTTGACCTCGATGGCCGAGAGGCCCGTGGACAGGTACAGGTTGTCGGTCAGGCCGAGGTCGTTGCCCAGCGACAACACATGATCGAACGAGCCGTCGTACTCGACCTGCTTCTGCAACCTGCCCAGGTCCTTGTCACCGCTGTAGGTGCGCACCCCGGAGCGGATGTGCTGGGTGCTGCTCCAGCCGACGCTGGTGGTGCTCGGCAGGCCGAACAGCTGGTCGCTGCGGGTGTACTTGAGCGAGTAGTTGATGTCGCGCCAGTCCCAGTAGTTGGGGTTGACCGTGCTCTTCTTGCTGAGGATCTGCGGGTAGTTGTGATAGACCAGCCCGGCCACCAGGGTCGAGTCGTCGTCGAAGGTGTAGGTGGTTTTGCTGCCGACCCAGGTCGAGCCTTCCTTGGTCGAGTCGCCACGGGTGGCGCGGGTGCTGGGGTTGGTCTGCGAGGAATTCTTTTTCAGCTGCGCCAGGGTCAGGGCCCCGGCGTTCTCGTGGTACTCCTCGCGGTAGCGGATGTACAGGCGGGTTTCCAGCTTGGGGTTGAAGCGGTAGCCGAAGTTGGTCACCACGCCCTTGGCCTTGGTGAAGGTGAAGTCCTGGTAACCGTCGCGCTTGGAATTGTCGACGCTGATGAAGTAGTCGGCGTTGCCGGCCACGCCACCGGTGCTGAGGGTCTGCTTCTGCCAGCCGAAACTGCCGCCTTCGACCTTGATGCGGTTGCCTGGCGCAGTGAGGCCAGAGTGGGTGACGAAGTTGATCGCCCCGCCCAGCGACAAGGCGCCGTACTCGAAAGCGTTGGCGCCGCGCAGCACTTCGGTGTAGCTCAAGCCCTGGGTGTCGAGCAACTCATAAGGCGTGCCGCCGGCGCCGGTCAGGGCCAGGCCGTCGAAGAGGAACTTGGTGCCTTCGCGAAAATAGCCCGGCGAGGTGTTGGCGCCCGAACCACGGATGGAAATCTTGATCGCATCGTTGCCACCGGCGGCCTGGGCATACACCCCCGGTTGATAGGCCAGGGTGTCTTCCAGGGTGGCCGAACGGCCCTTCTCCACCTCGGCCTGCTGAACCAGCCCGGTACCGCCGGGGATCTCGTCCAGTTGCGCCTGCGCCGCTTGCACCGGGGTGGCTTTGGCCGCCTGGACGGTGACCGTCTCCAGGCGTTTTTCGGTCTGTGTGGCGTCTTCGGCCTGGGCCAGCGGCGCCAGGCTCAACAGTGCGGCGCCGACGCTGGCCAATGTCCAGTCCTTGCCTACTACTTTGGTCGAAGAATTAAATAAAACGGATGTTGCCCGAGGCACGAAATTCAAGGTATTGCTCCCCACCTGATTAAAAAATAGGCGAGTTTCTATTGGTATAGTCAATCTCGAAGGGAGCTGTTGCAGCGACCGTGCCAACCGGTAAAACCCTTGTAATCCCTGCGCTTGAGCGGCTCCTGCGGTTTAAACAATTGTTCGAATTTCGGGTATCTGTGCAACTGCTGTTGCCTGGCGAACAGTTGATCATGCTCCAAGCCTTGATAGATCCCGTCGATAGACCTATCAACAAGGTCGATTAGTCCCACATTCCGTACGGGAATACACTAGCGCGCATACGTCCGCTCAAAACCCTGCAACAGACAGGGACTTGCGACACACCGTGCTTTTTACCCCAGCCAACCGCGCTTGCGACGCCTTGTTGCCGGGCATGCCTATGCCCGCAGCTTTGTGCAGCCGATAAGAATGAGGAGATACCCATGGGACTTGGCAGACGACAGTTTTTCAAGCTCTGTACCGCCGGCGTCGCCACCGCCACCTGTGCGAGCCTGGGCTTTGCCCCGGGCGTGGCCCAGGCGACCCAGTCGCGCCAGTACAAGCTGCTGCGCGCCAAGGAAACCCGCAACAACTGCACCTATTGCTCGGTCGGTTGCGGGATTCTCATGTACAGCCTTGGCGACGGTGCCAAGAACGCCAAGGCGCGCATCTTCCATATCGAAGGCGACCCTGATCACCCGGTCAGCCGTGGCTCGCTGTGCCCCAAGGGCGCCGGCCTGGTCGACTACGTGCACAGCGAACAGCGCCTGCTCTACCCCGAATACCGCGCGCCGGGCTCGGACAAATGGCAGCGCATCAGCTGGGATCACGCCATCGAGCGCATCGCCCGGCTGATGAAGGACGACCGCGACGCCAACTTCATCGAGAAGAACGCCAAGGGCACCACGGTCAACCGCTGGCTCAGCACCGGCATGCTCTGCTCGTCGGCGGCCAGCAGCGAAACCGGCTCGCTGGACCAGCGCTTCACCCGCGCCCTGGGCATCCTCGGCACCGACAGCCAGGCCCGGGTCTGCCACGCGCCGACCGTTTCGGCCCTGGCGCCGACCTTCGGCCGTGGCGCCATGACCAACAACTGGGTCGACATCAAGAACGCCAACGTCGTGCTGATCATGGGCGGCAACCCGGCCGAGGCGCACCCGGTGGGCTTCAAGTGGGTGATCGAGGCGAAGATCCGCAACGGCGCCAAGGTCATTGTCGTCGACCCGCGCTTCAACCGCAGCGCCGCGGTGGCCGACATCTACTCGCCGATCCGCGCAGGCTCCGACGTGACCTTCCTGATGGGCGTGGTCAACTACCTGATCAGCCACGACAAGATCCAGCACGAGTACGTGCGCCACTACACCAACGCCAGCCTGATCGTGCGCGCGGACTACCACTTCGACGACGGCCTGTTCAGTGGCTATGACACGAAAAAACGCAGCTACGACCGCAGTTCCTGGACCTACGAGCTCGACGAAAAAGGCTACGCCAAGCGCGACCTGACCCTGCAGCACCCACGCTGCGTGTGGAACCTGCTCAAGGCCCACGTCAGCCGCTACACCCCGGAGATGGTCACCAACGTCTGCGGCACGCCCAAGGACGACTTCCTCAATATCTGCGCGATCCTTGGCGAAACCTCTGCCCCGGACAAGACCGCGACCTTCCTCTACGCCCTGGGCTGGACCCACCACACCAACGGCGCGCAGATGATCCGTGGCTCGGGCATGATCCAGCTGCTGCTGGGCAACATCGGCATGGCCGGTGGCGGGGTCAACGCCCTGCGCGGCCACTCCAACATCCAGGGCTACACCGACCTGGGCCTGCTGTCGCTGCGCCTGCCCGGCTACATGAACCTGCCGTCCGACGAGCAGACTACGCTTGCCACCTACCTCAAGCAGACGACGCCGACGGCGCTGCTGGAGGAGCAGGTCAACTACTACAAACACACGCCGAAGTTCTTCGTCAGCCTGATGAAAAGCCTCTGGGGCGACAAGGCCACCAAGGACAACGACTGGGGCTACGACTGGCTGCCCAAGTGGGACGACAGCTACGACGTGCTCAACTTCAGCAACCGCATGTACGAGGGCAAGGTCAACGGCTACATCGCCCAGGGCTTCAACCCGGTGGCGGCGTTCCCCGACAAGAACAAGGCCCAGGCGGCGCTGGCCAAGCTCAAGTTCCTGGTGATCATCGACCCGCTGGCCACCGAGACCTCGAGCTTCTGGCAGAACCACGGCGAGCAGCATGACGTCGATAGCGCCGCGATCCAGACCGAAGTGTTCCGCTTGCCCTCCTCGTGCTTCGCCGAGGAAGACGGCTCGATCGTCAACTCCGGACGCTGGCTGCAATGGCACTGGGCGGGCGCTGCGCCACCCGGGGAGGCCTGGCACGACGGCAAGATCCTCGGCCACCTGTTCCTGAAGATCCGCGAGCTGTACGAAAAGGAAGGCGGCGCCAACCCGGCACCGATCCTCAACATGGCCTGGAACTACGCCGACCCGCTGGACCCCAAGCCCGAAGAAGTGGCCAAGGAATCCAACGGCCGCGCCCTCGCCGATCTGCACGACGAGCAAGGCAACCTGATCCTGCGCAAGGGCCAGTTGCTCAGCGACTTCTCGCAACTGCGCGACGACGGCAGCACCCAGTGCTTCAACTGGATCTTCGCCGGCTCCTGGACCGAACAAGGCAACCAGATGGCCCGTCGCGACAACGCCGACAGCGGCCTGGGTTGCACCCCGGGCTGGGCCTGGGCCTGGCCGCAGAACCGGCGCATTCTTTACAACCGCGCCTCGGCCGACCCGCAGGGCAAGCCGTGGGACCCGAAACGCAAGCTGATCGGCTGGGACGGCGTGCGCTGGAGCGGTGTCGACGTGCCCGACTTTGCCGTCACCGCCGCCCCTGGGGGCAAGGTCAACCCGTTCATCATGCTGCCTGAAGGCCTGGGCCGGCTGTTCTCAGTCGGCGCCATGAACGACGGGCCGTTCCCCGAGCACTACGAACCGACCGAAAGCCCGCTGGCGAGCAACCCGCTGCACCCGAACGTGACCTACAGCCCGACCGCGCGGCTGTATGAAAGCGATCGCCAGCGCATGGGCAAGCGCGAAGAGTTTCCCTACGTGGCGACCACCTACTCGATCACCGAGTTGTTCCGCCACTGGACCAAGCACGCGCGGCTGAACGCCATCGTCCAGCCCGAGCAGTTCATCGAGATCGGCGAGAAGCTGGCCGCCGACAAAGGCATCGTCCAGGGTGACCTGGTCAAGGTCAGCACCAAGCGTGGCTACATCAAGGCCAAGGCGGTGGTGACCAAGCGCATCCGCCGCCTGGCGGTCGACGGCCAGGATGTCGACACCATCGGCATTCCCTGCCACTGGGGTTACGAAGGCAGCACGCGCAAGGGCTTTCTGGCCAACACCCTGACCCCGGGCATCGGCGAGTCGAACACCCATACGCCGGAGTACAAGGCGTTTCTCGTGAACATTGAAAAGGTCTGAGGGCGAATACCATGTCCATGCAATCCCAAGACATCGTCCGCCGCTCGGCCACCAATGTGCTGACCCCGGCGCCGCACACCCGCGATCACCAGGCCGAAGTGGCCAAGCTGATCGACGTGAGCATCTGCATCGGCTGCAAGGCTTGCCAAGTGGCGTGCAACGAATGGAACGACCTGCGTGATGAGGTCGGCCACAACGTTGGCGTATACGACAACCCGGCCGACCTGTCCGCCGAAACCTGGACGCTGATGCGCTTCGATGAAGTCGAAGACGAAAGCGGCAAGCTCGAGTGGCTGATCCGCAAGGACGGCTGCATGCACTGCGCCGACCCCGGCTGCCTGAAAGCCTGCCCGCAACCGGGGGCGATCATCCAGTACGCCAACGGCATCGTTGATTTCCAGTCCGAGCACTGCATCGGCTGCGGCTACTGCATCGCCGGCTGCCCGTTCGATGTGCCGCGCATCAGCCAGAAAGACAACAAGGCCTACAAGTGCACGCTGTGTGTCGACCGCGTCTCGGTCGGCCAGGAGCCTGCCTGCGTCAAGACCTGCCCGACCGGCGCGATCAACTTCGGCAGCAAACAGGACATGCTGCACCAGGCCAGCGAGCGGGTCACCGAGCTGCAGGGCCGCGGCTTTGCCGGTGCCGGCATCTATGACCCGCAGGGCGTCGGCGGCACCCACGTGGTGTACGTGCTGCAGCATGCCGACAAACCGCAGCTGTACCACAAGCTGCCCACCGACCCGCGCATCAGCAATGCCATCCAGGGCTGGAAAGGCTGGATGAAACCGGTGGCCGCGGCGGCGTTCTTCGCCACCCTGGCCGGCACCCTGTTCCACTACATCGGCGTCGGCCCCAATGAAGTCGACGAACAGGACCAGAAGATCGAAGAGGATACCCACGCATGAACAAGGACAAACTGATCCTGCGCACGCGCTTCATCGAGCGTGCCAGCCACTGGTTCATGGTGATCTGCTTCTTCGCCGTGGCGCTGTCGGGGCTGTCGTGGTTCTTCCCGTCGCTCAACGGCCTCAATGCGGTATTCGGCACCCCGCAGCTGGCGCGCATCCTTCACCCGTTTTTCGGTGTGCTGGTGTTCTTGCTGCTGATGTTCCTGTTCGTGCGCTTCGTGCGCTACAACCTGCCGGAGCGCGAAGACCTGCAGTGGTTCAAGAACCTCAAGCAGGTACTGGCCGGCAAGCATGAGCCGGTGCTGAACATCGGCAAGTACAACGCCGGGCAGAAGATCCTGTTCTGGGGAATCATGGGCCTGATCAGCCTGCTGCTGCTCAGCGGCGTGGTGATCTGGCGGCCGTACTTCGCCCCGCTGTTCAGCATCCCGACCATCCGCATCGGCCTGCTGGTGCATGCGCTGGCCGGCATCAGCCTGATTCTGCTGATCATCGGTCACGCTTATCTTGCATTCTGGGTCAAGGGCTCGATCCGTGGCATGGTCACCGGCTACGTCAGCCGCAGTTGGGCCAAGACCCACCATGACCGCTGGTACCGTCAACTGAGCGGCAAGCAGAGCAAGGCTGGGAGCGAGAAATGAACAGCATCCAGATGACCCCGGTGCAGACGCCCAGCGGTGGCGTCAACGAGATCGTCGCGGTGCTGCTGCCGTCGCTCAAGGACCGCTACCGCCAACGCGCGGCGCGCCTGCGCCAGTTGGCCGACGGCCATGCCATGGGCGATTACCTGGGCTTTTGTGCCGGCATCGCCGAGGCTCAGCAACAGCTGCTTGAAACGCTGCCGTTGCCTGAAGCGCTGGCATCCGGGCTGGCTGCGCGCCTGGCCAATGGCCGGGCGCCGCTGGCGAGCCGCGAGTACCCACGCGACGCCTACTGGCAGCAGTTGCTCAGTGCTTTGATCGATGCGCTCTACAGCGATGCCAACCCGACGGTTCGCGGTACCCTGGAGCGCTTGCGCGGCTACTCGGCAGCGCAACTGGAAGACCTCGCCAGCGCCTTGCTCGCCGGTGACTACGACCAGGTCGACAGCGGCCAGGCGCTGTTCCTCTGGAGCGCACTGTCGCTGTACTTCACCCAGTTGGCCAATGCCCTGCCGGCCTCGGCCAAGGCCTCCCTGGGCGAGCAGCGCCAGCATTGCCCGGTATGCGCCAGCGCGCCGGTGGCCAGCGTGATCATGACCGGCGCCCAGGCCGGGCTGCGCTACCTGCATTGCAGCCTGTGCGAAAGCCGCTGGCACATGGTTCGGGTAAAATGCAGCAACTGCGAAGCCACCGGCGCCCTGGACTATTGGTCGCTGGAACGGCAGGATGCGCCGATCAAGGCCGAGAGCTGCAACGACTGTCACAGCTACCTGAAAGTGTTGTACCCGGAAAAGGACCGCGACCAGGAAGTGCTGGCCGATGACCTGGCCTCCCTGGCGCTGGACGCCGAAGTGGAGCGTGAGGGGTATGGGCGCAGTGGTGTCAGCCCGTTCTTGTTTCCCGGCTGACAGCATCGCTGGCAAGCCAGCTCCCACAGAGTGCATACACCGGCCCCTGTGGGAGCTGGCTTGCCAGCGATGGGCTGCACAGCAGCCCTCTCACAAGCACTACCCCACCAAGAGACTCCCCATGGGCATCAAGAAATCCTCCGCCGAACTCAAGCGCGACCTTAAAACCGTCGCCAGCAACCTGGAACGCACCGCCGGTGAAATCAGCAAACTGGCCGAGCGCATCGACGGCGTTGACGTGGTTGCCGTGCTGCACCTGATGAACCGCCTGTACAAAGACTCCGACAAGCTCAAGGCCTACGCCGACGAGATCAAGGGCGGGCGCATCGTGCGCGGCAAAGCCGAGTAATCAACCCATGCGCCCGGCGACCAGCAGCACACCGATCTGCTCGGCCAGGTGCAACAGCTCGGCGTAAGCCCCGCTGTCCTGCAGCACGCTGCGCGATTGGCCCTGGGGCTTGAGCATTTTGCCCGCCAGCCGATCGCCAAACAGCATCATCGCCCGCGCACTGTCATCCTGCCGTGAGGTCCAGCACAGGCCCTGCACCTCAGGGCTCTGCCGGTGAATCGCCTCGGCCCACAAGCGGGTCTGCGGGTACTGGTCCTTCTCGGTATCGATCAACTGGTTGCGCGGCACCCCGAGCTTGCGCAGGGCCTTGCTGCCCAGGTCCACCAGCAGCAGGTCCTGCGCGCTGCGCAGCACCGAATGCAGCTGCCCCTGCAACTTGCCCTTGTCAAAGGTCTTGAGCCCGGCGGCAAAGGGCACGTCGTGGAACACCGTTTCCATTGCCGCACAGTCGAAGCTGGTGCCGCCGTACAAGGTCGGGATCGGCTGGCCACGGGCGTCCCGGATCGGGCTGAAACGGGCATTGCCCTTGAGCCCGGGGTTGAACTGGCCGGGGCCGTAACTCTCCAGGTGCAGCCGATGGATCGGCGTACCCTGGGCCCAGGTCAGGGTCGACAGTTGCAATACACCGGCAGGTGCCGGTGTATCACCCATGGGCGACGCCCTGCAGCTCGTCATCGGCGGCGGCCAGCACCTGCTCCGGGGCACGGCTGATGACATCGAGCGGGCGCTTGCCACCGAGAAAGCTGTTGGCCGACATGAACCAATACGCCAGGCCCCAGCTGTCCTTGGCCTGGGCAAAACGTGCAAGCACCGGGGCCATGGCCTTGAGCGGCCGGTAAGCGGCGTCCAGGCCATAGGCCGGGAAATAATCCACGCCATGGTGGCGCAGGGCGAAGATCGCCCCTTCGCGCTTCCACTTGTTCGGCTGGGCGCTGGGGTTGCTCAGGCTGAAGCCGGCCAGCCCGGCGATCTGCGCGGCGGTCAGCCAATCGCCGCTCTCCAGCACTGCGGTGCGCGCCTGGGCCAGCATCGCCGCCTCTTTGAGCGCATTGGGCGTTGGCGGCGCCTTGGGCACCAGGGCTTCGACGATGGATTCGAGGGTGTGCTGCTGTTGCCGGCCCATCAGGCTTTTGACCAATTCGGCAACGCTGGCGAAGGTGGCGGCAATGGCATCGGCCTCCCCCGGGCTGGCATCGGCCAGGGCCACGGCTACCACCTGCTCGGCTTGCTGGTGGCTCAGGCGCTTGCGCAGGGCTTTGGGGGACCCGGCCAGGGCGCTAACCGCCGGACGCTGATCCGTAGCACGGCTCATGGAACCTCCTGATGATGAGATCGAATACCTTTAATCAAGGATAATCCAGATAACCCAGGCTCACCAGCCAGGCGCCGACGACCGGCGAGCAAATACTGCCGGCGGCTTTACACTTGAACTAAGCAGTGGACGCCTGTAAACAGGTCTTCAACCAACCCTGACAAGATGGAGCCTGTCGCAATGCCGAGCCTGGATTTTCTCATTACTTCATTGATCGTCGTGCTGATTCCCGGCAGCGGCGTGATCCTGACCCTCTCCACTGCCCTGGTGGCCGGCAAGCGCGCCAGCCTCTATACAGCGCTGGGCTGCACGGCGGGGATTATCCCGCACCTGCTGGCCTCGATCCTTGGCCTGTCGGCCATCCTGCACACCAGCGCCCTGGCCTTCCAGGGCCTGAAGTTCGCGGGTGTCGCCTACCTGTTGTACCTGGCCTACGCCACCTGGCGCGACCGCTCGGCCTTTGCGGTCGACAGCAACACCGCTGTCGGCAGTGCTGGCAGCCTGATCCTGCGGGCCTGCCTGTTGAACATCCTCAACCCGAAACTGACGATTTTCTTCCTCGCCTTCCTGCCACAGTTCATCCGTGCCGAGGGGGGCTCGGTGACCGGGCAGATGCTCAGCCTGAGCGCGGTGTTCATGCTCATGACCTTCGTGGTGTTTGTGTTGTACGGTCTGCTGGCCAACCTGTTTCGCCGCGCGGTGATTGAATCGCCGCGGGTGCAGAACTGGCTGCGCCGCAGTTTTGCTGCCTCTTTTGCCGGCCTGGGCCTGAACCTGGCGTTCACTCAGCGCTGAGGAGCGTCTGCGATGAACCGCTGTGACGTACTGATTATCGGCGCCGGCCCCACCGGGTTGGTGCTGGCACTGTGGCTGAGCAAGCTGGGCATCAAGGTACGGATCATCGACAAGACCGCCGCCCCCGGCACCACTTCCCGGGCCTTGGCGGTACAGGCCCGGACCCTGGAGCTGTATCGCCAGCTGGACCTGACCGAGGCGATCATCGAGCAGGGTCACCAGGTGCCGGCGGCCAACCTGTGGGTCAAGGGCGAAGCCGCCGCACGCTTGCCGTTCAGTGCCATTGGCGCCGACCTTACGCCCTACCCGTTCCTGCACATCTACCCGCAGGACCAGCATGAACGGCTGCTGATCGAACGCTTGCAGCGCTTTGCGGTGGAAGTCGAACGGCAAACCGAACTGCTCGGTTTCAGCCAGGACAGCGACGGCGTCACTGCCCGGCTACGCAATGCCGAGGGTGAGGAGCACGTTTGCCACGCCGACTACCTGGCCGGTTGCGACGGTGCCCGCTCGACGGTGCGCAAGGTGCTGGGCATCGGCTTTCCCGGCGGCACCTACCAGCAAGTATTTTATGTTGCCGACGTCGACGGCGCGGGGCCGGCCTTCAATGGCGAGCTGCATGTGGACCTGGACGAGGCAGATTTTCTCGCCGTGTTCCCACTGGCTGGCAATGGCCGCGCGCGGCTGATCGGCACGGTGCGCGACGAGCGCGCCGAACACCCACGGGACCTGCGCTTCGAAGACGTCAGCAAGCGGGCCATGGAGCACCTGAAGGTCGAGATTCATCAGGTCAACTGGTTCTCCACCTACCGCGTGCACCACCGGGTGGCCGAGCAGTTTGGCCGCGAGCGCGCCTTCCTGCTCGGTGACGCGGCCCACGTGCACAGTCCGGCCGGTGGCCAGGGCATGAACACCGGTATCGGCGATGCCATCAACCTGGCCTGGAAGCTGGCAGCCGTGTTGCAAGGCACCGCCAACGACGCCCTGCTCGGCACCTATGAAATCGAGCGCAGCGCCTTCGCCCGGCGGCTGGTGTCGACCACCGACCAGGTGTTCAACTTCATCACCGCCGACGGCCGCCTGGCCGCCCTGCTGCGTACGCGCCTGGCGCCGTTGCTGCTGCCGCGGGTGGCGGCGTTCAAGGCGGCGCGGGCATTTTTGTTCCGTACGGTGTCGCAGATCACCCTGAACTATCGCGACATGCCCTTGAGCGTCGGCAGCGCCGGTCAGGTGCATGGCGGCGAACGCATGCCCTGGGTCAGCGACGGCAGGCACGACAACTTTGCCGGGCTGGCGCGGACGTGCTGGCAGGTACAGGTGTATGGCGCCGCCAACGGCAGCCTGGTGGCCTGGTGCAGCGAGCGCGGCATGCCGCTGGAGGTGTTCGAGTGGCGCGAGGCTCATGAAGTGGCCGGGTTGCAGCAAGAAGGCGTGTACCTGATACGTCCGGACAGCTATGTGGCACTGGCCCAGGTCGGTGCCGGGCCAGAGGTGCTGGAAGATTACTTCGCCGCGCGCGGGTTGCGCGGATACTAGTGGTGATGTGCGAGAATGCGCGCTTGTCTCGCGTCTCTACCTGCTAAGGAATGGCACCATTAGAATCTTCACGTTTTTGCTCCTGGCCTCGACCCTGACCCTGGCCAGTTGCGGCACCTTTCTCGCCCGTGGCATCAGTGGCTACAACAACCACGATTACTACAAAGGCACCCAGACCAACGTCGAGCTACTGACCTCGCACAATCAGACCGGCTACGACGCCTACGCCACTGTGCTCTGCTGGGTAACCGTCGTCTGCCCGGTGGTTGCCATTGTCACCTTGCCGGTGGACATGGCGGTCGACACCGTCCTGCTGCCCCATGATGCGATGAACTGACATGCCGCAACTCGACTACCGCCACGTGGCGTTTCTGAACATCTACATCAATGATCTCAGCATCTATATCGGCGCGCCCCTGATGGCGCTGACGGTGTTCGACTGGATGCCGAAGAGCATTACCGCGACCTGCATTCTGGTGATTCTCGGCCTGTGCTTGCTGAGCTTCCCGCTGGCGATGCTGGTGCGCTGCCCGCTGTGCAACGCGGCGATGCTGCACCTGTACAAGGACGAGGCCGGGACCGCGCTGTCACGCCGGGTCGGCTTTAGCGAAGTGCACAAGCTGAAGAAGGTGCGGTGCCTGAAGTGCGATGGGCTGCTGAAGATTCGCGATTGAGGGAAACCATTTGGCGACCGCTGCGCGCTCGATCGCTGGCAAGCCAGCTCCCACAGGTTTCGCGCAGTCCGTGTGGGAGCTAGCAGCCCCCTCGTCACGCCACCTCAGCCCGGGCAAAGCGGTAAGTCGTCACCACGCACAACAGCAACCCTGCCAGGGCCAGCGCGCCCCCGACAAAACCGATGTTGCCCAGGCCCATGTGCACGCTGACCAGGCTGCCGATCAAGGCCCCGGCGCCAATGCCGATGTTGTAGATGCCGGAGAACATGGCCATGGCCACGTCGGTAGCATCCGAGGCGAGGCTCAGTACTTTAGACTGCAACGCCAGGCTGAAGCACATGATCGCAACACCCCAGAACACGCTCAAGGTGCCCAGCAGGCTGAAATCGCCAGACAACGGCAACAACAGCAGCAGACAGGTCGCCAGCATGGCGATCGCACCGAGCAGAAAGCCCTGCGGGAAGCGCTCGCTGTAGCGGCTGAACAGCACCGACCCAAACACCCCGGCACCGCCGAACAGCAACAGCAGCACGGTGGTCAGCTCTGCGCCGATCTGCGCCACATTCAACGCGAACGGCTCGATGTAGCTGTAGGCGGTGAACTGCGCGGCAATCACCAGCGCCACCAGCACATACACGGTGACCAGCGCCGGGCGCTTGAACAGCACCGGCACGCTGCGCAGCGAGCCGGAGTTCTGGCTCGGCAGCAACGGCAAGGATTTGACCAGGCACAGCAAGGTCGCCAGCGCCACCCCGGCAATCGCCAGGAAAGTGGTGCGCCAGCCCAGCGCCTCGCCGACCACCCGCCCCAGTGGAATGCCCATGACCATCGCCAGGGTGGTGCCGGTGGCCAGCAAGCCCAGAGCCTTGGCCTGTTGCCCCGGCGGCGCCACGCGCACTGCCAGCGAAGCGGTAATGGCCCAGAACACCGCGTGGGCCAGGGCGATGCCGATACGGCTGACCAGCAGCATGGCAAAGCTCTGCGCCACCCCCGAGAGCAAGTGGCTGAGGATGAACAGGGCAAAGACGATGATCAGCAACGTGCGCCGCTCGATGTTGCGCGTCAGCAGCATCATCGGCAGCGAGGCCAGGGCCACCACCCAGGCGTAGATGGTCAGCATCAGCCCGACCTGGGCGGTGGACATCTCGAAGCTGCGGCCGATGTCGCTGAGCAGCGCCACCGGGACGAATTCGGTGGTGTTGAAAATGAAGGCCGCCAGGGCCAGGGCGATGACACTCAGCCAACTGCCGGTTCGCGCATCCACGGATGTATTCATGAGTAAAGCCTTGCTCCGAGTCGTTTGCGGTTGCCGGGGACGAAAACGCGCCCAGCGCCAGACACTCATGCCGGTCGGGCCTGAGTGAAGCGTGTGCGCTGAGGAAAGATTTATAAGTATGCGGGGTATCGCTTGCTGGCAAGGATAGTACGTCAGCACCGAGGCTGTCACAACCGCGCAGGCCTGGAGTACCATGGCCCGATTCGCTCATGGAAGACTCCGTATGACTTCAACGCCCGCCGCGCTGGCCAACATCCTCGACAACACCAGCCTGATCGCCGCTATCGACCAGGGGCTTGCGCCGCAGTACCTGTACTTCTGGGGCCACCGGCAAAAAGTCGAGGGCAAGCCGGACAAAAGCTGCTTCAGCCAGTGGTTCGAGGCCGGGTTCAAGGAACAGCACCTGCACTACCCCAGCGCCGAGCACTACATGATGGCCGGCAAGGCGCGGCTGTTCGACGACCAGGCCACCCTGGAGAAAATCCTTGCCGCGCGCACGCCCGCCGACGCCAAGAAGCTCGGCCGTGAAGTTGCCGGGTACGACGAGGCAGCCTGGGTTGCCGAGCGTTCGGCGATCGTCGAGCAGGCCAACCTGCTCAAGTTCGAACAGCACCCGGGGCTGCGCACGTTTCTGCTGTCCACCGACGGCCAGGTGCTGGTCGAGGCCAGCCCCGTGGACCGCATCTGGGGCATCGGCCTGGACGCCAAGGCGCCGCAAGCGGCTGACCCACGCCAGTGGCAAGGCCTGAACCTGCTCGGCTATGCGTTGATGCGCGTGCGCGAGCGCCTGGCCGGCTGAGGTCCCAGCGCAGGATTTTTCTGCGCTGCTACACTTTATTCGCGCAGATGGAGGATTCCCTCATGTCCGATAAAGAGATCACCACCGCCCTTAACCTGATCAACCAGCGCCAGGCCCGGCTCGCTTCGGCGTGCAAGGAGATTGCCGACTGGATCGACCGCCAGGGTGATGTACCTGTGGCCGGCAAGATCCGCGACACCCTCAAGGCCGTCGAAGCCGACGATCAGCTGGTCAGAAAAACCCTCACCTCGCTGAGCGTTGAACGCCCACTGCCCCGTTTCCGCTAGCCCGCAGAGGCTAGTGGCGGGCAGCAGGCGCGTCATCTTTTCAAGACCCAGGGTCGCCTGTGCCCGGCGCGGCTCCTGTCTTTGATTTCCCGCAGGTTCGGGCAGATACCGGTGATTAGCCGTCAATGAATATCCTTTACGACGAACGCGTCGATGGCGCCCTGCCCGCAGTCGACAAACCGGCGCTGCTGCAGGCCTTGCAGGCACAACTGCCCGACCTCGATATCCTCCACGCCGAGGAAGACCTCAAGCCCTACGAATGCGATGGCCTCTCGGCCTACCGCTGCACGCCGATGCTGGTGGTATTGCCGCATACCCTCGCGCAGGTCCAGGGCGTCCTCAAACTGTGCTTCGAGCGCAAGGTGCCGGTGGTCGCGCGCGGTGCCGGCACCGGCCTGTCGGGCGGCGCCTTGCCGCTGGCAAAAGGCGTGCTGCTGGTGATGGCGCGCTTCAACAAGATCCTTGCGATCGACCCGGCCGCCCGTACCGCGCGGGTGCAGCCCGGGGTGCGCAACCTGGCGATTTCCCAGGCCGCCGCACCCTTTGGCCTGTACTACGCGCCCGACCCGTCGTCACAGATCGCCTGCTCGATCGGCGGCAACGTCGCCGAGAATGCCGGTGGCGTGCATTGCCTGAAGTACGGCCTGACCGTGCACAACCTGCTCAAGCTCGAGATCCTCACCGTCGAAGGCGAATGCCTGACCCTCGGCGCCGACAGCCTCGATGCCCCGGGTTTCGACCTGCTGGCGCTGTTCACCGGCTCCGAAGGCATGCTCGGGATCATCACCGAAGTCACGGTCAAGCTGCTGCCCAAGCCGCAGGTGGCCAAGGTGCTGCTGGCGGCCTTCGACTCGGTGGCCAAGGCCGGCCGTGCGGTCGGCGACATCATCGCCGCCGGGATCATTCCCGGTGGCCTGGAGATGATGGACAACCTGGCCATCCGCGCCGCCGAAGACTTCATTCACGCCGGCTACCCGGTGGCGGCCGAAGCGATTTTGCTGTGCGAACTCGATGGCGTCGAAGCCGATGTGCACGACGACTGCAACCGCGTGCGTACCCTGCTGGAGCAGGCCGGCGCCACCGAGGTGCGCCAGGCCCGTGACGAAGTGGAGCGGGTGAAATTCTGGGCCGGGCGCAAGAACGCCTTCCCCGCGGTGGGGCGGATCTCGGCCGATTACTACTGCATGGACGGCACCATCCCGCGCCGCGAGCTGCCCCATGTACTGCAGTGCATCGCTGCGCTTGCGCACAAGTACGCGCTGCGGGTGGCCAACGTCTTTCATGCCGGCGACGGCAACATGCACCCGCTGATCCTGTTCGATGCCAACCAGCCGGGCGAGCTGGAGCGGGCCGAAGCCTTTGGCGGGGAAATCCTCGAACTGTGCGTGAGCGTCGGCGGCAGCATCACCGGCGAACATGGCGTGGGCCGCGAGAAGATCAACCAGATGTGCGCGCAGTTCAGCAGCGACGAACTGACCCTGTTCCATGCGGTCAAGGCGGCCTTCGACCCCCATGGCCTGCTCAACCCCGGCAAGAACATCCCCACCCTGCACCGCTGCGCCGAGTTCGGCGCCCTGCACGTGCACGCCGGCCAGTTGCCCTTCCCCGACCTGGAGCGGTTCTGATGTCGGCCCACAACAACGATGCCAGCCAGGCACTGCTGGAGCAGGTCAACCAGGCCCGCGCCGCAGGCACGCCGTTGCAGATCCGTGGCGGCGCCAGCAAGGCCTTTCTCGGCCGCCAGGTTGCAGGCGTTACGCTCGATACCCGCGACCACCGCGGCATCGTCAACTACGACCCGACCGAGCTGGTGATCACCGCCCGCGCCGGTACGCCCCTGGGTGAGCTGTCGGCGGCGCTGGAAGCCGCCGGGCAGATGCTGGCATGCGAGCCGCCGCACAGCGACGACGGTGCCACCCTCGGCGGCATGGTTGCCGCCGGGTTGTCCGGGCCACGCCGGCCGTGGGCGGGCTCGGTGCGCGATTATGTGCTCGGTACCCGGGTGATCAGCGGCCTGGGCGTGCACCTGCGCTTTGGCGGCGAGGTGATGAAGAACGTCGCCGGTTACGACCTGTCGCGCTTGATGGCCGGCAGTTTCGGCTGCCTGGGGCTGATCACCGAAGTGTCGCTGAAAGTGCTGCCCAAACCGCGCTGCGAAGCGCACATCGCCCTGCACCTCGACCCGCAACAGGCCCTGCTGAAACTGGCGCAGTGGGGCCAGCAACCGATCCCGATCAGCGCCGCCTGCCATGACGGCACGGTGTTGCGCCTGCGTCTTGAGGGTGGCGAAGGCTCGGTCAAGGCCGCCCGCGAGCGGCTTGGCGGCGAGCACTTCCAGGCCAGCTGGTGGCAGGACCTGAACAACCGCCGCCTGGCTTTTTTCGCCGACCCGCGCCCGCTGTGGCGCCTGTCCTTGCCCAACAACAGCGCGGCGCTGGAACTGTCCGGCGAGCAACTGCTGGACTGGGCCGGTGCCCAGCGCTGGCTGAAATCCTCGGCGCCAGCCGAGACCATCCGCAGCGCCGCCAGCCGCCTGGGTGGCCATGCCACCTGCTACAGCGCCAGCGACAGCCCGTTCCAGCCGCTGCCCGGCGCCTTGCTGCGCTACCACCAGCAACTCAAACAACGCCTCGACCCGCAAGGGATCTTCAACCCCGGGCGGATGTACGCACAGGTCTGAACCATGCAAACCACCCTCAGCGATGCCGCCAAACGCCTGGCCCGTGCCGAAGAAGCCGAGAGCATCCTGCGCACCTGCGTGCACTGCGGCTTCTGCAATGCCACCTGCCCGACCTATCAATTGCTGGGCGACGAGCTCGATGGCCCGCGCGGGCGGATCTACCTGATCAAGCAGGTGCTGGAAGGCCACCCCGCCAGCGCCAAGACCCAACTGCACCTGGACCGTTGCCTGTCGTGCCGCAACTGCGAAACCACCTGCCCGTCCGGGGTCGATTACCACAACCTGCTGGATATCGGCCGCGCCGTGGTCGATCAGGCCGTGCCTCGCCCGCCCCTGCAACGCGCCTTGCGCCGCGGCCTGCGCAGCTTGGCCAGCCACCCGCAGGCCTTCAAGCGCCTGGTGCAGCTGGGGCGCAGCGTCGACCGCCTGCTGCCGGCGCCGCTCAAGGCCAAGCTGCCGCGCTCGGTGCCCCCCGCGCAACCCCGTCCACAGCCCCGCCATGCCCGGCGCGTACTGCTGCTCGAAGGCTGCGTGCAGCCGAGCCTGTCGCCCAACACCAACGCCGCCACCGCACGGGTGCTCGATCGCCTGGGCATCAGCGTCACCCCGGCGCCGCTAGCCGGCTGCTGCGGTGCTGTCGACTATCACCTGGATGCACAAGCCAGCGGCCTTGCGCGCGCCCGCCGCAACATCGATGCCTGGTGGCCGGCGATCGAGGCCGGTGCCGAAGCCATCGTGCAGACGGCCAGCGGCTGCGGGGCCTTCGTCAAGGAGTACGCCACGCTGTTGCAGGGCGATGCGCAGTACGCCGGCAAAGCCCGGCGGGTCAGCGAACTGGCCAGGGACCTGGTCGAGGTCATCGGCGCCGAACCCCTGGAGCCGTTGGCCTGCCACAGCGGTCTGGTGCTGGCGGTGCACTGCCCGTGCACCTTGCAGCATGCGCAGAAGCTTGGCGGCAGCGTCGAGGCCCTGCTCTCGCGCCTGGGCTTTACCCTCAGCAACGTGCCCGACGGCCACCTGTGCTGCGGCTCGGCCGGCACCTATTCGCTGACCCAGCCGGCGTTGGCCAGGCAACTGCGCGACAACAGGCTCGATGCCCTGGAAAGCGGCCAGCCGGACCTGATCGTCACCGCCAATATCGGCTGCCAGACCCACCTCGACGGCGCCGGACGCACGCCGGTGCGGCACTGGATCGAGCTGCTGGACGAGGCGCTAGCGAAGTCGCCAACCCTGACATAAGCTCAATCGGGCAGCCCCTTTCGACAACCCGAGGACTCGTCATGCGTCAGCTTCTACTGGTCTCATTGCTCGTCGTAAGCCCCGCCGTTCTGGCCAAGACCGAATGCAGCAGCGCCGACAAGGTGCAATGGCAGGACCAGAACAACTTCCAGGAAGAACTGAAAAAACAGGGCTATGAGATCAAGAAATTCAAGGTCACCGACGGCAACTGCTACGAGATCTATGGCAAGAACAAAGAAGGCAAGAAGGTCGAGATCTACTTCGATCCGGTGACCGGCAAAAAAGTGAAAGAAGAGATCGACTGAGGTGAGCGGCGATAACCTGCGCCTTTGGGACCCGGTGGTGCGCGTGTGCCACTGGTCGTTGGTGCTGGTGTTTATCGGCGGTTATTTTTTCACCGAAGAAGGCGATGGCTGGCACCGCTGGCTGGGCTATTACGGCCTGGCGATCGTGCTGCTGCGTAGTGTATGGGGCTTTGTCGGCAGCCCGGCGGCGCGCTGGGCGGACTTCTGGCCGACGCCAACGCGATTGAAGTGGCATCTGCAGGCGTTGTACCGCGGCGCAAACTACCACCGCCTCGGGCATTCGCCGTTGGGCGCCCTGGTGATGGTACTGATGTTGCTGCTGATGGCCGGCCTTGGAGTCAGCGGCTTCATGATGGAAGAGATCTATTACTTCTGGGGTGAAGACGGCCTGCGGGATATCCATGAGTTGATGGCCGACACCCTGCTGGCGCTGGTGTGCCTGCACATTGCCGCGGCGCTGTTCGAGAGCTGGCGGCTGAAGGAGAACCTGCCGCTGTCGATGCTCACCGGCCGGCGGCGCCCAC
>NZ_JH650762.1:30600-64566 GCF_000259195.1 Pseudomonas donghuensis
TTGGTGCTCAGTTCCAGGGTCCGAGGCGCCCCGGGGGTGATCAGGTCCACCGAGCCGTGGGCCGAGGCGTAGTAGTCGCGGTCAAAGACGTTACGCAGGCGCAAGGCCATGTCCCACTTCGGCTGGTTGTACAGCAGTGCAGCGTCCACGGTGGTGTAGGACGGCATCACCACGACGTTGTCCAGCGCGGTGTAACGCTCATCCACATAGTTGGCGCCCATGCCCACACGCCAGTGCTCGGTCAACGAGCGTACCAGCCACAGGTTGGCGCTGGTGCGCGGGGTCAGGGTCGGGGTCTGGCCTTCGTTGGCCACACCATTGGTGCGGTTGGTGGACTTGATGATTTCGGCATCGAGGAAGGCAAAGCCGCCATAGACTTGCCACTTGTCCGTCAGTTGCCCGCTCACGGTCGCTTCGAAACCGTCGGTACGCTGCTCACCGGCCAGCACCAACTGCGCCGGGTTGGCCGGGTTGGTGGTTTTCATGTTGGTACGTTCCAGGCGGAACAAGGCCGCGGTCACCGCCAGGCGGCTGTCGAGCAAGTCCCACTTGGCGCCGATTTCGTAGTTGGTGGTCTCTTCCGGTTCCAGGCCCTGGTTGCCGGCACTGAGGGCGAAGACCTCCGACGACGGCTGGTAGGAACGGCTGACCGACACGTAGTAGGACTGGATCGCGTCCGGCTGGTAGACCAGGCCGATGCGCGGGCTCCAGGTGGTGTCGGTGCGCGACAGCTCGGTGCCGCTCAGGTCGTCGGCGTACTCCTGGTCAAACACGTCGTAACGCACCCCGAGCAGGGCCTTCCACTGCGGCGCCAGCTCAATCAGGTCCTGTACGTAGAAACCTGCGATGTCCTGGGTGGTGGTGCCCTTGGCGGTCTGGCGGTTGGCCTGGAACGGCACATCGACCAGGCCGTCACGGAACACCGGGACCTGGGCCACGTTGTTCTGGCTGAACACGCTCTGGTCCTTGACCTGCCGGCCGAGCTCCACACCGTACAACAGGTTGTGGTTCATGCCGGCCAGCAGCGCCTGCTGCTTGAGCTCGGTCTGGTTGAACCAGCCGTCTTCACTGCGTTGCACGTTGCCGCGGTTGAGCTTGACCAGCAGTTCACCATTGGCGGCGGTGACGAAGCGGGTCGGGCTGGAGTCCGCCAAGGTGTTGTTGCGGTCCAGGTCGTAGTGGTAGTAACGGCTGGTATTGCTCAAGGTGAAGTTGTCATTGATCCGGTAGTCGACACCGGCGCTGAAGGAAAACACCTCGCTGCGGGCGTAATCGTCATCCGGGTCGGCGGCGCCGAAGCGCTTGTCGCGATCGACATCGACCGGGCGGTTGCCCAAGGCCGGAATGCCGAAGTCGATCAGGCGCTTGTCGTACAGGTAGGTCGCGCCCAGGTTCAATTCCAGGTCATCGGACAGCTTGAAATAGGCCGAGGGTGCCAGGGCCTTGCGGTCGATGTAGCCATCGTCACGGAAGGTGTCGCTGTCTTCCAGGGCGCCGGTCAGACGAAAGGCCTTATCACCCTGCTGCTGGTCGGCCCAGCCGGTATCGAACTGGGTACGGCGCTTGCCCTCGCTGTCGAAGCTGACGCCCACTTCCTGCACCGGGCTGAAGGTGGGTTTCTTGCTCACGCTGTTGATCAGGCCGCCAGAGGAGCCGCGGCCATAGAGCACGGCCGCCGGGCCCTTGACCACCTCGACCCGCTCGACATTGGACAGATCGCGGTAATACAGGGCGTCGTCACGCATGCCATCGACATACATGTCGCCAATGGCACTGAAACCGCGAATCGTCACCTGGTCACGCTGGCCGTCGCCGTTGGACAAGCCAATCCCCGGCACGTTCTTGAGCACGTCCTCCATCGACTGCGCGCCCTGATCCTTGATCACGCTCGCTGGCACGACGTTGACGGTTTGCGGGATGTCACGCAGCGGCGCGTCGATTTTCAGAGCACTCCGGCTTTCGCTGGCCTTGTAGCTCTGTTCTTCATAGTTGCTGTTGACCGAGGTTGCCGGAATAGCCAGGGGTTCGGCGTGCAGCGCTGGAGCGACCAGCACGCTGAGCACGGAGAGAGAGGCCGGGTGAATGCGCGAAAGAGCCACCATGCGTTCCTTTTTTTGTAAGGATTGTAAAGAAGCGCAAATGGTAACGATTTGTAATTGAGAACTAAATACTATTACGTTTTAAATATTTTGACGCCACGCACAAAAAAGCCAGGCTGCCGTCCTTGACTGCAGCCTGGCTTGTTGTCGACCGCGTGGCGGCGATCAATGCATGTGCTGGTGGCCCGACATGGCTTCAGCATTCAGCGCCCGCACCGGCGCCTTGACTTCAATGGTCTGCTTGACGCCCTTGGCATCCTCGACCACCAGGGTCAGCGGTACCTGCTCGCCTTCCTTGAGCTGCTGGTTCAGTTGCATGAGCATCACGTGATAGCCGTTGGGGTCCAGGGTCACCGCCTTGCCGGCCGGCAGCGCGACGCTGTCGACCTCGCCCATCTTCATCACGTCGTTGTCCATGGTCATCTGGTGCACCTGCACGATCTTGGCCACCGGCGAGGCCACGCTGATCAGCTTGCTGTCGGTGCTGGCGGTGAGGGTCATGAAGGCACCGCTGGACTGCTGGTGCGCCACGGTGGCGCGTGCCCAGGCGTCGCTGACGGTGGTTTGCGCCACGGCCGGCAAGGCCAGGCCAATCAGGGCCAGCGCGGCCAGGGTACGTTTGACAGGGTTGCGAAGCATTAACACACCTCCATGACAGTGAGCAGGTCTTCTGCGCACTCTTTTGCATTGAGCGAATGGGACAGCCCCAGGCGCAACTGGCCGCGGGAATCGAAGACGTAGCTGGTCGAGGTGTGCGAGAGGGTATAGGTATCGCCGGCTGGCACCTTCTCATAGAACACACCGAACTCCCGGGCTGCCGCCGCGGTTTCTTCGAGGGTGCCGGACAGCGCCACGAACGACGGATCGAAGGCCTTGACGTAGGCGTCGAGCACTTCGGGGGTATCGCGCTCGGGGTCGAGGCTGATGAACACCACCTGCAAGAAGCCTGCGTCACGGCCCATCAGCTTCTTGATCTGCGCTGCGCGCGCCAGGGTGGTCGGGCACACCGCCGGGCACTGGGTGAACCCGAAGAACACCATCGGCATCGAACCCCAGAAACTCGACAGGGTACGGACGTTGCCTTGGGTATCCTTGAGCTTGAACGAACGGCCGAGGATCTTGTTGCTCATGTCCTTGCCGTATTTGAAGTCCAGCGCGCCACCGGAACGGGGGTCGCAACCTGCAAGGGCGCCGAGGCCCAGCAGGCTGATCCCGGCAACAACCTGGCGCCGGGTCAGTAAATCAGTCATGTAACCATCCTTTTGGGAAGGTGCCAGCCCCTGGATAGAGGGCATGTCGAGAAACCTTCGCATTTTGTCATGGCGGTGGACGCAGGTTCCAGCGCGCAGCGCCCCGTACGTCTGTATCCCAGTATTTACGGGGTGCGGCCTGTTGTCGCAGGCAGTGGCAAGAACACTCGGCAACGCCTGCCAGGTGGCGATCGCGGTGTTACTGGCAACGCTGGGCAGCTAGACACTGACAAACTCGAACTGGAGGTATCGCACCCCTTCGGGCGTTTCAATGGTTTGCACCTGTGCCCCCGCCGGCAGAACCTTTGGCCAGAAGCGCAGGCCGGCGAGGTTATCCGCCAAGACCGATAGCTCCCATCGGCCGCTGTGCAACGCGAACAACGCCTGCGCGGCGGCATGGCCAACCCCCGCCAAGCGATAGTCACTGGCGACATAGAACTCGGCCAATTCGTACTCCGTGAGCTCTTGCTGCTGGCGAACCAGGGCGAACCCTGCGATGTCGCCCTCAACCAGCAGCAGGTAGGCAAAACGCCCTGGCTCCTGCCAGTAGAGCGGTAAATAAGGGTATTCCCCTTCAACTCCGAGTTCGCGCAAATACCCCGGAAGCATCGCCTCAAAGTGGGCTTTTTCACTCTCAAGTGCGGGCTTTATCTGAACCTTCATGCTGCTAATTTCCTACATCAGTCACAAAACGGTACACATCCTGCTTACTGCGAGGCGACGCATCCTATGATGCGCCTTTCGTAACGACACATAAGGAAAAGTGCCGTGTTCAAACCGTTAGCAGTCGCTGTAAGCCTGGGTTGCGCAATGTTGTCGTCAGGCGCCAGCGCCTATGAGTATGGGGAGTTTGCCGGGCAGACCCTGGACCGTCTGATCAACGACTACCCCGGGCGTTACCGTGGTACCGCCAGTTTCGAAGGTGCTACCGCACTGATGCAATCGCAACTGGGCTTCGGCTACCAGACCCGCCGCCAGGACTTCACCTGGGCCGGCAACCGCAGCTCGCAGAACGTCATCGCTTCGGCCCCGGGCCAGAACAGCACTTACGTGGTGCTCGGCGCCCACTACGACACCTATTTCGGCCGCCCCACCCTGCAAGGCCTGGACGACAATGCCTCGGGCGCCGCGGTGCTCACCGAAATCGCCCGCAACCTCGACGGCGTGGCCCTGGAGAACGGCCTGGAAGTGGTCGGTTTTGGTGCCGAGGAAGAAGGCCTGCGCGGTTCGCGTGCCTATGTCGCGTCATTGAGCGACAGCCAGCGCGCCAACCTGCTGGGCATGATCAACCTCGACAGCCTGATCACCGGCGACAAGATGTACGCCCACGCCGCCAGCAACAGCGTCGCCAACCCGGCCTTGGGTGCCTACCGCGACCAGTTGCTGCGCATCGCCCAGGAGATGAACATCCCGCTGTTCACCAACCCTGGCCTCAACCCCGAGTACCCGGCCGGCACCGGCTGCTGCAGCGACGGCGAAAGCTTCAAGGGCCTCAACGTACCGGTGCTGTTCATCGAGGCGACCAACTGGGAGCTGGGTGAGCTGGACGGCTACGAGCAGACCGGCAACCCGGCGATCCCCGGCGGCTCGACCTGGCACGACCCGGCCGAGGACAACCAGCAGGTGCTGACCCATGCTTTCGGCCAGGAGCGCATCGACCAGCGCCTGCGCGACTTCTCGCGGCTGCTGACCCGCCTGGTGCTGGAACTGACCAACGCCGACCTGCTCGCCTCCACGGCTTCCGGCGGGGCCATGGCGCGGCAGATGGAAGACCAGTTGCAACGCCAGCACCAGGCCCTGACCCGCCTGCATGACCGCCGATGGCTGAGCCTGCTGGATGCGTCACGGGCGGTCGGCAGTGTTGACGGTGAAGTGGGTGTCGAAGGCGAAGTCTCGCCCGACAGCGGTTTTGATGCGCCGGGCAACCCGGAGTCGAAACGGGTGGGGGTCTATGGCGTCGCTGACTACCGCCTCAACGAAGCCCTGACCGTCGGTGCCAGCCTGAGCTTTCAGCGCAGCCGCGATTCGCTCGAGCATGGCGGACGCATCGAAGGCGATGCCTGGCAAGCCGGGCTGTTCGCCCTGCTCAACGACGGCGGCCCGCAATGGCTGGCCGGCGAGCTGAGCGCCGGGCACACCCGCTTCGATAGCAAGCGTTCGGTGTACATCCAGGCCAACAATGGCCCGGTGTTGCTCGACCAGCGCCTGAGCGGCGACACCTCGGCGTGGTTCTGGGGCGCACGGCTGGACGGCGGCTACGACTTCAGCTTCGGCGCCTTGAAAACCGGCCCGGTCGCCGGCCTGGACTACATGCATTACCGCATCGACGACTTCAGCGAAGACGACAACCTGCGCACCGCCCTGGGCTACGAGCAGCAGAACTACGACGCCCTCGAAGCCAGCCTCGGCTGGCGCCTGCATGGCAGCGTCGGCCTGGGCGCGAACATGGCCCTGCAACCCTACGCCAGCGTGCGCTGGGTGCGCGAGCTGGCCGATGGCCGCCTGGATGAAATCGCCCTGCCCAGCCATGCCGACGGCCGCGTGCGGGTGGCCGACATGGGCAGCGTCGACAAGGACTTTGGCCGTGCGCAATTGGGTGCGCAGTTGATGTTCACCGAGCAGTTGGGCGTGTTTGCCGAAGTGAACAGCCGCTTTGCCCATAGCGAGGGTAATCAGGCCGGCTACTCGCTGGGCGTGCAATGGCAGTTTTAACCCTGTAGGAGCGGGCTTGCCCCGCGATAGCGGTCTGTCAGTCATATCGCAATCGCGGGGCAAGCCCGCTCCCACAGGAATAAAAGGATATAAAAATAACAAAACAATCTAACAATTTGGAATAAACAAATTGAAGGGCCTGCGCGGGCTCCTTATATTTTCGGGCATGCCTTGCCCTTGAATCCCAGGAGTCCGCCCATGTCGCACACCCCCCATTCCCCTTTGCGCCGCTTGCTCACCGGCGGCCTGTTTGCCACCTTTGCCGCGCTGCTACTGCCCGGCTCGCTGGCCCATGCCGAACCGAGCAAGACCCTGCGCATCGGCTACCAGAAGTTCAACAGCATCAACATTCTCAAAGGCAGCGGCGCCCTGGAAAAAGCCCTGGCACCGCAAGGGGTGAGCGTCAGCTGGTACGAATTTGCCGCCGGCCCACAACTGCTCGAAGCCTTGAGCACCGGCGCCATCGACCTTGGCCACGCCGCCGACGCGCCCTCGGTGTTCGCCCAGGCCGCCGGCAAACCGGTGGTCTACCTGGCCGCCGAACAGCCCTACCCCAAAGGCATCGGCCTGGTGGTGCGCGAGCAGGACAAGATCGCCAGCGTCGCCGCCCTCAAGGGCCAGCGCGTGGCCACCGGCCGCGGCTGGAACGCCCAGTACCTGCTGGCCGTGGCCCTGCAGGACGCCGGCCTGAGCTACAAGGACATCACCCCGGCCTACGTCAACAACGCCGCCGACGCCGTGGCCGCACTGCAGTCGGGTAGCGTCCAGGCCGTGACCCTGTGGGACCCCTTCCTCGCCGCCGCGGAAAAACAACCGGGCCTGAAGAACCTGCGTGACGGCAGCGGGCTGTCCAACAACCGCACCTTCTACCTGTCGTCGGCGGCCTTTGCCGACAACAACCGCGCGCTGCTGAAAACCTTCTTCAGCGAGCTGGCCAAGGTCAGCAGCTGGGCCAACCAGCAGCCCGACGAAGTCGCCGCCCTGCTGGCGCCGCAACTGGGTATCGGCGCCGACGTGCTGCAGGTGGCCAGCGAGCGGCGCAACTACAACGCCGTGGCCATCGACGCGCAGATCACCGCCGAGCAGCAGAAGCTTGCCGACACCTTCCAGGGCCTGGGCCTGATCCCCAAGCCGCTGAAGGTGGCCGACGCGGTCTACCCGGTGTCGGTCCTGCCTTGAGTACAGCCCATGTCCAAGACCATCCGCTTCAACGCCTTCAGCATGAACGCCGCCACCCACCAGTCCCCCGGGCTGTGGCGCCATCCGCGCAACACCAGCGTCGATTTCAATCGCCTGGACTACTGGACCGACCTTGCCCGCCTGCTCGAACGCGGGCTGTTCGATGCGCTGTTCATCGCCGATGTGCTGGGCATCTATGACGTGTACCAGGGCAGCGCCGACGGTGCCCTGCGCGGCGGCGTGCAGGTGCCGGTCAACGACCCGCTGCTGATCGTCCCGGCCATGGCCGGGGTCACCGAGCACCTGGGTTTTGGCGTGACCTTTTCACTGAGCTACGAGCACCCCTACCCCTTCGCCCGGCGCATGTCCACGCTCGATCACCTGAGCGCCGGCCGGGTGGGCTGGAACATCGTCACCGGCTACCTCGACAGCGCCGCGCGCAACCTCGGCCTGGCCCGGCAACTGGGCCACGACGAGCGCTATGAGCTGGCCGAAGAATACCTGCAGGTGCTGTACAAGCTCTGGGAAAAAAGCTGGGACGACGATGCGCTGGTGCAGGATCGCGCCAGCGGCCAGTTCCTCGACCCGGCCCGGGTGCACCCGATCAACCACCAGGGCGAGCACTTCCAGGTGCCCGGCATTCACCTCAGCCAGCCCTCGCCGCAGCGCACGCCGGTACTGTTCCAGGCCGGCGCTTCGCCACGGGGCCTGCGCTTTGCCGCCGATCATGCCGAATGCGTGTTCATCAGCGCCCCCACGCAAACGGCGCTGAGCGGCTATGTCGAGGCGATTCGCAAGGCCAGCCGTGAAGCCGGGCGGCCTGAACAGGACGTGCTGATC
This sequence comes from Pseudomonas donghuensis, assembly GCF_000259195.1. GTDB lineage: Bacteria > Pseudomonadota > Gammaproteobacteria > Pseudomonadales > Pseudomonadaceae > Aquipseudomonas > Aquipseudomonas donghuensis. The sequence continues at coordinate 38,681 of NZ_JH650762.1, forward strand.
TACGCCCAGGCCCTGTTGATTGTTGGCGAAGATCGCCAGGCTGCCGAAGCCAAACTGCAGGAGTACCGCCAGTACGTGGACGTCGAGGCGGCGCTGACCCTGCTGTCGGGCTGGACCGGCATCGATTTCGCAGGCGTCGACCCCGATTCGTTGATCGAATACATCGACAACGACGCCGGCCGCACCGCCCTGGCGGTGTTCACCAAGGCCGACCCGAAGCGGCGCTGGACCGTGCGCGAAGCCGCCGAGTTCGTCAGCCTCGGCGGCCGTGGCCCGGTCTTGCTCGGCTCGCCCGCGCACATTGCCGACCAGTTGGAAGACTGGCTCGACAGCACCGGTATCGACGGTTTCAACCTCACCTATGCAGTGGTACCGGACGACCTGCAAGCGGTGGTCGAGCAGGTGGTGCCCGAGCTGCAGCGCCGTGGCCGCTACCGCACTGCGTATGAGGACGGCACCTTGCGCCACAAGCTGTTTGGCCGCGGTGACCGCTTGGCGCCCGAGCACAAGGGCCGGCTCGTCCAGATTTGATGCCAGGCACTATGCTCTGAACAGTCGCCCAGCCGCTGGAGCCTGTTCATGAGCCGTCGCCTTGTTCTGTGCCTGCTGCTGACCCTCAGCACCTGGGCCGGTGCCGCTGAACGCTGGCATCTGGCCCAGGACGAAGACGGTATCAAGGTCTACCTCAGCGAGGTGCCAGGTTCGCAATACCAGCAGTTTCGCGGCGTAGCCCTGATCAAAGCCAGCGTGCGCACCCTGAGCGATTTGCAGGAAAACCTGCGGGTCGCCTGCAAATGGCTGTATGGCTGCGCCGACATGCGCCTGCTCAAGGTCGAGGGCGACCGCACCTGGGTCTACCTGACCACCGCCCTGCCCTGGCCGGCCAGCACCCGCGACATGGTGATCCTGGTGCACAGCGAGCGCCGCGACGACGGTAGCCTGGTGCGTCACCTCAAGGCGGTGCCCGGCATGGTCAAGCATGTGCCGGGGCAGATCCGCGTGCGCCAGCTCAAGGGGCTCTGGACCCTGGTGCCCAAAGGCGAACACCTCACCGAAGTGACCTATGAACTGCAGGCCGATCCGGCCGGGGACATCCCCTCGTGGCTGGCCAACCAGTTCGTCCTCGATGCGCCGACCATCTCCTTGCGCACCTTGCGTGCAGTGGCCGAGCGCCAGGGCGGCGCAACGCCCTGAGCAGGCCTGCAGGGGGCGCACCAGGCCCTGCGCGGACAGGACCGGGGAGATTTTGCGGGTTGTTTGCGGGCCTCATCGCGGGTCAAGCCCGCTCCCACAGATTTTGTGGGAGCGGGCTTGACCCGCGATCAGATGCTTCAGGACAGGGCTTTTTTCGCCGCCCGCACGTGCAACACCGCGCCCATCAAGGCCACGACAATCGCCGCCGCACCGGTGGAGAACACCAGCACCTGGTAGTCCGGCACAAAGGCCATGGTCACCAGGCAGCCGATGATGAACACGATCACCAGGTAGGTCAGCCACGGGAACAGCCACATTTTCAGGCGGATCGGCTTGCCTTCGGCTTCCAGCTTGCGGCGCATCTTCAGTTGCGAGAAGGCGATCACCAGGTACACCAGCAAGGCAATCATGCCGGTGGTGTTCATCAGCACATCGAGCACGTCTTTCGGGCGCAGGGTTTCGCTGAAGTTGATCAGCGCCACGAACACCGCCACCGAGCAGGAACCGATGATCGAGAACACCGGCACGCCGGTACCGGCACGGGTGATCTTGAAGAACGACGGCGCATCGCCACGGGTCGACAGCGAGAACAGCATGCGCGACGCGGTGTAGTGCGCGGAGATCAGGCAGCTGCTCACCGAGGTCAGGACCACGAAGTTCATCACCAACTCGGCACCCGGGATGCCCAGCAGCTCCAGGGTCCGGCGGTACGAGCCATAGCCCGAGGTGCCCATCAGCGGGTCATTCCACGGCACCAGGGCGACGATCAGGAAGATCGAGCCGACGTAAAACAGGCACACCCGCCAGACCACCGAGTTGGTCGCCTTGACGATCTGCTCGGACGGGTTCTTCGACTCGGCGGCAGCGATGGTGACGATTTCCGCGCCGAGGAAGGCGAACATCACCCCGAGCATGGCGACGACCACCGTCTCAATGCCATTGGGCATGAAACCTTGCGCGGTGAGGTTGCTCAGGCCATGGACCTCGCCTGTGGGCCAGAGGTTGACCACCGCCAACCCGCACACCACAAGGAAACAGATGATCGCCACGACCTTTATCAAGGCGAACCAGAACTCGAACTCGCCGTAGTGCTTGACGTTGAAGAAGTTGACGCTGATCAGCACCAGGGTGGTGGCCAGGACGAAGACGTTGACGCTGACCGAGGGGAACCAGCCGTGCAGGATCTTGCCGGCGACGTAGGCTTCCCAGGCCATCAAAATGACCCAGAACCACCAGTACAACCAGCCGATGGTGAAGCCCGCCCAGCGGCCGATGGCGCGCTCGGCATAGGTGGAGAACGAGCCGGTGTCGGGCGACGAAGTCGCCATTTCACCGAGCATGCGCATGATCAGCACCACCAGGATGCCGCCAGCCAGGTAGGCCAGAATGGCCGCGGGGCCGGCGCTGTGAATCACACTGCCGGAGCCGACGAACAATGCGCCGCCGATGACCCCGGCGATCGACATCATGGTCAGGTGGCGAGACTTGAGCGAAGCGCTGAGCTTGCTCTCGTGCTCCACCTTCGCTGTGGAAGTGGAAGTGGATGTTGCGTCCATCAGTAGCTACCTCGTGTTCTTTTTATGCAAGGAAACTCGTGGGACCGCCTGCTACAGCGGTCTCACCCATTCAAACGTGTGAAAGTGCGGGCAGCCGACATCGCCCGGCCCAGTTGACCGGGTCGGCGACGGTGCTCACGGGGCCAGCGGAGTGCCTCTGGTCGGATTGAACGGTGCAATGGCGCGATGGCGGATCAGTGCCATCTGTGCGCAAGGAGCGGTTGGGCGGCGCCCAAGGGTGAAAGCATCAGTGTCATTGTGATTATTCATACTGCTTCAACGTGCTTTAGCTAGCGGTAACAGACCCCTAATGTAAAAATGTCCGACACATAGAGCCATGCACAGCGCGATGAAAAATCCACTGCACTGTACAGGCCGCCGATGCAGTACACCGCGATTTCCTGCAGGCGCCCGGCGTTACGCACACCTGAAGGCACAGCTTCCCCATGCTTGAATTACGAGCCGACGCATCGCCCCCGCTGGTCAACCAGATCATCAACGGGCTGCGTGAGTTGATCGAGAACCAGACCCTCAAACCCGGTGCCAAGGTACCGTCGATCCGCGCCTTCGCCGCCACCTACTCGGTCAGCACCTTCACCGTGGTCGAGGCCTACGACCGCCTGGTCGCCCAGGGTTTGCTGGTCAGCCGTGGCAATGCCGGGTTCTTCGTCAACCGTGCGGCCGTGGAGCTGATCGAAAACCAGACCAAGGAACTGGCGCCGGGCAAGCCGGAATTCAACTCCGAGTGGTACCTGCAGCAGATCTTCGAAAGCCGTCAGCTTGAGTTCAAGCCCGGTTGCGGCTGGCTGCCCAATGACTGGATGTTCGAAGACGGCCTGCGCCGGGGCATGCGCCAGGTCGCCAGCAGCGTGCTGGAACTGAGCGGTTACGGCGACCCCATGGGCCTGCTGGAGCTGCGCACCCTGACCGCGCAGAACCTGCAGCAGGACCTGCGCATCGTCGCCAACCCCAACCAGCTGATGCTCACCCACGGCGCCAGCCAGGCCCTGGACCTGGCCGTGCGCACCCTGGTGCGCCCCGGTGACGTGGTGCTGGTGGACGACCCCGGCTACCCCAACCTGATGAGCATCCTGCGCTTTCAGGGCGCCACCTTGCTGGGCGTACCGCGCACCCCGAATGGCTACGACCTCGACCACCTGGAGCGCCTGCTTGAACACCACCGCCCGACGGTGTTTTTCACCCAGCCGCACCTGCACAGCCCGACCGCCTCGCGCACGCCGCTGGCGCAATTGCACCGCCTGCTGCAACTGGCGGCGCGCCACGGCTTTCGCCTGGTGGAGAACAACCTCTACGCCGACATGATCAACGAGCCGCTGCCGTGCCTGACCAGCCTCGATCATTTGCAGCAGGTGGTGTACGTCGGCAGCTACTCGAAGAGCATCTCGCCGAACGTGCGGGTCGGCTTCATGCTGGCCAGCCCGGCATTGATGCAGCAACTGCTGCAACTGAAAATGCGCTCCGGCCTGACCACCTCGCAGGTGATGGAACGGGTGGTGTACGCCGCCATCACCGATGGGCGCTGGCGCAAGCACCTCAAGCGCCTGCGCCAGCGCCTGGCCGAGGCGCAGCAGCAGGTCAGCGAACACCTCACCCGGCTGGGTTTCGAGCGTTTTATCGAAGGTGACGAAGGCATGTACCTGTGGACCCGCCACCCGGCCATCGCCGACAGCGCGGCGCTGGTCGATGACGCGCTGGCGCAAGGCATCATGCTCGGCCCTGGGCAGTTGTTCATGGTCGACTCACAGGCGACCGGGTGGATGCGCTTCAACGTCGCGTTCAGTACCGAGGCGGCGTTGTGGGAGAAGCTGGAGAAGTTGCTGGTCAAGCATGGGCGGCGGGGGCAATAGCGCCTGCGACCGCTTTGCGCTCGATCGCTGGCAAGTCCAGCTCCCACAAGTACGACGGCGCCCTCTCGGTTGATGCATGACCTGTGGGAGCTGGGCCAGTACAGCCTGCACATTTGGTGTTGCCTGAATTACGACCGCTGCGCGCTCGATCGCTGGCAAGTCCAGCTCCCACCAGTACGCCAGCGCCCTCTCGGTTGACACATGACCTGTGGGAGCTGGCTTGCCAGCGATGAGGCCAGTACAGCCAGCGCATTCAGCGTTGCCTGAATCCCGCTCCCACAACTTCCAAGATTGGCATACGACCTGTGGGAGCGGGCTTGACCCGCGATGAGGCCGGTACAGCCAGCCAAAATCCCAGCCTATTCAACCACCCTCACCGCCGCCGATAACTCTTTTTGCCACTGGGCGTCAGGCAGTAAACCCCACCCCGCGGCCCGGTACAAAACGACCCGGAGCCACAACCACAGCCCTCGCTCGCCCCGCGCAGCGGCTGCAGCGAAGGCCGCGCGGCGCTGCCGCCCATGTACGCGGTACAGCTCTTCTTCGAACCGCTGATCGACCCGTCATTGCACAAAAACAGGTCGCCATCACAGCCGGCAATCCCACCCTTGCGCCCGGAACACGGCGTATTGGCCGCCAACGCCGTGGACGCCGCCAACACCAGTACCAGGGCCAACCCCAACCGCCCGGAAATAGAACGCGCCACAGCACCGCCTCCGCAGAAAGTGGCCGAATGCTATCAGTCTTGCCTTGGCGCAGCAAAGCACCGGCGACGGGTGCCCTGCACCTTCGCCGAGGGCGTAATGAGTAACGTTCTTGACCAAGCCTGTCGTTAACTCCCCAACCAGTTGATCTGCATCAACATTTAACCGGTTAACCAGAACGTTCATCCCTACCCTGCCCGCTGAAGGCTGAGAATGTCTCCAGGATTCACAGTGGAGAGCCAAGTTGAAGCGCATCAAGATAGCGTTGTGGTCGTTGTTCATAGGGTTAACCGTGCTATGGGCGCTGGCAGATACCTTCCTGCCGACCCCACTGAGCTATTTCTCGCTGCGTACTGTACTGGTGCAATACACCGGCGTGATCGCGATAGCGGCCATGAGCGTGGCAATAATGCTCGCCGTGCGCCCGCGCCGTCCGGAGCCCCTGCTTGGCGGGCTGGACAAGATGTATCGCCTGCACAAATGGCTCGGCATCAGCGCCCTGGTGTTCGGTAGCGTGCACTGGGTCTGGGCCAAGGGCACCAAGTGGGCCGTCGGCTGGGGCTGGCTGACCAAGCCGGCCAAGGGCGGCGGTGTGGCGCCAGAACTGGGCGCAATCGAGCAGGCGCTGCGCAGCCAGCGCGGCCTGGCCGAAACCCTTGGGGAATGGACGTTCTACGTCATCGGGGTGCTGATCATACTGGCCCTGATCAAGCGTTTCCCGTACCACTGGTTTGCCAAGACCCACACTGTTCTGGCGGCACTCTATCTGGTGCTGGTGTTCCACACCGTGGTGCTGCTCAAGTTCGAGTACTGGCTGCAACCTATCGGCATCGTTACCGCCCTGCTGCTGATCGGCGGCACGCTGGCGGCGTTGCAGGCGTTGTTCAAGCGCATCGGCAAGCAGCGCAAGGTCCAGGGCCAAATCCGGACCCTGATCCACTACCCAGAGGCGAACCTGCTGGAAACCCATATCGCCCTGCAAGGGGGCTGGCCCGGGCACCAGGCCGGACAGTTCGCCTTCGTGACCTCATCGGAGTCCGAGGGGCCGCACCCTTACACCATCGCCTCTGCCTGGGAACCGCAGGCCGCGCAGCTGCGCTTTATCACCAAAGGGCTGGGCGATCACACCCGCCGACTGCCAACGCGCCTGAAAGAAGGCGACCGAGTGACGATAGAAGGCCCTTACGGTTGCTTCACCTTCGAAGACCAAAAACCGCGGCAGATCTGGATCGGTGCCGGCATTGGCATCACACCCTTTGTGGCCCGGTTAAAGCAGCTGGCGCTGGAGCCTGACCGGCAACACCGTATTGACCTGTTTCATCCCTGCAGCGTGTATTCGCCCGACGTCATCGATAACTTGCGGGCCGACGTGGCGGCTGCGGGCGTGCGCTTGCACCTATTGGTGTCAGGCCAGGATGGCCGGCTGAGCGGCGAACGCCTGCGCAAGGAAATTGCCGATTGGCAGGAAGCGAGTATCTGGTACTGCGGGCCAGCGGACCTGGGGCAGTCCCTGCGCGAAGACCTGGTGGCCCATGGGCTGAAGCCGAACGACTTCCATCAAGAGCTGTTCCAGATGCGCTGACGATCAGAGCAAGTGGCGCGCCAGCAGCCCGGGCTGCTGCCGCCACCAGCATCGCCACCCCGGACAGGGTCAACACCACCCGGCGGAAGGTCACCTCGCTGATACCGATGTACACCCGCGTACCGGTCAGCGTCGGCAGCAGCATCGCCGAACCGTGTGGGAGCGGGCTTGCCCCGCGATGCGGCCAGCAAAACTTGCCGCGTCATTCATTCGTTACCACCGCCCGCCACACATCGATTCCGCATCTTGCGTATGACCACCACAGGTTTGCACATCTGGCGAAATCTTCGGCTGTTGATCACGAGCAGCGCCGACAGCGGAACCAATAGAGAAAAGACGGAAAACAGCTTATGAGGCGTTCTCTCGACAGTTGAAATCACGGCGAGAAGACAAGCCAATAGAAGCCCGACGATCACCCAGACTCCCCATACCCGCCCCCGGATAAGGATGTAGCTGCCAAAGGAAAGCAAAAATGCGGCAGTCACTACCGAGCCGACAGCGTATTCATTTTCATAGGGGTGATTATGGAAAAAACTATACATTACACTCAAAGTGGCAAACGAGAAGGAAGCGGTGGTCAGCAAGATTACGGCTATCAGTCGCGGGAAATAGCGTCGTGTAAAGGTACGAACGCGGAAGAAGGGATTCATTTAACATGCCCTTGGAGTATACGAGCCGAAACCGATGAAGCGAGTAGAACCTTCATCTTCGGACTCTCCACTTTTTACGTTGCTTACGTATCACCACCAGACGTTTGCACATCATCCGGTAACGGCGGCTGTTGATCGTGAGCAGGGCAAACAATGCGGTGATCAACGACACTGCGAAAAACACACGGTTAGTCGATGCCCCGTATGTAGCAAACGTTGCCAGAAGGCTAGTCACGACAAGCGCAACTGTGGTCCAGACAGCGTTGACAAAACCTCTCAGTAACAAGATGTGCGCTAGGAACAATACAAACGAAGCCCCAAGTACCGCCAGCATTACCTGTTCAACGTCATGCAGATAAACACCTAGAACATGCACCGACGCAAAAATCATCGAAAACAGTGCAAGAAAGAATCCGTTTGCAAAGCACGAAAAATATCGCTTCATCCGTTCGACGACTGCAGGAACGAGCATCATTCGTCTACTTCCTCATAAAGCCCCAAGACAATTGTCTGGACGTTAGCGCTGCTACCGATCCCCAATGCCACACCCAATGCATCCTTAATCAAAGTGGTGGTGGAATGCTTGATCTGTGTCGGTGTATATCGCTTAGGTAGATTGCCTAATCGCTGCTGCAACCTGATCTGCTTAGCAGTTAACGAAGGGTGTTTTATCGATAGCAATTCTGCCGTCAAACTCTTTCGCTGTTGACGACTCAGTTCTCTGAACAGATCGAACCAACCTCTACCCGTAGCCATCTTACGAACCTGCAAAAGCCGAAAAATGCTCATAGAAGAAGTTGCCAACCCCATTAACGAAATGGTTTCAAGCGACGACTCAATTAAACGCATGGCGACCATATCGTCTAGGAAATCATTCAGCTCAGGCTTGGCAGCTTCAATGGTGGTTCTAATCCCCCCAATAACACATAGTCCAATTCCTGCCAAAGCGGCCGCTGTGCTCACAACCGAAATCGCCACGCCAACCGGCCCTCCGAAAGCAACAGCAATGGAACCGTTGTACAGCACCCGCCAACCGATGTATGTACTCACGCAGGTTGCGGCAGTACCCAATAGCCTCTCGAAAACTTGAGACTCTCGTGGATCGCTGCTGATCTGCTCCAAGTACTGCGCAGGAGCTAAATACCTTTTCACCTCCCGCAGCACCACCCGCTTAGTCAACACACTACAAATCGGCCGAAACGCCCGCAACGTCACCACGTTGTAGTCCGCATCGATGTACACCACCCCTGCCCCGACAATCCCGGGGTCGGCGTCGATCGCTGCGAACAACCTCGGCACATTGACCAGGCTCTCAATCCGCTGGCGCGCAAAGTACTGCGACGGGCTCGCGCCAAGCCCGCTCATCCTTGAGTCGTTCATGGGGTCTCCTGAAACGTGAAAGCGCCCGCAAACCCGAAGGTTGCAGGCGCTTGAGCGGCCTAGTTTTAGCAGCTAAAAATCAACGTTTCAGAAGCGTATTTTTGCCGGGTATGTCGTCCTACACATTCAAAACAAGAATAAAAACAATGCCTTGTAGGAGGAGACCATTGAGGCTCTTGTAGACGTATTACCCCGCCGTTGTTTCCACCGGGTCAATCACCCGCAACGCTACGTTTGAGCTCAGTTCGACCAGGCAGAGCAGGTGCGAAGTTCCATCACCGCCGAAGAACTTGTCCGCTCGATCGCCGGTCAGTTTTTCCTGGAACTTGAACGGTGTCGTGATAATCCGCTTGATATCCTCCTTGAAGCTCTCGGTATTGGCGTTGATCCATTCGACTGCCTTGCGTCGCTCGGCAATCGGCGCTTTGGGCGTGTCTGTGCTTCTGAGCAAGACGGCAGGATCGATATCAAGGTCTTCGGTGTTGTAGCGCATGAACACATGGCACAGCTCCTTACCCTGGTGGTCAGCAACCGCCACACGCAAGTTGTACCCGCCCCTCCTCGCCTTGCACGCCTGCTCGGTTGCATCAACGCCAACCTCCCAGTGCACCTGGCCTCTGATTTCGCCTCGTTCCATATCGATCTGGTTTTCGATGAACGAGTACACCGTTCTGTTCACCCTGACCCAGCCGAGCTTCCCGGCACCGGATATACACAAGTAGCGGTGCTGAGGCTTGAGCTCGTGGGGGGCCTTGCCGATGGACCAGGTCAACAGCTCTTCGCCTTTTAACGAATGTTGAAGCTTGGCGTTTTTTTCATCGTAGCGAGAAACGATGGTGCACTTTCTGGGATTGGACTGCGGCCGCTTGGCCAACTCCGAGCGAACCTCGGCATCGATTGCCCGCTCGCCGCGCTGCGCACTTGCGCGCGATTTCTCGGCAGCGATCAAGTCGCGATCCAGTTCTTCGGCCTGCTTGCGCAGCGCATCGTATTTGCCAACCAGCGCCTGCGCAGCATTGTTAACCGACTCCAGAAAGCCCGGCGTCAACAAAGTTGCCTTACGCTCCATCTTCGCCACCAGCGCCTCAACGCCCTTGCTGACCCCGCGAACGCGAACGTTGGTTTCAAAATTCGCACTCGCACCCCGCTCGGTAAAATTCTGGCTGCCCAAGGTCACAAAGCGGTCCTTGGCGACGACCATCTTCGCGTGAAGATTGGGCAGGTAGTAAACCGGGATCTTTTTCTTCAGGAGGGCTTTGATGGCACTGTAACTGGAGGCACCCGACGCAAGCACCTGCACATTGACCAGCGTATAGACCTTGGCACTTTTACCCAGTTGGGCAATCTCCAGCGCTGCCGAACCGGTCAGATAGGGCGAGAAAATCTTCAGATCTACCTTGTCGTTTTGCAGCTGCGTTTTTATCAGCGGCACGATATTGCTAGTGAACTTCAATCGTCGGCATCCTTGTTCGAACCTTTGCCGATAATACTACATTGCCACTACTGGACGATTAGCCCAAAATCCCGCCCCCAGAACGCCCAAGCTGCCCTACAAGGAAACCGCCATGGCCCAGCCCCTGCTCGATGCCTTCATTGCATGGATGAGCGCCAACCTGGACAACGCCACCTTCACTCATCAGTACCAGAACCGCATGAGTGACAAGCCCTGGCACTGCAGCAGCCTGTTCAATGCGTATGAAAAATACCACTGGCCGCACCCGGCAATAGAGCACCTGGACGTCGACAAGGGCAGCAACATCACCAGCAACACCCGCGCGCTGGCGGCGCTCCAGCAGCAACTGCAACGCGCCCTCGCGCCCGCGCCCGAAGACCAGGCCGCCAGCCGCGCAGCCATCGATGTGATGATCTGGGGTGGCGTACAGAACGGTAACGTCAGCTGGCTGACCAACAACTGCGACGGCCTGGCCAACCTACTGATCAGCACCCGCGACGCGATCGACAGCGGTGAATTGAACCACTCGGTACTGGTTGACCCCGAGCTGCGCTTCAATGCCGGCATGACCAAGGTCTACTCGCTGATCTGCAAGCAACTGGTGATCTACGACAGCCGCGTTGCAGCCGCGCTGGGTTGGGCAGTGGTGAAGTTCTGCCAGCAGGCGAACCCCAAACTTACCCAGGTACCGCCTGAGCTGGCCTTCCCCTGGGCGTCGGCCAGGCCGACCAAGGGCATATCCAAGCAGCGTGATCCGTCCCAAGACAACTTGCGGTTCCCATCGCTGCAGCCCGGTACGGTGCATGCGCAGTGGAACATTCAGGCCAGCCGGATACTGGCCGCCGTACTCGCCCACGCCAATGCCAAGGACAGCGGCTTCAACAAGCACGACGATTCGGGTGGCAGCCCGTTGCGGCGTTTGGAAGCGGCATTGTTCATGATTGGCTATGACCTGGGCGGCGGCGCTGCGACCGCTATGGAGACAGAGGTCAGCCAAAACGCGATGCCCGCGCCAACAGCGGGATGGGTCGAATGCTGGACGCCCAGCCATCGCAAGCCTTTTCACTACCGCGTGACCGGTCAGGGCTTCGAGACCCACGGCAAGAGCATCACCCGCTACCCGCTGCAGGTGGTCAACGATACTCTCAACTACCTGTGGCGGCAGTTCGGGCGCGTAAAGTTCCCCCTGGCCAACAGTGCCGACGGTGTGCCGGCCGGCACCAGCGAAGAAGGCATCGGTACCGCTTACTACCATGCAATCAACCGGCAACAGCGGGTGCCGGAGTCGAGCCGCCTGGCTGCCATCCTTGAGGACCTCGGGGTGATTCAGCTAGTGAGCCGTGGGAAAAAGCACTGGGTGCTGAACCCGCAGTTGCTGGACGCCACCGTTAAAGGCACCCTGGATATCGAGCCGCTGTTGCTGCGCTTGCTCGAAGACCAAGCGCAGGACTGACCTCACGATATGCAACGGTGACCGGCCCCACATGGCCGGTGACCCCGCTGCCCATGCTATTGGCAGCCAGGACAATCGAGCAGCTATTGCTCTCAAGGACGTTGATGAACCAGCAAAGCATTGTGCGGTACTGGCATGCGGTTGAACTGCTGCAACCGCAATCGGTCCCGAAGCTGAAAAAGCGCGACGACGACTATCAGCCTTATTACCACGACATCCCCGCCACGGCCCGGGTACTGCCCTGGATGCCGGCCAGTGTATTGAGCACGCAGACGCTGCCGAAAAAACGCGTCTGGAGCCACACCCTCTATGCTCACCTATACGACAACCTCGATGTCGCCAAGCAATTGGAAGCGCTCTACGGTGCCGACCAGGGTTACAAGGAGCCGCAGCGCCGCGAATCGGCTCTGTTTGCGCTGAAGTTCAGTGCCGACGGGGTAATGATTGCCGACAGCCTGGTGCTCTCCAGCGAGGCCTGGTTCGTGGGGTGCGCCATCGCCGGTGAAGACTGGACCCGTGGTTTCGACGACGCCCAGGACCGCGCCCGTGAACAGGCCAATATGCTGTTGGGTGGCGTGGTAACGGCCGACAGCCTTGAGCGGATGACTGACTATGTACGCCAGAGTCTCGGCCTCGATGGCTTTTTCGGCGACCTGAACCAACGACGCCACCGGTTTCGCTCGGCCCCCATCGACCCGAAGAAACCCGAGCAGGAGGACGATCCGCTCAACAGTTTCCTGCTGGGCGACCTGGCCGATGTGGCCGAGGCAGTAGCCCGGGGCACGATCAGCCAACCGTTGGCGCACTACCTTCAGCAACATGACGCCGGTAACCGCCTGCACCTGGATACTCCACAAGCCTCCCTGGCGCTGATTGATCGCCTGTCCCCTTCCCGCTACGCCCCCGGCTGCTGGCCCGCGGAACGGCACCTGGGTCTGGTGCACTCGCAACAGGTGGCGGTCAACAGCATCTTGCAGACACTGTCTGACGCCTCCGGTGTACTGGGCGTCAATGGCCCGCCTGGCACCGGCAAAACTACCCTGCTGCGCGACCTGATTGCCGCCGTGGTGACTCAGCGCGCCGATGTACTGGCGTCGTTCAACCGGGCCTCTGATGCCTTCGTCAAGGACGGTCGCGAAACGGCCAATGACAGTGGCCGCGAGCGTGCAGCCTACCGGCTGGTGCCTGAGTTGTTCGGCTTCGAAATGGTGGTGGCCTCCTCCAACAACGGTGCAGTCGAGAATGTCACCTTGGAGCTGCCGCAACGCGACAAGATCGACCCCTCGTGGCTGCCCGAAGCGGAGTACTTCAGTCACCTCGGTGAGCTCACCAGTGGCAAGCCGGCATGGGGCATGATTTCTGCCGCGCTGGGCAGCAAAGCCAAACGCACCCAGTTCGTCAAACGCTTCTTTTATGGTGAGCAGCCGGCCAAACCGACAAAGCCCATGGCAGACGCCGCAGCCCAGGTTGACCTTGAGGAGCTCGATGCCCTGGCCCAGGACGAAGACCTTGACAACACTGAGCACGAACAGGCCAACGAAGCGCCTGTGGCCGATGCTGCAGAGCCGGCGCAAGTGCCAAAGGGCTTCCTTGGCTGGTTGATGAGCGCCGCAGTATCGCCCGAGGAACGCCCAAGCACCTGGCAGGCCGCCGTGCAGCAGTACAACGAAGCCAAGCGCAACGAGCAAGCGCTGCGAGCCCGCGCCTGCGCGATCATCGACCTGATCAAGGCAGTGATCAGCGCCAAAACCCGAATCGCCGAGAAGGAACAGCAACGTCTGGACCACTTGGCCAAACGCCAAGGCCTGGAAAGCGAACAAAGTGCCCAGGAAACCAAGACCCTGACGCCTGCACGGAGCACACTCGAAACCCAGCTCCAGGCCCTGCAAGCCCACCTGAAAACCAAGCCCGGCTTCTGGGCCAACCTGTGCAGTTGCTGGGCGTCCCACCGCGCCTGGTCGGCACAGCAGCGCTTGCTCGACGCCAGCCATGCCCTGGCCAAGGACGCGTTTGACACTGCCCAGCGTCAGGTGCAGCGCCTGGTTGCACAGGTGATGGAAGTGAACAAGCAACTGGCCAGCGACGAGCAAGCGCTTGCTGCCCTCTACCAGCACGCCACCTTGCAGATTGACAACGCCCGACGCCTCGCCGAGGAAGGCCAGGCCGCGCACCTGTTGGCCTGGCTGGACACCGGCGAGATCGGCCGCGGTGACGCCATCGAGCTGCTTGAGCCCTGGGTCCTTGAAAACTGGCGCCAAGCCCGCGCCAAGGTGTTCATCGAAGCCCTGAGCCTGCACCGCACCTTCTTCCAGATCGAAGCCAAACGCCTGACCGCCAACCTGTACTTCATCACCAGCGTACTCACCGGCGGGCGCTACCAGGGCGTGTCGCGCGAGCTCGTGCGTTCAGCCTGGGCTTCGTTGTTCATGGCCGTCCCGGTGCTCAGCAGCACCTTCGCATCCTTTGCCCGCTCGTTCGGCAGTCTCGGTTGCGGCGAGATCGGCTGGTTGCTGGTCGACGAAGCCGGCCAGGCCACTCCGCAAGCCGCCGTCGGCGCCTTGTGGCGCGCACGCCGGGCCGTGCTGGTGGGCGATCCGCTGCAGCTCAAACCGATTGTCACCGTCTCCGACGCGGTGCTGGAACACATGCGCTGTCGCTACCAGGTCGATGCCCATTGGCTGCCCAACCGCCAGTCCGCACAAACCTTGGCAGACCAAGCCACCCACTGGGGCAAAATGGCCGGCCCGCGTGGCCAGAAGTGCTGGGTGGGTTTGCCGCTGGTGGTGCATCGTCGCTGTGACCGGCCGATGTTCACCCTGGCCAACCGCATCGCCTACGACAACGCCATGGTCTACGGCACCCTCGCCCCCTCGGCAGAAAAAGAGACCCGCGCCAGCCTGTTGACCGGCTGGATTCAGGCCAGCGGCCCCTCCTCCGGCAACTGGGTACGCAACGAAGGCATCGCCCTCAAACAGCTGTTGGCCAGCCTCAAGGCCGATGGTGTACCTGAAGACAGCATCGCCGTGATCACCCCCTTCCAGGATGTGCGCCAACGGCTGAGCAGCTTTTTGCCACGCAAAATCGTCTTCGGCACCATCCACACCATGCAAGGCAAGGAAGCCGCGGTGATCATCCTGGTGCTGGGCGGCAACACCGAAAGCCCTGGCGCCCGCGACTGGGCCGTGTCCGAGCCGAACCTGTTGAATGTCGCCGCTACCCGCGCCAAGCGGCGCCTATATGTGATTGGTGATCGCAACGACTGGCAAGGCCGCTCGTTGTTCTGCGATGTGATGCAGCTGTTGCCGACGCAGCAGCAGGTGGTGCTGAGCCCGGCGGGCAATACGACTGTTTGATGAGTGCGGGGGCCAGCGTGGTGGAGTGCCACGCTGGAGCGTTTCAGCGTTGAGCCACTGACTACTGCTCAGCGCCCATTCCATGCGCCACATCCTCCACCAGCGCCTTGGCCATACCACTGAGGTAATGCGCTGCCCAAACCAATGTAGCGTCATGCTCGATCCCGGCTTGCAAGGTCAGCCGATGCACGCAGCCCATCAGCACGGCCGACTGCTCCAGAGCGAACGCCGCACTGTGGCCGGGTTCGACGCGGAACAGGCGTTGGGTGGAGTGTCCGCTTTCGCCGTTACCGAAGGAAGCGATGCCGGCTGTCTTAGAGGTGGTAGCTGGATTCAAATCCTCATCCATTGATAGGTCTCCCTGCTGAAATCGCTAGCCCGCGTTGCTGAGCGGTTTCGTCAGCAACGTGGGCGTCTGCTCATTGGCAACTCAGTGGCGTGACTGAACCTTGCTCAAGGCCACTTCGACCAGAGCGCGGGCGTGTTCGATTTCGTGCATGGTCGCCAAGGTGAGGACTTGGCCGGGAGGTCTGGGATGGAGTAGGACGGTTTGCTGGGCGATGGTCAGGGCGCAGACCAGGTATTCGGAGGTCTGGACCAGGAGGTCTTCGAGGGAATGGTTGGGGTGATGAGGTGGGTCGGGGACGATTTTTAGCATCAGGTATTGCTCCGTTTAGATGGAGCCGCCACACCCAAGCTGTCAAACAAAGAGGTGGCAGCTGTACGCGGGTTGACAGACCGGTAAACGAAGAAACCCGGCGCACACGAAGGTGCCCCACGCACAGCCGCCATTACGCAGGTGCAGAGATGGTTTCATTTGTTGCGGTCTGTCAAAACCGGTCGTTGAATTGGCAACGACTGGCGGAGACTAGAGCGCTGAAGGAACCACTGCAATGGCTTAACGGCGGCGGGAGTATGATTGGGAAATGGACTACAGGGAATCAGGAAATTCTGAAGATTTTGATGCTGCGGATTGCAAATCCGGAGCAAAGTGCACCCTCCTTCCTGCACTGCATTTGGTAACTGTAAGCAGGATCATTCCTTCATTTTCGTGAGATCTCGCGGTGTGGTTGCTGGCGATATGCCAGACCTGTAAGGACGCGAGATGCAATTTTTCTGGGTGAACCTAGGTACAACGCACAAGGAGGCCAGGGCCGGTAATTTTCTCTAGGCACCGCTGAGTTCGCGATCAAAGGCCGACAAAGAGCAAACCTTCCGTCACGGGGATAATGTTGGTGAGGTCAAAGCCGGAGATTTGATCTTCTGCTATCACGACAACTACCTACGCGCCATTGCTAAGGCAGTACCAAACGCCTATGAGGCGGAGCGTGCGCCTACCCGCTCTTTCAACGAGTGGAGAAACCAAGGGCACCACGTCGATATCGAGCTCACTTTCCTCCAACGAGCCCTGCGTAGTGACGAAATCGCCCCGACCTACCAAGCGCAATTCGATATCAACACAAAACCAACGCTGTTCAATCGCAAAGGCCGCGTGAATACGATTTATATGGCACAACTGCCAGCTGATGCCGCAGTTTACCTACTTGAGCAGGCGGAAGTGATAGCTGAACACGAAGACAGGCTAATCGATGGGGGATCAAACGACAAAGCCCCCTCCGCCACCACTCGAAAAGCCCTCGTAAAAGCCCGTATTGGCCAAGGTGCATTTCGCAAAGGGTTATTCGAGCGCTGGGAGGAGAAATGTGCTTTGACGGGATTGAGAAACCCTAGCCTACTAACGGCATCGCATATTGAGGCGTGGGCACTGGTTGACAATAACACTCGTCTAGACACAGATAACGGATTGCTGCTTGCAACCCATATCGACCAGCTTTTTGATTGTGGTTTGATCTCATTTGACGAAGTCGGACGTTTTCTATTCAGCGATAGCTTGTCAGCAGGCGAACGCAAGATCTTAGGGTTAGATCAGTTCACATCGATACCATTCTTGAGCGATGGCAATCGTCCACACCTAGAAAAGCACCGGAAACGGTTTTACTTCCTCTAACCGATTTGTACACCCTACATAACTCATCAATGCGTTTAATGATGCCAGATCAACCTCGCCACCTGCTCACCCGACTGTGCTAGCACCGCTTTGCTTTGGGGTGGCATGAGTTGATCCTGGCCGGGCATCCAGACTGGATGAAAACCCAGTAACAACCTTAAGTCGGCCCGTAGTAGCGTTATGCCCCTAGGGACCCAAAACGGGTAAGCATAGACTGGGAGCACAAATGGAATTTGTAGATCGTCTCAACGCAATGTCTGCCAAAGTAAACCAATTGGCATCGACAATCCAAACTGAAGAAGCAACCAAAACTGCGTTTGTTATGCCATTCATCCATACCGTTTTGGGGTATGACGTCTTTGATCCTTCTGAAGTTGTTCCAGAGTACGTTTGCGATGTAGGCACCAAAAAAGGTGAAAAAATCGATTACGCGATCTTGAAAGGCGGTGAAATTCAGATCCTAATTGAGACCAAAAAAGTTGGTGAGCCACTCAATATCAACCACGCCAGTCAGCTTTTCCGATACTTCCATGTCACTACCGCCAGAATTTCAATTCTAACGAATGGCCGGCTGTACAAATTCTTTACCGACCTCGACGCCCCTAACAAAATGGACGAAAAACCATTTCTGGAGATTGATCTCTTAGACATCGATGAACATGTCATACCTGAACTGCAAAAACTAACGAAATCGGCCTTTGATGTAGATTCAATCATTAATGCAGCTGGCGAGTTAAAATACGTAGGTCAGATCAAGAGAGAGATGGCTTCGCAATTTAGTCAACCTGACGACGATTTCGTGCGACTCTTCGCTTCCCGCATTTACGATGGGGTTATCACCCAGAAAGTAAGAGATCAGTTCGCATTGCTTACGCGAAAAGCCGCATCACAATTCCTGAACGACCAAATAAATGATCGTTTGAAATCAGCTTTGAGTGGAGCACCTTACCCCACTCCCGCAGAGTTAATTGTGAGTGAGACACAGACGGAAACAGCGGACGCCCCAGAGGACCGGGTCCTCACGACTATGGAGGAGCTAGAGGGCTTTCACATTGTGAAGGCGATCGTTCGGACCGTTACTGACTCAAAGCGCATTGCGCATCGAGACACTCAAAGTTACTTTGGCATCCTACTTGACGACAACAATCGCAAGCCTATCGCTAGACTTCACTTCAATAGAGCGCAGAAATACATCGGGATATTTGACAGCGATAAAAATGAAACCCGGCACCCTATAAACTCTCTTGATGAAATCTATGAATTCTCCGACGACCTGAAGAAAACAATATCGTTTTATCAAGAACAAGCCTGAATAAACCTACATCCCAGCCCTCCATCTACGGGAATTGAGGGCTGAGATGTAGCGGTCAAATGATTCCATGCCCTCCTTATAAAAGCACGTGATAACCAAGCAACGTCCTACCTCTACCCTGAATTCAAG
Organism: Pseudomonas donghuensis; assembly: GCF_000259195.1. Lineage (GTDB taxonomy): Bacteria > Pseudomonadota > Gammaproteobacteria > Pseudomonadales > Pseudomonadaceae > Aquipseudomonas > Aquipseudomonas donghuensis. The sequence continues at coordinate 57,323 of NZ_JH650762.1, forward strand.
CGCGCAGCTGAAAAGCGAAATGGGACTGATCAGCAAGCAACCTGACGCGCATGCCTACAAAAAGCGACGGCAGCAACGACCACGTCAATTCAACGGCGGGCCGAGGCCCCGTAAAACAGATCCAGCCCTCGGCTGATGCCAGCAGCATGCGCCAGATCATCGACCAACGCTTTGGCCATACCCACCCGATAGTGCACCGCCCACGCCGATGTGACGTCCTGATCGATGACTATTTGCGACGTCAGCTTTTGCGCACAGCCCATTAGCGATGTTGCCTGGAGGAAAGGTGTGCAGGCTGTTCGGCATTTACTCGCGTTTTGCCTTAAAATGGCCGGTTGCCGAAAGAACCGTCATGGCCATAGCCATGAAGGGCTTTCATTCTTTCCAAATAACTGTGGTGAAGATGAACAAGCCTTTCATTTCGCTGTGCCCGGAAATTACTCGGGCACACGCACTAACGCTCATGGATTGGTTGGAAGATGAGCGCGTTACCTGCTACTTGAGCGATTCGCGTCATGTCTCCCGCTCCATCGAGCAAGTTATCGATCGGACCCAATTGCCGATCCTGACCCATCTATTCAACCGGGGCGGCCGATTCTTCATGGCCTACGACCGGCATGACGCCCCGGTGGGCTTTGTCCGCCTGATCAAGACCGGCTCCAACTGCGAGATCGTCCTGGTCATTGGAGACAGCGACAAATGGGGCCGAAACCTTGGCGCGCGCACGATCCGCGAAGGCATGAAACTGGCCTTCCTCGACATGCGCGCCGAGAAGCTCATCGCCAAGATCCACCCCGACAACACCCGCTCGCTGAAAGCCTTTGTGCGCAGCGGTTTTCTGCTTGAAAGCGAAACGCCGACATTGAAGTCATTTTCCATGACGGCGGCGCGCTATCTACAGTTCTTGCGCGAAGGTGCCGTTGCCGACTCCACTGAGATCTACATCACCGAAATCGATAAGGCCAGGCTCGAGAGCCTGATCGCGCTCGAGCAAGGCCCGGCGGTTGTTGAACTCGAACATGAGCTTGAGCGCGCCATTGTCGTTAAGCCGCAGCAGGTGGCGCGCAATGTCGTCACGATGAACTCCAGGGCCTTGCTGCAGCTGGACGACGAAGAGATCGAAGTGGCCCTGGTCTACCCTGAAGACGCAGACAGCAGCGCCGGGAAGTATTCCGTGTGTTCCGACATCGGCGCCGCCATCCTGGGCTATCAGGAGGGGGACGCCATCGACTGGCGGGTCTCTGATCGGACCCGCCGGATCGGGATCAGGAAAGTGCTGTACCAGCCGGAGGCCGCGGGCGACTTCCACCTGTAACTGCGCCTTTAGCTAAATGCTCCATCAGGCACGAAGATCCCCAACGATTTCCGTGCCTGATGCAGACATGGTGGACAAGGTCAGGACTTGGCCAGAGGACCTCCTTCCTGCGCTCAATTTGGTAACAGCAAGTAGGACCAATCCTTCATTTTCGTAGGATCTCGCGGTATGGTTGCTGGCGATATGCCAGACTGCTGAGCCATAAAATTGCACAGGTCCAACATGAGAGGATCCTGACTGTAGGCATCACACTCTCTGCTCTGTCCGTCTCATCGGGGGATGAGTGCACCCGAGCCCTCTACCTGAATGCCGCTATCTAGAGGGGCCAATCTCCAAAGGCTGCTCCTCGTCCTCCATCATTTTTACCTCCGCCACGAACCAACATGCCATGTCTGATAAACTGCCAGCCATGGATAGGCTCACATCCGAAAGGCGGAGCTGGCTCATGAGCCGGATCGGCTCGAAAAATACTAAGCCCGAGCTCGTCGTACGGCGCTTGGTTTTTTCCATGGGTTACCGGTATCGTTTGCACGGCAAAAATCTGCCAGGTACTCCAGACCTCGTCTTCCCTGGTCGTCGCAAGGCTGTGTTCGTGAATGGTTGCTTCTGGCACGGTCATGCAGGTTGTAGGTATGGCCGCCTTCCAAAGTCTCGGATCGCATTTTGGGAAGCGAAAATCGACCGCAATCGTCAGCGGGATAGCAGCAACATTGCCGAGCTGCAAGCTGCTGGCTGGCGAGTTCTGACCGTCTGGGAGTGCGAGCTGAATGAAATTGAAATATTGATGAGAAGGTTAAATGAATTCTTGCAAAGCGAGTAACACCCGCCCCATCGGCATTGACCTTTTTGCTGGAGCCGGCGGCTTGTCTCTTGGCTTTGAGCAAGCAGGTTTCGACATCGCTGCAGCGGTAGAGATCGACCCTATTCACTGCGCCACTCACGAATTCAACTTCCCAAATTGTACGACGATTTGTGCAAGTGTAACCGATCTTAGCGGACCGGAGATTCGGCTCAGGGCGGGAATTGGTGATAAAGATATCGATGTCGTCTTCGGTGGAGCTCCGTGCCAAGGCTTTTCGATGATTGGCAAACGTGCACTGGACGATTCCCGTAATCAGCTTGTATTTCACTATGTCCGGATTGTCGCAGAACTCAAGCCAAAATACTGCGTCTTCGAAAATGTGAAAGGGCTTACTCTCGGCAAGCACGCTGAGTTTCTCAAGGAGTTAATCGCAGCCCTAGGTGAAGCGGGTTATGACGTCACCCTACCTTACCGAGTGCTCAATGCTGCCGACTACGGAGTTCCTCAGGACCGTAAACGCCTATTCTTAATAGGTACCCGCCGCGGATTAAACACTCCAGAATATCCAGAGCCACAGCTCAAGCGAGTTAACGTTGGCGAAGCAATTAGTGATCTACCAGACGCAAACACTTTCGAAGAGCTACGAGAAAATGATCAAGTTGTGGTTCAGTGGGCCACTCACGCCAGCTATGCACGTCGTTTGAGGGGCCTTGAAGTCGACGCAAATGACTTTGGTTATGAGCGAGATTTTTTGAGAGACATCCTCACTTCTAGCACTCGTACAGAACACACTGCCTTGTCACAAAGTAGGTTTCTTGCAACCGAGCCAGGAAAAACCGAAGAAGTTAGTCGGTTCCGTAAATTGCCCATGGATGGTCTCTGCAATACCCTTAGAGCAGGCACAGATAGTGCACGAGGGGCATTTACATCGCCACGCCCAATTCATCCAAACCTTCCCAGAGTAATCACGGTACGTGAGGCTGCTCGCCTACACTCTTTCCCTGATTGGTTTCGCTTTCATACCACCAAATGGCACGGATTTCGCCAAATCGGCAACAGCGTACCACCTTTACTCGGCAGAGCTATCGCAAGCAGTGTAATTTCAGCGATGGGTATCACTCCAACCAAACCGACGAAGACGCTATTACTTGGCGACCCAAAGCAGCTGAGATTAGATATGAGCAAAGCAGCGTTATACTTTGGAGTTCCTCACAACACCATTGCTCAAAGAACCCGAAAAACTGTAGACAAAGAAGTGCTCTTGGAAGTGTCAGATGTCTGAAGCTAAGGTGGCTCGGAAGCCAAATCGTTACGCTGCTATCATTGAGGAAATTTTTTTCGCTCACTACAAACCAGGCGAGCAGGAATTTCAGTTCGCGCGGGACGAGATAGTAACGGTTGCGTCAAATTTGGACATAGCTTTACCAAAGAATATAGGCGACCTCATCTATTCGTTTCGATATCGGTACGATTTACCGACAAGCATTCTTGAGACGGCCTCAGATGGGCTTGAATGGATTATTGAAGGCAGTGGCCAAGCGCTTTATCGCTTTAGGCTCGTCAAGCTCAGCCGAATAATACCCAATGAAAACCTTATCACTGTAAAAATTCCAGATTCCACCCCTGAGATAATAACAGCATATGCTTTAAGCGACGAGCAGGCGCTACTTGCAAAGGTTAGATATAATCGTCTAATTGACATTTTCTTGGGAATAACCGCATATTCGCTGCAAAACCACTTACGAACAAACTTAAAAGGCATTGGACAGTTAGAAATTGACGAAGTATACGTCGGCATAGATCGTCATGGCCGCCAATTTGTAGTCCCGGTTCAAGCCAAAGGTGGCTCGGATAAGCATGGAGTTGTCCAGACTCATCAAGATATCGCCTTCTCAAAAGCCAAATATCCGGACTTATTATGCCGTGCGGTTTCCGCGCAATTCATGAGCGATGACCGCATTGCGATGTTTGAGCTTACCATTCAAGATGGAGAAGTAAAAGTAGTCGACGAGAAGCACTATAGACTAGTTTTTTCAAACGAAATAAATAGCGAAGATCTAACTTCCTATAACTTGCGAAACATATAAAAAATCGACAAGCGCTCCCTAGAAATCACCTGGATAAATCTAACAGAAGCGCTTGCCGTCAATTTTTAAATCGAAGAATACATCAACCACTACCCTAGCCGACCCATCAGCCACACCGGAAAATTTTGGCATAATGATATCTTACCTCGTATTACTTGGGGATTATGATCTCGCATAAGCATATCTTGATCGGCAAGAACGGGTAATCTCTTCAGACAATATAAACGTATATATTAACCATGTTCTCACGACTTGCTCGAAACTCATAGGGAGTGGGCAACCCAGACTGGAATTACTCTGCGAGGTACATCTGTGTAATGGGCGGTATTTTTTGTCCATCGAAGTGCAGCATACCCAGCGATCAGACGATGACCTACCCACCTTGGATCCACCGTTGGCGGCATTCCAATTTGGTTGGCTAGAAGCAGTCGCCCCATCAGTTCTATGAGTTCACCTTGACTGATCAACCTACCCCCATAGCCGTGATACGAGCGACCACTCTTAAACCAAGCAAAGCCTTCAAAATCCTCCTCGAGGAACGGTTTTAACTTAGATAGATGAGCCCCGGCCGCAGTGGACAGGTCAATCATTGGTATATGCTTAACCTCACCACTTCGCATATATACTTTGGAATGCACTGCCACCTCCGCCCCAAGTGGACAGAGGTTAATCAGCCTATCCATATAACTAACATCTAAAAACTCTTCCACCCCAACAGGAACTACCTGCCTCACATCGGTCAATGACTGGGGGATATAATAATAAAAACTCAGCTCCACCCCCCTTATCATTTCCGCGCGCATGCTAATCATACCCGCCACGTGCCAGTAGGGATGCTCCTTGAAGCGCAACATCACAATTTTATCCCAGACAAATTTTGATACGTACTTATCGAGAAATCATCCGTCATACCAGATATAAAATCAGTTATCAAATGTGCCCTTAGGACCCATTCTTTAACATAAAAATCTTCATCTTTCGGCAGGCCTTTAAGATCATCTCGATACGCCTGAACATATCTCTTTGGAAAAAGAGAAAGCAACTTAGACTCAATAACTATCTTCCGTCCGCTTTCATCCTTTTTTTCACCATTCAATGCCGCAGCAAAACGTCGCTCACCAACCTCTAAAATACATGAAAACTGTTCAAGCAAACCAGATATCGCCTTATATCCTGCAAGTTCGATTTTTTGAACACTCTCATGGCAGTACACACGCTCCCGACAATACCCTTTCAAGATATCTAGGATTTTTCCACAAGCCGACTCCGCCGAAATAAGTGAAGACATTGCCCCACTCAGAACCTCATCATGATGGATGATATACTGCTCAGCAGCATGATTAACTAAAGCCCGATTCAAGTTTGTTCGAAAATCAGTAAAAGTATACGACTTACCATCAGGCTTCCTCCCGCTAGATGCATTAGAAAGCGCTTCAGTGATAACCCCCGCCCCCTCCAACTTATCGCACCCACCAGCCAGCCACTGCTTATAAATATCAGACAATGCCAAGTGCTGATTCAACAATCCTTTTTCAATAGAATCTTCAAGATCACTTATACAATAAGCGATATCGTCAGCCGCTTCCATTATATATGCAAGAGGATACCGCTGCGGAGAGCCATATCCGAATTCAGCCCAAACACTTACAATAATATCCGCTTCTGTTGAAAAATAACCACACTTCTTAACAAACGGAGACTTAACCTCCTCAGGCTTAACACCACTAGTACGCACGTACTTAAGATAGGCTGCCAGAGTGGTTTTGGTTAAATTCAAACCAAACTCATCATTATTCCGCTGAAGTTTAGTAACGATTCTGATACCTTGGGGGTTGCCGTCAAACTCAAGGAAATCAGCAAGAGCCCGAACTGTATAAGAATCAGATCCAGCCATCCCTGACGCCTCAAATGAGCTTTTAAGCGCTTCAGCGCCGTTCAGCTTAAACCATTCAGAAATTGCAAACTCTCCAAAATGGCCAAATGGCGGATTCCCAATATCATGCATCAAGCAAGCCGTCTCGACGAATGTCGTCAAAGCAGCACATTCTTCTTTTTCCGCCCAATTCCTCTCCATCAGTTGGATAGAAATTTGATCAGCAATGTAGCGGCCAACTTGAGCAACCTCCAACGAGTGCGTCAAACGGCTCCTCACCGAAGCGTTAGACTCCATAGAAAAGACTTGAGCCTTCTGCTGAAGCCTCCTGAATGCGGGACAGAACAGAAGACGCCCCCTGTCGCTCTCTGCCTCCAGTAAAATATGGCGATCAGAAACATCAGAAATACGGAAGCGAGTATGTGAGAGTAATTTTTTATATAAGGTGGTCATTGTGCCTCCCTGCTGGCTTGCTAATTATTAGTGTCTAAAAATACTCGACCCAAGGCAGTGATCTGGTAAAGCTTCTCCCCGCAGACCAAAGCAGAAACATTCAGAATTCCGCTCACGCCCCTAGAAATCCTGAATGCGCTCCCTATGACCGCTCTGCGAAGCCCAAGCGGTCCTTGGGTTACAAAGCGAATGTATCTGCCAAGTGCTCTTGCAGCAAGCTGTAGAAGCGGCTAAAGCGCCACAACCGAGAAACCGCAGCGGAGGTGGGTCGACGCAACGAACGAGAGGCGACCCAAAGCAAAGTGGGATGCAGCAGCAATGCAGCGGATAAACGCATCACGGCCGGAAAATGTAGTTTTCATCCCAGAGATGCAGAAGCCCGCATGAATCGTACGGACCTGCATAACATCAAATCGTCACATACAACTGATTATCAATTGTAACTGATATGCATTTTTAATTATTTATAAAAACTATTGCAATTGAAAACATGATTGCAAGGGACAGAGCATGCGACGGAGCACGGTATTCCAGGAAGTTTCCCATCGGCAAAAGTCGCACTGCCAATATTCAACAAAAACAATAAGATGCGACAATAATTCAACTCAGCCCGGCACATTGATGACCAAGCACCTCAGCCTTTCATTAAGGCCAATCACAAGAACGGGAGCATCAGCTCGGATGCCGGGCTTGCCAGTTGATAGAGGCGAAACA
>NZ_JH650762.1:64576-93760 GCF_000259195.1 Pseudomonas donghuensis
GTGGCCAGCTTTAACTATTCTGAGCAGAAAATCGGGATATTGAACAAGGCCAATTCAACCAAAAGTGCCCTACCCCAAAAACAACAAAGCCACCCGAAGGTGGCTTAGTCGTTCTAAATAATGGTCGGGACGGAGTGATTCGAACACTCGACCCCTTGCACCCCATGCAAGTGCGCTACCGGGCTGCGCTACGCCCCGACTGGGCTTGAAGCATGTTCCCCTGGTTGCTGAGAACGTTGAAGAATGTACCCTAACCTTTTGAATTATGGAAGCATTTTTTCCAAAATTCCGGGCCCGATAAGGGTTACTTCTTCAGCACCACCAACACGTCTTCCAACTCGACAATCATCTGCCGGATCAGTTGTTTGTACTGGGTGGTGTCGTCCTTGGCTTCATCGCCAGAGAGGCGCAGGCGCGCCCCGCCGATGGTGAAGCCTTGGTCGTACAGCAGCGCGCGGATCTGGCGGATCATCAGCACGTCTTGGCGCTGATAGTACCGCCGGTTGCCGCGGCGCTTTACCGGGTTGAGTTGCGGGAATTCCTGCTCCCAGTAGCGGAGCACGTGCGGTTTTACCGCGCAAAGCTCACTCACTTCACCAATGGTGAAGTAGCGTTTGCCTGGAATCGGCGGAAGCTCGTCGTTATGACTTGGTTCCAGCATAGGCCTCAACTCGGGCTTTCAACTTCTGCCCTGGACGAAAGGTGACGACCCGACGTGCCGTGATCGGGATTTCTTCCCCGGTTTTGGGGTTACGGCCCGGCCGCTGGCGCTTGTCGCGCAGGTCGAAATTGCCGAATCCGGACAATTTGACCTGCTCGTTGTCTTCTAGAGCGTGCCTGATTTCCTCAAAGAACAGCTCGACCAATTCCTTGGCCTCGCGCTTGTTCAGGCCCAGCTCCTCGTACAGCCGTTCGGCCATCTCAGCTTTCGTCAGAGCACCCATACGCTATTTCCTTAACGTGGTGTTCAACCTTTGTTCGAGCGAGGTGAGGATGTTCTGGGTTGCAGTATTCACCTCTTCATCATTAAGAGTGCGCGATGGATGCTGCCAGGTCAAGCCGACGGCCAGGCTTTTTCTATCAGGATCAATGCCTTTACCCTGATAAACATCAAACAGCCTGAGGTCTGTGAGCCATTCGCCTGCATTGTCACGAATTACCTCAAGCACCGAGCTCGAAGCAACATCACGTCCTGCCACCAAGGCCAGGTCACGACGCACTTCCGGGAATTTCGACAGCTCGCTGAACTTCGGCAGGCGGCCTTCGGCCACTTCACCCAGGACCAGCTCGAAGACGTACACCGGACGGTCCAGGCCCAAGGTCTTGGCCAGCTCAGGGTGGATGGCACCCAGGTAGCCAACTTCGCGACCGTCACGCTCGATGCGTGCCGTCTGGCCCGGGTGCAGCGCCGGGTGCTTGCCTGGCACGAAGCTGAACTCGGCCAGCGAGCCTGAGAAGCCCAGCAGCGCCTCGACATCAGCCTTGACGTCGAAGAAGTCGATGCTGTCGCGACCGTTTGCCCAGCCTTCCGGCAGGCGGCTGCCGCAGACGACACCGGCGAGCATTGGCTGCTGCTCGAGGTCGCCCAGCTGGCCGACGAAGCGCAGGCCGCTTTCGAACAGGCGCACGCGGTCTTGCTGACGATTGAGGTTGTGCTGCAGCGACTTGACCAGGCCCGGCCACAGGGAGGCACGCATGGCCGCCATGTCGCTGGAGATCGGGTTGGCCAGCAGCAGCGGCTCGACGCCCGGGCTGAACAGTTCGAACAGTTTCGGGTCGATGAAGCTGTAGGTGATGGCTTCCTGGTAACCACGGGCCACCAGCAGGCGACGCAGGGCTGGCAGGTCGCCACGGGCTTCAGCCTTGGCCTGCGGGGCCAGGCGCGCTTGCGGGTAACGTACCGGCAGGCGGTTGTAGCCGTACAGGCGCGCCAGTTCTTCGATCAGGTCGACTTCCAGGCTGATGTCGAAGCGATGGCTAGGTACTTCGACCTGCCACTGCCCTTCCCCGGCGGTGGTTTTCAGGCCCAGGCCGTTGAGCAGTTGCTCGACGTCGGCGCTGGCCATTTCCATGCCCAGCATCTGGGTCAGGCGCTCGGCGCGCAGGGTGATCGGTGCGACCTTGGGCAGGTGCGCTTCGCTGGTCACGTCGATTACCGGGCCCGCTTCGCCGCCAACGATCTCCAGCAGCAGAGCGGTTGCGCGCTCGATGGCTTCGCGCGCCAGTTGCGAGTCGACGCCACGCTCGTAGCGGTGCGAGGCATCGGTGTGCAGGCCGTAGGAGCGTGCCTTGCCAGCAACGGAGATCGGCTCGAAGAAGGCGCTCTCGAGGAAGAGGTCACGGGTGCCAGCGGCAACGCCACTGTGCTCGCCACCCATCACGCCGGCAATGGCCAGGGCGCGGCTGTGGTCAGCGATCACCAGGGTGTCGGGACGCAGGGTAACTTCCTGGCCGTCCAGCAATACCAGCTTCTCGCCCTCTTCCGCCATGCGCACGCGGATGCCGCCGTTGATTTCGGCGAGATCGAAGGCGTGCATCGGCTGGCCGAGTTCGAGCATCACGTAGTTGGTGATGTCGACGGCAGCGTCGATGCTGCGCACGTCGGAGCGACGCAGACGCTCGACCATCCACAGCGGAGTTGGCTTGGACAGGTCGACGTTACGGATAACGCGGCCCAGGTAGCGTGGGCAGGCAGCGGGCGCCAGCACTTCAACCGGACGCACTTCGTCGTGGGCGGCGGCAACGGCCGGCACTTGCAGACGGGTCACCGCTACGTCGTACAAGGCACCCACGTCACGGGCCAGGCCCGCCACAGACAGGCAGTCGCCACGGTTCGGGGTCAGGCCGATCTCGATGCTGGCGTCATCCAGGTCCAGGTACACGCGAATGTCTTCGCCAACCGGGGCGTCGGCAGCCAGCTCCAGCAGGCCGTCGTTTTCTTCGCTGATCTGCAGCTCGGCCGCCGAGCAGAGCATGCCGTTGGATTCAACGCCACGCAGCTTGGCCTTCTTGATCTTGAAGTCGCCCGGCAGTTCGGCACCGATCATGGCGAAGGGGATCTTCAGGCCAGGGCGCACGTTAGGCGCGCCGCACACTACCTGGAAGGTCTCGCTGCCACTGCTGACCTGGCACACGCGCAGCTTGTCGGCATCGGGGTGCTGTTCGGTGCTCAGCACCTCACCGACGATGATGCCGCTGAACTGGCCGGCGGCCGGGGTGACGCTGTCGACCTCAAGGCCGGCCATCGACAGACGGGCGACCAGATCGTCACGGGATACCTGCGGGTTGACCCAACCGCGCAGCCACTTTTCACTGAATTTCATCCTGCTCTCCTGAAAGATTCGTTACGGGTGCGCGACCTAGCGAAATTGCGCAAGGAACCGCAAGTCGTTGTCGAAGAACAGGCGCAAATCGTTGACGCCGTAACGCAGCATGGCCAGGCGCTCGGCGCCCATGCCGAAGGCAAAGCCCTGGAACTCTTCGGGGTCGATGCCCGACATGCGCAGCACGTTGGGGTGAACCATGCCGCAGCCCATGACTTCCAGCCAGCCAGTTTGCTTGCACACACGGCAGCCTTTGCCGCTGCACATCACGCACTGGATATCGACTTCAGCCGATGGCTCGGTGAAGGGGAAGAACGACGGGCGGAAACGCACCGCCAGTTCTTTTTCGAAGAACACCCGCAGGAATTCTTCGATGGTGCCTTTGAGGTCGGCAAAATTGATGTCGCGATCGATCAGCAGGCCTTCGACCTGGTGGAACATCGGCGAGTGGGTCAGGTCCGAGTCGCAGCGGTAAACGCGGCCCGGGCAGACAATGCGGATTGGCGGCTGAGTGGACTCCATGGTCCGCACCTGCACCGGCGAGGTGTGGGTACGCAGCAGCATGTTGGCATTGAAATAGAAGGTGTCGTGCATTGCCCGGGCCGGGTGGTGGCCGGGAATGTTGAGCGCTTCGAAGTTGTGGTAGTCGTCTTCGACCTCAGGGCCTTCGGCGATGCCGTAGCCGATGTGGGTGAAGAACTGCTCGATGCGTTCCAGGGTACGGGTGATCGGATGCAGACCACCGGAGGTCTGGCCACGGCCCGGCAGGGTTACATCAATGCACTCGGCAGCCAGGCGGGCGCTGAGCTCGGCCTCTTCAAACGCCGCCTTGCGCGCGTTGAGGACCTCGGTGACGCGTTCCTTGGCGTCGTTGATCAGCGCGCCAACCTTTGGCCGCTCTTCGGCAGGCAGATTGCCCAGGGTCTTCATCACCTGGGTCAGTTCGCCTTTCTTGCCAAGGAAGTGCACCCGGATCTGTTCCAGGGCATTGATGTCTTCAGCGCGTTCCACGGCCTCCAGGGCTTGGGAGACCAGCGCGTCCAGGTTTTCCATGTACAGACTCCAGATACGAAATAGGGGAAGAGCGCAGGCTCTTCCCCTATTAAGACGTTTAACACCAGGTGCCGGAAATGACACCGGGTGATTGTCGGGGGTACTTAAGCCAGCGAGGCTTTAGCTTTCTCGACAATCGCAGCAAACGCCGCTTTTTCGTTCACTGCCAGATCGGCCAGAACCTTGCGGTCGATTTCGATCGACGCTTTTTTCAGGCCAGCGATCAGGCGGCTGTAGGACAGACCGTTGATACGCGCACCAGCGTTGATACGAGCGATCCACAGAGCGCGGAACTGACGTTTTTTCTGACGACGGTCGCGGTAGGCGTATTGGCCTGCCTTGATGACCGCTTGCTTGGCAACACGGAATACGCGCGAGCGAGCGCCGTAGTAGCCTTTAGCCAGTTTCAGAATTTTCTTGTGACGCTTACGAGCGATGACGCCACGCTTTACACGAGCCATGAGTAACTTCCTCTAATCTTTGACCGAAATTAACGTACGCGCAGCATGCGCTCGACTTTTGCAACGTCCGACGGGTGCAGCAGGCTGCTACCACGCAGTTGACGCTTACGCTTGGTCGACATTTTGGTCAGGATGTGGCTCTTGAAAGCGTGCTTGTGCTTGAAGCCCGAAGCGGTTTTCAAGAAACGCTTCGCTGCACCGCTTTTGGTTTTCATTTTTGGCATGTTCGGATACTCCGCATTCAGTTGATAAACATAACCGCAAGGCCTGCCGTGCCCTGGTGGTTATTTCTTTTTCTTGGGTGCGATGACCATGATCAGCTGGCGTCCTTCCATCTTAGGATGCTGTTCGACGGAACCGTATTCCAAAAGGTCAGTTTCGACCCGCTTCAACAGTTCCATACCCAGCTCCTGGTGGGCCATCTCACGACCGCGAAATCTCAAGGAAATCTTGGCCCTGTCCCCATCACTCAGGAAACGTACCAGGTTGCGTAGTTTTACCTGGTAATCCCCCTCCTCCGTCCCTGGACGAAACTTGATTTCTTTAATCTGGACCTGCTTCTGATTCTTCTTGGCCTCGTTGGCTTGCTTCTTCTTTTCGAAGAGGTGCTTGCCGTAGTCCATGACTTTGCAGACAGGCGGTACTGCGTCGGCAGAGATCTCTACCAGGTCCAGCTTCGCTTCTTCAGCGATACGAAGCGCTTCATCAATCGAGACGATGCCAATCTGCTCGCCGTCAGCGCCAATTAACCGAACCTCGCGTGCCGAGATATTCTCGTTGATCGGGGCCTTCGGTGCAGCTCGTTTATCGTTTCTCATTTCACGCTTAATAGTAATTACTCCGATTCTTGGCGACCACGCCGGGAAACCGCTTGAGCGAGGAATTCAGCGAATTGAGCGACGGGCATCGAGCCCAGGTCAGCGCCTTCACGAGTACGCACAGCGACGGTTTGCGTTTCGACTTCGCGATCCCCTATAACCAAAAGGTAAGGGACCTTGAGCAAAGTATGCTCGCGGATTTTAAAGCCGATTTTCTCATTTCTCAAGTCGGACTTGGCACGGAACCCGCTTTCATTGAGAGTTTTTTCAACATTCTGGGCGAATTCGGCCTGCTTGTCGGTGATATTCATGATCACCGCCTGGGTTGGCGCGAGCCAGGCCGGGAATGCACCTTCGTAATGCTCGATGAGAATTCCGACGAAACGCTCGAACGAACCGAGGATTGCACGGTGCAGCATCACCGGATGCTTGCGGCCGTTGTCTTCGGAGACGAATTCGGCGCCCAGACGGATCGGCAGGTTGAAGTCGAGCTGCAGGGTACCACACTGCCACACGCGACCCAGGCAATCCTTCAGCGAGAACTCGATCTTCGGCCCGTAGAAGGCACCTTCGCCCGGCTGCAGGTCGTACGGCAGGCCGGCGCTGTCGAGGGCGGCGGCCAGTGCGGCTTCGGCGCGATCCCACAGCTCATCGGAACCGACGCGCTTTTCAGGGCGGGTCGAGAGCTTCATTTCGATGTCCTTGAAGCCGAAGTCGGCGTAGACATCCATGGTCAGCTTGATGAACGCGGCGGATTCGGACTGCATCTGCTCTTCGGTGCAGAAGATGTGCGCGTCGTCCTGGGTGAAGCCACGTACACGCATGATGCCGTGCAGCGCACCCGACGGCTCGTTACGGTGGCAGGCACCGAACTCGGCCAGACGCAGCGGCAGCTCGCGGTAGCTCTTCAGGCCCTGGTTGAACACCTGCACGTGGCATGGGCAGTTCATCGGCTTGATGGCGTAGTCGCGGTTTTCCGACTGGGTGGTGAACATGTTGTCGGCGTAGTTGGCCCAGTGGCCAGACTTTTCCCACAGCGAACGGTCAACAACCTGCGGAGTCTTGATCTCCAGGTAGCCGTTCTCGCGCTGCACCTTGCGCATGTACTGTTCCAGTACCTGGTACAGGGTCCAGCCGTTCGGGTGCCAGAACACCATGCCCGGCGCTTCTTCCTGGAGGTGGAACAGGCCCAGGCGCTTGCCGATTTTACGGTGGTCGCGTTTTTCGGCTTCTTCGATGCGCTGAATGTAAGCAGCCAGCTGCTTCTTGTCGGCCCAGGCGGTGCCGTACACGCGCTGCAACTGCTCGTTTTTAGCGTCGCCGCGCCAGTAGGCGCCGGACAGCTTGGTCAGCTTGAAGGATTTCAGGAAACGGGTGTTCGGCACGTGCGGGCCGCGGCACATGTCGACGTATTCTTCGTGGTAGTACAGGCCCATGGCCTGTTCATCCGGCATGTCCTCGACCAGACGCAGCTTGTAGTCTTCGCCGCGGGCCTTGAACACGTCGATCACTTCGGCGCGCGGCGTGACCTTCTTGATGACGTCGTATTCGGTGTCGATCAGCTGCTGCATGCGCTGCTCGATCGCCGCCATGTCTTCGGGCGTGAAAGGACGCTCGTAGGCGATGTCGTAATAGAAGCCTTCGTCGATGACCGGACCGATGACCATGCGCGCAGTCGGGTACAGCTGCTTGACCGCGTGGCCGACCAGGTGGGCGCACGAGTGACGGATGATCTCCAGCCCCTCTTCGTCCTTGGGCGTGATGATTTGCAGGCTGGCATCGTTTTCGATCAGGTCGCAGGCGTCGACCAGCTTGCCGTCGACCTTGCCGGCGACGGTGGCTTTAGCGAGGCCCGCACCAATGGATGCGGCGACTTCGGCAACCGAAACTGCCTTGTCGAATGAACGTTGACTGCCATCGGGAAGAGTAATAATGGGCATGGCGCCTCCTCTCCTAGTGGTGACCCCTACCAAAGGTCACGTGGGTTGGGATGAGCCAGTACGCGATCCGCCCCTGTCTTTGCACAAGCAAAGCCTGCCTCACAGTGGCAGAAGCCCGAAGGCCTGCCAGGGAACGAACCAGAGTGACTGGAATAGTAAAAAAACAGTTGGGAGCTGCAAGCCGCAAGCTGCAAGAAAAAGCCGGCGGCGAGCTCAAGCCACGCATGCTAGCACAAAGCTTTCGGGCGATTGCGGGCAGATTGACCGGCTGGGCAGAAATATTCGGAAAATATGCCTTGGCGGTGAACTTGCGCGGATTTTTTCCGCTCAGAGTTTGAGAAGCGTCCTACTCTTGTGAGACTCGACCCCAAGGAGTGTTGGTTATGCGACTTCAGTCTCTTCTGGCCCTGGCGGCTGCATCTGCCCTGCTGCTGCCGCTGGGAGCCCATGCCGGCAAGCTACCCGCCAACTACCAGACGACCTGCGTAACGCAGGCGCAGAAGCAAGGCCTGGCACAGGATAAAGCCGAACAGCACTGCAAATGCGCCGGAGACGTGCTCGAAAAAAATCTCAGCGACAAGGAGATCAAGGACCTGGATACCCTGCAGGATGGCGTAGATGCAGCGGTAATGGAACGCGCGCAAAAAAATATTGCAGCGGTCTGCGGCCCGAAAAAATAGGGCCTTTCGCCAGTTATCCATCGCTAATTTGCTCCAGATCAGCATTCTGCGAAGGTAAAAGGGGCTACAAGCCCATAATTAGACTATGATGGTCGGCGTGCACCCTGTTGGCCTCGGCAACACCGCACTACTGAAAATCATGTTTCCTGGAGATACACCCATGTCTAATCGCCAAACCGGCACCGTAAAATGGTTCAACGATGAGAAAGGCTTCGGCTTCATCACTCCACAAGGTGGCGGCGACGACCTGTTCGTTCACTTCAAGGCTATCGAAACCGACGGTTTCAAAAGCCTGAAGGAAGGCCAGACTGTCTCCTTCGTTGCCGAAAAAGGCCAGAAGGGCATGCAGGCTGCACAAGTTCGTCCAGAGTAAGATCTGACCGAATAAAAAAACCCGTCCTTGTGGCGGGTTTTTTTGTGCCTGTATTTTGGGGCTGAAGGGCGTTTCTCTGTGGGAGCGGGCTTGCCCCGCGATCGGGCGCGAAGCGACCGTAATCCAGGCGCCACCTGATGTGTCAGCCGCACTGCCTCATCGCGGGGCAAGCCCGCTCCCACCACAGACAGTTGCTCCCACAGAGACCGTGTTAGCCACAGTTCACGCGGGTAACCACGCCTTTTTCGTCGGCGTTGAGGTTCAGGCGCTCGGAGCGGTACTCCAGGGTCATGACGTCGTGAGGCTTGAGCACACGGGCCAGTTGCGAGCCGCTGGCTTTGCGCGCCTGCTCTAGCAACTCGGGGGTGGCCGGCTTGCCGATGGCGAACTCGGCGCCGCTGGCCTGGCAACGGCCATCGGTATTGGCGGCAACGTCTTCCGGGGCCTTCGACGAAGAGCCACCCGTGCTGCTGCAACCTGCCAGTACGGCGACGGCCAACAGGCTTGCCAATGATGCACGCGTGCGGAACATGAATCCTCCTTAAATACTTGAATGCTGCCTATGTGACAGCACTCCTGGTTTTTCGTTGCAAAACCGGGCCATTGTGCCCGAGCCAGAGCGCTCAGGGCCAAGTGCAATCGTGACCGGATTTTGCACGATCTCAATACAGATCGATGTAATCACTGGCAGGTTTCGGCCAGTTATTCTTCAGGGCGTTGTACACCTGCCGTATCCAGCGCTCGTCGTCGGCCACTTGCGGGCCGACGCAACCGGAGCCCGCAGCCCAGGTTTCCAGACGAAAGGCCAGGCCGTCCAGCTCACGGCCACCGGTGACCTGGGACAACCAGGCAATGCCGGCGCGACTGACCCGCAGCTGATTGTGTACCGCGCCATTTCCGGCCACCAGCAGGGCCCGCACGTTGTCGAGGGTAAAGTCGTTGGGGTTGGTCAAATCGATCTGCACTGCGCTGTCCCGGCAAGCTAAAACACCGTTAGTTTGCCACGACCCTGTGCTTATGCCTAAGTCGCAGTGCGCCGCAGGTGGCGCCCATGATTTACTGCAAACATCGGCGGAGCGCAGGCCAGCCTCCCCTTCAAACGCCAGGGCCCGGCATTTGAACCGACAGCGCGCGCAGTTTTCTTTCGAGATTGATCATGACAAGCCACACCATCGATGCCGACATCAAGGTCAAATGGCCCGAGGGCCAGAGCGCCTACAGCCCGGCCAGCGCCGAGGAGTTGATGCTGATCGCGGTCGACCTGCTGGTCAAAGACCTGGGCCACGACGGTGCACGCAGCTACATCGACCAGGTCTTCGAACGTTACGCCCATACGGCTACGGCAGACGCGCCAGGCGGCTACTGAGCAGGTCGAAAAAGCCCTGGGCATCGCCGTCGGCGATCCAGGTGACGTTCGCCGGCTGCTTCAAGGCCCCGTACCAGTCAGTGATGGTCTGGCCAAAGGTCGGCCCATCACGGCTGTCGACCTGCATGAATACCTGGCGCCCCGTGAACAGTTCGGGCTTAAGCAGGTAAGCGATTACCGTGGTGTCATGCACCGGCCCACCTGGGATGCCATAGTGCTTCATGTCGGCCTTGACGTAGGCGTTGAGAATATCCACCACGCGCTTGCTGGCCGCATTGTTCAGGTTGGCGATCTGTTTCAGCCGGGCCTCACTGGTCAGCACCTTGTGGGTGACGTCCAGCGGCAGGTAGGTCAGCTTGACCCCACTTTTGAGCACCACTTCGGCAGCATGGGGGTCGGCGAACAGGTTGAACTCGGCCACCGGGGTGATATTGCCGCCGTTGAAGTGGGCACCGCCCATGACCACCACTTCCTTGATGCCGTTGACGATTTCTGGCGCCTCGATCAGCGCCAGGGCCAGGTTGGTCTGCGGCCCGAGCATGGCCACGGTGATGCTGTGCGGCTTGGCGCTGCTCAAGGTGTCGATCAGGTAGCGCACCGCATTGCCGTTGGCCAGCCCCTTCTGCGGCTCGCTGACCGTGACACCGGGCAAACCTTCTTCACCGTGGATGTCGGCGGCGTAGATCGGCGTGCGCAGCAGCGGCCTGGGCGCCCCCGCATACACCGGAATCTCTTCGCGCCCGGCCCACTCCCGGGCCAGGCGGGCATTGCGCGAGGTCTTTTCCAGGCGCACGTTGCCCGCCACAGTGGTGATGGCGCGGATTTTCAACTCATCAGGCGAAGCCATGGCCAGGAACAGCGCCACCACATCATCGGCGCCAGGGTCGGTATCAATAATCAGGTCAATGGGCGCGGCTTGGGCGCCAGCCGACAGCATGGACATCAGCAGTACTCCTTGGAGCAATCGTTTGGCACAGCTCAACATAAGACACGTCCTTATGGTCAGAGGGAAAAGCGCTAGAAGGTCACCCCGGCAACCAGCGCAATGTTGCTGTAGGGCTGGCACTCACCGGTGCGTACGATAGCGCGGGCGCTGCGGCTCAACTGCTTGAACTCGTCATGGCTGAGCAAGCGCCGGGCGCCCAACTCGCCCTGGGCCGCCAACTGTTCGACCGTTGCCAGGCCCGGCGGCTGATGCTGGAGGATTTCGTTCGCCAGCACGTGGCTTTCGACCTGCATTTCACTCAGCACCACCCGCAGGGTGCTGGCGAAATCAGGAACACCCGGCGTCAACGCCAGGTCGATCAGTTCCACCCCCGGCGGCACCGGCAGGCCGGCGTCGCCGATCAGCAGGATGTCACCATGGCCAAGGGAGGCGATCAGGCGCGACAAGGCGATGTTGAGCAACGGAGTCTTCTTCATGGGCGCAGCTCGGCAAGGTATGGAATCGAAGGCTGCGCACCGGCGCGGGTGACCGACAGCGCCGCCGCGCGCTGGCCGAAGGCGATGGCTGCGCCCTCCTCTTCGCCGCGCGCCAGGGCCGCGGCGAAACCGCCGACAAAGGTGTCGCCGGCCGCCGTGGTGTCCACGGGTTGCACCACCGGCGCGGAGAAATGCCTGAACGCCTGGCCATCGGCAAACAACGCACCCTGGGCCCCCAGGGTAACGATCACCTTGCCCACACCCAATGCCAACAAGCGCGTGGCGGCAACCTTGGCGCTTTCCAGGTCAGTGACCGGCACACCGCTCAGGGCCTCGGCTTCGCTTTCATTGGGAATCAGGTAGTCAATGCTGGCAAACCATTCGGCCGGCAGCGGGCCGCTGGCGGGCGCCGGATTGAGGATCACGGTTTTACCCAGCGCCCTGCCCCGTTCAAGGGTGTAGGCGACGGTCGCCATGGGCACTTCCAACTGGCAGATGATCACGTCGGCGTGTTGCAGCAAGGCATCAAAACGCTGCACTGATTCGGGCAGCAACTGGCCGTTACCACCGGCAATGATGACGATGGCGTTCTGGCTGGCGGCATCCACCACGATCAGCGCCACGCCACTGGACACACCGGCAGCAACGCCCACCGCCTGGCAGTCGATCTGTTCATCGGCCAGGGCCTGACGCAATTGCTGGCCATAGGCATCGTCACCGACGCAGCCGACCATCGCCACCTGCGCCCCCAGGCGCGCCGCCGCCACCGCCTGGTTGGCCCCCTTGCCACCGGGCACCGTGACGAAGGTTTCACCCACCAGCGTTTCGCCGCCGCGCGGCAAGCGCTGGGCGCGCGTTACTAGGTCCATGTTCAGGCTACCTACCACTACTACATTGGCGTGCATGTGCGGGCTCGTTCTCAGCGGTAATCATTGAAAAGGTCGGGGCGCGGCGCAGTCGACTCACGCAGGACGATGCTCGGCGCGACAATGCGCTGCTCCGGCGCGCCGCGCAGCGGTTCGGCAATACGCCGCAGCAGCAGTTCGGCGGCGTTTTCACCGAGCTCGCGGATCGACTGGCCGACGGTGGTCAACGCCGGGAACACGTACTGGCTGATCTGGATATCGTCGAAGCCGATCACCGACAGCTCGCTGGGCACGCAGATGTTGCGTTCGGCAGCGGCGCGCAATACACCGATGCCGATCATGTCGTTGCCAGCGAAGATCGCCGTCGGCCGCTCGCCTTCGAGCAGCAGCGCCGCCGCGGCATAACCGCCGAGGCTGGTGAAATCACTGCTCAGCAGCCAGTCCTGACGTGGAGTAACGCCGGCCTCGGCCAGCGCCCGATGGAAACCGGCCAGGCGCAACTGGGCAACGCTGGTGCTGGCCGGGCCGCCGATGCAGGCGATGTCGCGATGGCCCAGGTCCAGCAGGTGCCGGGTGGCCAGGTAAGCACCCTGCTCATGGTCGATGCGTACCAGGTCGGCGGCCACGCCCTCCAGGGCGCGGTCGACGATGACCATCGGCGTGCGCACGCTGGCCAGGCTGTCGAGCAGGTCGCGGTCTTCGCCGACCGAGGCAACGATCAGGCCATCAATGCGCTTTTCCAGCAGAACGCGCAGATAGCTGCGCTGCTTTTGCGGGTTGTCGTCGGAGTTGCAGAGGATCACGCAGTAGCCGTTGCGCTCGCAGCCGTCCTCGATCCCCCGGGCCAGTTCGGCGAAGTACGGGTTGACGCTGTTGGGCACCAGCAGGCCGATGGTTGCGGTGCTGCGCGCCTTGAGCGAGCGGGCCACGGCGCTGGGCACGTAGTCGAGCTCGGCAATGGCCGCCTCGACCTTGAGGCGCACCGGCTCACTGACCGGGCGGGTCTTGTTCAGTACATGGGACACGGTGGTGTAGGAAATCCCCGCCAGTGCCGCGACATCTTTGATGGTAGCCATTGTTTCAGTTCCGCCTGCGCGCGCGCCGGCTGCGGTAAGTGTCGAGGACCACGGCGATGACGATCACCGCCCCGGTGATGATGCGCTTGGTCGGTTCCGAGGCGCCGATTTGCGCCAGGCCTGCGGCCAGCACCGAGATGATCAGCACGCCGAAAAAGGTGCTGATCACCGAACCGCGCCCGCCCATCAGGCTGGTGCCGCCGATCACCACCGCGGCGATCACCTGCAGCTCCAAGCCGGAGCCGGCATTGGGGTCGGCGGCCTCCAGGCGGGAAATCTGGAACAGCGCGGCGAGGCCCGCGAGCAGGCCCATCAACGAGAACACCAGGATCTTGTAGGGGCGCGGATCGATACCGGCCAGGCGCACTGCTTTTTCGTTGGTGCCGATACCGATCAGGTAGCGGCCGAACACCGTGCGCGTGAGTACCAGTTGGGCGAGGATGATCACCAGCAAGGCAATCAGGAACGACGGCGACACGCCAAAGGCCAGGGGGTTGGACAGCCAGGCAAAGGCATCACCGATGTAGGCGGTGCGCGAATCGGTCAATTGATAGGCCATGCCCCGGGCCATTTCCAGCACGCCGAGGGAAACAATGAACGACGGGATGCGCCAGGCCACGGTGATCGAACCGGTGATGCTGCCGGCCAGCGCCGCCACCGCCATGCCGAGCAGGGCCGCGGGCATCACGCTCCAGCCCCAGCCGAGCATCGCCACGCTGACCGCCGACCCGGCCAGGGCCAGCACCGAGCCCACCGACAGGTCGATGCCGCCGATGATCAGCACGAAGGTCATGCCCACCGCCAGCACCATCAGATCGGGAATCTGGTTGGCCAGGGTGCTGAAGGTGGCATACGACAGAAAGTGACTACTCAAAAACGAGAACAGTACGATCATCGCCAGCAAGGCGCCGGCCAGGCCCAGGTAGGTACCCAGGCCAAAGTAGGTGCCGCTGCGCTTGGCGCTCGGGGCGGCGGTGTCCAGTTGCGTGGTTTTCATGGGGTTGTCCTGGGCGCCGCTTCATGCAGCAACGCATCACGTTTCTGATAGCCGGCAAAGGCCGCGGCCAGTAATTGGTCCTGGGTCCAGCTGTCGCGCTCGAAGGTGTCGATCAGGCGCCCGGCGCTGAGCACGCCGATGCGGTCGCAGATCAGCATCAGCTCGCGCAGGTCGCTGGACACCACCACCAGCGCCTTGCCCTGGCGCGCCAGTTCGGCCAAGAGGCCGTAGATGTCGAACTTGGCGCCCACGTCGATGCCGCGGGTCGGTTCGTCGAACAGCAGCACTGAACAGTCGCGCTCCAGCCAGCGGCCGATCACCACCTTCTGCTGGTTGCCGCCCGACAACTCGCCGACCACCTGCTCGGGGCTGGAACTGCGGATGCGCATGGCGGCGATCTGCCGTTCGGCCAGTTCGCGCTCGGCACCCCTGTCGACCACGCCCGCGCGGGAAATCGCCGGCAGGTTGCCCAGGGCGATATTGGCGCTGATCGACTGACTCAACAGCAGGCCTTCGCCCTTGCGGTCTTCGGTGATCAGGGCAATGCCCTGGCGCACTGCAGCCACAGGTGAGTCGACCCGCACCGGGCGCAACGGGCTACCCAGCTCGATACTGCCGCTGTCGGCGCGGTCGGCGCCGTAGATCAGCCGCAGCAGCTCAGTGCGCCCGGCACCGATCAGGCCGGAGATACCGAAAATCTCCCCGCTGCGTACGTCGAAGGACACCGCCTTGACCTTGTCGCTACGGCTGAGGTTGTTGACCTTGAGGATCGGCGCGCCGATGTTGCGCACGCCCAGGTCGATATGTTCGCCCAGCTCGCGGCCGACCATCAGGTTGACCAGTTGCTCACTGTTGTAACGCTGCATCGGCACGACACACACCAGCTTGCCATCGCGCAGCACGGCAATGCGCTGGGCGATGCGCTTGAGTTCTTCAAGGCGATGGGAGATATAAATGATGGCGACGCCGCGCTGCTGCAAGCGCTCGATCTGGCTGAACAGCAGCTCCACCTCGCGGGCGGTAAGCATCGCCGTGGGCTCGTCGAAGATCAGCACATGGCAGTCGCCGATCAGGTTGCGGGCGATCTCGACCATCTGCTGATGGCCGATGCCCAGCTCGCCGACCGGGGTATCCGGGTCGATGGCGTCCAGGCCGACCTGGGCCATGGCCGCCACCGCCAGCTGGCGCAGGCGCTTGCGGTTGATCCAGCCGGCACGCCCGGGCAAATTGTCGAGAAACAGGTTCTCGGCCACGGTCAGGGTTGGCAGCAGGTTGAGTTCCTGCATGACCATGCGCACGCCCAGCCGCTCGGCGGCGGCGCGGCTGCCCGGTTGGTAAGGCTGGCCCTGATAGAGCATCTGCCCGGTGGTGGGCACTTCGAGGCCGCCGATGATCTTCGACAGGGTGCTCTTGCCCGCGCCATTTTCGCCAGTCAGGGCCAGCACTTCGCCCCGGCGCAGGCTCAGGTCGATATCGCCGAGCACCGGCTGGGCGTAGGTCTTGCCGATCGCGCTGACTGAAAGTACGACATCCGCAGTCGCTGACATTGCCTGTTCTCCTGGCGCCCGCCGCACGGCGGACGCCCATCATGCGACTACTTAGTGGGTGACCAGCTCGACCGGCGTCTGGATGACGTTGTCGGCGTCGACGTCGGCTTTTTCGCCCTTGAGCATCTTCAGCGCCGCCTCGATGCCGAACACTGCCTGCTTGGCGGCGTACTGGTCGGCGGTGGCAAGCACGCGGCCATCCTTGAGCATCGGCTTGATGGCGTTGATGTTGTCGTAACCGACTACCTGCACCTGGCCGGCCTTGCCCGCTGCGCGCACCGCGGAAACCGCACCGAGGGCCATGCTGTCGTTGCCGGCCAGCAGGGCTTTGAGGTCAGGATTGGCGTTGAGCATGGCGGCGGCGACGGCATTGCCCTTGGCAATTTCCCAGTCGCCCGACTGCACCGAGACGACCTTGATCTGCGCCGCTTGCATCGCATCCTTGAAGCCGGCGGTGCGCTGCTGGGCGTTGGTGGTGGTCGAGACGCCCTCGATGATGGCGACCTGGTCACCGGCCTTGAGCTTCTGCTTGGCCAGGTACTCACCGACCAGGCGTGCGCCCTTGCGGTTGTCGGGGCCTACGAACGGCACGCTGAGGTTCTTGCTCTTGAGCACCTCGGGGTCGAGGCGGTTGTCGATGTTGATCACGGTGATGCCAGCGTCCATGGCCTTTTTCACCACCGGCACCAGGGCCTTGGAGTCGGCCGGGGCGATGACCAGGGCATTGACCCCGGAGACGATCATCTGCTCGACGATACGGATCTGGTTGCCGGCATCGGTCTCGTCCTTGATGCCGTTGGACACCAGTTCGAATTCATTGGCGTGGTCTTTCTGGTAGGCCTTGGCGCCGTCTTCCATGGTCAGGAAGAATTCGTTGGCCAGCGACTTCATCACCAGCGCGACTTTGGGCTTGGCTTCGTCGGCCAGGGCTTGGGAAAAGGGGGTGGCGAGGGTCAGCGAGGACAGAACGGCGAGCGCCAGCAGGCGTCCAGCAAAGGGCAGCTTCATGGGTTTACTCCGGATCTTATGATTTTTATCGGGTCGCAAACGTTTGCGTTAACTCACTATGAGAACGTCACCCGGTTTTGTCAAATTCGCTGCCGGAGACCACCTGGTCAGTGCTCGTAGGAATTATCCTAAAAACAACCGGAAAACCGAACACCTCTTGTACACAATATTCGGAATTCCGAATAGGAAAATGCTCCGTCCGCGCATCACCGACTCTTCTAAGCCCATGAAAATCAATAGAATCAAGATGAAAACCGACGAGCGGCAGTTCTGGTATGAAACCTGCTCCCTTGAGCGCGTTACACAGCAAACTCCAGCCAGAAGAGAAATCAACGATGAAAGCTGCGCTTAATTCCTTCGTTCCGGGCGCTATGGCCCTGCTGCTGTTAATGCCCGCAGGCGTCAACGCCAAGGAAGTCGAAAACCAACAGAAACTCGCCAACGTGGTGATCCTCGCCACCGGCGGCACCATTGCCGGCGCCGGCGCCAGCACCGCCAACAGCGCGACCTACCAGGCCGCCAAAGTCGGTGTCGACAAGCTGATCGCCGGCGTTCCGGAACTGGCCACCCTGGCTAACGTGCGCGGCGAACAAGTGCTGCAGATCGCTTCCGAAAGCATCAGCAACGAAAACCTGCTGCAACTGGGCAAGCGCGTTGCGGAACTGGCCGAGAGCAAGGACGTCGACGGCATCGTCATCACCCACGGTACCGATACCCTGGAAGAGACCGCCTACTTCCTCAACCTGGTCGAAAAAACCGACAAGCCAATCGTCGTGGTCGGCTCCATGCGCCCAGGTACCGCCATGTCGGCTGACGGCATGCTCAACCTGTACAACGCCGTGGCCGTTGCCAGCAACAAGGATTCGCGCGGCAAAGGCGTGCTGGTCACCATGAACGACGAGATTCAGTCGGGCCGTGACGTCAGCAAGGCCGTGAACATCAAGACCGAAGCCTTCAAGAGCCAATGGGGCCCGCTGGGCATGGTCGTGGAAGGTAAATCCTACTGGTTCCGCCTGCCGGCCAAGCGTCACACCGCCGATTCGGAATTCGACATCAAGAAAATCAGCAGCCTGCCTGCCGTGGACATCGCCTACGGCTATGGCAACGTCACTGATACCGCCTACAAGTCGCTGGCGCAAAATGGCGCCAAGGCGATCATCCACGCTGGCACCGGCAATGGCTCGGTATCGTCCCGCGTAGCGCCTACCCTGCAGGAACTGCGCAAACAAGGCGTGCAGATCATTCGCTCGTCCCACGTCAATGCTGGCGGCTTCGTGCTGCGCAACGCCGAACAGCCTGACGACAAGAACGACTACGTCGTCGCTCACGACCTGAACCCGCAAAAAGCCCGCATCCTGGCCATGGTCGCCCTGACCAAGACCCAAGACAGCAAAGAGCTGCAGCGGATCTTCTGGGAATACTGATTCAGTAACCCAAAGCGCTTGCCCGCCCTGTAGGACGGGCAAGCCTGCCTCCCCTACCCTCGCAAAAAATACTTTAAACAGACCGCAGCAAACCGCGCGGTTTGCGGTCACATGCGCTCTTTCACCGACGAGCTGTTGCGAAATTGCTTACAGTAAAATACTGTATGCGCATACAGCTAAAAAAGGAACGCTTCGTGGCCACCACTTCCGCCCCTGCCAGCAGTTACGAGCAACTGGGCATCCGCATCCAGAAAATCATCAACGCCCCCACCGCGCAAAAAGCCCGCGCCGCGCTGATCTTCCGCCTGGAGCACGAATCGCCTGAAGACTGGGCGACCCTGCTCGAGGAAATCGCCGAGAACGACAACGTCACCCTCGCCTACCGCGACGACGGTGGCGTGCAGATTTTCTGGGTTGTGCCGAAGGAAGATTGAAAGCGCATGAGATTTCCGGTTTTTGCAGTAGCTTGCCTGTTGTTCAGTGTCACCACCGCCCACGCCGATGCACCACGTACCTTCAGCGAAGCCAAGAAGGTCGCCTGGCGCCTGTATGCTCCGCAGTCCACCGAGTTCTACTGCGGCTGCAAGTACACCGGTAACAAGGTCGATTTGCAGGCCTGCGGTTATGTGCCGCGCAAAAATGCCAACCGCGCCTCGCGCATCGAATGGGAGCATATCGTCCCCGCCTGGCAGATCGGCCATCAGCGCCAGTGCTGGCAAAGCGGCGGGCGCAAGAACTGCTCGCGCAACGACAAGGTCTACCAGCGCGCCGAGGCCGACCTGCACAACCTGGTGCCGAGCATTGGCGAGGTCAATGGCGATCGCAGCAACTTCAGCTTCGGCTGGCTGCCCGAGCAGCGCGGGCAATACGGTTCGTGCCTGACCCAGGTGGACTTCAAGGCCAAGAAGGTCATGCCGCGGCCGTCGATTCGCGGGATGATCGCGCGCACCTACTTCTATATGAGCAAGCAGTACAGCCTCAAGCTGTCCAAACAGGACCGCCAGCTGTACGAAGCCTGGAACAAGACCTACCCGCCGCAGCCCTGGGAACGCCAGCGCAACCAACGGGTGGCCTGTGTGATGGGCCACGGCAACGAGTTCGTCGGCCCGGTGAACCTCAGCGCTTGCGGTTGAGGCTCAGGCCAGCGCCTGCAGGTAGGCGCTGGCCTGCTGGTAACGGGCCAGGCGGGCGATGTCGTCGGGGCCGGGAACGGCAATGCGCGACAGGTCGCTGTTGTCGGCAAGATCGGCCAGCTTGACCACACGCGCCAGCGGATCATCACCGACACGCACAACGAACGCTTCGTAGCTTTCGTCATCGCGCCGGCTTAGCGCCTGCACCGCAGCGAGAATCTTCAGGGCAAAGCCTTCGCGGGCCAGGTCCGAGAGCGTCATCGGCGAATCCTCGAGCACATCGTGGAGCACCGCGACAATGCGCTGCTCGGGCGTCGAGACCCTGAGCATCACCCGCAACGGATGCAGGATATAAGCTGCCCCGCCTTTGTCGTGCTGCCCCTCATGTGCCCTCGCCGCCACCGCAATGGCCCGCTCCAGCGTAGACATATGGCCCTCCTGCTCAGCATTGATGTCGTCGCAGACGCGCCATGCTGTAAACATCGATCAACTCACCGTCACGCATAGCATAGTCAATCAATTGACCTTCCACCGCAAAGCCGAAGCGCTTGTACAAGGCAAGCGCCGGTTGATTGTCGGTGTACACGGTCAACTCGACCCGCTGCAGGCCCATCCAGTTGTCGGCCACCTCCAGCACCGCCTCAAGCAGCCGGCTGCC
Source organism: Pseudomonas donghuensis (assembly GCF_000259195.1). Classification (GTDB taxonomy): domain Bacteria; phylum Pseudomonadota; class Gammaproteobacteria; order Pseudomonadales; family Pseudomonadaceae; genus Aquipseudomonas; species Aquipseudomonas donghuensis. The sequence goes on from NZ_JH650762.1 coordinate 84,722, forward strand.
GACACCCTGGCCTTGCCAGGCGGGCGCCACGCCCATGCCGATCCCGCCACAGTGGGCACGGCGGATGCGGGCGTATTGTTCCAGCGAGCAACTGCCGATGACTTCGCCCTGGTGAAGCGCCACCAGAAACAGCATCCGTTCGTTGTCCAGGCTCAGTCGCTTGCGCCAGATCTCCGCTGACTGGTAAGGCATCTGCAGCACCTGACGCGCCACCCGCGGGTCGTTGTACAGCGCGGTCAGGCCCTCGACATGCTGTTCGGTACAACGCTGCAGGGTAATGGCGGCGGATGAATCACTCATGACGGCTCTCCTTGCGTATGAGCCGCCAGTGTACGAGGTGCTTGAAGCCGCTGGCTAGCGCGGGACGTCGTGCTGGATGACGATCGAGTCGGTGCCCAGGCGCGCCATGACGTCGGCTTGCTGAGCCTCGGCTTGAGCCTTGTCCGGATAAGGGCCGAGCAGCACCACCGGCTTGCCGTTGCGGTAGACCACCGAGGACGGGATCTGTTTTTCGATCAGGCGTGCGGTCATGTCACTCAGGGCGCCCATGTTCGCACCCTGGACGATCTCGACATCCCAGCCTTGTGGCGCAGGCTGGTCGGCCGCAGCATCGGCGGCGCGCTGCAGGTCGGCACCGCCGCACTGCTCACGAATACGCAGGTTGCTGCCCTGCTCGGCGATGATGACTTCATAGCCGCTGGCCTGCTTGAGGGCTACGTAGCTGCGGTACGGCACAAAGGCGCCGGCGTCGTCTTTGCCGCGCACCTGGCCGCAAATGGTGCCTAGCTGGTCGATTCGCACGTTGGCGAACTTGGCTGTCTTGGGGTTCTGCAGGTGTTCGGCCACCTGCTTGTGCACGCCTTCGACTTCGTTCTCGCAACCGGCCAGAGCCAGCACCGCCATTACCACCGCCACTTTGCGCACGCGTCTATCTCCTGAATGCAAGCGGCGGATTTTAGCATTCTTGGCTGGCCTTTAGGGCCCTATCGCGGGGCAAGCCCGCTCCTACAGCTGAAATGCAAAAAGGGCGACCCTTGCGGATCGCCCTTTTTGTTACCACACAGCAGTGTGGATTTGTTTGGTAGGCACAATTGGATTCGAACCAACGACCCCCACCATGTCAAGGTGGTGCTCTAACCAACTGAGCTATGTGCCTGCTGTGGGGCGCATAATACGCAGGTCTTTAACCTTCGTAAAGCGAAATTTCATAAAAAAATCAGCAGCTTTGCTTTGCCAGGCAAAATTGCCCAGAAACAAAAAAGGCGACCCTTGCGGATCGCCTTTTTGTGTACCGCCAGCAGGGGCGGATTTGATTTGGTAGGCACAATTGGATTCGAACCAACGACCCCCACCATGTCAAGGTGGTGCTCTAACCAACTGAGCTATGTGCCTGCTGTGGGGCGCATTCTACGCAATCGACGAACAGTGTCAACTCTTTTTTTAACGCTAAGCCACTGAATAACAAAAGTATTTGCGAAAACCCGGGGTAAAGGATTTTCAACACACGACTAGCGGGTGTTTATTATTATTGATAGCATCGGTACAGTCGTAAAAAATATAAAACAGAGGTTTCGCAGCATGGCCAATACCCCCTACCCTCAGTCCTACTACGCCGCATCGGCCAATCCGGTTCCGCCGCGCCCGGCGCTGCAGGAAGAGGTACAGACCGATGTCTGCGTGATCGGTGCCGGCTACACCGGCTTGTCCAGCGCCCTGTTCCTGCTTGAGAGCGGTTTCAAGGTTACCGTGCTCGAAGCCGCCAAGGTCGGTTTCGGCGCCTCGGGCCGCAACGGCGGCCAGATCGTCAACAGCTATAGCCGCGACATCGACGTCATCGAACGTACCGTCGGCCCCAAGCAGGCGCAACTGCTGGGCCACATGGCGTTCGAGGGCGGGCGCATCATCCGTGAGCGCGTGGCCAAATACAACATTCAGTGCGACCTCAAAGACGGTGGCGTATTCGCCGCCCTGACCGCCAAGCAGATGGGCCACCTGGAATCGCAAAAGCGCCTGTGGGAACGCTTCGGCCACACCCAGCTGGAGCTGATGGACCAGAAGCGCATCCGTGAAGTGGTCGACTGCGACCAGTACATCGGCGGCATGCTCGACATGAGCGGCGGCCACATCCACCCGCTGAACCTGGCCCTGGGCGAAGCCGCCGCAGTCGAGTCGCTGGGCGGCAAGATCTACGAACAATCACCCGCCATCCGCATCGAGCGCGGCGCCAACCCGGTGGTGCACACCCCACAAGGTAAAGTGCGCGCCAAGTTCATCATCGTTGCCGGTAACGCCTACCTCGGCGGCCTGGTGCCGGAACTGGCGGCCAAGTCGATGCCGTGCGGCACCCAGGTGATCACCACTGAGCCACTGGGCGAAGACCTGGCGCGCAGCCTGCTGCCGCAAGACTACTGCGTCGAAGACTGCAACTACCTGCTCGACTACTACCGCCTGACCGGCGACAAGCGCCTGATCTTCGGCGGTGGCGTGGTGTACGGCGCCCGTGACCCGGCCAACATCGAAGCGATCATCCGCCCGAAAATGCTCAAGGCTTTCCCGCAGCTCAAGGACGTGAAGATCGACTACGCCTGGACCGGCAACTTCCTGCTGACCCTGTCGCGCCTGCCGCAAGTGGGCCGCCTGGGCGACAACATCTATTACTCCCAGGGTTGCAGTGGCCACGGCGTCACCTACACCCACCTGGCGGGCAAAGTGCTGGCCGAAGCCCTGCGTGGCCAGGCCGAGCGTTTCGACGCCTTCGCCGAGCTGCCGCACTACCCGTTCCCGGGTGGCCAACTGCTGCGCGTACCGTTCAGCGCCCTGGGCGCCTGGTACTACAGCCTGCGCGACCGCCTGGGCTTCTAAGCTCCCCTGCCCGGCCCGGCCTGCGCCGTCATTGCCCCAGGGCGCTGACGGCCTGCCGGGCCGCTTGTTCCTGGCCCGCCTGGGCCAGGTCATTGGCCGCTTTCAGCCAGCGCTGACGGTCAACCTGGGCCGGCAACTGGCCCGGCTGCTGGAGCAGCACCGCCCAACTCCCCTGCTTTTGCCAGGCTGACTCGAAATCGTCGAATTCCATCAGCAGGCGCCGGTTCGTCCCCGCCCGCAACAACACCCGCTGCTTGTAGCGGTCGTAGCCGACCAGCAAGGCATAGCGCGGCTCGCTCCAGAACGCCGAACCCTCCTGAAAACGCAGCAACACCGGATTGCCCGCCGCCACTTGCGCCAGCAAGGCGTCCAGGCGTGGGTCGAGCGGATAGACGACCATGCCGTACTCGCGGCCAACCCGCTGGATCGAGCCTTCAAGCTTGTCGATGTTGTGCGGCAGGCCCAACGGTTTGTCGAGCAGCCCCGGGGTGATACGCACGCCCTGTTGCGACAGCAATGCCGCCAAGGCCATCGACGCACTCTGGTTGGCTTCGCCACGGTAGAACGGTACCGAGCCGATCTCGACCCGTTGCGGCAGGCTTTTAAGCTGGGACGGCGGCTGGCTGGCGCAACCGGCCAGGGCCAGGCTCACCGCGCAGGCGGCCAGCAGGCGCCGTGGGGTGAAGCCGATTAGGGAAGTCAGTGGAGGCATGAACACTCGCTCGATGACGGCCGGCAGCCACTGCCCGGCCCTGAGCGCTGATCATAGGCTGGCCAGCGCCCGGGGTATAGCCCGACACAGGCTTAGAACAAAGCGGCCCAAGCGGCTAGACCATCGGTCAATAGCCTGCAACATGCAAAGGGCTAGACTGAACAGGTGTCCGCGTGGCGAGCCTTGTTGCCTTGGCGCGGACGTGAGGAGGCAGACATGAGCCTGACAATGGCAATCCTGATGCTGGTCGGCGCCTGGTTGAGCGTCGCTGCCGCCATGCTCTGGGGAGTGTTGCGCATCGCCCGGCGTCACCATCCGCACCATCGTATTCAGCCTGAAGGCAAAGACGCGGTGCCGGTGCGGCGTAGTCGCCGGCATGCCGGGGCGCATTAGATTCATAGCTGGCATAAAGCACTGTGGGAGCTGGCTTGCCAGCGATGCGGACACCGCGCAGTCACAAGCACCGCGCTGATCCCATCGCCGGCAAGGCCGGCTCCCACAGTTTCTACTTCAGCAATTATTAAGCTTCAGTAGCCTCGCGCTTCAAGCGCGCCCGGCGCGACATGATGTTCAGCACTTCGATCGCCGTCGAGAAGGCCATCGCCGCATACACATAACCCTTAGGCACGTGAGCACCGAAACCTTCGGCGATCAGGGTCATGCCGATCATGATCAAGAAGCCCAGGGCCAGCATCACCACGGTCGGGTTGTCGTTGATGAACTTGGCCAGCGGGTCGGCGGCCACCAGCATCACGATCACGGCACTGATCACGGCGATGATCATGATCGGCAGGTGCTCGGTCATGCCCACGGCGGTGATGATGCTGTCGATCGAGAAGACGATGTCCAGCACCAGGATCTGACCGATCGCCGCGGCAAAGCCCAGGGTGATGGTCGAAGACGCCTTGGCTTCAGCCTGGGCACGCGGGTCGACGCTCTCGTGGATTTCCTTGGTCGCTTTCCACAGCAGGAACAGGCCACCGGCGACGAGGATCATGTCCTTCCAGGAGAAGGTATGGCCGAACACATCGACCACCGGCTCGGTGAGCTGGACAATCCAGGCCACGGTGCTGAGCAGGCCCAGGCGCATCACCAGCGCCATGCTGATACCAATGCGCCGCGCCTTGGAGCGGTAGGCCTCAGGCAACTTGTTGGTCAGGATCGAGATGAAGATCAGGTTGTCGATACCGAGGACGATCTCCATGGCCACCAGGGTGGCCAGGGCGACCCAGGCAGTCGGGCTTGCAGCGAGTTCCAACAAGTATTCCATGAATCAAATCCTGCATCGGGGTAAGGGGTGGGTCAGATGTCCTGGGCGCTGGCGTCGCGCTCGGGTTTGCCGGCCTTGTCGCTGCCTTCGGAGCCGGTGGCTTCGCTCAGGGCCTGCTGGGCGGCTTCGTTGGTTTTGTCGATGGCCTCCTTGGCCGACTCCGCCGCCTGGTTGAGCATCTGCTGGGCGGACTTTTCCGCCTGCTCGCAACCGCTCATGGCCAGCAGGGCCAGCAGCAACACCAGGGGTGTACCGATGGATTTGACGTGCAGCATCTGTGGATCTCCGTGCAATTGATCGGTGCTCATTCAGGGGCACCGTGATGGCAAGGGATTCTAAAGAGACGAATACATCAGGAAAATTCGTATTTTCAGCGGTTATACTTCGGTTTTTACGAATCGGGAATCGGCATGCTCAATTACCGCCAACTGCATTACTTCTGGGTGGTGGCCAAGACCGGCAGCATCGTGCGCGCCTGCGAGCAACTGAACCTGACCCCGCAAACCATCAGCGGGCAGATCACCCTGCTTGAACAAACCTATGGCATCGAGTTGTTTCGCCGGGTCGGGCGCCAGCTGGAACTGACCGAGAGCGGCCGGCAAACCCTGGCCTACGCCGAACAGATGTTCCAGATTGGCGGTGAGCTGGAGGCGATGCTGCGGGCCCGGCCGGATGAACAGCAGATCCTGTTCCGGGTTGGCGTGGCCGATGTGGTGCCCAAGTCCATCGTCTATCGCCTGCTGGCGCCGACCATGGACATGGAGGACGCCCTGCGCCTGAGCTGCCGTGAAGACAAACTCGAGCGCTTGCTGGCGGACCTGGCGATCCAGCGCCTGGACCTGGTGATTTCCGACAGCCCGATGCCCAGCCACCTGGACATCAAGGGCTACAGCCAGAAGCTCGGTGAATGCGGGATCAGTTTTTTTGCCACGCCCGCACTGGCCGAACAGTACGGGCGTACCTTCCCGGCCTGCCTGCAACATGCGCCGCTGCTGATCCCCGGCCAGGAAACCGTGGTGCGCAGCCGCCTGCTGCGCTGGTTCGCCGAACAGCAACTGCAGCCGCGGATCGTCGGCGAGTTCGACGACAGCGCCTTGATGCAGGCTTTCGGCCAATCCGGCAGCGGCATTTTCATCGCCCCCAGCGTGATTGCCGACGAGGTGTGCAAGCAGTACGGCGTCGAACTGATCGGCCAGACCGACGCGGTCAACGAATCCTTCTATGCCATCTCGGTGGAGCGCAAGGTCAAGCACCCGGGCATCGTCGCCATCACCGAAGGCGCCCGGCGCCAGTTGTTCAATTGGTAGCCGGCTGCAGGCGCGGGCTCATCAGCCCCAGCGCCAGCAGCACCGACAAACCAATAAGGATGGCGGCGGCATAACCGAGGTTGGCCAGGCCCAGGGTGTCGATCACCCGCCCGCCAATCACCGCGCCCAGGCCGATGCCCAGGTTGGCTCCGGCGATGTTCAGCGATGCGGCAAAGGCCGGGGCCTGGGGCGCGGCCTTGATCAACCGCACATGGCTGACCAGGAACAGCGCCGCCTGGGTCATGCCCCAGATCCCCAGCGCCAGGCCCAACCCGTACACCGTATGGATCGCCGGGACCACGGCAATCATGCCGACCATCATCAGGGCACAGAAAGCAGCCGAGGCCTTCAACGGATGCCGATCGACCGCGCGACCACCCAGGCTGTTGCCGATCAAGCCGACCGCACCAAAGCCCATCAGGCACCAGCCGACCAGCGCGCCGTCAAAGCCGGCCAGGCGCTCGAGCATGTCGGCCAGGTAGGTGTAGGCGGTGAACATGCCGCTGAACACCAGCACCGAGAGCAGCACATGGCCTTGCAGCAGGCGGCTGCGCAGGATGCCGAACTGGCCAAGCAGTGAAGTGGCCTGGTTGTGCCGGGGCGTGCGCGGCAGGTAGACGTACAGCAGCAAGGCCTTGGCCAGGGCCAGCAGCGCCAGCACCGCAAAGGCCGCGCGCCACCCCAGGGCATCGCCGATCAGGGTGCCGACCGGAATGCCGAACACCGTGGCGCAGACCACGCCAAAGCTGATCTTGGAGATGGCCCGGCCGGCATAGGCCGGGCCGACGATATCCACCGCCGTCTCACTGGCCAGGGCCCAGAACACCGGCAAACCCAGTGCCGGGATCAGGCGCGCCACGCCCATCACATAGAGGTTGCCAGCGATGGCTGCCAGGGCGTTGGACGCCGCGAACACCAGCAAAATGCCAACAAACAGCCGCTTGCGCTCGAATCGCGCCGCCCAGGCGGTGAGGAACGGGCCAAAGCAGGCCACGGTGAAGGCGAACAGGGTCACCAGCAGGCCCGCCTGAGACACGCTGACCTCAAGGTCGCGGGCAATGCCCGGCAGCAGGCCGACGATGACAAACTCGGTGGTCAACACAGTGAAGCCGGCCGCAGCCAGCAACAGGATGGGCAATAACATCTACACTCCGCAGCTGAACAAAAACGGCCAAGGCCGTTTGTAAAGGGCGCGCATACTACACGCCCGTCCTACCGTCTGACACAGCGCAAATACCAAATGTGCCCTGCTGTGCTAAAGTCGCGCCCTTTTTCTCGGCCCTGCCCTGCCAGGTGCCCCATGCTCCAGCGCCGTGGTTCGCCCGCCGCCCCTGAACAAAACAGAGAAACACCTGCCATGACCCCTGTTCTAAACCTGTTGAACCGCACCAGCCTGGTGGTCCAGATCATGATCGGCCTCGTCGCCGGCATTGCCCTGGCCATGTTCGCCCCCGCCACCGCAGCAAGCCTCGGTTTTGTCGGCAAGGTCTTCGTCTCCGCCCTCAAGGCGGTGGCGCCGGTCCTGGTGTTCATCCTGGTCATGGCCTCGATCGCCAACCATCGTCACGGCACTGAAACCCATATTCGCCCGATCCTGGTGTTGTACCTGTTCGGCACCTTCGCCGCTGCCGTGGTCGCGGTAATTGCCAGCATGGCCTTCCCCTCAAGCCTCGCGCTGAACACCTCGGACGTCGCCCTGAGCGCACCCGGCGGTATCGCCGAAGTGCTGCAAAGCCTGCTGCTGAGCGTGGTCGATAACCCGGTGAGCGCGCTGATGAACGCCAACTTCATCGGCATCCTGGCCTGGGCCATCGGCCTCGGCGTGGCCATTCGGCATGCCGGGGAAACCACGCGGACGGTGGTCGCCGACCTGTCCAACGGGGTGACCTTGATCGTGCGCGTGGTGATTCGTTTCGCGCCGCTGGGGATTTTCGGCCTGGTCGCCTCGACCCTGGCACAATCCGGGCTCGACGCCCTGCTTGGTTACCTGCACCTGCTGGCGGTGCTGATCGGCTGCATGCTGTTCGTGGCGCTGGTGATCAACCCGATCATCGTGTTCTGGAAGATCCGCCGCAACCCTTTCCCGCTGGTGCTGCTGTGCCTGCGTGAAAGCGGCATCACGGCCTTCTTTACCCGCAGCTCGGCAGCCAACATTCCGGTGAACATGGCCCTGAGCGAAAAACTCGGCCTGCACGAAGACACCTACTCGGTGTCCATCCCGCTGGGCGCGACCATCAACATGGCCGGTGCGGCAATCACCATCACCGTGCTGACCCTGGCCGCCGTGCACACCCTGGGCATTGCCGTCGACATCCCGACCGCGATCCTGCTCAGCGTCGTCGCCGCCGTCTGCGCCTGTGGCGCTTCGGGTGTGGCCGGTGGTTCGCTGCTGCTGATCCCGCTGGCCTGCAGCCTGTTCGGTATCCCTAGCGAGATCGCCATGCAGGTGGTGGCCGTCGGCTTCATCATCGGTGTGCTGCAGGACTCGGCGGAAACCGCGCTGAACTCCTCCACCGACGTCTTGTTTACCGCCGCGGCCTGCCTGGCCGAGGAACGCCAGGCCGCCTGAGCCTGAACAGCAGCCGGTGCGTCCTGCACCGGCTGCTTGTGTTTTACCCTGTTGCGCACCTAGGCTAGAGGCCTTTCTTCGCATAGAGACAGGGCCATGTCCGCCGAACACCAAACCTCTTCCGACGCGCGTTTCAGCAGCAGCGAAATCCGCGTGCTCGGTTCGCTGATCGAAAAACAGGCCACCAGCCCGGAAACCTACCCGCTGACCCTCAACGCCCTGGTCCTGGCCTGCAACCAGAAGACCAGCCGGGAGCCGGTGATGAACCTCAGCCAGGGCCAGGTCGGCCAGGCCCTGCGCGCACTGGAAGGGCAGGGGC
>NZ_JH650762.1:93773-115681 GCF_000259195.1 Pseudomonas donghuensis
GCAGCCGCGCCGACCGCTGGGAGCAGCGCGTGGACAAGGCCCTGGAGCTGGTGCCGGCGCAGGTGACCCTGCTCGGGCTGATGTTCCTGCGCGGGCCGCAGACCGTTAACGAACTGCTGACCCGCAGCAACCGCATGCATGAGTTCGAAGATGCCGAGCAGGTCGTGCACCAGCTTGAACGCTTGATCGCCCGCGGTTTCGCCCTGCACTTGCCGCGCCAGGCCGGGCAGCGTGAGGACCGTTACACCCATGCGCTGGGGGATCCGGCCGAGATCGAGGCGATTCTGGCGGCGCGCCAGCAAGGGCCGGAGCGCTCGGCCGGTGGCGCGGTGTCACTGGAGCGGATCGAAGCGCTGGAAGCGCGGATTGCGGCGCTGGAAGAGCGCCTCGCGCAGTTCGAGTAACAGCATCGCGGGGCAAGCCCGCTCCCACAGGGTTGTGTACCATCAGATCCACTGTGGGAGCGGGCTTGCCCCGCGATAGGTTTTACCCTTCAGCCGCGGGCAAACGCCACCGCCCGCGCCACCTGCTCATCGGTCGGCCGCACCCCGGTGTACAGCACAAACTGCTCCAGCGCCTGCAAGGCAATGACCTCAAGCCCGGTAATCACCGGTTTGCCCAAGCGCTGGGCCTCGACGATCAATGGCGTCAACGCCGGCATCGCCACCACATCGAACACCCGCTGCGCCGCCGCAATTGCCTCGGAGGTAAATGCCAGCTGGCCAGCCTCGACACCACCGGCCATGCCAATCGGCGTGACATTCACCAGCATCGGCGGGGCCAAGGCGCCCCGCGTCGCCTGCCAGCGATAACCGCAACTGTCGGCCAACTGCCGCCCGGCCTGCTCATTGCGGGCGACGATGATGCCCTGGGTAAAGCCCGCATCACGCAAGGCACTGGCCACCGCCTTGGCCATGCCGCCGCTGCCGCGCAAGGCGAAGGCGGTAGAAGGGTCGACCTGGTGCTGCTCGAGCAATCGGCGCACGGCCAGGTAATCGGTGTTGTAGGCCTTGAGGTGACCGTCGGTGTTGACGATGGTATTGATCGACTCGATCGCCGCCGCCGACGGGTCGATTTCATCGACCAGGGCCATGCAGGCTTCCTTGTACGGCATCGATACACCGCAGCCACGAATGCCCAGGGCACGAATGCCGCCGACCGCCGCCGGCAGGTCCTGGGTGGTCATGGCCTTGTAGTAATAATCCAGCCCCAGCTGCTGATACAGATGGTTATGAAAACGCACACCAAAAGTGCCCGGACGCCCGGCCAGCGAGATGCACAGCACGGTGTTTTTGCCTGGAACAACAGCCATTGAGTTTTCCCCTTCGAGCGAGCCGGCATTATGCCCACGTTCGCCGCCGACCGCTGATCGGCGCTTACATAACCTTTACTCAAAAGCTGTGTGATTTTCGCAATTCCCGCAGTCTTATAAGTATCCCCGGCGTCGGGGTTGTTCTGTGAGGAATGGCTATGAACCGTCATGTTCCGATAATCGCCCTGCTGGTTGGTGCCCTGGCCGCCAGCGGGCAGGCAGCCGCCCATGGCGGTGGTGGTGGCCATTACCGGGTGGCGCCGCTGATTGGAGCGGCGGTGGTCGGTGCCGTGGTGGGTTCGGCGTTCTACGGCGGCCGCGACCGCACGGTCTATGTCGAACGCCAACCGGTGTACTACGGGCCGCCTCCGGTCTACATGCAGCCACCGCCACCGGTCTATTACCAGCCGTACCCGGTGGTCGAGCGCTACGTGCCGGTACCGCCGCCCTATTACCGCGAGCGTTACTATGGGCCGCCGCCGGTGTATTACGGGCCGCCGCGCTGGTGAAGAAATACCGCTGATGATCACTATCGAGCGCGTTGATTTCAACCGCTGCGCACTGGCCGTTAAGGTAGGCCCATGATTCACGGGAGGACTCCCCCATGGCCCCTATCAACATCATGTCCGTCATCGGCAGCGCTGTCCCCGCCTCGCTCAGGGAGCTGGGCCTGCTGGCCTGCTGGTATCTGGTGCGCAATGGCGAACCGATCTCCGGGCCCTTGACCTCACTGCCCGCCGCCCAGGCCCTCGCCGACCGGCTGGAAGGCCCTGGCCTGCAGGCCTGAGGGCCGCCAAGGTTTTATCGTGCGTTGCTCCGCACAGCCCCTTGCCCCGCCCTTTGGCGGGGCTTTTTATGCGCGGTCGATCCGTTTGCCGGGGATTGTTATCATCGCCCGAGGCTGAATGAACAGGCACGCAATAGGGACGTCGTCATGAAGGTAATCAACTGGGGAATGATCGGTTGCGGCAGCGTTGCCGAATGCAAGAGTGGCCCGGCCTTCTACAAGGCGCCGGGGTCGGCGCTGGTGGCGGTGATGGGCCGGCGCCCCGCCGCCGCCCAGGACTATGCCACGCGCCATGGCATCGCCAAGGTTTACAGCGATGCGGCGCAGTTGATTGCCGACCCGCAGATCGACGCGGTGTACATTGCCACCCCACCCGACAGCCACTGCGCCTACAGCCTGCAGGTCGCAGCGGCCGGCAAGCACTGCTGCGTGGAGAAACCGATGTCGCTCAATGCCGCCAGCAGCCGGCAGATGCAACAGGCCTTCGTCGACGCCGGACGGCATCTGTTCGTCTCCTATTACCGACGTTCATTGCCGCGCTTCCAGCAAGTTCGCCAATGGCTGCAAGACCAGCGCATTGGCGAGGTCCGGCACCTGAGCTGGACCCTGACCAAGCCAGCCACCGACGCCGACCGCAACGGCAGCGCCAACTGGCGCACCGATCCGCAGATTGCCGGTGGCGGTTACTTCGCCGACCTCGCCAGCCATGGCCTGGACCTGTTCCAGTACCTGCTCGGCGACATCGTCGACGTCACCGGCTGCAGCGCCCGCCAGGCCGGCCTGTATGCCGCCGAAGACGCCGTGGCCGCCAGCTGGCGTTTCGCCAATGGCGCGTTGGGCACGGGCTGCTGGAACTTCGTCGCCGACCGCCGCGAGGACCGTGTCGAGATCATCGGCAGCAAAGGCCGGATCGGCTTTTCAGTGTTCGACGAGTACCCGGTGCGCCTGGACGCCGACGAACAGCTCAGCCTGCAGATCGCCAACCCCGAGCATATCCAGTGGCATCACGTACTGGGCATGAATGCGCATATTCGCGGTACGGCCAGGCACCCGGCAGTCGCAGCACAAGCGCTGAAGACCGACTGGGTGATGGATCGGATTCTGGGCCGCCAATGATCGTTTTTCACCGGTCTCAGAGCAGCTTTCGCATGAAGTAGCGGGTATGCCCCGGCGGATAGTCGGCGAGCTCACCAAAAACCGTAAAACCGAGCGTGCGGTAAAACGCCGGCGCCTGGAAGCTGAAAGTATCCAGCCAGATACCGGTACAGCCCGCGCTGTTCAGTGGGGCTGCTGGTGAACTCGATGTTGGCGATCATGAAGAGGTCGTCCGGTTGACCAAAGAAGGTCACGACTGTAACAAATGCCCACCGAGAGAAAGAAGCTGACGGGTAGATCCAGCCCCGTCAGCTTGGCAAGCGCTGGCTGAAAGCAAACGGCTCCAGATGGGCGGCTGGGCCGGCAACTTGTTGACGCAAGCAATAATATGTATCATTTAGTTTCACATAAAGGGTGCGAGGGAGTGCATTGCCCACATAAAAATAAGGTCCAGGTAATGCTCAAAATGCTACTCGTGTATGGTCATCTGATTGCCACCTGTATTGCTCTGGGGAGGGTGTTACAGGCTGATCAAAAGCTATGGCGCTGGCGCAAGGATGTGTTGAGCCAGGTGCAACGTGAGTATCTTGAAGAGACTCAAAAAATCGTCACGCTCGCATTACTGGCACTGTGGGGAAGCGGCATGCTGCTGGTGCTCCAGGGTTACCTCTATGAGGGGAGCGCGTATCTGCTCAATCAAAAGCTCTGGGCCAAGGTGAGCGTTGTCGCGCTGCTTAGTCTCAATGGCGCTTTGTTGCACCGGATGGGTTTCCCACTGCTGCAAAAAACTCCTTTTGTCTTGCTACACAACTCTGCCCGCACTCGCCTTGCTCTTTTGGGTGCTCTCTCTATGAGCGGCTGGCTATTTGCCGCTTTCTTGGGGGTAGCTCGAGCATGGAATCACGTACTTCCTTACTTGCATGTAATGGGCGCTTTTACGCTGTTCTCGTTGGCTGCCTGTGCAGTGGCGCTGATAGCCGCCAACGCAGCAGGCAGCATGATGACAAGGTTGACGAGACCCTGAAATGTGCCCCTCAGATCAACGGTGAGTGCGAGTCCACTCATCCGCCACTTCACCCATCGTCAAGGGCTCGCCACTTTTAATCCAGGCCATGAATGCTCGATCGAACGTGAACGACGCCCCGCATTCGCCGGTGAGGAACTGCCGGACCTTCTGCGTATTGCGGTAGTTTTTATCCAGCGGGGTGGTGCGTGTAATGGGGCCAGCGTGCCAGTCGAAGATCATTTCCATTCCTTTGGTGATGTAAATCGTTAGTCACATGAGTGGCGAGCCTAGCAGTACCTGCTGTCCGGTTCATTACTGCATCCTATCGTGGCGCGCAACCCGAGGATTCACCATGGACGATCAGCATAAGAAAATCATCGGATATCGCGACCCGAGTCAGTCTGAAATCACCGGCATCCGTCTCCAGGACCTTGATCGAATTCAGCTAATGACTGATCGAAATTGAGCCAGCTGGAAAGTCAGCTAAATGGGTACAAAATGGGTACACGATTAAATCTTTTTCATGTTCCGCCCAACGGATGCAGGGCAATCGACAGGATCTGAGCCATACTCCAGAATGCAGCGGTTTTTTGGGGGAAAACCCTTGCACAGCCAACGACATAACAACTTTTAGTGAGCCTCAACGTGAAAACTTCCCTTTCGATTCTTAGCCTGCTCCTGTTGCTCACAGGTACTGCGACTGTCACGTCGACCGCTGCTGCTCAACCCCCGGCCCAGCAACAACGCGATCCGGCGAAATTGCGCCTGGCCTCTGGCAGTGCCCTGCTGATCGACCTGCAAACCAACAAGGTGCTCTACGCCAACAACCCCGACCGGGTTGTCCCCATCGCCTCGGTGACCAAGCTGATGACCGGCATGGTGGTGCTCGACGCCAAGCAGAACATGGACGAGATGCTCACGGTCACCATCGCCCAGAACAAGGAAATGAAAGGGGTGTACTCGCGGGTCAAGCTGGGCAGCCAGCTCAACCGCAAGGACATGCTGCTGATCACCCTGATGTCATCGGAAAACCGCGCCGCCTCGACCCTGGCGCACAACTACCCGGGTGGCTACAACGCGTTCATCAAGGCGATGAACGCCAAGGCCAAGGTGCTGGGCATGAGCCATACCCGCTACGTGGAACCCACTGGCCTGTCGATCAACAACGTGTCCACCGCCCGTGACCTCAGCAAGCTGCTGATGGCCGCGCGCAACTACCCGCTGCTGAGCCAGTTGAGCACTACCCGCGAGCAGACCGTGGCGTTTCGCAAGCCCAACTACACCCTGGGCTTTCGCAACACCGACCACCTGGTCAACAAGAGCAATTGGGACATCAAGCTGACCAAGACCGGCTTCACCAATGATGCCGGCCACTGCCTGGTGCTGTTGACCAAGATGGACAACCGCCCGGTGGCCATGGTGATTCTCGATGCCTTCGGCAAGTACACCCACTTTGCCGACGCCAGCCGCATGCGCCAGTGGCTGGAGACCGGCAGCACCAAGCCGGCTCCGGCGGTGGCCATGCGCTACAAGTCCGAGCGCAGCCAGGACCGTCAGTTGGCTGACTGAACAGAAAAGGGCCTGTGTATGTACAGGCCCTTTTGTGTGGTTCTTCACGGGAGCCTGGGGGCTATGATCCTTGGGTTGGTTTGGGTTGTTGAGGCTGCGAGCTTATCCATTCTATGTGGCGCCGCTGCTGGCCCCTTCCGCCTTTACGGCGGGTCCCTTTTGTTCTTGGCAAAAGGAACCAAAACCGCTCGCTCCCGCAGCGTAGGGCCGTATGCAGGAGCAAGCGGTTTTGCCTACTTCTTCCCAAGAGAAAAGTAGGCCGCCGTAAAGGCGGAAGGGGCCAGCCGCAGCACCACAACGAATGGATAAGCCCACAACCTCAACATCTCGACCCAACCCCAAAATCATCGTCCCCGGGATCGCATGAAGAACCCTTTTTATGGCTCAGGCGTTGGTACTGACCAGCGAGCCCGAACTGCTGCCACCGGCTTCGGTCAGCGCCTTGAGCAGTGCCGCCGTGGCGCTTGCGATCGCCGCCATGGTCGCGCCCACCGCCGACTGCGCGGCAGTAACGGCCGCAGCCTTGAGGGTAGGTTCCATGTCCCTGGACATGACTTCCTGCAAACGCTTCTGCTGCTCGGCCAATTGCTTTTGCAGCTTCTTGATCATCTCGCGCATTTGCTTGATGTGTGCCGGCTCTTCACCCTCGCTGGCGCTTTCCTTGGCTTCTTCGGCCTTGCCGCTATCACGCACCTTGGACATGTCAACGTTGACCGCACCCTGCGCCTCCAACCCGGCCGTTTTTTCCTGCCCGGTGATGGTGATGCCTGTGCCGATGCCGCTGTTCAAAGGGGTCCCGTTGATTGAGACGGCGCTAAAACCTGCCATGTTTCTATCATCCTGATGGTATTGGGGTTAGCCCGGCTATCGACCGTACACGCAGAAACTTGAGCCAGACCGGCGCCTGGATAAATTTGCCCAAGCGCCATTCGTCCCTCCTGATACCCGTGCTTTGCCCCCGGCACGCCAGTGCACCGGGCAAGCCGTTCCGATCAGCCCAGTGTCGAGATGGCAATGACCAAGACCAAGACCCGTTCCCGCAAAGCCCTGTACATCGGCCTGCCGCTCGCCCTGGCGGTGGCACTGGGCGCGGCCGCAGCCGGTTACCTGTACTACAAGCAGGCGGCCGGCTACCCGCGCCCGATCGTCGAGCAGGCCAATGCCCTGCATGAGCACATGCTGACGTTCGACAGCCACATCACCGTGCCGCTCAAGTTCGGTAACGAGGGTAACGAATTCGACAAGGACGGCCCCGGCCAGTTCGACCTGGTCAAGGCCGGCAAGGGCCGGCTCTCGGGCGCGGCGCTGACCATCTTTGGCTGGCCGGAGCTGTGGAACGGCCCCAATGCCCCGCATCGGCCAACCCCGGGGTTTGTCGACGAAGCGCGCAACCAGCAGGAAGTGCGCTACAAAATCATCAGCAACATGGTCCGCGACTTCCCCAATCAGGTCGGCATCGCCTATACCCCGGATGACCTGCGCCGCCTCAATGGCGAAGGCAAGTTCGCCATTTTCATCAGCATGCTCAACGCCTACCCGCTGGGCCACGACCTGTCGCAACTGGACCTGTGGGCCAAGCGCGGCATGCGCATGTTCGGCTTCAGCTATGTGGCCAACAACGACTGGGCCGACTCCTCGCGACCGCTGCCGTTTTTCAACGACACCCCCGATGCCCTGGGCGGCCTGTCCGAGCTGGGCGAACAAGCCGTCAAGCGCCTGAACGACCTGGGGGTAATCATCGATGTCTCGCAGATGTCGACCCTGGCCCTGGAAGACGTCGCCCGCCTCAGCCGCACGCCCATGGTTGCCTCGCATTCGGCGCCGCGCGCACTGGTGGACATCCCGCGCAACCTCAGCGACAAGGAAATGCAACTGATCAAGGACAGCGGCGGCGTGCTGCAGGTGGTGGCTTTCGGCACCTACCTCAAGCCCCTGAGCAAGCCGAGCCTGGACAAACTCGAAACCCTGCGCGCGCGCTTTGGCCTGCAACCGCTGCAAGGGCTGGCCAATGCCCTGATGCCCGGCGATGCGGTTATCGCCATCTGGCCGCAAGCACGCTTTGGCGAGTACGCCGGCAGCTTGTACGACATTGTCGAGCAGGAACCCAAGGCCACCCTCAAGGACTACGGCGACGCCATCGACTACGCGGTGAAGAAGATGGGCATCGACCATGTCGGTATCAGTTCCGACTTCAACGACGGTGGCGGCCTGGAGGGCTGGAAGGATGTCAGCGAGATCCGCAACGTGACGGCCGAGCTACTCAGCCGCGGTTACTCCGAAGCCGACATCGCCAAGCTCTGGAGCGGCAATTTCCTGCGGGTCTGGGACCAGGTGCAACGAGCCGCCCGCCCCATTGCCAGTACCTCTACTCCTTGAATCCAGGCAGCTTTAGACATGACTGACCGTCGCACCTTTCTCAAGCAGGCCGGCCTGCTCGCCGCCAGCCTGCCGCTGTTGCCCCAGGCCCTGGCAGCCGCGCCGGCGCCACTGAGCGGCAAGGACAAATGGCACAACCTGCGCCAACTGTTTCCCCTGGACCCGGCCTATGCGCACTTCGCCAACTTTCTGGTCACCGCCCACCCGCGCCCGGTGCAGGAGGCCATCGACTACTACCGCGCCGAGATCGACCGCAACCCGGCGCACTGGGTTGACTGGGAAACCCAGATCGAATGGCAGCGCGAAGGTGAGGTGCGCGACTGGGCAGCCCGTTACCTGGCGGTACGCCCGCGGCAGATCGCCCTGACCGGCAGCACCACCGAAGGCCTGGGAATGATCTATGGCCGCCTCAAAGTCGCCCCCGGCCAGGAAATTCTCACCACCGAGCACGAACACTATGCGACCCGCAAAGCCCTGGCGTTCCGCCAGCGTCATGAGGGCACCCAGGTGCGCAAGCTGCGGCTGTTCCAGCAGCCACGGGAGATTTCCACCGACCAGGTGCTGAGCACCCTCGACCAGGCCATCAACGCCAACACCCGGGTGCTGGGCATGACCTGGGTGCACTCCGGCAGCGGGGTGAAATTGCCCATTGGCCAGATCGGCGAACTGGTGCGCCAGCACAATCGCGACCGTGACGAAGACCGGCGCATTCTCTACGTGGTGGACGGCGTGCACGGCTTCGGCGTGGAGGACGCCAACTTTGCCGATTTCAACTGCGACTATTTCATTTCCGGCACCCACAAGTGGATGTTTGGCCCGCGCGGCACCGGGATCATCTGCGCCGCCTCCGAGCAGATGAGCAACCTGGTGCCAACCTTTGCCACGTTCTCCGAGGATGAGGACTTTGCCACCATCATGACCCCGGGCGGCTACCACGCCTTCGAGCACCGCTGGGCACTGGGCAAGGCCTTCGAACTGCACCTGCAACTGGGCAAGGCCGAGGTTCAGGCGCGTATCCACCAGCTCAACGATTACCTCAAGCAGCGCCTGCTCGAACACAAGGCCATCGAGCTGGTGACCCCGCTCAGCCGCGAACACTCGGCCGGCTTCACCTTCATTCGGGTCAAGGGCCAGGACCCCGACGCCCTGGCCAATTACCTCACCAGCAACCGCATCGTCGTCGACGCCGTCGACCGCGACGCCGGCCCAGTGCTGCGCATGGCCCCGGGGCTGCTCAACAACGAGCAGGAAATCGACCGGGCCATGGCCCTCCTGATCAAGAAACTCTGAAAAGGCTCGCTCATGTCCGCACCCTTGATGTACCGCCTCTCCCTGGCCGCCCTGCTCACCGCACTTGGTTTGTCGAGTGCCCAGGCCGCCAACGCCCAGACACCGGGTACGGTGTTTCGCGATTGCAAGGCAGCCTGCCCGGAAATGGTCGTGCTACCCGCCGGCAGTTATCAGATGGGCACCCCCGATGACGAAGTCGGGCGCCAGCCCGATGAAGGCCCGCTGCACACCGTGACGTTCGCCAAACCCTTCGCCATCAGCCGCTTTCAGGTGACCGCTGGCGAGTGGGACGCCTACCTGCGTGAGTCCGGCGTGGTGATTGCCGACGGCGACACCCGCCCCGGCCGCGAATGCAAGGCGAGCAAACCGCGCTATGAACAAAAGCCACGCCAGCCGGCGGTGTGCATGAGCTACCACGATGTCCAGGCCTACACTGAGTGGCTGTCGAAAAAGACCGGCAAGCACTACCGCATGGTCAGCGAGGCCGAGCGCGAATACGCCGCCCGCGCCGGCAGCAGCGGGCCGTTCCCCTTTGCCATGGACCCTGGCGCCGACTATCAGATCACCCGCAACGCCAACACCTACGGCCCGCGTGACGGCTTCAGCTTCAGCTCGCCGGTGGGCAGCTACCCGGCCAACGCCTTTGGCGTCTACGACATGCACGGCAATGTCTACGAGTGGGTTGCCGACTGCTGGCACGAAAACTATGTCGGCGCCCCCAGCGACGGCAGCGCCTGGGTGGAACCTGGCTGCACCACCCGCCACATTCGCGGTAACGACTGGGGCGAGGCACCGATCTTTTCCCGCTCCGGCAATCGCAATGATCGCCCGGCCGATATCCGCGGCGACTGGCTTGGCCTGCGCGTAGCCCGCGAACTCTGATGCCTGGCGCATGGCCCGGAAGCCACCGGGCCGCGCGCTAAATTCCCCGTCTATCCACTCGTTTCAAACGGTAGATCCCCCGCTGCCATCGACCGCAGCGGGGCCTGCTTGCCATCGCACCCGCCCCGAGTTTCTCCTTCAAGGAATCGACGACATGAGCCAGACGACTTCGCACGATACCCTCCACGATCTGATCAGCGTGGGCTTCGGCCCTTCCAACCTGGCCCTGGCCATTGCCCTGCAGGAGCGCGCGCAAAGCAGCGGCCAGGCACTCAAGGCACTGTTTATCGACAAGCAGCAGGACTACCGCTGGCACGGCAACACCCTGGCCACCCAGAGCGAGCTGCAGATTTCCTTCCTCAAGGACCTGGTCTCGCTGCGCAACCCCACCAGCCCCTACAGCTTCGTCAACTACCTGCACAAGCAAGGGCGCCTGGTCGACTTCATCAACCTGGGCACCTTCTATCCCTGCCGCCTGGAGTTCAACGACTACCTGCGCTGGGTTGCCGAGCACTTTGCCGACCAGGCCGTCTACGGTGAAGAAGTGGTGCGCATCGAGCCGCACTTCAACGGCGACGCCATCGACCTGCTCAAGCTGGTCTCGCGTGACAGCCAGGGCCGCGAGCACAGCCGCCTGACCCGCTCGGTGGTGGTCGGCAGCGGTGGCTCGCCACGTATTCCCAAGCTTTTCGCACCGTTCAAGCAAGACCCGCGGGTGTTCCACCACTCCCAGTACCTGGCGGCGCTCGAGCAGCTGCCGTGCGCCCAGGGCCAGGCCATGCGCATCGCCATCATCGGCTCCGGGCAAAGCGCGGCCGAGGCCTTCATCGACCTCAACGACAGCTTCCCGTCGGTGAAGGTCGACATGATCCTGCGCTCCTCGGCCCTCAAGCCTGCCGATGACAGCCCGTTCGTCAACGAGATCTTCGCCCCGGCCTACACGGACCTTGTGTTCGAGCAACAACCCCAGGACCGCGAAAAACTCATCGAGCAATACCACAACACCAACTACTCGGTGGTTGACGTCGACCTGATCGAGCGCATCTACGGCATCCTCTACCGGCAGAAAGTCGCGCACCAGTTCCGCCACTCGGTACTCTGCCGCCGTGAAGTGGAAGCGGTCTCGGCCACCGACCAGGGCATCGAACTGACCCTGCGCGATCACGCCACCGGCAAGGATCAGACCCACCGGTATGACGCGGTGATTCTGGCCACCGGCTACGAGCGCCGCTCGCACCGCGAGCTGCTGGCGCCGCTGCAGG
The DNA here is from genome assembly GCF_000259195.1 of Pseudomonas donghuensis. Taxonomy (GTDB): domain Bacteria; phylum Pseudomonadota; class Gammaproteobacteria; order Pseudomonadales; family Pseudomonadaceae; genus Aquipseudomonas; species Aquipseudomonas donghuensis. The sequence continues at coordinate 105,353 of NZ_JH650762.1, forward strand.
AGTACCTGCAGGACTTCCAGGTCGATCGCCATTACCGCGCCCTGAGCGATCCACGCCTGAAAGCGGGCATCTACCTGCAAGGTTTCTGTGAGGCCTCCCACGGCCTGAGCGATACCCTGCTGTCAGTGCTGCCGGCGCGCGCCGACGAGATCAGCCAGTCGCTGTACCACGCGCTGGACACGCCGCGCACCCTGCGCGAGAGCCCGCTGGCCGCCGACCTCATCAACGCCTGAAGCGAGAGACGTCAATGACCCGTCCATCCCGCAGCGCCGTTCGCGACCTGTTCGGCCTGCTCAAACCGTTCTGGCCGCTGGTGGCGATGTCCATCGCCCTGGGCATGGTCGGCGGCATCAGCGTCACCACGCTGCTGGCGACCATCAACAGCGCCCTGCACAGCGACAGCGGCCTGACCCAGGGCGTTGTCCTGGGTTTTGCCGGGTTGTGCCTGCTGGCGCTGCTCAGCACCATCTGCTCCGACATCGGCACCAACCACGTCGGCCAGCACATCATCGCCAAACTGCGCAAGACACTGGGCGAGAAGGTGCTCGCCGCGCCCATCGACCAGATCGAGCGATACCGCAGCCACCGCTTGATTCCGGTGCTCACCCATGACGTCGACACCATCAGCGATTTCGCCTTCGCCTTTGCCCCGCTGGCGATTTCCCTGACCGTGGTGCTCGGCTGCCTGGGCTACCTGGCGATGCTGTCGTGGCCGATGTTCCTGCTGATCCTGCTGGCCATTGCCCTGGGCACCGCCGTGCAATTCATCGCCCGCGCACGCGGCCTGAAAGGCTTTGAAGCGGCGCGTGAAGCCGAGGACGAACTGCAAAAGCACTACCACGCCATCGCCGAAGGGGCCAAGGAACTGCGCATCCACCGCCCACGGCGCCAGCGCATGTTCGTCCAGGGCATCCAGGGCACCGCCGAACGGATCTGCGCCACGCAGATCCGCTCGATCAACACCTTCGTGATCGCCAAGAGCTTCGGCTCGATGCTGTTCTTCGTGGTCATCGGCCTGGCCCTGGCCATGCAGTCGTTATGGCCGAGCGACAACAAGGCGGCGATGAGCGGCTTCGTGCTGGTGCTGCTGTACATGAAAGGCCCGCTCGATCACCTGGTCAGCACCTTGCCGATCGTCAGCCGCGCGCAGATTGCGTTTCGGCGCATCGCCGAACTGTCGCAGCAGTTCTCCTCACCCGAGGCTCACCTGCTGCTCAGCGACAACGGCGCGCCAGCGCCTGCGGTAAACAGCCTGGAACTGACCGATGTGACCTACACCTTCCCCCGCGTGGAGGGCTTCGAGCCGTTCCGGCTGGGGCCGGTGAACCTGCGCATCGAACAGGGCGAGATCATTTTCATCGTCGGTGAAAACGGCTGCGGCAAGACCACCCTGATCAAGTTGCTGCTGGGCCTGTACGCGCCACAAGGTGGCAGCATCGTGCTCAACGGCACGCCGGTGGTGGCCGAAACCCGCGACGATTATCGGCAGTTGTTCACCACCATCTTTGCCGACTACTACCTGTTCGACGATGTGGTCCAGGGTGACACGCAGATTCCCGCTGACGCCGACCGCTACCTGCGGCGCCTGGAAATCGACCACAAAGTCAGTGTCCGCGACGGGGTGTTCAGCACCACCGACCTGTCGACCGGGCAACGCAAACGCCTGGCCCTGCTCAATGCCTGGCTCGAAGAACGCCCGGTACTGGTGTTCGACGAGTGGGCCGCCGACCAGGACCCGACCTTCCGGCGGATCTTCTACACCGAATTGCTCCCGGACCTCAAACGCCTGGGCAAGACCATCATTGTCATCTCCCACGACGATCGCTACTTCAACGTCGCCGACCAGCTGGTGCGCATGAACGCCGGCAGCGTCGTCAGCGAACCGCAACTGGCCTGATCCCTTCGCACTGAAAAAGCCCGCGGCCGAAAATAATTTTCCGGTTTGCGGGCCTACGAACGTCTCATCCCCAGTAATAGAAATCATTATCAATCAAGTAGCCACCCTGCCAAGAGCACACCATGCCAGCACACGCCCTTTCACCTCTAGCCAAAGCGCTGATGATGCGCCGGCTGCTCAAACCGCGCATTGTTTCCACCACCCTCGGCCTGGCACTGGCCCTGCCGCTGGCTGCCCAGGTGCAGGCACGGGAAGTGGCCTTCGACATTCCGGCGCAACCGCTGTCCAGCGCCTTGCAGAGCTTCGGCCAGCAGGCCAACGTGCAGCTGTTGTTCAGCCCTGACGATGTGATGAACCTGCGTGGTGCGCCGGTGCAAGGGCGCCTGCAGCCGGAAGCGGCGATTGGTATCCTGCTCGGCGGCACCAACCTCAACTACAGCCTGCAGGGCGATACCCTGACCGTCACCGGCCGCGGCTCGTCGAGCTCGGTCGAACTGGGGGCGACGACCATTGGTGCCACCGGGCTGGGGAGCACCACTGAAGGCACAGGTTCCTACACCACTGGCTCGACCAACACCGCCACCAAGCTCAACCTGAGCCTGCGCGAAACGCCGCAGTCGGTCAGCGTCATGACCCGCCAGCGCATCGACGACCAGAACCTGCGCAGCATCGGCCAGGTGCTGGAACAGACGGCCGGCATCAACGTACAGAGCCCGGGCAGTGACCGCTTGTATGTGTACTCGCGCGGCCTGGCCATCGACAACTACCAGTACGACGGCCTGCCCACCACTTCCTTCGCCTTCAGCCAGGCCCTGCCCCAGGCGCTGTCGGACATGGCCATCTATGACCGGATTGAAGTGGTTCGCGGCGCCACCGGCCTGATGTCCGGTGCCGGTGACCCGTCCGGGACCATCAACCTGGTGCGCAAGCGCCCCACCGACACCTTCAAGGGTTACGTCAGCGGCGGCCTCGGCTCCTGGGACCTGTACCGCAGTGAAGTGGACGTCTCCGGCCCGCTGACCGAAAACGGCAAGCTGCGCGGCCGCGCGGTGGCCGCCTACCAGCAAGGCAACAGCTTTACCGACCACCTGCAGCAGGAAAAGACCATCCTCTACGGGATCGTCGAGGCCGACCTGACCGACAGCACCCTGCTCACCGTCGGCGTCGATTACCTCAACAGCGACCCGCGCGGCTTCTCCACCACTGGCCTGCCAATCGTCGACAACAAGGGCAACCGCGTGCACATGCAGCGCTCGGCCAACGGTGCCAGCCGCAACAGCACCAACCGCCAGGAGACAGTCAACGCCTTCGCCTCGATCGAACAGAAACTGGCCCACGACTGGACCCTCAAGGTCGCCGCCAACTCGCTGTACGGCACCCGCGACTACAACTCGATCATCGTCGGCACCTCCACCGGCTTCGTCAATGCCGACACCGGCAAAGACCTGAAATACACCGCCACCAAGGGCGACAACACCCAGGAACAGCGCGGCCTCGATATCATGCTGTCCGGCCCCTTCGCGCTGGGCGGGCGCACCCACGAGCTGGTGGTCGGCTTCAACTACCAGGACTACGAAAACCGCCGCAACGGTTTCGGCCACCCGACCGCCGATGGCGGCAGCGACAACGGCGTCAGCGGCAAGCCGGTGAACATCTGGACCTGGGACAACTATGCGCCCAACCCGACCTACACCATGAACCGCGAAGACGACAACCTCAAGCAGCGGCAGAACGGCGCCTACCTGGCCACCCGCCTCAAGCCCACCGACGACCTCTCGGTGATCCTCGGCGCGCGGGTCAGCAACTACAAGTACGACGCCATGCTGCACTACAACGTCCCGAAAATGGTGCGCAACAATACCGATGACTCGGTCAAGGTCAGCGGCGAAGTCACCCCGTATGCCGGCGTGGTCTACGACCTCAGCGACATCCACTCGGTGTATGCCAGCTACACCAGCATTTTCAAGCCGCAGCCCTACCGCTCCCGCGACGGCAAGTTGCTCGACCCACGTGAAGGCGACAACTACGAGATCGGCCTGAAAAGCGAATACTTCGGCGGCCGCCTGAACACCGCGCTGGCCCTGTTCGAGGTCAAGCTGGACAACGATGCGATCCCAGACGGCACCCTGCCCAGCAACGACCTGATCACCGCCTACAAGGCGGAAAAAACCAAGACCAAGGGCATCGACCTGGAAGTCAACGGCGAGATCATGCCGGACTGGAACATCGCCGCCAGCTATACCCATGCGGTGGTCAAGGACCATGACGGCGAGCGGGTCAAGACCATCGTCCCGACCGACCTGTTCAAACTCTGGACCACCTACCGCTTGCCCGGCGAGCTGGATCGCCTGACCGTCGGCGGTGGCATGAACTGGCAGAGCGGCATTCACTTCACTGTCGACTCCTGGCAACTGAGTGCGCCGGCCAAGGCCAAGCAAGGCGACTACGCGACCTTCAACCTGATGGCCCGCTACCAGCTGACGCCCAAGTGGTCGACCACCGCCACCGTCAACAACCTGTTCGACAAGAAGTACATCAGCTCCCTGGATGACAACTTCTACAGCGGCTCCTATGGTGAACCGCGCAGCTTCCTGGTGAGCACCAAGTACGAGTTCTGATCGTCCTGCACACAAACGCCGCCCCGGCAAAGGCCAGGCTCCTGGGAGCGACCTTTGCCGGGGCGGCGTTTTGCTGTTCGGGCCTCAGCGTTCGAGCACCTGGCCAAGCCAGGCCGATGCCTGTGCGTAGACCTGCTCCACCTGAGCGACGATGCCGCCCATGCGCAAGAAGTCATGGGACAGACCGGTTTCGACACTCAAGGTCACCTCGGTACCCGCCGCCTGCAACCACTGGGCATAGGCCAGGCCTTCATCATGCAGCGGGTCGTAGCCGGCCAGCGCCACGTAGGCCGGCACCTGGGCAATGGCGCTGCCGAGCAGCGGCGAGGCGCGCCAGTCGAGACGGTCGGCTGGCGTGCGCGCGTAGTGCTGGTAAAACCACTCCAGGGTGGCCGACTCCAGCAGGTAGCCTTCGGCATAACGCTGATGGGAGGCCCGCAGCTGGCTGATGTCGGTCACCGGATAGAACAGTAACTGCGCCACCGGCCGCAGTGCCGCTGGCAACGCCCCGGACGCGGCCATCGCCGCCAGCACCGTGGCCAGCGTCGCCCCGGCGCTGTCACCGGCCAGCACCACTTTACTGCTGTCCAGGTGCAGGGCGCCGGCCTGCTCGACGAGCGCTGCCAGGCTGTCGGCGGCATCCTCCACGGCAGTCGGGAAGCGGTGTTCCGGCGCCAGCCGGTAGGCCGGGGCCAACACCGCGAACTCACCGCTGAGCGCCAGGCGGCGGCACACCGAATCATGGGAATCGAGGCTGCCGACCACATAGCCACCGCCATGAAAATAGAGCATCACCGGCAAGGCTTTAGCGGCGCTGGCGCTGCGGCGATAGAGCCGCGCGGCAATCTCGCTACCGTCGCGGGTCGGCAACTGCAGGGCGCTGACCTGCAGCTCGCCCGGCGGGTTGGGGTCAAGGATCTGCGAAGTGGCCTCGAAATCGGCACGCGCCTTGGCCAGCGGCAACGCGTGCAGAGGCTGGCTTTTGCCGGTCAGGCGACCGAACTCGGCAAGCTCCAGAAAGGCAGAAAGATCAGGGTGCAAGGACATGGAAGCATCCAGACAGAATAATAGGAAAAAAGGCGGGGCCGGACGGCCCCACCCCGGGTTCAATCGACCAGCGTTTCGGCCCGCAACACGTGCCGCTGCAGCTGGGCAAGCAGCTCGCTGTTGGCCAGGATGTCGTAGTGACCGGCGTCGATACGCTGCCCTGCGGCCTGCACGTGCAGGCTCGCTTCATAGGCCTCGAGCAGCTCAACCGGCAGTTCAGCGCGCCACCACACCTGTGCCGTGCAGTCGCTGCGCGGCAATGGCTGCACTTGCCTGGACAGGGCCTTCAGGCGCAAGCCCACCTGGAAGGCATGGGCCAGTTCATCGGCTTCGAAGCGGCTGGCCTGGGCCGGCGTAGCCGGCTGCAGCGCGGCCAACAAGGCGCTGAGCTGCGCCAGGTCAGGCTCGTCACTCGGCAGTTGGCCAGGTTCGACCCGCAGATTGGCGGTCTGGGCCAGAAACGCCGGCAGGTCGTCACGCCAGTCATCCGCGTGCGCCAACGGATCGCGCCGTGGGATAAAACTGTCGACCAGGCCCAGGAAGCTCACCGTCTGCCCTTGTTTTTCCAGCTCTGCGGCGACCAGCACCGCCAGGGTGCCACCCAGCGACCAGCCCAACAGACGGTACGGACCTTGTGCCTGTTTCTGGCGAATGTACTGGGCGTAATCGATGGCCATCGACTCCAGCGAGTCATCCTCCCAGTCACGGTCCAGGAGCATTCGGCATTGCAGGCCATACACCCTGCACTGCCCTTGCAGGCGCCGCGCCAACGGTTCGTAGTCGAACACCGTGCCGAAGCCTGCGTGCAGGCAGAACAGCGCCGGGCCTGGCTGCGTGGCGCCATTGAGCGCCAGCACCGGGTCAAGCTCGCCTGCCTGCTCCTCATAACCCGACAACTGAGCGATGGTTGGCTTGGCCAGCATGTCGCGCAGCTTCAGTTCAAAGCCGGCCGGTGCTTGCTGGCGCACCTTGCTCAACACCTTGAGGGTGCGCAGCGAATCGCCGCCGAGCTCGAAGAAGTTGTCCGTGGCACCGACCTGTTCAAGCTCCAGCACCTCCTCCCAGATAGCCGCCAGCAGGCGTTCCAGGGCGTTGCGCGGGGCGACATACGCCTTGCCCTTGAAGTCCGGGTCGGGCAAGGCCAGGCGATCGAGCTTGCCACTGGGGTTGAGCGGCATGGCCTGAAGTTCAAGGATCTGCGCGGGCACCATGTAATCGGGCAGTTCGCCCTGCAGGGCACTGCGCAACTGCTCGACCTGCAGCCCCTGCGCCGTGGCCACCACATAAGCGATCAGGCGTTTGCCCGCCTCGCTGTCGCGGGCCACCACCACGGCCTCGCGCACCCCGGCCTGAGCGCGCAGACGGGCTTCGATTTCACCCAGCTCGATGCGAAAGCCGCGAATCTTCACCTGATGATCCAGGCGTCCCAGGTAGTCGATCACCCCGTCGGCGCGGCGGCGTACCAGGTCACCGGAGCGGTACAGGCGCCCGCCGGCCTCGAACGGGCTGGCAATGAAGCGCTCGGCGGTCAGCCCCGGGCGCTGGTGATAGCCGCGCGCCAAGCCTTCGCCGCCGATGTACAACTCGCCGGCGACGCCGTCGGGCAAGGGGTTGAGCTGGGCATCGAGGACATACAGGCTGCGGTTGCCGACACGCTCGCCGATCGGCGCATAGGCCGCTTCGCAGCGGGCCCCGGCGGCGGCGCGCCAAAGCATCGGGGTGACCACGGTTTCGGTCGGGCCATAGCCGTTGGTGATCATCCGCGGGCGCAGGGTGCGCTGGACCAGGTCGAAGTTGGCCTCGGCGACGGCATCGCCGCCAAAGCAGTAGATGTCCACCGGCGGCGGATTGTCCTGGCCCTGGCCATACTCGGCGATCTGCTTGAGGTAGGCCGGCGGGAAGCAGGCAATGCTGATGCCTTGCTCATGCAGCACCGCCCAGGTTTCTTCGGCGGTCCACAGGCTGTCGTCACGCAGTACCAGGCAACCGCCGGCCAACAGCGTCGACCACCAGCGCTCCTGGGCACCGTCGAAAGCGAACGACATGAACAGCAATTCGCGGGTTGCCGGGGTCATCTGGTACAGCGCGCCGATCGCCTGGCAATGCATGGCCAGCGGCCCGCGCGCCACGGCAACGCCCTTGGGCTTGCCGGTGGACCCGGAGGTGTAGATCAGGTACGCCAGATGCTCTGCCTCGATGTGCACCGGCGGCGCTGTTTGCGGGTACTGATCCAGCGCCAGGGTGTCGAGGCTCAGCACCTGCGCCTGCGTGGTCTGCGGCAGGCGCGCCAGCACCCGGCTATGGGTCAGCAGTACCTTCATGGCCGAGTCTTCGACGATCCATTGCAGGCGCTCCTGCGGGTAGTCGATATCCAGCGGTACGTAGGCGGCGCCGGTCTTGTGCACGGCGTACAGGGCCACGATCATCTGCACCGAACGGTTCAACGCAACCCCTACCCGCACCTCCGGCCCTACGCCCTGGGCACGCAGGCAGTGCGCCAGGGCATTGGCCTGCGCTTCGAGTTCGGCGTAACTCAAGTGCTGCCCGGCGCAGACCACCGCCAGCGCATCGCCCTGGCTTGCGGCATGGGCCTGGACCCGCTCGAGCAGGCTCGGCGCCTGGGGCTCTGCTGGCAGCACCGGGTTGGCCGCGGCCAACGCCTGCAGGCCGCCGGCATCGAGCATGGCCAGGCTGCCGAGGGTCGCCTGCGGCTGCTCCAGCAAGGCTTGCAACAGCGTCTCGAAACCGGCGCGGATCTGCACCACGCTGTCGGCACTGAAGCGGTTGCGCAGGTAGAGGAACTCGATGCTCAGGGTTTCGCCCAGATTGACCGCCAGGTCCATCGGGTAGTTGGTGACATCGCGACCGCTGGTGGCGCCAAACTGCAACGAGCCCTGGCCGACCTCCCGCAGGCGCTCGTCGACCGGGTAGTTCTCGAACACGATGATGCTGTCGAACAGGCTGCGGCCACTGTGCCCGGCCCAGCGCTGGATGTCGGCAAGCGATGCATGCTCATGGTCGCGCACGTCCAGGTTGTAGGCCTGCAGTTGCTCCAGCCAGTCGCCGACGCGCTGGTCTGGCCGCGGGCTTTGCAGGATCGGCAAGGTGTTGATGAACAGCCCGAGCATCTCGCCGGCCTGAGGCAGGCTGGCCGGGCGCCCGGCCACCGTCGCGCCGAAACAGACGCTCTGCTGGCCGGTGTAGCGCTGCAACAGCAGCAACCAGGCGGCCTGCACCAGGGTGTTGGCGGTGACCCGCAACTGCTGGGCGGCGTTGCGCAACTGGCGGGTGCGGGCAGCATCCCAATCCAGGTAGAGCGCATCGTGGCCGTGCAACTGGGCCGCAGGGCGCGGCCAGGTGCAGGCCGCAAGCTCGGTGACCTCGCCCAGGTCGCGCAACTGCTGGCGCCAGAACTGCTCCAGGGCTTGTTGGTCATCCTGTTGCTGCAGCCAGGCAATGTAGTCGCCGTAGCGCCCTTGCACTTGCACCGGGCGCCCATGGTAGGCCTGGAACACCTCTGCGAGCAGGCGTGAGCTGCTCCAGCCGTCCATGAGAATGTGGTGACGGGTCCAGATCAGGTGGCAACGCTGATCGTCAAGGCGCACCAGGGTGACCCGCATCAGCGGCGCGCGCAGCAGGTCGAAGCCCTCGCGGCAATCGGCTTGCACCAGCATCTCGATGGCGTCGCTGGCTACCGCCTGGCCACGCCAGTCGAGCACACGCACCACGGACGGCGCCTGCTTGCTCACCACCTGCAGCGGTTGGGCCAGGTGGCTGGCGTTCCAGAACCCGCTACGCAACACGTCGTGGTTGGCCACTGCCAGGTCCCAGGCCGCAACGAAGCGCTCAAGCTCAAGCCCCTGCACCGCGACGCTGGTCTGGTTGATGTACAAGCCGGCCTCGTCGGCTTCCAGGGAGTGGAACAGCATGCCCTGTTGCATCGGCGACAACGGGTAGATATCGGCCACCTCGCGCGCCGGCACCGGCAGGCCGTCGAGCTGGGCCTGGGTCAGCCCGGCCAGGGGGAAGTCCGCCGGGGTCAGGCCGCCGCTGGCCGCATGGCAACAGTGCTCGATCAGCGCCTGCAGTTCGCTGGCATAGTCGGCGGCCAAGCCCTCGACGACCTGGCTGTCGAACATCTGCGGGCTGAAAATCCAGCCGATGCTCAACCGCCCTTGGTACACCTGGCCATTGAGGGTCAGCCAGTTGCCCAGCTCGGCCAGCTCGGCGCGCTCGCTGCCCGAGGCTTCACGGGCCACGGTAAACAGCGCATCGTCGCTCTGGCCGTCGAAGCTGTTGTCGAACTGTCCCAGGTAGTTGAAGGTGATGCGCGGCAACGGCCGCTGGCCCAGCGCCTGGCGCGCCGTGCTATCGCCCAGGTAACGCAGCAGGCCATAGCCGAGGCCGTTATCGGGCACTGCCCGGATCTGCTCCTTGATTGCCTTGATCGCCTCGGCCAGGCCAGGCGCCGGCGTCAGCGCCAGTGGGTACTTGCTGGTGAACCAGCCGACACTGCGGGTCAGGTCGAGATCGGCAAACAGCTCTTCGCGGCCATGGCCTTCCAGCACCACCTGGGTACTCGGCTGCCCGCTCCAGCGGCAGATCACCCGGGCCAGGGCAGTCAGCAGCAGCTCGTTGATGCGCGTGCGGTACGCGGCGGGCGCCTGTTGCAACAAGCGCTGGGTGGTGGCGTTGTCCAGACGGCTGTAGACGGTCCGGGCATCACGTTGCAACAACGGGCAACTGGCATCGCGTACCGGCAGGGCG
>NZ_JH650762.1:115714-124172 GCF_000259195.1 Pseudomonas donghuensis
TTCGGCCTGCAACGCGGCACTGCCCGCGCGCGCCTGCAGGCGTTCGGCCCAGTGTTGTGCCGAACAGGTTTTGCCCGGCAGGTTCAAAGCCTGGCCGGCGGCCAATTGCCCGTAGGCGCTCTGCAGGTCTTCCAGCAGGATGCGCCAGGAAACGCCATCGACCACCAGGTGGTGCACCACCAGCAGCAAGCGCTGCTGGCCATCTTCGAGGCTCAACAGCACCGCCCGCAGCAACGGCCCATGGGCCAGGTCGAGGCTGCGCTGGGCCTGCTCGCAGATCGCCGGCAGCTGCTCAAGGCAGGTGTTGCGCTGCCACAACAGCTCGTCAGCGCCCGCGCCGGGGTGGTGCTCGGCGAGCCAGCCGTCAGGTGTCTGGCTAAAGCGCAGGCGCAAGGCATCGTGTTGCCTCAGCAAGGCCTGCAAGGCCGCCGCCAGGGCCGGCGCGGACAACGGCGTGCGCGGGGCCAGCAGCACCGACTGGTTCCAGTGATGACGGTCGACCACCTCGTTCTCGAAGAACATCTGCTGGATCGGCAGCAGGGTCAGGCGGCCCTCGACCGGCCCGCTCGCACTGGGCGCCTGGGCCGCACCGGCACTGGCAACCCTGGCCAGGCGTTGCACGCTCTGGTGCTGGAACAGGTCCTTGGGGGTAAAGCGGATACCCGCTTCACGCGCGCGACTGACCACCTGGATGGAGATGATCGAGTCGCCGCCCAGCTCGAAGAAATTGTCCTGACGGCCAACCCGCGGGACCTTGAGCACGTCCTCCCAGATCGCCGCCAGTTGCTGTTCCAGCTCGCCTTGCGGTGCACTGTAGGCATCACTCGCCGCCTGCTGGGCAGGCGCCGGTAGCGCCTTGCGGTCGAGCTTGCCGTTGGCGGTCAGGGGCAGCTGCTGCAGCAGGATCAACTGCGCCGGGACCATGTAGTCCGGCAAGCGTGCGCGCAGTTCGCCCAGCAAGGCGGCCGCCACCTCGGCCGTGCTGCCGATACGGCTGACCACATAACCGAGCAGTTGCTGGCCGCGCTCACTGGCGTGGCCGACGACCACCGCCTGCTCCACGCCATCCAGGCTGCGCAGGCACGCAGCGACCTCGCCGGGCTCGACGCGAAAACCGCGAATTTTCAGTTGATCGTCGATGCGTCCCTGATAGTGCCACTGTCCGGCGCTCAGGCGCACGCCATCGCCACTGCGGTACAAGCGCTCGCCGTTGCTGCTGAAGGGGTCGGGGACAAAGCGCTCGGCGGTCAGCCCCGGTTGCCCGAGGTAGCCGCGCGCCAGGCCTTGGCCACCGATGTACAGCTCGCCCGTGCCGCCGTCCGCCACCACCTGCAGGCTGGGGTCGAGCACCCGCACGCGGGTATTGGCCAAGGGCTGGCCGAGGCTGACCGGCGCGGCCTCGAGCGGCCCGGCGAGCACACCGACAGTGGATTCGGTCGGCCCATAGTGGTTGAACACCCGGCACTGCGGCGCCAGTTGCCGCACGCGCGCGAGCAGCGCCGGCGGACAGGCTTCGCCACCGAGCACCAGCAGGCGGCGCGGCAACACCTCGGCGGCCTGGGCCGAGGCCATCAACGCCGCCAGGTGCGAAGGCACAATCTTCAGTACATCGACCTGCTGGCGCTGCATGGCCCCGGCCATGGCCTGGGCGTCCATCGCCGTGTGCGGGTCGAACAGATGCAGAGTCCGCCCCGAGCACAGCGCGCCGAACAACACGGTGTGGCCGAGGTCGGCGGCGACCGTGGAGACCATCGCCATGCTCTGCGCCTGCTCCAGCGGCAGGCGTTGCAACAGGCCCTGGACATAGTTGGCCAGGGCGCCATGGCTGACCATCACCCCTTTGGGCTGCCCGGTGGAGCCGGAGGTGTAGATGACATAGGCGCAGCTCTCGGCCAGCGGCAGCGTGTGCAGCCGTTCGCCACTGGCGAGCGCTTCAGCGCCGGGGCGGTCGACACAGACCAGCACCTGACCCGCTACCCGCGGCATGTCGGCCTGCACCGCCGAATCGCAGAGCAGCACCTGGGCGCCACTGTCCTCAAGCAGCGTGCGCAGGCGATCAGGAGCAGCTTGCGGGTCCAGCGGCAAGTAGCTGGCCCCGGCCTTGAACACCGCCAGGATCGCCACGACCAGTGCCGAACTGCGCTCCAGGGCAATCGCCACCCGCGATTCGCGGCCCACGCCCAATGCGCGCAGGTGGGCGGCCAGGCGCCCGGCCTGCTGATCGAGTTCGGCGTAGCTCAATTGCTGCGTCGCACACACCGTTGCCAGGCGCGCTGGCGTGGCCGCCAACTGCTGCTCGAACAGCGCCAGCACGCTGCTGGCGGCAAACCTGCATTGCGGCCCCTGGCCAAGCGCGGCCAGGCGCTGCTGCTCAGTGGCCGACAGCAGCGGCAGGTCCTCGATGCGCACCTGGACGTCGTCAACGATGGCCTGCAACAGCCCTCGCCACTGCCCGGCAATGGCCTCGATGCTGCAGGCATCGAACAGGTCGCTGGCGTAGACAAGGGTCGCCTCGATCCCGCCCGGATGCTCCAGGGTATTGAGGGTCAGGTCGAACTTGCTGGTGGTCAGCGGTTGCACCAGTGGCGTCATGTGCAAGCCGGCCAGGGCTGGCGAGGCACTGCCAGGCTCCTCGCGCTGATGATTGAACATCACCTGGAACAACGCCGAATGGCTCAGGCTGCGTTCTGCCTTGAGCACGTCGAGCAACTGCTCGAAGGGCAGGTCCTGGTAAGTCTGGGCCTGCAGGGCCGCCTCGCGCACCTGGGCAAGCAGTTCGCTGAAGCGCTGCTCACCGCACACCTGTGCCTTCATCACCTGGGTGTTGACGAAGAAGCCAATCAGGCGCTCGGTCTCAGGCCGCCCGCGGTTGGCGATCGGCACCCCGACACGGATCTCCTGCTGGCCGCTCAAGCGCTGCAGCAGGGCCTGGAACGCCGCCAGCATCAGCACGAACACCGTCACCCCTTGGCGCGCGGCAAGGGCCTTGAGCTGCTCGCCCAGGCCGGCGTCCAGCGCGGCATCCAGGCTGGCGCCGGCATAGCTGCGTTCGGCCTGGCGCGGGCGGTCGAGCGGCAACTGCAGGACTTCAAGCGGCCCCTGCAATTGCTCGCTCCAGTAGGCCAACTGACGCTCGCGTTCGCCGTTGTCCATCCACTGCCGTTGCCACAACGCGTAATCGGCATATTGCACCGGCAAGGCCGGCAGGCTTGGCTCCCGGCCCTGGCTGTAGGCGGCATAGGTTTGCATCAGCTCCTGGACCATCAGTTGCAACGACCAGGCGTCGGAGATGATGTGGTGCTGGACCAGGCTGAGGACGTGCTGCTCGTGCTCGACCTGCAACAAGGCGGCCCGCAGCAACGGCCCACGGGCCAGGTCGAAACCCTGAGCGCCCTGCCCGGCCAGAAACGCCTGAATCCCGGACTCGGCCTCCACTGCGCCGGGCAAGGTCTGGCGCGCCAGCGCCAGGCCAGACGGCGCCTGTATCTGCTGTCTGACCCCGTCCGGCGTTTCGATGAACAGCGTGCGCAGGCTTTCGTGGCGGGCAACCAGCGCATCCAGGCTGCGCTGCAGGGCACCAACGTCCAGGCGACCCTGCAAGCGGATCGCCAGCGGGATGTTGTACGCCGGGCTGTGCGGCTCCAGCTGCCAGAGAAACCACTGGCGTTGCTGGGCATAGGAAAGCAGGAGCGGCTCGTCCTCGGCACGCTGGAACACAGGAGCGATCCCGAACAGGTTGATCCCTTTCTGTTTCAGCAGGACAGCCAGCGCTTTGCGCTCTTTCGAGGAAAGCGCCCCCACAGACTCTATTAACTTTTGCACGCCACGACCCCTTGTCAGGAAAGCAGTTTCTCAAGATCTTCGGCAGATAGACGTTTGAGAGCCTCCAGGGATTTAGTCAACTCGTCCTGTAGCGGCGAAAGCGCGTCCTGCAAGGCCTGGACCTGGGCACAGAAGGCCTCCAGGTGCTCGGCTTCGAACAGCAGCTTGAGCGGCACCTCCAGGGCCAGTTGGTCGCGCAGGCGCATCACCACCTGGGTGGCCATCAACGAATGGCCGCCCAACTGGAAGAAGTTGTCGTCCAGACCTACCTGCTCCGTGCCCAGCACCGCTTGCCAGGTCGCCGCCACCTGCTGCTGCAGCGCCGACTGCGGTGCCCGATGCAGCGCCTGAGCGCTCAGGCTTGGCGGCGCGGGCAATTGCCGGCGGTCGAGCTTGCCGTTGGGGCTCAGCGGCATTTCACTCAAGGCCACCAGGTGGCTGGGCAGCATATGTTCAGGCAGGACCTGGCGCAGGAACTCGCGCAAGCCGGCGATGGCCTCGGCACTGGCCTGGCCTTCGGCAACCAGGTAGGCCACCAGTTGCGTGCCGCCGACCGCCTCGCGGGCGACCACCACCGCTTCGCGTATCGCCGGGTGTTCCAGCAGCCGCGCCTCGATTTCCCCCAGCTCGATGCGCAGCCCGCGGATCTTGACCTGATGGTCGATACGCCCGGCATACTCGATTGCGCCGTCGGCGCCAAAGCGTGCCAGGTCACCGGTGCGGTACATGCGCTGGCCTGGCACGAACGGGTCGAGCGGGAAGCGCTCGGCGGTCAGCCCCGGGCGACGGTGGTAACCGCGCGCCAGGCCGGCACCGGCCAGGTACAGCTCGCCCAGCACACCCTCGGCAACCGGCTCAAGGTTGCCATCGAGGATGTAGGTGCGCAGGTTGGCGATGGCGTGGCCGATCGGCACGCTGGTACGGCCGTCATCGACACACTGCCAGTGGGTCACGTCGATGGCCGCTTCGGTCGGCCCGTAGAGGTTGAACAGAGCGGCCGCCGGCAGCTTGGCGAACACCTGCTGCTGGGCTTCGACCGGCAGCGCCTCGCCACTGCAGATGATCCGCGACAAGCCGGTGCAGCGGGCAACCTGCGGCGCCTGGAGGAACACCTGGAGCATCGACGGGACGAAGTGCAAGGTGCTGATGCCCTCACGCTCGATCAACTCGATCAGACGGTCCGGGTCGCGGTGATCGCCCGGCGCGGCAACCACCAGGCGCGCGCCGGTCATCAGCGGCCAGAAGAACTCCCAGACCGACACGTCGAAACTGAACGGGGTTTTCTGCAGCACCGCGTCGCTGGCATCCAGGCCATAGGCTTGCTGCATCCAGCACAGGCGATTGACCAGGGCACTGTGGCGGTTGCCCGCCCCCTTGGGTTTGCCGGTGGAGCCGGAGGTGTAGATCACATAGGCCAGGTGCTCGCCCTGCACCGCCACCTGCGGATCGTCGTCGCGGCTGGCGACCGTGTGCGCCTGGTCGAGCAGCAGCGTGCGCAGCCCCGGGGTCGGCGGCAAGCCATCGAGCAACCAGGACTGGGTCAGCAGCAGTTCGATGCCGCTGTCCGCGAACATATGCGCCAGGCGCTCGCGCGGGTAGTCCGGGTCCAGTGGCACATAGGCGCCGCCGGCCTTGAGGATCGCCAGCAGGCCAATGACCATCTCCAGCGAACGCTCGGCGGCAATCCCCACCAGCACATCCGGCCCAACCCCTTGGCCGATCAACGCCCAGGCCAGGCGGTTGGCGCGGGCATTGAGCTGGGCGTAGCTCAGGCTCTGTCCGCCATACACCAGGGCCGGTGCCTGGGGCGTGCGCTGTACCTGGGCCTCGATCAACTGCTGGATGCTGCACTGCAGCGGATAGTCGGCCAGCTCTCCCGCGCCCTGGGCAACCTGCTGAGCGCGCGCCTCGGCGCTGAACAGGCTGAGGCTGGCGACCGCCTCATGCCCCTGGCAGTCGCCCAGTTGCAGCAGCAGTTGGTGCAGTTGCGCCCCCAGGCGCTGCACCGCCGAGGCATCGAAATCGGCGCAGGTGTATTTGAACGTCACGCTCAGCTGCTCGCCGGCATCCACCAGCAGGGTCAGCGGGAAGCCGTTCTGCTCATGGCCGATCACCTCGCCAAAGCGCAAGCCGGCCGGCGCACCCTGCTCCAGGGCCTGGGCCACCGGGTAGTTCTCGAACACCAGCAAGGTATCGAACAGCGGCTGACCGCTGTGCCCGGCCCAGCGCTGGATCTCGTACAGCGGCGTATGCTCCTGCTCGCGCAGGTTGAGGTTGTGCGTCTGCAGGGCCTGCAGCCAGTGCTGCAACGATTGCTGCGCCCGCGCGCCGCCGATGACCGGCAGGCTGTTGATGAACAGGCCGATCTGCCGCTCGATGCCCTTGAGCTCGGCCGGACGCCCGGACACGGTGGCGCCGAAGGTGACATTGTCCTGGCCGCTGTAATGCTGCAGCAGCAATGACCAGGCGCCCTGCACCAGGGTATTGAGGGTGACCTTCTGCGCCCTGGCAAATGCGTGCAGGCGCTGGGTTTGCCCGATGCTCAGGGCCTGCTGGTGCTGAGCGCTGCCCACTGCGGCCTGAGCGGGCTCGCGGGCGATGGCCTGGCTCAGCAGGGTCGGGCCGTCGAAGTGTTGCAACTGCTGGCGCCAGAACGCCTGGCAGGCAACGCCGTCGCGCCCCTGCAGCCAGCCGATGTAGTCGCGGTAGCGGCCGATCGGCGCGTCCACTGTTTCACCGGCGTAGCGCTGCAGTACCTCCGCCAGCAGCTGTGCATTGCTCCAGCCGTCCATCAGGATGTGGTGGCTGGTGAAGATCATCTCATGCGTCTGCTCGTCGCGACGGATCAGGCTCAGGCGCAGCAATGGCGCGCTGTCGAGGGCAAAGCCGGCGTTGCGTTCCTGGGCCGCGAGGTCGTCCAGCGCCGTGGCACCGTGCGGTGCCCCGCGCAGGTCGATGCTGGCAAACGCCAGCGGCACATCGCGCACCACCACCTGCACCGGCGCAGCGAAATCGCCTTGCCAGTGAAACTGGCTGCGCAGGCTGTCATGGGCATCCAGCGTGGCCTGCCAGGCGTGACGGAAACGCTCGACGTCCAGGCCCTGGACCTGCACCCGCAGCTGATTGATGTTGTCACCGCAGGTTTGCGCATTCAGGGCATGGAACAACATGCCCTGCTGCATCGGCGACAGCGGGTAGATATCGGCCATCTGCCCTGGCGCCAATGGCAGGCGATCGAGCTGCGCCTGGCTGAGTGCCGCCAGGGGGAAGTCCGACGGCGTTACCGCGCCGTTGCCGGGTGCCAGGCAATGCTCGACCAGTTGCACCAGTTGCTGGCTCAGAGCATCCGCCAGGCGCTGTACCGTGGCCGGGGCGAACATGGCCTGGCTGAAGGTCCAGTCCAGGGTCAGCTCACCGCCATACACCTGGCCGTTGATGCTCAACCAGTTACCCAGCGGTGCCTGGTCGCCCTGCTCGGCCCCGGACGCTTCACTGGCCGGGGCGAACAAGGCATGCGGGTCATCGAAGCTGGCGTCAAACTGGCCCAGGTAGTTGAAGGTAATGCGCGGCGTCGGCAGGCGGGCCAGCGCCTGGCGCTGCTCGGCACTGCCGTAGGCGTGCAGCACGCCAAAATCCAGGCCCTTGTTGGGGATCGCCCGCAACTGCTCCTTGATCGCCTTGATCGAGGCGCCGAGGCTGTTGCCTGGGGTCAGGCAGGCCGGGAACGCCGTGGTGAACCAACCGACCGTACGGGTCAGGTCGATGTCCTCGAACAGCGCCTCGCGGCCATGCCCCTCAAGCTGGACCCAGGTCGAGGCCTGGCCGCTCCACTGGCAGATCACCTGCGCCAGGGCGGTCAACAGCAGGTCGTTGATCTGCGTGCGGTAGGCAGCCGGTGCCTGTTGCAGCAAGGCGCGCGTGTGCGGTGCGTCGAGACGGCTGCGCACGCTGCAGGCCTGATCCTTGCTCAAGCTGGCGTTGCGGTTGTCGCAGGGCAGGTCCTCGCCGGCGCTAGCGCTCAGGCCCGTCCAGTACGCCGCGGCGCCAGCACTGTCGGCACTGCCGGCGTACTGCTGCAAGCGCCCGGCCCAGGCCTGCACGGCACTGGTGCGCGGCGGCAGTTGCGCGGCCTGGCCAGCGGCCAGTTGGGCATAAACGGCTTGCAGGTCTTCGAACAGAATCCGCCAGGAAACACCGTCGACCACCAGGTGATGGACCACCAGCAGCAGGCGCTGGCCACCCTCGTCCAGATCCACCAACAAGGCCCGGAGCAAAGGCCCGGCACCCAGGTCGAGACTGCGCTGGGCCTGCTCGCACAGGC
The DNA here is from genome assembly GCF_000259195.1 of Pseudomonas donghuensis. GTDB lineage: Bacteria > Pseudomonadota > Gammaproteobacteria > Pseudomonadales > Pseudomonadaceae > Aquipseudomonas > Aquipseudomonas donghuensis. The sequence continues at coordinate 123,858 of NZ_JH650762.1, forward strand.
TCAGCAATTGCTCTGCCGAGGCGGCGCGACGCTGCCACACCAGGCCCTCGCCGACTGCCGCGCAGTGATCGGCACGCCAGCCCTGTGGGCCGTGCACGAAACGTTGGCGCAGCGCATCGTGATGCGCCACCAGCACCTGCAATGCCTGTTCAAGGCGTTGTGGCTCAAGCACCTGACGCGGCGCCAGCAACACCGACTGGTTCCAGTGATGACGCTCGGCCACCGGGCTGTCGAAGAACTGCCGTTGAATCGGCAACAACGCCAGCTCGCCGCTGGCCGGGCCCTGCTCGACCTGCAACGCGTGGCTGGGGGAGC
>NZ_JH650762.1:124182-168715 GCF_000259195.1 Pseudomonas donghuensis
CCAGCTCGCCGCTGGCCGGGCCCTGCTCGACCTGCAACGCGTGGCTGGTGAAGCTGGCCACCGTGGCCAGGCTTTGCACGGTCTGGTACTGGAACAGGTCTTTGGGGCTGAAATGAATACCGGCCTGACGCGCGCGGCTGACCACCTGGATGGAGACGATCGAGTCACCGCCCAGTTCGAAGAAATTGTCCTGGCGCCCGATCTGTTCACGCTTGAGCACCTGCGCCCAGATCTGCGCGATAGCTTGCTCAAGATCGCCCTGGGGCGCGCTGAAGGTTGTGCTGCCCGCCTCGTTTTCAGGCAGCGGCAATGCCTTGCGATCCAGTTTGCCGTTGACCGTCAAGGGCAGTTGCGCCAACCGCAGCAGGTGGCTCGGCACCATGTGCGCCGGCAAGCGAGCGGCAAGCGCTTCGCGCAGGGCGTGCACCTGGACCTCTCCCTCGGCCACCACATAGCCGACCAGTTGCGGCCCGCGCGGCCCCTCCTGGGCCAGCACCACCGCTTCGCGCACGCCGGCCTGGGCCTGCAGGCAGGCCTCGATTTCACCCAGCTCGATACGCAGGCCGCGCAGCTTGAGCTGATGGTCGATACGCCCGACATAATGCAGCTCAGCCTGCGCCCGGCGGCGCACCAGGTCGCCACTGCGGTACAGGCGCGCGCCAGGGGCACCGTAAGGGTCGGGGATGAAACGCTCGGCGGTCAGCCCGGGCCGGCGGTGGTAACCGCTGGCCAGCGAGGCGCCTCCCAGGTACAGCTCACCCAGGCCGCCCTGTGGGCAGCGCAGCAGGTTGGCGTCCAGCACCTGGGCACTGACGTTGCTGATCGGTGCGCCGATGCGGATGATGTCCTCGGGCTCCTGCCAGGTCAGCTCATGGCTGCTGGCATCGATGGTCGATTCGGTGGGGCCATAAAGGTTGATCACGCGGCCCTGCCAGTGCTGCGCCAACTGTTTTACCAGGCTGGCCTTGAGCGCCTCGCCGCCGACGAACAACAGCCGCAGCGACGCCAGTTGCCCAGGCTGCAACGAACTGAGCAGCCCTTGCAGCAGCGAGGGTGCCAGTTGCAACACGCTGATGCGCTGCTCGGCCACCAGTGGCCACAGCTGGGTCAGGTCCTCGTTGAGCTCGGCCGGTGCCAGCACCAACGGCGCGCCGCACAGCAGCGGCAGCCAGAACTCCCAGACCGAGGCATCGAAACTGCAGGCAGTCTTTTGCAGCACCCGGTCATCGGCCTGCAGCGGATAGGCGCGCATCATCCACTGCATGTGGTTGGCCAAGCCGCCGTGGCGAATGGCAACACCTTTGGGCTGACCGGTGGAACCGGAGGTGTAGATCACATAGGCCAGGCTGTGCGGGTGCAGCACCAGCGCGGGCGCTCCCGGGTCGCTGGCCGGTACGCCCAGGGCCTGCTCGTCGAGCAGCAGCGTACGTGGCGCCGACAGCGGCCCCAGGCGAGCACTGAGTGCGGCGTGGCTGAGCAACAGCTGCATGCCGCTGTCGTCGATCATGTACTGCAGGCGCTCGCGCGGATAATCCGGGGCCAGCGGCACATAGGCCGCACCGGCCTTGAGCACCGCCAGTTGCGCCACGACCATCTCCAGGCTGCGCTCCAGCGCCAGGCCCACCAGGCTTTGCGCGCCAATGCCGGCCTCGCGCAGTTGCCAGGCCAGGCGGTTGCTGCGCGCCTCAAGTTCGCCGTGGCTGTACGACTGCCCGGCGACGATCAACGCCACCGCGTCGGGCTGGCGTTGCAGTTGGGCACGCAACATCGGCAACAGCAGTTCGCCCGGCGCCTGCTCTGCCAGGCCCTGCGCGCAGGCGGGCTCGGCGTCCAGGGCAATGGCCTCCAGGCGCTGCCGGGTATCACCGGCGAACGCCTGCAACAGCACCTGCCAGTGGCCGGCCATGCGTTCGATGGTCGCTGCATCGAACAGGTCCAGGGCGTAGGTCAGCGATGCCCACAGACGCTCCCCCTCCTCGAAGGTGTCGAGGTTGAGGTCAAAGGGCGAGGCATGGCTGTCCCAGTTCAGCGCCTCGATGCGCAAACTGCCGGCAAGCCCGGCAGCACTGGCGCCCTGCCCGGCGTCGACCTGGTGGTTGAACATCACCTGGAACAACGGATTGAAGCTCAAGCTGCGCTCCGGCTGCAGGGCTTCGACCAGTTGCTCGTACGGCAGGTCCTGGTAGGCCTGGGCGGCGAGCGCGGTGTGTTTGACCTGTTGCATGAACGCGCTCAGCGTCTCGCGCCCATGCACCTCGGCCTTGAGCACCTGGGTGTTGACGAAAAAGCCGATCAAGCCCTTGGTTTCGGCGCGGTTGCGGTTGGCCACCGGCACCCCGACGCGGATCTGCTGCTGGCCGCTGTAGCGGTGCAGCAGCAGTTGGAACGATGCCAGCAGCAGCATGAACAGGGTCACCCCTTCACGCTGGCAGGTACGCCGCAGGCCACTGAGCAATTCAGGCGGCAGGTCAATCTGCCAGCGCCCGCCACGGTAGCTGCTTTGTGCCGGGCGCGGGCGGTCGTGGGGCAGCTCCAGCAAGGCCTGCTCATCACCCAGGTGTGCGGTCCAGTAAGCCAGTTGCCGCTCGCGCTCGCCGGCCTCCATCCAGCAACGCTGCCACAGCGCATAGTCGGCGTACTGGATCGGCAGCGCCGGCAGCGAGGCCGGCTGGCCCTGGCTGAAGCCCAGGTACAGCGCCACCAGTTCTTGCACCAGCACCTGCATCGACCAGCCATCGGCGACGATGTGGTGCAGCGCCAGCACCAGCACATGCTCCTGCTCGTCCAGGCGCAGCAAGCGCGCACGCAGCAGCGGCCCGTGCTGCAGGTCAAAGGGCTGTTGCAGGGTGCTGTCGACAAAAGCATCGATCAGCGCCTGGCGCGCCGGGGCCTGGGCCGGCGCCTCAACACTGTGCAGCTCCAGCGCCAGTTCGGCGTGTGCCTGTACCCGCTGGACGGCGTGCTCGGCCTGTTGCTCGAAGGTGGTGCGCAGGCTTTCGTGACGCGCGACCAGGGCCGTGAGGCTGCGCTGCAGGGCCTGGCTGTCGAGCGCGCCGTGCAGGTGCAAGGCGGCCGGAATATGGTAGGCACTGCTGTGCCGGTCCAGTTGCCAGAGGAACCACTGGCGCTGCTGGGCGTAGGACAGCGGCAGGTCGCCGTGTTCCAGGCGGCTGACCGGGATCGGCAGTTGCGCCAGGCTCATGCCCTTGCCGGCGAGTTTTTCCAGGAACAGCCGGCGCTGCTGCGCAGGCAGCTTGATGAAGCGCTGCACCAGCTGCGTATTGTCCATTCCAGCCATGTCAGTTCGCCTCCAGTTCGTTGAGAAAGTCAAACATGTCGCTCAGGTCTTCCTCTCGATTCGATCTCATGCACGCGGCCACGGCCTCGGCGTATTCCGCCAGGCTGCGGGCCTTGAAAATCAGCTCCAGGGCCAGGTCCGCGCCAAGCTCCAGCTGCGCCTGGGCGGTAGCCTGGGTGGCCAGCAGCGAGTGCCCGCCCAGTTCGAAGAAGTTATCCAGCAGACCGACCCGCTCAACCTTGAGCACCTGCTGCCAGATCGTCGCCAGGCGGCGTTGCAGGTCGCTTGCCGGGGCCTGGTAAGCCTCACTGCCGTGCAGCGCCTGGGGTGCGGGCAAGGCCTTGCGGTCAAGCTTGCCGTTGGGGGTCACGGGCAACTGTTCGAGCTGCATCAGCTGGCTCGGCACCATGTACGCCGGCAGCTGGCTTTGCAGCTGCACCTTGAGGGCGCTGAGCCAGGTTGCAGGCGCCTCGGCCAGGCCGTCGCGGCTGGCGACCAGGTAACCGACCAGGGTCTTGCCATGGGCGCCGTCACGGGCCACCACCACCGCCTCGGCAACCCCTGGCTGGGCTTGCAGGCAGGCTTCGATTTCGCCCAGTTCAATACGGAAACCGCGCACCTTGACCTGGTGGTCGATGCGCCCCAGGCAATCGACGATGCCGCTGACGCGCTGGCGCACCAGATCGCCGGAACGATACAGGCGCCCGCCAATGCTGCCGCTCGGGTCGGGCACGAAACGCTCAGCCGTCAGCCCCGGACGGTTCAGGTAGCCACGCGCCACCCCATAGCCCCCCAGGTACAACTCACCCGCCAGGCCATCGGGCAACAGGTTCAATGCAGCATCGAGTACCTGCACGCTACGCTCGCCGACCCGGCTGCCAATCGGCGCGTACGCCGCACCACAGGTGTCGCTCGCCGCCGCTTTCCAGATCAGCGGGGTGACCACGGTTTCAGTCGGGCCATAGCCATTGATGATGAACTCGGGTTTGAGCGCCCGCCGTGCCAGTTCGAAACTGGCCTGCGCCACGGCGTCGCCACCAAAGCAATAGATGCGCACCGCCGGCGGGTTGCCGCGGCGCTCGGCCAGCTCGGCCAATTGCTGCAGGTACACCGGCGGGAACGCCGCCACCGTCACCCCGTGGCGGTGCAACGCCTCAAAGGTCTGTTCCGGGGTCCACAGGCTGTCGTCACGCAACAGCACGCGCCCGCCGTGGGTCAGGGTGGTCAGCCAGCGTTCGTGAGCGCCGTCGAAGGCAAACGACATGAACAGCAGCTCGCAATCGCTGGCGCTCATGCCGTAGCGCTCGCCGATCCGCGCGCAGTGCATGGCCAGCGGCCCGTGGGCCACGGCAACGCCCTTGGGCTGACCGGTAGAGCCGGAGGTGTAGATGATGTAGGCCAGGTTGTCCGGCTCGATCGCGACCACCGGCGCCTGTTGCGGCCAGTCGTCCAGGCACAGGCGGTCCAGGTGCAGCACCTCCAGCTGCGCCGGCAGTGACACCTCCCAGGCCAGGCGGGAGTCGCTGAGCAGCAAGGCCGCAGCACTGTCTTCGAGCAGGTAGGCCAGGCGCTCGGCCGGGTAATTGATATCCAGCGGCACATAGGCGCCACCGGCCTTGAGCACCGCCAGCAGCGCCACCAGCATCGCTTCGTCGCGGCCCAGGCCCACCGCTACCCGTACTTCCGGGCCTACGCCACGGGCGACCAGGGCATGCGCCAGTTGGTTGGCACGGCGCTCCAACGCGGCGAAGCTCAGGACCCGCTCGCCTTGCAGCACCGCCGGTTGTTGCGGCTGTTGCACAGCCCACTGGGCAATGCGCTGATGCACCAGCGGGTAATCGCCTGGCCCTTGCTGCAGGTTGCGCTGATGTGCCTGGGCACGTTCAGCGGCCAGCGGCAAGGCGATCTCGCCCAGGCGAACATCGCTGCCAGCCATGAACTGCTCCAACAGGTTGAGCACATGCGCCGCCAGGCGCTGCACCGCCTGCGCGCTGAACTGGCCAGCGGCATAGTCGAAGCCCAGGTGCAGCGACTCTCCCAGTTCCACAGCCAAGGCCAGCGGGTAGTGCGTCTGCTCGTGGCTGCGCAGCGGGCCGAACTGCAGGCCGCTGTCGGCCTGGCGCTGCAAGGCCTCGGCGACCGGATAGTTCTCGAACACCAGCAGGCTGTCGAACAACGCCTCACCGCCCAACCCCGCCCAACGCTGGATTTCGAACAGCGGCGTCGCTTCATGCTCACCCATGGCCAGGCTCAACGCCTGCACTTGCTGCAGCCACTGGCCAACGGTCAAGAACGGCTGCGGGTTGGCGATCACCGGCAAGGTGTTGATGAACAGGCCGATCTGCCGGTCGGCGCCGGGCACCTGGGCCGGGCGCCCGGCCACCGTGGCGCCGAAGGCTACGCTGGCCTGGCCGGTGTAGCGTTGCAGCAGCAACAGCCAGGCCGCTTGCACCAGGGTGTTGACGGTGACTTTACTGGCCCGGGCAAAGCTTACCAGGGCCTCGGTGCCTGAGCGGTCGAGGCTCTGCGCATAGGTGGCACGCCCGCCCGCCTCGCTTACCTGACCATAGGCGGCCAATGCCGGTGCCAGGTGCGTCGGTGCTTCCAGCCCGGCCAGCTGCTGCTGCCAGAACCCTGCGCTGGCCGCGGCGTCTTGCGCCTGCAACCAGGCAATGTAGTCACGGTAACGCCCGGCCGCCGCCAACGGGGTATGGCCGTGGTAGCGTTCGAGCACCTCGCCGAGCAACTGCGCATAGCTCCAGCCGTCCATGAGGATATGGTGGTTGGTGTAGATGAACTGGTAACGATCGTTGTCGCAGCGCACCAGGCTCAGGCGCAGCAACGGCGCCTGCTGCAGGTCAAACCCCTGCTCGCGGTCACTGCGCGCCAGGGCCTGTACCGCCTGGTCCAGGTCGGCACGCCCGCGCCAGTCGAACTCGGCGAAAGGCAACTCGACCTGCTTGCGCACAAACTGCAGCGGCTGGGGCAGTTCGCCCTGCCAGATAAACCCGCTGCGCAGGATGTCATGGGCCTGCAGGGTCTGCTTCCAGGCCTGGCGGAAGCGGGCAACCTCCAGCCCGCGCACCTCGACCTGCATCTGGTTGACGTAGTCCCCGTTGCCTTGGGCATACAGCGCATGGAACAACATGCCCTGCTGCATCGGCGACAGTGGATACAGGTCGTCGATCTCGCCCGGCACCAACGGCAGGCTGTCGAGTTGCGCCTGGTCCAGGGCCGCCAGCGCCACATCCGAGGGGGTCAGGCCGCCCTGTTGCGGGGCGCAGCAGTGCTCGATCAGCGCTTGCAGGGCGGCGCTGTAGTCCTCGGCCAGACGGGCGATCAACGCCGGCTCGAATACCTCGGTGCTGAAGGTCCAGCCCAGGCTCAACCGGCCCTCATAGACCTGGCCATTGAGGGTCAACGGCGCGCCCAGCGGCGCATCCGGGCTCTGGTCGCGGCTACCGCTGTCGCCAGCCGGACGCAGCAAGGCCTGGGCGTCGGCAAAGCTGCCGTCGAACTGCCCCAGGTAGTTGAAGATGATCGGCGCGCCGGGCAATGCCGCCAGTTGCTGGCGGGTAGCCGGGTCGGCGAGGTAACGCAGCACGCCGTAACCGATGCCCTTGTTCGGCACCGCACGCAGTTGTTCCTTGATTGCCTTGAGCGATGCCCCCACCTCGGTCCGGGGCGTCAGGCGCAACGGGAACAGGCTGGTGAACCAGCCCACGGTGCGGCTCAGGTCCAGGCCTTCGAACAGCTCTTCACGGCCATGGCCTTCGAGCTGGATATGCAGGCTGGGTTCACCGGTCCAGCGGCAGATCACCTGCGCCAGCGCCGTCAACAGCAGGTCGTTGACCTGGGTCCGGTACGCCTGGGGCGCCTGTTGCAGTAACTGGCGGGTGGTTGCCGCATCCAGGCGGCTGTACAGCGTGTGCGCATGGCGGTTGAGCGCAGGCGCCAGCGATCGGCTGCCGGGCAACGGCCCGCCTGCGCCTTGACCCTGGGCCTGCCAGAACGCCAGTTCATCGCGCAGTTGCGGGCTGTCAGCCAGGCGTTGCAGGTGCTCGGCCCAGCCCTGATAGGCGCTGGTGCGTGCCGCCAATGCAACGGCCTGGCCAGCGTGCAATTGCCGGTAAACGCTCTGCAGGTCTTCAAACAGGATGCGCCAGGACACCCCGTCCACCACCAGGTGGTGAATGGCCAGGAACAGTCGCTGACTGCCATCGGCCAGGGTCGCCAACAGGCCGCGCAGCAACGGCCCCTGGGCCAGGTCGAGGCTGCGCTGGAGCTCATCGCACACGCGGGTCAACCCGGCGCTGTCCTGCACCCGGGCTTGAACCAGCAAGCCGGGCAACGGCGCCTGGCGATAGTGCGCCGACCAGCCCTCGGCTGATTCGACAAAGCTCAAGCGCAGTGCATCATGGTGCTTGACCAAGGCTTGCAAGGCCTGCTCCAGGTGTTGCGGGTCCAGGTGCTGCTGGGGCTCGAGCAACACCGACTGGTTCCAGTGCTGGCGCTCGGCGATGGCCTCGGCGAAAAACGCCTGCTGAATCGGCAGCAGGATCTGCTCGCCACTGACCTCGCCGCGGGCAAGCGCTGCGGGTGCCTCGCCGCGCCGGGCGACAGCGGCCACACCCTGGACCGTCTGGTACTGGAACAGCGCTTTGGCGCTGAAGTGGATGCCGGCCTGGCGGGCACGGCTGACCACCTGGATGGAGATGATCGAATCGCCACCCAGCTCGAAGAAGTTGTCCTGCACGCCCACCTGTTCACGCTTGAGCACCTCGGCCCAAATGGCGGCCAGCTGCCTTTCCATGGCATTGCGCGGCGCCTGGAACGCAGCCTGTGCCGCTACCTGCGGCAGCGGCAAGGCCTGGCGATCGAGCTTGCCGTTGGCGTTCAGCGGCAATTGCTCGAGCAGCAGCCAGTGCACCGGCAGCATGTGCTCCGGCAGGCGGGTGCGCAGGTGCGCCTTGAGCTGCTCCAGCAACCCCTGGTCAGCCCCGGGCGCGACGACATAGGCCACCAGTTGCGGCCCCTGGGCGCCAGGCTGGGCAAGTACCGCCACGGCACTTACCTGACGGTGCGCACGCAGGCGCGCCTCGATCTCGCCCAGCTCGATGCGCAGGCCGCGAATCTTCACTTGGTGGTCGATACGGCCAAGGTACTCGATGACCCCGTCGGCGCGCTGACGGCCCAGGTCGCCGCTGCGGTACAGGCGCGCACCGGAGGCCCCGAACGGGTCCGGCACGAACTGCTGCGCAGTCAGCCCCGGGCGCTGCAGGTAGCCACGGGCCAAGCCCTCGCCCCCCAGATAAAGCTCGCCAACCACGCCCCCAGGCACCGGGTTGAGCTGGGCATCGAGCAGATAGGCCGAACGTGCCCCCACCGGGGTCCCGATCGGCGCATACGGCGCCGCTTCACCCGAGGGCTCGCAGGCCCAGATCAACGGGCTGATCAGCGCCTCGGTGGGGCCGTAGGCGTTGTACAGCTGCACGCCGCGCAAGTGCTCAAGCGCCGCCACTTGCTGCTGGCTCCAGGCTTCCCCGCCGAGAATGCAGGCACGCACGTTCAGCGCCGGGCTGCCCGGGGCGGCGGCCGCGATGATGCCGGTAAGGTAGCTGGGCGGCAGGTCGAGGACACTCAAGCCATGCGCTTGAACCTGGGCCAACAGCGCTTCATAGCTCCAGTGAGTCACGTCGCCGACCAGCAGCGCCGCACCCTGGATCAGCGGCATGAAGATCTGCTCGGCGGCCGCATCGAAACTCACCGAGGCAAACTGCAGCAGGCGATCTTCGGCGCTCAGTGCATAACGCGCTGCCGCTGCCTGGCAATGCATGGCCAGGGCGCCATGCTCGACCGCCACCCCCTTGGGCTGGCCGGTCGAGCCAGAGGTGTAGATGACATAGGCCAGGCTTTGCGCCGAGACCTGCGCGTGCTCCAGCGCCTCGCTCGAGCCACTGCCCAGCGGGTCTTCCAGCACCAGGCGCCGGCAGGTGCTGTCCAGCCTCAAGCCATCGAGCAGTTGCCGATGGCCGAGCAGCAACTGCACGCCACTGTCCTCGAGCATGTAGTTCAAGCGCTCGGGCGGATACTGTGGGTCCAGCGGCACATAGGCACCGCCCGCCTTGAAGATCGCCAGCAGCGCGGTCACCAGCGCCATGCCGCGCTCGGCGAGCAGCCCCACGCGCACCTCCGGGCCCACCCCGGCGGCGCGCAGATGACGGGCCAATTGATTGCTGCGCCGATCCAGCTCGGCATAGCTCAAGCGCTGCTCGCCCTCGATCAGTGCCAGCGCCTCGGGCTGCTGTTGCACACGCGCGGCAAACAGCTCGACCAGCGATTCGGCATGCACTGCCGGCGCCTGGCCGCAGGCACCGGCGAGCAACGCCTGCCATTGCCGGTCATCCTGCACGCGCAGTTGGCCGATGGCCTGCTCAGGGTGCTCGACCATGGCCCGCAACAGGTTCTGCCAGTGCCGGGCCATGCTTTCGATGGTCGCGGCATTGAACAGCTCGGCGGCATAGATGAACGCCGCCTGGATGCCATGATCGGTTTCCAGGGTTTCCAGGGTCAGCTCGAACTGCGCCATGCCGCCAGGCAGCAGCATTTCCTGCGCGCTCAAGTGCGGCAGGCTGTTGCCCGCAGCTGCGGCACCGACGGTGTTGAGGTGGTTGTACATCACCTGAAACAACGGGTTGTGCTGCAGGCTACGCTGCGGGTTGAGCGCCTCGACCAATTTGTCGAACGGCAGGTCCTGATGGGCCTGGGCTGCCAGCGCGGTATCGCGCGCCTGCGCCAGCAGGGCATTGACCGAAGCCTGCGCCGCCAACGGCAGGCGCATCACCAGGGTATTGACGAAGAAGCCCACCAGGCCTTCGAGCTCTTCGGCGTTGCGGTTGCTGATCGGCATGCCGATGCGGATATCGTCCTGGCCGCTGTAGCGCTGCAGCAGCAGGGCAAACGAAGCAATGAACACCTGGAACAGGGTCAGGTTGTTGCGCCGTGCCAACTGGCGGATGCGCTGTTCGAGCTCCACCGGCAAGTGCAACTCGACCCGCCCTTCCCGGTAGTGCTGGCCGGCCTGGCGCGGATGGTCGGTGGCCAGCTCCAGCACCGGGTGCTCGCTGCCCAGTTGCCCACGCCAGTAGTCCAGCTGACGCGCCAGCTCACCGCCTTCGAGCCAGCGGCGCTGCCAGTGCGCATAGTCGCCGTACTGCACCGCCAGCGGTGCCAGGCTCAGCGGCTGCTGGCGCTGGAAGGCGCCATACAGGGCGGCGAACTCACGCCCCAGCACGCCCATCGACCAACCGTCAGAGATGATGTGGTGCAGGGTCACCACCAGGATGAAGTGCTCGGCCGCCACTTCCAGCACCTTGACCCGCAGCAGCGGGCCACGCTCCAGGTCAAACAGCGTGGCGATCTCGGCGCCGACGCTGGCCTGGATCTGCGCGCTGTCCGCCTGTTCCAGGCGCTCCCAGCGCACAATGAGCGGATCATCGGCGTCGACAATCTGGTACAGGGTCCCTTGCTGCTGGCTGAAACGGGTGCGGAAGGCCTCGTGCCGAGCCACCAGGGCGGCAAAGGTCTGCTCCAGGGCGGTACGCTCCAGTTGCCCCCGCAACTGCACCACAATCGGCGTGTGGTATGCCTGGCTTTGCGGTTCCAGGGTCCACAACAACCACTGCCGCTGCTGTGCGAACGACGCCGGCAACGGCTGCCCTGGCGACACCCGCTGCAACGCCGGGCGGCTGCTGGCGGTGCCGGCCTGTTGCACCTGGCGGGCAAATTCGGCAAGCGTTGCGCTCTCGAACAGGCTGCGCAGCGGCACATCGACCTGCAGTAGCCGGCGCACCCGGGAAATAATCTGCGTGGCCAGCAACGAATGACCGCCAAGGTTGAAGAAATTGTCCTGCAGCCCCACCCGCTCGACCTCCAGCACCTGTGCCCAGATCTGTGCCAGCTGTTCCTGCACGGCGTTCTGCGGTGCCTGGTAGGGCACCTGCCGCGCCTGCAACTCGATGGCCGCCAGGGCGCGCAAGTCGAGCTTGCCGTTCAAGGTCAGCGGCAGCGCCGCCAGCACGACGTAATGGGCCGGCAGCATGTACTCCGGCAGCACCTCGCCCAGGCGCTGCTGCAGCTGTGCGGTAAAGGCATGTTCACCGCTGTTGGCCTGGGACTCGTCCAGCACCAGATAGGCGACGATCTGCGCCTGGCCACCGACAGTGGCCAGGCGGGTGACGGCGTCCCTGACCGCCACCTGGCGCCGCAGGCAGGCGCTGATTTCATCGAGCTCGATGCGGTAGCCGCGAATTTTCACCTGATGGTCTATACGCCCGTGGAAACGAATCTGCCCGTCGTCGCGGTAACTGGTCAGGTCACCGGTGCGATACAGGCGCTGACCGGCCTGGCCATGGGGATCGGGAACAAAACGTTCGGCGGTCAGCCCTGGGCGCCGGTGATAACCGCGGGCCAGGCCGGCGCCGCCGAGCAACAGCTCGCCATTGACGCCCGCCGGCAGCACCTGCAGGTTGCCGTCCAGCACCCGTGCGCACAGGTTCGGTAATGGCCGGCCCAACGCCGGGACGCTGCCCGGGCTCGGCTCGATCGGCGCTGTCAGCGCGCCCACGGTCGACTCGGTCGGGCCATAGTGGTTGATCACCTGGCACGCCGGCGCCCAGGCGGCAATGCGTTCAAGCAAGGCCGGCGAGGCCGCTTCACCGCCCAGCACCAGGCATTGGCGCGGCAACCCGGCACCACGGTGGCTGTCGCTGAGCAACGCCTCGATATGCGAGGGGACGATTTTCAGCACATCAATCTGCTCGCGCGCCATGTAGGCGGCAAAACGCTCGGCATCCAGGGTCAGGTCAAGGTCGAGCACATGCAGGGTGCAACCGGAGCACAGTGCGCCAAACAGGGTGGTGTGGCCCAGGTCGGCCGCAATGGTCGAGACCACCGCCATGCTTTGCGCCCCGGCCAGCGGCAGGGTCTGCAGGATGCCCTGGACATAGTTGACCAGCGAGCGATGGGCCAGGGTCACGCCTTTGGCCTGGCCGGTAGAGCCGGAGGTGTAAATCACATACGCCAGGTGCTCGGGGTCCAGCGCCAGCTGCAGGTCATCGTCACGGTATGCGCTGGTCGATGCCTGCTCGCCATCGAGCAGCAGCACCTGCAGCGTGTCCAGTGCCGGCAAGCGCTCAAGCAGGGCCTGCTGGGTCAACAGCAGGCTCACCTGGCTGTCTTGCAGCAGGTAGGCCAGGCGCTCGCGCGGATACTGCGGATCGAACGGCACATAGGCCCCACCGGCCTTGAGGATGGCCAGCAGGCCGACGATCATCTCCAGCGAGCGCTCAACGGCAATCCCCACCAGCACATCCGGGCCTACGCCCTGGGCCTGCAGATGGCGGGCCAGCTGGTTGGCCCGGGCGTTGAGCTGCTGATAGCTCAGGCTGCGCCCGGCAAAGGTCACCGCGGTGCGCTGCGGCCAGGCAACGGCTTGGCGCTCGATCAACTGGTGGATGCACAACCGCGCATCGCTCACCGTCGGGCTCGGGCCCGACTGCTGGAGCACCGCCTCGCGGGCCTGCGCCGAGAGCATCGGCAATTCGCCGAGCGCCAGCTGCGGCGCCTGGACCATCGCCGTCAGCAGGTTCAGCCAGTGTTCGGCCATGCGCGCGATGGTGGCCGGGGCGAACAGTTCACTGCGGTAGGTGAAGGCCGCATGCAGTTGCCCGCCGCGCTCGAAGGTGTCCAGGGTGAGGTCAAAGCGGGTGGTCCGGCTGGTCCACTCCAGCGCCTGAAACTGCAGGCCGCCAGCGCTATGCACGGCGCTCAGGTCGGCGACTTGCGGCTGATGGTTGTACATCACCTGGAACAGCGGATTGTGGCCACTGTCGCGTTCTACGCGCAGGCCCTCGACCAATTGCTCGAACGGCAATTCCTGATGGGCCTGCGCCCCCAGCGCCGTGCCCTTGATCTGTTGCAGCAAGGTACTGACGGCGGCACTGGGGTCGAACTGCAGGCGCAGCACCTGGGTGTTGACGAAGAAGCCGATCAGGCCCTCGACCTCACTGCGATTGCGATTGGCGATGGGCACGCCAATGCGGATGTCGTCCTGGCCGCTGTAGCGCTGCAGCAAGAGCCCGAAGCCGCCCAGCAACAGCATGAACAGGGTGATGTTGTGCTGGCGGGCGGCGCCGCGCAGTTGCTCGGCCAGCACTGGCGGCACACTGAATTCATGACGGGCGCCGACCTGGCTGGGCCGTGGCGGACGCGGATAATCCAGCGCCAGCGCCAGCACCGGGTGTTCATCACCCAGCTGGGCGCGCCAGTAGTCCAGTTGCCGGGCCTGCTCACCCGCCTCCAGCCAGCGCCGCTGCCACAGGGCATAGTCACTGTACTGAATCGGCAAGGCCGGCAGGTCCAGCGCCTGGCCACGGTCGGCAGCGTCGTAACGGCGAATGAATTCGTCGATCAGCACGTTCATCGACCAGCCGTCGGCGACGATGTGGTGCATGACCAGCAGCAACACATGCGCCTGCTCGCCCATACGCACCAGGCTCACCCGCAGCAGTGGCCCCTGGGCCAGGTCAAACGGCAACAGGGCCTGGCGCTCGGCTTCGGCCCGTACCCAGGCTTCGCGCTGGTCTTCAGGCTGGTCGCTGACATCGTGCCGGGCAATCTGCAGCGCCTGCGTCACCGGCACCCGCTGCGGCAGGTCATCCGCCCCCTGGATGAACGCGGTGCGCAGGGTTTCGTGACGCGCCAGCAGGCCGGCGAAGGCCGCTTCCAGCGCCTGGATGTTGAGGGCACCGTTGAGGCGCACGGCGCTGGGCAGGTTGTAGGCGCCACTGCCGGGCTCCAGTTGCCAGAGCAACCACATGCGCTGTTGCGCATACGAAAGGCTTCCCTGATCGGCCGTTGCAATCTGCGCCGGAATCGGAAACTGGGCAAAGTCGACACCCTCGCGGCGAAGGCTTTCGAGGAAGATCCGGCGCTTTTCCAGCGGCAACTCTATGAATCGGCGGGCAAGCTTGCGAGCATCTTCGGCATTCATCGACTTTCATCCATCCAGAGGAACAACGAGCCCGCAGGCCCGGTAATTCAAGAAAAACGGATGACTGCGAAGGAAAATTAAGCGCAACTGGCCAGATCCCCCGGCGCCTCTGAAACATTTGCTTTCAACTAACCCTGCGGGTTTTACGATTCTCGTTCGTCTTATCTATTGCAGTCCCAAGGCTGAGCATCGGCTCGACCTCAATTTCTCTGAAAAGACACCTGCAATGTCCCAAAAACCGAAAAAGTCCAAATCCAGACTGTGGTTCCTGGTCCATAGCTGGCTTGCCCTGCCGATCTGGTTCTTCGTCCTGATCGTCTGCGTTACCGGCACCCTGGCGGTGGTCAGCCAGGAAATCGTCTGGCTGGCCAACCCCGATGTGCGCGCCAGCAAGCCCGATGGCAACGCCGAGCGGCTGAGCTTCCAGCAGGTGCTCGATGCCCTGCACAAGGCCGAACCGGACATGGCGGTGCGCTTTATCAGCCAGCCGGACGGTTCGCACTTTGCACTGACCGCGGCGGTGACCTTCCCCGATGGCAGCGCGCCGACCCTGTACGTCAACCCCTACACCGGGGCGATCCAGGGCAAGAGCCCATCGTTCAACTTTGAGGCCTTCACCCGTGCCTTGCACGGCTGGTGGCTGGTGCCGTTCACCAACGGCTACAGCTGGGGCTGGTACCTGGTGTCGCTGCTCGGCCTGCCGATGCTGGCCTCGCTGGTCACCGGGCTTGTGGTCTATAAACGGTTCTGGAAGGGCTTCTTCAAGCCTACATTGCGCTTTAACCATGGCGCGCGGATCTTCTGGGGCGACTTCCACCGCCTGAGCGGCATCTGGTCGATCTGGTTCATTGCGGTGATTTCCATCACTGGCACCTGGTTCCTGATCCAGGCGATCCTGGCCGACAACCACGTCACGATCTCCACCGAGCCGGTGGTGCCAGTAATTGCCCGCGAAGACGTGCCACGCACCGAAGCCGGCACACCTGCCCCGCGCATCAGCCTGGATGACGCCACGCGCATCGCCAAGGAGCAGATCGCCGGCCTGGACGTCAGCTTCGTCTCCCTGCCCGGCAACGCCTATGCCCACCTCTACCTGGGCGGGCGCGGCTGGTACCCGCTGATGTTCCAGACGGTCAACGTCAACCCGTACAACAGCAAGATCGAGTCGCAGTTCTTGATCGACGACCGCTCGACCCTGGAGTTCGTTACCGAATCCATGCGACCGCTGCACACCGGTGACTTCGGCGGCCTGACCATCAAGCTGATCTGGGCCTTCTTCGGCCTGGTGCTGTCGATGATGGTGTTGAGCGGCCTGCTGATCTGGACCAAGCGCACCGCCCAGGCCACCGCCGCTGCCCTCAAGCGCGAGCGCAAGCCGCACAAGCAGGCCACCACCGCTACCGATACCGATACCGTCACGGAGGCGAGCCTATGAGCAAGGCAGCCGTTATGCCGCAAAGCCCGCTGAGCCGCTTCTGGCACAAATGGCGCTTTCACCTGAACATCCTGCTGTTGCTGATCCCGCTTGGCTTCATGCCCAAGTATTTTGCCGACGCCGCGATGTTTCGCGGTGACAGCGGCCTGGGCGAGCGTGAGCTCGGCGAGGTCAAGGTCGGCCCGTGGAGCGTGCAACTGGCCGAGTTGCGCGACGAGGCACCGCGCGCCGATGGCCCTGCCGGTTACTTCAAGGCGTTCAATATCGCCCTGTGCCAGGCCTGCATCGCCGAGGTCAAGGCCGCTTACCTGCGCATCGGCAAGCCGCGCAGCCTGCGCGCCGCCGGGACGATCTTCTTCGGCACCCCGTACCGCATGAGCACCGGCCTGCCGATCCCGCTCAAGACCCGTGCGGACGCCGAGCTCTGGATCACCCTCGAAGGTTGGGACGGCAGCATGCACCAGGCCGCCGTGCCGTTGAGCAAGGCCTCGCCGGCTACCGTTGCCTGGCTGAACAAACAAGGAGGCAAATGATGAAATTTCGTAAGCAGCTCCTGCCCTTGCTGCTGCTCGGCGCTGCCGGCCAGGCGTTGGCACACAACCCGATGTGCGAATGCAAGGCCGTCGACGGCGGCCAGATCCAGTGCACCGGCGGTTTTTCCGATGGCAGCGGCGCGCCGGGGGTCACCCTCGATGTGATCGGCTATGACGAATCGATCCTGGTGCCCGGCAAGCTTGGCGATGACTCGAAGCTGACCTTCAAGCGCCCGGACGGCGAGTTCTACGTGCTGTTCGACGCCGGCCCCGGCCACGTGGTGGAAATCGACTACGCAGATATCGAGCAATGAGCCGCGTCCAGGTAGTGCGCCCGGCCGGCGCCGGGCATGAAACCCTTTACGTGCTGCTGGTCAGCCTGCTGATTCTGGCCGTGGCCGCCGGCATCGTCGCCCTGCGCGGCGAACGCCTTGACGAGGTCAGCATCGAGGCCCATCAGCTGGATGCCCGCCGCGACCTCAATGCCGCCGAACAAGGGGTGTACGCCGACTTGCGGGTGGCGTTCGACGAGATCCAGGCACGCCGCGAAGAGGAGCCGCAACTGCTGGCTGTCGAAGTCCTCGCCGAAGAAGGTTTCCCTCCATTTGTGCTCGACGCCAGTAGCGCCAGCCGCGGCCAGCACCAGTGGCAACTGCTGCAGGAGCGTGCCTATCTGGGCCTGAGCCAGGCCAACGCGGTGGCCGGCAGTTTCCTTCTGCTGGTGCCTGAAGCCCTGGACGGCGCCGCCGATGTCTGGCTGCAGCGCAGCCCCTCCGCCGCCGTGCCTGCCGACTTCAGCCAGGCCGCCCTGATCGCCGCCGGCTGGCAACAGATCGCCGCCCACTACGACGCCGGCGTCACCCGCCAGCATCGTCATTGACACAAGGACGCCCCATGTTTCGCGCCACCCTCGCCCGTCGCCTTCTCAGTGTGTTCCTCGCCTGCGCCCTGCCCGCCCTGGCCCTGGCCGATACCGGCAAGCCGCTGCGCATCGGCATCACCCTGCACCCGTACTACAGCTACGTGAGCAACATCGTCGGTGACAAGGCCGAGGTGGTGCCGCTGATTCCGGCCGGCTTCAACCCCCACGCCTACGAGCCGCGCGCCGAGGACATCAAGCGCATCGGCACCCTGGACGTGATCGTGCTCAACGGCGTTGGCCATGATGATTTTGCCGACCGGATGATCGCCGCCAGCGAAAAACCCAACATCACCACCATCGAATCCAACAGCAACGTGCCGCTGCTGGCCGCTACCGGCGTGGCCGCGCGCGGCGCCGGCAAGGTGGTCAACCCGCACACCTTCCTGTCGATCAGCGCCAGCATCGCCCAGGTCAACAACATCGCCCGCGAGCTGGGCAAGCTCGACCCGGACAACGCCAAGTACTACAGCCAGAACGCCCGCGCCTATGCCAAGCGCCTGCGCAAGCTGCGCGCCGAAGCCCTGGCCCAGGTCACCGAAGCGCCGGGCGCGGAGTTTCGCGTGGCGACCATCCACGCCGCCTACGACTACCTGGTGCGCGAGTTCGGCCTGGAAGTCACCGCAGTGGTGGAGCCGGCCCACGGCATCGAACCCAGCCCCAGCCAGCTGAAAAAGACCATCGACCAGCTCAAGGCCCTGGACGTGAAGGTGATCTTCTCGGAGATGGACTTCCCCTCGGCCTATGTCGAAACCATCCAGCGCGAATCGGGGGTGAAGATCTACCCACTGACGCACATCTCCTACGGCGACTACAGCAAGGAGAAGTACGAAGTCGAGATGAAGCGCAACCTCGACACCGTGGTGCGGGCGATCAAGGAGTCCCAGGCATGACCGTGGCCCAGCCGCTGCTCAACCGCGCCTGCGGGCCGGACATCGCCTTTGCCGAGGTCGACCTGACCCTGGGCCGCACGCGGATCCTCGACAAGGTCAGCTTCAACGTCGCCGCCGGCAGCGTGCATGCGCTGGTCGGCCCCAACGGCGGTGGCAAGAGCTCGCTGATCAAGACCCTGCTCGGGCAGATGCCGCACCAGGGCCAGTTGACCCTGACCTGGCCCGGCGACGAGCAGATCATCGGCTACGTGCCCCAGGCCCTGGAGTTCGACCGTGGCCTGCCGATGACCGTCGATGACTTCATGGCCGCCATGTGCCAGCGTCGCCCGGCGTTTCTTGGCCTGTCACGCAAGGTGGCGCCGGCCATCGATGCCGCGCTGCAGCGGGTCGGCATGCTCGACAAGCGCAAGCGGCGCATGGGCGCCCTCTCCGGTGGCGAGCGCCAGCGCGTGCTGCTGGCCCAGGGGCTGATCCCGGCGCCGCAATTGCTGGTGCTCGACGAGCCGATGTCGGCGCTGGACGAAGCCGGTATCCAGGTATTCGAACGCCTGCTGCACGACTGGCGCGCCGCCGGCACCACGGTGCTGTGGATCGAGCATGACCTGCAAGCCGTGGCGCGCCTGGCCGACCGCGTCACCGGCCTCAGCCGCCGGGTGCTGTTCGACGCGCCGCCAACCCAGGCGCTGACCCCGGAGCGCCTGCTCAGCCTGTTCTCCATTCACCCGCGCAGCGAGAGCACCGCCTGATGAACTACGAAGAATTTCGCCTGCTGATCCAGGGCTGGGCTACCGCCGGTTACCTGCCAGAAGCCCTGGCCTATGGCTTTGTGGTCAATGCCCTGCTCGCCGGCCTGATGATCGGCCCGGTACTCGGCGGCCTCGGCACCCTGGTGGTGGTCAAGCGCTTTGCCTTCTTCTCCGAAGCCGTCGGCCATGCGGCGCTGACTGGGGTGGCCATCGGCATTTTGCTTGGCGAGCCCTACACCGGCCCCTATGGCAGCCTGTTCGGCTACTGCCTGTTGTTCGGCATCCTGCTGAACTTTTTGCGCAACCGCACCGGGCTGTCGCCCGACACCCTGATCGGCGTGTTCCTCTCGGTGTCGCTGGCCCTGGGCGCCAGCCTGCTGCTGATGCTGGCCGGCAAGATCAACGTTCATATCCTCGAGAACGTGCTGTTCGGCTCGGTGCTGACCGTCAGTGGCCAGGACCTGCTGGTGCTCGGCATCGTCGCCAGCCTGGTGCTGGCCCTGGCCTTGCCGTTGTACAACCGCATCATGCTGGCCAGCTTCAACCCGCAACTGGCAGCGGTACGCGGCGTCGCGGTGAAACGCCTGGACTACCTGTTCGTGGTACTGGTGACCCTGGTCACCGTAGCAGCGGTGAAAGTCATCGGCGCGATCCTGGTCGGCGCCCTGCTGGTGATCCCGGCAGCCGCGGCGCGCCTGATCAGCCAGTCGCTCAAGGGCTTTTTCTGGGCCTCGGTGCTGATCGCCACCCTGAGCACCCTGGTGGGCATTCTGCTGCCGATCGTCTTCGACCTGCCGGTGCCTTCGGGTGCGGCGATCATCCTCGTCGCCGGCTGCTGCTTCGCCCTCGCCGCCCTCGCCCGCGGCCTTGTTCCACGCCTGCAAGGAAACCCGGCATGACCTTCAAACTCCAGCACCTGTGCCTGGCCCTGGCGCTCGCCGGCCTGCCCACCCTGAGCCTGGCCCAGAGCGCCCCGGCAGCGGCCAAGCAAGCAGCGGCCGGGGTTACCGTCCTGGCGTCGCTGCCGGTGACCCACAGCCTGGCCAGCGCCCTGCTCGACGGCACCTCGGTGAAACTGCAACGGGCAGCGCCAGCGAATATTCCGGCCTCGCGCCAACCGTCGTACTTCAGCGGCCGTGGTGGCGCCAGCCTGCAAAAAGCGGCCGGCGGCGCCGATGCGGTGATCGGCCTGCGCTCGATCTGGAGCGACGATCCGCTGTACCCGGTGGCCCGGCGCAGCAATATCCGCATCGTCGAAATCGACGCCGCGCGCCCGGTGGATGGCGCCCTGCCGGGCATCGCCGTGCAGGGCAGCAATGCCTTTGCCGGCTACCCCTGGCTCAACCCGAGCAACCTTGGGCGCATGGCCGATGTCCTGGCCAACGACCTGGGGCGCTTGAGCCCGGCGGACCAGCCGAAAATCCAGAGCAACCTGGCGGCCCTCAAGCGCCAACTGCTGGAGCTCAGCGCCGGCAGCGAAGCGCGGCTGGCCGAAGCGGACAACCTCAGCGTGGTCAACCTCTCGGATCGCCTGGATTACTTGGTCAGCGGCTTGAACCTGGACCTGATCGATCACCCGCAGGTGGCCGATGACCAGTGGGATGCGGCGGCGCTCAAGCGTCTGGGCGATGAACTCAAGGGCCAGGACGTGGCGCTGGTGCTGCATCACAAGCAGCCAGGCCAGGCAGTGGCCGAGGTGATCGCCGCGTCCGGGGCCAAACTGCTGGTGGTGGAGACCGATGCGCAGGATTCGCTGGCGGGGCTGAAGGCCAGTGTCGAGCAGGTGGTGGGGGCGTTGCTGGCGGGTAGCAGCTGAGGGCCTCATCGCGGGTCAAGCCCGCTCCCACAGGTATTGCAGTGTTCTCAGGGTGTATGCAAGACCTGTGGGAGCTGGCTTGCCAGCGATTGCTTCACCACCGACTCAACGTTTCATACAGCGCTGATAGCGTTCATCCACCCGCTTGGCAAACCAGGCCGTGGTCAGTTTGCGGGTGATCTTCGGGCTCTTCAGTTCAATGCCCGGTAGCTGCGCCCGCGGCACGGCCCTGCCCGCCGTGCCATCGGCCAGGGCATAGACACCCTTGTACAAGCGGGTGTCTTCGAACGCCAGGCTGTCGCCCTTCTCCAGCTGGTCGCGGATGCTGACGTTGCGCAAATCCAGCTTCACCCCCAGGCGCCTTGCTGCCTGCTCGGTGGTACCCGGCATGATCGCCCCCGGCGCGATCAGGTCGCCGTCCAGGGCCAGCTGCACGCCCGTGGCGCGGCTCAAGGCACTCTGGAACGCCGCGTTGCGACTGGCGTACCAGCCGGCATTGAAGTCGCCAAAACGATAGAGCGGGCGATCATAGTGGGTGGGGTAGCCGAGCAGGTGAGCGATGCCAAAATACAGGCCGCCACGGCGGCTGAAGACTTCCTGGCGGATGGTCCCGCCATAGGTGTAGGGGTAGCCCTGGGCATGCTGTTCGGCAAAGTCGATGCTCACCTGCATCGGCCCACCGGTACGCACCGGGTTCAAACCACCGAGCAGGGTCTTGCCCATGGGCAAGGCGCCGATCAATTGATCAAACAGGTCGCTGAGTTCTTTTTCGCTTCGCACCGCATCCAGGCGCTGGCCGTAGGTTTTGCCGGTCGGCGAGCGGGTTTGCAGGGTGGCGTCGATCAGTAGTTTGGGGATGTGCAGGCTGGCCGCGCGGCGGTCGATCTCTTGCCGGGCGATGCGGCCCAGGCCCGGCACTTTCGGGTCGGCCTGGAAGGTCGATTCCTGTTCGGTGACCGCCAGCACCGCGCACAGGTTGCTCTTGCTGGCGCTGATCTTCTGCGCGGCGAAGGCGCTCTGGATATCCCGCGCCCAGCCTTCACGGTCCTTGGTGCTGGCCGGCAGCAGGCGCACGATCTGTGCGCGCACCTTGGCCGGGGCCTGCTCAGGCGCTTCACGCTGGGTGACGCAGCCCTGAACCGTTAACAGCACGCTGATAACCACCAGCCAACCGGGTACTTGCATGGGCTCTCCCGCCACATCTGGCAACAGCTGCACAGTAGCGGCGGTCGGGCACGACTGCAATCAGCAGCCTGGTTTGCTCAGTTGCGTGCCGATGGTCACCGCGGTGATCGCCACCGGTTTGAAGCTCTGCAAGGCGACCGGGTCGAAACTGCGTTCGCAGTTGTATTGGGTTTCCATGACAAAGTCTTCGCCCTTGTGCTTCTTCATCTCGTCCGCCCATGTGTTCGAGGCAGCGATGGCCGCGTCGTCGGTGAGCATGACTTCGGCCAGGACCTGGGTGAAGCCGACCGCACGCGGCCCTTCCCACAGGGCATACACCGACGGATCGGCGGCGTTGCCACACATTTCCAGGCAGTCGGCATAGAACTCCAGCGGGCCACCGGTAGACTCATGCAGCGCGGCAAAGGTCAGCGGCTGGTTGGCTGGCGGGGCGAAGGTGCCGATGAACGAGCTGAGGTCGGCCTTGCAGGTCGGCGACAGCTCCAGGCGCAGGTCGTTGATGCTGCCACCGGTAGCGTCGGCAGTGATCTCGCAGCCCTGCACCTTGTAGGTGTGCTTGTCGCCTAAGCTGGTGCGGGCGATGCCTGCGACCGACTCGAAGTACTTGAGGTTGGTGCCGAGCATTTCACCGTTGAAGACCTGGGCGACAGTGGCCTGGGCCTGGGCGAACAACGGCAGGCAGACCAGGGTCAGGGTCGAGCCGATAGTCAGCAATGCACGCGGTTTCATCTGAACATCCTGTAAGCAATGAAGTGGCGCGCACTTTAATGCAGCGCCGCGCACAACACCACTGGCCAGTGCCCGAGCCCGACGCTCACGGCTGCTCGCCAACCATGTAGGTCTTGCTGACAGCGCGGAACTGTTCGTGGGCCGAGCTGCCGAGCAACTCGAAAACGACCATCTCGCGGGTGACGATCTGCGCCCCGGCGGCACGCATGCGGGCAATGCCGGCATCGCGGTTGTGGGCGCCGCGACAATCACAGGCGTCCTCGACCACGAATACCTGCTTGCCCAGCTCCAGCAGGTCGAGCACGGTTTGCAGCACGCAGATATGGGTTTCCATGCCACAGACGATCACCTGCTCGCGGGCCAGCAGCGATACCGGCAGGCACTGGGCAGCGACGCAGGAGAAGTGCAGCTTCTCGACCACCTGAGCCGCCGGCGAGGCCTCCTTGAGCTGCGCCACGGTCGGCCCCAGCCCCTTGGGATACTGTTCGGAAATTACCGTCGGCAGGCCCAGGGTAGCGGTCGCCGCCAACAACCAGCGGGTGCGCGCCAGGGTGCCGGCCGGGTCGCTCACCGCGCCAATGAGTTTTTCCTGAACATCGATGACCAGCAGGCTGGCCTGGTTCGGCTTGATCAACATCGCGTGCACCTGTGCTCTGGCTAAACCCCAAGGCTCGCCCATTCGCCGTCGCTGCGTCAACGTTCAAGCCGACAGGCGATGAGGTTCCAGGGCGGCGCTGAGCACGCCGAGCACCCGCTCTTCATGCTCATGGATGAAGAAGTGACCGCCAGGGAAAATGTCCAGCGAGAAGTCGCCGAGCGTTTCCTCGCGCCAGGCCAGCAATTGCGCTTCGCTGGCCTTGTCGGCCTCCCCGCCCAACACATGCAATGGGCAACGCAAGGGCTCACGCTGGCGATACACATAACGCCCGCACAGCATGAAATCGGCACGCAGCACCGGCAGGGTCAGGCTCATCAGCTCCTGATTGGCCAGCACCTCTTCCGGCGTACCCTGCAGCGTGCGCAGCTCGTCGATCAGTACCTCATCGCTTTTGGGCTCGCGCCAGTTGCCGCCGTCGTAATCTTCGCGGCGGGTTGGCGCAGCCGTGCCGCAGGCAAACAGTGCCACCGGTGGCGGGCAGCCCAGGGCCTGCAGTTCGTGGGCCAGCTCGAAGGCCAGCAAGGCCCCTAGGCTGTGCCCGAGCAAGGCATAGGGCTGGCTGGCGGCCAGGCGCTGCTCATGGGCAAGCTGGCGCGCCAGCACCTGCATGTCGGTCAACAGCGCCTCGCCCAGGCGCGCGCCACGCCCGGGCAGCTCCACCGGGCGCAGGTTCAGCCAGGCCGGCAGCTTGCGCCGCCAGCGGCTGTAGACCATGGCACTGGCACCCGAGTACGGCAGGCACAACAGGGTCAATGCAGACACAGGTGCCCCTTACTGCGCCGCAGCGGTTTCGGCCATCTTCTGGCGCAGGCTCAACGGGCGCATGTCGGTCCAGACTTCGTCGATGTATGCCAGGCACTCCTGCTTCAGGCCGCTCTTGCCGACGCTACGCCAGCCCGCCGGGATCGCCTTGTAGTCGGGCCAGATGGAATACTGCTCTTCGTGGTTGACCACTACCTGGAACACGATGTCGTCGCGGTCGAATACGGATGTCATTGCCTGTCTCCTGGATTGATTGGGCCCGTCACGCGCGTGGCGTACGCTGGCGTTCTAGAGAACGAGCGACAGGCCCGACAAATTAGTCCGCGCGCGGTAGCGCCCTGGTTTCAGGTATTGGACTTGAGCTTGGTCCACAGCCGCGTGCTCAGGCGGGCGATGGCACTGAACTCGGCGTCAGTCATCGGCCGGGTAAGGCTGGCGCTCAGTTCCATGCCGTTCGGCCAGCCGCTGAAAACCGGCGGTGTCTATTCGTTGTGCCTGCAGGCCGCAGGGGCTGGGCATCCGGCGTGCGCGGTGGTAATGCAGTGGTTTGCCGAGCAGCACGGTCGCTGATCCTGTTACATTTACCGCCTGTCCAACCCTCCAGAGCCTGAAAATGGATCTTCACGCACTTCTCGCCTTCACCCTGGTTGCCGCGATTGCCATCGCCAGCCCCGGCCCCGCCACCTTGATGGCGATCAACAACAGCCTGGCCTATGGGCCGCGATATGCGGTGTGGTCCTCGTTGGGCAATGCCAGCGGGCTGTTCTGCCTGTCGGCGGCGGCCATGCTCGGCCTCGGCGCGCTGCTCGCCAGCTCCGAGTGGCTGTTCAACGCAGTGAAAATTCTTGGCGCCGGCTACCTGTTCTATCTCGGTGCCAAGCAGCTGATGAAAAAGAGCCCGATGCTGGCGAGCGACGTTGCGGCGGGCCAGGCAGCGGTCAAGCCATCGCGCTTGAAGCTGTACAAGTCGGCCTTCCTCACCGCCGCCACCAACCCCAAGGCAACGATGTTCTTTACCGCCCTGTTCCCGCAATTCATCGACCAGAGCGCTGCGCTGCTGCCGCAGTTCCTGATCCTCACCGCGATTTTCATGGCCTTGTCGCTGACCTCCTTGAGCCTGTATGCCGCCCTGGCCTCGCGGGCCAAGGGCGTACTGACCCGGCCTGAGTTTTCCAGGTGGGTCAGCCGGGTGGTGGGCTCGACGTTTATCTGCTTTGGTGCGGCGATCCTGACCATGCGCCGCCAGGGTGCTTGATCTAGAGAGCAGCGCAAATCCTGTGGGAGCTGGACTTGCCAGTGATCGAGCGCGTAGCGCTCGTATCTCAGGCAATGCCTGGTGTGTTGGCTGTACGACCCCATCGCGGGGGTACAAACCGGGGACATGGTTTACAGGCTAATACGCATGATCAGGAGGTATCCGATCATGCCCTGGAACCAAGAGCCCCCATGGATCAACGCATCAGATTGATCAGCGCCTGGTTTTGGGGCCGCAGGTGCGCCCCATCGCCGGCAAAGCCGGCTCCCACAAAGGGCCAGCTCACCCGCAGTTTTTGGGTAGAAGCGACCGTAAGTCTTTAATCCCAGCTCACACCACGCTGGCGCGCTGCAGGCTGCTGACATGCCCCACACCGGCCGCCTGCAAGCGGCTGACCAGATCGCCACGGGCCTCGCCGCCACCTGCGCGGATGTATTCAAGCTCGGCCGCGGTGATCAACACCACCGGCACCAGGGTCACCGGCGACAGCGGCATGCCCTCCAGACGGGTCGGGAAATCCGGCGCCGGGCCGCCCAGCAGCACACCGATGCAGTCGTCCTCGGTCACGAAATGCTCGGGGAGCTGGCCGCTGATGTGGTGCGACTGGCTGAAGCCGGGCAGCTCCAGAGACAACGCACCGTACCTTGCCAACTGCTGGGTGATACCACCGGCATCGGCCACGGTTTGGGCGATGTTCTCGATCAACTCGAATGCCCAGCTGCGCTTGAACGGGTCGACTTCGCCCAAAGGTCCACGGGCATGTTCCGGGATGTCCGGCGTTTCGACGAACAACTCCATCTCGAAACCATTGCCTTGCCCCTGGGCATCATCGAAGGGGTCGGACAAGCCTTCGGTCGCCAGGATAATTGAGTCGCCACGGCGCACTACCCGATAGGCCTGACGGGTCGAGGGCCAGTGCGGGCCGCCGGAAAAACTCGGGCTGATGAGGTAGGCAAGGACATCCCGTTCCACGCTACCGACGCTGCTCCAGTGACGATCCAGGCAGGCTTCACCGGCAAGCCTTGCGGCCTGGTTGGCATCTTCGGCTTGCGCGATTGGCGGGTCTTCCTGGGGCGCTGGTCGTTTAAATGAGTCGAGTAGCTTTTTCAGGAGGTTCATCTGCGATCCTTGCGAGGTGGACACCAATGCTAACCACTCATTAGCATCGGCACTACCCCTGGCACACCAGAACACCCATCCCATGCCTGCAACACTGAAAACCTGTTGGCCCCTAGACTGGTGCAATGTGCCCGGCATCGACTACAGCGCAGCGACCATCGACCTGCAGGCCATTGTGCCCAACGCCGGCGAAAAGGCCTGGGCGCGGTTCGACAGACGCGACACGGTGCAAGCTGGCGATACCGTGCAACTGCTCTGGTGCCCTCCGGTGTCCGCCGTCAATGGCTGGAGCGAACAGCCTTCGGAAATTGCCCTGAGCTACTTGCTGACTGCGCTCGTGCTCAGCAGCATGGGCGACACCTATGAACTCGACATCCTTGGCAGTGAGCGGCTACTGCCAATGCTCAGGTCCCTGCCCCGCGATCAGGGCGCCTGGGCACTGCAGCAAGTCGGTGGCGAGGTGGGACAGATCATTGCCCTGGAGGAAGCCTGCTGGAGTGCCTGCGCGGTGGTCGAGGGGCTGACCTACCTGAGTGCCTGCACACCGTTCGAAGCGCATATGGAGCTGCTACTCGAGGTGACAGGCGATGAGGTTGTCGGGCTGTTCTCGGCGCATGTCGACCCGGGCGGGGCTTTCTATTCGTTTGGCCGGCGCAAGCTGGAAGGTCGGGAGCGGAAGGCGGTCGAGCAGGTGCTGAAGATTGCGCAACCACTCAAAGACTCTCAGGGCCGCTACCTGCTGACTTGAAGGCCTCATCGCTGGCAAGCCAGCTCCCACAGGCCCTGCACCATTCCTGAGAACAGCGGCAAACCTGTGGGAGCTGGCCTTGCCAGCGATGGGTTGCAAGGCAACCCCGAGGGCCTACTGGCCGAGCAACTCCCGCGACATCAACCACTGCTCCTTGCCCCAGGCCTCGAACCGCTCGCGCACGCTCCAGCCGCGTTTGGCGTAGTACGCGCTCTGGTCATGGGTGTGCAGGTACAAGGTGGCCACGCCGCGCTCCCGGGCTCGCTGACAAATCCCTTCAATCAGTTTTTCCGCCAGACCCTGCCCGCGAGCCTGCGGCTCGACCAGCACACAAGCGAGCCAGGGCCCTAGCTCCGGGCGCCCGGGCAGGTCATCGCGGGCCAGCGCAGCGCCACCGAGCAAGCGTCCTTGATCGAGCGCAACCAGGCATTGCCAGTCACCGTTGCGCTGGCCCTCGGCGAACTCTCGCCGCCATGCTTCCAGCGAAATATCGGCGTACTCATAGCTGAACTGCCGATACAGCCGCTCGGCGAAGGTGTCGCAGTGCTGCATGTGGTGTTCAAGCCATTCCAGGTTCGGCATGTGCAGTCCTTTTTATGTTTTGCTCAGGTGCCCGAGCGCTCGGGCAACAGACTACGGTCAAACACGAAGGGCGTCTCGGCTTTCGGCGTGTGTTCGAACAGTTGCTGGGGCCGGCCCATTTTCGGGAAATTCTTGTCACCGGTGTCGCGAATCCAGCCCTCCTCCTTCATGCGCTCCAGGCGCTTGCGCAGGGAGGTGTTGTTGACCGGGTGACCGAGGCAGGCCTGCACGGCGTTGAGTGCATCGAGCACGGTGAAGCGCTCGGGCGCCAGGTACAGCGGCAGGTTGGTATAAACCGCCTTGGACGCCAGGCGCTCGCACGTCAGTTGCACCAGCAGGTTATGGTCGAACGGCAGCACCCGCTTGCGCCCGATGACGCTGGCGACCTCGACAAAGCACAGCTGCTCAATGCCGGCCTCGACGTCCGGGCCAAGCAAGGCCAGGTAGTAGGTGCTCATCGACCAGCCACGCGGGTCGCGAAAGGCATTGCCTTCGGTGCCCACCTGCTCCAGGTGACGCGGCAGGATCCGGGCTTTTTCGCTCATCGCCCGGTCAGCCGCCGCCGCCAGGGTGTTGTCCGGGGTGCGGCCGTTGACGATCACCCCCGGCAGCGCCCATTCACCTTCGTGGGGCGCACGCTCACGCCGGTACAACAGCACTTCCAGCTGCTTGCTCTCGGGGTTCAGGCGCAACGCGACGATGTCGACGCTGGCCAGTACTTCTGCAGCACTCACTGTGGACTCCTATACACCTCAAACTCTTCAACGATGTCGGGCAGGCACCAGGCTGCCGGCAACGCCTGGCCATTGCGCAGGCCGGCGCGGATGGCCGAGCTGTGCACGCCCAGTTGCTCCTCGGCCACCAGCAGGCCGAAGTCGTCCAGCAGTTCCTGGCCTCGATAAAAGCCAGCAACATTGGCCTGGTTATCCTCGCCGATGACCAGGGCGATATCAGCGCGGGCAATACCGCTGCGCTTGCTCAACGCGCACAGCAGGTCATAGCTGTACACCGCCCCGCCCTCGCCGCCCAGCTCACGCTCCACGGCCGAGCAACTGACCCGCTCGCTCCCGAGCCGCTCGATCAGCCGCTGCAACCAACGACAACGCAGGTCGAAGTCAACCATGCGCTTGCCATAGGCATGCCGGTAACTGGGCACCACGACCACCTGATCGGCCCACTCCAGCGCCCGGGTGATCACGCTCAGGTGGCCGGGGTGCGGTGGGTCGAAAGCACCACCGTACACGGCCAGACGAAACCGCACCGGGCCCGACTCATATATTTCACTATGCATACTATATCCACCGTGGTTGCTTCTGAAAAAGAAAAAGCGGTTGACATACATATTACACCTAGTGAATTATGTGTCCACACCCAGTGCAGGAGCCACCCCATGAAAATCGCCAGCTTCGATGTCGACGCCCAAAACGGCTTCACCGACAACGCCCCCTCCGAGTTGCCAGTCCCCGGCGGCGCCGAGATCGCCCCGGCACTCAACGCCATGGCCAAGCGCGCCAGCCTGCGCATCGGCAGCAAGGATGCCCACACGCCGAAAGCCGCCTGGGTGGTGGGTAGTCACGCCGAGATGCTGCAGCCACTGGACATGGCCAACGCCGACCTGACCTGGGTCAGCCACTGCGTGCCGGGCACCCCGGGGTTTGAACTGCTGGCCGGCCTGCCCGCGCCGATCGACTACGACTTCTTCGTCTGGAAAGGCATCGAACCCGACCTGCACCCCTACGGCGCCTGCTACCACGACCTGGCCAACCGCCGCTCCACCGGGGTCATCGAGTACCTCAAGGTGCAAGAGGTCAAAGCCGTGATTGTCGGCGGCCTGGCCCTGGATTTCTGCGTCAAGAACACCGCCCTGCAACTGCAGGCCGCAGGGTTTCAGGTGTTTCTCTACCAACCGGCATGCCGGGCGATTTCCGCCCAGGGCGCCGCAGCGGCCATGGCCGAGATGACCGGCCAGGGCGTGATCGCCTGCACCGACCTCGCCAGCCTCGACCAGCAACTGAACGCATTCAAGGGAGCATGAATATGAGCGAGAGCGTCTTCGGCCCAAGCATCATCCAGAACCTGCTGGACACCGACTTCTACAAGATCACCATGATGCAGGCGGTGCTGCACAACTACCCCAACGCCGAGGTTGAATGGGAATTTCGCTGCCGCAACAGTGAAGACCTGACCCCGTACCTGGCCGAGATCCGCTACCAGATCGAGCAACTGGCCGAGGTCTCGATCACTCAGGACCAGCTGGCTTACCTGGGGCGCATCCCTTTCATCAAGCCGGACTTCATCCGCTTCCTCAGCCTGTTCCGCTTCAACCTGCGCTACGTGCACGTTGGCGTCGATGATGCCGGGCAACTGGCGATCCGCCTGCGCGGGCCCTGGCTGCACGTGATCCTCTACGAGATCCCGCTGCTGGCGATCGTCTCCGAAGTGCGTAACCGCTACCGCTACCGTGAAGTGGTGATGGAACAAGTGGGTGAGCGCCTGTACGAAAAACTCGACTGGCTCAAGGCCGAAGCGTCGCCTGCGGAACTGGCCGGCCTGCAACTGGCTGATTTCGGTACCCGTCGGCGCTTCTCCTACCGGGTCCAGGAGCACGTGGTGCACACCCTCAAGCAGGACTTCCCGGGGCGTTTTGTCGGCACCAGCAACGTGCACCTGGCGCGCGAACTGGACATCAAGCCGATCGGCACCATGGCCCACGAGTGGTTCATGGCCCACCAGCAACTGGGCCCGCGGCTGATCGACAGCCAGGTCGCGGCACTGGAGTGCTGGGTCAAGGAATACCGCGGCCTGCTGGGTATCGCCCTGACCGACTGCATCGGCATGGATGCCTTCCTCAAGGACTGCGACCTGTACTTTGCCAAGCTGTTCGACGGCCTGCGCCACGACTCTGGTGATCCGCTGCTGTGGGCCAACAAGGCCATCGCCCACTACGAGAAACTCGGCATCGACCCGAAGAGCAAGACCCTGGTGTTCTCCGATGGCCTGAACTTCGCCAAGACCCTGCACCTGTACCGCGAGCTCAGCCCACGAATCAACGTCAGCTTCGGCATCGGCACCAACCTGACCTGCGACATTCCCGGCGTTGAGCCGATGAACATCGTGATCAAGATGACCGCCTGCAACGGCGCTCCAGTGGCGAAGATCTCCGACAGCCCAGGCAAGACCCAATGCCGTGACGAGAACTTCGTCAGCTACCTCAAGCACGTGTTCAAGGTTGAAGGCCAGTAAAGGAGAAGCACATGAACAGTCGTCAGATCGAGATTGCCAAGGCCCTGGGCGTGGTGGCGCCCTTCGCAGATAACGCGGCAGTACAGAACGAGATCAGCCAGCGCATCGATTTCATCAAGCAGACCCTGCTCGATGCGCGCTTGAAGGTGTTGGTGCTGGGCATCAGCGGCGGCGTCGACTCGTCAACCGCCGGGCGCCTGGCGCAGTTGGCGGTCGAGCAATTGCGCGCCGAACAAGCCGACGGCGGCTATCGCTTCATCGCCATGCGCCTGCCGCACAACACCCAGCATGACGAGCCCGATGCCCAGGCGGCGCTGGCCTTTGTCGGCGCCGATGAGTGCATCACGGTGAACATTGCAGACGGCGTCAACGGCCTTGCCGGGCAACTGCCGCAACTGGCCGAGCTCGCTGACGGGCAACGGGATTTCGTCCTCGGCAACGTCAAGGCGCGCCTGCGCATGCTGGCCCAGTACACCCTGGCCAACGCCCGCAATGGCCTGGTGATCGGCACCGACCATGGCGCCGAAGCGGTGATGGGCTTCTTCACCAAATTCGGCGACGGCGCCTGCGACCTGGCCCCCCTGAGCGGACTGTGCAAGGGCCAGGTGCGGGCCATTGCCGCCGCGCTGGGGGCACCTGAACACCTGGTGCACAAGGTGCCGACCGCCGACCTCGAAGAACTGCGCCCGGGCCTGGCCGACGAGCAGGTACATGGTGTCAGCTACGGGCAGATCGATGCCTTCCTGCAGGGTGAAAACGTCGATGACGCGGTCGCAGCCATCATCATCAATGCCTACGACAAGACCCGGCACAAACGCGAATTGCCCAAGGCACCGGCGGCACGATTCGATACAATGCTGCCATCCTGAATGGACTCACCGGAGACTGTTGTGCAACGCCTGATCCTCACCGCCCTGTCCGCCGCCGCCCTCGCCGGCTGCGCGACGCCCTCCAAGGAAAGCCTCGACCAGTACATCGGCACCATGCTCGCCCAGCCGCTGTCGACCTACAGCCTGTTTCGTGAAGGCGATGTGCTGAGTTTCCAGGTTAACGTACCGGCCAACAACGGCTTGACTGATCGCAGCTTCCAGCTCGAAGCCTCCTGCGCTGAGCCGAACGTGGCGATCATGTACCTGGATGCCGACCAGCGCGCGTACTTCAAGAACCCCAGCGGCTACGCCCCGCCGCAGCCGATGCCTGATCGCTTCCATGCCATCCTGATGAACAACCCAAGCTTCGCCGGGGCCTGCAAGACTCAAGCAAAGGCCGACTGGCGCAAGCTTAAAGGTGAAGATGGCGAGCCATGGGTGCTGGTCGATCGCAACAGCATCAAAAAGGTGGGCAACGACGTCAGCCTGTGGGCCGCCTTCGACCAGCCGAGCATCCTCCTCGACCTGCCGTACAACGCGCCCTACGCGCAAAAGCGTGAGCATCACCGCTTCAACTGCAGCACCGGTACCTACACCCTGCTGGCCGGCTACGATGTCGATGCCAACAACCGGGTCACCGACGGCATGGTCCCGTCACTGCCCAAGCCCGAGCCTGTGGCCGACAGCAACGCCGACTACCAGGCGCTGTTCGCCCTGGCCTGCGCCACGCAGGATAAAGTCGCGCAACTGGCGCCATTCAGCCCGCGCTTCAAGGCACCGATCGTCACGGCCGTGTTGCCGCCGGTCAGCCCATCGGTGATGGTCGCCCTCGAGCGCCTGCAACTGCCCAAGCCGGCACAGCCGCTCACGTACCTGGACGCCGTCGGCACCTCGACCATAAAAGGCAAGACCTCGCCCATGCGCGAGGAGCAGTTCCTGTCAGTTGATGCCAATAGCCAGCAATTGATGGTGATCCTGCGCGGCAAGGGCTATGAGGCGCAAAAGATCACCTGGCGCGGATTGATCCCGCTGGTGAGCAAGACCGACTTCACCGGCATGAGCGAAAGCAGTGCGCTGACCAGCCTGAGTTTCAAGGGCGACTGGAAGACCATGGCGGTGGGCAGCAAGCTCAGCTATTCACAGCAAGGTGCGACCAACAACAACGTGATCGGCCAGTACGGCAAGGACCTGAAGATCACCGAGTGCACGGTGCAACAGCAACTGCCGGCCAGCACCCTCAACGCCAGCTTGAGCGGCAGCGCCAAGGCGCTGGACTGCAGCGTGCAGGGTGACGAGGGCAAACGCGTCAATCACCTGTTCTACCTGGAAGACTACGGCTACTTCTTCAGCGCCAGCATCGACAAGAACACCTTCTACTACAATGACCTGCGCCTGCAGACGGTGAAGTGAACCCTGGGGCCGCTGACGCGGCCCATCGCCGGCAAGCCGGCTCCCACATTGGATCGGCATGCACCATTCCTTGTGGGGGCTGGCTTGCCGGCGATGGACCGCGAAGCGGTCGCAAACCAGGCGACTCAGGCAGGCTGCCCCCCCGATTTGCAGCCCCCACGCTTTGGCTGGCAAACTTCGCCATGCACGATACCCCGCTACAACCCGCTCAGCTCGGCGTCGCTGGCGTCTGCTGCATCAAGCAAGCGCATGCCGCGCAGCTGTTCGGCGTGGCGCAATCTTACGGGCGCAAGTACACCAGCAGCAGCCCACTGTCCCAGAACCTGCGCGCACTGATCGACGAAGACACCCGTCGCCTGGCTGCCAATACTGACCCACACCCCGAGAACGCCATGATCCTGCGCCCCGAAACCCCGGCCGACGCCCTGGCCATCGAACAACTGACCGCTGCAGCCTTCGAGCAGGCACCCCACTCAAGCCACACCGAACATTTCATCGTCAACGCCCTGCGCCGCGCCGAGCAATTGTCGGTGTCGCTGGTGGCTGAAGTCGCCGGGCACATCATCGGCCATGTGGCCTTGTCGCCGGTGACCCTGTCTGACGGCAGCCCCGGCTGGTATGGCCTGGGCCCGATCTCGGTGGCGCCCGAGCGCCACGGCCAGGGCATCGGCAGCCAGTTGATGCGCGCGGCGCTGCAGGCCCTGCAAGGATTGGGCGCCAACGGTTGCGTGGTGCTGGGCGATCCAGGCTACTACGCACGCTTCGGTTTCGAGGCGCACCCGCAGTTGCAGCTGCCGGGCGTACCACCCGAGTATTTCCAGGCCCTGAGCTACAGCGGCCAGTGGCCGCAGGCCCAGGTCAGCTATCACCCGGCCTTCGAAGCCACGAGTTGATCACAACCTTTACGGAATGATTTGCACCCACGGCGATCCTTGTACAAAATCGCCGCCTTTGCCTCGAAAGGATGCGTGCAATGAAGTTCGAAGGGACTTTCCAATACATGGGCCAACACGGGATCGTCTTCAACGTCTCGCAGATCACCCTCACCGACAGCGAACGCGGACGCCTGCGCGAGCTGCATTTTGGCGAAGCGAAAAGCGCCCACTACGAGGTTAACAGCAAGGTTGTCGAGGTCTACGACAAGATGCTGGCCAAGAACCTGCCGTGCGTGATGAAGATCGCAATCTCCAAGCCGCTGACCCGGCAACAGGGCGACACCCTCAACGCTCAGCGCACCACGGTCGTCAACGCCTGCGCCTCGGCCTTCACCGCCGCCACTACCAGCGTGGCCTCCTCCTTTGTAGGTGTGCCCGTGGGGGCCGCCGTGCGTACCTACGCCAATGAAATCCTGCCGACCTACCATGCCGGCGATGTGCTGGTCAGCATTGACGCCCAAGTCAATGGCGGGATCGGCCCGCAACGAACCATTTCGACCATGATCATCAAGACCTGAGTGAGACTGCTCCGCAAACGCCGTCGGTTTGAGCAGGTTGGCTGAGGTTTTGTAGGGGGCTGATCGCTAATTTGGGATCAGCCCTACTATTTTGTAGGAGTGGTACGACATACACCCAAAGTTGTTTTGGGCATCTTTCCCTGCTTGTCGATGAGGTGCGCGCGGCGCGTCTGTATTACACAGGGAAGGTTGTTGTGCAGATACAAAGAACCTATGAGTACGCCGGTCACTTCGGAATCGTTTTCCACGTCTCGCAGCTCGTCGTCCTGCCGGGTCATCGCGCCCGGCTGCGCGAGTTGCATATCAGTGAAGCGAAGGGGGCGCACTACGAGGTCAACACAATGCTCGTGGCGCTCTACGACAGAATGCAGGCCGGCAATCGTGCCTGCGAGATGAAAGTCGCTATTTCTCGAGCGCTGAGCCGTCAGCAGGCTGATAGGTTGAACAGCCAGCGACAAACTGTGAGCACTACTGTAGCCGGGGCCTTTGCCGGCTTCGCCAGCTGGCTGATCAATCCATTGATTGGAAAAGCCACAAACACCGAAGCAGGCGACTTCATTAAAAACCGCATACCCACCCACCATGCCGGAGATGTAATCGTCAGCCTTCAAGCGTCGGTCAGTGGCGGCATCGGCCCCCAACGTTCAGCTTCCTCAATGATCATCGAGAATCAAGGCTGAAAAGAACATGTCAGAGCTCAATCAATTCCTCCTCGTCCTGGCGCTTTTCATCCTGATAGACCGTCTGGTCAAGCCGTCCAGGCCACGAAAATGGCTCGGCCTGGCTTTCTTGGGTGGCGGCTTGCTTGGCAGATTGACACTGACCGAAAGCCATTGGCTTGGCTTTGACTTGCAACTCGTTTCACTCTTTGCAGTTGTCGGTGGGCTGGAGCTGTTCTTCAGACGTCATCGATTCAATCCCGACCTCTGGGCCTGAGCAGAACATACGCCATGTCTGTAATTACACAAATGTGCTACGCAATGATCCTGATATCAGCGATAGACCACTGCCTGAAACCCTACCCGATAAGAAAGTGGTTAGGGATTTCGCTTTGGGGGGCAGGTACATATGGTCTCTTCGCATTTCCTGACAAGTACTGGTACGAACTGGACATTTGGCTAGTGTCATTGCTCATCTCAGGTGCTGGCTCCAGCCTATTCTTCAGGCGTCGCAGGTTTGACCACCTGGACTGAATGGCTCTGTACCTGCGCAATTGCTGCTCGACAAGCCGAGCAACCACCTCGACCTGCCCTCCCTCGCCGCCCTGGAAGCCATGCTGCGCCAGTATCGCGGGACCTTGCTGGTAGCGTCCCACGACCAGGTGTTCATGCAGCAACTGGCGCTGGACGACTACCTGCAGTTGGGCGAAGGCTCAGAACTGCACATCCGCCGTTGATTGCAGGCGGGCAAAGGCGCCGCCCAGGGTCAGGTTGTGGTGGGCGATGATCGCCTCGGCCGACAAGCCGGGGGTGTCCATGCAGGTGTGGGCATCGCTGACCAGCACCACGTTGAAGCCCAGCTCGCGGGCAACCCGGCAGTTGGTGTCGACGCAGTACTGGGTTTTGAGGCCGACGATGACCAGCTCATCAATGGCGGCCTCGCGTAGCTGATCGGCCAGCGAGGTGGCAAAGAAGGCACTGGGGCGGGTTTTATCGAACACGATGTCGCGGGCAGGATCGACCGCCAGCGCGGGCAGCAACTGCCACGCGGGGCTGCCTGCGGCGATCGGCGACCCTTGCGGGCCGGTGTGGCGAACCGCAAAAACCGGCGCCTGGGCAGCGTGGGCAGCGCCAATCAGGGTGTTGACCTTGTTCAGTACCCGATCACCCTGCCAGGGTTGTTCGGGGCTATGGAACAAGCCCACTTGCATATCCAGGACCAGCAGTGCGCGTTTTGCTTGCATCTTCATCTCTCCGTGATTGGCCAGCCAGGACGGAGAAAAGACAAGGCCCCGTCCATTGCTGGCGGGGCCTTGGTTTACCTGCTGCCTAAGGTTAAGCAGCCGTACCCGCCCCGCGTATGGCGGTGGTAGTGGTACGCGACGAGGTCAGCAGGCAAAGCTTCATACTTCGATAATGCGCCCGGACCGAGGAACGGTCAACGCCTGTTGCAACAGGCAGCGTCAAAGATTTTCACTGCGACCATGGTCCAATCTATGACTGGGCGTTCCCGATCTGCACGGGATGTATTATCGTGGCCGAGTGCGCAATAAGAACCGCCTGCTCCAGCAGGCATCTGCAACCGAATCGAGGGTGCCATGAGTAACGAAAGCATTAACTGGGACAAGCTGGGCTTCGACTACATCAAGACCGACAAGCGCTACCTGTCCTATTTCCGTAACGGCGAATGGGACAAGGGCACCCTGACCGAAGACAACCAGCTGCACATCAGCGAAGGCTCGACCGCGCTGCATTATGGCCAGCAATGCTTCGAGGGGATGAAGGCCTACCGCTGCAAGGACGGCTCGATCAACCTGTTCCGCCCGGACCAGAACGCCCTGCGCATGCAGCGCAGCTGTGACCGCCTGCTGATGCCGCAGGTGCCGACCGAACAGTTCATCGACGCCTGCAAGCAGGTGGTCAAGGCCAACGAGCGTTTCATTCCGCCGTACGGCAAGGGCGCCCTGTACCTGCGACCGTTCGTCATCGGCGTGGGCGACAACATCGGCGTGCGTACCGCGCCGGAGTTCATCTTCTCGATCTTCGCCATCCCGGTCGGCTCGTACTTCAAGGGCGGCATGACCCCGCACAAGTTCCTGATCTCCGACTACGACCGCGCCGCGCCACAAGGCACCGGCGCTGCCAAGGTGGGCGGCAACTACGCGGCCAGCCTGCAACCGGGCTACAAGGCCAAGCAAGCCGGCTTTGCCGACTGTATCTACCTTGACCCGCTGACCCACACCAAGATCGAGGAAGTCGGCTCGGCCAACTTCTTCGGCATCACCGCCAACAACGAGTTCGTGACGCCGAAATCGGCTTCGGTACTGCCAGGCATCACCCGCCTGTCGCTGATGGAACTGGCGCAATCGCGCCTGGGCCTGAAGGTCATCGAGGGCGACGTGGAAATCAACAACCTCGCCCGCTTCGTCGAGGCTGGCGCTTGCGGTACCGCTGCGGTGATCACCCCAATCGGCGGCATCCAGTACGGCGACAAGCTGCATGTGTTCTACAGCGAAAGCGAAGTCGGCCCGGTCACCCAGAAGCTCTACAACGAGCTGACCGGCATCCAGAGCGGCGACATCGAAGGCCCGGCGGGCTGGGTTGTGAAAGTCGCCTGACCTGCAATAGGGGCCGCGCTGCGGCCCATCGCCGGCAAGGCCGGCGCCCACAGGGGTCGGTGCATGCCGGCCCATTGTGCCCCTCTCCCCTAGATGAATTTTTCTTTAACCCGGGCACCGCCTATTCTTTGGCACAATCAGGTTTCTACCCGCCGCCCAGGTAAAAGCATGCCCCGCGTACTGACTATCGAAGACGACGCTGTCACCGCCCAGGAGATCGTCGCCGAGCTTTCCAGCCATGGCCTGGAAGTGGAATGGGCCAACAACGGCCGTGAAGGCCTGGCCAAGGCCATTGCCGGCGGTTACGACCTGATCACCCTGGACCGGATGCTCCCGGAGGTCGATGGCCTGACTATCGTCACCACCCTGCGCACCCTGAAGATTGCCACGCCGATCCTGATGATCAGCGCCCTCTCGGATGTCGACGAACGGGTCCGCGGCCTGCGCGCCGGCGGTGACGACTACCTGACCAAGCCGTTCGCGTCCGATGAAATGGCCGCCCGCGTCGAGGTGTTGTTGCGGCGCAACAGCGTGCCCCTGGCACAGACCCGCCTGCAGGTCGCCGACCTTGAGCTGGACCTGATCAGCCACGAGGCCAAGCGCGGCGATCAGACCCTCAACCTGCTGCCCACCGAGTACAAGTTGCTGGAATTCCTCATGCGCCACGCCGGCCAGGTAATTACCCGGATGATGATTTTCGAGGAAGTCTGGGGCTACCACTTCGACCCGGGCACCAACCTGATCGACGTGCACATCGGACGCTTGCGCAAGAAGATCGACGCCGCTGGCCAGACACCGCTGATTCGCACCGTGCGGGGATCGGGCTATGCCATTGCCGAACCCGTCTAAGGGCTGGAGCTCGTCCACCAGCCGCCTGCTGGCGCTGTACAGCTTCCTGTTCGTGGCCTGGAGCAGCATCCTCATGGGGGTGCTGTACTTCGAGGTCTCGGGCTACCTGAACAAGCTCACCCGCCATTCCTTGCTGCAGCGCCAGCACCTGTTCGCGCACATGAGCGGCAAGCAACTCGATGACGCGCTGATTGCCAGCCAGGCGTTCGAGGAGCGCAGCTTCGATGCCTATGGGCTGTTCGATGGGCAGTTCAATCCGCTCGGCGGGCAGATCCGCCAAGTGCCGCCCGAGCTGGGCCTGGATGGCAAGATTCATGAACTGAGCCGCTGCCTGGACGCCGACGACCCGCACCTGCCCCGCGACAGCTGCGATGCGGTGGCGATCAAGGTCCGCGATGGCCGCTGGCTGCTGCTGGTGCGCGACAACGGCTCGCTGTTCGTGGTCACCCGCATCATCCTCCACGCGCTGCTCTGGGGCCTGTCGCTGACCATCATCCCCGGCATCGCCGGCTGGTACCTGCTGCGCCGCCGGCCACTCAAGCGGATCCGCGCGATCCAGGCCAGCGCCGAGCAGATCGTCGCCGGCGACCTGACCCGGCGCCTGCCGCTGTCGGCGCGGCGCGACGAACTGGACATGCTGGCGGCCATCGTCAACGCCATGCTCGACCGCATCGAGCGCCTGATGCATGAAGTCAAAGGCGTGTGTGACAACATCGCCCACGACCTGCGCACCCCACTGACCCGTCTGCGCGCCCAGCTCTACCGGATTCGCCAGCAGGCCGGCGATGATTCACCGCAGGCCGAGGCGCTGGAACAGGCCATTGGCGAAACCGATACCTTGATGGCGCGTTTTCGCGGCTTGCTGCGCATCAGTGAGCTGGAAGACCGCCAGCGCCGCGCCGGCTTCGTCGAGCTTGATCCCCATGGGCTGCTGCAGGAGCTGCATGACTTCTACCTGCCGCTGGCCGAAGACGGCGAGATTGACCTGACGCTGGACATGCCTGAACAACTACCGGCACTGCACGGTGACCGCGAGTTGCTGTTCGAGGCGCTGGCCAACCTGGTGGGCAATGCCATCAAGTTCACCCCGGTGCAGGGTCAGGTGCTGATGCGTGCACTGAGCGATGCCAAGGGTGTGCATATCGAGGTGCACGACAGCGGCCCGGGGATTCCCGAGGATGAACGCGGGGCGGTGTTGAAGCGCTTTTATCGCAGTGAAGAAGGCCAGCGTCACCCGGGGTTCGGGCTGGGCTTGTCGATCGTTGCAGCGATCGTCGACCTGCATGGCTTTGAGCTGGAGGTGGGAGGGAGTGAGCTGGGTGGGGCGAAACTGGTGTTGCACTGCAGGACGGGTGTCGTCAGTTAGGGGCTCATCGCGGGGCAAGCCCGCTCCCACAGAGGATTGCAGTCTTCTGTGGGAGCGGGCTTGCCCCGCGATTGCTTAGTCAGCCAAGCGCCAGGTCGTGCCGCCCTTGCCGTCTTCCAGCACCACGCCCATGGCGGTCAGCTGGTCGCGGATGCGGTCGGATTCGGCCCAGTTCTTGTCGGCGCGCGCTTGCAGGCGCGCCTGGATCAGGGCTTCAACCTCGGCGGCATCAACCTTGCCTTCGGCACCGGCACGCAGGAAGTCATCGGCGTCCAGTTGCAGCACACCGAGCAAGTCACCCAGCTCGCGCAGACGACCGGCCAGGCCAGCAGCGGCCTGTGGGTCGCTCTCGCGCAGGCGGTTGATCTCGCGCACCAGGTCGAACAGCACGGCGCAGGCTTCGGGGGTGCCGAAGTCGTCGTTCATCGCCACGGTGAAACGCTCGACGTACTCCTCGCCACCTTCAGCCGCCACCCGCGGCAGGCCGCGCAGGGCGTGGTAGAAGCGCTCCAGGGCACCCTTGGACTCGCGCAGGCTGTCTTCGGAGTAGTTGATCGAGCTGCGGTAGTGGCTCGACACCAGCAGGTAGCGCACCACCTCCGGGTGATACTTGTCGAGCACGTCGCGAATGGTGAAGAAGTTGTTCAAGGACTTGGACATCTTCTCGCCATTGATGCGAATCATGCCGCAATGCATCCATGAGTTGGCGTACTGCTTGCCGGTCGCGGCCTCGCTCTGGGCGATTTCGTTCTCGTGGTGCGGGAACTCCAGGTCGTTGCCACCGCCGTGGATGTCGAAGCTCTCGCCCAGGCAGCAGGTGGACATCACCGAGCACTCGATGTGCCAGCCCGGACGGCCCGGGCCCCATGGCGACTCCCAGCTCGGCTCGCCCGGCTTGACGCCCTTCCAGAGGACGAAGTCGAGCGGGTCCTGCTTGGCTTCGTCGACCTCGATGCGGGCACCGATGCGCAGGTCTTCGATCTTCTTGCGCGACAGCTTGCCGTAGCCGACGAACTTGCCGACCCGGTAGTACACGTCGCCGTTGCCCGGCGCGTAGGCATAACCCTTGTCGATCAGGGTCTGGATCATCGCGTGCATGCCGGCGATATGGTCGGTGGCACGCGGCTCCTGGTCCGGCGGCAGGATGTTCAGGCGGCGCTCGTCTTCGTGCATCGCGTCGATCATGCGGGCGGTCAGGGCGTCGAAGGATTCGCCGTTGTCGTTGGCCCGGTTGATGATCTTGTCATCGATGTCGGTGATGTTGCGCACGTAGGTCAGGTCGTAGCCGCTGTAACGCAGCCAGCGGGTCACCAGGTCAAAGGCGACCATGCTGCGCCCGTGGCCCAGGTGGCAGAAGTCGTAGACGGTCATGCCGCAGACGTACATCCGAACCTTGTTGCCTTCAAGCGGTTTGAAGACTTCCTTGGTCTTGCTGAGCGTGTTGTAGATGGTAAGCACGAGAGTTCCTTAGCTGCCCCACGAATCGCGCAGGGTCACGGTGCGGTTGAACACCGGGCGACCCGGCTGGGAGTCTTTCAGGTCGGC
Source organism: Pseudomonas donghuensis (assembly GCF_000259195.1). GTDB lineage: Bacteria > Pseudomonadota > Gammaproteobacteria > Pseudomonadales > Pseudomonadaceae > Aquipseudomonas > Aquipseudomonas donghuensis. The sequence goes on from NZ_JH650762.1 coordinate 165,926, forward strand.
GCAGAAATAGCCTTCGCGCTCGAACTGGAAGCGGTCTTCTGGCTGGGCCTGGCCCAGGGAAGGTTCCGCACGACAACCGGTCAGCACCTGCAGCGAATCAGGATTGATGTTGTCAAGGAAGTTGCCGCCATCTTCGGTCTTCTCGGGGTTGGCCGAGCGGAACAGGCGATCGTACAGGCGCACTTCGCATTCGACGCTGGCAGCGGCCGGCACCCAGTGGATCACGCCCTTGACCTTGCGGCCTTCGGGGTTCTTGCCCAGGGTGTCCGGGTCATACGAGCAGCGCAGCTCGACGATGTTGCCGTCGGCATCCTTGATGGCCTCGTCGGCGCGGATCACGTAGCTGCCGCGCAGGCGCACTTCACCGGCCGGCTCCAGGCGCTTGTAGCCCTTTGGCGGCTCTTCCATGAAGTCGTCGCGATCGATGTAGATCTCGCGGGCAAATGGCAGCGCGCGCACGCCCATGTCTTCTTTCGGGTGGCGCGGCAGCTCGAGGTTCTCGACCTGGCCTTCGGGGTAGTTGGTGATGACTACTTTCAGCGGGCGCAGCACGCACATGGCGCGGGGCGCGGTGCGATCGAGGTCGTCGCGGATGCTGAATTCGAGCATCGACATGTCGACCACGCCGTCAGAGCGGTTGGTACCGATCATTTCGCAGAAATTGCGGATCGAGGCCGGGGTGTAACCGCGGCGACGGAAGCCCGACAGGGTCGACATGCGCGGGTCGTCCCAACCGTTGACATGCTGCTCGTCGACCAGTTGCTTGAGCTTGCGCTTGCTGGTGATGGTGTAGTTCAGGTTCAGGCGGCTGAACTCGTACTGGCGCGGCTTGGCCGGCACCGGCAGGTTGTCGAGGAACCATTCGTACAGCGGGCGATGGCCTTCGAACTCCAGGGTGCAGATCGAGTGGGTGATGCCTTCGATGGCGTCCGACTGACCGTGGGTGAAGTCATAGTTGGGGTAGATGCACCAGGTGTCACCGGTCTGGTGGTGGTGGGCATGACGGATGCGATAGAGGATCGGGTCGCGCAGGTTCATGTTCGGCGAGGCCATGTCGATCTTGGCCCGCAGGACGCGCTCGCCGTCCTTGAACTCGCCGGCCTTCATGCGCGCGAACAGGTCGAGGTTCTCTTCGACCGAACGCTCGCGGAACGGGCTGTTCTTGCCTGGGGTGGTCAGGTTGCCACGGTATTCCTTGGCCTGCTCCGGGGTCAGGTCGCAGACGTAGGCCTTGCCGGCCTTGATCAGCTCGACCGCCCAGGCGTGCAGCTGGTCGAAGTATTGCGAGGCGTAGCGCACCGGGCCGGTCCACTCGAAGCCCAGCCACTTGACGTCGCTCTGGATCGCATCGATGTACTCCTGGTCCTCTTTGGCCGGGTTGGTGTCATCGAAACGCAGGTGACAGGCCCCACCGAACTCCTGGGCCAGGCCGAAGTTCACACAGATCGACTTGGCATGACCGATGTGCAGGTAACCGTTGGGCTCTGGCGGAAAACGGGTGACGATGCTGCTGTGCTTGCCCGAGTCCAGGTCTGCCTGCACGATCGGACGCAGGAAGTTCGCAGGGATGGCGGGAGCGCCTTTGGCAGCGGCGTTGGGAGCGGTGTCGGCAGTGGGCTTGCTCATAGGATCCTTGAATACGGGGTGCACGGCCTGGGTAGGCCGACTGAATCAAAGCGCTTATCATAGCCGAAGCGGTCGAGCTGCCGACAGCATCGCGCCGACAAACTGGCGCGATATTCGCCGGCGAATGCAAAAAAACTGCCGCGAATCACGTATCGCGGGCTGTAGACTGTACGTCAGGTGTGTATCGCGATACTGCGCGAACAATTTCCAATGCCTTGAAAAGAGCGAATTTCAGCATGTCCAAAGTCAAACTGAGCACCAACCACGGCGACATCGTCCTGCAACTGGATGCCGAAAAAGCCCCGAAAACCGTCGAGAACTTCGTTCAATACGTGAAAGAAGGCCACTACGACAACACCGTGTTCCACCGTGTGATCAAGGGCTTCATGATTCAGGGCGGCGGTTTCGAGCCAGGCATGAGCCAGAAGAAAACCCGCGCCAGCATCCAGAACGAAGCTGACAACGGCCTGAAGAACGACAAGTACAGCATCGCCATGGCCCGTACCATGGAGCCGCATTCGGCCTCGGCGCAGTTCTTCATCAACGCCTCGAACAACGATTTCCTCAACCACAGCGGCAAGAACGTGCAGGGCTGGGGCTACGCGGTGTTCGGTAAAGTGACCGAAGGCCAGGACATCGTCGACAAGATCGAAGCCGTTGCCACCGGTTCCAAGTCCGGTCACCAGGACGTGCCGAAGGACGACGTGATCATCGAGAAAGCCGAGATCATTGAGTGATACTGCTGATCTCTGATCTGCACCTGCAAGAAGAACGCCCGGACATTACCCGGGCGTTTGTTGATCTGCTCGACGGTCGTGCGCGGCACGCCGAGGCGCTGTACATCCTCGGCGACTTCTTCGAGGCATGGATCGGCGACGACGCCATGACGCCCTTCCAGACCTCGATCTGCCAGGCCCTGCGCGCCCTGAGCGACAGCGGCACGCAGGTCTTCCTGATGCACGGCAACCGCGACTTCCTGCTCGGCCAGGCTTTTTGCAAGGCCGCGGGCTGCACATTGCTGGCGGACCCCAGCGTGGTCGAGATGGGCGGTGAGCCGGTGTTGCTGATGCACGGCGACAGCCTGTGCACCCGCGACCTGGCCTACATGAAAATGCGCCGTTACCTGCGCAACCCGCTAAGCCTGTGGATTCTCCGGCACCTGCC
>NZ_JH650762.1:168725-169143 GCF_000259195.1 Pseudomonas donghuensis
CCAGAAGCTTGCGCGCAAGTTGCGTAGCGAAAGCCGGGCGCAGACGCGGATGAAGGCCAACGACATTGTCGATGTGACCGCGGAGGAAGTGCCACGGATCATGCAGCAGTTTGGCGTGCGCACCCTGGTGCATGGCCATACCCATCGACCGGCGATTCACAAGCTGGTGGTCGGCGATCAACCGGCGCGGCGTATCGTGCTGGGCGATTGGGACCGGCAAGGCTGGGCGTTGCAGGTGGATGAGCAAGGGTTTCAACTGCAGCCTTTTGCTTTTCCCTGATAGGCCCGATCGCTGGCAAGCCAGCTCCCACAGGCACAACACCTGACCTGTGGGAGCTGGCTTGCCAGCGATGCTTTTCTTCAGTGCCCCGCCGACGCCGGCCCGGCCTTGGCCGCGAACGGCGGCTTGGGCCGCCAC
>NZ_JH650762.1:169167-191082 GCF_000259195.1 Pseudomonas donghuensis
CAAACCGGCGAAAATCCACCCCATCAGGGTGAAGTAATCCACCGTCGACATCATGTACGCCTGGCTGCTGAGCATCCGCTCCAGCTGCGCATACGACTGCCCGCTCGCCCCGCCCAGCTGGTTCAACGCCTCACGGGTGGCCGGGTCAAAGGTGCTGATGTTCTCGCTCAGGTAGGCATGGTGCTGGTCCGCCCGGCGAATCCAGATCCAGGTGGTCAACGACGCGGCAAAACTGCCGCCCAGGGTCCGCAGGAAAGTCGCCAGCCCCGAGCCGTCGGCAATCTGCTGCGGCGGCAGGTCGGAGAGCAGGATGCTCAAGGTCGGCATGAAGAACAGCGCCACGCCGATGCCCATGAACAGTTGCACCAGGGCGATGTGCTGGAAGTCCACTTCGTTGGTAAAGCCGGCGCGCATGAAGCAACTGGTACCAATCGCCAGGAACGCCAGCCCGGCGAGCAAACGCAGGTCGAACCTGTGTGCGTACTTGCCGACAAACGGCGACATCAATACCGGCAACAAGCCGATGGGTGCCACCGCCAGGCCCGCCCAGGTGGCGGTGTAGCCCATCTGCGTCTGCAGCCACTGCGGCAGGATCAGGTTGATGCCGAAGAACCCGGCATAGCCGCCGACCAGCACGATGGTGCCGATGCGAAAGTTGCGGTGCACAAACAGGCGCAGGTTGACCACCGGGTGCTTGTCGGTCAGCTCCCAGATAATGAACACCGCCAGGAACACCAGCGAGATCAGGCTGCCGATGATGATGAAATTCGACTCGAACCAGTCCAGGTCATTGCCCTTGTCGAGCACGATCTGCAAGGCACCGACGCCGATGATCAGGCTCAGCAGGCCGATGTAGTCCATTGGCTGACGGCTGGTGCTGACCGGGCGGCTGCGCATCTGCTGGCGCACCACGGCAGCGGCGAACAGGCCGATCGGCACATTGATGAAGAAGATCCACGGCCAGCTGTAGCTGTCGGTGATCCAGCCACCCAGAATCGGCCCGGCAATCGGCGCCACCACCGTGACCATCGCCAATAGCGCCAGGGCCATGCCGCGTTTGGCCGGCGGATAGACCGCAATCAGCAGGGTCTGGGTCATCGGGTACAGCGGCCCGGCAACGATGCCCTGAAGCACGCGAAAGCCGACCAGCTCGGGCATCGACTGGGCGATGCCACACAGGAACGAGGCCAGCACGAACAGCAGCGTGGCCCAGATGAACAGCTTGACCTCGCCAAAGCGCCGGCTCAACCAGCCGGTCAGCGGCAAGGCAATGGCGTTGCTCACCGCAAACGAGGTGATGACCCAGGTGCCCTGCTCCGAGCTCACGCCGAGGTTGCCGGAAATGGTCGGCAACGCCACGTTGGCGATGGTGGTGTCGAGCACCTGCATGAAGGTCGCCAGCGACAGGCCGATGGTGGTCAACAACAGGCTCGGCGGCGTAAAGGAAGCCTGATTGCCGCTCATCGCTGCGCCGTCTTGCTGGAGCCTGCACTGTTGTCATGGATCAGCTTGGTGATCAGGGTATCGGCCTCGACCAACTGACGGTCGTACACCTGGGTGGCGAACGAAGCCTTCTGCGGCGGCTGCTGGGCCAGGACCGGGCCGCTCTGGTCGTGCAGGTCGACCTCGACCTGGGTCGACAGGCCAATGCGCAGCGGGTGCTTGGCCAGTTGCTCGGCATTGATATGAATACGCACCGGTACCCGCTGGACGATCTTGATCCAGTTGCCGGTGGCGTTCTGCGCCGGCAGCAAGGCAAAGGCGCTGCCGGTCCCGGCGCCGAGGCTGTCGATGCTGCCGTTGTACTTCACCTCACTGCCATACAGGTCGGCAACGATGTCTACCGGCTGGCCGATACGCATGTTGCGCAGCTGGGTTTCCTTGAAGTTGGCGTCGATCCACAGTTGATCCAGGGGGATTACCGCCATGGTCGCGATACCCGGCTGCAGGCGCTGGCCCAATTGCACGGTGCGCTTGGCCACGTAGCCTGTGACTGGCGCCACCAGCGTGGTGCGGGCGTGGTTCAGATAGGCCTGGCGCAATTCAGCGGCGGCGGCCATCACCTCGGGGTGCGACGACACCACGGTGTCATCGACCAGCGCGGTGGTGGTGTTGAGTTGCTGTTTAGCATCATTCAAGGCGCTTTGCGCCGAAGACAGGTCGTCGCGGGCGTGGGACAGTTCTTCCTTGGAGATCGCCCCACCGGCGGCCAGGGTTTGGCGCCGATTGAAGTTCTCCTGAGCTTTTTTCAGCTCGGCCTGGCGCGCGGCCACCTGGGCCTTCTTGCCATCGACGTTGCTGTACAGGCCACGCACCTGGCGCACCGCACGCGCAAGCTTTGCCTCGGCGGCCTGCAGGCCGACCTCGGCATCGCTCGGGTCGAATTCGAGCAGCATCTGGCCTTCGTGGACCAGGTCGCCATCGTCAGCGCCGATGCTGACCACGGTGCCGGTGACCAGCGGGGTGATTTCCACCACGTTGCCGTTGACATAGGCATCGTCGGTCTCTTCGCTCCATCGCCCGTAAAGCTCGTGCCAGGCCCAGACGCCAGCGCCGGCGACGACGATCAGCAACGCCAGGGCCAACAGCCAGGTCTTGCGCTTGCGCTGGTTGTTGAGGTCCTGCGTGGTGTCGTGCGCAGAAGAAGTAGTGGCCATTGCTAATACCTTGGCTGAGTGAATGGGTGAAATGGGCGCTTACTTGGCGCCTAGGCGCATGGCCGCCAGAGTGTCGCCGGAGGCCAGCAGCACCTTGCTCAGAATCGCTTCGAGGGTGGTCAGCTCGCCGGGATCGAGCACGCCCAACAGTTCGTTCATCGCTGCAGCGCCAATCTCTGGCAAGCGGTCGGCCAGTTTCTGGCCCTCCTCGCTCAGCCCCAGGCGAATCTGCCGACGGTCGTCAGGGCAACGGCGGCGCACGATCAGGTCTTTCTGTTCGAGGCGGTCGAGCATGCGCGTCATCGAACCGCTGTCCACCGACAGGTAGCGGCACAGCTCGGCCGGGGTGTCGACGCCGTACTGGGCGACGATGATCAGCACCTTGAACTGCGCGGCGGTCACGCCATGGGGCTGCATATGACTGTCGAGGATGCGGTCTTTGACCAGCGCGGTGCGGCCCAGAAGCATGCCGAGGGTGCAGTTCTGGAAGTTTTCCGGGGTGTAGTGCTGCATGGACACAGATACCTGCTTAGGCAGTAAGTTACATAATGTTACTGCTTAGGCAGCTAACGTCAAGGCATTAATTAGCTAGCTTATTATTTTGTCGATAGAAGGCAATCGCGGGGCAAGCCCGCTCCCACACTGTAGGAGCGGGCTTGCCCCGCGATCAGGCATTCAAAAGAAGTGATTAATCAGACCGGCACGCCGCTATGAAAGCGGAACTCTTCATCCGGGCTGCTGATCAGGTCGGCCTCGACCGCCCTGACCTTCTCCACCACCCGCTCGATATCCGCCGCATCCCCGTACTGATGCGCAAGCTTCAGGTAACCCTGGTAATGCCGCGCCTCACTGTTGAGCAGGCCGTGGTAGAACTTGCCCAGTTCTTCGTCCAGGTGCGGCACCAGCGCGGCAAAGCGCTCGCAACTGCGCGCTTCGATAAAGGCACCGACCACCAGGGTGTCCACCAGCTTCACCGGCTCATGGGTGCGTACCACCCGGCGCAGGCCCGAGGCATAGCGCCCGGCCGACAACGGACGCAGGGCAATCTTGCGCCGCTTCATCAGGCGCAACACCTGCTCGTGGTGCACCAGCTCTTCACGGGCCAGGCGCGACATCATGTTGATCAGGTCCAGGTGCGTGTTGTACTTGGCCATCAGGCTCAGCGCAGTGCTGGCGGCCTTGAACTCGCAGTTCTTGTGATCGATCAGCAGGGTTTCCTGGTCGGCAAGCGCCGCCTGGACCCAGGCGTCAGGAGTAGGGCAACCAAGGAAGGCTTCGATTTCGGGAATAAGGGACATAGGCTCACAAACAGGCAGGGCAAACGGCAAGACCGGCGATTATACCGGCAGTAGCGCCGATCACCAGTGAACTATGCTTGATACATATCAACGCCCGTTGCCGTTGGCGCCGACTATAGTCAGGCATTGGCCGCCATTTATGAAGGGAGTTCACGCTCATGCAAGAAGTACGCAGCATCCTGGTGGTACTGGATCCCGAGCACGCCCACAGCCAGGCGCTGACCCGGGCCAAACTGATCGCCGGCGTCACCGGTGCGCGCCTGCACCTGCTGATGTGCGACAAGAAACAGGACCATGGCGCCCTGCTCAGTCTGCTGGCCAGCCAACTGCATGATGACGGCTATGACAATGTGACCCACGAGCAGGCCTGGCATGACACCCTGCACGAGTCGATCATCGATGTGCAGCAGGCCGAAGGCTGCGACCTGGTGATCAAGGAGCATCGCCCGGACAACCCGCTCAAGCGCGCCCTGCTCACCCCCAGCGACTGGAAGCTGCTGCGCCAGTGCCCGTGCGCGGTGCTGATGGTCAAGAGCGAGCGGCCCTGGACCGGCGGGGTGATTCTTGCCGCCGTGGACGTCGGTAACCACGACGAGGCCCATCGCCTGCTGCACACCAGCATCATCGATCATGGCTACGCGATCGCCAGCCTGGCCAAGGGCGAGCTGCATGTGATCAGCGCCCATCCGTCGCCGATGCTGTCAGCGGCAGACCCGGTGTACCAGCTCAAGGACACCATCGAGCGCAAGTACCGCGAGGAATGCGCAGCGTTCCAGGCCGAGTTCGACATCAAGGACGAGCGCCTGCATGTGGCCGAAGGGCCCGCGGATGTGCTGATTCCCTTTACGGCGAGCAAGTACGGTGCAGTGGTGACGGTGATTGGCACAGTGGCCCGTACCGGGATTTCCGGGGCGCTGATCGGCAACACCGCCGAAGTGGTGCTCGATGCGCTGGAGTGTGATGTGCTGGTGCTCAAGACCGAGGAAGTGAAGGTGCACCTGACGGAACTGGCCAGAAGCTGAGGGCCTCATCGCTGGCAAGCCAGCTCCCACAGGGACTGCATGCACTGATCTTGTGGGAGCTGGCTTGCCAGCGATGGGCTGCAAAGCAGCCCCGGTTTTTAGCCCAAGGCATCCTTGAGAAACCCCGGTGCGATATAGCGCTGGTAATGGGCTTCGGACAGCAAGAAGAATTCCCGATCAATGGCATCGCGCAACTCGGGCAGCTCCCAGTCACGAAACTCCGGCAGCAGCACCATGCCGTAAGCGTCCAGCTCACGGATCACCCGCGCCCCGCGGGCAATCAATTGATACGCCCAGCAATATTCGGACTGGTGCGGCACGAAGCGGATCTTGCGCTGCTCCAGTTGCTGGCGCAGGCGCGTGGCATCAAAGACTTCAAGTTTGGCCACCATGACCTGCACCAGCAATTGCTCCAGGCGCAGCCACACGGCTCGCTTTTCATCTTCGTTGTAGCCGTTCCAGTTGATCACTTCATGGTGAAAACGCTTGCAGCCACGGCACACCAAGTCCCCGTAAACCGTGGAACAGAGGCCGACGCAAGGCGTTTTAATTGACTGATTGGACATGAAAAAATCGACAGCTTGGCGGTGGAACAGGCTGCCATGTTAGCCCTTTGTCTAACGAGGGTCACCCGCTAAAGTCATCCAGCGCGCCTTACCTTTATCGACTTTTTACCGTAGAATCACCCGGCCTTTTTAAGGCAGCAATGTCCGTTAGAAGCTGTTTTCAAAGCGTCACGAGCACAGTTCATCCGGTAGAACGGCGTTGGCCCGGGATATTCGCTTCGCGCATGTCCCGCGCCAGCCCTCATCAGCCTCCGTTCTACAGGCGTAAAACTTTGAAAGCAGCTTCTGTAAGGATTTCCTGCAACCCTGGCTACGCGGCCCAAGAAGCCGTATTGCGCATGGGTGCCGGAATTTCTGGATGAGCGTCCCGGACACCCATTTGGGACCACTGATGAGGGTAATAACTGTGCTTGAAGCCTACCGCAAACACATCGAAGAGCGTGCCGCCCAGGGTATCGTGCCCCAGCCGCTTAACGCCGAACAAACCGCAGGCCTGGTCGAGCTGCTAAAGAATCCCCCTGCTGGCGAAGAAGCAGTCCTCGTCGACCTGATCACCAACCGCGTTCCACCAGGAGTGGACGAAGCCGCCTACGTCAAGGCCGGTTTCCTTTCCGCCATCGCCAAGGGCGAAGCCAACTCGCCGCTGATCGACAAGAAGCGCGCCGTTGAGCTGCTGGGCACCATGCAGGGCGGCTACAACATCGCCACCATGGTCGAGCTGCTGGACAACGCCGAACTGGCCGCCGTCGCCGCCGAACAGCTCAAGCACACCCTGCTGATGTTCGATGCCTTCCACGACGTCGCCGAAAAAGCCAAGGCGGGCAATGCCCACGCCAAGGCCGTGCTGGAATCCTGGGCCGCCGGTGAGTGGTTCACCAGCAAGCCAGCCATCGCTGACAAGTACAGCCTGACCGTGTTCAAGGTCCCTGGCGAAACCAACACCGACGATCTGTCCCCTGCCCCGGACGCCTGGTCGCGCCCTGACATCCCGCTGCACGCCCTGGCCATGCTGAAAATGGCCCGTGACGGCATCGTGCCTGAGCAACAAGGCGCCATCGGCCCGCTCAAGCAGATCGAAGAAGTCAAAGCCAAGGGCTTCCCGGTGGCCTACGTCGGTGACGTGGTCGGTACCGGTTCCTCGCGTAAATCCGCGACCAACTCGGTGCTGTGGTTCTTCGGCGACGACATCCCGTACGTACCGAACAAGCGCGCTGGCGGCTTCTGCTTCGGCTCGAAAATCGCCCCGATCTTCTACAACACCATGGAAGACGCCGGCGCCCTGCCGATCGAGTTCGACGTGTCGAACCTGAACATGGGTGACGTCATCGACGTCTACCCGCACGCGGGCAAAGTCTGCAAGCACGGCAGCGAAGACGTCATCACCACCTTCGAACTGAAGACCCCGGTGCTGCTCGACGAAGTCCGCGCTGGCGGCCGTATCCCGCTGATCGTCGGCCGTGGCCTGACCGAGAAAGCCCGCGCCGAGCTGGGCCTGGGCCCAACCAACCTGTTCAAGCTGCCTGAAGCACCTGTCGACACCGGCAAGGGCTACACCCTGGCCCAGAAGATGGTCGGCAAGGCCTGCGGCCTGCCTGAAGGCAAAGGCGTGCGTCCAGGCACCTACTGCGAACCGAAGATGACCACCGTCGGCTCCCAGGACACCACTGGCCCGATGACCCGTGACGAGCTGAAAGACCTGGCGTGCCTGGGCTTCTCCGCCGACCTGGTCATGCAGTCGTTCTGCCACACCGCGGCCTATCCGAAGCCGATCGACGTCACCACCCACCACACCCTGCCGGATTTCATCCGCACCCGTGGCGGCGTGTCCCTGCGTCCAGGCGACGGCATCATCCACAGCTGGCTGAACCGCATGCTGCTGCCGGACACCGTCGGTACCGGTGGTGACTCGCACACCCGCTTCCCGATCGGCATCTCGTTCCCGGCCGGTTCCGGCCTGGTCGCCTTCGCCGCTGCCACCGGCGTCATGCCGCTGGACATGCCGGAGTCGGTACTGGTGCGCTTCAAGGGCAAACTGCAACCCGGCATCACCCTGCGTGACCTGGTCCACGCCATCCCTTACTACGGCATCCAGAAAGGCCTGCTGACCGTCGAGAAGAAAGGCAAGATCAACGCCTTCTCCGGCCGCATCCTGGAAATCGAAGGCCTGGACGAGCTGACCGTCGAGCAAGCGTTCGAACTGTCCGACGCCTCGGCTGAACGTTCGGCCGCCGGTTGCACCATCAAGCTGCCAGAAAAAGCCGTTGCCGAGTACCTGAAGTCGAACATCACCCTGCTGCGCTGGATGATCAGCGAAGGCTACGGCGATGCCCGCACCATGGAACGCCGCGCGCAAGCGATGGAAGCCTGGCTGGCCAACCCGCAGCTGCTGGCTGCCGACAAGGACGCCGAATACGCCGAGATCATCGAGATCGACCTGGCCGACGTCAAAGAGCCTGTGCTCTGCGCCCCGAACGACCCGGACGACGCCCGTCTGCTCTCCTCCGTACAGGGCGAGAAGATCGACGAAGTGTTCATCGGTTCGTGCATGACCAACATCGGTCACTTCCGCGCTGCCGGCAAGCTGCTGGACAAGGTCAAAGGCTCGATCCCGACCCGTCTGTGGCTGTCGCCGCCAACCAAGATGGACGCTCACCAGCTGACCGAAGAAGGCTACTACGGCATCTACGGCAAGGCTGGCGCGCGCATGGAAATGCCGGGCTGCTCGCTGTGCATGGGTAACCAGGCACGTGTTGCAGCGAACTCGACCGTTGTGTCGACTTCGACCCGTAACTTCCCGAACCGTCTGGGCGATGGCGCCAACGTCTACCTGGCCTCTGCCGAGCTGGCCGCTGTTGCCTCGATCCTGGGCAAGCTGCCAACCGTCGAAGAGTACATGGAGTACGCGAAGAACATCGACAGCATGGCTGCCGACGTTTACCGCTACCTGAGCTTCGACCAGATCGCCGAGTTCCGTGAAGCGGCTGCGAACGCCAAGATCCCGGTTGTTCAAGCGTAAGCTGACTTAGCGTGAAAAAAAGCCCCGCCAATTGGCGGGGCTTTTTATTGCCCTTTGAAAAGCATCGCTGGCAAGCCAGCTCCCACAGGTACTGTATGCACAGGACCACTGTGGGAGCTGGCTTGCCAGCGATGAGCCCCTCAGATCACGAACAAATCCACAAACCGATGCACCGCCGTCACCTCAAGCGCCTGCTGGTCCTTGCACAGGGCAAAAATCTGCGCCGAACGCTGCCCGGTAAAACGCGTCGCCAGGTTGGCCTTGAACTTCTCTTCCAGCAATGGAATCCCCTCGGCCCGACGGCGACGATGGCCAATCGGGTACTCCACCACCACCTGCTCGGTGCTCGAACCGTCATTGAAAAACACCTGCACGGCATTGGCGATCGAACGCTTGTCGGCCTCCAGGTATTCACGGGTAAAGCGCGGCTCTTCGACGATCTCCATCTTCTCGCGCAGGCGGTCGATGATCGGGTGCGCGGCATGGAAATCATCTTCGTACTGCTCGGCCACCAGGTTGCCGAAAATCAGCGGCACGGCGGTCATGTACTGGATGCAGTGATCGCGGTCGGCGGCATTGGCCAGGGTGCCGACCTTGGAGATGATGCGGATTGCCGACTCATGGGTGGTAATGACGATGCGCTCGATGTCATGCAGACGGTTGCGCACCTGCGGGTGCAGGATCACCGCCGCTTCACAAGCGGTCTGGGCATGGAATTCGGCAGGGAAGCTGATCTTGAACAGCACGTTTTCCATCACGTAACTGGCGTATTTTTGCGTCAGGCTGAAGGCGCGCTTGTCTTCAGGCTTGAGCGCCAGATCCTTGTTGGTATGACTGAACAACACATCATAAAAGCCCCACTGCGGCGCACTCAGCACCCCGGGAATACCCATCTCGCCACGCAGGGCGATATCGGCCAGGCGCACGCCACGGCTGGAAGCATCGCCCGCCGCCCAGGACTTGCGCGAGCCGGCATTCGGCGCATGACGGTAGGTTCGCAGGGCCTGGCCGTCGACAAAGGCATGGGAAAGCGCCGCAAGAAGCTGTTCGCGATTGGCGCCCATGAGTTTGGCGCAAACCGCTGTCGAGGCGACCTTGACCAGCAGCACATGGTCGAGGCCGACGCGGTTGAAGGAGTTTTCCAAGGCAATCACGCCCTGGATCTCATGGGCCATGATCATCGCCTCAAGCACCACGCGCATGCTCAAGGGCGCTTCGCCATTGGCCACACGTTTTTGCGACAGGTGATCGGCCACGGCCAGGATACCGCCGAGGTTGTCCGAGGGATGCCCCCACTCGGCGGCCAGCCAGGTGTCGTTGTAGTCGAGCCAACGGACGATGCAACCGATGTCCCAGGCCGCTTTCACCGGGTCCAGGCGGTAGCTGGTACCCGGCACCCGCGCGCCGAACGGCACCACGGTCCCCTCCACCAGCGGCCCCAGGTGCTTGGTGCACTCCGGGAAGCGCAACGCCAGCAGGCCACAGCCCAGGGTGTCCATCAGGCAGTTGCGCGCCGTGTCCAGCGCCTCCGGCGATTCGACCTTGAACTCCAGGACATAGTCAGCGATATCCTGCAGCACCCGGTCGTAGTCGGGTCGGTTGTTCAGATCAACGTTGGCACTCATTTCATTTCTCTCTGTTGACGTCGGTAACAGGGAGCCAAGCGCCGCTACTGGTTAGAAGGCATCACCGGGTACCCGTACCCAGCCCTCCATCAGTACGCGAGCGCTACGGCTCATGATTGCTTTGGTGACAGTCCACTCGCCGTTCACCTGGCGGGCTTCGGCGCCAACGCGCAGGGTGCCCGAGGGGTGACCGAAACGTACGGCGCTGCGCTCACCACCACCGGCGGCGAGGTTGACCAGGGTGCCGGGCACTGCCGCGGCAGTACCGATGGCGACCGCGGCGGTGCCCATCATGGCGTGGTGCAACTTGCCCATGGACAGTGCCCGTACCAATAGATCAACGTCGCCGGCGGCCACGGCTTTACCGCTGGATGACTGATAAGCCGCCGGTGGCGCGACGAAGGCGACTTTCGGGGTGTGCTGGCGCTTGGCGGCTTCGTCGACATGCTCGATCAGGCCCATGCGCACCGCGCCATAGGCACGGATGGTCTCGAACCGGGCCAGGGCTTGCGGGTCGCTGTTGATCGCGTCCTGCAACTCGGTGCCGGTGTAACCGAGGGCCTCGGCCTGGATGAAGATGGTCGGGATGCCGGCATTGATCAGCGTGGCCTTCAGCGTACCGACACCGGGTACCACCAGGTCGTCGACCAGGTTGCCGGTGGGGAACATCGAGCCGCCCTCGCCGTCTTCATCGGCGGCCGGGTCCATGAATTCGAGCTGCACCTCGGCGGCCGGGAAGGTCACGCCGTCCAGTTCGAAGTCGCCGGTTTCCTGGACTTCGCCGTGAGTGATCGGTACGTGGGCAATGATGGTCTTGCCGATATTGGCCTGCCAGATGCGCACCACGGCCACGCCGTCGTGCGGGATGCGGCTGCTGTCGACCAGGCCGGCGCTGATGGCGAACGAGCCGACTGCCGCCGAGAGGTTGCCGCAGTTGCCGCTCCAGTCAACGAACGCGGTGTCGATCGAGACCTGGCCGAACAGGTAGTCGACATCGTGCTCGGGCTTGATGCTGCGCGAAAGGATCACGGTTTTGCTGGTGCTGGACGTCGCACCGCCCATGCCGTCGATCTGCTTGCCGTAGGGGTCGGGGCTGCCGATCACCCGCAGCAGCAGCGCGTCACGGGCGGGGCCCGGGATCTGCGCGCTTTCGGGCAGGTCGTCGAGGCGGAAGAACACACCCTTGCTGGTGCCGCCACGGATGTAGGTGGCGGGGATTTTGATCTGGGGTACGTGAGCCATGGTTGAGTTGTCCTGTGAGTGCTTTGGGGGAGCTATCGCGGGTCAAGCCCGCTCCCACTGAACTGTGGGAGCGGGCTTGACCCGCGATGAGGCCCTACCTCAAACGGCCGCCGATTCAAGGAAGTCCTGGGCAAAGCGCTGCAGCACCCCGCCCGCTTCGTAGATCGACACTTCTTCGGCGGTATCCAGGCGGCAGGTCACCGGCACCTCGACGCGCTCACCGTTGGCCCGGGTGATGACCAGGGTCAGGGTCGCCCGCGGGGTCCGCTCGCCGAGCACGTCGAAGGTCTCGGTGCCGTCGATGCCCAGGGTCTTGCGGTTGGCGCCCGGCTTGAACTCCAGCGGCAACACGCCCATGCCCACCAGGTTGGTGCGGTGAATACGCTCGAAACCCTCGGCGACGATGGCCTCGACACCGGCCAGGCGCACTCCCTTGGCTGCCCAGTCACGGGACGAGCCCTGGCCGTAGTCGGCGCCGGCGACGATGATCAGCGGCTGCTTGCGCTGCATATAGGTTTCGATCGCCTCCCACATGCGCGTGACCTTGCCTTCCGGCTCGATACGCGCCAGCGAACCCTGCTTGACCTTACCGCCTTCCTGGACCATTTCGTTGAACAGTTTCGGGTTGGCGAACGTTGCGCGCTGCGCGGTCAGGTGGTCGCCGCGGTGCGTTGCGTAGGAGTTGAAGTCTTCCTCCGGCAAGCCCATTTTCGCCAGGTACTCACCGGCGGCGCTGTCGAGCATGATGGCGTTGGACGGCGACAGGTGGTCGGTGGTGATGTTGTCCGGCAGCACCGCCAACGGACGCATGCCCTTGAGCGTGCGCTCGCCGGCCAGCGCGCCTTCCCAGTACGGCGGGCGACGGATGTAGGTGCTCATCGGGCGCCAGTCGTACAGCGGGGTGACCTTGGGCCCGGTGTCTTCCTGCACGGCGAACATCGGGATGTAGACCTGGCGGAACTGCTCGGGCTTGACCGCCGCCTTGACCACCGCGTCGATCTCTTCGTCGCTTGGCCAGATGTCTTTCAGGCGGATTTCCTTGCCGTCGACCACGCCCAGCACGTCTTTCTCGATGTCGAAACGGATGGTGCCGGCAATCGCATAGGCCACCACCAACGGCGGCGATGCCAGGAACGCCTGCTTGGCGTACGGGTGGATGCGGCCGTCGAAGTTGCGGTTGCCCGAGAGCACGGCGGTGGCGTACAGGTCGCGGTCGATGATCTCTTGCTGGATGGCCGGATCAAGGGCGCCGGACATGCCGTTGCAGGTGGTGCAGGCAAAGGCGACGATGCCAAAACCGAGCTGCTCCAGCTCGTCATCCAGGCCCGCCTCTTTCAGGTACAGGGCCACGGTTTTCGAGCCCGGTGCCAGCGACGACTTCACCCACGGCTTGCGCACCAGGCCAAGCTTGTTGGCGTTGCGTGCGAGCAACCCTGCGGCAATCACGTTGCGCGGGTTGCTGGTGTTGGTGCAGCTGGTGATGGCGGCGATGATCACCGCGCCATCGGGCATTTGCCCCGGCACTTCCTCCCACTGGCCGGCGATGCCCTTGCTCGCCAGGTCGCTGGTGGCGACCCGGGCGTGCGGGTTGGACGGCCCGGCCATGTTGCGCACCACGCTGGACAGGTCGAAGCGCAGCACCCGCTCGTACTCGGCATTGGCCAGGCTGTCGGACCACAGGCCTGCGACCTTGGCGTAGGTTTCCACCAGCTTGACCTGCGTGTCTTCACGGCCGGTGAGCTTGAGGTAGTCGATGGTCTGCTGGTCGATGGAGAACATCGCCGCGGTGGCGCCGTATTCCGGGGCCATGTTGGAGATCGTCGCGCGGTCGCCCAGGGTCAGGGCGCGGGCGCCTTCGCCGTAGAATTCCAGGTAGGCGCCAACGACTTTTTCCTTGCGCAGGAATTCGGTCAGGGCCAGTACCACGTCGGTGGCGGTGATGCCCGGCTGCGGCTTGCCCGAGAGCTCGACGCCGACGATTTCCGGCAGGCGCATCCACGACGCGCGGCCGAGCATGACGTTCTCGGCTTCGAGGCCGCCGACGCCGATGGCGATCACGCCCAGGGCATCGACGTGCGGGGTGTGGCTGTCGGTGCCGACGCAGGTGTCCGGGTAGGCCACGCCGCGCTCGGCGTGAATCACCGGCGACATCTTCTCCAGGTTGATCTGGTGCATGATGCCGTTGCCCGGCTGGATCACGTCGACGTTCTTGAACGCCTTCTTGGTCCAGTTGATGAAGTGGAAGCGGTCTTCGTTGCGGCGGTCTTCGATGGCGCGGTTCTTCTCGAACGCCTGCGGGTCGAAACCACCGCATTCCACTGCCAGGGAGTGGTCGACGATCAGTTGCACCGGTACCACCGGGTTGACCTGGGCCGGGTCACCGCCACCGTCGGCGATGGCGTCGCGCAGGCCGGCCAGGTCCACCAGCGCGGTCTGGCCGAGAATGTCGTGGCACACCACGCGGGCCGGGAACCAGGGGAAGTCGAGGTCGCGCTTGCGCTCGATCAACTGGCCCAGCGAGGCATTGAGGCTGGCCGGGTCGCAGCGGCGCACGAGGTTTTCCGCCAGGACGCGCGAGGTATAAGGAAGACGGTCATAGGCGCCGGGCTTGATCGCATCGACGGCCGCGCGGGCGTCGAAATAATCCAGGCCAGTGCCCGGCAGGTTCTTGCGAAATTCACTATTCATGGCACAGGGACTCAATCACGGTAAGGTCGAAAGCCAGCTACAAGCCCCAAGCCACTAGCGGCAAGCAAAGCAGATGAGTGGTGCGTCAGCATTTACTGCCGGGGCACATCCCTGCTGTTACTTGCAGCTTGGCGCTTCAAGCTTGCAGCTCGGCCTAGTCTCAGCGTTGTTCGATTGGCACGAACTTGCGCTGTTCGACGCCGGTGTACTCGGCGCTCGGGCGGATGATGCGGTTGTTGGCACGCTGCTCGAATACATGCGCCGCCCAGCCGGTCAGGCGCGAGCAGACGAAGATCGGGGTGAACAGCTTGGTCGGGATGCCCATGAAGTGGTACGCCGAGGCATGGTAGAAGTCGGCGTTGGGGAACAGCTTCTTCTGCTCCCACATGGTCTTGTCGATGGCTTCGGACACCGGGTACAGCACAGTGTCGCCCACCTCATCGGCAAGCTTCTTCGACCAGGCCTTGATCACTTCGTTACGCGGGTCGGACTCTTTGTAGATGGCATGGCCGAAGCCCATGATCTTGTCCTTGCGCGCCAGCATCTGCAGCAGCTCGGTCACCGCTTCCTGCGGGCTCTGGAAGCGCTCGATCAGCTCCATCGCCGCTTCGTTGGCGCCGCCGTGCAGCGGGCCGCGCAGCGAGCCGATGGCGGCCGTGACGCAGGAGTACAGGTCAGACAGGGTCGAGGCGCAAACCCGGGCGGTGAAGGTCGAGGCGTTGAACTCGTGCTCGGCGTAGAGGATCAGCGAGACGTTCATCACCTTGACGTGCAGCGCGCTCGGCTTCTTGTCATGTAGCAGGTGCAGGAAGTGGCCGCCAATGGTGTCTTCATCGCTGCTGCAGTCGATGCGCACGCCATCGTGGGTGAAGCGGTACCAGTAGCACATTACCGCCGGGAACAGCGCCAGCAGGCGATCGGTCTTGTCGTGCTGCTGCTCGAAGGTCAGCTCCGGCTCCAGGGTGCCGAGCACCGAACAACCGGTACGCATCACGTCCATCGGGTGGGCGCTTGCCGGGATGCGCTCAAGCACTTCTTTGAGCGCCTGCGGCAGGTCACGCAGGGTTTTCAGCTTTTGCTGGTACTGGGCCAGCTGCGCCTTGCTCGGCAGCTCGCCGTACAGCAGCAGGTAGGCGACTTCTTCAAACAGCGCGTGCTCGGCCAGGTCGCGCACGTCGTAACCACGATAGGTCAGGCCGGCACCGGCCTGGCCCACGGTCGACAGTGCGGTTTGCCCGGCCACTTGACCACGCAGGCCGGCACCACTGAGTACTTTTGCTTCGGCCATTGTCTTTCTCCTTTCTTGAATTTGTTATGGAATCTCAGGCTGATCGCGGGGCAAGCCCGCGCCTACAGAGGACCTCAGCCCTTTTTCTGGGCGAACAGTGCATCGAGCTTCTGCTCGAACACGTGGTAGTTGATGGCGTCGTACAGCTCCATGCGCGTCTGCATGGTATCGATGACGTTCTTCTGCGTGCCGTCGCGACGCAGCGCGGTGTAGACGTTTTCGGCAGCCTTGTTCATGGCGCGGAAGGCCGACAGCGGGTAGAGCACCAGCGAGACATCGACCGACGCCAGTTCTTCGGTGGTGTACAGCGGCGTGGCACCGAACTCGGTGATGTTGGCCAGGATCGGGGCTTTGACCCGGTCGGCGAAGGTCTTGTACATCGAAAGCTCGGTGATGGCTTCCGGGAAGACCATGTCGGCACCGGCTTCGATGCAGGCAGCGGCGCGGTCCAGGGCCGCTTCCAGGCCTTCGACGGCCAGGGCGTCGGTACGCGCCATGATCACGAAACTGTCATCGGTACGGGCGTCAACCGCGGCCTTGATGCGGTCGACCATCTCCTGCTGGGAGACGATCTCCTTGTTCGGGCGGTGGCCGCAACGCTTGGCGCCGACCTGGTCTTCGATATGAATGGCCGCGGCGCCGAACTTGATCATTGACTTGACGGTACGCGCGACGTTGAACGCCGAGGAGCCAAAACCGGTATCCACGTCCACCAGCAGCGGCAGGTCGCAGACGTCGGTGATGCGCCGTACGTCGGTCAGTACGTCATCCAGGCCACTGATGCCCAGGTCAGGCAGGCCCAGGGAGCCTGCGGCCACGCCGCCACCGGACAGGTAAATGGCCTTGAAACCGGCACGCTGGGCCAGCAGCGCGTGGTTGGCGTTGATGGCACCAACCACCTGCAGCGGGTGTTCGGCGGCAACTGCATCGCGAAAGCGCTGGCCGGGACTACTTTTCTGACTCATGACTCACCTCGTGGGCTGGAAGCGTCCAGATAGTGACGCTCGATGTTGCGTTTGGAGGCGCCGATGTGGCGGCGCATCAAGAGCTCGGCCAGTTCACCGTCACGGTCGGCGATGGCATCGAGAATCCGGTGGTGTTCGGCGAACGCCTGGCGTGGCCGGTTGGGCGTGGCGGAGAACTGGATGCGGTACATGCGCACCAGTTGATACAGCTCGCCGCAGAGCATCTGCACCAGGGTGCGGTTGCCGCTGCCCTGGATGATCCGGTAATGGAAGTCGAAATCGCCTTCCTGCTGGTAATAGCCAAGGCCGGCCTGGAAGGTGGCGTCGCGCTCGTGGGTGTCGAGCACCCGGCGCAGCTCGTCAATCTCGGCTACGCTCATACGCTCGGCGGCCAGGCGGCAGGCCATGCCTTCGAGGGACTCGCGGATTTCGTACAGTTCGATCAGTTCGGCATGGCTGAGCGACACAACCCGCGCCCCGACATGCGGCACGCGCACCAGCAGGCGCTGGCCTTCCAGGCGATGGATCGCCTCGCGCAGCGGCCCGCGGCTGATGCCGTAGGTGCGCGCCAGCTCAGGCTCGGAGATCTTGCTGCCGGGGGCGATCTCGCCTTTGACGATGGCCGCCTGGATACGCCGGAAGACGTTTTCCGAGAGGGTTTCACTGTCGTCTGCCACTGTGCCGGGGGCTTGGGCTGTGTCCAGCATATTGTTGACACCTCATAAATCAATGAGGGCAAAACTAGCCAAATCGGCACCCATAGTCAAAGACAAAATGAATATTGTCGACAATCGTCTAAGAACGAACTTCAAGGTCCCGGTTGTTGTCTGAGTGCAGCCGCTGGCGCCAGCACACCAGCGTGATAGAATGCCGCGCCTCCCGACGGGGCACGAATAGTGTGTCTGTCATCTGTTTATGCAGGTGGCAGGTAAACGAGGAAGCTTGCGCAGTACTGCCAGTGGCCTTGACCCGAACATCGCACAGCACCGCGCCAGGATTTATGAGACTTACGCCCCTCCCCCTGTTGTTCAGCCTCTGTCTGTTGCCGGCCCTGGGCCAGGCTGCGGAAAAGACCGTGTACGGCCTTAATGAATACGCCCGCCTGGCCGATATCGACCTGGAAGTGGCGGCCAAACTCGACACCGGGGCCAAGACCGCCTCGCTCAGTGCCCGCGACATCAAGCGCTTCAAGCGCAACGGTGAGTCCTGGGTGCGCTTCTACCTGGCAATTGACGCTGCCCACTCGCATCCGATAGAACGACCACTGGCCCGCGTCAGCAAGATCAAGCGACGCGCCGGTGACTACGACCCGGACGAAGGCAAGGCCTATACCGCCCGCCCGGTGATTGCCATGAACATCTGCATGGGTACGGCCCTGCGCAGCATCGAAGTGAACCTGACCGACCGCAGCGCGTTCCAGTATCCGCTGCTGATCGGCTCCGAGGCCCTCAAGCACTTCGACGCGCTGGTCGACCCAAGCCTTAAATACGCTGCCGGCAAACCCGCCTGCGCCACTGACGCTCATACCGCAGAGTAATCCTGATGCGCTCTCTTACCCTCCATCTGAAAGTCCTGATTACCGTCCTGGTGCTACTGGGCATCCTGGTCACGGCCTATCAGATCTTCTTTCTCGGCATTCCGGTGACCGAGGATGAAACCGATGACCTGTGGAACATCGACGCCAAGGTCGAGTTCGTCGCCAGCCCCAAGGACCCGGTCAAGGTCCAGATGTTCGTCCCCCCGCTGAGCCGCGACTACGTGAGCCTCAACGAGAGTTTCATCTCCAATAACTACGGCGTCAGCGTCAACCGCGTCGACGGCAACCGCAAGGTGACCTGGTCGGCACGCCGCGCCAACGGCAACCAGACCCTCTACTACCGCCTGGTGCTGACCAAGCGCTATAGCACCGAAAAGGCCAAGATCAAGGGCCCGACCTTCCGCGACAGCCTGGCGGTCGAAGGCCCGGAAAAAGTCGCCGCCGAAGCCCTGATGGCGCCAATCCGCCAGCATTCGGCTGACGTCGAGACCTTCGTCGGCGAAACCATCAAGCGGGTCAACAACCTCAACGACGACAACGTCAAGCTGCTGCTGGCCGGCGACACCTCGTCGCTGAACAAGGCCAAGGTCATCGACCTGCTGCTGTCGATCGCCCACGTACCGGTCGAGAAGGTGCACACCATCCGCCTGGTCGCCGACCAGCCGCAAACCCCTGAACTGTGGCTGCGCAGCTTCAACGGCACCGACTGGCTGTACTTCAACCCGGACACCGGCGAGCAAGGCCTGCCGGCCGACCGCCTGCTGTGGTGGACCGGTGATGACAACCTGATCACCGTCGATGGCGGCAAGAAAGCCAACGTCAGCTTCAGCCTCAACAACAGCGAAATGAACGCCATTCGCCTGGCCAAGCTGACCGACGAGAACACCGACGCCGACTTCCTCGAATACTCGCTGTACGGTCTGCCGCTGCAGACCCAGCAGACCTTCATGATCATGGTGATGATCCCGATCGGCGTACTGGTGATCCTGGTGCTGCGCAACCTGATCGGCATCCAGACCCTGGGTACCTTCACCCCGGTGCTGATCGCCCTGGCCTTCCGCGAAACCCAGCTGGGCTTCGGCATCATCCTGTTCACGGTGATCACCGCGCTCGGCCTGTCGCTACGCTCCTACCTCGAGCACCTTAAATTGCAGATGCTGCCGCGCCTGTCGGTGGTCCTGACCTTCGTCGTGGTGCTGATTGCCGCCATCAGCCTGTTCAGCCACAAGCTGGGCCTGGAACGCGGCCTGTCGGTGGCGCTGTTCCCGATGGTGATCCTGACCATGACCATCGAACGCCTGTCGATCACCTGGGAAGAACGCGGCGGTGGCCATGCCATGAAAGTGGCGATCGGCACCCTGTTC
Organism: Pseudomonas donghuensis; assembly: GCF_000259195.1. Taxonomy (GTDB): domain Bacteria; phylum Pseudomonadota; class Gammaproteobacteria; order Pseudomonadales; family Pseudomonadaceae; genus Aquipseudomonas; species Aquipseudomonas donghuensis. Next base: position 188,436 of record NZ_JH650762.1, read on the forward strand.
GCCGCCTCCCTGGCACACCTGCTGATGAGCGTGCCGGAGCTGGTGTACTTCGTCTTCACCTTCCCGGCGGTACTGTTGATTCTGGTGGGCTTCATGCTGGCAATGGGTCGCTACCGCGGCTACCGCCTGACGGAGCTGGTGCGCTTCAAGGCTTTCGTGAAGGCTGACGCCTGATGTTCGGTCTCTGGAAAACCTGGAAAGCCCTGGAGGCCCGGGGCATCATGGGTATCAACCGGCGCAATGCGGACTACGTCCTCAAGTACAACAAGCGCCATTTGTACCCGATCGTCGACGACAAGATCATCACCAAGGAGCGTGCGATCCGGGCCGGCATCCATGTGCCGGAAATGTACGGGATCATCTCCACCGAGAAAGAGATCGACAAGCTCGGGGAAATCATCGGCGGGCGCAGCGACTTTGTCGTCAAGCCTGCCCAGGGTGCCGGTGGTGACGGCATCCTGGTGGTTGCCGATCGCTTCGAAGACCGTTATCGCACGGTCTCGGGCAAGATCATCAGCCACGAGGAAATCGAGCACCAGATCTCCAGCATCCTCACCGGCCTGTACTCCCTGGGCGGCCACCGCGACCGCGCGCTGATCGAGTACCGGGTCACCCCGGACCAGATCTTCAAGAGCATCAGCTACGAAGGCGTGCCGGACATCCGCATCATCGTGCTGATGGGCTACCCGGTAATGGCCATGCTGCGCCTGCCGACCCGCCAGTCCGGCGGCAAGGCCAACCTGCACCAAGGCGCCATCGGTGTCGGCGTCGACCTGGCCACTGGCGTGACCCTGCGCGGCACCTGGCTGAACAACATCATCAGCAAGCACCCGGACACCACCAACGCGGTGGACGGCGTGCAACTGCCGAACTGGGACGGCTTCATGAAGCTTGCCGCCGGCTGCTACGAGCTGTGCGGCCTGGGTTACATCGGGGTCGACATGGTCCTGGACCAGGACAAGGGCCCGTTGATCCTCGAGCTCAACGCCCGCCCCGGCCTGAACATCCAGATCGCCAACGACTGCGGCCTGACCCTGCGCACCCACGCGGTGGAGGCGCACCTGGAGCAACTGGCCAAAGACGGCCGCCAGGAGAGCGTCGAAGAACGCGTACGCTTCGCCCAGGAGCTGTTCGGCCACGTGCCGAGCTGAGTGCACATCCTGTCTGCGTCAGCCGGTCCGGCTGGCGCAGGCTGGAGACTCAATGTCGTAGTCAGCGCTAGGAGCATTTCCTACAGAGGACTACAATCGCCTCCCCGCATTCATAGCTGTTACTTGCATGCCGACCTGTACGCTCCACCCCCTGCCCTACCAGGCCGATCCCGCGGCCTACTTTGCGCGCATCCGCAAGGCGCCCGGAGCCGTGCTGCTCGACAGCGCCCGACCGACGGCCGAACGCGGTCGCTTTGACCTGCTCAGCGCCTGGCCGCTGCAGACCCTGGCACCCACGGTGGATGAAAGCGGCAGCGCTTACCTGCAGCGCCTGCGTGACAGCCTGACGCAACTGGGCCGGGCGCAGGTACCCGATGGCGTCGAATTACCGTTTGCCGGTGGTCTGATCGGTTATTTGAGCTACGATTTCGGCCGACGCCTGGAGCACCTGCCCAGCGTTGCCGTCGACGATCTGGGCCTGGCCGATGCCAGCCTTGGCCTGTATGCCTGGGCGCTGATCAGCGATCACCAGCAACAGCACAGCCAGCTGCTGTTCCACCCAAGCCTGGCCGAGGCCGAGCGTCAACGCCTGATCGAACTGTTCGAGGCACCAGCCACTGTCGACACCGCCAGCTTTGCGCTGCAGGCGCCAATGCGCGGCGATATCAGCGCAGAACACTACCGCCAGGCCTTTGACCGGGTGCAGCAGTACATCCATGCCGGCGACTGCTACCAGATCAACCTCACCCAGCGCTTTCGCGCCCCCTGCCAGGGCGACCCCTGGCATGCCTACCAGGCCCTGCGCCAGGCTTGCCCGACGCCGTATTCGGGGTTCCAGCTGCTGGCCGATGGCAGCGCGCTGCTGAGCTTCTCGCCAGAGCGCTTCATCCGCGTCAGTAACGGCCAGGTCGAAACCCGGCCGATCAAGGGCACCCGCCCACGCAGCAGCGATGCCGGCGAAGATGCACGCAACGCCGCCGAACTGCTGGGTAGCAGCAAGGATCGCGCAGAAAACCTGATGATCGTCGATCTGCTGCGCAACGACCTGGGGCGCACCTGCGAGATCGGCTCGGTAAAAGTGCCGGAGCTGTTCAGCCTCGAGAGCTACCCCAACGTGCATCACCTGGTCAGCAGCGTCACCGGGCGCCTGGCGGCCGGCAAGGACGCCCTGGACCTGATCGCCGACAGCTTCCCCGGTGGCTCGATCACCGGCGCGCCGAAAATCCGCGCCATGCAGATCATCGACGAGCTGGAGCCCAGCCGCCGGGCGCTGTATTGCGGGTCACTGTTGTATGTGGACGTGCGCGGAGAAATGGACAGCTCGATTGCCATCCGCAGCCTGCTGGTCAAGGACGCCCAAGTGTGCTGCTGGGGGGGTGGCGCAGTGGTGGCGGATTCGGACTGGCAGGCGGAGTACGAAGAGTCGATCACCAAGGTCAAGGTGTTGCTCGAGACCTTGCAAAGTCTCTAAAAGCATCGCTGGCAAGCCAGCTCCC
>NZ_JH650762.1:191140-242048 GCF_000259195.1 Pseudomonas donghuensis
CCCCTACAGGCTCAACGACCGGTTCGAAGCCTTGATGAACGCCTGCTTCAACGCCGTAAAATCATGCACCGCCGGGAACTGCGGAAACTCCCGAATGACGTTCTCCGGCGCATGGAACAGAATCCCCGCATCCGCTTCGCCAAGCATGCTGGTGTCGTTGTACGAATCGCCCGCGGCAATCACCCGGTAGTACAGGCTCTTGAAGGCCAGCACCGACTGGCGCTTGGGATCTTTCTGGCGCAACTGGTAACCGGTAACCCGATCGGTTTCGTCTGTGATCAAGCGATGGCAAAGCAGCGTCGGGAAGCCCAGCTGGCGCATCAGCGGCTGGGAGAATTCGTAGAAGGTGTCGGAAAGGATCACCACCTGGAAACGCTCACGCAGCCAGTCGACGAACTCGATGGCGCCGTCCAGCGGCTTGAGCGTGGCGATCACCGCCTGGATATCGGCAAGCTTCAGGCCATGCTCATCGAGAATGCGCAGGCGCTGTTTCATCAGCACGTCGTAATCGGGAACATCGCGGGTGGTGGCTCGCAGCGATTCGATTCCGGTTTTTTCCGCGAAGGCGATCCAGATTTCCGGGACCAGCACACCTTCCAGGTCGAGACAGGCAATTTCCACAGCACACTCCTCGAACAACGCCAAAAATGGGAAGCCGCACTCTACATGCGCGGCGTCGACCCCGGCAATTTTTGTTAAGATCAGGGTATTACGAGCGCCAAGCGCCACTCAACGACCGGAAGCCGCCTGATGAGCCAACCCTTCGACGTCGCCGCCCTGGCCGCGACCTACGCCAACAAGTCGCCGCAAGACATCCTCAAGCTGGCCTTCGAGCACTTCGGCGATGACCTGTGGATTTCCTTCAGCGGTGCCGAAGACGTGGTGCTGGTGGACATGGCCTGGAAGCTCAACAAGAACGTCAAGGTGTTCAGCCTCGACACCGGCCGCCTGCACCCGGAAACCTACCGGTTCATCGAGCAGGTGCGCGAACAGTACAAGCTGCCGATCGAGGTCCTCTCCCCCGACCCCAGCAAGCTTGAGCCCCTGGTCAAAGAAAAAGGCCTGTTCAGCTTCTACAAGGACGGCCATGGCGAGTGCTGCGGCATCCGCAAGATCGAACCGCTGCGGCGCAAGCTGAGCACCGTCAGCGCCTGGGCCACCGGCCAGCGCCGTGACCAGAGCCCGGGCACCCGCAGCCAGGTGGCAGTGCTGGAAATCGACAGTGCGTTCTCCACCCCCGAGCACACCCTGTACAAGTTCAACCCGCTGGCGCAGATGAGCAGCGAGGAAGTCTGGGGCTACATCCGCATGCTTGAGCTGCCGTACAACAGCCTGCACGAGCGCGGCTTCATCAGCATCGGCTGCGAACCCTGCACCCGCCCGGTGCTGCCGAACCAGCACGAGCGCGAAGGCCGCTGGTGGTGGGAAGAGTCAACCCAGAAGGAATGCGGGCTGCACGCCGGCAACCTGATCACCAAGGGCTGACCTCCTCGGGCTGGCAATAGCGCTCAAGGTGCCGCTCAAGCTCCACGATCGCCTGGCGCAGCAGTTCCACCAGTTGGCTGATGCGGTGGGCCGGGGCATGCGCGGCGCAGGCCTTCTCCAGTTGGGCGCAGATGTCCAGCAGATCGTGGGCGCGGATCATCCGCGCCCCGCCCTTGAGGCGGTGCACCAGGTCGGCAAGCGCCGCCAGGTCCTTACCGTCGTGCAGCCGGTCCAGCCGCCGCAGATCCTGGCGGTTACTGCTGAGCAAATCGCCGAGCAGGGCTTTGACCTTGCCCTGGTCGCCCACGGCCAACACCAGCAGGCTGGAGATGTCCACGCCTGGCAGCACAGCTAGCGGCGGGGCCTCGACCGGCGCTGGCGCAGAACACGCCACCCCGCCCAACGCCTGCGCCAAATCATCGATACTCAAGGGCTTGAACAGGCACGCATTCATTCCCGCCGCCCGGCAGCGGGCGCGTTCGGACACCTGAGCGTTGGCGGTCACCGCCAGCACCCGGCAGGCGCGCCTGCCGGCCCGCCGCTCATGCTCGCGGATCGCCCGGGCCAGCCGGTAACCATCGAAGATCGGCATATTGCAGTCGGCAATGACCACATCGAACGGTTCTCGCAGCCAACAGCGCAACCCCTCACCGCCGTGTTCGCACACCCGCACGCGATGGCCCAGGTAGCCGAGCTGGTGCATGAGCAGAATGCGATTGGCCGGATAATCATCCACCACCAGCACCTTTAGCGGTTTTGCCCCGCCAGCGCCCTCCCGGCACCTGCCTGGCGCAGTGCTGGAAGCCGAGGGCGGCAGGCAGGTCAGGCTCAACTGCAACTCGACGCGCGTGCCCACGCCAATACTGCTATCGAGCTGCAGGCGCCCACCCATCAGTTCGCACAACATCCGGCAAATGCTCAGCCCCAGGCCCGCACCGTTGCGCCCCGTTTGCCGGTTGTTGCTGGCCTGACAATAGGGCGTCCCCAGGCGTGACAGGTCGGCCATGGGAATGCCGACGCCGGTATCTTCCACCACCAGGGTGACGGCTACCCGGTGGCGCTGGCGTTGCGTTTCAAGGCGCACACGCACTGAGCCTTCACGGGTGAACTTGATCGCATTGCTGACCAGGTTGGAGAGAATCTGCTTGAAGCGCAGGGCATCGAGCAGCACGTCGCTATCCAGCGCGCCAGCGACCTCCAGATACAAGCGCAGGCCCTTGCTCTGGGCCTGCTGTTCAAACATGCGCACCACGCCTTCGACCTGCTGGCGCAACGGAGTACGCCGTGGTTCGAGCAGCAGTTGGCCGGATTCGATGCGGGTGACATCCAGCACATCGCCGAGTAACTCCAGCAGGCCACGCGCCGAGCTTGAGGCCACCTCGATGGCCAGCCGATCGAGCACACCCTGTTCGGCCTTTTCCTGGGCCAGCTCGAGCATGCCCAACAGGGCATTCATAGGCGTGCGGATCTCATGGCTCATGGTCGCCAGAAATGTCGTCTTGGCCTGGTTGGCCGCCTCTGCCTGCTCTTTGGCGGCTTGCAACTCAGCGTACAGCTCGCTCAAGGCGCGTTCGGCCCGTTCACACTTGCGGATCGACTGGCGCAGGTAGTGAATCCATACCAGCGCCAGTGCCAGCAAGCTGCCGACCAAGGCACACGCCTGGGCGATCAGGCGCCCATTGTCGTGCCAGAAACTGTCGACTATCGCCAGCGTGGGGTTTTGCACCACCACCGCATGCGCATGAGCCTCAAAGGCGCGCAAGCCGCGGATCGCATCCGGCCAGATACCTGGCGTTACGTCATCGGCGCCAGCCACTTCGGTCAGGCATAACAGGGCCAGCAACCCCAGCGCTTGCAGCAATCGAGCCTGCACACAATTGCGCAACCTAGACGAGCAGATTGCGCTTGGCGACATCCGCCAGGTCCACCAATGATTTGACCCTCAGTTTTTCGATCAGGCGGGTTTTATAGGTGCTGATGGTCTTGTTGCTCAACAGCATCGCATCGCCAATGGCCTTGTTGCTCAAGCCCCGGGCCAACTGTTGCAGCACCAGCAGCTCACGGTTGGTCAGGCTGGCGATGCATTCGGCCTCCGTGGCCCGCACATCGACCCTGCTCACGGAGCTCAGGGCAACCTCGGGAAAGTAGGTGTAGCCGGACATGACCGCATGCACCGCCTTGCTCAGTTCGCACAGGTCATCGGTTTTCGACACGTAGCCGACCGCCCCCGCCTTCATGCAGCGCAAGGAAAAGTATTCAGCCTGTTGCGAAGTCAGGATCAGAATCTTCAGCGCAAGCTTCATCGCCTTGACCCGGGCGATGACTTCCAGGCCGTCGAGCCCCGGGATGCTGATATCGAGAATCATCAGGTCCGGGCTCAACTCTCGTGCCAGCCGAACGGCATCGATGCCGTTATCGGTCTGGCCAACCACATCGAAGCGTTCGCTGACGAGCAGCAAGTTGACGCTGGAACGAATAAACGGGTGGTCATCGACGATCAAGACACTACTCATGCTTTCCCTCATACCACGACGGTGACTGGGCTCGGTTCACCCCTGGAAGGCAATCTCTCGGCGCTGTTCGCCCTCAATCAGCTCAAAGCGATAATGACGCCCGGGCTTTTTCTCGAACACGCGGACATTGCCCGGCAACACATGGTGCTTGGTCGCCGGCACACAGTCCTGGTTACCGGCGGCGCAGTCATTGAAATGATCGAGCACGATAGTGGTATTGCCCTTGTTGGGAATCAGGAAGCGCCCAGCCTGATGTTCAACCTCGGTCTGGTAGCGGCTTGCCTGGGGCCGTACGAACAGGATCGAACCATAACCGGCGAGGATATTGACCCCGACCTTGAGGGCGTCTTCATAGCGTTCGGCTTCGTCTTCGGTAATGGCAAAACCGTCGTCGACCTCCGGCAGCACCGGAATGAAACGCAAGCGGAAATAGCGCTCCTGATCGCGCTCGCCGCGGTAAAGCAGACGCACCGCCTGCATGCCATTGGCGGGGATGATCAGCCGCGCCGGGCTCACCACCAGGCCGCGCTGCAACGCCTCGCGCCCGTCCATCTCGACCTCGCGGGCCTGGCCCTGGTTGTCGTAGACCAACTCGACAACGCTGACCTTGACGAACGCCGTGGCGTCTCCCGCATTGCGAACCCGCTTGAGCAGCGTGCTTTTGTCGCCATCGAGATAGTCATAAAACGTGCCGATATTGAGCTCAGGGCCCGCGAATGCGGACCCACAAAGCAGCATCAACAGCACTGGCATTGCCAGAATTCCCTTCATGCGTACGCCTCCCTTAGGCAAATGGCCAATTAATATCATTCTCATCGAGCGGGATTAGCCGGGCAACCTGCACGACCTATAGGAAACTTCCCAAAATCAAGGAGAAACGTCTTACATCCTTTTCGGGCTTCGTGAGCCACTGGCTGTCTACAGCGCAGCATCCACTACCAGCGTGACATCGCCCTGATAGGTTTCCCCCGGATGTAAAAGCATTTGTGCGACATCAGCCTGGGACACTTCAAACAGCAGGCGCCCCTGGCGGTCGCGCGTTTCCTCGATAGTGTCGATGGTAAGTGCTGCGCCGCCGCCTACCGGCAACGGCAAGTCCTCAACCAGCGCACCGGCATGGCGCATGCTCGGCGGCAGGGTCAGGGCGAAGGTCAACGGCACCTGATGATCGCGACGATTGCGGATCCCGCACCGCCCGCCCATGGTGTATTCGCAGCGGGCATGGACACTGATGGCACTGGTGGTCCAGATGCGAAACGGAAGATGGCGGTACAGGCGCTGCGGCGCGGCCCCTCGGTTGCTCCAGCTGGCCCAGCCACCCGCGGGTTCAAGTACCGCCCGCTCGGAGCCGGCCGGAAACTCGATCTTCAAGGGGTGTCTGACGGTTACTTCAAAATCCAGGGTCCAACGGCTTATCGGGTGGGAACTGTTACCGGTGTCAAACTCCCCCCCTCCCGGAAAAGCAACCCTCCATGGCAACTGAGCCCTATAGACACCGTTTTTCAGTGATGTGGCAGACGGCAACTGCAGGTCGAAGGATATTCCCATTACGTTGGTCGAGTGCTCGTTTCTGGCTCCTGGACTCTGATCTCGCTCAGCTATCCAGCAACCAAGACTCGGGTCGATGATCGCCCCGACGTATTCAGCGATGTTATTTGTGACGTAACGCGACGCCACGCCCCAACACCCTCCGTTATTTGGGTAACCCACTCCCAGACTCCCGCTAGAAGATCTGACTCTCAGGCCGACATGGGTCGGCTTGAACTGAGCACGGAACGAATCCCCGTGCTCATTGACCAGATGCAAGGTGGTTACGTCCGGCAGTTTGAAGAAGTACCTGTTTCGTAAATCTGGGTCTAGTTGGAAGGTGGTCTTGCTGTAACTGGCCGGGAAATTGAACGTGTACTTGTGTTCGTTGTACCGAGTACAGTGAACCAGCCCCGAACAGAACTCCGCCGGCGGCGTGGTATTGACGAACTCGTCCGGCCTATAGCCTGGCCGAGGGCCGGTGTATTCAAAGGTAATGTTCGCCACATTGGCCTCGGCCTTAGCGCTGAGCAGCCCTGGCAAACCGCCCCCTGATACCCCCATGAACACGGCAAACGCCGCGCCCAGGGATTTTCGCAGTCGCCGCATCACGCTTCCTCCTTCATCTGTTTCAACTCGGCCCGGGCCACATTGGCACCAGCGCAAGTCAAATCACCGACCAGCAGTACATCGTTCTCCCGCGCAAACCTGCCTTGGTCAAAACTGAGCAGGCACAAGGCATCCCCGGCTCGGCGAATCTCCAGGGTCGGCGTCGATTCGCTCATCTCGATAGCAAAGAACCCATCTGCCTCACTGACACTGCGGCTGGCGTGGTTGATCACCAATGCGCCCCTGAGCGGCTGGCCTTTGGCGTCGACCAGTCGACCGATCACTGTGAGGGTCTGCATCACGCGAATCCGGTGGTACTCCACGCCTCCGCGGTTGAGGTGATACTCAAGGCTTGATGGCTGAATCACGGCGGCATGTGCATCATGTCCATCAAAATCGAAGTGCACCTGGCCAGCCTTGTAGGCCGCCACCGGGATGACATTGCGCCCGGGGCGCAGTACCGCACCATAGCCCTGATGGTCATCGGCACGCATACGCACACCCTGCAGGTCGGACTCCACATCGACGATCAACCCCGCCTCATGGGGCAGGTGCTGCCCGGACATCGCCACTTTGCCGGCGCCAACCGCCACCACGCTGTCCAGGTTCAGGCCAGCGGTCAGCTCACCGTTGTAGGAAGAGCTTTGGGCATAGGCATCACCGTGCACCAGCGGGCTTTCGAACAGGGCATTGCCGCCAAAACCGGTCCCATAGCTATCCAGCGAGACAGTGCCAGCCAGGCTGCGCAAGGCGCCGTAGTCAACATCCTGCTGATAGGTCAACGAGGCATTCTGGTCGCGCTCGCCGTCACGTGACGTCCTGCTACCCAGGGTTGCCGAGATTCGCTGCCCAGGCCCCCCCAGGCTCATGCTCATGCTCAAGCTGACGCCGCGGTTACGCGCATTGCCGGAACTGCTGGTGCCGGGCCGGTCGAACAGCGACAGGCGCCAGCTGGTATCGGAGTTCAGCAGCTTACCGAAGTAGCCCCAACCCAGATCCACGCCGGTGCCATCTGCGCCGGTACCGCTGCTATGGGACAGGCGCAGGGTGGCAGTACTTTGCCGATCGACCCTGTGGCTCAGCGATAGCGCACTCTGGCGGACCTCCTGGACACGCGTACCGGCATAGACCGTATCCATAACCTCGTCGACCCGGCGACTATCGAGCCAGGACCGGCTGTGGCTGAACACCAGCGAGCCCAACGCGTAGTTGTAGATACCCTGCAAGTCATAGCCGTTGCCGTTGTCTTCGGTATGAAACACGCTGGCATACAGCTTCAGCGGATCGAGCACATCCCAGTCCAGCGAGCCACCGTATTGCATCAGCTCGTCGATACGCTGGGTAGAGAGCCCGAGCACCACCCTGGGATGGGCCAGATAGTTAGTGAATGCACCGGCGGTGAAGCTGTCGTCGTAGGTCTGGTCCCAGTTGCTCCACAGGCTGCTCTGCTGCCCAAGGTAGATGTTGTAGCGCCAGGGAGACTCGGCGTTGCTCCAGTTACTGGGTTTATAGATAAACGCTTCGGTGCGCGAGGTTTCCTGATTGTCTTCGATCAGGCGTACCTCCACTTCATAGATGCCGCCCGGCAACACCCGGGTATCCAGGGCCTGCAAACCAGCCTGCACGGCCTGACTGTTGATCAGTACACCGTTGCGGTAGATTTCCGCGATACCGGAGCGGTTGGGGGTGACGTAGATGGGCGTTGTACTGGCCTGGCCATTGTTGAGCGCCAGGCTGTCGCTGCTACCGAGCATAAACCCGCGTGTGGTATCGGGATGATTACCCAACAGGCGCGGTTGGCGGGTGAGCCCCTGGGCGCCTGGCGTGAAATACCCCAGGCGAAAAAAATGATTGTCGTGCAGACGTTCGCCATAGAGCTGGTCGACCCGGTGCCGGGTTTGCTCGAGGTTGTCGCTGTTGCGGTCGAACTGGGCCTCGCCCAGGGCCGTCCAGTTGCCGAAGCTGCTTTGCCCCTGGACGGCATAACGTCCGGTGGTGTCGTTATCTGCATCGACCAGGTTCAACTGATTGCGCAGCAGCAAGCCATGGCTGCCACGCTCGGGCAATTGATGATAAAGCCTCGGCTGATCACTGCGCTCGGCCGCTGCGGTAAGAATCGACAACTGCGAATTCACCAGGCTGTAGTGCAAGGCCACCAACACCTGCGGACAACTGGACAGGCAGTTGCCCAGCGACCTTGGCTCGCTGAGCTGTTCGCGCCAGCGGGAGCGCTCGGTGTCGGCGGCCTGGCTCTCGAAGGTGTCGGTGAAGTTGAGCAACTGCACCTGCTCATCACGCGACAGCACGACCAGGGCATCCCCCAGGTAGCGACCATCAAGGTCGACCCTGACCGCCAATGGCACATCGAAGAAATGCTCAGTGAACTCTTGCGGCAGGCCCTGGGCCTGGGTCAGTACACCAAGGTGAGTGGACGGCCCCTGCGCATCGGCCCAGGCTGACGCCATACCCGAAAAGGCCAGACACCCCAGTGTCATTCGGATTACAGCAACTAATGGCACGTAATTGACCATGTCCATGTTTTCACAGGCAATATTCACCCCACCCCAGGCAAGTGCATGAGGAGCGGGGCGAACAGAAGGGGAAGGGAAAAACGCCAGGCTGGCGACTTACGGCGTGACGGTCTCGAACATCATGTTGATGATGCCCTGGTAGTTGCCGGGCACGTAGCCGCTTGGGCCTGCGGACTGCGCGGCGACGTCAAAACCGACGCGGGCACCCGCTGCGGCATCGGCTGCCGGGACCACCGGAGCGGAAGTGGTGGTCAAACCGGTGCCATTGACCGCTACGTCCAGGCCGATGCTGTTGGCACCACTGCTGATCACGGCCGGGCTGAGCAGGCGCGCGGAAATGGCTCCAGTGGTGCTCTTGACCTGCAGCTGTTTACGAATCGGCTCAAGCGACTCGCGCAGCGGGTTCCAGGCCATGCTCTGGGGTTCGTTCATCCAGTTGCCGCCCACCGGCTCGACGTAGAAGTTCTCGGTAGGAATAGTCGCTATAACGGTGACCTGTTTCTCCAACGGCTCCACCGCAAAAACGTTAGCTGCGGCCAGCATGGCCAATGGCAGGGCCAGAAAAGTGCGTTTCATGAAGTGCTCCTCGAATTGACCTGTGAAACCGTCACAGGTGACGTGCCAACGGCGAAGTGCCCGCCGGCTGATGCCGCACCGCACAGTGCGGTTGGCGAGGAGGATTATTCGGCAGTTTTCTGACGCAAAAAGTCGGACCACTCCCAGGGGCATTGGGAAATTTCCCAAGCAATACAAACGTTAAAACGTACGCAAAAAAAACGCCCCTCGCGGGGCGCTTTGCAGCGATCAAACCGGCATCAATGCACCGGCAACTCGACACCTTCGAACAGCTCTTCAAGCTCCTGCTTGTTGTGGCAGGCGATAGCCTTGGCCATCACTTCGCGGGTCAGGTGCGGGGCGAACTTCTCGATGAAGTCGCACATGAAGCCGCGCAGGAAGGTGCCACGGCGGAAACCGATCTTGGTCACGCTGGACTCAAACAGCTCGCTGGCATCGAGCACCACCAGGTCATTATCGAGCTTGGTGTCGACGGCCATCTTGGCCACGATACCGACGCCCAGGCCCAGGCGCACGTAGGTTTTGATCACGTCGGCGTCGGCGGCGGTGAACACCACTTTCGGGGTCAGGCCGCGATGACTGAAGGCTTCGTCGAGCTTGGAGCGGCCGGTAAAACCGAACACGTAGGTGACGATCGGGTATTCGGCCAGGGCTTCGAGGGTAAGCTTGGGCAGCTTGGTCAGCGGGTGGCCTTGCGGTACCACCACGCAACGGTTCCAGCGGTAGCACGGCATCATCACCAGGTCGCCGAACAGCTCCAGGGCTTCGGTGGCAATGGCGAAATCGACGGTGCCGTCAGCAGCCATTTCGGCGATCTGCATGGGCGAGCCCTGATGCATGTGCAGGGCCACTTCCGGATATTGCTTGATGAAGCTGCTGATCACCGGCGGCAAGGCATAACGCGCCTGGGTATGGGTGGTGGCGATCGACAGGGTGCCCTTCTTCTCGTTGGAGAATTCCTGGGCGATCTGCTTGATGCTTTCAACCTTGCGCAGGATCTCGCCGGCAGTGGTAATGATGCGCTCACCGGCCGGGGTCACGCGGGTCAGGTGCTTGCCGCTGCGGGCGAACACTTCGACGCCCAGTTCGTCTTCAAGCAGGCGGATCTGCTTACTGATGCCCGGCTGGGACGTATACAGGCTCTGCGCTGTCGCGGAGACGTTGAGGTCGTGGTGCGCCACTTCCCAGATGTAGCGCAATTGTTGAAGCTTCATAGGTATCCCTCAAATCAGCTGGGCGTCACCGGCAGCAGCGACGATTTATAACTATATTAGTGGTTTGAAGAATAAATCTAGAACTATTTTAGCAGTCTTCCAGGAACCTACCTGCGCCACGCAGTTACGACTTCCTACGCCCAAGGTGTTGCGCGAGCGGCACCATATACACCGGCACTGGCGACAGCTGCAGCAAGCGCACGGCGGTGCGTCCGATCGGGATATCAACGCCAGCGCCCTGGCTATGGCTACCGAAGATCAGCAAGTCGACACTCAGGCGCTGGGCCTGCTCGAGAATCACCTGCGCCGGATCGCCCTGGCGCACGCGCACAGCCTTGATCAGGGCCAAGTCGGCCTCCTCGCCCAATTCGTCACGAAAGTTTTCCAGAACCCGCTGCTCGATATTGGCCATCACCGTGGTGACACCTTCGCTGTGCAGTTCATCGAGGGTCTGCTCGTCCAGGTAGCTTTGCAGCAGCGATTCGGCGAACTGGCCCATGGGCTCGACCGCATGAATGACGTAGAGCTCTGCGTTGAAGGTCCGCGCCAGCGCCAGCGCGTGTTGCATGACAAAAGGCGCGTACACACCGAGGTCAGTGGCATACAGCATGGAATGGATCATTCGACCTCCTCGACTGCCATGACGGCAGAGCAAGCTTCAGCTTAGCAGCGCCAAGAACCGTCGCAGGGCCGTCCGGCGCCGAGGTTTGTCCACTAGCCCAGGATGGGTTCGTTGCTGATCCCATGAGGCACATGGCCAGTGGCGACGACACTGCGCGCACGCTCGCAATGGCCTGCCTGGTCGTCGAAAAACACATCGGCGGCAAAGGCTTCGAGGAACGCCGATTTGTCCAGGCCACCGAGGAACAACGACTCGTCCAGACGAATATCCCACTCGCGCAGCGTACGGATCACGCGCTCATGGGCCGGTGCCGAACGGGCCGTGACCAGCGCCGTGCGAATCGGGCAGGCGCCTTCGGGGAACTCCTTCTGCAGCACGTTGAGTGCCGCCAAAAATGGCTTGAACGGCCCACCGCGCAACGGCTCGCGGGCCGACTGGCGCTCGCTGGCCTGAAAGGCTTCAAGGCCACCCAGCTGATAGACACGCTCGGACTCATCGGAAAACAGCACCGCGTCGCCGTCAAAAGCGATGCGCAGTTCGTCACTGGCGGCGCGGCGGGCACCACCGGAGAGAATGGTGGCAGCGGCGAAGCCGGCCTCCAGGGCGCTGCGTACATCATCGGCATCGGTGGACAGGAACAGATGGCAGCCAAACGCCGCCAGATAAGGATAAGGACTACGGCCGCCAACAAAGGCAGCACGGTAAATGCCCAGGCCATGGTGCTCAATCGAATTGAAGACCCGCAAGCCTGTGTCGGCGCTGTTGCGCGACACCAGCACCACCTCGACCCGGGGCTGGCCGAGGCTGGCATTCAGGCCCAGGAGTTTTTCCACCAGCGGGAAGGCGTCGCCGGGTTCGAGCACCTGGTCTTCGTGTTCGATCTGGTACTGGCGGTAGGCTTCAACGCCCTGGGCCAGGTACAGGCGGTGGCTCTCGCTGAGGTCGAACAGCGCTCGGGAGGAGATGGCGACGACCAGTTTGTCGCCGAGATTCTTGCTCATGTGCTGTATCTCCTACATACCCTGTGGGAGCTGGCTTGCCAGCGATTGGCTGCGCAGCAGCCCCGACGCTCATCAATCCTGCAAGTTATGCCGATCAATAAAGGCCAGGGCCTGATACAGCACCTGCATCTTCGGCAATTCACACCCCGCCGCCCTGGCCTGGGCCAACGGCTCGGCATAAATGGCCGCCAGTTCCAACGGCCGCTGCTGGGTAAAGTCGTGGTACATGCTCGGCCAGTAATCAGGCATCTTCTCGGTTACCGCGAACAGGTGCTCGGCATAGCCTTGCGGCAGCTCATGGCCACACGCACGCGCGCCCTGCACCACTTCGGCCATCAACGCCTGGATCAAGGCGCGGCTGTCGGCGTCGGCCATCAGCGGCGTGGTGCTGGCCTTGAGCAGCACTGACAAACCATTGTAGGGCACATTCCACACCAGCTTCTGCCAGCGGGCCTGGGCCAGGTTGGTCATCGCCTGGGAGTCGATGCCGGCTGCATGGAACAACGTCGCCCCGGCCTCGACAATGGACTGCCGGCTGTCTTCATCCGCCGCCGGACCACTGTGATAGCCAAGGTTCACCGCACCCAACGACTGGTGCCGGATCACCCCCGGGGCTTCGCGGTTGACGCAGATAAAGCACAAGCCACCGAGCAGGTGCAGGTCGGCGGGCAGCAACGGGCGCAACTGCTCTTCGACACCCAGGCCGTTTTGCAGCAGCACCACCTTGGCATCAGGCGCCGCGACCTGAGCGATCAATGGCGCAAGCTCGGCGTTGCTGGTGGTCTTGGCGCCCACCAGCAACCAGTCGCAGGGCGGCATGTCAGCGGCTTCGGCATAGGCCAAGACCGGCATCTTTATAACGCCGTGAACCGCGCTGTCGAGCTGCAACCCGTGCTGCTGAACGGCTTCGAACTCGCTACGCAGGAGAAAATGCACCTCGAACCCGGCACGCGCCAGCATCAGGCCATAGAAGCCGCCAATGGCGCCGGTTCCGATCACGCCGATACGCGGGTTGCTCGTGCTCATCCTGCTCTCCTCAACCGTTCATTTTCTGTTCACATTTTTTACACGCAAATCATACGTCTTGCGAACCTTCACTATACTCAAGCGAACAAGGTCAAAAAATCGACACGGAGTCGAGCATGCGTGGGTTTCTGCTGCACCCGGACGACGTTCCGGTCGTACTGACCCTGCGTCAGTCGCCCAAACTGTTTCGCCAACGTCTGCACACTATCAGCCTGGGCGGAATCGCCTGCAACCATCCACGGGCCTATCGACGCGGCATGGCGGTGGAAATGCTGATCCCCTCGCTCGGCGCCGAGGCACGCTATCCCGGTTATGTGGCCTGGTGCCAGAAGCAACAGGACGGCTATCGGGTGGGCATTGCCTTCGTCGATGAACAAGCATTGTTTGGCGCGCGCATGGGCGAACAGGTGTGCCAGATCCAGCACTTCTGCCAGGCACAAACCCAAGCCGAAAGCCCGGACGCGGACCTTGAAACCCTCGCCCAGCAATGGGTCAGCCTGCACGCCGGCGAGTTCTCCGAAGCCAGCCTTGAGGCAAGCCATACCCGGGAAATCCTCCTTCCGGGCTAAAAACCCCGTGTCTGTGGGCTTTTCCTTGCAGGAAAGCCGCCCTTGCCCATTGTCGAGCCACGGTGTAACGCGCTAAGGTTCGGCTCCCCGCTGCGTACAATTTTCGCTGCTCCGCCGCACGGGGATCGCTGGCGGCCGGCACCCGTGACCTGACGAGTAACACGATGGCTGATTTACCGATCGATGACCTTAACGTTGCCTCCAACGAGACCTTGATCACCCCCGATCAGCTCAAGAAGGAAATCCCCCTCAGCGCTACCGCCCTGCAGACCGTGACTGCCGGTCGCGAAGTGGTACGCAATATCCTCGACGGCAAGGACCACCGCCTGTTCGTGGTGATCGGCCCCTGCTCGATCCACGACATCAAGGCTGCCCACGAATACGCCGAGCGCCTCAAGGTGCTGGCGGCAGAGGTGTCCGACACCCTGTACCTGGTCATGCGCGTGTATTTCGAAAAGCCGCGGACCACGGTCGGCTGGAAAGGCCTGATCAACGACCCGTACCTGGACGACTCGTTCAAGATCCAGGATGGCCTGCACATCGGTCGCCAACTGCTGCTGGACCTGGCGGAAATGGGCCTGCCGACCGCCACCGAAGCCCTTGACCCGATCTCCCCGCAGTACCTGCAGGACCTGATCAGCTGGTCGGCCATCGGCGCGCGCACCACCGAATCCCAGACCCACCGCGAAATGGCCTCGGGCCTGTCCTCGGCGGTCGGTTTCAAAAACGGTACCGACGGCGGCCTGACCGTTGCCATCAATGCCCTGCAGTCGGTTTCCAGCCCGCATCGCTTCCTCGGCATCAACCAGGAAGGCGGCGTGTCCATCGTCACCACCAAGGGCAACGCCTACGGTCACGTGGTACTGCGTGGTGGCAACGGCAAGCCCAACTATGACTCGGTCAGCGTCGCCCTGTGCGAACAGGCCCTGGCCAAGGCCAAGATCAAGCCGAACATCATGGTCGACTGCAGCCACGCCAACTCCAACAAGGACCCGGCCCTGCAGCCGCTGGTGATGGAGAACGTCGCCAACCAGATCCTCGAAGGCAACCAGTCGATCATCGGCCTGATGGTCGAGAGCCACCTGAACTGGGGCTGCCAGGCGATCCCGAAAGACCTCAACGACCTGCAGTACGGTGTATCCATCACCGACGCCTGCATCGACTGGGAGTCGACCGAGAAGACCTTGCGCAGCATGCACGCCAAGCTCAAGGACGTGCTGCCCAAACGCCAGCGCGGCTGACAGGCAGATACAAAAACGCCGGGCAATTGCCCGGCGTTTTTATTGGTGCGTTGAACAGCAGCGCTGATGGCTGCCCTTCGCGATCCTCAGGCCTTGTTGGTGGCGTGTTTTTGCTGACGCTCCATGTAACGCTCGACATAGGAGCACGACGGGATCACGGTATAACCCATGTCTTCGGCGTACTTGAGCGCCTGTTCGGTGAGTGCCGCAGCGATACCCCGGCCACGCAACGCGTTCGGTACGAACGTGCGATAGATATCCAGGGTTTGCTTACCCAGGTCCATGTAGGTCAGGTAAGCACGATGACCGTCCACATTGGTCTCGAATTGATGACCAGCCTGGTCATGGTGGATGGACAACGCCTCGCTCATCACTACTCCTCGCGGGTCTTGTGCTCTGACCCCTACCTTACCGATGTTTTTCCGGCGAAGGAACCTCTACGCCACCCCGTGCCCCATTGGACAGCGAGAAGAGCATGGCTGTTCTCTGGCAAATGAGCACGTACAAATAGTAGGCGCCCCACGCCCAGATGCTCAAGGTGGCTGGTCGCAAATTTCACCCACTTGTGGCAAGCGGACACGGCGGCGAGCATCGGCCTGAACAGTTGCCGGATGTTGTAGTGCTATGACGAAGGATGACACTTTAAGTCACTTTTAGTTCAACAAAATACGCACTTGCTACACTTGCAAGCACCCGCGCGGGCGGCGCCTTCACAGTTTTTCTACATTAGGCTGTGGCGGACCCGGGACAGGCGCATTTTTTTGCAGTTCTTGCGCTCTGTCAGTTTACTTACTACAAGTAATGGGTACTATGTACGCCGGCCAGTTTCTCTTTCTTGAGAGATGGCTATTTAATAGAAAGTCCTTGAAGGGGAACACGATGAACAACGTTCTGAAATTTTCTGCTCTGGCTCTGGCCGCAGTTCTGGCTACCGGTTGCAGCAGCGTATCCAAAGAAACCGAAGCTCGTCTGACCGCTACCGAAGACGCAGCTGCTCGTGCACAAGCTCGTGCCGATGAAGCCTATCGCAAAGCTGACGACGCTCTGGCTGCTGCTCAAAAAGCACAACAGACCGCTGACGAAGCTAACGAGCGCGCTCTGCGTATGCTGGACAAAGCCAGCCGCAAGTAATAGTCCTTCGGGATTGTTATTGGAAGCCGACCCACTTGTGGGTCGGCTTTTTTATTGCTGCCAGAAAAGTGCAACGCCAGAAACGACGAGGCCTGCACGATGGCAGGCCTCGGATAAAGCAGGCAGGGCTTACTGCATGTCGTAAGGCACGCTGGAAACCATCGGCGCCTGGCCGCCGGCACCATTGGGTACGGCAATTTCCACCGGCATGCCGTCTTCGGCTGCGATCACATCACGCACCATATCCCAGTTCATGCGCAGGTTGTTGGCCAGGTCTTCACGCTTGAGCAGGGCATTGATGACTGACGTGTGCTTGTCGACCACCGACGGGTCGCCCTTGTCGTCCAGCGGCGTGTGCGCCTCGAGGTAGACCTTGCCGGCACTGAGGCCGAACTTGTAGGGCTCGTTGATGATGCGTACCGGCACACCGACCGGGGCCATCTTGGCCAGCTCAAGCACGTTGTTGTTGAACATGCGGAAGCAACCGTGGCTGGTGCGCATGCCGATGCCGAACTTCTTGTTCGAACCGTGGATCAGGTAGCCCGGCACGCCAAGGGTGAACTTGAACGGCCCCAGCGGGTTGTCCGGGCCTGCCGGCACCACGGCCGGGAGGATGTCACCGTCTTCGGCGTGTTCCTTGCGGATCGAGGCCGGTGGCGTCCAGGTCGGGTTCGGGGTCTTGGCCGTGACCCTGGTGTTGGCGATCGGCGAGCCCCAGCCTTCACGACCGATACCCAGCGGGTAGGTGTGCACCACGTTCTGCCCTTTCGGGTAGTAGTACATGCGGTACTCGGCCAGGTTGATGACGATGCCTTCACGCGGGCCCGGCGGCAGGATGAAGCGGGTCGGCAGGATGATCTCGGTGCCGGCGCCCGGCAGCCATGGGTCGACGCCGGGGTTGGCGGCGATCATTTCCAGATAGCCAAGGTCGTTGGCCGTACCGATGTCGGCAAAGGTGTCTTCGTACTTGGCCTTGATCACCTGGACCTGGCCGATGACGTCTTCACCGGGAGGCGGCAGGGGGAACTCCAGCGCAGCAGCGGGACCTGCCGCCAGCAGGGCGGCCAGGGACAGGCAACGGGTGACGGCGGGAAAGCGCGGCAACATCCGGGAAATCCTTCGCTAATTCAATTGAGTCAAGCAATCGATTGTACACCGCCCCCTGCATAATCGGGAGATGTCCCGGCAGCGGTTGGCCGTACAGGGGATGAAAGGTTATATCAGCAGGTTACAGCTCGGGCCATACCGGCCGTGTGCCACGGCGCTGGGCATCGAGAATCGCCCGGCACAGCGAGCACAGGCGGCGGTCACGGTAAATGCTGCGCTCGGCCTGCGACCAGCGCGGTTGCGCCGGCAACAGGGTGCCGCACAGGGTACGGTCGGCCGAGCCACCGAGCTCAAGCTGGCGGGCTACCAGGTGGACGCGGATCTCCTGGCAGGCGAACAGGTCAAGCTGTTCGTCAGGCTCGATCAATTGATAGGCATACAGGGACCAGGCGGGACGCGGCATCGGGGGCTCCAAATCGGGGGCGCAACATTAGCCGAAAGCCGGTCACTATAAAAGCGTCAAAGCAGCGGTTTTAGTTGCGGCCAGGCATTTTCCAGCAACCTGGCCTGGGCGCCCTGCCCCGGATGAATGCCATCGGCCTGCATCAGCTCGGGCACACCGCCCACCCCTTCGAGAAAAAACGGCACCAGCGGCACCTGTTTTTCCGTCGCCAGGTTTTCATACACCTTGGCGAAGGCCTCGTTGTAACGCTTGCCATAGTTGGGCGGCAGGCGCATGCCCAGCAACAGCACCTTGGCGCCGGCAGCCCGCGATTTGTCGATCATCGAGGCAAGATTTTGTTGCAATTGCGTTGGCAGCTGCCCGCGCAGGCCATCGTTGCCGCCCAATTCAAGCACCACCAGCTCCGGCTTGTGCTCTGCAAGCAGCGCCGGCAGCCGCGCCTGGCCTCCGGCACTGGTGTCGCCGCTGATCGAGGCATTGACCACCTTGGCGTCGAAACCCTCGCGCTTAAGGCGTTGCTCCAGCAAGGCAACCCAGCCCTCGCGGGTATCCAGGCCGAAAGCGGCACTGATACTATCGCCGACAATCAGCACGGTCCCCGCTGCTGCGCCCTGGGCCATGCACATCAAGGCCAGGCCAGCACTCAATAACCATACTCGCATCGGATTCTCCATGGGCCCCAGCATTCTCAGTGCGCGCAACCTTAGCAAAGTGGTCCCCAGCGCGGAAGGCGACCTGACCATCCTGCACGAACTCTCGCTGGAATTGAAACAGGGCGACAGCCTGGCGATCGTCGGCGCCTCGGGCTCGGGCAAATCGACCCTGCTCGGCCTGCTCGCCGGCCTCGACCTGCCCAGTGCCGGCTCCGTGACGCTAGCGGGCCATGACCTCGGCCCGCTGGATGAAGACCAGCGCGCGCGGGTGCGGGCCGAGCACGTCGGCTTTGTGTTCCAGTCGTTCCAATTGCTCGACAGCCTCAACGCGCTGGAAAACGTCATGCTGCCACTGGAGCTGGACGGTCGCCGCGATGCCCGCGAGCACGCCCGCAGCCTGCTTGAGCGGGTCGGCCTGGGCCAGCGCCTGAGCCACTCGCCACGCCAGCTTTCCGGTGGCGAACAGCAACGGGTGGCCATCGCCCGCGCCTTTGCCGCCGAGCCCGCGGTGCTGTTTGCCGACGAGCCCACCGGCAACCTCGACAGCCATACCGGCGAGCGTATCAGCGACCTGCTGTTCGACCTGAACAAGGAACGCGGCACCACCCTGGTGCTGGTCACCCATGACGAACGCCTGGCCCAGCGCTGCCGTCGTCTGATCCGCCTGGACGCCGGCCACCTGGTCGCGCCGCTGGAGCCTTGATGAAGCGCTTGCCGTTGTTCCCCCTGGCCCTGCGCCAGTTGCTGCGCGACGCCCGCGCCGGTGAGTTGCGCGTGCTGTTCTTCGCCCTGTTGGTGGCGGTGGCGGCCAGTACCGCCATCGGTTATTTCGGCGCCCGCCTCAACGGCGCCATGTTGCTGCGCGCCACCGAATTCCTCGGCGCCGACCTGGTGCTGCAAGGCAGCTCGCCAGCCGCGCCCGAGCAGGTCAACCGCGGCACCGCGCTGGGCTTGCAACACGCCCGGGTGGTCGAGTTTTCCAGCGTGATCGCCACCGACAACGGTATTCAGTTGTCGAGCATCAAGGCGGCCAACGCTACCTACCCGCTGCGCGGTGCGCTGCGCAGCGCCGCCGAGCCCTATGGCGCCGAAACCGCTGGCGGCGGCCCGGCGCCAGGCGAGGCCTGGGTCGAACCGCGACTGCTGGCAGCGCTGGACCTGAAGATCGGCGACAGTATCGATGTGGGCATGAAAACCCTGCGCATGAGCCGGGTGCTGACCTACGAGCCCGACCGCGCCGGCAACTTCTACAGCCTGACCCCGCGAGTGCTGATCAACCTCGCCGACCTTGAGGCCACCGGGGTGGTGCAACCGGGTAGCCGGGTCAGTTATCGCGAACTCTGGCGTGGCGAGCCCGACGCGCTGGCCAGTTATCGTGACGCGGTGAGCAAAAGCCTCGCCGCCAACCAACGCCTGCAGGACTCGCGCGACGGCAACCAGCAGATCGGCGGCGCCCTGGGCAAGGCCGAGCGCTACCTGAACATGGCCAGCCTGGTGGCGGTGCTGCTCGCCGGTGTTGCCGTGGCGCTGTCGGCCAGCCGCTTCGCTACCCGTCGGTTCGATGCCAGCGCCCTGCTGCGTTGCCTGGGCCTGTCGCGTCGCCAGGCGTTGAGCCTGTTCTGCCTGCAACTGGCGATTCTGGGCAGCATCGCCGCACTGTGTGGCGCAGCGCTCGGCTGGCTGGCCCAGTTGGGCTTGTTCGAGTTGCTGCAAGGGTTGATGCCGGCACAGGTTCCGCCCGGTGGCATTGCCCCGGCCCTGGCCGGGATTGCCACTGGCCTGGTGGCCCTGGCCGGTTTCGCCCTGCCGCCGCTGGCGGCCCTTGGCCGGGTGCCGCCGTTGCGGGTCCTGCGCCGCGACCTGTTGCCGGTGCCGGCCAGTAGCTGGCTGGTGTATGGCGCCGCGCTGTTTGCCCTGGGGCTGATCATGTGGCGGCTGAGCCTCGACCTGCTGCTGACCTTCGCCCTGCTCGGCGGCGGCCTGGTCGCCGCCTTGCTGCTCGGCGGGCTGCTGTTGCTCGGCCTGCGCAGCCTGCGGCGCCTGCTCGCCGATAGCCCGCTGGCCTGGCGCCTGGGCCTTGGCCAGTTGCTGCGCCACCCGCTGGCGGCTGCCGGGCAATCCCTGGCCTTCGGCCTGATCCTGCTGGCCATGGCCCTGATTGCCCTGTTGCGCGCCGAGCTGCTCGACACCTGGCAGAACCAGTTGCCCAAGGACGCGCCGAACTATTTCGCCCTGAACATCCTGCCCGACGACAAGAACAGCTTTGCCCAGCGCCTGACCGAGTTCTCTGCCCAAGCCGCACCGTTGTACCCGGTGATTCCCGGACGCCTGACGGCAATCAACGGCGAGCCGGTGCAACAGATCGTCAGCAAGGAAACCACCGGCGACCGCGCCGTGCAGCGCGACCTGAGCCTGACCTGGGCCGCCGACCTGCCCCAGGGCAACAGCCTGATCGCCGGCCAGTGGTGGCAAGCCAAACCTGCCGCCGAGGCCTTGCCCGGTGTTTCGGTGGAAGCCGAACTGGCCCTGAGCCTCAAGCTCAAGCTGGGCGACCAACTGACCTTCACCATTGGCGGCCTGCAACGCCAGGTACAGGTCAGCAGCCTGCGCACAGTCAACTGGGACAGCTTCCAGCCCAACTTCTACATGATCTTCCAGCCTGAAACCCTGCAGGACCTGCCGACCACCTACCTGACCAGCTTCTACCTGGCACCCGGCCATGACCCGCAGGTGGTGGCGCTGTCGCGGGCGTTTCCGGCGGTGACCATCCTCCAGGTCGACGCCCTGCTCGAACAGCTGCGCAGCATCCTCGCCCAGGTCACCCTGGCAGTGGAGTACGTGCTGTTGTTCGTCCTGGCGGCGGGCCTGGCAGTGCTGTTCGCCGGCTTGCAGGCGACCCTTGATGAACGCATCCGCCAGGGCGCCCTGCTGCGTGCCCTGGGCGCCGGGCGCGGCTTGCTGGTCAAGGCCCGGCGCATCGAGTTCGGCTTGCTCGGGGCGGCCAGCGGCCTGCTGGCGGCAATCGGCTGCGAGCTGATCACCCTGGTGCTGTACCGCTATGCCTTCGACCTGCACTGGAGCCCGCACCCGTGGCTGCTGTTGCTGCCGGTCATCGGCGCCCTGCTGGTCGGCGGCGCCGGGGTCTACGGTACGCGCCGGGCGCTCAATGCCAGCCCGCTGGCGGTGCTGCGCGAGGGCTGATCAGGGTTTGACGTAGTCGATGGCGTTGACCCACCAGCACATCTCGCCGGAAGGGGTCTGGACGATGACTTCATCGCCGACCTCTTTTTTCAGCAAGGCGCGGGCCATGGGCGAGTCGATCGAGATGTAGTCCATGCGCCCGTAGATCTCGTCGTAACCGACGATGCGAAAACGCTTGGTCTCGCCCTCCTCGTTCTCGATCTCGACCCAGGCGCCGAAGAACACCCGGCCTTCCTGCTCCGGCGAATACTCGACCACGCGCATGTCTTCCAGACGCTTGCGCAGGTAGCGCACGCGGCGGTCGATCTCACGCAGCAGTTTCTTGTTGTACTGGTAATCGGCGTTTTCGCTACGATCGCCCAAAGACGCCGCCCAGGTGACTTTCTGGGTGATATCGGGACGCTTTACCCGCCACAGATGGTCCAGCTCTTGCTTGAGCGCTTCGTGACCTTCCTTCGTGATGATTTGCGTACTCAACAAAAATTCTCGCTTACAGGCTGACTGAGTGGCTTGCAGGGCCTGATCATCAACCCTGCCGACGCGCGGCGCAACTGCACGTGACTTGTGCCTGGCGGCTCCAGTCCCAAAGGGAATCCGCAGACAACCACAACAATACGGTCTGACCCGCATGCACGCCCAACGCACCGCCTTGCACAACGAGTTGCACGCCCGCCCGTCGCTGTACTTCGATGAGCCGGCGCATGTTTTCCACCTGGCGTTTCTCGGCACCGATGCCGATTGCAACGCTCTGCTGCAGCGCTGCTGCGCGAATGCGTTCGAGCCGGACGCCGCGCAGGGCATCACCCAGCTGGACGGCCATCCGTTCAAATGGGAACGCCATGCCGAGTTCTTCACCCTGACGATGGTGGTACCCGCCAGCAGCCGCGAGCTGAACTGGACCACCCTGCCGCCGGCCCTGGCCGCAGGCGTCGAGCCTTACCGCGAGCAGATGATCAACGCGGTGCAGGTACTGGTGCGCGACGAACAGGATCTGGACCTGAGCCGCTACGCGTTCAAGGACCCTTGCGGCTCCTGCGTGGGCGGCGGCGATGCCGTGGTGTGGAGCGATTTTCGCCTGACTGCAGATGGCACCAACCGCTTCCTGTTCATCAACCGCCGGCTCAATGCCTACCGCCAGGGGCGAATGATCCGTCGCCTGCTGGAGATCGAGACCTACCGGATGATGGCCTCATTGTCGTTGACCGTTGCCAAGGCCCTGAGCCCGCAACTTGACGCCTATGACCGCAAGCTGGTCAGCCTGTCGGAACGCAACGTCAGCAGTGACGGCGGCAATGCCAAGGCGCTGCTGGCCGATATCGCCCAACTGTCGCGCCAGGTGGTCGGCAGCACGGTCAAGCACCGCCATCGCTTCAGCGCCACCCAGGCCTATGCGCAACTGGTATTCGAGCGCCTGGGCGAACTGCGTGAAAGCCATGTCGGTGATTGCCAGCGCCTGGGGGTGTTCATCGAGCGGCGGTTCAAGCCCACCGTGCGTTACTGCGCGGTCACCGAACAACGCCTTGAGCACCTGGCCGAGAGCGTGGCCAACCTTGGCGACCTGCTGCAGGCACGGGTGCAGGTCGAGATGGAGGAACAGAACGCCGAGATCTTGCGCAGCCTCAACGCCCGCGCCGACACTCAGATCAAGATCCAGCGGGCGGTCGAAGGGCTTTCGATCATCGCCATCAGCTACTACCTGCTGAGCCTGTTCAAGCTCTTCTATGCCGGCCTGCATACCCTGGGCGCGCAGATCAGCGCACGCGAGGCGTTGTTGGGCATGGCGCCGGTGGTGATGCTGATCATGCTGGTGATCCTGCTACGGATCAGGAAAGCCAAGGCGCATTGACGTTACCGGCCCGGGCGCTTCAAGCCCGGGTGATCAACCCCTGGCGGGCGACGCGGGTCAGGTGGCCGATGACTTCGGCAGCGTCGTCGGCGCTGGGCGACTGGATCACGGCGAGGTCGAAACGGTCGTTGGCGAACTGGCCAAGGGAGTCGCGGCTATCGGCGAACTGGATCAGGAAGGCGGAGTTGCGGCTGTTGCGACGCGGCCAGCCGTCGAGGTAACGCAGAAGGGTTGGCTGATGGCTGCCGCCCAGAAGAATACGCGGCGTGCGCGTGCCCTGGCTGGCGGGCAACGGGGTCAGGCAAACGCTGGAACGTGGACAACTCATGGGGTTAGATCTCCGCCTCGCAAAACCCGCTGGGCTGCGGTGGGAGGCGTCACCGAACCAGCGTTTTAGCGGTATTTGGTGAAACCTCCGAAGAGGTAACCCTGCGCCCCGCAAGTAGCTGTTTAAATCGGCGCAAGTCAGCATCCTAGAGAAGCCGCGGGTGGAATGTCAACGGCCTGGCGACTAAAAAGCCCCGGAAATCCGACATCAAACGGTAGGAGCGGGGTTGCCCCGCGATAGCGTTCTGTCTGCCAGATCGCATCGCGGGGCAAGTCGAGTCAGGCGGCATCACCGCCCCATCCGGATCAGCGCACAATCAATCGATCCAACGACAGTTTCCCCGCCCCCTCAACCAGCACCGCCAGCGTCCCCGCCATCAACGCCAGGGCAAACTCATAGCCATTGTTGGCCATGAACAACCCATTGCCGATATGCACCGAGAAGATCGCCACGATCAGCGTCACGGTCAGCGCCAGTGCCGCTGGCCGTACCAGCAAGCCGATCACCAGGGCCAGGCCGCCGAAGAACTCGGCACCGCCGGACAGCAGCGCCATCAGCAGGCCAGGCGCCAGGCCGAGGCTTTCCATGAACTGCGCGGTCCCCGCCAGGCCGCCGCCGCCAAACAGGCCGAAGAGCTTCTGCGCGCCATGGGCCATGAAGATGATACCGACCAGAATACGGATGATGCTCAGGCCCCAGCTGGCACGGCTGGCAACTACGGCGTTGAGGATGTTGTTGTTCATGAGTGTTCCTTAAGGGGTGTGATGTGTGGTGTTGGGCGCCATATTAATCGAATCAACCAATAGTAAAATCGCAAAATTTACGACATTAAAATCGAATTATTCGATTATTTTTGCCCCACACCTTTACCCCCTTTCGGCTCCAGGGATGCGCGCTCACGGTCGAAGGCCAGGAAGTACTTGTTGACGCTGTTCACATAGCTCACCGGCCCCATGCCCACCTGTTCCATGGCGATGCGCTCGGTCTGGAAGAACCACTGGTTGCCATTGAGCCCACGCCGCCGCGCTTCGGCACGCATCGCCTGAACCCGCTCCGGGCCCAGGTTATAGGCCGCCAGGGTGAACGCCATGCGTTCACGCTCGTTAAGCTGGTTGCTGGAAAAGAACTTGCGCCGGATCAGCGCCATGTAGCGGGCGCTGGCCTGAACATTGCCATCGACATTGGCAATATTGCTCACCCCCACCCGCTGAGCGGCGCTGGGAGTGATCTGCATCAGCCCGTGGGCGCCCCCTGCCCCGCGGGCAGTCGGGTCAAGGGAGGACTCCTTGAAGGCCACCGCAGCCAGGTTCAACCAGTCGATCTTCTGTTCGCGGGCGTGGCGCTGCAGCACCGGACGCAATGCCTCCAGGCGCTTGCGATCAGTGCGTGCCAGGGGATTGTGGACCCGGTACAGACGCCGGTAGATCCGCTCAAACGCTGCATCCTGATTGGCCGGCGCCTTGTAGCCCTGAAGAAAGCGATCGACGCTGGCGTGCAGCATTACCGCGTCACGGCGCACGTACCAGCGCATGGCCTCGGGGCTGGCCACATGCAGTTTGCGCTCGACCCGCAGCTTGGGCATGACCTTGGCCCAGCGTTCGGCAATCGGCTGCTCGACCACGGTCAGGTGAAAAATCCCGGCCTGGACCATCTCCAGCACATCTTCGACCGCCAGCGTCGGGTCGACCCACTCGACCTTGATCGGCGCCAGCTTACGCAGGGCCAGCTTCTGGTTGATCTCATGCAGGGTGTCGCCGGCGGCACTTGAGCTGGTCAGTGCCAAGGTGCGCCCGGACAGTTGCTCGACGCGCTGGAAACTGCGCTCGCCCTTGCGCCCGACCAGCACCAGGGGCACCTTGTCGACCACCGGATCACTGGCACTGAGGCCGCGGGTGGAGGTTGGATCGACCAGTTCGCCCGGTGCCACCAGGTCGGCTTCGCCGCGCTGCAAGGCGGCCAGCAGCTGTTCCTTGGCGCGGGGGATGATCTTCAGGCGGATTTCCTCGCCATCGCGGGCGCGGGCGTTGAGGTAGTGCTCAAAAGCACGCAGGCGGTGGTGCTCGACGCCCACCGGTTCGCCCTTGACTTCGCCGGAGCTGTTGCGGCTCTGGTTGACCAGCACTTTCAGCACCCGGCTGCTGCGAATCTGCGCCAGGTCGCGCACCGGGGTCTTGGGCACCGCCTGTTGCGGGCCGGTCAGACGCGCGCTGGCCGGCCCTGCCGTCAGCAGCGAGAAGCTCAGCACGATCAACAAAAACAGCGCTCGGGTCATCCGTTGCGAGGTCCGCGCGTGTGGGGTTGGCGCCATAGTTTGCAGTCGTTCCATGACAGTTGACCGCAAAAGACCACGACAACTCGTTGAAGTTCTTGGCTTTATCGATTTTCGTCGAGCTTTGTTATGCTGGCCGGCCCCCGGCCTGAGGTAGCACCATGCAACTCATCGACATCGGCGTCAATCTGACCAACCCAAGTTTTGCCGACAAACACCCGGCAATTCTCGAACGCGCCGAGGCCGCCGGGGTGGTGCAGATGATGGTCACCGGCACCAGCCTTGCGGGCAGCGAACAGGCCCTTGAGCTGTGCCAGCAGTTGGATGAAGGCGCCCAGCGCCTGTTCAGCACCGCCGGGGTTCACCCCCATGACGCCAGCAGTTGGAGCACCGACAGCAACCGCCAGCTGCGCGCCTTGCTTGAGCAGCCGCGGGTGCAGGCCGTGGGTGAATGCGGGCTGGATTTCAACCGCGATTTCTCGCCGCGCCCGCAACAGGAAAAAGCCCTGGAAGAACAGCTGGCCCTGGCGGTGGAACTGCAGATGCCGGTGTTTCTTCACGAACGTGACGCCAGCGAACGCCTGCTGGCGATCCTCAAGGATTTTCGTGACCGCCTGCCAGCGGCGGTGGTGCACTGCTTTACCGGCGAGCGTGCGGCGCTGTTCGGCTACCTCGACCTGGACCTGCACATCGGCATCACCGGCTGGATCTGCGACGAGCGGCGCGGCACCCACCTGCACCCGCTGGTCAGCAGCATCCCCCAGGGCCGGCTGATGCTCGAAAGCGACGCGCCCTACCTGCTGCCACGCAGCCTGCGGCCCAAGCCGAAAAGCGGGCGCAACGAACCGGCGTTCCTGACCGAAGTGCTGCGGGAAGTGGCCCTGCACCGTGGCGAAAGCGCCGAGCAGCTGGCAGCCCACAGCACCGCCACTGCCCGCGCCTTCTTTAACCTGCCCGCGATTATTTGACGCATATCAAAACGTCTTGATGATCGACTGGGCACAATGATGGCACCTTGCCAACAATGTTTCCGCTCAATCAGAGAAGACCTACCATGGGTGCCTGGCTTAGCAATATCTCCCTGAAGTACAAGTTCTGGGCCGTGAATGCGGTTGCCTTTGTCACCACGCTGTTTCTGGTGCTGTATGCCGTGCACCTTGAACAGCAGGCCCGGGCCCAGAGTGCACAAAGCAAAGCCCAGGCCCAGGCGCAGCTACTGGCGGCCTGGCCAGCCGGGCAACCCCTGCCGAGCAACGCGCTGTGGCTGACGTACACCCCCGGCCAGGCGCCGCAGTTCGAAGGGCACAGCCTCGATGCGCTGGCCTCGGCCCAAGGCTGGGTCGAGCTCGAAGGCATGCCGTTGCTGGGTGACAATCCGCTGGCCGGCGCCCAGGTCATCAGCCACGGCGATCAGCAGATCGCCGTGCTCGCGCCCTCCCCCAGCCTGATCCAGGTATTCACCGACCGCTTCACCAATTACGCCGTGTGCGTACTGATCCTGATGTTGGCGATGCTCTGCGCCTCGCAACTGCTGATCCGCTTCCTGCTCAGCCAGCTCAACACCCTCAAGGACGTGATGCTGCACGTGGAAAAAACCGGCGACCTGTCAGCCCGCGTGCCCCTGGCCTGTGGTGATGAAGTCGGACAGATGGCCAGCGCCTTCAATGCCATGCAGACCACCTACCACCGGGTGGTCAACACCGTGGCGCGCACCGCCGCGCAACTGGATTCCGGCGCCGCGCGCCTGGCCGCGAGCATGAACGACGTGCGTCACGGCATGCTCGGCCAGCAGAGCGAAACCGACCAGGCCGCCACCGCCATCAACGAAATGACCGCCACGGTCTATCACATCGCCCAGCACGCCGGCGCCACCCGCGACCTGTCGCAGAGCGCCGACACCCTGGCCGGCAGCGGCCAGGAAGTGGTCAGCCGGGTACAGACCTCGATTGCCGGGCTGTCCAGCGGCGTACAACAGACCGCCGAAATGATCCGCCAGCTGGCCGACGACAGCCAGAAGATCAACGGCGTGGTCGGGGTGATTCACAGCATCGCCGAGCAGACCAACCTGCTGGCACTCAACGCCGCCATCGAGGCGGCCCGGGCCGGCGATCTGGGCCGTGGCTTTGCGGTGGTCGCCGACGAGGTACGCAACCTGGCCAAACGGGTACAGGCCTCTACCGACGAAATCACCACCATGGTCTCGGCCCTGCAGGCCGGTACCCGCGACGCCGTGGACTTCATGCAGGAAAGCTCGTTCAAGGCCGACGACTGTGTGCAACAGGCCCAGGAAGCCGGCGCCGCCCTGGCGGAGATCACCAGCGCGGTGGCGCAGATGCGTGAGAGCAATACACAGATTGCCGTGGCCGCCGAGCAGCAGAGCCAGGTGGCCGAGGAAATGAACCGGGCGGTGGTGAGCATCCGCGACGTCACCGAAGAGACCGTGCAGCAGACCGTTGACTCGGCCACCACCAGCAGCGAACTGGCGACCCTGGCCGGCGAGTTGAACAAGGCCATCGGCCAGCTCAAGCTATAGGCGTCATAGCAGCCATCGATTGGCCCCTTTGCCGGGGCCGCACTATTCTTCAGGCAAGCCCCTGAGGAACATTTCCATGAGTAAACGCCTGCCCAACCTGCCCGCCTGGCAATGGCGTGGCTACCACCACAACCACCGCAACCCGACCAACCTGGTGCTGCACCTGATTGCCGTGCCGCTGTTCATCCTCGGCGTGTTGCTGGTGCTCTCGGGGCTGTTCTCGCTGGACCTTGGGCAACTGGCCGTGGGCATCATCGCCCTGATCGCCGGGCTCGGTCTACAGCGCCAGGGGCACCGCCTGGAAGCCGAACAACCCGAGCCGTTCGCCGACCGCAAGGATGCCATTGGCCGCCTGCTGGTCGAGCAGTTCATCACCTTTCCGCGCTTCGTGCTCAGCGGTGCCTGGTGGCGTGCCTGGCGCCAGCGTCATCGCCGTTAAGCGAACACCGACACCGTCTGGCGACTGATTGCCAGCAACTCGCCAGAAGCGCTCCATAGCGCGGCCGAGGCATGCCCGTAACCATCGCGGGCGTGGTCGATCTGCGCACAGTACCGGCACCAGTCCAGGGTGCTCAGGCTCGGCACCGGCTGCACGAACTCGATGGTCCAGGTCAGGGTGCTGCCCGCCGCCGGTTTGCTCAGGTAAGGCAACAAGGTCGGCGGCCAGGCATCGACCAGCGCCAGCAGGTGCGCCTCACTGACCGGCTCATCCTTGACGTCACCGCGCAGGCGTACCCAACCGCCCATACTGCGCGATGGCGTGTTGCTGAACGGCAAGCCGCCCACCGCCCAGCGCAGGGCCAGGTGGCGCATGAACTCCGGCGTGATCCCCTTGATGTAAGGCAGCTCGGGCGCGGCCTCCTGCAGGCTTTTCATTTCGACCGCCGGCAAGGCCGGAACATCGACGACCGAGTCACGCCCGGCACCAAAGCTGCCCTGGATCAGCGTCACCACTTGACCGTTCTGAGTGGCCCGGCCTAACAGCGAACTGACGGCCTTGCCCTCGCGCAGCAGCTCGACGTCGAAGCTGATCGGCACTTCGGGCTCGGCCGGGCCGACAAAGGTAATGGCCAGGGAACGCACTGGACGCCCCGGCGAAGTCTTGGCCAGCATGGCCTCGTACACCAGGGCAGCCATCAGCCCGCCAAAACAGGCACGGCCCTGGGCCCAGCTTGAATCAATGGTCACCGCCTGGGGATGCTGGCGGACCGCCGTGAGCAATTGCGAAAAGTTCATGACGACCTCAGCGATCAGAAAAAAATTGATCTTAACCAGACAGCAGCCGGTCTACAGCACGCATTTCGGCCATTTCAGCGGGCTATCGCTGCGCAAGCCGCACCTGCAGGCGTTCCAGGGTGGCATCGGCGCGTTGCTCGGCCATGGTCTGCTGCGTTTGCCAGTGGCTGACACACGGGGCCAGGTCGGGTTGCTGCTCGGCTTGCAGCAGCCACTGCAGCAGGTCGTGCCAGGTGCCCAGGTCACCCTGGGCACGCTTGAGGGCCTTTTGCAGGCGGGGGTTGGAGTGCTGCAACTGCGGATAGGCTTCAGCCGCGTAGCGCACCCGCTTGATCAGCAGGCGCAGGCGATGGCGGTCGTGGGCGGGATCGTCAAGGGCCTCACGCAGTTGCTTCCACTGTTTTCCCAGGCGTCTGTCGATGCGCTGTTGCAGGCGCCGGATCAGGCCCTGGCGCTGCGCTGCGCGCAAGAACACCGGGAAAGCGTCGACGATTGCCAGCAGGCGCGCCAGCTCGGGGCTGGCGGCGACATTGGCGAAGGTTTGCCTGCGGTGCGCCAGGCGCGATTGCGCAGCGGCCGTCTGCTGTCGCTCGAACAACTGCGCGGCCAGCACCTCACGGTCACGCAGTGGTGTGGTCAGGGTACCCAGCGCCTGGGCAGCCGCTTCCAGCTGGTCGACGCCAGGCAATTCGCGCAGCGGCCGCAGCAGGCTGCGCAAGCGCCGCACGCCGATGCGCAGGTCGTGCAGCGCCTCGCTGTCGGTATCGGCAGCCAGACGTGCCTGGCACGCCAGCAGACGCACCTGCAGGCTCAGTACCTGGGCAATGACATGGTCAAGCATGGCCGACGACATGGTCTACTCCTGTATCAGCGCCCGGCGCGGGATTCGCGAATGTAGAAGCGGGCTTTCTGAGCCTTCCTGCTGCAGCCTTCGAACGCTTCGAACTGCTGCTGGGTCTTGGCCCCGGTCAACAGCGACAACGCCTTGGAGTAGCTGACGGTACCGGCGAAGCCTTCGGCCTTGGCCAGGTCGAGTTCCTTCCAGGCCGCGTCCAGCTGATTGGCGCAGCTGTCGCGGTAGGCCGTCTTGCCAGCGCAACCGGTCAGGACCAGGGCAATCAAGGGCAGGCAAATCCAGGCTTTCATCGGCAATTCCTCAAAAGAAAAAGTTCAGGGTGGCGACTTCGACGGCAAACAGTGAGAAAAGTGCCCTATTCAGCGTAGCGCAGCGCCGCTGACGATTGAAGCACAGACACAATTGGGCGCATTGTTAGACCATGGAAGCAGAACACCGGGGAAGCATCATGAAAAAGCGCGTCGCACTGGTTCTGGGCTCAGGCGGGGCTCGGGGCTATGCACACATCGGCGTGATCGAGGAAATCGAGCGCCGCGGCTACGACATCGCCTGCATCGCCGGGTGCTCCATGGGTGCGGTAATCGGCGGTATTTACGCCGCCGGCAAACTCGATCAATACCGCAACTGGATCGAGAGCCTGGACTACCTGGACGTGCTGCGCCTGGTGGACGTGAGCTTTCGCCTGGGGGCGATACGCGGTGAGAAAGTCTTCGGACAGATTCGCAAGATCGTCGGCGAGGTCAATATCGAAGACCTGCGCATCCCCTACACGGCAGTCGCCACCGACCTGACCAACCAGCAGGAAATCTGGTTCCAGGAGGGCTGCCTGCACCAGGCCATGCGTGCCTCGGCGGCGATTCCCAGCCTGTTCACGCCGGTGGTGCAAGGCAACCGCATGCTGGTCGATGGCGGCATCCTCAACCCTTTGCCGATCATCCCGGTGGTCTCCAGCCACTGCGACCTGATCATCGCCGTGAACCTCAACTCGACCAACCAGAGGCAATACCAGTTACCGGTGATCGAACGCCCGGCAGCGTTCAAGTTGCGCTTTGACAGCCTGATCAACTCGCTGGGCTCGCACCTGCCGTTCCGGCGCAAACCGGCCGAGCAATTGATGCGCATCGAGCAGGAGCTGCAACCTGAGGCGGCGCAGATTCCCAACCCCTGGCTCAGCGACGCGGCCGCCCCCGAAGCCCAGCAACCGGCTGCGGCGCCGGAGGCTGACGGCGCGCCGAAATCGGCGACCGGCTCGTTCATCATCGACAACGTCGGGCCAGCCTCCCTGCTGGACTTGATCAACCAGAGCTTCGAGGTGATGCAGACGTCACTTGCCCAGTACAAGATTGCCGGGTATCCGCCGGACGTGCTGATCAACGTGCCCAAGCGAGTGTGCCGGTTCTTCGAGTTCTACAAGGCGCCGGAGCTGATTGCCCTGGGCCGGGAAATTGCGCGCGATACGCTGGATAACTATGAGGCGGAGCGGCGTTGACGGCTAACAGCATCGCGGGGCAAGCCCGCTCCTACATTTGCTGTGGGAGCGGGCTTGCCCCGCGATAGGGCCCTTAATTCTGCTCCGGACCGATCAGCCTGTACCCCACCCCAGGCTCAGTCACGATAAACCGCGGCGCCGTCGGGTCATCGCCGAGCTTCTGGCGCACATGGGCGACGACGATGCGCAGGTAGTGGCTGTCATCGACGTGGGTCGGCCCCCAGATATCCTTGAGCAGTTGCTGCTGGGTGATCACCCGCCCCGGATGGCTGGCCAGCTGCGCCAATAGCGCATATTCCTTGCGGGTCAGCGCCACCTCGATACCGTCCAGGGTCACCCGGCGAAACGCCAGGTCGACGGTCAAGGGCCCGAAGCTCAGCGCCGATGCGGTGGCTGTCGCCTGCGGCGCCTGGCGCAGCAAGGCCCGCACCCGGGCAAGAAACTCCTGGATGCCGAAGGGCTTGGTCACGTAGTCGTTGGCACCGCTGTCCAGCGCCTCGACCTTCTGGATTTCACTGGCCCGCACCGACAGCACCAGTACCGGCACCGCACTCCACTCGCGCAGTTCACGCAGCACCTGCTGGCCGTCCATGTCCGGCAGGCCAAGATCGAGCACCACCAGGTCGGGGCGCGCCAATGCCGCCTGGGTCAAACCTTCGGCACCGGTAGCGGCCTCCACCACCTTGTAGCCCTGGGAACTCAGGCTGATACGCAGGAACTTGCGGATTTGCGGCTCGTCATCGATGACCAGCAGGGTCGCGCTTTGGCTCATGGGGCTTCGCTTTCAGGCTCGGGTTGGGTCGGCAGCGGCAAGCATAGAGTGATGCAGGTGCCCTTGCCATCGATACCATCGCCCACGCGGATATGCCCGCCATGGGCGCCGATCATGCCCTGGCAGATCGCCAGGCCCAGCCCCGTGCCCTGCCCGCCCCGGTCACCGCGGGCAGCGGTGTAGAACATGTCGAAAATCCGCTCGCGATCGGCCTCGGGAATACCCGGCCCTTCATCGCTGACGGCAAAGCACAACAACTCGCCCTCAGTGCTGACCTGAAGCGCCAGCCGCCCAGCCGCCGGAGAAAAACGTGCAGCGTTCTCCAGCACATTGATCAGCGCCTGCTCGATCAACGCGGCGTGAACGAACAACAACGGCAAGTCGGCCGGCACCTCGGTGCGCAGTTGCAACGGCGCCAGCACCACCCGCAGGCGGTTCAGGGCACTGCCGACAATGTCGGTGGGCGCCACCCAGTCGCGCGCCAGCTTCAAGCCGCCATGGCCCAGGCGGGTCATGTCGAGCAGGTTCTGGATGTAGCGATCCAGGCGTTCGGCTTCGTTGCGGGTGCCTTCGAGCAACTCCTGGCGATCGGCCTTGGGGATCGCCTCACCGAGGGCCAGCAGGCTGTCGATGCTGCCGCGCATGGCGGTCAGCGGCGTGCGCAGGTCGTGGGACACCGAGGCCAGCAAGGCGCTGCGCAGCTGTTCGGTTTCGCCATGCAAACGGGCCGACTCAAGCTGCTCGGCCAATCGCGCCCGGGCCAGGGCCTGGGCCAGCGGCTGGCTCAGGGCCTTGAGCAGGCGGCAATGCTGGGCCGTCAGTTGCTGGCCCTTGCGCGGTCGCACGCCGAGCAGCGCCAGGCGTGCCTCGTCCACCGACAGCGGCCACCACCACCAGCGGCCATTGGGCAAGGTATCGCTGCCCTGGCCCGCCGCCTGGTCGTGCTGCCAGGCCCAGTCGGCGGCGGCACGCTCATTGTCGCTGAACTGCAGGTCGCCGCCACTGGCCACCTGCAGTCGACCCTCGGCATCGCGTTCGAGCAGGCACACCTGCAGGTCCTGCCAGCCATCCAGGTGTTGGCCGGCGGCGGTGAACACCGCCTGGCGGTCGGTGGCGGCGGTGAGCTTGCGCGACAGCTCAAGCAACTGGCTGGTCTGCTCCTGGGTTTCGCGCAGGGCCTGCAACTGCCGGCGCTGGCGTGCGGCGAGGTTACCGGTGAGCGCTGCCATCAACAGGAAGAACAGCGAGGTCAGTACGTCTTCTTCACGTTGGATGCTGAAAGAGAACGTCGGCGGAATGAACAAAAAGTCGTAGGCCAGGAACGACATCACCGCACAGGCCAGCGCCGGGCCCAGGCTACTGCGTACCGCCACCAGCAACACCGCGGCGAGAAACACCAGAGAGATGTTCGGCAAGGCCAGCACGCTGGCCACCGCCCAGGCCAGGCCGGACGCCAACAGGGTGGCGGCCAGGGCCAACAGGTAATGGCGCCAGACCCAGACCTTTTTCACCGCTGCACTGGGCGGTTCGGGCTGGGTGTCGCGGTCGAGCACGTTGATTTCCAGGCCATGGGCATCACGCAGCAAGCGCGTCGCCACCCCGGCGCCGAACAGCCGCCGGCGCAGGCGATCGCGTGACTGGCCGACCAGCACCAGGCTCGCGCGCCGTTCCAGGGCATGCTGGATCAGGGTCCTGGCCACCTCGCCGGCGCGCAACAGCACCACTTCGCCACCCAGGCGTTCGGCCAGTTGCTGGGCCGCCTGCAAGCGCTGACGTGCGGTTTCGTCGCGCAGCCGGCCGTTGTCGACGTGCACCAGGGTCCAGGGCAGATGGCGGCGCTGGGCGACACGGCTGGCATGCCGCACCAGGCGCTCGGCCTGGGCATCGCCATCGACGCCGACCAGCAAGCGACCGCGCAAGGCCGGGGCGTCCTGGCCAAGCTGGCGGTAACCGTGGGCCAGGTCCGCATCGACCTGGGCCGCCGCTGTCTGCATGGCCAACTCGCGCAAGGCGGTCAGGTTGGTTTGGGAAAAAAACGCATCGATCGCCGCCCGCGCCTGCTCCGGCACATACACCTTGCCTTCGCGCAGGCGCTCAAGCAGCTCGCGCGGCGGCAGGTCGATCAGCACCAGTTCGAAGGCTTCCTGCAGCACCCAGTCCGGCAGGGTTTCACGCACCTGCACGCCCGTGATGCCGCGCACCTGGTCGTTGAGGCTTTCCAGGTGCTGGACGTTGACCGTGGTGTAGACGTCGATGCCGGCGGCGAGCAACTCCTGGACATCCTGCCAGCGCTTGGCGTGGCGGCTGCCAGGAGCGTTACTGTGGGCCAGCTCGTCGACCAGCACCAGTTGCGGGCGGGCCTTGAGCAGGCTGTCGAGGTCCATTTCTTCCAGCAGCATGCCGCGGTATTCGCTGCGCAGCAGTGGCTGCTGGGGCAAGCCGCCGAGCAGCGCTTCGGTCTCGGCGCGGCCATGGGTCTCGACCACTGCGGCCAGCAGCGCCACCCCCTGGCGCAACTGGGCATGGGCGGCCTGGAGCATGGCGTAGGTCTTGCCTACCCCGGGCGCCGCGCCCAGAAACACCTTGAGCCGGCCGCGCCCTTCGCGCGGCAGCCCAGCCAACAACGCATCTGCGCGTTCGGAATTGCTCATGCTCACTGCCTGTCCTTATTTCGACGCCGGTGCCAGCCGCTCAAGGGCGCTGTTCAGGGCCAGCACATTGACCACCGGCGGGCCGATCAAGGGATGCAGGGTGGACTGCTCGACCAGCAGTTGCAAGGCCTCGGGCGCAACCTTGCGCGCCGCCGCCACCCGCGGCAGCTGGTAGGCCACCGCCGCAGGCGACAGGTGCGGGTCCAGGCCGCTGCCGGAGGTGGTCAGCAAGGCCAGCGGCACGGGCCCCTGCGCTTCGATGTACAGCTGCGCGGCGCTGCTCTTGACCCGCTCGGCCAACGCCGGATTGCTCGGTGCCAGGTTGCTGGCGCTACTGGCTACCGTGGCGTAGTCGCCCGCCGAAGGCCGCGACTGGAACCAGGCGTCGCCCTCGAAGCGTTGCGCGATCAACTGCGAGCCGCGCACCTGGCCCTGCCCGTCGCGCAGCAGGCTGCCATTGGCCTGGTCGGGGAAGGCCACTTGGGCGATGCCGGTGACCACCAGCG
The DNA here is from genome assembly GCF_000259195.1 of Pseudomonas donghuensis. GTDB lineage: Bacteria > Pseudomonadota > Gammaproteobacteria > Pseudomonadales > Pseudomonadaceae > Aquipseudomonas > Aquipseudomonas donghuensis. The sequence continues at coordinate 227,036 of NZ_JH650762.1, forward strand.
GGTACACCGCGCCGGTGATCAGGGTCATCAACAGGATCAGGCTCAGGGCCGGACGAATATGGGTAGTCATGGTCATCTCCTTGGTTCAGACCAGCTTCAGGGCGGTGAGCAACAGGTCGATCAGCTTGATCCCGGCGAACGGCACGATCAGCCCGCCCAGGCCATAGATCAGCAGGTTGCGACGCAGCAGGTGGGCGGCGCTGGCGGCCTGCACCCGCACCCCGCGCAGGGCCAGCGGGATCAGCACGACGATGATCAGGGCATTGAAGACGATTGCCGAGAGGATCGCGCTCTGCGGGCTGCTCAGGTGCATCAGGTTGAGCACGCCCAGTTGCGGGTAGATCGCCGCGAACAAGGCCGGGAGGATGGCGAAGTACTTGGCTACGTCGTTGGCAATCGAGAAGGTGGTCAACGCACCACGGGTCACCAGCAACTCCTTGCCGACCTGGACCACATCCAGCAGCTTGGTCGGGTCGCTGTCCAGGTCGACCATGTTGGCTGCCTCGCGGGCTGCCTGGGTGCCGTCGTTCATGGCCATGCCGACATCGGCCTGGGCCAGCGCCGGGGCATCGTTGGCGCCGTCACCGCACATGGCCACCAGACGGCCGTCGTTCTGTTCCTGGCGGATGCGCGCCAGCTTCTTCTCCGGGGTGGCTTCGGCGAGCACGTCATCGACCCCGGCTTCGGCGGCAATCGCCGCAGCGGTCAGCGGGTTGTCGCCGGTGACCATCACCGTGCGGATGCCCAGCTTGCGCAGCTCGGCAAAGCGCTCGCGGATGCCCGGCTTGACCACGTCCTTGAGGTGGATCACGCCGAGCAGGCGCTTGTCGAGGCACACCAGCAGCGGCGTGCCACCGCTCTGGGCAATCTTGTCCACTTCCCGGGCCAATGACGCCGGCATTTCCAGGCGTTGCATGCCGACGAAGGCCAGCACCGAGTCCACCGCGCCCTTGCGATAGCGACGTTGCTGATAGTCGATGCCGGACAGCCGGGTTTCGGCGCTGAAGGCCACGGGCGTGAGCTGATCGGCAGTCGGTTCGGTGAAATCATGCAACTGGCGCAGGTACTCGACAATCGACTTGCCTTCGGCAGTGTCGTCGGCCAGCGACGCCAGCAAGGCGCCCTCGCCCAACTCCCGCGCGGTAACGCCGGGCGCCGCATGCAGGGCGCTGCAGCGGCGGTTGCCGAAGGTGATGGTGCCGGTCTTGTCGAGCATCAGCACATGCACATCACCGGCAGCCTCTACCGCACGACCGGAGCGGGCGATCACATTCAGGCGCACCAGGCGGTCCATGCCCGCGATACCGATGGCCGACAACAGGCCGCCGATGGTGGTCGGGATCAAGGTCACCAGCAGCGCCACCAGGAACACCAGCGGGATGCTGCCACCGGCAAAATGGGCGAACGGCTGCAGGGTCACCACGACCACCAGAAAGATCAGGGTCAGGCCGATCAGCAGGATGTCCAGGGCGATCTCGTTGGGAGTCTTCTGCCGTTTGGCGCCTTCGACCAGGGCGATCATGCGGTCCAGGGTCGACTCGCCGGGGTTGCTGGTGATGCTGATCAGCAACCAGTCGGAGACCAGCCGGGTGTTGCCGGTGACCGCCGAACGATCACCGCCGGACTCGCGGATTACCGGCGCGGATTCACCGGTAATCGCCGCCTCGTTGACCGCGGCGATACCTTCAAGCACCTCGCCGTCGCCAGGGATCATCTCCCCGGCCGAGACCTTGACCACATCGCCCTTGCGCAGGCTGGTGGCCGGGACAATCTCGAAGCTGCCCGAGGCCGTACGGCGACGGGCACTGAGGCCCTGGCTGCCGGCCTTGAGGCTGTCGGCGCGGGCCTTGCCACGGCCCTCGGCGAGGGCTTCGGCGAAGTTGGCAAACAGCACCGTGAACCACAGCCACAGGGCGATCTGCAACGCCACGCCAGTGGGCACGCGGCTGTCAGGCAGCAAACACAGCAAGGTGGTGAAGATCGCGGTCAGTTCCACCACCAGCATCACCGGCGAGCGCTTGAGTTGGCGCGGGTCGAGCTTGACGAAGGCCTGTACCAGCGCCGGGCGCCACAGGGCGGCAACGGTGGTGCGCGCAGCTTCGGCGGCCTGCACCTTTACTTCGGGAATCGGCATATTCATCAGTTGTTCCTCACAAGCCCAGGCTCAGGTATTCGGTCACCGGCCCCAGGGCCAGGGCCGGCAGGAAGGTCAGGCCACCGACCAGCAGGATGGTCACCACCAGCAAGGTGACGAACAGCGGGCCGTGGGTCGGGAAGCTGTTCTGCCCCACCGGTGCGGACTTTTTCAGTGCCAGGCTGCCAGCCAGGGCCAGCACCGGCAGGATGTAGCCGAAGCGGCCGATCAGCATGCCCAGGCCGATCATCACGTTGTGGAAGGTGGTGTTGGCACCCAGGCCGGCGAATGCCGAACCGTTGTTGGCGCTGGCCGAGGTGTAGGCATACAGCAGTTGGCTGAAGCCATGGGCACCGGGGTTGCTGATCGCTGCCGCAGGTCCCGGCAGGCTGGCTGCCAGGGCGCCGAGCACCAGCACGCCGACCGGCATCACCAGCAAGGTCGCCACCAGCAATTGCACTTCCCGCGCCTGCAGTTTCTTGCCCAGGTATTCCGGGGTGCGGCCAATCATCAGGCCGGCGAGGAACACGGCGATCAACACGTTGAGCAGCATGCCGTAGAGCCCGGCACCAACGCCGCCGAAGATCACCTCGCCGACCATCATGTTGACCAGCGCAACCATGCCACTGAGCGGGTTGAGGCTGTCGTGCATGTTGTTCACCGAGCCGTTGGAGGCGGCGGTGGTGGTCACCGTCCAGAGCACGCTGGCAGTGGTGCCGAAACGGCTTTCCTTGCCTTCCAGCGGCGCGCTCTGTTCAACCAGCGGGCTGCTCAGCGCCGGGTTGGCCTGGTGCTCGCTCCACAGCGCGGTGCCGCCACCGATCAAGAACAACGCGAGCATGCCGGCGATGATCGCCCGGCTCTGGCGCATGTCCTTGACGTAATGGCCAAAGGTGAACACCAGGGCCACCGGGATGAGGATGATCGAAGCCACCTCGAACAGGTTGCTCCAGGCCGTCGGGTTCTCGAACGGGTGCGCCGAGTTGACGCCGAAGAAGCCGCCGCCGTTGGTGCCCAGTTGCTTGATCGCGATCTGGCTGGCGGCCGGGCCCAGCGGGATGGTCTGGTCGGCGCCCTGCAAGGTCAGTGCATGCACGTAATCGGCGAAGGTCTGCGGCACGCCCTGCCATACCAGCAGCAAGGCCAGCACCAGGCACAGCGGCAACAGGCCGTAAAGCGTGGCGCGGGTCATGTCGACCCAGAAGTTGCCCAGGGTCTTGGCCGAGCGACGGGCGATGCCGCGGCACAGCGCGACCAGCACCGCCAGGCCGGTGGCGGCGCTGACAAAGTTCTGCACGGTCAGGCCGAGCATCTGGCTCAGGTAACTGACCGAAGCCTCACCGCTGTAGGACTGCCAGTTGGTGTTGGTGACAAAGCTCACCGCGGTGTTGAATGCCAGCGACCACTCCTGCCCCGCCAGGTGCTGCGGGTTGAGCGGCAGGTAGCCTTGCAACTGCAGCACCGTGAACACCAGCACGAAGCCGGCGAGGTTGAAGGCCAGCAGGGCCAGGGTGTATTGCTGCCAGCTCTGCTCCTTGTTCGCGTCGACCCCGGCCAGCCGGTAGCAGCCACGCTCGAGCGGCCCGAGCAGTGTCGACAGCCAGGTACGCTGGCCCTCCATCACCTTGAAATAGAAACGCCCGAGCAAGGGTGCCGGGAGCAGTACCAGCGCAAAGAACGCCAGCAGCAACACGTAATCGTAACTGTGCATGGTCGCTCCTAGCCCCGATCGGCGCGCAGCAGCACGACCAGCAGGTAGATCATCAAGGCCACTGCCAACAGCAGTGACACCCCGTCCAGAATGCTCATGAAAACTCTCCGTCCTTACGGCACGCGCCGCTGACGGTCATTGTCGGCAGAGTGGCTGTAAAGGGACGAGACCAAGAGCCCGGGGCGGGCATAAAGAATGCGTAAATAACGCCGCCCACCTGTAGGAGCGGGCTTGCACCGCGATGAGGCCAGTACTGTCAGTAGATCCGGCGTCGCCTGGGTTGCGACCGCTGCGCGCTCGATCGCGGGGCAAGGCCCGCTCCCACAGAAGGCCCGCGCCTACAGGGGTCTCCACTCAAGAGGCTGCTGGTAATTGGCAACCCAGTCGACCACCTGCTCGGCCGGCATTGGCCGGGCGATGCAGTAGCCCTGGGCGATGTCGCAACCCAGGCCCATCAGCAACTGACCATGCTCGACCGTCTCCAGGCCCTCGGCGATCACCTGGCGGCCAAAAGCCCGGGCCAGACCGATCACGGCGCGGGTCAGGGCCAGGTCGTCCTGGTCGTGGAGGATGTCGCGGACGAACGACTTGTCGATCTTGATGGTGCGCGTCGGCAGGCGCTTGAGGTAACTGAGCGACGAATAGCCGGTGCCAAAATCATCCAGCGAGAATTGCACGCCCAGGCGCTGGCAGGCCTCCAGGCACTGGCTGACGCGCTGGATATTTTCAATCGCCACCGACTCGACGATCTCCAGGTCGAGCATCGCCGGTGCGACGGCCGGATGACGGTTCAGCGACAACTGCAGGCGCTCGACAAAGTCGTCACGCTGCACATGGCGGGCAGCAATATTGACGCTGACCGGCCATTGATACCCCAGCGCTTGCCATCGCTGCATCTGGTTCATGGCCTGGTCGATGACCCATTCGCCGATCTCGACGATCAGGTCGGTCTGTTCGACCTGCGGCAGGAAGTCAGCGGGCATCACCAGCCCCTTGCCCGGGTGCTGCCAACGCAGCAGTGCTTCAAAGCCGATCACCGCGCCGTTGTGCATGTTGACCTTGGGTTGGTAATGCAGGCACAGCTCGCCCATGTACAAGGCCTGGCGCAGGCGCGCCACGGTCTGGTGGGTGGCCTTGACCTCCCGGTCGAGCGACACGTCGAACAGGTGGAAGCGATTGCGCCCACTCTGCTTGGCCACGTACAGGGCCTGGTCGGCGTGGCGCACCAGGGTGTCGGTGTCCTCGTTGTCCTGAGGGAACAAGGTCACGCCGATACTGGCGCTGACGCGGATATCCTGGTCGCGGATCTGGTACGGCGCTGCTATCGCGATCAGCACCCGGTCGAGCGCCGCCTGCAAATGCGCAGGGTTCTGCACATGGCGCAGGATCAGCACGAACTCGTCGCCCGACAACCGCGCCACGGCATCGCCGCCGCGCAAGATGCCCTTCAGGCGCGTGGCCACTTCGACCAGCAGAAGATCGCCGCTGGCATGCCCGTAGCCGTCGTTGACCGCCTTGAAGCCATCCAGATCGAGCATGCACACCGCCAGCGGAATGTCCTCGTTGCGCGAGTACTCCAGGGCCTGGTTGAGCAGGTCGGACAGATAAGCGCGATTGGGCAGGCCGGTGAGTACATCGTGGCCCACGCGCCATTGCAGGGTATGCAACAACTGGCGCTTCTCGGTGACATCGAAGCGGATCGAAACGTACTTGCGCACCTGGCCGCTGCCCGGGTCGATCAGCGGCACCATGGTGCTGTCGACCCAGTACAACGAGCCGTCCTTGGCACGGTTGCAGATCTCGCCCTTCCAGACCCTGCCGGCGACCAGCGCGCGCCACATGTCGACGAAAAATTCCGGCCCGTGCAGGCCGGAGTTGAGGATCCGGTGATTGGCCCCGAGCAGTTCCTCGCGGCTGTAGCCGGAGATGCTGCAGAACTGCTCGTTGACGTAAGTGATCCGGCCACTGAGGTCGGTTTCGGAAAAGATCGCGGCGGCATCGACGGCCGTGCGGTAGTTATCGTCCATGAATTCCTCTGCGCCCTGGTGGCTAGCGGTTGAAGCGCTCGACCAGGGCCCGCAGGCCCGAAGAAATGCTTTGCAGCTCGGCGCCACGGCTGGCCGCGGCATTGGCGTTGCGCGCGGTGGCCTGCACCGTGCTGGCAACGTTGTTGATCTGCTCGCTGACTTCTTCGGCCACCGAGGATTGTTCTTGCGAGGCGGCGGCCATCTGCTGGCTCATGTCGCTGATGCGCTCGACGGCGGCACGAATGCCCTGCAAGGCGCGTTGCGCCTCCAGCACCTGGGCCACGCCCTGCTCGGCCTCGTTGATACCGAGGCTGGCGATACTCACCGCCTCGTCGGCACCGCTGCGCAGGTTCTCGATGATGCCCTGGATCTGCACGGTCGACTGCCGGGTCTTGGCCGCCAGGGCGCGAACCTCGTCGGCGACCACGGCAAAACCACGGCCCTGCTCGCCCGCGCGGGCCGCTTCAATGGCGGCGTTGAGCGCCAGCAGGTTGGTTTGCTCGGCAATCGCGCGGATCACTTCAGCGGCGAGCATGATGTCCTGGGTCTGCCCGGCCAGGTGGGTGACCGCCTGGTTGATCTGGCTGACGGTATTGGCCAGCAACTGGATGGCCTCGCGGCTGGTGCCAGCGACCTGGCTGCCCTGCTCGGCCAGTTGGTTGGCGGTCTGCGCCTGGACTGCGGTTTGCTGCACATGCTCGGCCACCTCGCCGATGGACGCAGCCATTTCGGTCATGGCGGTGGCGGTCATGTCGGTTTCCGCGCGCTGTTCCAGCAACGCGGTTTCGGTGTTCCTGGACAGACGACTGGAGTCGCTGGCGGCTTCGGCCATCTGCGTGGCCAGGTCGCTCAGGCGGGTGAGCGCGGTCTTGAGCCGCGCTTCTTCGCTGATCAGGATCATCTGCAATTGTGCTGCCGAGCCCAGTTGATCGCTGTAGGTCAGGGCGCTGATCGGGTCGGCAAAGGTGTGATTCGAGCACGCCACGATCTGCCCAAGCTGGCGGCCCAAGCGGCTGTGGGCCCAAAGGCCGATCAGCCCGAACAGGCCAAGGGTAATGCCCTGGCCCGGCCAGCCCGGCAGCGCCTGGTTGGCGGCCACCGCCACTGCACCGGCCGCCAATGGCAGGCTCATCACCTGGCTCAGTTGGGCCAGGCGGCGGCCGGCCGACACCGCAGGCTTGCCTTCACGCAACCGCGCATACAGTTCCTCGGCCCGGCGCACCTGCTCGCGGGTCGGCTTGACCCGCACCGATTCGTAGCCGACCAGGTGGCCGTCTTCGAGGATCGGCGTGACATAGGCGCTGACCCAGTAGAAGTTACCGTTCTTGCAGCGGTTCTTGACGATCCCCATCCAGCTCTGGCCAGCCTTGAGGTACTGCCACATCAGCGCGAACACCGCTGGCGGCATGTCCGGGTGGCGGACCAGATTGTGCGGGCTGCCGATCAGCTCGGCCTGGCTGAAACCGCTCATGGCGGCGAATTCGGCGTTGCAGTAGGTGATATTACTGGCGGTGTCGGTAGCGGAAATAAGCCGCTGGTCCTCGCCGAAAGTCTGCTCGACCGAGGTGACCGGCATGTTGAGACGCACGATAAAACTCCATTTGCTGTGGTCTGCCAGGTTGTCCTGTGCAGCGCACGAACCATTCGTCCGACATCGAGATCAGCCTTCTGCCGAGGTGCTTTGCTGAATACTCTCAGCCTGCTGCCCCCGGTTGAAACTCGATGGCTTTTGGCCTGTCCAAACCGGTAATTCTACGAATTACATCACATTATGCAAATAAAGGTGATGAATCGTGGCGTTGCCTAATGCGCATAGATATCGTTAAGTTCTTGATTCTAAATGGGAATTAAGCGATGACAAATTCAAGTTTGGGTTCGGCCATCAGACGTTACCGCAAGGTAGCCGGGCTCACTCAGGCTGAACTTGGCGAGAAAACCGGTTTTGACCCCAAGACCATCAGTCGCTTCGAAACCGGCACCTACACCCCCAGCGTGGAAGCCCTGTCGACCTTCTCCGAGGCGCTGGGGATCAAACTCAAAGCCTTCTTCGCAGACGAGGACGACGAAGATGAGCAACGTGCCTACCTCTTCGGCGTCATCCATAAGGCCCCTTCCCAGGACCTGGGAAAGCTGATCGCGGCGGTAGACCTGGCCTTGTCCAAGCCTTAGTCCCGGCAACACGGAAAAAGCGGCAGGTTGAACCTGCCGCTTTTTTTTGCCCGGGTATTGCACCAACTGGTCAGACCGGTAAAGCCAATTCTCACCCACTCAACCGAAAACCCCTTGAATTTGCATTCGAAACGATTTTATTTGCAGCACTTTTAGATCTCTAGCTATGAGGTAAAGACTGGTATGACCGGACCGAACGAGGAAATTCGGGCTTAACAGCTTTTTGCGTCCCAAGCGATCGACTGAATTTTCAACAAAACCAAGTACGGAGCGATTGGGTTGACACTCGGGTCACACCAAGAGGGCTTCTGACGTGCAACAACCAGTTTTTACTGGTCTGACCGGTACTGTCTCATTAGTCAGGCTGTTCGCTATTTGGAGGAAACGGTAGGCCTGTGCAGCCCTTGGCAGCGATGGCGATGGTGCTCAACACCATCAGAGCTCATCTTGTCGGACATGCTGTACCGACCCTGGTCATTGGAGGGGCGGAAAAGCGGTTGAGTTTTGAAGTTTATGACCCAACTCGGGCGCGCCGAGCAAGGCGTACATGGCATGTGGCGCAGAGGTCGATGGACTCCTCTGTAGACCTTTTCCGTGTAATCGCCCGCCGGCACCTCTAAAAGGGCAATGCCGCCCTATTCGACAAAAGGGGCATCGGCTAACCGGTCAGCCACAAGCCGTCCCTCCAGGAGCGCTTGTCGAGCGATAAGACTGCCGCGAAGCATCAGCAAGACCTGGGCATAAGCATGGAGCAACACCCGACCCTTCGTGGGCGGGGTGAAGCGGCCGGGATCGTAGTTCCCGGGACCAGCCTGTCAAGAGTCGAGCTTTTGGCCCATCACCGTACCGGTAAGGTTGGTTCAGCGCATATATGTGTTAGGCCATCGCTTGCCTCGACAAGAGACTTCTTTCGATACACCTTTTTGTGCCCCTCCCGGACCACCACAATGCGGTCGATCAGCTCTCGATGTCCTTGAGCAGCTCGGCCTCCAGCTCGGCCAGGTCGTCGGCGCCGACCACGGACTTTTGCGTCGCGTGGCGAATGCCGCAGCGCTGCCCGTTCGTCAACGTCCCAGCCGATCAGCCGTTTAAATACGTGCTCGCCACACGCGGCGTGATGTCAACCCCGCATCTGCCGGCGATGGCAAGCGGGCTCCCAATGTCCGTTGCGATGTATTTGAGGAAATTCTTCAGCAGCCGATCGTAGGCTGCGGATGTTCGCCTGCGCATCCACAAGCGACCTCTGCGCGTTCTAGAGGGGTCTGAAGCGAGCCCTGCTATCATTTTGCCGTTGATCAAATTTGAGTAAGGGCTTAGGATCACTATCACGAATCCTTTACGGAGGAATACCACATGCTTATGTACTTGGAACCGGGCAAGCTCACGTTCGGCCAGCTGAGCCACCTGAGTCAGCCGGCCAAACCGAAGCCGCGCGTCAAGAAAGGGACCCCACGCGACATCACTGTCGTCGTCAGGGAAGCCACCCGCATCGGCAATGAAGAGTTCACCCAGTTCGTTGCTACCGGCAAACTCCGGTCGACTAAGTGAGGCTTAGTGGATCGAACACCACGGGTATTCGTAACCCAAGAGTTCATGCGGCTTCCTGACTGGCACGATCTTTACGTCGACTTCTACAACTTCAAAATTTGTGAGCAGCCCTACCCCGTCGTGTGGGGCCGCGACTCCTCCCTCTACCAGCCCCCCCTTTGGCACATTCAGCTGACCGATCTTCAGGCGGCGCTTGATCGCTGGGCTAAGATCGAGGACCCGTTTAAGCGAACGATCAAAGAGTCTGAGGCCGCGCACGATTCGTGGCTGATTTACGCCAAAGATCCTCACGCCCCGCGGTATCTGCTGATGCGCATTTTCGGTCCTAACGCTCATTCTCGGGAAGACCAGAAACGATTCCTGACGGAGCTCAAAGTCGAGGTAGCGGACAAGTGGATCAACGGTGCGGAGTACCACGAGCCGCCCGCGTAACGGGAGTGCTTTGCTCCGGTAACACCCAATTGTCACTGGACCCTCCCCTCCCTACTGCAGGTTTTCTGGCTTGCTTGAACCTCCCCCCGCCGATAGAGTGGCCATTTGCTATTTGCTCATGGTGTCCAATGAAAGGCGTTTTCTCGCAGTCGGTTTGGGTCTGTTTTTAGGCAGTGCAGCCGCGGCGGACAGGCCCTACCACATCAACCTGACTCATATGACCCATGGGAATGGTAATGCAACCTGCCTCCAGGTGCTGACCGCAAACCGAACCGTACAAGATCAGCTTGATAACTGGGCTGACGGTTTCATCACTGGTGTTAATGTGTTCTCGACTGCGACGCCGGCTAACTCCAAAGCGAAGAACGAAATGGGGAGCATCGAGGAGGATTTCCTCATGAACTCTTTGGCAGCTCGGGGCGCATTCATCAGGGACTATTGCTTCAAAAACCAGGACAATAGATATGCGGACGGGGTTGCAGCCTGGGTGGAGCACATCATCACCACGCCCCGCAAAAAGTAACGCCCACTAAGTACCAGCGTGGTGATGACTGAGACGATCTGCCGGAGTTTGTCGAACCGCACATCGTTGAGAGCCCTAGCATGTCGCAACATCGGCGCTGGCTTGCTCAGCGCCTGAAGGGGTGGTCGCAAGTGCGCCACTATAACGACGAAGGCGAGTAGCTCACTCCGTTTTTGTACCAGGCCACGCTTTTCTGGTGCTTGGTATGCCCTGCTCAGAACCGGTTACCTCTTCCCCCTTGCGCCGCCAGTATGTCCAGTTTTCGGATGACGACAGCAATTGCTATCAGGTGGACCTGTTCGATGACCAACTGATGCAGGTCGAAAAGCTGCCCCCCCTCCCCCAAATCCTTTGACCGGCACGAGTGGGAATACGCCGACTATCACCAAGCGCTGTGTGCGGACTGCCGGGGACGCAGCCGCTGCTGGCTGGATCAACGCTCCCGCCAGCCACTTCACCCTGGAGTGCGAGTTGCGGATGGAGATCACGCCCGAGCCGGACGAGACCCTCTGCACCTTGCATACCGACAACCCTGGCCTCGCCATGGAAGTGCTAGAACGCGCGCACAAAGGACAGTTCATGCATTACGAGCGCGCTGAATTCGGCACGAGGTAAGCCATGCGCATCGACCTGCCAACGCAGCACACACGCGCAGACTTCAGCCGGACACTGAGTTTTATCGACGCGACGGTTTTCCAAAATACGCGTTTGATCGGCCGTCGTGCGACGCTCACCGATTAGTGCAGCGCCCCACTCCTTGGCGCGAGCGCCTTTGGCGGCAGTACGCTGCCAAGCGTCACAGCAGAAGACCTAGAAAATAGAGTGCCGTCAGGCACAGCGCGGCACCATGCTTCAGCCAAAAACCTTCAACAAAACCGCGGTCACTGTTCAGTAAAATCAGCGCAGAGAGCAAAGTAGACGCCAGAACTAAATATTTTCCGCCTAAGTATAAGAACATTTCGCCTGCGCCAGGCACGCCGGTCGGAGTGACGAGGATAACGCTAAAGGTCACAGCGCCCTCGACAAACACCAAGCTAATCAAAAAATTAGCCGGCACAATTACTATATAACGATTAAAAAAAGAATGGACCGCCGACCGCGCCTGCCAGACACTCTTGATGAATGACACCAGCAACGTATAGACCGACAGCACAAACATGCTTTTTCCCGCTTCATGCTCAGTCATAATATCTGACACATGCTTTATTAACTCAACTCCGAAAAGCTCAGTCTTAAACGGGAGCTGTATCACTATCCACCCCACGACGGAAAAAATCACAGCAAAAGTACAAAACAACGTGAGCGGCGCTTCAAAATCAAGCTCAACTCGACCAACAAACTTGCGCCAATACGATACAACCATGCCTATCACTTCCTTATCTACCACCAAAAATCAGTTTCAAACTAAACAGGGCGCGCCTCAGCGCACCCTATCGCTTCAATTTAAAAATGGTACTTTTCGAATCGCCGCTTGAAAGCCTCTGCTGAGCCTTCCATAATGTTTAATACTGCATTGGCGGTATCCGACTGATCGAGCCCGCCTACGGCTAACCGCTCTCCACGACCGTTTTTAACATCCAGTGCAAAGACCAAATCAGTGTCAGCATTGACGGGTAGATTGGCATTATGGGTAGCCAAAATTAGTTGCCGACGATTCTTGACCTTGCGCAGCAAGGGCACTAGCTCATGGTAGATAAAGTTCGAATCAAGCTCGTCTTCTGGCTGGTCGATGACGATAGGGCCATCACCCTGCGCCAGTAACAGCTTCAGCACGGCTGTGTTCCGCTGTCCCTCTGAAAGTGCCCGACTTTGAATGCTTCCGACCAGGGTGCCATCGGCGCGGTACAGTTCAAGGTCAACCTGATCCTCAATGCGAGTCAACCGTGCAGCACGCCATTTATCCTTCTGTTCAACGAGATGCTTACGAATATCGCCGGTGAGCCCCTCCAGCTGTTGAGGCACAAGGATTTGTTCCATCAAGACGGTTCTGATGTGCAGCCAAGGCGAGTAAGTCGCTGGTTGATTGGCGGCCACATAGCTCTGAAAGTCTGCAAACAGTACTTCGCCAATCTGTGTCCACGCCCTGCCGATGCGGGCGCGCCCGTCCGGAGCCAGCCCCTCCCAGAGCTGTTGAAAGTGGGCTTCATCACCCATAGGCTGCACGAGGATGTTGATCGAACGATTGGCTTTCTCGGAAATTTCCACGGCGGTTCGACTACGAACAGACAATTGTTCTGCCCATAATGCGTGCAGCTCTTCTACTAGGGCGGAGAGCTTTTCCACCGCAGGCTCTAGGCCCTCGATCTGTTTGCGCAGCTGTTCCAGGTTTCCCTGTTTGATTTGCCGCGTCTTGTCGATTTCCTGGAGCCGCGCGACATCCTGAGGCAGCAGTCCCCTGTCCTGGCAAGCCTGCATAAATCCATCTTTAATGGTCGTCAGCTCAGCCGACACCGCCTCCCAACCCTGCATACGCTGCTCTAATTCAGCCGCTTCCCGTTGCATGGACGTCGCCAGCACGACCAGTTGTTCTGAGTATTTCAGACGCAGCGCCGACGCACCCTCGGTGTAGGCATTAAACCAGCCCGCCATGGGCCAGGTTTCGATCTTGCCATCGTTCAGCCCCCCCGGCTGGGCAAGCGTTTCGGCGAGGGCAGTAATTGCCTGAGCGTCGCTGACTGACTGAGCCTTGGCTTTTTCGAAGTACTGACGACTGGCCTCGGCTCGCTGGAACTGCAGCGCTTCTGCCTGAATTTCTTTACGGGCTTGCCACTGACGATTGAGCTCAGTCAGTTGTTGCGCCACGTCCTTCTCCGCATTGCGCAATTCGGCCAATTGATCGGAAGCGGCAAAGACCTGCATGATTTCGGCGCGCAGAGTATTTTCACGGGCTTTGAGTGCCTGCAGCTCTGCACTGCAGGCCTCATCTAGCATGCTCAGCAAGCTGCTCTCGCCGCCGACATTGGTGAGATCGCTGAGTTGTTGTTGGCTGTAGAACTGGATGGGGATCTGCTTGAGGTAAGCAGCAGTATCCAAGACTTCACCCTGCACAATTTGGTGAGGGCCCTCCGGCCGCAGCGAAATAACATCCACTTGACCGGGCACCGCCTCCCAACCGATCTGGATCTCGGCGTCACCGGTAAAGGTTTGACGCAGGCGGTCGAACTTCGCCTGAATGAAAGCAGAGAACTGGCCACCCGCATCCCTGGCGAACGCGAAACGCAGCAACTCCATCAGGGTCGATTTACCCGTTCCCCGGCCGCCAATGATCGTGTTCAGATTGGGTGAGAAATACAGCTCCTGGTCGGCGAGGAACGTCAACCCGCGGCACTTCAGAAAAACGATACGGGGATGCGTCTGCTCATCCGAGGGGCGAGCATCTTGAATTCTGAGCCGAGACGCACCGTCCAGGAAGGCCTGACGCAGCGCCGCAATAGAAGGCTTCGAGGCTTTTACCCAGGTTGACCGATAACCCAATGAGTTGGCCAGTGGCTGTCCGTCTTCGCCCACTTTCAACGATTTGGCATCAGAGGATTGGACGTATGCGGGCTGACGCCCGCGCCTGGACCAATTCCGATCACGTCCCTGCAAAATTGACCGAATGTTTGCCGGCATCGGGTAAGTGGCGACCTCCACCGCAAGCAGCTGGGGAATTTGGTAGTCCGCAATGTTGTTGGGCGAGGTCAACATGCCATCGGCCTGATCGGCATGGGCCGCGATGACAAGTCCATCATGCTGCTCGACCACTTCGATCAGCTCTTTCAGGCTCAGGGTACGCCCGTCACGACGCAGTTGCAGGGGCACCCCAGCCCGAAAGCGCTCATGCTCGGCCAACCCCAGTTTGCTGAGGATCATGTTGAGACGTTGAATGTCCCGCTGTCTCTTGGCCGGTTGGAACAAGCAGAGCACGTGGTAGCCGATGTCCACTTCGAAACCTGGAAAAAGAGCCAGCGGTTCACGCTCCAGGTCCTTGGCCACCGATCTGTTTTGTTCGACTAGATGGGTGAGGAACCAGTCCCGCGGTTCGGATTTTTCCGAGAAGTTGTGATCGGTGATGCCGACCATCTGGAGCTCAAGCTCGTGACAGCGTCGCAGAAAGCGCCGGGCTTTCTCCTGAATGCCCAGCTCACAAGCCGTCCCTTCTACCAGTGGCCGCCGCTCATGCAAACGCAGATCATCGTCAGCCCAATGGCGATTATCCTCCGGCGTCTGAACCTGAAAGTCCGTTTTGAACCAACGCATGCCCTGATAATCGCTCATCGCCCCCCCCAAGTCCTTTTCGCGGTCAGCTGGACTGCCCAGCATGCCGTCATAGTGACAGCATACAATTTCTACGGGGGTTGGCTGAAAAGATAGGGGAAACTGGAGCTGACAGGTCACTCACGCGACACCCAACGATGCACAATACTCTGCTACAAGCCGTCACAAATGCCTGCAGCAGGAGGGTCAGGCCATCCGGAAACACTGGCAAT
>NZ_JH650763.1:0-43931 GCF_000259195.1 Pseudomonas donghuensis
ACCGCTGTCAACTGCCTTTTTCACCGCTGCCGATCTTTCGATCGAAGCCCCTCCGGAATGCCCTGAAACTGCTAACTCGTTGAAACTCAAGGAGTTTTCAGTTCCGACTGCGCCGGAAGTGGGGCGAATTATAGACAGATCCGCAGGGGCGTCAAGGACTTATTTCAACTTTGTTTCAGAAGGGGCGTTTTGGCTATAAGTAGCAAGCTTCAAGCTGCAAGTAAAAGCAGAGGCACCGCGCTCAACTTGTAGCTTGCAGCTTATAGCTTGAAGCTTTAGACCACCTTGGCCTCCCGCAGACGCTCGATCTCCGATGCCGCCAGGCCCAGCACTTCGCCGAGGATCTGCTCGGTATGCTCCCCCAGCAACGGCGGTGCATGCCGGTACTCCACCGGCGTCTCGGACAATCGAATCGGGCTGGCCACCTGCGGCACCTGCCCGGCAAGCGGGTGCGGCATCTCGATCGCCAGGCCCCGCGCCTTGACCTGAGGGTCGGCAAACATCTGCGCCAGGTCATTGATAGGCCCGCACGGCACACCCGCCTGCTCCAGTTGCGCGACCCACTCAGCGGTGGTCTTGAACACCGTGGCCTGGCGGATCAGTGGAATCAGCTCGGCACGATTAGCAACCCGCTGCTTATTAGTAGCAAAGCGTGGATCGTCCGCCCACTGCGGCTGGCCAGCAACCTCGGCGAACTTGCGGAACTGCCCGTCGTTGCCCACGGTGAGGATGAAATCGCCGTCAGCAGTAGGGAAGTCCTGGTAAGGCACGATGTTGGGATGGGCATTCCCCAGACGCCGAGGCGGCGTGCCGGTGGTGAGGTAGTTCATGGCCTGGTTGGCCAGGCAGGCAACCTGCACGTCCAGCAGCGCCATATCGACATGCTGGCCGCCACCATCGCGGTCACGATGGGCGAGGGCGGCCAGGATCGCCACGGTCGAGTACAGCCCGGTGAGGATGTCGGTCAATGCGACACCGACCTTTACCGGACCGGCACCTTCTTCACCCTCTGGCCGCCCGGTCAGGCTCATCAAGCCACCCAGGCCCTGGATCATGAAGTCGTAGCCGGCACGCTTGGCGTAGGGCCCGGTCTGGCCGAAGCCGGTGACCGAGCAATACACCAGGCGCGGGTTGATCGCCTTCAGGCTCTCGTAATCCAGCCCATAGGCAGCCAGCCCACCCACCTTGAAGTTCTCGATCAGCACATCCGACTTGGCTGCCAGCTCGCGCACCAGGCGCTGGCCCTCGGGCTGGGTGAAGTCGATGGTCAGCGAGCGCTTGTTGCGGTTGGCCGCCAGATAGTAGGCCGCCTCGCTGGTGTTCTCGCCGTAGGCATCCTTAAGGAAGGGCGGCCCCCAGGCGCGCGTGTCATCGCCGCTGCCCGGGCGCTCGACCTTGATCACTTCGGCGCCGAGGTCGGCGAGTATCTGCCCGGACCAGGGCCCGGCCAGCACTCGCGACAGATCCAGCACCCGCAGATGAGATAGCGCACCCATGGCTGGCTCCTTATTAATAGAAGGACTGGATGCCGGTCTGCGCGCGACCGAGGATCAGCGCGTGCACGTCGTGGGTGCCCTCATAGGTGTTGACCACCTCGAGGTTGACCAGGTGACGGGCCACACCGAACTCGTCGGAGATACCGTTGCCGCCCAGCATGTCGCGGGCCATCCGGGCGATGTCCAGGGCCTTGCCGCAAGAGTTGCGCTTCATGATCGAAGTGATTTCGACCGCAGCGGTACCTTCGTCCTTCATCCGGCCCAGGCGCAGGCAGCCTTGCAGGGCCAGGGTGATTTCGGTCTGCATGTCGGCCAGCTTCTTCTGGATCAGCTGGTTGGCTGCCAGCGGGCGACCGAACTGCTTGCGGTCCAGGGTGTATTGGCGCGCGGTGTGCCAGCAGGCCTCGGCGGCGCCCAGGGCACCCCAGGAAATGCCATAGCGCGCGGAGTTCAGACAGGTGAACGGACCTTTCAGGCCGCGCACATCCGGGAAGATGTTCTCTTCGGGCACGAACACGTTGTCCATGACGATTTCGCCGGTGATCGAAGCGCGCAGGCCGACCTTGCCGTGAATCGCCGGGGCACTCAGGCCCTGCCAGCCCTTTTCCAGGACGAAGCCGCGGATGTCGCCAGCATCATCCTTGGCCCAGACCACGAACACGTCGGCAATCGGGCTGTTGGTGATCCACATCTTGCTGCCGCTCAGGCGATAGCCGCCGTCGACCTTCTTGGCGCGGGTGATCATCGAGCCCGGATCGGAGCCGTGGTCGGGTTCGGTCAGGCCGAAGCAGCCGATCCACTCGCCGCTGGCGAGCTTGGGCAGATACTTCTGCTTCTGCGCCTCGGTACCGAATTCGTTGATCGGCACCATGACCAGGGAGGACTGCACGCTCATCATTGAGCGGTAGCCGGAATCGATACGCTCCACTTCCCGGGCAATCAGGCCGTAGCACACGTAATTCAGGCCGCTGCCGCCGTATTGCTCGGGGATGGTTGCGCCAAGCAGGCCGACTTCGCCCATCTCGCGGAAGATCGCAGGGTCGGTCTGCTCGTGACGGAACGCTTCCAGCACGCGCGGGGCCAGCTTGTCCTGGGCGAACTGATAAGCGCTATCACGCACCATGCGCTCTTCTTCAGTGAGCTGTTGGTCGAGCAACAGCGGGTCGATCCAGTTGAAGCTTGCTTTACCGGCCATGAGCGAATCCTCGAGAAATGGGACCAGAGTTGTTGTGCATTGATCCTAGGCCCGTTCAGGCGACGAGACAAACGAGGATTGCGCATGCTCTTGTGATAATTTCTCACTTCGTAATGGTCACAAAGGCCATCTTTACGCCTTATTAGTGAGGTTGATGTACATGCGGCGCAAGATCCCCAGTACCGCGGCCCTGGTCTGCTTCGAGGCAGCCGCCCGCCACGAGAGCTTTACCAAGGCTTCCCAGGAGCTATCCCTGACCCAGGGCGCCGTATGTCGGCAAATCGCCGGGCTGGAGGAGTTTCTTAATGTCGAACTGTTTCGCCGCTCCCGCCGCGGGGTGAAGCTCACCGAAGCCGGGCTTTCCTATAGCCGCCGGGTCGCCACCCAGCTCGATGCGGTGGAGCGCGACACCTTGTCGGTGATGGGCCAGCAGGGCGCCAACGTCATCGAGCTGGCAGTGGTACCAACCTTCGGCACCCAATGGCTGCTACCGCGGCTAAAGGACTTCCAGCAGCGCCACCCCGAGGTCACGGTCAACCTGACCAACCGCACCCGGCCGTTCCTGTTTGCCGATACCAGCTTTGACGCGGCGATCTACTTCGGAGACGCCGACTGGCCGGGCACCGAGTCCCATCGGCTGATGGGCGAAAATCCGGTGCCGGTGTGCAGCCCGGCGCTGCTGGCTGACAACCAGCAACTCACACCCGAGCAGATCGCCCAACTGCCACTGCTGCAGCAGACCACCCGGCCCTACGCCTGGCGCCAGTGGTTCAACAGCCTGGAAATGAGCGTCGCCCGCGACATGACCGGCCCGCGCTATGAGCTATTCTCGATGTTGGCACAGGCTGCCATGCACGAGATGGGCGTGGCGCTGATTCCACCCTTCCTGATCCAGCGCGAACTGGCAGAGGGGCGCCTGGTAGTGGCCAGTCCGCACGCGCTGTCGAGCATCAAGGCTTACTACCTGATGATCCCCGAGCGCAAGGTGGAATCCGCTTCGCTGCGGGCCTTCCGCGACTGGTTGGTAGGGGAGGCGAGCCGCTACGCTGCAGCCCATAAGGATGACAGTTATAACCTGACCCCGTAGTCAATTAAATTGAAAGCCTACAGATATAAGGAAATGTCGCATTTTCACCAACTGTTTCAGACAGCCCCGCGAAAGCCCTTAACCCTGCTGTTTATGCGGCTTTCACAGCATAAATCGCGCTTTGCGCCAGGCATTCAGCAAATTCGGCGGAAAATTTTCAATTTTTACCGTAATCTCCCTGAAGCCCGCGTTTGGCGGGCTCCAGGCCTGTTCTTGCGACATTCGGTCACAGGGTGACTTGTAGTTTGATTGCCGTCACCCTTCAAAACTGGTTGAAGCGATTCAGGAATCACCTGCAAAATGCCGCGCCCCGCCTGAATTCGGCGGGATCGTGCTGATCGGCCGCCCCAACGCACCATCCGCAGTGCGCTGGTTTACCAACAAAAGATCACGCAGGAGAAATGACGTGCACATTGGTGTTCCTCTCGAAACGCAGACGGGCGAAACACGGGTTGCTGCAACCCCGGAAACCATCAAGAAACTGATTGGCCAGGGGCATCAGGTCACCGTCCAGAGCGGCGCCGGCATCAACGCCAGCGTTCCGGACAGTGCCTATGAAGCAGCAGGCGCCACTATTGGCAGCGCTGCCGATGCGTTTGGAGCTCAGCTGGTTCTGAAAGTTGTAGCCCCTGACGATAGCGAACTGGCCCAGATCAAGAGCGGCACCGTCCTGGTGGGCATGCTCAATCCATTCAATAACGAAACCATCGCCAAGATGGCCGAGCGCGGCATTACCGCCTTTGCCCTTGAAGCCGCGCCGCGCACCTCGCGGGCACAAAGCCTCGATGTGTTGTCGTCGCAAGCCAACATTGCCGGTTACAAGGCCGTGTTGCTGGCCGCTCACCACTATCCGCGCTTCATGCCGATGCTGATGACGGCCGCCGGGACCGTCAAGGCTGCCCGCGTGCTGATCCTCGGTGCCGGTGTCGCGGGGCTGCAGGCCATCGCAACGGCCAAGCGCCTGGGTGCGGTGATCGAAGCGTCGGACGTGCGTCCGGCGGTGAAGGAGCAGATCGAATCGCTGGGCGCCAAGTTCATCGATGTCCCTTACGAGACCGATGAAGAGCGCGAGTGCGCCGAAGGTGTCGGCGGCTATGCGCGGCCCATGCCGGCCAGCTGGATGCAGCGCCAGGCCCTGGCGGTGCACGAGCGCGCCAAACAGGCCGATATCGTCATTACCACCGCACTGATCCCCGGCCGCAAGGCACCGACCTTGCTCAGCGCCGAAACCGTGGCGCAGATGAAACCTGGCTCGGTGGTCATTGACCTGGCCGCGGCCCAAGGTGGCAACTGCCCGCTGACCGTCGCTGACCAGGTGGTGGTGGAGCAGGGCGTGACCATCGTCGGCCCGACCAACCTGCCAGCCCAGGTCGGCGCTGACGCCTCGGCCCTGTATGCACGCAACCTGCTCGACTTCATGAAGCTGCTGTTCGACAAGGACGGCGCGCTGACGATCAACCTCGAAGACGACATCGTCGCCGCGTGCCTGATGTGCCGCGACGGCCAGGTCATCCGCAAGAACGGATAAGGAGCCAGACAATGGAAGACATGCTGATCTCTCACAACGTCTATAACCTGATCATCTTCGTGCTGGCGATCTATGTCGGTTACCACGTGGTCTGGAACGTCACCCCGGCGCTGCACACACCGCTGATGGCGGTCACCAACGCCATCTCCGCCATCGTCATCGTCGGCGCCATGCTGGCCGCCGCGCTGACCGTCACGCCGCTGGGCAAGACCATGGGCACCCTCGCGGTGGCCCTGGCAGCGGTCAACGTATTCGGTGGTTTCCTCGTCACCCGGCGCATGCTGGAGATGTTCAAGAAGAAAGCCCCAGGCAAGGGCGCAGCGAAGCAAGAGGGGCAGAAGTAAACATGAGCATGAACCTGGTAACACTTCTCTACCTTGTCGCCTCGGTGTGCTTCATCCAGGCGCTCAAGGGCCTGTCGCACCCGACCACGTCACGGCGCGGCAATCTGTTCGGCATGCTCGGCATGGCCCTGGCGATCATCACCACCATCGGCCTCATCTATAAGCTGGGCGCAGAGCTGGCTACCGATGGCATCGGCTACGTGATCGTCGGCCTGCTGGTCGGCGGTACCGCCGGCTCGATCATGGCCAAGCGCGTTGAAATGACCAAGATGCCCGAGCTGGTTGCCTTCATGCACAGCATGATCGGTCTGGCGGCAGTGTTCATCGCCGTTGCCGCGGTGGTCGAGCCGCAATCGCTGGGCATCGTTGCCAGCATCAGCGACCCGATCCCTAGTGGTAACCGCCTGGAGCTGTTCCTCGGCGCCGCCATTGGTGCGATCACCTTCTCAGGTTCGGTCATTGCCTTCGGCAAGCTGTCGGGCAAGTACAAGTTTCGCCTGTTCCAGGGCGCACCGGTACAGTTCAGCGGCCAGCACAAGCTGAACCTGATCCTCGGCCTTGCCACCATCGGCCTGGGCCTGATGTTTACCTTCACCGGCAGCTACAGCGCCTTTGCCCTGATGCTGATCCTGGCGTTCGTCATGGGCGTGCTGATCATCATCCCGATTGGCGGCGCCGACATGCCGGTGGTGGTGTCGATGCTCAACAGCTACTCGGGCTGGGCTGCGGCGGGTATCGGCTTCTCGCTGAACAACTCAATGCTGATCATCGCCGGCTCCCTGGTCGGTTCGTCCGGTGCGATCCTCTCGTACATCATGTGCAAGGCGATGAACCGCTCGTTCTTCAATGTGATCCTCGGCGGTTTCGGCGGCGCGGCAGAAGCGGCCGGCCCGGCTGGCGCCAAGGAAGCCCGTCCGGTGAAATCCGGTTCGGCCGATGACGCGACCTTCCTGCTCAGCAACGCCGACACCGTGATCATCGTTCCTGGCTACGGCCTGGCAGTAGCGCGCGCCCAGCACGCACTGAAAGAGCTGACCGAGAAACTGACCCACAACGGCGTGACCGTGAAGTACGCGATCCACCCGGTAGCGGGGCGCATGCCCGGGCACATGAACGTACTGCTGGCCGAAGCCGAAGTGCCGTACGACCAGGTGTTCGAGATGGACGACATCAACTCCGAGTTCGGCCAGGCCGACGTGGTCCTGGTGCTGGGCGCCAACGATGTGGTCAACCCGGCGGCGAAGAACGATCCGAAATCGCCGATTGCCGGCATGCCGATCCTCGAAGCCTTCAAGGCCAAGACCATCATCGTCAACAAGCGCTCGATGGCCAGCGGCTATGCCGGCCTGGATAACGAACTGTTCTACCTGGACAAGACCATGATGGTCTTCGGCGACGCCAAGAAGGTCATCGAAGACATGGTCAAAGCGGTCGAATAAGCCGTTCAATCCGCTGTGACAAATAGCCCCAGTGCGGTACCGGCTGGGGCTTTTTCATGCCCGGCCAGCCGACAGAAGGCTCTATTTCAGGGCTTCGCATTCGACCTTGGTCGCGGGACGAAGCCAGGCGAAAACACTAGACTGCGCATCTAGCTTTAGTAGCCCGAGATAACAATCCATGTACCGTGATCGTATCCGCTTGTCCTCCCTGCACAGCAAGGTAATGAGTGCGGCTGATGCCGCTGGCCTGATCGAGGACGGCATGACCGTCGGCATGAGCGGTTTTACCCGTGCCGGTGAAGCCAAGGCCGTGCCCCATGCACTGGCCGAACGCGCCAAGCAGTCGCCCCTGAAAATCAGCCTGATGACCGGCGCAAGCCTGGGCAACGACCTCGACAAACAGCTGACCGAGGCCGGTGTACTGGCCCGTCGCATGCCGTTCCAGGTCGACAGCACCCTGCGCAAGGCCATCAACGACGGCAAGGTCATGTTCATCGACCAACACCTGTCGGAAACCGTCGAGCAGCTGCGCAACCAGCAGCTCAAGCTGCCGGACATCGCGGTCATCGAAGCGGTCGCCATCACCGAGCAAGGCCACATCGTGCCGACCACCTCGGTGGGCAACTCGGCCAGCTTCGCGATTTTCGCCAAACAGGTGATCGTCGAGATCAACCTGGCGCACAACGCCAACCTGGAAGGTCTGCACGACATCTATATCCCGACCTACCGCCCGACCCGTACGCCGATCCCGCTGGTAAAGGTCGATGACCGCATCGGCAGCACCGCGATCCCGATCGACCCGGCCAAGATTGTCGGTATCGTCATCACCGAGCAGTCGGACTCGCCGTCCACCGTGCTGCCGCCAGACGACGAAACCCAGGGCATCGCCAACCACCTGATCAACTTCCTCAAGCAGGAAGTGGACGCCGGGCGCATGACCAACAAGCTCGGCCCGCTGCAGGCCGGCATCGGCAGCATTGCCAACGCGGTAATGTGCGGCCTGATCGATTCCCCATTCGAAGACCTGACCATGTACTCCGAAGTACTGCAGGACTCGACCTTCGACCTGATCGACGCCGGCAAGCTGAGCTTCGCCTCGGGCAGCTCGATCACCCTGTCGACCCGTCGTAACGCCGACGTGTTCGGCAACCTGGAGCGCTACAAGGACAAGCTGGTCCTGCGCCCGCAGGAAATCTCCAACCACCCTGAAGTGGTCCGCCGCCTGGGCATCATCGGTATCAACACTGCCCTTGAGTTCGACCTGTACGGCAACGTCAACTCCACTCACGTCTGCGGCACGCGGATGATGAACGGCATCGGTGGCTCGGGTGACTTCGCCCGCAACGCGCACCTGGCGATCTTCGTCACCAAGTCGATTGCCAAGGGCGGGGCGATTTCCAGCGTGGTGCCAATGGTCAGCCACGTCGACCACACCGAGCACGATGTCGACATCCTCGTCACCGAGCAGGGCCTGGCTGACCTGCGCGGCCTGGCGCCACGCGAACGTGCCCGGGTGATCATCGACAACTGCGTGCACCCGGATTACCGCGACGCGCTGAACGACTATTTCACCCGCGCCTGCGAACGCGGCGGCCACACGCCGCACATTCTGCGCGAAGCCCTGGCCTGGCACGAAAACCTGGAAGAAACCGGGCGCATGCTCGCCAGCTGACCTGCACAGTGACCCGCCGGTTGTGTGCAATGCCAACCGGCCGGGCAACTGATTTATTTATCCAGGCAAAAACTGTTCTACTGTACCGGTGATTTCACCGCCTTTTTCCGCTTCGTCATCCCTCTCTTGATCAAGAATGCACCATTTCAGTGCCGACCAGTACAGTTGCGCCTATTCTGAGTGCAACAGTCGCTTAAAACAGTTAACTGGCCCATCACAATGCAGGTGAACTGTATCTACTGTTATGGACGACAGAGGAGGATCATTGGCATCAGTTAAATCACTACCTAATGCCGCCACAAGCGGAAGGATGACATCATGGAACGTACCCTCAGTTCCGATCTGGTTTTCGAAAACACCGCCGAACAATCCAAGGCCTCGCTGCCACTGCGCCTGCTGGCCAACCTGATGCTGTGGCAACGCCGCATTGCCAGCCGCCACCAACTGGCTCGCCTGGATTCGCGTCTGCTGGCTGACGCCGGTATCAGCGAAGCACAACGCTACGAAGAGCTGAGCAAGCCGTTCTGGCGTTAATGCAGGGCTCGCCGGCCAAGGCCGGCACCTCGAATTCCCCAAAACCCGTCGCAGGTGACTGCTGACGGGTTTTGTCGTTTAAAGGCCCGGGCTAGAGCGGCTGACGCCACGACATGTACAGTTTTACATTTAAAAAATACGACCAGTACAGTTGATAAATCTTGCGATGACGTGGTCCAACCCTCAGGTTCCTATCGCGTGATACCCTTAGCGTACCCAGCTTGGTAAAAAGTAGCGCAACAAGCTGAGTGTGCGTCTGACATAAGAACCACCAAAGCCTATCCAGGAGATCGACCATGTTCCATTCACGCTTGTTTGGCGCCGCGCTGCTGCTGGCCCTGGCTTCCACTGCCAACGCCACCAGCTTTGTCGTCACCACCGATACCGTCGTTCGTGGTGTCGCCGCCTCCACTGATGCCACCTCCGACGTGTCGTCCTCCTTCCGTGACGACAAAATTGTCCAGGCCGCTCGTGACGACGCGGCCAGCTTCGTTGCCAGCCACGGTGATATCCGCGGTGCGAAACTGGAAAGCGCTTTCGCCCATATTCGCCAGCAGACCCCAACGCTGCAGGCCAGCGACGCGCAACTGGCACAGGCCATCCTGGCGCTCTGAAGTCGCTCGCTTCCGGCAGCATGTAACACCATGCAACCAAGCCGGGCCCTCTGCGCTGGTCCTCACCGGCGCATTGGGATAGCCTTTGGCGCTTGATTCAGCTGCCGTTCGAGACCCATGCGTTATCTGTCATTGCTGTTGCTCGTGTCCTGTTGGTGTGGTGCCGCCCTGGCGCTGGACCTGACCACCAACAACCTTGTCGTCAGTGGTTACGTCACCAGCAAAGTGACCTCAGTGCCCTTCGATCGCAAACTGCTGCTGGCCGCCCATGACGATGCTGCGGCCTTTGTGGCCAGCGATGGCCAGTGGCGGGGCGCTCGCCTTGAGGCGGTATTGAACCGGCTGCGTCAGGCCAACCCACAACTTCATGCCAGCGACCTTGAACTGGCGCAGGCAATTCTCGTCCAATGATTACTTCTGTTCTCCCGGAGATGCTCCATGCGTAACCCGCTGATTGCCGCCACCCTTGGCCTTCTGTTGCTGGCCGATGTAGCCCAGGCACAAACCCTGGTGGCCACCAGCAACATTATCGTTCGCGCCTTTGGCCGCTCGATCGACTTCACCTCCGACACCACCACTTCGATTCGCGATTCCAAAGTCGTGCGCGAAGCCCGTGACGATGCCGCCAGCTATGTCGCCAGCCGTGGCGAGATCCGTGGCGCGCAGCTAGAAGCGGCCTTCGACACCCTGCGCCAGCGTGTTCCAGAAGCACGCCAGGCCAGCGACCAGGTCCTGGCTGAAGCCATTCTCGCCCTGTGAAACCGCTACGTGCCTGGCTGCTGGGCTGCTTGCTGACACTGTTCGGCAGCCCGGCACTGGCCGACCTGCAGCTGGTGCTGCAGGCCGATGGCCTGAGCCCGCAACAACAGCGGGCCAGCCAGGCATTGCTGGATGAAGCCCTGCAGGCACTGCCGCCGAGCTTCAAGACCCGCCTTGACCGACGCATCCAGGTCAGCTGGAGCAGCCGCATGCCAGAGGACGCCTATGGCCAGGCGTCGCTGGTCTCCACCCTGGAGCTCAACAGCCGCCTGCTGCCAGGCCTCACCGATGGCAGCGCCGCCACGCAAAAAACCAGCCGCCCCCATGGCAGCGTACGCCAGGAACTGCTGGCCACCGTCCTGCATGAACTGACCCACATTTATGACCGCGCCCGCCTATGGCAGGGTGCGCAGCGCCGGCTGATCACCCAGTGCAGCCGGCAGCAGAACAGTCAGGGCAAAGTCGGTCTGCCCGAGCAGTGCCGTGGCCAGACCGAACGCCGCTTCACCCTCAGCGACGACCCGCGCCTGCTCGACCTGGCCGGCTGGCAGCAGTATGTAGGCCGTCGCGGCGAGCGTGAGCAGCACAACCGCCAGGTGGCGCGCAGCCCCGACAGCTATGAACTGAGCAGCCCCAAGGAATTCATTGCGGTCAACATGGAGTACTTCCTGCTTGACCCCAGTTTTGCCTGCCGGCGCCCGGCCCTGCAGGCTTACCTGAAGGGGCATTTCGACTGGGCGCCCGAGCATCCGCCATGCCCGAGCGCATTGCCATTTCTCAACGCTGGCAATGACTTTGCCAAATCGCCGCTGGGCGAGATCGACCCCGAGCGGGTCTACGCCGTGGATTACCTGCTGGCCGAAGCCAACCAGAACTGGGTCAGCCGCTGGGGCCACAGCATGTTGCGCCTGGTGATCTGCGCCCCGGGGCGCCCGCGCGGGCCGGACTGCCGCCTGGACCTGGACCAGCACCTGGTGCTGTCGTACCGGGCCTTCGTCAATGACGTGCAGCTGTCGAGCTGGGACGGTTTGACCGGCGCCTATCCGTCGCGGCTGTTCGTCTTGCCACTGGCACAGGTGATCGACGAGTACACCAAGACCGAACTGCGCAGCCTCGCCTCGATCCCGCTCAGGCTCAACCGCGACGAACTGGAAAGCCTGGTGCGCCAGGCCGCCGAGATGCACTGGAGCTACGACGGCAACTACTACTTCCTGTCCAACAACTGTGCGGTCGAAACCCTCAAGCTATTGCGCAGCGGTACCGCCAACCCACGCCTGAACGATCTGGACAGCATCGTCCCCAATGGCTTGCTCGAAGTGCTCGAAGGCCGTGGCCTGGCGGATGTCAGCGTACTCGACGACCCGCGCGAGGCCTTGCGCCTGGGTTACCGCTTCGACTCCTATCGGGACCGTTACCAGGCGATGTTCCTGGTGTTGAAGAAGCAACTGCCGATCCAGCAGAACAACGTGGAAGCCTGGCTGGAGCAGTCCGCCGAGCAACGCCAGCAGTGGTTTGCCCAGGCTGATCTGCGCACCAGCGCGGCGTTGCTGCTCCTGGAGCAAGCCAGCCTGCGCCGGCAACTATTGCTGGCCCAGGACGAGGTGAAACAACGCTATCTCACCGGGCGTGAGCTCAACGACGCCAGCGTCGGCAAGGCTAACAACACCCTGCAGCAGATCCTCGCCAACAGCGGTTTTCTCAGCCGCCCGGCAGAACTGCTGGGCAGCAGCGGTTACGGCCTGCCCCAGGCCAGCGAGCGCGAAAAGCTGCTGAGTGCAACCAGCCAGCGGCAAAAACAGCTGCAAACCCTCAGCGCCGACCTCGACAAGGAGGTCCGAGCCTTGCTCGGCCCGGCCCGTGCGGCTGAAATCAAGGCGGTCGAGGCCAACATCAAGCAGGTGGGCGAACACTTGCGTGCGCTGCACAAGGCCGGCGGCGGCCTGCAACTGCCCTGATCACAGGGTTTCGCCGTGCTCCGCAGGCAACTGTTCATCCAGATGCAGCCAGGGCAGGCGGCTGTCGATCCAGATGTGCCGGTTCGGCGGCGCCAGTTCGGGCTGGTCGAGCGTGGTGACCGTGACATCGATGCTCTGTGGGCTCAGATCAGTGGTCAGCGCCACATGGGCACCACAACGGCTACAGAAATAGCGCACGCAACTGGCCGACGAGTCGTAGCGTTGCGGCGTGCCGCTCAACCATTGGAAATCATCGCAATCCACCGTCAACCAGGTGATCAGTAAACCACCAGTGACCCGACGGCAAACCGAACAATGGCAGTGGGCAACATCCGTCAATGGACCTTGAATCCGGTAGCGCAGGGCGCCGCAATGGCAGCCGCCTTCGTACGAATCACGCATCGCTCCCTCCTGATACCTACTGGCCGATAGCCAACAATGCACCTCTCGTCGGCTTTGGGCCAGCGAAAGCTGGCTGAAAGCTTCCCGCCTTAGGATTGCCCCACTACCGGCACAAGACCGGTCAGCCAGGGCCCGGTGTGTTGCATGCGGCGCCCGGCCCAATTAACAACAACAATGGTGATACTGATGCTTTCCTACGCCCGCCTCCCAGCAGCAATCCCTCCGCTACTCCACGCGCCGCGCCCCGTGCGCTGATCCGCCCGAATCGTTCTTCCTTCGACGCGCTACGCCTGGAGTACTCCCATGCTGACCTTCCTCGGCTTTGCCATGGTCATCACCTTCATGTACCTGATCATGACCAAGCGCCTGTCGGCCTTGATCGCGCTGATCCTGATACCGATCCTGTTCGCCCTGTTCGGTGGTTTTTCCGCCAAGATCGGCCCGATGATGCTCGAAGGCATCAGCAAACTGGCGCCGACCGGGGTCATGCTGATGTTTGCGATCCTGTATTTCGCCCTGATGATCGACTCCGGCCTGTTTGACCCTGCCGTGCGCAAGATCCTCAAGCTGGTCAAGGGTGATCCGCTGAAAGTCTCGGTCGGCACCGCAGTACTGGCCCTGGTGGTGTCAATGGATGGCGATGGCGCCACCACTTACATGATCTGCGTGGCAGCCATGCTGCCGCTGTACAGCCGCCTGGGCATGAGCCCACGGATCATGGCTGGCCTGATCATCCTCGCCGGCGGCATCATGAACATGACCCCCTGGGGCGGCCCGACCGCTCGCGCCGCCAGCGCCCTGCATGTCGACCCGTCAGCGATCTTCGTACCGATGATTCCAGCCATGCTCGCCGGTGTCGTCGCCCTCCTGGCAATTGCCTATGCGTACGGCAAGCGTGAACGTGCGCGCCTGGGTGAACTGCACCTGCCGGGTGATGAAATCGATCACAGCGAAATCAGCGTTTCGCAGTTCCCGGACGCCCGCCGCCCTAAACTGCTGTGGTTCAACGGCGCCCTGACCGCGCTGCTGATGGTCTCGCTGATCATGGGCCTGCTGCCGTTGCCGGTGCTGTTCATGATCGCCTTCAGTATCGCCATGATCGTCAACTACCCGTGCCTGCAGCAGCAGAAAGACCGCATCGCCGCCCATGCCGGTAGCGTACTGGCAGTGACAGGGCTGATTTTCGCGGCGGGCATCTTCACCGGCATCCTCTCCGGCACCGGCATGGTCGATGCCATGTCCAAAAGCCTGTTGGCGGTCATCCCGGATGCGCTGGGCCCTTACCTGGCGGTCATTACCGCGATCGTGAGCATGCCGTTCACCTTCTTCATGTCCAACGACGCCTTCTACTACGGGGTATTGCCGGTGCTCTCGGAAGCAGCCAGCCATTACGGCATCTCGCCGGTGGAGATGGCCCGCGCGTCGATCGTCGGCCAGCCCGTGCATCTGCTCAGCCCGCTGGTACCCTCTACGTACCTGTTGGTGGCCCTGGCCGGCATCGAGTTCGGCGATCATCAGCGCTTCACCTTGAAGTGGGCAGTGCTGATCTGCCTGTGCATAATGCTCGCCGCGCTGCTCATGGGAATTTTCCCCCTGTTCAGTAGCCTATAAAACAACAGAATCACCTAACCGTAGCCGCGCCCCATTGCCTGGGGCGCTCTGCTTACATCGTTCGAAGGAATACACATGGAATGGCTGACCAGCCCAGAGATCTGGGTTGCCTTTTTTACTCTGACGGCGCTTGAGATCGTTCTCGGTATCGACAACATCATCATGATCTCGATCCTGGTCAGCCGCATGCCCAAGCACATGCAACAGCGCACCCGGATCTTCGGCCTGGCACTGGCCATGGTCACCCGGATCCTGCTGCTGCTGTCGATCACCTGGGTAATGCGCCTGACCGCCGATCTGTTCGTAGTGTTCGACCAGGGCATTTCCGGGCGCGACCTGATCCTGTTCTTCGGCGGCCTGTTCCTCTTGTGGAAAAGCTCTCAGGAGATCTACCACGGCCTGGAAGGTGAAGACGAAACCAGCGACGAGCCAGGCGGCGCCGGCGGCAAGTTCTTCTACACCATCATCCAGATCGCGATCATCGACATCGTCTTCTCCCTCGACTCGGTGATCACTGCCGTGGGCATGGTTTCCCACGTACCGGTGATGATCGCCGCGATTATCGTCGCCGTGCTGGTGATGATGCTGTGCGCCGGCGCCATCAGTAACTTCATCGACAAGCACCCGTCGCTGAAGATGCTCGCCCTGTCGTTCCTGATCGTGGTCGGTACCGTGCTGATCGCCGAATCCTTCGACGTACACGTACCGAAAGGCTACGTCTACTTCGCCATGGCGTTCTCGCTGGCAGTCGAAGCGATCAACATCAAGATGCGCACGGCCATGGCCAAGAAGAAGCAACAGAGCGATCCGGTGAAACTTCGCAAGGACATTCCGGGTCAGTAATCCCGGTGCTGTTGAAAAGGGCCCTGCGGGGCCCTTTTTTCATTAAGCGCCATGACAGTTTTGTTTCAAAGGCTGCCGTGGCTATGCGATGCTGGCGCCACGGCCGTTGGCCGACTACAGCTTAAGTGAGCACTGGGAAAAACCGCCTGGTAGCAGGACAGGCTCACAGCATTATCCATTTGCCCCGCTGGGGCGCATTACAGGGGGCCTTTTCAATGCTGACCCTGCTCAATCTGCTTTCCGCCGTGGCGTTGCTGATCTGGGGCACGCACATCGTGCGTACCGGTATCTTGCGGGTGTATGGCTCAAACCTGCGTCGGGTACTGAGCCAGAACATGTCCAAGCGGCCGCTGGCGTTTGTCGCCGGTATCCTGGTGACGGCAATGGTGCAAAGCAGCAACGCCACGGCGATGCTGGTGACCTCGTTCGTTGGCCAGAGCCTGATGGGCCTGACCCCGGCGCTGGCGATCATGCTCGGCGCCGATGTCGGTACGGCACTGATGGCGCGGGTGCTGACGTTTGATCTGTCGTGGCTGTCGCCGCTGCTGATATTTCTCGGGGTGATTTTCTTCCTTTCCCGCAAGCAGACCCGCGCCGGCCAACTGGGCCGCGTCGGTATCGGCCTGGGCCTGATCATCCTCGCCCTGCAGTTGATCGTCGAAGCGGCAGCGCCGATCACCCATGCCCAAGGCGTGAAAGTGCTGTTCGCCTCACTGACCGGCGATATCCTCCTCGATGCCCTGGTCGGCGCCTTGTTTGCGCTGATTTCCTACTCAAGCCTTGCCGCCGTGCTGCTCACCGCAACCCTGGCCGGCGCCGAGCTGATCAGCCTGCCGGTGGCCATCGGCCTGGTGATCGGCGCCAACATCGGCAGCGGCCTGCTGGCCTTTCTCAGCACCAGCATGCAAAACGCCGCCGGCCGCCAAGTGGCGCTGGGCAGTTTGCTGTACAAGCTGATCGGCCTGGTGCTGATCATCCCAGTGCTGCATCCGCTGGTGGCATGGATGGACAGCCTGAGCCTCAGCCCACAAGAGCTGGTGATCGGCTTTCACCTGCTCTACAACACCCTGCGCTGCCTGATCTTGTTGCCCACGGTTGCCCCGATGGGGCGCCTGTGCGGCTGGCTGCTGCCCGAGCGCGAAGAAGCCAACGGCCGAGCCCGCCCACGGCACCTGGATGCCACCGCACTGACCACGCCCAGCCTGGCCCTGGCCAACGCGGTGCGCGAAACCCTGCGCATGGGCGACCTGGTCGACAGCATGCTCGATGCCATGCTCAATGTGCTGCGCGGTACCCAGACCGCCATGACCCAGCAAATGCGCGGCCTCAACGAAGACGTCGAGGCCCTGTACAACGCCATCAAACTGTACCTGGCGCAGATGCCGCGCGAAGACCTCAGCGAGCAGGACAGCCGGCGCTGGGCCGAAATTATCGAGCTTGCAATCAACCTCAAGCTGGCCAGCGACCTGATCGAGCGCATGCTGCGCAAGGTTCAGCAGCAGAAGACCTCCCAGCGCCGGGAGTTTTCCGACGTTGGCCTGGAAGAACTCACCGGTCTGCACAGCCAGTTGCTGGCCAATCTGCGCCTGGGCCTTTCAGTGTTTCTCAGCGCCGACCCGGAAAGCGCCCGCCAGCTGCTGCGGGAAAAACGCCGCTTCCGCGCCCAGGAACGGCGCCTGGCCCACGCCCATGTCAGCCGACTGCAACGTAAAGTGGTGCAAAGTATCGAGACCAGCTCGTTGCACCTGGAACTGATCGCCGACATGAAACGATTGAACTCCTTGTTCTGCAGCAGTGCCTATGTCGTATTGGGCGGTTCCGATACCGGCGGCCTACTGCTCGACAGTGTGCCGGACGACGCCCATTCACCCTGATCGCTTGACCCCAAGAACTCCCGCAAGGAAGCTCGCCATGCGTTGCCTGATATTCATTTGCCTGCTGCTGGGCTGCGTGCCCGGCTTTGCCCTCGACCGCTCCCAGGTCGAAGGCTACCTGCTGCCCAACGGCCTGCAGGTAGTACTCAAGTCAGGTTATGAACGCAACCATGTGTCGATCCGCCTGGTGGTGGGTGTCGGCTTCGATGACTTCCCGTGCGAGCGCCAGGAGTTGCCCCACCTGCTCGAACACTTGCTGTTCAGTGGTATCGACGACCGCGGCGAGGGTGGCCTGGAAGAGCGCATGCAGGCGCTGGGCGGGGAGTGGAACGCCTACACCAGCAGCGCCGATACCACCTTCGTCATCGAAGCGCCGGCGCGCAACCAGCGCAAGGTGCTCGACCTGCTGCTAGCCATGATCAACGACACCCGGATCGATGAAAAAGCCCTGGAACTGTCCAAGCGCATCGTCGAACGCGAAGACGGTGGCCATTACTCCCACCTGCAACGCTGGCTCGACCGCCAGGACCTCGGCCACCGCGCCAGCGACCAGTTGGCGGTGGAACTGGGGCTCAAGTGCGCCGAGCGCTCCTCCATCGAGGACATGACCCTGGAGGAGGTCAACGACCTGCGCCAGCACTGGTACGCCGCCAACAACATGACCCTGATCGTCGTTGGCGGCCTCGACCGCCTGCTACCGGCCTACCTGGAGCGCACCTATGGCGAGCTGCCCGCGGTCGAGCCAGGTGAGCGGCGGGGGCTTGACGGCGTTACCCACGAAGCCGAACCCCGCCGGGAACTGACCCGCGGCTGGCTGGGCGACAGCGCACGCTTGCACTGGCTGTTCCTGGAGCCGGTGCTGGACCATGACCATGGTCAGACCTACGACCTGCTGCAGCGCTATCTGGACTGGGCGCTATATGACGAGTTGCGGCTCAGGCACGGCTTTTCCTATGGCCCGTCCAGCCAGCGCGAAAGCTTTGGTGACACCGGGTTGATGGCGCTCAATGCCGACCTGGACCGTGCCGATGTCGATGCCGCCGAGCAGGCCCTGGCCGCCATGCTTGAGCGCTTGCGCAAGGATGGCCTGGACCCGGTCACCTTCCAGCGCATCAAGCAGGCTGCCATCGACCGCGAAACCTGGGCCACGCAGGGCAATAGCGCCTTGGCTGATTATTACTGGGGGGCCCTGAACAGCTACAGCGACGGGCGCTTTACTGATCCGGGGCGGGCGTTGCGCAGGATCAGCCTCGACGATGCCAACCGGGCCCTGAAGCAGTTGCTGGCCGAACCTGGCTATGTGCGGATCGAGAAGCCGCTGCTCAGTTATGACGAGCTGTATGGATGGGTGGCGCTGGCGGTGGCGGTGTTGTTGGCCGGGGTGCTGATCTGGGGGCGGCGCCGCCGCTAGAACCGATCAGCAAGGCTTTGCCCTAGATGGGGGGGCGCCCGCAGTAACAGCACAAGGCCAGCTCAAACCAGAGTATCCTGTGCCAGTTTTTACCTGACCTTGCGAACACCTTCATGCCTCTCTACCTCCAGCGCCTGATCGAGCTGATCAAGCGCTACCCCGGGGTCATCGCCCTCGGCGGTTTCATCTCCGGTGTCGGCAGCTTCATCCTGGTCGATCGCCAGGAAAGCCTGGCCAGCTGGATTGCCATCGTCATGCTCATCAGCTGGATCTGGCTGATGATGGAGAACACCTTCACCAAGGTCTTTGCCAAGGTCTTCAAGCGCGAAATTCCCCAACCGCTGCTGCGCTACGCGACGCAGATGATCCACCAGGAAAGCCTGTTCTTCGTCTTGCCGTTCTTCTTCGTGACCACCACCTGGAACAGCGGCCAACTGGTGTTTACCGGCATCCTGGCCGCCGCCGGGCTGATCTCGATTATCGACCCGCTGTACTACAAGTGGCTGGCCCCACGGCGCTGGCTGTACCTGGCGCTGCACACCCTGACCCTGTTCGCCGCGCTGCTCACCGCGCTGCCGATCATCCTGCACCTGACCACGTCGCAAAGCTTCAAGCTGGCCCTGGGCATCGCCATGTTGCTGTCGTTCCCGAGCCTGGCCAGCAGCTTCCCGATCAGCCACTGGCGCCGAGGCCTGATGCTGGTGGTAATGACCCTGGCGGTCGGCGCCGGCGGCTGGATGCTGCGTTCCTGGGTACCGCCGGCAACGCTGTGGATGGCCGAAGTGGCGGTCAGCACCCAAGTCGAGAACCGCACCCCGGGCAACAGCCTTAAGCAGATCAACGCCAGTGAAATACGCGCTGGCCTCTACGCGTTTACCGCCATCAATGCCCCTCGCGGGCTGAACGAGCGGATCTATCATGTCTGGCAGTTCGAGGGCAAAGAGGTCGACCGCATCGCCCTGGATATCCACGGCGGGCGCAAGGAAGGCTACCGCGCCTGGACCCACAAGCAGAACTTCCCCGGCAACCCGGTGGGGCGCTGGCAGGTGCGGGTGCTGACCGAAGACGGCCAGGTCATCGGTGTGCTGCGCTTTCGGGTGGTTGACGATGGTCAAGCGCCCGCAGCCGAGTAACGCTATGCTCTGAGGCTGCGAACCGTTGGTCGGACAGCATGGAGCCTATGACTACACACGCTAGCGCCACCCTGGATACTGCAAGCAGCCCGCCACGGCTGCACATCGCCGGTGACTGGACCCTGGCCAACTACGCCAGCCTCAAGCGCAGCAGCGACAGCCTGGTGGGCCAGTACGATTCGTCCACCGAAGTCGACCTCGACCAGCTCGGCAAACTGGACACCGCCGGAGCGGCGTTGCTGGTCGAGCTGCTCGGCGCCGAGCGCCTGGCGCGGCTGACCGAAACCGCCACGCACCTGCCCGCCGCCAGCCAGGCATTGCTCAAGACCGTGTATTGCTCGGTGCAGGACTTCTGCATCCCGGAAAAACAGACCGAACGCTCGGTGCTGATTCAACTGCTCAGCCGTATCGGCCGTGCGGTCGACACCCTGTGGCAAGACACCCAGCAGATCCTCGGCTTCATCGGCCTGATCCTGCAAACCCTGTTCCTGCGCCTGTTCCAGCCTAAGCGCTGGCGGGTTACCTCGGTGGTCGCGCATATCGAACAGACCGGCCTGGACGCTGCGCCCATCGTCGCTTTGCTGACCTTCCTGGTCGGTGCGGTGGTGGCCTTTCTCGGCGCCACGGTACTGGCCAGCTTTGGTGCCAGCATCTTTACCGTCGACCTGGTGGCATTCTCGTTCCTGCGGGAGTTCGGCGTGCTGCTGACCGCGATTCTGATGGCCGGACGCACCGCCAGTGCCTTTACCGCGCAAATCGGCTCAATGAAAGCCAATGAAGAGATCGATGCCATCCGCACCCTGGGCCTCGATCCGGTGGAACTGCTGGTGGTGCCACGGGTGCTGGCGCTGCTGATCGCGCTACCGTTGCTGACCTTTGTCGCCATGCTCTGCGGCATTATCGGCGGGGCGGTGGTCTGCGCGCTGTCGCTGGGTATCTCGCCGGCGATGTTCCTGTCGCTGCTGCAAAGCGATATTGGTGTGCAGCACTTTCTGGTCGGGCTGGTCAAAGCACCGTTCTTTGCGTTCTTGATCGCCGCCATCGGTTGCCTGGAAGGCTTCAAGGTCAGCGGCAGCGCCGAATCGGTCGGCGCCCACACCACCTCCAGCGTGGTGCAGTCGATCTTCGTGGTGATCGTTCTGGATGCCGTGGCGGCGCTGTTCTTCATGGAGATGGGCTGGTGAACGAAGCCAACAGCAACGCCCGCAAGGCGGTGATCGAAGCCCGTGGCATCTGCAACCGCTTCGGCACCCAGAGCGTGCACGAGCAACTCGACCTGGACCTGTACCGCGGCGAGATCCTCGCCGTGGTAGGCGGCTCGGGCAGCGGCAAGTCGGTGTTGCTGCGCAGCATCGTCGGCCTGCGCCGGCCCAATGAAGGCCAGGTGCAGGTGTTCGGCCAGGACCTGAGCAGCGCCAGCGACGAGCAGCGTTCGCGGGTCGAGCGGCGGTTCGGCGTGCTGTTCCAGAAGGGCGCATTGTTCTCCTCGCTGACCGTCACCGAGAACGTCGCCTTGCCGCTGATCGAGCACGCGGGCCTTAGCCGCGCCGATGCCGAGCACCTGGCCGGGGTCAAGCTGGCCCTGGCCGGATTGCCGATTTCCGCAGCAGATAAATACCCCTCATCGCTGTCCGGCGGGATGATCAAGCGCGCGGCATTGGCCCGGGCGCTGGCCCTGGACCCGGACATCCTGTTTCTCGACGAACCCACTGCCGGCCTCGATCCGATTGGCGCGGCGGCCTTCGACCAGCTCATCCTGACCCTGCGCGACGCCCTGGGCCTGAGCGTGTTCCTGATTACCCACGACCTGGACACCCTCTACACCATCACCGACCGCGTCGCCGTGCTGTCGCAAAAGAAGGTGCTGGTGGCCGGGCCCATTGCCCAGGTCGAAGACACCGACGACGCCTGGATTCACGACTACTTTCATGGCCCGCGTGGCCGCGCGGCGTACCAGGCCGCTACAGCGCCCAAGGAGCTCTGAGATGGAAACCCGTGCACATCATGT
The DNA here is from genome assembly GCF_000259195.1 of Pseudomonas donghuensis. GTDB lineage: Bacteria > Pseudomonadota > Gammaproteobacteria > Pseudomonadales > Pseudomonadaceae > Aquipseudomonas > Aquipseudomonas donghuensis. The sequence goes on from NZ_JH650763.1 coordinate 21,906, forward strand.
CCTGATCGGCCTGGTCACCGTGCTGGTGGTGGCGGGCGCCATGCTGTTCGGCCTGTGGCTGACCAAATCCAGCGTCGACAGCACCTTCAAGGACTACGAAGTGGTATTCAACGAAGCCGTTTCCGGGTTGTCCCGGGGCAGTTCGGTGCAGTACAGCGGCATCAAGGTCGGCGACGTCACCAGCCTGCGCCTTGACCCCAATGATCCGCGCCGGGTACTGGCCCAGGTGCGCCTGAGCGCCGATACCCCCATCAAGGAGGACACTCAGGCCAAACTGACCCTCACCGGCATCACCGGCACCTCGTTCATCCAGCTCAGCGGTGGTACGCCGCAAAGCCCGGAGCTCAAGGGCAAGGATGGCAAGCTGCCCGTGATCATCGCCTCGCCGTCGCCGATTGCCCGCTTGCTGGATGACGGCAGCGACCTGATGACCAACATCAACGCCCTGGTGCACAACGCCAACGCATTGTTCTCCCAGGACAACGTCGCCCGCCTGAGCAACACCCTGAACAACCTCGAACAGACCACCGGGGCTTTCAACGACCAGCGGGGCGACATTCGCGAGGCCATCCAGCAACTGGCCCAGGTCGGCAAGCAGGCCGGGGCCATGCTCGAGCAGACCAGCGAACTGATGCACAACGCCAACGGCCTGCTCAGCAACCAGGGCAAGCAGATGTTCGGCAGCGCAGAGCAAGCCATGCAGTCGCTGGCGCAAAGCACCGCGACCATCAACAGCCTGCTCAATGACAACCGCGAAGCCATCGACGGCGGTGCCCAGGGTTTCAATCAACTGGCGCCGGCAATCCGCGAGCTGCGCGATACCCTGACTTCGCTCAAGGCCATCTCTCAACGCCTGGAAGCCAACCCCAGCGGCTACCTGCTGGGCCGTGACAAAAACAAGGAGTTCGAGCCATGATCCGTACCTGCCGCTACCTTGCCCTGGCCACCGCGCTGAGCCTGAGCAGTGCCTGCTCGATCCTGCCCCAGGCCGAGCCTGCCGACGTCTACCGTCTGCCTTCGGCGCAAAGCACCCGGACTGTGACGCAAAGCGCGCTGTGGTCGCTGCGGGTGAACAAGCCGATCGCCAGCGAAGCCTTGAACAGCCCACGTATCGCCGTAGTGCCGCAAGGCAACCAGATCAGCAGCTACAAGGGCGCACGCTGGAGCGACCCGGCGCCAACCCTGCTGCGCAACCGCATGCTCGATGCCTTCCAGCGGGATGGCCGGGTACAGCGCCTCAGTGCCGACGACAGCAACCTGCAAAGCGACTATGAAATTGCTGGCGAGCTGCAGGCGTTCCAGAGCGAGTACAGCACCGACGGCCTGGTCGTGGTGGTCCGCTATGACGCCCGCCTGGTGCAGGGCCGCAGCCAGCGCATCCTCGCCAGCCGGCGCTTTGAGGTACGCCAGCCGCTAAGCGACAAACAGGTTTCAGCGGTGGTCAACGGCTTTGGCACGGCCAGTGACCAGTTGATGAAACAACTGGTCGATTGGACGGTGAGCCAGGCTAGCCAGCTTCAGGCGAAGAACCAGTAGCAGACGAAGATTGCCGAGACCACCCCGGCCAGCTCCGCCAACAGGGCGCAGCCCACCGCATGGCGGGCGCGCTGGATACCGACGGCGCCGAAGTACACCGCCAGCACGTAGAAGGTGGTTTCGGTACTGCCCTGGATGGTTGCCGCCACCAGGGCCGGGAAACTGTCCACGCCGTGGGTCTGCATGGTTTCAATCAGCATCGCCCGCGCTGCGCTGCCGGAGAACGGTTTGACCAGCGCCGTCGGCAGGCCTTCGACGAAGCGGGTATCCCAGCCCAGCCACTCGACCGCATGGCGGATGCCATCCAGGGCCAGCTCCAGGGCCCCTGAGGCGCGTAGCACGCCGACCGCGCAAAGCATGGCAACCAGATAGGGCAACAGGCTCTTGGCGACGTCAAAGCCCTCCTTGGCGCCTTCTACGAAGGTTTCATAGACCTTCACCCGCTTCAGCGCGCCGATCACCAGGAAGACGATGATCAGGCCGAACAGGGTCAGGTTGCCGAGAATCGACGACAGGCCCGCCAGCGCAGTGGCCGACAGGGTGCCGAGAAACGCCATGAAACCGCCCAACAGCAAAGCGCCGGGAATCAGGTAAGCCAGCACCACCGGGTCCCACAGGCGCAGGCGCTGCATCACAGCTACCGACAGCAGGCCGACCAGGGTCGAGCCACTGGTGGCGAGCAGGATCGGCAGGAACACCAGGGTTGGGTCCATCGCCCCTTGCTGGGCGCGGTACATGAAAATGGTCACCGGCAGCAGGGTCAGCGACGAGGCATTGAGCACCAGGAAGAGGATTTGCGCGTTGCTGGCGGTAGTCGAGCTGGGGTTGAGCTCCTGTAGCGCACGCATGGCCTTGAGGCCGATAGGCGTGGCGGCATTGTCCAGGCCCAGGCCATTGGCGGCGAAGTTGAGGGTGATCAGGCCCAGGGCCGGGTGGCCGGGCGGGACTTCCGGCATCAACCGGGCGAACAGCGGGCCGAGAACCTTGGCCAGCCATTCGACGATGCCGGCCTTTTCGGCAATCTTCAAAAAGCCCAGCCACAGGGTCAGGGTGCCGAACAGCAGGACCATGACCTCGACCGAGAGCTTGGCCATGGCGAAGATGCTTTCGACCATTGCCGCGAAGATCCCGGCGTTACCGCCCACCAGCCATTGCACCAGCGCCGAGACGGCAGCGACAATGAAAAATCCAAGCCAAAGGCCGTTGAGCATCCGTTGTTCCCCCCAAAGATGGCGCAAATGATAACGGGCCGGGTTGGCTTCGCGCCATAAACCTTGATGTTTGTAACGCCCTCATCGCGGGTCAAGCCCGCTCCCGCACTGTAGGAGCGGGCTTGACCTGCGATTGGGCCAACAAAAAAGCCCCGACCAGGTCGGGGCTTTTCGTGCAGCCAGGTTGGCGCTTACTTGCTGGCAGGCTTGCCAGCCGGTACGGCTTCCTTGCTGCGCCAGTGCGGCAGCGAGTTCCAGTAGCGCTGACCCTTGGCGTCGTCGTACATGCCTTCCCAACGCGCGATAACCAGGACCGCCAGGGCGTTGCCGATCACGTTCAGGGCGGTACGGGCCATGTCCATGATACGGTCGACACCGGCGATGAAGGCCAGGCCTTCCAGCGGGATGCCAACGCTGCCCAGGGTGGCCAGCAAGACCACGAAGGACACGCCCGGGACACCCGCGATGCCTTTGGAGGTGACCATCAGGGTCAGCACCAGCAGCAACTGCTGGCTCAGCGACAGGTCGATACCGTACAGCTGGGCGATGAAGATTGCCGCGATGCTCTGGTACAGGGTCGAACCGTCAAGGTTGAACGAGTAGCCGGTCGGTACCACGAAGCTGCAGATGGCTTTCGGCGCACCGTAGGCTTCCATCTTCTCGATCACGCGCGGCAGCACGGTCTCGGAGCTGGCGGTGGAGTAGGCCAGGACCAGTTCGTCCTTGAAGATACGCATCAGCTTGATCACCGAGAAGCCGAACAGGCGGGCAACCAGGCCGAGGACCATGAAGGCGAAGAAGGCGATGGCGAAGTACACCAGCAGCACCAGCTTGGCCAGCGGCAGCAGCGAGGCGAAGCCGAAGTTGGCGACGGTCACGGCGATCAGCGCGAACACACCGATTGGCGCGTAGTTCATGATCATGTGAGTGACCTTGAACATGGCTTCGGAGACGCCCTGGAAAGTTTTCACCAGCGGGTCGCGGATCTCTGCCTGCTGGCTCGACAGGCCAAGGCCGAACAGCACCGAGAAGAAAATGATCGGCAGCATCTCACCGCGCATCAGCGCTGCAAAGATGTTCGACGGGATCAGGTTGAGGATGGTCTCGATGAACGCATGCTCATGCTGGACTTCGGCCGCCGTAGCCTGGTACTTGGAGATATCGACGGTACCCAGGGTGCTCATGTCGATGCCGGCGCCCGGGTGGAACAGGTTGGCCAGCACCAGACCGACGACGATGGCGATAGTGGTCACCACCTCGAAATAGATAATGGTCTTGAGGCCGATACTGCCGAGTTTTTTCGCGTCGCCAACCCCGGCGATCCCCACGATCAGCGACGAAATCACGATCGGGATGACGATCATCTTGATCAGGCGAATGAAGATGTCACCCGCAGGTTGCAAGACGTTGCTGATCCACCATGCCTTTTCTGCACTGAAATGGTTCAGTAAAGCGCCGATTGCAATCCCCAGTACCAGACCGATGAGGATCTGCCAGGCGAGGCTTAGCTTTGCCTTCTTCATGTCGTTACCTTTTCTTCAGGTGGAAACGGCCACCAGACGGATAACCGCGACCCAGAGCCATTGCCAGCGATCCGCATCGTTTTTGTTATCTGCCGATGACATCGTAAAAGGTCACCGCAAGCGAGCGTAATAACGCTCAGGCCAGCGAAAAAAGGCGCAACTATTCCGACGTGGGGGGGCTCCGTCTAATGCCGTAAACGACTACCCCATGCCGAATCGGCATGAGGTTTATCGGCCAAAACGTACGTCACAATGGGTCATTCGTCGGCCGTTCGGAATTCCGACGATGGCCAAAGCGCCATAATCCGGCCGATATAGAGGTATCCACCTGCGGGTCAAACGCCCTTGTTCGACAATCCGAATGCGTGAAATTGCTGCGACTTTGGTAGGGCGCAGGGGTGAAAAAATATCGATGTACGGTCGGGCAAAAATATGCGTCGACAGCTTCGGTAGGAAAAACGAATTTGTTGCGAGGGAAAGGCGCTTGCCTCAAAGAGTGCTACGGAAGTCCGGTCGGACACCTCTGCCTGAAGGCAGTTGTCCGACCCGCAACTTCCGTTACCGCTTCACCTGACCCGGCCCTCATCGGAGGTACTCCCTGTACCCCTAGGCCCCTCCGATCCTGAAACAATCAGAGCAGCCCGGCCCCCTGGTCATACACCTGCCTTCCTCGGGCGGTGCAGCATAGAAGCCTGAAATGGAAAAAGGTTCAGCCTCTATATATGTACCAAGGTGTGAGCAGCGCCTCAGTACCTGTTCGGATCACGCTTGAGTTGCTCCTTGAGCAGGGCTTGCCTGCCTTCGTCCCAACTGAAGGCAACGATCAGGCGTTGGTTCAGGCACTTCTGCCCGGACTCGCACAACGACCCGCCCCGTGGAACTGTCCCTTGGCAGCGGACGCCAAGAATCTGGTTGGCCCGAACCTGGCCGCCATTGCCGCTGCGCTGCCACCCATCATCAGAACGGCAACCAGGGCTCTGCCTAGCGTTGTGCTCATACTCAGCCCCTACCGCGGCGACCAAAGAAGAAGGACACCACGAACAGCACCAGGAAGATAATGAACAGAATCTTCGCGATGCCAGTAGCGGCGCCGGCGATACCACCGAAGCCCAGCACGGCAGCGACAATGGCGATAATCAGGAAGGTAATGGCCCAACTCAACATGGTGATTCTCCTTGCTGTTTTTCGAAGAAGTCCTTGGGCGTTCGCTCAGAACACCCAGCGATCTCGTGGGGCAGCGGTGTCAACAACGGCTGCAGTGGTCCCTGGCGAAGACAGTGCGACCCGGGCCTGCAGCGGCGCAACCGAGCGTTGCGCCTGAACCTGCGCCACCATTGCCGCCTGGGCAGCGAGCTGCTCGGCACTGCGCGCGGTTTCCCAGCTGTTATAGAACTGCCCGGCAATCAGGGTCAGCAGCAACGCCAGGCTGAAGAACAGGCTCTGGCGCAGTTGAAGCGAAGAAACCTGCATTAGGGTGGCGGGGTAGCGGTTCATGCCGTGCTCCTCCTGCTGCGTTTATTGCTGACTTTGATGTAGTCATTGCAGCCTGCATGCCAGCCCTTGAAACGATTTTTTATCTTTAAAAATCAGATAGTTAAATAAAATTATCGATATCAACCGAAACGTATCCTGCACGATCGGGCTCAAGCGTTCGTGCGTTTTGCATGATCAGCCCTGCACCTTGTCGTTGATTCAGGCGTCACTGTGCGGCGGATTGGCAACCAGAGCGCCTTGGCTTCGGCGCTGCAGCCCAACGGCAGCAGCAGGACGCCCGCCACAGCGCCTTCCCGGCAAGCAATCGGTGATTTTTCAGTGGGTTAGATAACTGCTGGGCGAGGCACTACCATGCAGGTAACGGAATGAATCAGAATGAACCATGCAACTTGCCCGATTTTTCCGACACTAACCTAGATCATTCTTAAAGGAGCGTAGGAAATGGAGCCAGCTCAGGAGCATCAAGGCCGTATTCTGCTGGTCGACGATGAGTCCGCCATCCTGCGAACCTTCCGTTACTGTCTTGAAGATGAAGGCTACAGCGTTGCCACTGCCAACAGTGCGGCGCAGGCCGAAACCCTGCTGCAACGGCAAGTCTTCGATCTGTGTTTCCTCGACCTGCGCCTGGGCGAAGACAATGGTCTGGATGTACTGGCGCAAATGCGTATTCAAGCGCCATGGATGCGCGTGGTGATCGTCACTGCGCATTCGGCGGTCGACACTGCCGTTGACGCAATCCGGGCCGGCGCCGCCGATTACCTGGTCAAGCCCTGCAGCCCGGACCAGCTGCGTCTGGCCACCGCCAAGCAACTGGAGGTACGCCAGCTGTCGGCGCGTCTTGAAGCGCTGGAAGGTGAAGTACGCAAACCCAAGGACGGCCTCGACTCGCACAGCCCGGCCATGATGGTGGTGCTGGAAACCGCCCGCCAGGTTGCCAGCACCGACGCCAACATCCTCATTCTCGGTGAATCCGGTACCGGTAAAGGCGAGCTGGCCCGCGCCATTCACGGCTGGAGCAGGCGCGCACGCAAGGCCTGCGTCACCATCAACTGCCCGTCGCTGACCACCGAGCTGATGGAAAGCGAGTTGTTCGGCCACAGCCGCGGCGCCTTTACCGGCGCCAGCGAAAGCACCCTGGGCCGGGTCAACCAGGCCGACGGCGGTACCTTGTTCCTCGACGAAATCGGCGATTTCCCGCTGCCCCTGCAACCCAAACTGCTGCGTTTTATCCAGGACAAGGAATACGAACGCGTCGGCGATCCAGTCACCCGCCGCGCCGATGTGCGAATCCTGGCCGCAACCAACCTCAACCTCGAGGATATGGTCCGCGAAGGACGCTTCCGTGAAGACCTGCTGTACCGTCTGAATGTCATCACCCTGCACCTGCCACCGCTTCGCGAACGCAGCGAAGACATCCTCACCCTGGCCGATCGCTTCCTCGCCCGCTTCGTCAAGGAGTACTCGCGCCCGGCACGGGCGTTCAGCGACGACGCCCGCGCCGCGCTGCTCAACTACCGCTGGCCAGGCAATATTCGTGAACTGCGCAACGTGGTCGAACGAGCCAGCATCATCTGTGCCCAGGAGCGCGTCGAGATCAGCCACCTGGGCATGGCCGAACAGCCGGCCAGCAACGCCCCGCGCATTGGCGCGGCGCTGAGCCTGGATGAACTGGAACGTGCCCATATCGGCGCGGTGCTGGCCACCAGCGAAACCCTCGACCAGGCCGCCAAGACCCTGGGTATTGATGCCTCGACCCTGTACCGCAAGCGCAAGCAGTACAACTTATGAAACTGGCGATGAAACTGCGCACGCGGCTTTTCCTCAGCATTTCGGCGCTGATCACCGTTGCGCTGTTAGGCGTGCTGCTGGGCCTGGCCAGCGTGCTGCAGATGGCCAACGCGCAACAGGCGCTGGTGCGGGAGAACGCGCTGACCCTCGACCTGGGCCTGAAACTGCGGCAAAACCTGGGTGAACAACTGTCCCTGCTGCTTGACGATACCCTGGACAAACCGGCTCTCGAAGCGTTGCAACACCAGTTCCAGCAATTGCTGGAGGAGGGCGTCAACCATGACGATGACAGCCCTGGCGATCAGGGCTTTGCCAAGGCCAGCATCGATTATCAAGCGTTCCTGCAGGCCTATCGCAGTAGCAGTTCACCGTCGCAAAGCCTTGGCGCAGGCCAGCCGCTGGGGCAGGCCTTCAATCTGTTGCGGGCCGACCTGGTCGAATCGCACCGACGTGCGTTGCAGCACATTAGCGAAAGCGAACAGCAAGCCCATGACCGCGCCCTGTTGATTGGTGGCTTGTTGGGCCTGGTGGGCCTGGCAGTATTGATTCTCGGTTTTGTCACCGCGCATGGCATCGCCCGCCGGGTCGGCCAGCCGATCGAAGCGCTGGCCAAGGCTGCCGACCAGATTGGCCAGGGTAACTTCGACGTCACCTTGCCGGTGTCCCACGCCTTGGAATTGAACCAGCTGACCCGCCGCTTTGGCCTGATGGCCGAAGCCCTGCGCAAACATCAAGCGACCAACATCGACGAAGTGTTGGCCGGCCAACAGCGCCTGCAAGCGGTGCTCGACAGCATTGACGACGGCTTGCTGATCATCGATCGCCAAGGCCATCTGGAGCACCTTAACCCGGTCGCCCAGCGCCAGTTGGGCTGGGAAGACGCCCGTCTGGGCACCGGCCTTGGCGATGCCCTGCAACGCCCCGAGCTAGACGAGCAACTGCGTCTGGTACTGCGCGGCGGCACCCTGGACCGGGTGCCTGACGACCTCAGCCTGGAAATAGATGAAGAAGCCCGGCTGCTCTCCTACAGCCTGACACCGGTATACCACCCACAAGGGCAAATCCTCGGCGCGGTGATGGTGCTGCACGATGTCACCGAACAACGGGCGTTCGAACGGGTGCGCAGCGAGTTCGTGCTGCGCGCCTCCCATGAACTGCGCACGCCCGTGACCGGCATGCATATGGCCTTCGGCCTGCTGCGTGAACGCCTGAGCGTTGCCCCCGGTTCGCGGGAAGCTGACCTGTGCGAAACCATCAGTGAAGAAATGCAGCGCCTGAACCAGCTGATCAATGACCTGCTGAACTTCTCCCGTTACCAGAGTGGCCTGCAAAAGCTTGAACTGGCCCCCTGTGCGATCGACGAGCTCCTCAATCGTGCGTGTCAGCGCTTCGCGGCCGTAGCAAATGACAAACAGATCGAGCTACAGGTCGAGCTCACCACCCCCTTGCCGCATATCCAGGTTGATCCCGCACAACTGGACCGGGTCCTGGACAACCTGCTCGACAATGCTGTGCGCCATACGTCGACTGGCGGCCGCATCCGCTTGCACGCACGTCGCCACGCCGAGCGGGTGATCATCAGCATCGAAGACAACGGTGAAGGCATTGCCTATGGCCAGCAGGGCAGGATCTTCGAACCTTTCGTCCAGGTCGGACGCAAAAAGGGCGGGGCCGGCCTTGGGCTGGCGCTGTGCAAGGAAATCATCCAGTTGCATGGCGGACGCATGGGCGTGTATTCACGGCCCGGTCAGGGCACGCAGTTCTATATGGCCTTGCCGGTCTGAAGCAACCGCGGCTCAAGCCTCATCGTCGATGCGACGTGGCCCGAGGCGGCGGCCACGGGTGATCAGCTCGATGAACTGCCGGGCATTGAGCGGATGGGCAAACAGCCACCCCTGGCCGTAATTGACCCCTTCACTGTTAAGCAACAGCGCCTGGTCTTCATACTCGATGCCCTCGGCAATGACCCGCAACTGCAGAGCGTGGGCCATGCGGATGATGTGCGGTGCCACCCCACTGCTGGCCGCGTCATGGCCCAGGGCGTCGATAAAGGCCTTGTCGATTTTCAGACAATCGACCGGCAGGGTTTGCAGGTAAGCCAGGCTGCAATAGCCGGTGCCGAAATCATCGATCAACACCTGATGGCCTACAGCGCGCAAAGCTTGCAGGTTATCGCGGGCCACCACCACATCGATCAGCCCGCGCTCGGTGACCTCAAAGGCTATCTGGCTGGCCGCCACATGATGCAGGGCCAGCAAGCGCGCCGCCACCCGGCCGATTCTCGGCACCATGACATCGCACGCGGCAAGGTTCACCGAGATGTACAGCTGGCGATTGGCGCGCAGCAGTTGGCCCAGTTGCTCCAGCACCCGCTGCAGGACGAAATCGGTGATCTGGCGGATCTGCCCGGTGTTCTCCGCCAGCGGGATGAACAGGTCCGGGCTGGTCAGCGTGCCATCCGAACGACGCCAGCGCACCAGGGCTTCGGCACCGACACAGCGGCGGCTGGTGAGCTCGAAAATTGGCTGGTAGAGCACCTGCAGCTCACCACGACGCAGCGCCCCCTGAAGCTCCACACTCATCGAGCTACGCTGTCGAATCAGTTGTAACACCAACCAGCCAATGCACCAGGCCAATACCAGACTGCCCGGGAACAGCAGCCAGAGAATCCCGCTCATCTTCAGCGGCATGCTGGCCCGTGGCGCGATCAGCACCAGTTGATAATCCGGTGACTTGGTCGGCATGCGGTAAATCAGCCGATCAGGCAGCTCCAGCAGCGAACCACTGGAGGTGGGCGGCCAATCGGCAGACGGCGGCCAGACCTGCGGCGGGCCAAGTACCGGTATCGCTCGCGTGCCGTTGTCGAGCACCACCAACAGGCTGCCTTCCGGCGGCAGGTCAACCACGTCGGTTATGTGCCCGCGGGAAGTGGCCACCAGGAACTTGCCACGGCCAAGCATCAGCGCCGCCAGGTTGTCATCGGGTTCGGTGGTTGTGTTGAGCCAGTAGCTGTAGGTCGGCCCCTGGATATCGGCAGGACGCAGTGGATTGATGGTGCGCTCGCCAACACGATTGGAGCAGGCGACATTGCCATCGACGTAAGCGGCCTCATAGACGAAACGATATCGGAAGGCGACCTGCTGCAAGGCCGCCAGCATGCGGGCATCGCAACCTCGCAACGGTTGCAACTGCAGCTGGTCGACGCCTTCGCGCAGCTGGCCGAAGATCTGCTCCAGGCGCGCGAGAAAGCGCTCGCCCTTGGCGTTCATCTGCTCGATTTCGCTTTGCTGCAGCTGATGCATGGTCACGCCCACACTGGCCATGAGCAGCAGGATCGCGCTGGCCGTAGCCGCGAGTGTGGCCAGTAACCAGGGACGATAGAGCAGGTGGCGCAACACGGAGAGGGCAGCAGACATCAAGAATTATCCAGTTGAATACCAAGAGGTATAGCAACTGCCAATCAAGTCAGCCTGCCCGTTGGGCAGTGGGTGTCAACGACGGCCGTTGAGCACCTGCAACATGGCGGCCGTCTGGGCATCCGGCACGCCATCGAATCGCTGCGGGCGAAAGCGCATCTGAAAGGCCGCCAGCACATGTTTGGTGCTGACATCGTACTCGCCAGTCTGCTCGATGGCATAGCCAAAGCGCTTCAACTGCTGCTGGTACCAGGTGATGCTCGGCGGGTTGATGCTGAAGTATGCCTGCTGCTGAGCCACAGCTTGTGCGTTCGGCCAGACCCCAAGACCTGCATCCGCCAGGCGCTTCCAGGGGAACATCGGGCCGGGGTCGAGTTTGCGCAGCGGCGCGATATCACTGTGGCCGATGATGTAGCGGGGCTTGATGTTGTTGCGCTTGACGATGTCCTTGAGCAGGACGATCAGCGCCTGCACCTGCGCCTCGGTATACGGGTGCCAGATCCGGCCGGTTGGCGTATCGGTAAAGCCCGGGTTGACGATCTCGATGCCGATGGAGGTGGAGTTGAGCCAGGTGCGGCCATCCCACTGACTGTCGCCGGCATGCCAGGCGCGGCGGCTCTCGTCGACCAGTTGATAGACGGTCGCCGGTGAGTCGCCGATCAGGTAATGGCTGCTGACCTCGCCATGGGTCAGCAATTTCAGCGAACGCTCGAGCGAAGCGTTGGTGTAGTGCAGGACGACGAACTGGATACGTTCATCCTGGTTGACCGAAGTATGGCTGCGATCGATTCGCAAGCCGGTGGCGCAACCTGCCAGCGTCAGCAGCAGGAGGGCAGTGAAAAACGCTTTCATGGAGAGGGCACTGTGGTGAGAAATTGCAAAGCGTAAGCTTAACGTATCCTCGCTATTGCCACTCAGCCCTGTTCAACACGATTTCGACCAAGATGTTTCGCCCGGTACAGCGCCTCGTCCGCGCGCTTGAGCACCACCTCGCTACGCTCACCGCTGCGAAATGCACTGATGCCAATGGACAGGGTAATGGTCACCCGCTCGCCCTTGAAGTGGAAAGGGCAGGCCTCGATGGCCGCGCGCAGGGTTTCCGCCAACTGGCAGCCAGCAGGCATGGCCGTCTGCGGGATCAGCAGAACAAACTCCTCACCACCGAAGCGGGCGATGAAATCACGACTGCGCAGGCGTTTGCGCAGTACGCTGGCGACTATCTTCAGCACTTTATCGCCTGCCAGGTGGCCGTAACTGTCATTGATACGCTTGAAGTGGTCGAGATCGAGAATCGCCATCAATAGATGGCCGCCGTTCTCCTGCCATTCCAGCACTTCCTGATCGACCCGCTCTGACCAGGCCGCACGGTTGGGCAAGCCGGTGAGGGGGTCGATGAGGGCTTTCTGGCGCTGCTCCTCAAGGTGCTCGCGGTAGCCCAGGGCTTCCTGCTCCATGCTTGCCACCCGCTCGGCCAAGCCTTGCAGGCGGTTGGCCATGTCCTGTTCGCGCTGGTCACGCTGCTGCTGGTGCTCGTCCATGGTGCCGAGCAAGCCTTCAAGGCGGTTTTCCAGAATGTGCTTGAGACTGCCCAGGTCGGCAGCGCCCTGCACACTGCTTTGCAAACCGTCGACCTGCTCACGCAACTGGCTGTCGAGGTCGCGCGCCGCCGAGGTGTTGTCGGCATGGCCTTCGCTGGCTTCGTGCAGGTGGCTCTGGAACGACTCCAGACGCTCATTGAGTTGCTGCAGGTAGACTTCGAACTCGTGCTGGCCGCTGTCGTTGATTGCCAGCATCAGCACGGCCAGGTCATCCAGCACCGGCAGCAGTTCATACCAGTTCAGGCCGTGCTCCAGGCGTTCGCGCATGGACTGCGCCTGGGCCTTGTGGCGTTCGGGCAGGGTCAGGTCGTCGAGCAAGCCGAGCAGGGTATCTTCAATATGGTCGGCGACTGAGCTGTAGGTGGGCTCGGTGCCATCGGGCAGGGCGTAGTGGGCGTGCTCATCGTCCAGAGGCCCGGCTTCAACAGGCTCGGCTTCTGGCCGGTCGGCCTGCGGCTCGTCGGGGCTGTGTTCGAGTAACGCCAGGACATCCTGCTCAGAGTCCAGAGCATCGGGCTCGACCGGCGCTGCTGGCTCGGCTGCAGTTGCAGGCGCTGTTGGCAGCTCTGCAACCGGCTCAGGCTCGGGTGCAGGTGCAGGTGCAGGTGCAGGTGCAAGCTGCGGTGCTTCGATAACGTCAGCCTCGACCCTTGCAGGCTCGATCGTCTCGGGCCCAATCGCTCGAGCCGTCGGCAAGGGCTGAAGCTCATCGACGTCGGCGAGTTCATGCGCGGCCGTCTCGACAACAGCGTGCAGCATGGGCGCAGGCTGCTCTCTGGCCTCAGCTACAACCGCTGCTGTCCCTGTGAGCGCCGGCTGCATGGCTTCTGCTTCTGCTTCCCGACCACCGAACAGACGCTGCAACAAACCAGGCCGCTGCGCCTCTTCAGGCCGCTCCATTGCCGACAGCGCCTGGCCCTGCAGTCCGCTCAACTCGCCCAGCAGCAGGGGCATTTCCCGGGAATGGCTGGCGCGGGCCTCGACCTGCTTGGCAAATTTTTTCAGCGGACGGCTGACTTCGCTGGGCAACGGCAGGGTCTGCAACTGGCTGACCAACGCGTTGAGGGCGGTGGTGACCTGGACGACACGGGTTGCCCGGCGCTGCTCGGAATCGAGCACGGCCTTTTCCAGGCGTGGAATCAGACCGGCAAGTGCGGCGTCCATGTTGTCGGTGCGGATCACCTCGCGCATTTCCTTCATGCACAAGTCCACCGCCCGGTCGCTGCCTTCAGCGGCCAGGGTGCTGCGCACAAGACCACGGCGCAACAGGTCGAGACGAGCCTCCCAACGGCGCTCCAGCTTCTCTTGCTGCTCGATACTCTTGAGGTATTTTTCTTTCCAGCGCTGGGCTTCGTCGGTCATGCCTGGGTCCGCAGAGGGTAATGGCAATTAGCTCAAAGCGGGCAGCGTATCCACAGCAAGGGCATCAGGCAAACGAATCTCAACTGCGACCGGAAGATGATCGGAAATAGGCTGGGCCAGAACCTCGACCCGCTCCAGGGTCAGGCTCGGGCTGAGCAGAATATGATCAAGGCAGCGCTGCGGTCGCCAACTGGGGAAGGTGGCTTGAACCTGGGGTGCAATCAGGCCCAGATCGCGTAGCGGCGAATGTTCGAGCAGGTCGCGGGCATGGGTGTTCATGTCCCCCATCAGCACCTGGTGGCGATAGCCGCCAATCAGTTCGCGAATGTAGGCAAGCTGCCGGGCGCGGGTCTTGGAACCCAATGCCAGGTGCATCATCACCACGACCAGTGCGTCTTCACCTTCGCCGAAGCGCACCAGGATCGCCCCGCGGCCAGCCGGGCCGGGCAACGGGTGATCTTCGAGCAGGTGCGGCTTCAGGCGGCTGAGCACGCCATTACTGTGCTGGGCCAGGCGCCCGAGGTTGCGGTTGAGCTGCTGATACCAGTAAGGGAAGGCGCCAAGCTGAGCCAGATGCTCGACCTGGTTGATGTAGCCCGAACGCAAGCTGCCGCCATCGGCCTCCTGCAGGGCGACCAGGTCGAAGTCGGCGAGCAGGTCGCCGATCCTCTGCAGGTTGCCGGCCCGTCCGGTGTGCGGCAGCAGGTGCTGCCAGCCACGGGTCAGGTAATGGCGGTAACGCTCGGTGCTGATGCCAACCTGGATATTGAAACTGAGCAGCCGCAGCCGGCCGTCATCTGGCAGGCTGTTGGCCTGCAGGTGATGTTCGTTGACCTGCGGATCATGCAGGCCAACGCCACGCTCGGTTCTCCAGCGGCGCATGGCTGGCGCCGCTTACTTAGCGGCGCGCTCCTTGGCGATCAGGTAGTCAGCAACGTTCAACACCCCTTGCGGCCCCTTGGCGGTGCCAAGGTCGAAGCGGTACTTGCCGTTGACGACCATGCTCGGTACGCCAGTGATCTCGTACTTCTTGGCCAGTTCGCGCGCCTGGTTGACCTGGCCCTTGATGGCGAAGGAGTTGAAGGTGGAGAGGAACTTGTCCTTGTCGACGCCTTGGGTCGCAAGGAAGTCGGCCATTTCTTCCGGCTTGGTCAGGCGCTTGCGCTGAACCTGAATGGCTTCGAACACTGCGGCATGAACCTTGTGCTCAACACCCATGGCCTCGAGCGTCAGGAACATCTGGCCGTGGGCATCCCAAGGGCCGCCGAACATGGCCGGTACGCGCTTGAAGTTGACGTCCTTCGGCAGTTTTTCGACCCATGGATTGACCACCGGCTCGAAGCTATAGCAGTGCGGGCAGCCGTACCAGAACAGCTCGACCACTTCGATCTTGCCAGGTACCGACACCGGAACCGGGTTGCTCAGCTCGGTATACTGGTCAGAGGCTACCGGTTCGGCGGCCTGGGCCGTCATGCCGAAGAGGCTGGCAGTGACCAGCGCGGCGCCGAGAATCAGATTACGCATGCTTTACTCCTGAGCAGTCTATTGAATCGCCTTGACGCGACCGGTCATAGGACAGGTCGAGGCAGGCCCGAGTTCGTTAGTGTAACGGCAGCGGGCACAAAAAAGGGCAGCCGAAGCCACCCTTTTCATCTTTGCGCCGCAGTATTAACCCAGCGTTAAAGCGCGGATCAATGCAGACCCTGGATGTAGCTGGACAGCGCTTCGATGTCCTTGTTGCTCAACTTGGCAGCGATGGTGCGCATGGTGGTGGCGTCGCCATCGTTGGTACGGTTGCCTTCGCGGAAGTCGGTCAGCTGTTTGGCCACGTAGGTGGAGTGCTGGCCACCCAGGTGCGGGAAGCCGGCCAGGGCAATGCCAGCGCCATTAGGCGAGTGGCAACCGGTGCAGGCCGGCAGGCCTTTTTCGACGTCACCGCCGTTGAACAGCGCGCGGCCACGTTCGACCAGCTTCGGATCAGCGGCGCCGACGCTGCCTTTCTGACTGGAGAAGTAGGTGGCGATATCCGCCAGGTCCTGGTCGCTGAAAGCGGCCAGCATGCCGGTCATCTCCAGCACGGTGCGCTTGCCCGACTTGATGTCGTGCAATTGTTTTTCCAGGTACTTCTCACCCTGGCCTGCAAGTTTCGGGAAGTTCGGCGCCAGGCTATTGCCGTCCGGATTGTGACAAGCGCCACATACAGCAGTTTTGGCCTGACCAGCAGCGGCATCCCCTTTGATAGGCTCTGCGGCATTGGCTGCACCGGTGATGCCCAAGGTCAACAGCAGACTCACGAGTAGTTTGTTCATCAGCTAATCCAACTACGGCTAAGGGTGAAAGAGTTATGTATCGGGACTCCGGCTCATCCACTGGATGACTGCCTGGTAGTCCTCGGCACTGCAGTCCATGCACAATCCACGCATTGGCATAGCCTTGAAACCCTGGGTGACATGCACCACCAGCATCTCCATACCCTTCGCCAGTCTTGGCTCCCAAGCCGCACGATCACCCGCTTTCGGTGCCTGTGGCAGCTGCCCGGCATGACAAGCCGCACACGTGCGGTTGTACAACGCCTCGGGATCCTGTGTAGCCTGAGCGCTGAATAACGGTATCAAGACACCGACAACAAGCAGCCATTTCGTCATGCGAACGACCTTTCAGGGTTGGGGGCTGCACTGCGTTCTAATGCGCAAGCTTGAATCCGATGCCCCCGTGCACATCCTCCTACGCTGGGATAATGCGCACACAAAATCTGGGGCATTATATACTCCCGTTACTGAAACGGAAACGACACCGCTTGCCGAGCCCGTCTCTGGCAACGCCCATACCGGATATCCCATGCAAGTCAAAAACCCCATCCTCGGCCTCTGCCAACAGGCCAAATTCGCCATCAGTGCTGCCAAGGTCGACCAGTGTCCGCCCGATCAGGGCTATGAAGTAGCCTTTGCCGGCCGCTCCAACGCTGGCAAGTCCAGCGCCCTGAACACCCTGACCCACGCCAGCCTGGCGCGGACCTCGAAAACCCCGGGGCGCACCCAGCTGTTGAACTTCTTCAGTCTGGACGATGAACGGCGTTTGGTCGACTTGCCAGGCTACGGTTATGCCAAGGTACCCATCCCGCTCAAGCAGCACTGGCAGCGCCACCTGGAGGCCTACCTGGGCAGCCGCGAGGCCTTGAAGGGCTTGATCCTGATGATGGACGTGCGCCATCCGATGACCGACTTCGACATGATGATGCTCGACTGGTCGCGCGCCTCGGGCATGCCGATGCACATCCTGCTGACCAAGGCCGACAAGCTGACCTTCGGCGCAGCCAAGAACACCTTGCTCAAAGTGCAGGCGGAAATTCGCAAAGGGTGGGGCGACAGCGTCTCGATCCAACTGTTCTCGGCACCCAAGCGCCAGGGCCTGGAAGAGGCCTACGGGGTGCTCGCACGCTGGATGGAACTGCCGGACAAGCCTGCGGAATAAGGGCCGCCCGGTAAACGCCGGGCAAAAAAAACCCCGGACTTCGTATGGGGAGGGGGAAGTTCGGGGTTCAAGTTCCGGACCGCTAGGGCGGGGTCCAGAGATCTGCCAACACTTAACACAACATAGGAGCATCGAAGGGCTTCACCAGCCATTCAGATACTCTGAGTCGCCGTTCACCGGTTTAGTTCCGGGCGTTTAAAAACTATTTGCGATAGATGGGAAATTTCCGGCAATAGCAGCATCAGGCCGCCAAAAAGCCGCGACGATATGCCGCAGCTTTTCCCCGAATTTCAGCGCATTTTTAGTGCGCTTCGTCCCAATTTGCCCCCACTCCGACCTCAACCAGCAGCGGAACATCCAACTGGGCAGCGCCGCTCATGTGTGGACGAATTTGCTCACGCACCTGCTCGACCAGGTCTTCGCGCACCTCCAGCACCAGTTCGTCGTGTACCTGGAGGATCACCCGGGCATCCAGGCCCGAAGCAGTCAGCCAGTTGTCCACAGCGACCATGGCGCGCTTGATGATATCGGCGGCAGTGCCCTGCATCGGCGCGTTGATTGCAGTGCGCTCGGCGCCTTTGCGCAGGGCCGGGTTCTTGGCGTTGATCTCCGGCAGGTACAAGCGCCGGCCAAACAGGGTCTCGACATAGCCTTGCTCGGCAGCCTGGGCGCGGGTGCGTTCCATGTAGGCCAGTACGCCTGGGTAGCGGGCGAAGTAACGATCGATGTAGGCCTGGGACTGTTTGCGGTCGACGCCGATCTGCTTGGCCAGGCCAAAGGCGCTCATGCCGTAGATCAGGCCGAAGTTGATGGCCTTGGCGCTACGCCGCTGGTCGGTAGTGACCTGTTCCAGCTCAACGCCGAACACTTCGGCAGCGGTGGCGCGGTGCACGTCCAGGTCGTTGCGAAAGGCGTGCAGCAGGCCTTCGTCCTGGGCCAGGTGGGCCATGATCCGCAGCTCGATCTGCGAATAGTCCGCCGCCAGCAGTTTGTAGCCCGGTGCGGCGACAAAGGCCTGACGGATGCGCCGGCCTTCGGCGGTGCGGATCGGAATGTTCTGCAGGTTCGGGTCGCTGGACGACAGGCGTCCGGTCGCCGCCACCGCCTGATGGTAGGAGGTGTGGATCCGCCCGGTGCGCGGGTTGATCTGTTCCGGCAGGCGATCGGTGTAGGTGCTCTTGAGCTTGCTCAGGGAGCGGTACTGCATCAGCACCTTGGGCAGCGGGAAGTCCATGTCGGCCAGTTCCGCCAGCACCGCTTCGGCGGTGGAAGCCTGGCCCTTGGCGGTCTTGTTGAGCACAGGCATGCCCAGCTTGTCGTAGAGGATCACGCCCAACTGCTTGGGCGAACCGAGGTTGAACTCCTCACCGGCGATCTCGAATGCCTGGCGCTCCAGCTCGAGCATCTTCTCGCCCAGCTCCACGCTCTGCACGCCCAGCAGTTTGGCATCGACCAGCGCGCCCTGGCGCTCGATCTTGGCCAGCACCGGCACCAGCGGCATTTCGATGTCGCTGAGCACCGCTTGCAGGCTCGGAATCAGCGCAAGCTTCTGCTGCAGGGTCTGGTGCAGGCGCAGGGTGACGTCGGCGTCTTCGGCGGCATAAGGGCCGGCCTGCTCCAGGGTGATCTGGTCGAAGGTCAGCTGCTTGGCACCTTTGCCGGCGATGTCGGTAAAGCCGATGGTGGTGTGGTTCAGGTACTTGAGCGCCAGGCTGTCCATGTCATGACGGGTGGCAGTGGAGTCGAGCACGTAGGACTCGAGCATGGTGTCGTAGGCCACGCCCTGCATCTGGATGCCGTTGGCAAAGTCCCCACCGATGGCGCAGTTGGCCAGGATGTTCATGTCATACTTGGCGTTCTGCGCCACCTTGACCTTGGCCGGGTCTTCCAGCAACGGCTTGAGCGCCAGCAACACGCTGTCGCGATCGAGCTGCTCGGGCACCCCCATGTAGGAATGGGTCAGCGGCACGTAAGCGCCTTCATGGGCCTGAACGGCGAACGACACACCCACCAGTTGCGCCTGCTGGGCATCGAGGCCAGTGGTTTCGGTGTCGAACGCGAACAGCGGTGCCTGGCGCAGCTTCTCCAGCCAGGCATCGAATCGGGCCTGGTCGAGGATGGTTTCGTACTGGGCCTCGACCACTTCCTGCGGCGCTTGGACCGCGACGTCCTGGCCAGCGCGCTTGGCATCGCGCTGAACTTCGTCGATCCAGCTCTTGAATTCCATTTCGGTGTACAGCGCCAGCAGCGCGTCACGGTCCGGCTCGCCGCAGACCAGCGCTTCGACTTCAACGTCCAGCGGCACGTCGATCTTGATGGTGGCCAGCTCATAGGACAGAAACGCCGCGTCACGGTGCTCTTCAAGCTTCGCCGGCAGGGTCTTGGCGCCGCGAATGGCCAGCGCCGGAACCTTGTCGAGGTTCTGGTACAGGTCGCTCAGGCCCCCGCCGATTCCGGTCAGCAGGCCCACCGCAGTCTTTTCGCCCACCCCCGGCACGCCCGGGATGTTGTCGACCTTGTCGCCCATCAGGGCAAGGAAATCGATGATGTGTTCAGGACCGACGCCGAATTTCTCGTGTACGCCAGCCACGTCGAGCACGCTACCGGTCATGGTGTTGACCAGCGTAATGTGGCCGTCGACCAACTGCGCCATGTCCTTGTCGCCCGTGGAGATGATCACCGGACGCCCGGCGGCGGCGCTGCTGCGGGCCAGAGTGCCGATAACGTCGTCGGCTTCCACGCCTTCGACACACAGCAGCGGGTAGCCCAGGGCACGCACGCTGGCGTGCAGCGGCTCGATCTGCACCCGCAGGTCGTCGGGCATGCTCGGCCGGTTGGCCTTGTACTCGGCGAACATTTCGTCGCGAAAGGTGCCGCCCTTGGCGTCGAAGACCACCGCGAACAGGCTGTCCGGATACTGCTTGCGCAGGCTCTTGAGCATGTTCAGCACGCCCTTGACCGCGCCGGTCGGCAGGCCCTTGGAGGTAGTCAGTGGTGGCAGCGCGTGAAAGGCGCGGTACAGGTACGAGGAACCGTCCACCAGGACGAGGGGAGCTTGGCTCATGAGCAGAATCAACCTTTTCGACGGGCCCGGCGCTAGAATGTCCGGAACATTGACGACAAAGGGACAAGGTTATCATGCGTACACTAAATCGCCTGTTGCTGCTCAGCCTGTTGGCAGTCACTCCGGTCGTCACAATGGCAGCGGATGACGCGCCGTCGGCTGATCCGGATGTAACCATTCGCACGGAAGGCGACAAAACCATCCAGGAATACCGGCAAAATGGCTTCCTGTATGCAATCAAGGTGACCCCGAAAAACGGCAAACCTTACTTCCTGGTACGCGCTGATGGCTCGGAGGGCAATTTCATCCGCTCCGACCAACCGGACATGCTGATCCCGTCGTGGAAAATCTTCGAGTGGTAGGCCGTACCCTTTACATCAACCTGGCACTTCCCTGCTGAAGTGCCCGTATGGGCAATTTTTGATCATGTCAGTCTTCACCCCCCTGACCCGGCCTGAGCTGGAAACCTTTCTGGCACCGTACGGCCTGGGCCGCCTGCGGGACTTCCAGGGCATTGCCGCCGGTACCGAGAACAGCAACTTCTTTGTCAGCCTGGAACAGGGGGAGTACGTGCTGACGCTGGTCGAACGCGGGCCGATCCAGGACCTGCCGTTCTTCATCGAGCTCCTCGATGTGCTGCATGAGGCCGACCTGCCGGTGCCCTACGCCTTGCGTGGCAACGACGGCGTGGCCCTGCGCGAGCTGGCCGGCAAGCCTGCGCTGCTGCAGCCACGGCTGCCGGGCAAGCACATCAAGACCGCCAACAACCAGCACTGCGTGCAAGTGGGTGAGCTGCTCGGGCACCTGCACCTGGCCACCCGCGACAGAGTGCTGGAGCGCAAGACCGACCGCGGCCTGGACTGGATGCTGGAAACCGGTGCCGAGCTGATGCCGCGCCTGAATGCCGAACAACGCCAGTTGCTGCAGGCGTGCCTGGACGAAATCGTCGAGCACAAGGCGCAGATCATGGCCCTGCCACGGGCCAACCTGCACGCGGACCTGTTCCGCGACAATGTGCTGTTCGAAGGCACCCACCTGACCGGCCTGATCGACTTCTACAACGCCTGCTCGGGGCCGATGCTCTACGACCTGGCGATCACCCTGAACGACTGGTGCTGCGATGACGCCGGGATCATCGACGGCCCGCGGGCACGGGCGCTGCTGGGGGCTTATGCGGCGCTGCGGCCGTTCACCGCGGCGGAGGCACACCTGTGGCCGGTGATGCTGCGCATTGCTTGCGTGCGCTTCTGGTTGTCGCGCTTGATTGCCGCTGAATCATTTGCCGGGATGGACGTACTGATTCACGACCCGGCTGACTTCGAAGTGCGCCTGGCGGCACGCCAGCAGGTGGAGATTGCATTGCCGTTTGCGATTTGAAGCATCGCGGGGCAAGCCCGCTCCTACAATAGGTTGGAGCGGGTTTACCCCGCGATCAGGGCGTCACAACTTCTCCAGACACCCCGCCAGATCATTGCCCAGCGTCTCCAGCAACTGCTCATACCCCCGGGCACTGGCCGGCGCCGTCCCGCCCAATGCATCCAGCTCCGCCAGCGTCACCGGCAG
>NZ_JH650763.1:43950-75429 GCF_000259195.1 Pseudomonas donghuensis
TCGGCCAAGCGCGGGCGCAATGGCGGCTCGCTGAACACACAGGTCTTGCCCACCTCCTGCAGACGCTTGCGCATCGCCGCCACGTGCTGGGCACCCGGCTGTACTTCCGCTGCCACGCTGAACACGCCGGTGTGCTTCAGGCCATAGGCCGACTCGAAGTAGTCAAACGCTTCATGGAAGACGAAGAACGGCTTGCCGCTGATGTCTGCCATACGCTTTTTCAGACGCGCATCCAACGCATCCATACGCTCGCCAAAGGTCTTGAGGTTGCTCTGGTAACGTGCGGCATTGGCCGGGTCGGCAGCGCTCAGGTCAGCCGCCATCTTCGCCGCAATCACCCGGGCGTTGACCGACGACAGCCACAGATGGGCATCGAGGCTGCCCGGGCGGTGATCGTGATCATGATCGTCGCCATCTTCGTCGTGGGAGTGGCTATCTTCGCCAAAGTGGCGCAGATGCAGACCCGCCAGGCCCTGCACGGCGACGCTTGGCTTGCTGCGGGTCTTGAGCACCCGCGGCAGGAAGCCTTCCATGTCCGGGCCGATCCAGTACAACAGCTCGACGTCGCCCACGCGCCGTACGTCGGAAGGGCGCAGGGCGTAATGGTGCGGCGAAGCGCCTGGCGGCAGCAGCACTTCAGGCGTGCCGACACCGTCCTGGACCGCCGCAGCAATCTGCTGCAGGGGCTTGATACTGGACAGCACACGCACTTCGGCCTGTGCCTGAGCCATCACCAGGGTGGCGGTAAAAGCGACAAAAAGGGCAAAAATTCGGGACACGATGACCACTCACAGGGGCTGAAACAGGTAACATAATAACGTCTCCAACCAGAACCGTCGCCGCTCATGCCTAAAACCCCGTTGGCCAACCGCCCCCACGACCACTCCCATTGCGTGCACAGCGCCCTGGCCGAGGCCGATGCGCTGTGCGCACGCCAGGGTGTGCGCCTGACCGCCTTGCGCCGGCGTGTGCTGGAACTGGTATGGCAGAGCCACAAGCCACTGGGTGCCTACGACATCCTCGCCGTGCTGAGCGAGCAGGATGGCCGCCGGGCGGCGCCGCCCACCGTCTACCGGGCGCTGGACTTCCTTCTGGAAAACAGCCTGGTGCACCGCATTGCCTCACTCAACGCCTTTATCGGCTGCAGCCACCCCGAACACGCGCATCAGGGCCAGTTCCTGATCTGCCGCGAATGCCACGTGGCCATCGAGCTTGAGCAGAGCAGCATCAGCGACGCCATTGTCGCCAGCGCCAAAGACGTCGGTTTCAGCGTCGAAGCACAGACGGTCGAAGTGGTCGGCCTGTGCAGTAACTGCCGGAGCGCCTGATGAGCAATGCGCTGATTCGCCTCGAACAGGTGGGCGTGAGCTTCGCCGGGCAAGCGGTGCTCGACAGCATCGACCTGGCCGTGGAGCCCGGGCAGATCGTCACCCTGATCGGCCCCAATGGGGCCGGCAAAACCACCCTGGTGCGCGCCGTCCTGGGCCTGCTCAAGCCGCATACCGGCACGGTCTGGCGCAAACCGCGGTTGCGCGTCGGCTACATGCCGCAAAAGCTCCAGGTCGATGCCACCTTGCCGCTCTCGGTGCTGCGCTTTTTGCGCCTGGTGCCCGGTGTTGATCGCGCGGCGGCCTTGTCGGCGCTCAAGGAAGTCGGCGCCGAACACGTCATCGACAGCCCTATCCAGGGTATTTCCGGTGGCGAAATGCAGCGCGTACTGCTGGCCCGTGCCTTGTTGCGCGAGCCCGAGCTGCTGGTGCTCGATGAGCCGGTGCAGGGCGTCGACGTTGCGGGCCAGTCCGAGCTGTACAGCCTGATCACCCGCCTGCGCGACCGCCACGGCTGCGGCGTGCTGATGGTTTCCCACGACCTGCACCTGGTCATGAGCACCACCGATCAGGTGGTTTGCCTCAACCGCCACGTCTGCTGTTCCGGTCACCCGGAGCAGGTCAGCGGTGATCCGGCCTTTGTCGAACTGTTCGGCAGCAACGCGCCGAGCCTGGCGATCTATCACCACCATCACGACCACGCCCACGACCTGCACGGTTCGGTGGTCGCCCCGGCCAAAGGCGGCCACGTTCATGGAGATCACTGCAAGCATGGCTGATTTTCTGCTTTACGCCCTGCTCGCAGGTCTGGCGCTGGCATTGGTTGCAGGCCCTCTGGGGTCCTTTGTGGTCTGGCGGCGCATGGCCTATTTCGGCGATACCCTGTCCCATGCCGCGCTGCTCGGTGTTGCTCTGGGTTTCGTGCTGGATGTCAGCCCGGCCTTGGCGGTCACCGTCGGCTGCCTATTGCTGGCGATCCTGCTGGTGACCCTCCAGCAGCGTCAGCCACTGGCCTCCGACACCCTGCTGGGCATTCTTGCGCCCAGCACGCTTTCACTCGGTCTGGTTGTACTGAGCTTCATGCACGATGTGCGCATCGACCTGATGGCGTATCTGTTCGGCGACCTGCTGGCGATCAGCCCGGGGGATCTGGCCTGGATTCTCGGCGGCAGCACTGCGGTGCTGCTGTTGCTGGTGGTGCTGTGGCGCCCGCTGCTGGCGGTCACCGTGCATGAAGAGCTGGCCATGGTCGAGGGCCTGCCTGTCGTTGCGCTGCGCCTGGCGCTGATGCTGCTGATTGCCGTGGTGATTGCCGTGGCGATGAAAATCGTCGGCGTGCTGCTGATCACTTCGCTGCTGATCATTCCCGCCGCTGCGGCGCAACGTCACGCCCGCTCGCCGGAACAGATGGCCCTGGGCGCCAGCCTGCTGGGGGTTACCGCAGTATGCGGCGGCCTGGCGCTGTCGTGGTTCAAGGACACCCCGGCCGGGCCGTCCATCGTGGTCTGCGCCGCAGTGCTATTCTTGCTGAGCCTGGCACTGCCCCGGCGCTGAAGGCGTGGGGTGCAGCCTCGGCGGTTGCACCCTGCGACATTTAAAAAGCGCGCAGGGTCCTGAAGAGTTATTTTCGAGTCTGCGGACTGGGTGTAGACTTGCTCGCTTTTTGCGCAAATAGAGAGTCGCAGGAATGAAGCCGTTCGCCTCCCGTTATCTGCTCCTTGCCGCGTTTTCGCTGATCCTCGCCGCGTGCTCCAGCACCCCGGCCGACAACGCCGCCGTGCCTGCCCAGCCTGATGCCTGGCAGCAGCTGGAGCACAGCATCGCCAGCAGCGAGCTGGCCACTGCCGAAGATCAGCTCGCCACCCTGCAGAGCCAGGCGCCGAATGACAGCCGGATCGAGCAGTACCAGCGTCAGCTGGCCGAAGCCTACCTGCAACGCAGCCAGATCGTCCTGCAAAAGGGCGATGTGAATGCGGCAGCCACCGCATTGGCCCGCGCCCGTGCGCTGATGCCCAAGGCACCGGCGCTGACCGGTGGCGTCAACGGCGCAATTGCCCAGGCTCGCAAGGCCGAGCTCGATAAAGCCGAGGCTGCCCTGAAAGCCGCCGAAGCGCGCCCGGCCGCCAAGCTTATCGACCCGACGGCGCCCAACACCGTGGTTGCATTGAAAACCACCAATATTCGCGAAATGCGCAAGCAACTGGATGACATCGCCAGCGATGTGGTCAATTACCAGTGCGATGTGGTGTTCCAGGTGCCACGCAAGCAGGATGCACCCTGGCTGCAAACCTTGCTGGGCAAACGGGTGAAAAAACTCGATGGTGATTTTGCCTTGCAGCAAAGCCACGAGATTCACCGCAACCAGCCTGCCCAGGCGGTGCTGATCCCACGCCGCCCATGACAAACAGGGTGCCCTGATGGGCACCCTGTTTGTGCATCACGCCGGAATGGCTTTCGCTGCGGCCTCACGCTCCCACACCCGATGCTTGCTGATTGCCGTGATGAAGGCCTTGTAGGCTTTGTCATCATTGCCCAGCAGCAAACCGCTGTCGGCCTTGAGCCCCAGCTTGTCGAGCACGGCTTGCGCTTCGCTGGCCAAGCCAATCGGCTTGAGGTGCTTGTAGGCTTCAAGCAGAAAGTGCAGCGCCACACCGTCACCGGCCAGGGCCTGAAGCGAAGCCTTGCCGCCCGGCACCCAGGCCGCATCGAAGATCACCGACGGCATGCCTTCCATTGAGGCATCCACCGCCAGCGCCTTGCCCTGGGCGGTTTTTACCGGCGCCGAGCTCGGGCCAAGGATCTTGATCTGCGCGCTCTCGGCTTCCAGCGCCTTGACCAGGCTATCGACACTGACACCATCCACGCCATCAGCCACTAGCACCGCCACCTTGCGGCCCTTGATGCCTTCGCCGAGCAAGTTCATCTGGCTCAGTGCCGGGGATTGTTTAAGGCTTGGCTGAGGCACATCCACCGTGCCTTTCTTCGGTGCCGGCAGGCCAAGGTTGGCGGCCACCCGCGCCGCCAGCGTGAGGTCGATATTGGCGAGGATCTCGTTGACTTCACGGGCGCGGATGAACTCCCGTTCAACTTTGCCCAGCTCGAAGCTGTAGGCACTGATGATGTGCTCCTGCTCGGTCGGGCTCATGCTCTGGAAGAACAACCGCGCCTGGGAGAAGTGGTCGGCAAATGATGGGCTGCGCTGGCGCACCTTGTGCGCTTCGATGCGCTCCGGATACGACTCGAAACCACCCTCGCTGGCTGCTGGCGCAGTCTCCTTGGGCCAGCCGCCGTCGATCGAGTTGGGCTCGTAGGAGGCGCGGCCCTTGTCCAGCGTGGTGCGGTGCTGCGCATCGCGCTGGCCGTTGTGGTTAGGGGCCAGCGGACGGTTGATCGGAATCTCGTGAAAGTTCGGCCCGCCTAGCCGGCTGATTTGGGTATCGGTATAGGAAAACAACCGGCCCTGCAGCAGCGGGTCGTTGGAGAAGTCGATGCCGGGGACGATATGCCCAGGGCAGAAGGCAACCTGTTCGGTTTCGGCAAAGAAATTGTCCGGGTTGCGGTTGAGCACCATCTTGCCCAGCGGCGTCACCGGCACCAGCTCTTCGGGGATGATCTTGGTCGGGTCGAGCAGGTCGAAGTCGAACTTGTGCTCGTCCTCTTCAGCGACGATCTGCACGCCGAACTCCCATTCCGGGTAATTGCCAGTTTCAATCGCTTCCCATAGATCACGGCGGTGGTAATCGGTGTCTTTGCCCGCCAGCTTCTGCGCTTCGTCCCAAAGCAGCGAACACACGCCGGCTTTGGGTTTCCAGTGGAATTTGACGAAGCTCGATTTGCCTTGGGCATTGATCAGGCGAAACGTATGCACGCCGAAGCCCTGCATGGTCCGCAGGCTTTTTGGAATGGCACGATCGGACATTGCCCAGATCACCATGTGCGCCGACTCCGGCACCAGTGAGACGAAGTCCCAGAAGGTGTCGTGGGCCGAGCCGCCGGTGGGCATTTCGTTGTGTGGCTCAGGTTTTACTGCATGGACGAAGTCGGGAAACTTGATCGCATCCTGGATGAAAAACACTGGCATGTTATTGCCGACCAGGTCGAAGTTGCCTTCTTCGGTAAAGAACTTCACGGCAAAACCGCGCACATCGCGCACGGTATCACCCGAGCCACGCGGGCCCTGAACGGTGGAAAAGCGCACGAACACCGGGGTGATTTTCTCCGGGTCCTGGAGAAAACCGGCCTTGGTCAACGCGGCATGTGATTCATAGGCCTGGAAATAGCCATGGGCCCCGGTACCGCGGGCATGGACGATGCGCTCGGGGATACGCTCATGGTCAAAATGCGTGATCTTTTCACGCATGATGAAGTCTTCCAGCAGCGACGGGCCTCGGTCACCGGCTTTCAGGGTGTTCTGGTTGTCGGCAACCTTGACCCCCTGGTTGGTGCGCAGCGCCTGGCCAGTGGCGTCACTGCGAAAGGTTTCCAGGCTTTGCAGCTTGGCGTTGGTATTGGCGCGGTCCGGGGTCTGGGTACCGGCGAGTTGGCTTTCCTTGGGCGGGTTCTTCTTGCTGGGCATCAGTGTGCTCTCCTCACTCAATCAGTCCTACGGTTCGACCCCACGGCGGGCCCTATTCAGTAGTGACTGATGGCCCCTGCAGGCGTTCCTTCGGATTGACCACTGATCGCGTTATTCCAGTAGCATTGGTCATTTGCGAAATAAATACTAAGAGCCTCTATACGAACAGGCTAAAATGCGCGCCCGGCTAACCGCTGCCCCCATTCCCATGCGCCCCACAAGGTTCGCTACGTGATCGAGTTTCAAAATGTCCATAAAACCTACCGCGTTTCCGGTAGGGATATCCCCGCACTGCACCCGACCAACCTGAGCGTCGAAGACGGCCAGGTGTTCGGGCTGATCGGCCATTCCGGTGCCGGTAAAAGTACCCTGCTGCGCCTGATCAACCGCCTGGAAGCGCCGAGCGGCGGCAAGATCATTGTCGACGGCGAAGACGTCACCGCGTTCAACGCCAATGATCTTCGGGGTTTCCGCCAGCAAGTCGGGATGATCTTCCAGCACTTCAACCTGCTGGCCTCCAAGACCGTCGCCGACAACGTGGCCCTGCCACTGACCCTCGCGGGCGAGCTGTCGCGCAAGGAAATCGACGCCCGCGTCAGCGAACTGCTGGCCCGCGTCGGCCTGTCCGATCACGCGAAAAAATACCCGGCACAGCTCTCCGGCGGCCAGAAGCAGCGCGTCGGCATCGCCCGCGCCCTGGCCACCAAACCGAAGATCCTGCTGTGCGACGAAGCCACCAGCGCCCTCGACCCGCAGACCACCGCCTCGGTGTTGCAGCTGCTGGCCGAGATCAACCGCGAGCTGAAGCTGACCATCGTGCTGATCACCCATGAAATGGACGTGATCCGCCGGGTCTGCGACCGCGTGGCGGTGATGGATGCCGGGCAGATTGTCGAGCACGGCCCGGTGGCCGATGTGTTCCTGCACCCGCAGCACCCGACCACCAAGCGCTTTGTCCAGGAAGACGAGCAGATCGACGAAAACGAACAGCGCGACGACTTCGCCCACGTGCCAGGCCGCATTGTGCGTCTGACCTTCCAGGGCGATTCGACCTACGCACCGCTCCTGGGCACCGTCGCCCGGGAAACCGGTGTGGACTACAGTATCCTGGCTGGACGCATCGACCGCATCAAGGACACCCCGTATGGGCAACTGACCCTGGCCGTCACTGGCGGCGACATGGAAGCGGCGTTCGCCCGCTTCACTGCGGCTGATGTTCATATGGAGGTACTGCGTTGATGGACGCCTTGAGTTTCTTTGCCAACGTCGACTGGGCCGAAATCTGGCTGGCTACTATCGACACCATGATCATGCTGTTCGGCTCGCTGTTCTTCACCGTGCTGCTCGGCCTGCCGCTGGGCGTGCTGTTGTTCCTTTGCGGCCCGCGCCAGCTGTTCGAACAGAAGGGCGTGTACGCGCTGCTGTCGCTGGTGGTGAACATTCTGCGCTCGCTGCCGTTCATCATCCTGCTGATCGTGATGATCCCGTTTACCGTGCTGATCACCGGCACCTCGCTGGGCGTCGCCGGGGCCATCCCGCCACTGGTGGTCGGTGCCACGCCATTCTTCGCTCGCCTGGTGGAAACCGCGCTGCGTGAAGTCGACCGCGGCATCATCGAAGCCACCCAATCGATGGGCGCCACTACCCGCCAGATCATCATCAACGCTTTGCTGCCCGAGGCCCGTCCGGGCATCTTCGCAGCCATTACCGTCACCGCCATTACCCTCGTGTCGTACACCGCGATGGCCGGTGTGGTGGGCGCTGGCGGCCTCGGTGACCTGGCGATCCGCTTCGGTTATCAACGCTTCCAGACCGACGTGATGGTAGTCACCGTGGTCCTGCTGCTGGTACTGGTTCAAGTCCTGCAGAGCGTGGGCGACAAACTGGTTGTGCATTTTTCCCGTAAGTAACCCCATGGGTCGGCGCTGCCGACGCACCGGGGGCCGGATCGGCCCTCACAAGGAGTGATTTGATGAAAAAACTGCTTGCTGTTGTCGCCGCCGTTGCGGCCTTCTCCGCCCAGGCCGAGACCCTGACCGTCGCCGCCACCCCGGTACCGCACGCCGAGATCCTCGAGTTCGTCAAACCGGCCCTGGCCAAAGAAGGCGTGGACCTGAAGGTGAAGGTGTTCACCGACTATATCCAGCCGAACGTGCAAGTGGCCGAGAAGCGCCTGGATGCCAATTTCTTCCAGCACCAGCCGTACCTGGATGAGTTCAACAAGGCCAAGGGCACCCAACTGGTGAGCGTTGCCGGTGTGCATCTGGAGCCGCTGGGCGCCTACTCGAGCAAGTACAAGAAGCTTGACGAGCTGCCATCGACGGCCACCGTGGTCATCCCCAACGACGCCACCAACGGCGGGCGCGCCTTGCTGCTGCTGGACAAGGCCGGTGTGATCAAGCTCAAGGACAACAAGAACATCCTCTCGACCGTCAAAGACATCGCCGAGAACAGCAAGAACCTGAAATTCCGTGAACTGGAAGCCGCGACCATCCCGCGCGTGCTGACCCAGGTCGACCTGGCGCTGATCAACACCAACTACGCGCTGGAAGCCAAGCTCAACCCCGAGTCAGATGCTCTGGTCATCGAAGGCAGCGATTCGCCTTACGTGAACATCCTGGTGACCCGCGCAGACAACAAGGACGCGGACGCTGTGAAGAAGCTGGTTGCAGCGCTGCACACCCCGCAAGTGAAGAAGTTCATCGAAGAGAAGTACAAGGGCGCGGTCAAGCCGGCGTTCTGATAAGCCGCATCGCCCTCATCGCTGGCAAGCCAGCTCCCACAGGTTCAGGTGCAAAGCCGGACCTTGTGGGAGCAGGCTTGCCAGCGATGCTTTTCAGTCGCGTTTAACCAATCCCGGCAATTGAGCAACCAGCTTCTGGTTGTTGAACGGCGCCCGGATAAACCCGCGCTGCTTGCCATCCGGCCCCAGCAGCGCCAGGTTTCCGCTGTGATCGACCGTGTAGTTCGGCTTGCTGGTATCGGCCGGAATAAACGGAATGCTCACCGCATTGGCTAGCTTCTGGATGTTCTCCAGCGAGCCGGTGACCCCGCGAAAATCCTTGTCGAAATAGCCCAGGTACTGCTTCAGCTGTGCCGGGGTATCGCGGTTCGGGTCGACACTGACCAACACCACCTGCAACCGCTCAACCGCCTCTTTGGGCAGCTCGCTTTTCACCTGGCGCAGCTGGGCGAGGGTGGTCGGGCAAATGTCCGGGCAGAAGGTGTAGCCGAAAAACAGCAGCGACCACTTGCCCTTGAGCTGGTCCATCACCACTGGCTGCCCCTGCTCGTCGGTCATCTCCACGGCAGGCACGGTGCGGCTCTGTGGCAGCAGAATGATGCCGGCATCGATCAGCTCGGTCGGGTTGCCTTCGCTGCGGCCGTTGAGCACCTTGTTGACGGTAAGCCCGAGGATCACGGCGACCAGGGCAACGAGAATAAAGACGGTTTTCTGGGTTCGAGTCATAGGTTCAACAGTAGGTAGTGGTCAACAAGCAGCGCGATGAACAGCAGCAACAGGTACCAGATAGAGTACTTGAAGGTCTTGATCGCCGCGTGCGGCCGACTGCCACGGTACAACACCCAGGCCCACTGCAGGAAGCGCCCGCCCAGGGCCAGGGCGCAGGCCAGGTATAACGGGCCGCTCATGTGGATGGCATAGGGCAGCAGGCTGACCGCCAGCAACACCAGGGTGTACAGCAGGATATGCACCTTGGTGTAGTGCTCGCCGTGGGTCACCGGCAGCATGGGAATATCAGCCTTGGCGTACTCCTCCTTGCGGTGAATGGCCAAGGCCCAGAAGTGCGGCGGCGTCCAGGCGAAGATGATCAGCACCAGCAGCAATGGCTCGGCGCTGATATGCCCGCTGATCGCCACCCAGCCCAGCAGTGGCGGCGCAGCACCCGCCAGGCCGCCGATAACGATGTTCTGCGGCGTGGCGCGCTTGAGAAAGCCGGTGTAGATCACCGCGTAGCCGAGCAGTGAGGCCAGGGTCAGCCAGGCGGTCAGGGCGTTGGTGAATACCAGCAGCAGGGCCATGCCCAGTGTCGCTAACAACAGGGCAAAGGTCAGGGCTGCCGCCGGCGTCACCCGGCCTTCGGCAATCGGGCGCTTGTGCGTACGCGCCATCAGCGCGTCGATGCGCCGGTCCACCACATGGTTGACCACCGCAGCGCCACCGGCGCAACACGCGATGCCAAGGTTGCCGAACAGCAGGATGGTCCACGGCACTCCGGCGCGGGTGGCGAGAAACATGCCGACCAGCGAAGTGATCAGCATCAGCACCACCACCTTGGGCTTGGTCAGCTCAAGGTAATCGCGCCAGCCTGCTTGCAGCCTGCGCTCGCTCAGAAGCGTCGCCATGAATTATCTCCCAGATAATGAACGACTCCGCCGCTAGCCAGCGGGGTCAGGCGCCAGCCCTGGCTGACCCGACGGACTTTGGCCTGGGCAACCAGGCGAATGCGGTAATTGACCAGCACCATGCTCAGCAACAGCAAGGCGCCACCGGCGTTGTGGGCCACGGCCACGGCCAGCGGCAGGTGGAACAGCACGTTGCTGATCCCCAAGCTCACCTGCACTGCCAGCGCCAGCAGCACCAACCCGGCCAGCCTGCGCAAACCATGGCGATGCAGCTTCCAGCTCAGGGTCAGCATGACCGCGGTCACCAGCAAGGCACCCAGGCGGTGGCTCATATGAATCGCCGTGCGTGCATCGCTGTCGAGCTGGCCGCCGAGGTAATTGGGACCGATGTGCTGGGTCAGGTGAAAGCCGTTGGCAAAGTCCGCCTGCGGCCACCACTGGCCATGGCAGGTCGGCAGGTCGATACAGGCGACTGCCGCGTAGTTGGCGCTGACCCAGCCACCCAGGGCGATCTGGCCGATCACCACCAGCAACCCCAGCGCCGCCACCCGGCGTACGCTCAACGGCAGCTTGGGCAAGGGCGCAAGGACTCGAGACAGGCGCAGGCTGAGCAGGAACAACAGGCTCAAGGTGGCAAAGCCGCCCAATAGATGTGCCGTGACCACCTGCGGCCAAAGCTTGAGGGTCACCGTCCACATGCCGAAGGCCGCCTGGGCGAGTACCACGCCGAGCAACAGCAGAGGCAGGCGATAAGGCTGGCCATCGCGGCCATGACGGCGCCAGGCCTGCAAGGCCAGCAGGCTGATCACCAGGGCCAGGGTGCCGGCAAAGTAGCGATGGACCATCTCGTTGCGGCCCTTGTGCGCCTCTACCGGAGTGTCGGGAAAGTGCCGCTCGGCATGGGCCAGCTGTGCTTCGGTCTTGGGCACGCTGATGAAGCCATAGCAGCCCGGCCAGTCCGGGCAGCCCAGGCCGGCGTGGGTCAGGCGGGTATAGGCACCGAGCAGGACGACAACCAGTGCCAGCAAGGTGGCGAAGACGGCGAGGCGAAATCCAGGTCTGGCCATGGCGATGTCCTACCCGATGTTGGACAGCTTGAGCAGGTGGCGCAGGTCGTTGAGCAAGTCCTTGCCCTTGACCCTGGCGTCATAGCGCAGCACCAGGTTGCCGTGTGGGTCGATGATCCACAGCTGGGCATCCTGTTTGCCCTGGCTGACTGTGCCGTAGCGCGACACGTCCAGGGGGTAGCGTTGCAATTGCGGGTATTCGCGATCCAGCTTGGCCTGGTAGTCACTGGCCAATGGCTGGGCGGCGGCCAGGGCATGACTGGCGCGGCTGGCATCACGGCCCAGGCCGATCTGGATCTGCCGGGCCAGGTACACCAGTTGCTGGCAGTCCAGCCCACAGTCCTTGGGCGTACTCACCAGCAATTGCCAGCGCCCTTCCTCAGCGCTCACCCCAAGGTCAGCGCGGGTCTGGCCGTTGCCGATCATTTCACCGTGGTAACTACGGCTGTCGGGTACCCAGAATTTGAGTTTGTACATGCTGGTGGCAAGGATCATCGGGCCGAGAACCACCAGCAGGATCAGCAGCAGTTGCAGACGCCCGCGCGCACGACTGCGCGGCGCCTTGCCTTCAGACATGTTGAGTGGACTTGTGACGGCTCCCATGCTGTTTCTCCTTGTTGTTATGCCAGCCGAAGTAGAGGTAGAGCAGCACCAGCGCCAACGCCAGGGCAAACCACTGCACGGCGTAACCCAGGTGTTTTTCCGGGCCCAGGGCGACCACCGGCCAATCCCGCCGATAACTGGCCGGGCCGGCTTCCAGGCGCAACTCATGGGCAAAACCTTCGCGGCCCAGTTGCGGCCACAGCGTGCTGGCGTCGCTGGCGGTGATCAGCCGCGGCCAGTTGCCCCCCTGCGGGTCGGCATGCAATTGAAAGGTCGCGCCCGCAGCAACGTACACCGAAGCGTTCAGGCTCAAGGGGTGCTCAGGCGTGCTGAACTGCACCGCAATACGCCGGTCCGGCCAGGGCAGCCAGCCACGATTGATCAACAGCCACAGGCCGCTGGCCTGGTCGAGAAAGGGTTGCAGCAGCTCGACGCCGACCTGACCGTCGCGCATGCGGTTATCCAGCAGCAGGCTGTGTTGACTATCGAATTGGCCATATAGATGCACACGGCGAAAGGCCGGATCTGCACTCTGCAGCAACTGCGCACTGCCGACCGCATCGCTTGCACTGCGCTCGGCGTAGACCTGTAGCAGCTGGCGTTTCTGCTCGGCCCGCCCGAGCTGCCAGCAGCCGAGCGCAATCAACCCCGGCAGCAGCAAAAACACCACCAGGGTCGGCACGATGCCGGGGCGAAAGCGCTTCACCGGGCCCTCGAAAGGTCAATCGCTATACTTGTACTCATCACTGCATCCCCCCGGAGTTTCGCCATGCTCAAAGCCGCGATTGTCCTGATGCTGTTGGCGACCATCGCCAGCCTGTTCAGTGGCCTGTTCTTTCTGGTCAAGGACGACGGACAGTCGACTCGCCTGCTTAAGGCCCTCACTGTTCGGGTCACCCTGGCCGCCTTGACCCTGGCCCTGGTGACCTGGGGGTTCTACAGCGGCCAGTTGGTGTCCCACGCGCCGTTCTGAACCCGGCTACAGCACGTAAACGAAGATAAACAGCCCCACCCAGACCACGTCGACAAAGTGCCAGTACCAGCTGGCGGCCTCGAAGCCGAAGTGTTTGTCGGCGTTGAAGTGCCCACGCATGATCCGCACCAGCATCACGAACAGAATCAGGGTGCCCATGGTCACGTGGGCACCGTGGAACCCCGTGAGCATGAAGAAGGTTGCGCCGTAGATACCCGAACCCAGGGTCAGCCCCAGCTCGGTATAGGCCTCGTGGTACTCGTAGGCCTGCAGTACCAGGAAGCCCAGGCCAAGGAGAATGGTCAATGCCAGCCAGGCCTTTAGCGGCCCGCGGTGATTCTTGCGCAAGGCATGGTGGGCGATGGTTACCGTGACACTGGAGCTGACCAGCAAAATGGTGTTGATCAGCGGCAGGTGCCAGGGGTCGATGATCTCCTTGGGCGGCGGAAACAGCTTCGGGTCCGGGGTCTGGAGCAGCGGCCAGGCGAACTCGAAGTTCGGCCAGAGCATGTGCGCCACGCCCTTGGCGCCATCACCACCGAGCCACGGCCCGGCCAGGTTGCGCACATAGAACAGCGCGCCGAAAAAGGCGATGAAGAACATCACCTCGGAGAAAATGAACCACGACATGCCCCAGCGAAACGTGCGGTCCAGTTGTGGGCTGTAGAGCCCGGCACGGCTTTCCCTGACCACCGTGCCAAACCAGCCGAACAGCATGTAGGCCAGGCACAGCGTGCCAAAGAAGAAAATCCACGGCCCGTGGGACTCCGGCCGCCCGGCCTTGAGGTCGTTGAACCAGGTGCCCAGGCCGAACACCGTGATGAACATGCCGACCGTGGCAATGATCGGCCACTTGCTTTGCGCCGGAACGTAATAGTGCTCATGGGAAGCCATCGTGGTGTTCTCCTTATCGGGCGCCCTGTGCAACCGGGTCCGCCAGGTGTGCAACCGGCGGGTGGCGAGCGGTGATATCGAACAGCGTGTAAGCCAGCGTCAGGTGTTTCACATCCTTGGGCAGGTCGCGGTCGACGATGAAGCGCACCGGCATTTCAATGCGCTCACCCGGCTGCAGCACCTGCTGGGTAAAGCAGAAGCATTCGGTCTTGTGGAAGTACGCCGCCGCCTCGGCCGGGGTGATGCTGGGAATGGCCTGGGCGCTCATGGGTTTGTCGGTCGGGTTGCGGGCGATGAACACCATCTGGTTGACCGCTCCCGGATTGACGTCGATCTGGTCGGCGGTGGAGTAGAACTCCCAGACCATGTCGCTGGCGTTGGTCGACATGAACTGCACCTTCACCGTGCGGTTCATGTCACTGACCTGGGTGCCTTGATACTGCCCGCCGGTCTTGCCATTGATGCCGAAGGCTTTGCACATCACATCGTAGATCGGCACCAGGGCAAAACCGAAGGCGAACATCACCACGGTCAGCAGCATCAGCCGCCACACCAGGCGCTTGAGCGAGGTCCCTTCACTCATGGTTGCATCCTCGGGCCTGAGCCGTTCATTTCACTTCCGGTGGGGTCTGGAAGGTGTGATAGGGCGCCGGAGACGGCACCGACCACTCCAGCCCTTCGGCACCCTCCCAGGGTTTGGCCGGCGCCGGTACACCGCCGCGAATGCACTTGATGACGATGAACAGGAAGAAAATCTGCGTGGCGCCGAAGGTAAAGGCGCCGATCGACGAGACCATGTTGAAGTCGGCGAACTGCAGGTTGTAGTCCGGAATCCTCCGTGGCATGCCGGCCAGGCCAACGAAATGCATGGGGAAGAAGGCCATGTTCATGCCCACGAACGACAACCAGAAGTGCAGCTTGCCCAGGGTTTCGTCATACATGTGCCCGGTCCATTTCGGCAGCCAGTAATAGGCCGAGGCAAAGATGCCGAAGATTGCCCCGGGCACCAGTACATAGTGGAAATGGGCCACCACAAAGTAGGTGTCGTGGTACTGGAAATCCGCCGGGGCGATGGCCAGCATCAGCCCGGAAAAACCGCCGATGGTAAAGAGGATGACGAAGGCGATGGCGAACAGCATCGGTGTCTCGAAGGTCAACGAGCCTTCCCACATGGTGCTGACCCAGTTGAACACCTTCACCCCGGTGGGCACCGCGATCAGCATGGTGGCGTACATGAAGAACAGTTCGCCAACCACCGGAATGCCGACCACGAACATGTGGTGGGCCCAGACGATAAACGACAGGAAGGCGATCGCCCCGGTGGCGTAGACCATCGAGGTGTAACCGAACAGCGGCTTGCGCGAGAACGCCGGGATGATCGAACTGACCGCGCCGAAGGCCGGCAGGATCATGATGTACACCTCGGGGTGGCCGAAGAACCAGAACACATGCTGGAACAACACCGGGTCACCACCGCCGGCGGCGCTGAAGAAGCTGGTGCCGAAGTGGATGTCCATCAGCATCATGGTCACCACGCCCGCCAGCACCGGCATCACCGCAATCAGCAGGAAGGCGGTGATCAGCCAGGTCCAGACGAACAGCGGCATTTTCATCAGGGTCATGCCCGGGGCACGCAGGTTGAGGATGGTGGCGATGACGTTGATCGCGCCCATGATCGAGCTGATGCCCATCAGGTGGATGGCGAAGATGAAGAAGGTCACGCTTTCCGGCGCGTAGGTAGTCGATAGCGGCGCATAGAAGGTCCAGCCGAAGTTCGGTCCGCCGCCGGGCATGAACAGGGTCGAGACCAGCAGCAGGAAAGCCGCCGGCAGCAGCCAGAAGCTGAAGTTGTTCATCCGCGGCAGGGCCATGTCCGGCGCGCCGATCATCAGCGGGATCATCCAGTTGGCCAGGCCGACGAAGGCTGGCATCACCGCACCGAAGACCATCACCAGGCCGTGCATGGTGGTCATCTGGTTGAAGAACTCCGGCTGGACGATCTGCAGCCCGGGCTGGAACAGCTCGGCGCGGATGACCATGGCGAACGAGCCGCCAAGCAGGAACATCGTGAAACTGAACCACAGGTACAGGGTGCCGATGTCTTTGTGGTTGGTGGTCAGCACCCAGCGCATCAGGCCCTTGGCCGGTCCGTGGGCGTGCTCATGACCTTGGCTGTGGTCGTCGATCACTGCGCTCATGTCCTGTCTCCTGCAGTCCGGTGGCTGGGGCGCGGATACGCATCAACCCGGCTCATTTGCTTTCTGCCTGTTTGATCGCCAGCACGTCTTTTGGCGTGACCATGTCGCCCTTGTTGTTGCCCCAGGCGTTGCGTTCGTAGGTCACCACGGCGGCGATATCGACTTCCGAAAGCTGCTTGCCGAAGGCGGCCATGGCCGTGCCCGGCTTGCCGTGGAAGACGATGCTCAGGTGAGCTTCCTTCGGCCCGGTGGCGATCTTCGAGCCCTTGAGCGCCGGGAACATCGGCGGCAGGCCCTGGCCTTCGGCCTGGTGACAGGCCACGCAGGTGGTGTGATAGACCTTGTCGCCGCGCTCGATCAGCTCTTGCAGGGTCCATTCCTTGCTGGTCAGCTCTTTGAGCTTGGCCGCGTCGGCCTTGCGCTCGCCAAGCCAGGTGTCGTAGTCAGCCTTGGACTTGACCTCAACCACCACCGGCATGAACCCATGGTCCTTGCCGCACAGCTCGGTGCATTGGCCGCGGTAGATGCCGGGCTTCTCGACCCGGGTCCAGGCTTCGTTGACGAAGCCGGGGATGGCATCGCGCTTGACCGCAAAGGCCGGCACCCACCAGGAATGGATAACGTCGGCGGCGGTTACCAGAAAGCGCACCTTGGCGCCCACCGGCAGCACCAGTGGCTGGTCGACTTCGAGCAGGTAGTGCTCGTCCTTGGGTGACTTGTTGTGGATCTGATCGGCGGGGGTGGCCAGGTTGCTGAAGAACTCGACGTCCTGCCCCAGGTATTTGTAATGCCACTTCCACTGGTAGCCGGTGACCTGGATGTCGACGTCCGACTCGCTGGCATCGTAGATATCGATCAGGGTCTTGGTCGCCGGAATGGCCATGGCCACCAGGATCAGGAACGGCACCACCGTCCACATGATCTCGACCCAGGTGTGCTCGTGAAAGTGCGCGGGCTGCTGGCCAGTAGAACGACGGTGGATGATCATCGACCAGAACATTGCGCCAAAGACCACCAGGCCGATGATCACGCAGATCCAGAAGATGGTCATGTGCAGGTCGAACACTGCGTTGCTGACTTCAGTCGCCCCTGGCGCCATGTTCACGGTCCAGGCGGCGTGCGCCTGACCGAATACCGACCACAACAGGAGGCCCATCCAGACATGTGGATGTCGCATCATTGCGGGTTCCCCTTATCGTTCTTGTTATCCCGGAGGCGTGGACCTACGGCTAAGGGTACGGTGGCCAAGACTGCGAACTTCGACGACCGAGCCCCTGCGAACTGCAGTCGGGCCTCATCAGCGAATCACTTTCAAACCGGAGTATAGACAGCGACCCCGGCCTGGCAATGCGCGCGGGGAAATCATCAACAGAAGTTGAACGTTTGCGCGCAAAGCCACGGATTACCTGGCCTGGAGCACAATGATGGCACTTCGATATAATCGCCGAATATTAATTTATTAATGGTTATGCCAAATGCGTCTTAGCCATTTTCAGAACCGAGCTACCTTATGTCTTCCGTTTGTCACGCCTTTACCCTGGAGTTGTCATGAACATCGCCGCTTTGCGCGAGCAGATCACCCGTGCCCGTCAACATGAGACCGAAACCGGCCAACTGAAACAGCAACTCGAAAAACAGCTGCCACACCTGCACCCTTCGATCCATCTGCCAGAGGCCGATGCCCAAGGCGCTCTGGCCCGTTTCGTCGGCGCCTATATCGACCAGGTTCCAGAACTGCTGGAAGCGGCCAATGACGTTGCCCGCGAAGCCGGCATCGAGTCGCAGATCAAACCGGTGCTGAAAATCGCCGAGCAGTACTTCCTGCAACCGCCCGCCATCACCACTACCCACCTGGGCCTGGGCTGCCTGCTGGACGAGGCCTACCTGGCCCACCGCCTGGTGGAAGAAGTTAACGATTTGTACATCAAGCACTTCAATCAACCGCTGATCCCGCTGGACACTACCGTGGCCAACCTGATCGCCCACCAGTTGATCGGCGAGGCATTCGCCAACCAGCTGGATGAAGTGGTGCACCACTCGGTGGATGAGATGCTCAATGACCAGAGCTTCGCCCTGGAGTCGGTCGAGCAGTATCGCGACAAGCTCAGCAGCCCGGATACCGGTGCCGCCTGGAAGCGCTGGCCATGCCTGTCGCGGCAGTTGGGTGTGGGCCTGGAGCTGGATCAATCCGCTTGAGGCTGATGCGCCAGCAACGCCGGCAAGGCCGGCTCCCACCGGTTCAGTGCAGAGCCTGAGCGAGGTGTGGGAGCTGGCATTGCCAGCGATGGCAACACCGCTGAATCCAGATCAGGCCCCCAACCCCGCCGTCGTCCGTACTCGCCCCTCGACCCGGCGCTTGAGCCGCCGCTGTTCGATCAGCAGGCGCGAACCCTTGCCGGCATTGGCACGCCCCCAGTCTTCGAGCAGCTCCAGGCAGGAGTGGTCGATGTAGCTGAGGTTGGCCAGCGGCACATGCAGGGTGGTCGCGGGTGGAATGCCTTCAAGCACCTGGGCCAGCGCGGGCACCTTGAGAAAGGTCGCCGCGCCGCTCAAACGCAGTTCCAGATGGCCCGGTTGGTCCAGGCTGACCACGCTGATCTTCAGGCGTGCGGCCTTGAGCGCCAGCTTCAGTAGCGTCAGGGCAAAACCGAGCAACACACCGGTGAGCAGGTCGGTGAAGATGATCGCCAACGCCGTCGCCGCATACGTGAACATCGGCATGCGTCCATAACGGCCCAGCCCGCGAAAGGCCTTGAAGTCCACCAGCTTGACCCCGGTATACACCAGCACACCTGCCAGGCTCGCTACCGGAATCTGCTGCAGCACGCTGCTCAACACCACCACGAAGGCCAGTAACCAGACGCCATGCAGGATTGCCGACAAGCGAGTCTGCGCACCGGCCTGGACGTTGGCCGAACTGCGCACGATCACCCCGGTCATCGGTAGCGCACCGAGTACACCGCAAAGCATGTTGCCCAACCCCTGAGCCGACAATTCACGGTCAAAATCCGAACGCTGGCCGTTATGCATGCGATCGACCGCAGCGGCAGAGAGCAGGGTTTCGGCGCTGGCGATAAAGGCCAGGGCGAAGGCGGCGACCAACAGGTTCGGGTCGGCGAGATTGAGCAGGTCAGCCGGGCGCAGCCAGTCGATGGCTTCGCTGAGATTCGCCGGCACTTCGACCCGGTTCACTGGCAGCGTCAGCCAGATGCTGATCGCAGTCATCAAGGCCACGCCAAGCAAGGCCCCCGGAACGAAACGCAGCGACTGCGGGCGCAAGCGTTCCCAACCCCACATGATGGCGATGGTGCCCAGCCCAAGCGCACCGGCCTGCCAGCCATTGCCCGGGCGCTCCAGTGGCAGTGCCTGGCCCAGGGTTGCCGGAAAGCCTAACAGGTTGGCCAGGCCCGA
The DNA here is from genome assembly GCF_000259195.1 of Pseudomonas donghuensis. GTDB lineage: Bacteria > Pseudomonadota > Gammaproteobacteria > Pseudomonadales > Pseudomonadaceae > Aquipseudomonas > Aquipseudomonas donghuensis. The sequence goes on from NZ_JH650763.1 coordinate 63,366, forward strand.
GGGCTGCGGGGCGCTGTCGAACATCACGTGCACCTGGGACAAAACAATCAGCACACCGATCCCCGCGAGCATGCCGTACACCACCGCTGGCGCCGTTACCCGGAACCAGCAGCCCAGGCGCAAACGCCCGGCGAGCAGTTGCAACAGGCCGGCCAACAGCAGGATCGGGCCAAGCATCGCCACACCATGCTGGCGCACCAACTCGAACACCAGCACCGCCAGGCCGGCCGCCGGGCCGCTGACCTGCAACGGCGAGCCGGCCAGCCAGCCAACCACGATACCGCCGACAATCCCAGTGATCAGGCCTTTGGCCGGCGGCATGCCCGAGGCAATGGCGATACCCATGCACAAGGGCAAGGCAACCAGAAACACCACCACCGAGGCCAGCAATTCACGCGGCAATGCCGCTTTTACTTGTGTCGTGTTCACCGTGTCACTCCTTCTCTCACGTTTGATGGCCATTCCAATGGCCGCTGGTACACCCCCTGACACGCGCGCAGGCGCGCACCGCCAGCACAGTGCCGGCAAGGCCGTCAGGGAAATTCAAGGCAGCCGATGACCAAGGCCGCACCCGTCAGGTGCAGCCGTCAATCAGCGTTTTGGGGTGTCAGGGACGCTTAGTAGCGTCCTCTCGGGGTTGCGCAGGGGATCGGCTGGCCTTCGGCAAGCGGCAGGAAGCTGTCGCTTGCCGCGTCGTAGGCTTCGACCTGGCTGGTTTCGATGTCGTAGATCCAGCCGTGGATAAACAACTGGCCAGCCGCCAGGCGCGAGGCCACCGACGGATGGGTGCGCAAGTGGTGCAACTGGGCGATGACGTTTTCCTTGGTCAGCACCTGCATGGTTTCATGCTCGCTGCCACAGGAGCAGTTGTCTTCGACCACCGTGCGGGCAACTTCGGCATGGCGCAGCCAGGCCTTGACCGTCGGCATCTTCTCCAGGCTCTGCGGGTTGAGCACCGCGCGCATGGCACCGCAATCGGAGTGTCCGCAGACAATGATGTGGTGCACGCCCAGGGCCAGCACGGCGTATTCGATGGCGGTGGACACACCGCCGTTCATCTGCCCGTAAGGTGGCACGACGTTACCGACGTTGCGGGTGACGAACAGGTCGCCAGGGGAGCTCTGGGTGATCAGCTCGGGCACGATGCGCGAGTCGGCACAGGTGATGAACATCGCACGGGGCGTTTGTGCGGTGGCGAGTTTCTTGAACAGCTCCTGCTGCTCGGGAAAAACGTCATGATGGAACCGCAGAAAGCCGTCGACGATATGCTTCAGGGCAGCATCGGCGCTCTCGGCTGGGGCTTCCGGGACGGCCTTGGATGGGTCCTTGACGGGCATGATTCATCCTCTTTGACGGTTTTAGGTTAAGTCCATTTTACCGGGTTGATGATTCAAACGGCGTATGACAGTTGGATGAAATACGCGCGCCAACAATCACATCCGTTGTTGGCTGAATTCCTACGCTACTCGGCGAAACTTAACTCAAACTGAATTGCGAGGCTCTAGTACGGGCGTTCCAGAGATTCAAAGAGTTGTCCGGATAATATCAAAAAAACATTAATGGCCAATACCCATTATTGAAAATCAGAGCAGTGACATCTGCCCGCCAGGAGGGCAAAACGCACTGCAATCAAGCGCGTAGCCTTCGCGCCGGTTCAGCCCCAGGCGGCGGATCGCCTTGCTGAAGCGTTGCGCCAGCAACTCGGCAAATACCCCTTCACCGCGCATGCGCGCACCAAAGCGGCTGTCGTACAACTCACCGCCGCGGCTCTGGCGGATCAGGCTGAGCACATGATTGGCCCGTTGCGGATAATGGTCCTGCAGCCACTGCTCGAACAGCGGCGCCACCTCCAGCGGCAGACGCAGCATCATGTAGGCAGCGCTCAGTGCCCCATTGGCTTTGGCGGCCTCGAGCAGGTGCTCCAGTTCACTGTCATTGATCATCGGGATCATTGGCGAACACAACACGCCCACCGGAACACCGGCCTCAGTCAGCACCCGGATCGCCCGCAGCCGTGCCTTGGGCGCTGCCGCCCGCGGCTCGAGGGTGCGCTTGAGTTCGTCGTCCAGGGTGGTCAGGCTGATCATCACCTGCACCAGACGCTGCCGGGCCAGTTCGGCGAGCAGGTCCAGGTCACGCAAAATCAGTGAGCCCTTGGTGACGATGGTGACCGGGTGGCGATAACGCAGCAGCACCTCCAGCAGGCGCCGGGTCAGCTGTTGCTCGCGTTCGATGGGTTGATAGGGGTCAGTGTTGGACCCCAGGTTGATCGGCGCGCAGATATAGCCAGGCTTGCTCAATTGCTGTTCGAGCACAGCGGCGGCGTTGGTCTTGGCGATCAGCTTGGTTTCGAAGTCCAGCCCGGGCGACAGGTCCCAGTAGGCGTGACTGGGCCGGGCATAGCAGTAGATGCAACCATGCTCGCAGCCGCGATAGGGATTGATCGAACGGTCGAAGGGCAGGTCGGGCGAGTTGTTGCGGGTGATGATGCTCTTGGCGGTTTCGCTGCGCACTTCGGTGCCCTGGGTCAGGGGCACTTCCTGGTACCAGCCGTCGTCCTCGGCCACCGAACGGTTGGGGGCGAAGCGGTTGTGGGGGTTGCTGGCGGTGCCACGACCGCGCAGGGGAGCTGGAGCAACCATGGTGCACCTATACTGTTTTTTTATACAGTACACCACTCAAAAACGTTGATCCAGCACCGTTGGGCAGGCTCAGCCGGCGATCAGGCCGTACCAGCGCAAGAATGGCAGCGCGCTGGAAGGGCGCTTGAGGAAGGCCTCGACGCCGGTCTGAATGGGACGCGCAACGCCAGGCGCAAACACCTCATCCTGCAGCTCGCGACCGGTTTGCCGATTGAGCAGACCTTCCTGTTCAAATCGACTGAACAGATCGAAGGCATAGACGTTCGCCCAGAGATAGCCGAAGTAGCCCGCGTCATAGCCGTCAACCAGGTAATCGAAGGCATGCAATGGGCGCTCAAAGTCAGCCAGCGGCCAGGCCCCCGCCTCAATGAAGCTGTCTTCAACCTTTTTCTGGACACTACGACCATCTTCCGGATTGCCATGCAAGTCTAGATCGAACAATGACTTGGCCAGTTCGACCGCCAGCTTCGGACGCTCCTGCGCCTGCAGTTGATCCAGGAAAGTCTGCATCGCTTGGACCGTCAGCGGTTCGCCAGTCTGGTAGTGAGCGGATATACCCGCCAGATACTGCGCCGACCAGCACCAGCGCTCCAGCAATTGGCTGGCAATCTCGACACCACCAGGGCCCAGATTCAGTATATTACCCAGGTGATAGTTCGAAGTGCGGACCATGAGGTGGTGTAGGCAATGACCGAACTCGTGAAACAGCTTGCGCAGGTCCAGATGAGTCAGCAGCGGCGGCACATCACCCTGGCCGGCGGCAACATTGGTAAACAATGCTGCGGCACTCTTGTGATACTTGCCTTCGGCGTCGATGTGCCGATTCCAGACGTAATAAGTCCAGGCCCCTTCAGGCGACTTGCCGTCCCTGCCGATTGCGTCGATGTACAGATATCCCAGTAAAGCGTGATCTTGCACTACTTCAAACACACGAACATCGGGATCCCAGGTAGAAACTGCCTGTGCCTCAGTCAGCACCAAACCAAAGAGCTTGTGGGCCAGGTCTACCAATGCCTTTAAAACCGTATCCAGAGAGAAGCAGGCCCGCACATCGTCCTCTGACAATCGCAACGGTGTGTGGTCTTTCTGCTTGCGCATGAAGGCAACATCCCAAGGCTGAATGGGAGCCAGCCCTTGTTGCTGCGCCGCACTTTGCAGACGCTGCCTTTCCCGCTCCAGCCCCGGTCGAGCCTGGCGGACCAGGTCTTTAAGGAAAGCCAAAACCTGTTCCGCAGATGCGCCCCCTTTGAGCTGCAGGTTGTACTGGGGAAAGGTGTCAAAGCCGAGTAAACGTGCCTTTTTCTGCTTGGCTTGCGCCAACGCCTGAAACACACCGGCATTATCGAGGGCAGGGTCAGGATTGGCGCCACGGGTCAGATATGCCCGATAGACTTTCTCCCGCAGATCCCGGTCCTGCGCATGTTCGATAATTGCCAGGTAGAGTGGCTCTTCGAGGGTAACTAGCCACCCGTTCAGCTTCCTGCTTTTTGCCGACGCCGCCATTGCGGCCTTGTCCAGTTCGGAAACTCCCTGCAGTCGCTGCTCATCCATGAGGTGCAAGCTCCAGTCATTGCTGGAGCGGGAAATGTTTTCGGAAAACGTCTTCTGCAACGCGCTGATCTGCCGTTCGAGCATCTGCAAGATTTCACGGCCCTCGAGGTTCAAGTGTACCCCTGATAGGCGAAACGATGTGATCGTTCGTTGCAACGCCGCTTTGCTTTGCCAATCAAGGTTCAGACCATAAGGGCTGCCGGCGAGACGCTCGTACAAACTCAGCAGTTCTACGTTTTGCAGCTTTTCCACGAAGTAGGCTTGTGCCAGATCCCAGCATTGATAGGCAACTTTCTGCCACTCACCTGGGCGATTGATCAGGGGCGCGATGTTGTACAAGGTGTTGTTCAGGCGGGCGTCCAGTGCATCAACCGCCAGCACCAGATCATCCCAGGTGGGAAGTGCACGTTGGTGCGCAATGATGATACTCAGCGCAGCACGGTTATCGGCGATCACCTGCTCGATTGCAGGTTGCAGATGTTCGATACGCACTGCAGCGTAATCGATCGGTTCGTCATGACGCAGTAAGGGGTTAACGGTACTCATAACAAGTTCCAGAGAGCGGGGTTGGGCCCGCTACTCTGGATTGCAGCTAACGCTCGCTGGTGCCAACTAAATAGCACCCAAGGCACCACGCGCCCTTACTCAGCCGGTTTCTTCAGCTTCGGATTAGGGAAGAACTGCACCGTCTGCACCGTGGTCGCGGCAGGTTTCACCTCGACCCTGTTGACCCGGGTACCCAACTCCTTGGGCACCGACAGCCCCTGTTCGTTAAGGGTGTCGGAAAACCCGCAGGCCACGCACTCACGGTGCGGAACGCTGTCTTCGCTCCACATCATCAGTTTGTCCGGCTCGCTGCACGCCGGGCAGACCGCCCCGGCGATAAAGCGTTTTTTCGTTATCACAGGCCCATCACTCATGCCGCCACTTCCTCACTCAAGCCGCTATGGCGCAAGAGTGCATCGATTGATGGCTCGCGGCCACGGAAGTCGACGAACAGCAGCATCGGCTCCTGGGAACCACCACGGGCCAGGATCGCTTCGCGGAACGCGCGACCGGTGTCGGCATTGAGCACGCCTTCTTCTTCAAAGCGCGAGAAGGCGTCGGCCGACAGTACTTCAGCCCACTTGTAGCTGTAGTAACCGGCTGCATAACCACCGGCGAAGATATGCGCAAAGCTGTTGGGGAAGCGGTTGTACGCCGGTGGGCGCATGACCGAGACCTCGTCGCGGATGCCTTCGAGCACTTGCAGTACACCGCGGCCGTCGCCGTGGCTGGCGTGCAGTTCGAAGTCGAACAGCGAGAATTCCAGCTGGCGGACCATCATCAGCCCGGACTGGAAGTTCTTCGCCGCCAGCATCTTCTCGAGCAAATCCTGGGGCAGGGCTGCGCCAGTTTCGTAGTGACCGGAAATCAGCGCCAGGCCTTCAGGCTCCCAGCACCAGTTTTCCATGAACTGGCTCGGCAGCTCGACCGCATCCCAGGCCACACCGTTGATACCGGAAACACCGGCATGCTCGATACGGGTCAGCAGGTGATGCAGGCCATGGCCGAACTCGTGGAACAGGGTGGTGACTTCGTCATGGGTCAGCAACGCCGGCTTGCCAGGGGCGGCCGGGGTGAAGTTGCACACAAGGTTGGCCACCGGGCTCTGCAATTGGCCGTCAGCAGTCAGGCGACGGTCGCGGGCGCCGTCCATCCAGGCACCGCCGCGCTTGTTGGCACGGGCATAGAGGTCGAAGAAGAAGCGCCCGACGTGCTGGCCGTGCTCCTTGATTTCGAACAGGCGTACGTCCGGATGCCAGCTATCGAAGCCCTTGAGCTCGGCAATCTCGATGCCGTACAGGCGCTGGACGATGGTGAACAGGCCGGTCAGCACCTTGTCGATCGGGAAGTAGGCGCGCAGGGTTTCCTGGGAAACGCTGTAGCGCTGTTCACGGAGTTTTTCCCCGTAGAAACCGCTGTCCCAGCTTTGCAGGTCCGGGCACCCCTGCTCGGCGGCATAGGCCTTGAGCTGGGCCAGGTCCTGGGTGGCAAACGGCTTGCTGCGCTTGGCCAGGTCACGCAGGAAGCTCAGCACCTGATCGCTGGACTCGGCCATCTTGGTCGCCAGGCTCAGCTCGGCGAAGTTCTGGTAGCCCAATAGCTGAGCCAGTTCCTGACGCAGGTCGAGGATCTCACCCATCACCGGACCGTTGTCGAACTGGCCGGCGTTAGGGCCCTGATCAGAGGCGCGGGTGCAGTAGGCGGCGTAGATTTCTTCGCGCAGGGCGCGGTCTTCAGCGTAGGTCATCACCGCGTAGTAGCTGGGGAATTCCAGGCTGATCAGCCAGCCATCGAGGCCCTTGGCCTGGGCGGCGGCAGCCATCTGTGCCTTGGCCGAGTCCGTCAGGCCGGCCAGTGCCGCTTCGTCGGTGACGTGCTTGGTCCAGGCCTGGGTGGCGTCCAGCAGCTGGTTGGAGAAGCGGCTGCCCAGTTCGCTGAGCTTGCTCTGAACTTCGGCATAACGTTGTTGCTTATCGGCCGGCAGGTCGATACCCGACAGGCGGAAGTCACGCAGGGCGTGTTCGAGAATTGTCTTTTGCGCCACATCGAAGCCGGCGGCTTCGGGGCTGGCGATCAACGCTTCATAGGCCTGGAACAGCTCGCGGTTCTGGCCCATTTCGGTGGCGTAGGCGCTCAACGCCGGCAGGCAGGCCTCGTAGGCTTCACGCAGTTCGGCGCTGTTGCACACGGCATTGAGGTGGCTGACCGGGCTCCAGGCGGCGCCCAGGCGGTCGTTGAGTTCGTCCATGGCCAGGATCAGGCCGGCCCAGCTTGGGTGCTTGCCCTGGGCCTGGAGGATGTCGGCAATGGCTTTACGGTTGTCGGCCAGGATCTGTTCAATCGCCGGCTGCACATGCTCGGCACGGATCGCCGAGAAGGGCGGCAAGTCATAAGACTGCAGAAGCGGGTTGTTCGCACTCACGGTTAAACACCTTGGCAGAAGAAACACTTCCCCATCTTAATTACAATCGACGCCGACCGCAGCCCTATCCATACCAAAGAGAATTCCTATCATGGCCATCCGTAGCTTCCAGCATCACACTCCCAGGCTTGGCGAGCGTGCCTTTGTCGACCGCAGTGCCGTGGTGCTGGGCGATGTCGAGATCGGCGCCGACAGCTCGGTGTGGCCATTGACGGTGATCCGCGGCGATATGCAGCGCATCCGCATCGGCGCGCGCACCAGTGTCCAGGACGGCAGCGTGCTGCACATCACCCATGCCGGGCCGTTCAACCCGGATGGTTTCCCGCTGCTGATCGGCGATGAAGTAACCATTGGTCACAAAGTCATGCTCCATGGCTGCACCCTGGGCAACCGCATCCTGGTCGGCATGGGCAGCACCATCATGGATGGTGCAATCGTCGAAGACGAAGTGATCATCGGCGCCGGCAGCCTGGTGCCTCCGGGCAAGCGCCTGGAAGGCGGTTTTCTCTATGTCGGCAGCCCGGTCAAGCAGGCCCGCGCCCTGACCGAGAAGGAGCGCGCGTTCTTCCCCTACAGCGCCGGCAACTACGTCAAACTCAAGGATCAGCACCTGGCCGAAGGCTACCACCTGCCCGAGTGAACCTGCCCACAGCCCTATTCGAGACTGCCATGCACCAGCAAAACATCCTCTTCGACCTCGACGGTACTCTGACCGATCCGCGATTGGGCATCACCCGCTCGATCCAGTACGCACTGGCCAAGCTCGGCATCGACGAGCCGGACCTGACGCGCCTGGAACACTTCATCGGCCCGCCGCTGCTGCAGGCATTCATGCAGTTCTATGCTTTCGATGAAGCCAAGGCCTGGGACGCGGTGAATTTCTACCGGGAGCGCTTCAAGGTCACCGGCCTGTACGAAAACCAGGTTTTCGACGGCGTCAGCGAACTGCTCGAATCCCTGCAAGGGCAGGGGCGCACCTTGTACATTGCCACCTCCAAACCCTGGGAGTTTGCCCGCGAGATCGCCCGCCATTTCGATTTCGCCAAGCACTTCAAGGTGATCTACGGCAGCGAGCTGGACGGCACCCGCACCAACAAGGTCGAACTGATCCGCCACCTGCTGGCCGAGGAAGCCCTGGACCCGGCGCAAACCCTGATGATCGGCGATCGCAAGCACGACCTGATCGGGGCGCACAGCAACGGCCTGGAAGCGGTAGCGGTCGGCTATGGCTTTGGCAGCCATGAAGAGCTGACGGCGCAACAGCCGGCTTATCACTTTACGACCGTGAACCAGTTGCACCAGGCGTTTCAGCGCAGCTGAGAAACCGATCGCGGGTCAAGTCGAGTCGCCGCGCCGCCGCTCCTGTAGGAGCGGGCTTGACCCGCGATGCTTTTCAGCGCCTGCTGGCGTTGTTTGATTGGCAGCCGCCCCAAGGCTTCTACCCGTTGGTAGAACACCTGCCAATCGCCACCCACCTCGACAAACAGCTGTGCAAACGCCGGTACCCACTGGTCATACAGGCCAAAGGGCAGCAATTTGGCATTGTTCATCGGGGCATTGATCCAGGCGTCATAACGCCCGCGCCCGCCCCATTGGCTATCGCGCAAGGTTCGATACTCACCGCGCAGGCGTTCGAACTCAGCCTGCTTGCCTGCGCGCTTGGCGGCTTCGGTCAGCGGCGCCGCATACAAGGCCTTGAGCCGCTCGCGGCTGGCCAGTACCAGCCCGATGAACTGGTCGCGCTGCCGGCTGCCATCCTCGGCCAGCACCGGCAGCCCCCGCGCCGCGCGCCACTGGCGGGTGCCTTCCTGTTCGACGAAGGTGGCGAAAGACTCATTGAACGCGGTGTCGTCCCGCACATAGAGCCGTTGGTGGGCCAACTCATGGAAGATCACCGTGGCCAGGCGTTCATCGCCCCAGCCGAGCATGGAGCTGAGGATCGGATCGTCGAACCAACCCAGGGTGGAGTAGGCCTCAACACCGCCGACATAGACATCCAGCCCTTGCTGCTTCTGTAATGCCGCTGCCCCGCGCGCCGCGCCCTGCTTGTAATAACCGCGATAGGCGACGCAACCGGCGATCGGGAAGCAATGGGTTTGCGCCTCCAGTGAAAACTCCGGCGTGGCAAATACGTTCCAAACCACGAAGGGCCTGCCAATGTCGGCATACACCCGGTAACTGCGGTTGTCCGGCAGCTTCAGCTGGGCGCTGGCGAAGGCCCGGGCCTGCTCGGCCTTGAGCAGGTGCTGACGCAGTTTGCTGTCGGTGGCCGGATTGGCAACCAGGTCGGCAACCGGCTGGCGCGCCTGCAACAGCTGCCACTGACCGCTGGCCAGTTGCCCGTAGTATCTGACACTGGCACAACCGTTCAGCAGCCCGAAGGCCAGCAAGGGAACCAAGAAGCGCAAAATGTGGTCGAGTGCCCCATGACTTGAGCGCAACAAAAGAAATAGTCGAAGCATTCGCGTCCCGTCATTCGCTCAAGTACCCATCAGCTTCAAGACTATCCTGCCCGGCTGGAGTTTTACCATGCGTACACTGCTTGTCATCAGCGGTATTGTGCTTCTGTCCGGCTGCGCCGGCCTGCCTGCCCCCGACCCCAACCAGGCCTGGATCGACCTCGCATCAGGCCAGGACGACACCCTGCATGCCGTGGAAGTGGACGAGCGCGCCTGGGCCGACAAACGCTATTTCGAAGTACCGCCAGGCAGTCATGAGCTGACCGTGCGCTACCTGTTCCCGGTCAATCCAAGCAATATCGGCCCGGTCGACGAGCCGCTGTGGCGTGATTGCCAGCTACATGTGAAGTTCAAGCATTTCAACGCCGGCCAGCGCTATCAGCTTGAGGCCGGCAGCATCGGTTTCCGCCCTTGGGCCAAGCTCTATGACGAACAGCGCAATGTGGTCGGCAAAGGCCTGCCGGCGGGCTGCCAGCGTACCTGAAAGCGTGAATGGCGCTATGCTTGTGCTTTGTAGCCCGCACGCCGGAGTTCGCCATGCGCCAGCCTATGATGCTGCTCGCAATCAGTACCCTGGGAGCTTGCGCCAGCCCCCTGCCCCCTGTGGACAACAAGCAGGCCTGGGTCGACCTTTACACCATCACACCGGGCAAAGTGGTGATGGCCGAGCGGCTTGACGGAAAGCGCCTGACTGATGGTCGGTTCTTTCAGGTTACACCCGGTGCCCACGAGCTGGTGGTGAGGTTCGATTATGAAATCTATTCCGGTGGGTTCAGTACCGACCCGACCGAGCGCACCTGCTACCTGACGATCAAGTTCGCTCACTTCAAGGCAGGGCAGCGCTACCGTCTGGAAGCCCGCGCCCCGGCCATGCAGCCCAGCGCCTACCTCTATGACGCCCAGCGCAACGTCGTGGCCGAAGAGTCGAACGACGTGTTCTGCACACCCTGACGCCTAGCGATCATTGTTCTGGTAGATGATCTTCTTGGTGCCGTTTTCGCAGCTGCCGACCACCATGTTCTGGTCTTTGACTTCATCATTGCTGACGATTTCCAGGGTGTAGGAACTCACGTTGTTAGCCTGGATCTTGGCTTCGATCTCAGCCTTGAGCTCTTCACAGTCTTTCGTCGCGGCCAGCGCGGACGTTGCCAGCAGCGAAGCCAGCACAGCGATTGCAACACGGATCATGGAACAGCTCCTTGTGACAGCAGACGTTTTAGCGACCCTCATTTGACCACAACAAGCGCACTACGGTTCTGCCTTAGCTCAGCAGCATCGCGTCCAGGCTGACCCTCGACGCGGGACGGATTACAACGCCTGGCATTGATTCCTGCAGATGTGCCCATACAGAGCTAGAAAGGCCGTTGGATTATTTCGGCCAATCGACTGCCCTGGAGGCTCAAACGCCCATGAAGCAACTTGCGGATATCAAGATCTCTACCCTTGACCTGGTGCCGGTACGTGCCGACAGCGGCCCAGCGCAGTCTCTACGCAACTCCCTGGACCTGGCGCAACACGTCGAAAAATTCGGCTACAACCGCTTCTGGGTGGCCGAGCACCACAACATGGACGGCATCGCCAGTTCCGCAACTTCAGTGCTGCTCAGCTACCTGGCCGGTGGTACGTCAACCATTCGTGTGGGCGCCGGCGGGGTGATGCTGCCCAACCATGCACCGCTGGTGATCGCCGAACAGTTCGGCACCCTGGCCAGCCTGTATCCCGGGCGTATCGACCTGGGCCTGGGCCGCGCGCCGGGCTCCGACCAGATGACGGCCCGCGCGCTACGCCGCGAACGCTCTGGCAGTGCCGACGATTTCCCCGATGATGTCGAAGAACTGGTGCGCTACCTGGGGCCGCGCACGCCCGATCAGAAGGTCATCGCCGTACCCGGGTACGGTACCGAGGTGCCCATCTGGTTGCTGGGTTCGAGCTTGTTCAGCGCGCAACTGGCCGGCATGCGCGGTTTGCCCTACGCCTTCGCCTCGCATTTCGCTCCGCGTTACCTGCACGAAGCGATTCGCGTGTACCGCAACCACTTCCAGCCTTCGGCCGTGCTCGACAAGCCCTACGTTATGCTCGGCGTGCCGCTGGTGGCTGCCGAGACGGATGAACAGGCTGATTACCTGGCCACCTCGGTGTATCAGCGCATCCTCGCCCTGATGCGCGGGCAAAGCCTGGTGCAGCGTCCGCCGGTAGCGACCATGGACGGCCTGTGGCTGCCCCATGAGCGTGAAGCGGTGGGCAGTTTCCTTGGCCTGGCGATGGTCGGGAGCCCGCAGAAGATCCGCGCCAAGCTTGAGGTGTTGCTGGAGCAGACCGAGGCGGATGAGCTGATCTTTACCTGCGACCTGTATGAGCATGCGGACCGGATTCGGTCGTATGAGCTGCTTGCCCAAACGGTTTTGGGCAGCTGAAAGCCCTATCGCGGGGCAAGCCCGCTCCTA
>NZ_JH650763.1:75526-94910 GCF_000259195.1 Pseudomonas donghuensis
GATGGCTTCAACACAGTCACCCGCGCTTGTAGACGATTTCCTTGGTGCCGCCTTCGCAGCTACCCACGACCTTGCCATCCGCGGCTGCGCCCTTATCGACGATTTCCAGGGAATAGCCGCTGACACCCTTGGCATCGAGCTTGGCGGCTATTTCAGCCTTGAGTTCTTCACACGGCTTGCCAGCAGCCAGCGCAGTACCCGCCAACGTCATCAAACCAATCGCTACTACCAACTTCTTCATCGATCGCTTTCCTTGTTCAGATCAAAATAGAGAAGGGCGCCAGGCAGGCCGGGCGCCTCAGGACTGTGTAACGCAATTGACCCGCACAAGCCAGTATCACCGCTTCAGCTGTTGACGATGCGAAAACCCACCTTGAGCGTGACCTGAAAATGCGCGGCCTTGTTGTCCTTGATATGGCCACGGGTATCGACCACCTCGAACCACTCAAGATGCTTGATGCTCTTGCCTGCCTCGGCCAGGGCGTTGTTGATCGCCTCTTCAATGGAGGTAGGCGAGGAGCCGACGAGTTCGATTTTCTTGTAGGTGTGGTGATCAGACATGGGCAATCTCCTTTTTGAATGTCAGATAGAGCCTAGCAGCGCTGGGCTGTTTTACCTGCGAAGGGTAAATGCCACTAAAAGTTCGACTGCACTTTCTCAACACCCTGTAGTCGGAATCTACACAGCTCAACTCAACCTTGAAGGAGAGTCACCATGGCCAACACCTCGCTGCGTAAAGCTTCACTGCAAAGCATGGAAGCGGAAATCGAAAGCCTGCTCAAGTCACTGGAAAGCCTCAAGGACGATGCCTCGGATGAGTCGCGCAAAACCCTGAAGGCGCTCAAGAGCAATGCCGAGAATGCCCTGCGCCATTCACGCCACCTGCTCAGCGATGCCTACGAAGAAGTCAAAACCAAAACCCGCGAGACCAGCCTGGCGACCCGCGACTATGCCCAGGAACACCCGTGGACCACCGCCGGTGTCGCTGTCGGTGCCCTCGGCTTGCTGGCGGCGTACCTGCTGTGCAGACGCGGTAACTAAGCGGCCTGGCGCGCAAGTTCCGCGCGCAACCAGCCAGCCAATTGCTCGGCGCGCCCATCTGCGGCGCGTCGCGGCACCCACAGGGCCAGCGCCGCCTGGGTTTCACAAAACCCCCAGGGCGCAGCCAGGCGCCCGCCACGCAAGTCATCAGCGACCAGCGGCTGCGGCGCTATCGCCACCCCCAGCCCCGCCACTGCCGCCTCCAACAAGTAATACAGATGCTCGAAATCCTGCCCATAGCGCAGCGCCTGGGGGTCGATACCCTGCTGCACGGCCCAGTTTGGCCAGGCTTGTGGGCGCGAGGTGGTCTGCAGCAGCGTTTCCGCCAGTAGCGCCTGCGCAGGCGCCCGCTGCAAGCGGTTGAACCCGGGAAAGTGCGGGCTGAGCACCGGGCCGATGCGCTCTTGGGCCAGCACGTGCACCTGCATATCCGCAGGCCACGGCGGCTCGGCAAACACCAGTAGCGCATCCAGCCCGGGGCGGCGCGGGTCGAGATCACCTTCACCGGCGGACAGGTGCAGGCGCAGTTCTGGCAAGTCCGCCTTGAGCCGGCCCAGTCGCGGGATAAACCAGCGCGCCAGCAGGCTGCCGGAGCAACCGAGGACAAACGGCGCATCGGCGCTGCTCTGGCTGATTTCTGCACAAACCCCGCGCAAGCGCTCAAAAGCATCGCTGCTGGCATCGCGCAGGCGCACGCCGGCATCTGTGAGTTTAAGGCCGCGTCCTTCTTTGACGAACAGCGCCACGCCAAGATGCTCTTCAAGCACCTTCAACTGGCGGCTCACTGCGCCATGAGTAACATGCAGATGCTCGGCTGCCTGGCTGACACTGTTGAGCCGGGCGGTGGCTTCAAAGGCCCGAAGGGCATTGAGGGGAGGCAGGTCCTGGCGCATAACGTGTGAGTTTTCCTGACATGTTGTCGCAATCTTATCGGTTTTCAGCTGCGCGTGTCGTGGTTAGAGTAAAGCCATTGACGACTTAACTACCGCCCTGGAGCGACCCATGACCCAGACCAACTTCCGCGCCGGCCCTGATGCCAATGGCCTGTTTGGCGCATTCGGCGGCCGCTACGTGGCAGAAACCCTGATGCCGCTGGTGCTGGACCTTGCCCGCGAGTACGAAGCGGCCAAGGCCGACCCGCAGTTCCTCGAGCAACTGGCGTACTTTCAGCGCGACTACATCGGCAGGCCCAACCCGCTGTACTTCGCCGAACGCCTGACCGAACACTGCGGTGGCGCGAAGATCTTCTTCAAGCGTGAAGAGCTCAACCACACCGGCGCGCACAAGGTGAACAACTGCATCGGCCAGGTGCTGCTGGCCAAGCGCATGGGCAAGAAACGCCTGATCGCCGAAACCGGCGCCGGCATGCACGGCGTGGCCACTGCCACCGTCGCCGCGCGTTTCGGCCTGCCTTGCGTGATCTACATGGGCGCCACCGACATCGAGCGCCAGCAGGCCAACGTGTTCCGCATGAAGTTGCTGGGCGCCGAAATCGTCCCGGTAACCGCCGGCACCGGCACCCTCAAGGACGCGATGAACGAGGCCCTGCGCGACTGGGTCACCAACGTCGACGACACCTTCTACCTGATTGGCACTGTAGCCGGCCCGCACCCGTACCCGGCAATGGTCCGCGACTTCCAATCGATCATCGGCAAAGAGACCCGCGAACAGCTGCAGGCCAAGGAAGGGCGCCTGCCCGACAGCCTGATTGCCTGCGTCGGCGGCGGCTCCAACGCCATGGGCCTGTTCCACGACTTCCTCGATGACGCCAGCGTGCAAATCATCGGCGTTGAAGCCGGGGGCCATGGCGTCGACACCGACAAGCATGCCGCCAGCCTCAACGGTGGCGTACCGGGCGTACTGCACGGCAACCGCACCTACCTGCTGCAGGATGCCGACGGCCAGATCACCGACGCCCACTCGATTTCCGCCGGCCTCGACTACCCCGGCATCGGCCCTGAACACGCCTGGTTGCACGAAGTGAAGCGGGTCGAATACGTCAGTATCACCGACGACGAAGCCCTGGCCGCGTTCCACACCACCTGCCGCCTGGAAGGCATCATTCCGGCCCTGGAAACCTCCCATGCCCTGGCCGAAGCGATCAAACGCGCGCCGACCTTGCCCAAGGATCACCTGATGGTGGTGTGCCTGTCCGGGCGCGGCGACAAAGACATGCAAACCGTGATGAGCCATATGGCTGCCCAGGAGAAACAGGCATGAGCCGTCTTGAACAACGCTTCGCCGAGCTGAAGGCCGAAGGCCGCTCGGCACTGGTCACCTTCATCACTGCTGGCGACCCAGGCTACGACGCCTCGCTGCAAATTCTAAAAGGCCTGCCCGCCGCTGGCGCCGACGTGATCGAGCTGGGCATGCCGTTCACCGACCCGATGGCCGACGGCGTGGCGATTCAGCTCGCCACCCTGCGCGCCCTGGAGGCCGGCCAGACCCTGGCAAAGACCTTGCAGATGGTGGGCGAGTTCCGCGTCGACAACCAGACCACGCCGATCGTGCTGATGGGTTACTACAACCCGATCCACCGCTTTGGCGTCGAGGCCTTCGTTGCCCAGGCCAAGGCAGTGGGCGTGGATGGCCTGATCATCGTCGACCTGCCACCGGAGCATGACGCCGAGCTGGCCACCCCGGCCCAGGCCGCGGGTATCGACTTCATCCGCCTGACCACCCCGACCACCGATGACGTGCGCCTGCCACGCGTGCTGGAGCGCAGCTCGGGCTTTGTCTACTACGTGTCGGTTGCCGGTGTGACCGGTGCCGGCTCCGCGACGACCGAACACGTCAGCAGTGCCATCGAGCGCCTGCGTCCCCACACCGACCTGCCGATCAGCGTCGGCTTCGGTATCCGCACCCCGGAGCAAGCCGCGGCAATTGCCAAACTGTCGGATGGTGTCGTGGTCGGTTCGGCGCTGGTCGACAAGATTGCCACTGCCAAGACTGCCGAGCAGGCCGTGGGTGATGTGCTTGAGCTGTGCTCGGCACTGGCCCAGGGTGTGCGAGGTGCGCGCAAGGCTTGATACCTGTGGGAGCGGGCTTGCCCCGCGATTGCGGTCCATCAGACAGATCGCAATCGCGGGGCAAGCCCGCTCCTACCCCGGAGCCGTAAACTACTTGAAGATCGAAAGATCCAAAGGCCGCACCGCCCCCATCCAGATCGCATGATCACGATGATCGGCCAATTCATCGCCGGTCAGCGGATGCAGAAACACCACCAACCCTCGGCGATACAACGCCAGCCAGGGCAACACCACCCCCACCACCTCAGGCCCGAACGCCAGTTGGCAGCTCCAGTCCGGATGCGGCCCGACCGGCTTTTTATGGCTGTGCCCCATGGTCACCGGAAACAGCCGCGCGGCTTCTTCACACAGTTGCCGGGCCTGCTCCATGGTGCTGGCGTCATAGTAGATATGGGCGTGATAGCCTTTGATCCTTTGCACGAAAACTCCTGAATTACAACGAACCCGCAGGGTCTACACGGGTCAAATGATCACCCGCTGCCAATGGAGTGATCTGGTGAAAAATGCCGAAACCCCAGCGTTCAAACTGGTCCTGCTGGGAGGTTTGAGCAGCCTGGGCAGCGCCCTGATGGCCGAATTGCTCAAGCGCCAGCATGAGGTGATCGCCGTGGTCGATAACCTCAACAGCCTGGCGCCACGCCCCGGCTTGCACTTCAAGACTGGCGGCCTGGACAACCCCGATCAGGCCGAGCAAAGCGTGGCCGGTGGCTCGGCAGTGGTCTGCCTGCTGCCTGCACTGGCGCCCGACGACTTTGCCGCACAACTGCGCATGAGCCAGGCGCTGATCGCAGGCATGACCCGCACCACTATACGCCGGCTGTTGCTGGTGGGCGATTTCAGCGTGCTCGATCAGGGCGAAGGGCACAGCGAGCAGCAACGGGCCTGTGCCGACCAGATCGTCGACCTGTTGCAACGCAGCCCGCTGCACTGGACCCTGATCAACAGTCCGCAGCAAGTCGCCGGCCTGGGCATCGAGCACTTTCACCAGACGCATGGCACCCTCGAACCCGGTCTGGCCGAACCACTGCAGCGCCTGGCACGGGTGGCAGCCGCCATGGTCGATGCCCTGGAGCTGAAACTGCACCACGGTGAGCACGTGAACTTTGTCTTCTGACACGGCTTGCACCCGAGCGTCGGACATCGCACCCTGAACAGCTTCTGCCTGCGATAGAGAGTCTTCATGGCCTGGCCTGATCGCCACCGACTGCTGCCGTTTCTCACCTGGCTGCCGCGCCAGACCCGAGCCAGCGCGCGCCGTGATCTGTTGGTGGGTCTGAGCGGGGCGATCCTGGCACTGCCACAATCGATCGCCTACGCCCTGATCGCCGGGCTGCCCGCCGAGTACGGGCTGTACGCGGCGATTGTGCCGGTGATGGTCGCCTGTTTGTGGGGTTCGTCCTGGCACCTGATCTGCGGGCCAACGGCGGCGATCTCCATCGTTCTCTACGCCAGCGTCAGCCCGCTGGCGGTCGCTGGCAGCAGCGACTACATCACCCTGATCCTGCTGCTGACCTTCCTCGCTGGGGTGTTTCAATGGTTGCTGGGGCTGCTGCGCTTTGGCGCGCTGGTCAATTTTGTCTCGCAATCGGTGGTGCTGGGCTTCACCCTGGGTGCTGCGGTGGTGATCGCGCTTGGACAACTGCCCAACTTGCTGGGGATGAACCTGCCCAGCCAGGCCACGGCCTTGAAGACCCTGCAACACCTGCTGGAGCACGCCGGGGAGGTGGATTGGCCTTCGTTATTGCTCGGCCTGGGCACTGTGCTGCTGGGTGCTGCGGTAAAGATGCTGCGCCCGCGCTGGCCCGGCCTGTTGATAACGTTGACGCTCGCCAGCTTGCTGGCCTGGTCGCTACCAGGGCTATTTGGCCATGTGCAGTTGGTACCCGGCTTCATCGGCCAGTTGCCACCGTTGAGTCCGTTGCCACTGCTGGACCTGGAATTGATCCTGCGTCTGCTGCCCAGCGCCGTGGCGGTCGGCATGCTCGGCCTGGTCACCAGCCTGTCGATTGCCCGCTCGCTGTCATCGCACTCTGAACAGCTCATCGACGCCAATCAGGAGATCCGCGCTCAGGGCCTGTCGAACATGGTCGGCGGATTCTTCTCCGGCTATCTGTCGTCCGGTTCCTTCACCCGCTCCGGGCTCAGCTATGACGCTGGCGCCCGCTCGCCCCTGGCGGGGGTGTTTGCCGCCCTGTGGGTAACCTTGTTTGCGGTGACCGGGGCGGGGTTGATCGCGCATATCCCGATCCCGGCCATGGCTGGCAGTATCCTGCTGATCTGCTGGGGCCTGGTTGATCATCGGGCGATACGTGCGCTATTCCGGGTCAGCCGTTCGGAATTCCTGGTCATGGCCCTGACGGGCGCCGCCACCTTGTTGCTGGAACTGCAAACGGCCATCTACGCCGGGGTGCTGGCGTCGCTGTTCTTTTACCTCAAGCGCACCTCGCGACCACGGGTACAGCAGTCCCGGGAGGGCGATGCCGATGTACTGCGTGTAGGCGGTTCAATCTTCTTTGGCGCCAGTCATTACCTGCAGGTACGCCTGCAACGCTGCCAGGGCCCGCAGGTGGTGATCGATGCGCGGCAGATCAATTTCATCGACTATTCCGGGGTCGACATGCTGCACCGCGAGGCACGACGGCTAGGTCGCGCAGGCGGCAGCCTGACGCTGCAACGGGCGCGCCCGCAAGTGATCGAGGAATTGCACAAACTCGAAGGGGCAGCGAACTGCCCGATCCGCTTCGAGGATTAGCCGCGCGCCAGTTGGCGGCGCAATTCGTTCAGCACCGGGGCGGTGTCGGGACGCACGCCACGCCAGATGAAGAACGCCTCGGCGGCCTGTTCGGCGAGCATGCCCAGGCCATCCAGGACCTTGGCGGCCTTGTGCTCGCTGGCCCAACGGCAGAAAGGCGTCGGCTCCTTGCCATACATCATGTCGTAGCACACGGTGTTACCCGGCTCGATCAGGCTGGCGGAGATGGGCGGCAGCTCACCGGCAAGGCTGGCAGAAGTCGCATTGATGATCAGGTCGACCGGCTCTTCAAGCCAGTCGAAACCGCTGGCAGCCACCGGCCCCAGGTCGGCGAACTCACGGGCCAGTTGTTCGGCTTTTTCCACCGTGCGGTTGGCGATCACCAGCGATGCCGGGTTGTGTGCCAGCAACGGCTCCAGCACCCCGCGCACGGCCCCGCCGGCGCCGAGCAGCAGGATGCGTTTGCCGGTCAGTTGCACACCGGCATTGACGGTAAGATCGCGGACCAACCCGGCGCCATCGGTGTTATCGCCCTGCAGGCTGCCGTCGACCAGCTTGCTCAGGGTGTTCACCGCCCCGGCGCGCTTGGCCCGCGGCGTCAGGCTATCGACCAGGCGATAGGCTTCTTCCTTGAACGGCACAGTGACGTTGGCACCCAGGCCCTGCTTGAAAAAGCCCTGGGCACACATGCTGAAATCATCCAGCGGCGCCAGCAAGGTGCTGTATTCCAACTGCTGGCCGGTCTGGTCGGCGAACAGACGGTGGATCAGCGGCGACTTGCTGTGGCCGATCGGGTTGCCGAATACAACGTACTGGTCCATTCACGCGGTTCCTGGGTCAAGGCCGGGCAGGCCCGGAAAGTTATCCACAGCAGCTCAATGGCTGGTCTTGGCCTCGCCAAGCCAGTCACGGTCCTGCAGGAAATACTCGGTCAGGCGCGCTTCTTCGCTGCCTGGCGCGGCCTTCCAATCGTACCCCCAACGCACGTGCGGTGGCAGCGACATCAGGATCGATTCGGTGCGCCCGCCCGATTGCAGGCCGAACAGGGTGCCACGGTCGTAGACCAGGTTGAACTCGACATAACGGCCACGACGGTATTCCTGGAACTCACGCTGCTCGGCGGTATAGGGCTGATCCTTGCGGCGCTGGACGATCGGCAGGTAAGCCTCGACATAGGCATCGCCAATGGCACGGATGAAGGCAAAGCAGGTATCGAAGTCCCACTCGTTCAGGTCATCGAAGAACAGGCCGCCAATACCCCGTGGTTCGCCGCGGTGCTTGAGGTGGAAGTAGCGGTCGCACCAGGCCTTGTAACGCGGATAGACGTCGGCACCGAAAGGCGCACAGGCGCGCTCGGCAACCCGGTGCCAGTGCACGCAGTCTTCTTCGTTACCGTAGTAGGGCGTCAGGTCAAAGCCACCGCCGAACCACCAGACGGCTTCTTCACCTTCTTTCTCGGCAATGAAGAAACGCACGTTGGCGTGTGAGGTCGGTATATGCGGGTTATGCGGGTGAATCACCAACGACACGCCCAACGCTTCGAAGCCACGCCCGGCCAGCTCCGGCCGGTGGGCACTGGCCGATGGCGGCAGGCCGCTGCCGAAAACGTGAGAGAAGTTCACCCCACCTTTCTCGATGACCTTGCCATCACCGATCACCCGGGTCCGCCCACCGCCGCCGGCCTCGCGCGTCCAGGCATCCTCGACAAAGCGGGCACCACCGTCTTCGTTTTCGAGGGCGGTGCAGATACGGTCTTGCAGGTCGAGCAGGTAGGCTTTCACGGCCTCGGTGCGGCTAGTCATCAGGTCACCTGGAAGCGGGCTAAGGCAAATTCGGCGCGTAGCATACCACCGGCGGCAGGCTGGCCGCAGTTGACGGCGATCAAGCAAAGGCGTCCGATAGGGGTTTTCCCGGTACCTTCAGGAGAGTGCAGATGGCCAAGCGTATCCAGTTCAGCCAGCATGGCGGCCCCGAAGTCCTCACCCTGGTCGACTTCGAGCCGGCGACGCCCGGCCCGCAGCAAGTTCGCGTGCGTAACCAGGCAATCGGCCTGAACTTCATCGATACCTACTTTCGCAGCGGCCTCTATGCGCCGCCATCGCTGCCCTCGGGCCTGGGCACTGAAGGCGCCGGGGTGGTCGAGGCAGTGGGTGAGCAGGTCTCTGGGCTGAAAATCGGCGACCGCGTCGCCTATGCCGGCGGCCCGCTGGGTGCCTACAGCGAAGTGCATGTGCTGCCTGAAGCCAATCTGGTCAAGCTCCCCGACAGCATCAGCTTTGAGCAAGCGGCGGCAGTGATGCTCAAGGGCCTGACCGTGCAGTACCTGCTCAAGCAGACCTACGCGGTGCAGCCGGGCGATACCATTTTGTTCCATGCCGCCGCCGGGGGCGTCGGCTCGCTGGCCTGCCAATGGGCCAAGGCATTGGGAGCCAGGTTGATCGGTACGGTCAGCAGTGCCGAGAAGGCTGAACGGGCCAAGGCCCTGGGTGCCTGGGCAACCATTGATTACAGCCGCGAAGACGTGGTCCAGCGGGTACTGGAACTGACCGACGGAAAGAAATGCCCGGTGGTGTACGACGGCGTTGGCCAGGACACCTGGCTGACCTCGCTGGACTGCCTGGCACCGCGCGGGTTGATGGTCAGCTTCGGCAATGCCTCTGGCGCGGTGAGCGGCGTCAACCTTGGCATCCTGGCGCAGAAGGGCTCGCTGTATGTCACCCGGCCAACCCTGGCCAGCTACGCCAACAATGCACAAAACACCCAGGCGATGGCGGATGACCTGTTTGCGATGATCACCAGCGGCAAGTTGACTGTGGATATCCAGCAACGCTATCCACTGAGCGAGGCGGCCAAGGCGCAGAGCGAGCTGTCGGCGCGCAGGACGGTGGGGTCGACGGTGTTGCTGCCTTGAATCGGTGATGAATTCATCGCCGGCAAGGCCGGCTCCCACAGGGCTCTCGGTAAATCTTGTGGGAGCTGGCTGGCCAGCGATCAGGGCATCAACCGGCCCGCACAACCTCGCCGGTCACCAGGTCACGAATCACACTCGGATTACGCCGCCCACCCAAGGCGCCACCGAGCACCATGTCCAACTGCCCACGGAAGTACTGCTCGACCCGCAAGCGGGTCTTGGCGGCTGGGCGGCCTTGCGGGTTGGCCGACGTGGAAATCAGCGGCCCGACCAGCGCGCACAAGTCGCGTACCACCGGATGATCGCTGACGCGCAGGGCCACTGTGTCATGCACCCCGGTAATCCACTCTGGGAGCAGGTTCTGATGCGGCACCAGCCAGGTGTTCGGTCCCGGCCAGGTCGCAGACATGCGGTCCAGCCAGGTTTCGGGGAAATCCTCGAAAAGGAAGTCGAACTGGCGGATATTATCGGCGATCAGGATTAATCCCTTGTCGACCGAGCGCGACTTGATTGCCAGCAGGCGATCCACCGCTTCTTCGTTCCACGGGTCACAGCCCAGGCCCCAGACCGCCTCGGTCGGGTAGGCAATCACCGCACCGGCCCGAATTTCACGCGCGGCTTGTTGCACACGCCAACTGCTCACCATTGCTTTCACTCCGCATAAAGGCAGATAGCAGTGTACTTAGCCAGGCCGGGCAAACCAACGCCCAGCTTCATTGCAGACGCTGCCCGCCAGCTCCAGCTCAGTCAGCGCCGCCAACACCCTGGGCAACGGCCAGCCACTGCTGCTGGCCAGCCCCTCGGTGGTTTGCGGCGCAGCCAGCAACAGATCGACCAGTTCATGGCGGGGGGTGGCGGCCGCCTGCAAGGGCGGCAAGCGCTGCCAACCCTGCAAGGTCTCGACGATCTGGTCGACGGTTTCCACCAGCAAGGCGCCATCGCGGATCAACTGGTGACAACCCTTGGACCCTGGGTGATGAATCGAGCCTGGAATCGCATACACCTCCCGGCCTTGCTCGGCGGCCAAGCGGGCGGTGGTCAGCGAGCCACTGGCAAGACTCGCCTCGACCACCAGCACGCCCAGTGACAGGCCGCTGATGATCCGGTTACGCCGGGGAAAGTTGCTGGCTGTCGGCCCGGCATCCAGCGGAAACTCGGAAATCACCGCGCTGCCTTGCGCGATCATTGCGGCCGCCAGCGCCCTGTGACGCTGTGGATAAAGTTTTTGCAGCCCGGTACCCAACACGCCGATGGTCTGCCCGCCAGCATCCAGGGCAGCCTGATGCGCGGCGCCATCGACCCCCAGGGCCAGGCCGCTGGTAATGACAAAACCACCCCGGGAAAGACTGCGAGAGAAAGCCGCAGCGGTATCCAGCGCCGGCCTGGAAGCCCGGCGACTGCCGACGATCGCCAGCTGTGGTTTTTCCAGGATGGCCGGGTTGCCGGCAATGAACAGCAGCGGCGGGGCGTCCCCCAGTTCGGCCAGCAAGCCAGGGTAGCAGGGCTCGTCCCACATCAACAAATGCTGGTCACAAGCCTCTAGCCAGCGCATTGCAGCCGCCGCGCCATCGCGCACGCCAAGGCTGCGCCGGGCATCGCTGCTCTCTGCCGGTACCTGCAGCGCGCGCCAGGCCGAGGCCGGCGCGCTGAGTGCCGCCGAGGCATTGCCGAAGGCCTGGATAAGGGTGTGAAAACGCCGCGGCCCCAGGGACGGCAGCAAATGAAGACGCAAGCGCGCTTCGAGTTCGGCGGGTGAACACGCCGACGATAAGGGTTGCGACATAACGATCATCCTTGATCGGGCAGCCCGGGTCTGCCGTGAAGAAGCTGTGGATAACTCTGTTGATAATACTTTGACAACCGGTTGAAGGATTTCCCTCAAGGGTATTCCTTCAGGCTTGCAGGCACGGGTGCGAAAGCCCCCTGAAACCTTAGCTGACCTTTGCCAGGTGCCGAATGCGCCGAATCCCTTTATTATGTGTACTCATGTTTGTAATTCATCGCACAGTGCAGCTCATACGCTTATGGCCATTCTGAACATCCTCGAATTCCCGGACCCGCGCCTTCGTACCATCGCCAAACCGGTGAGCGAAGTCGACGACGGCGTTCGCCAGTTGATCGATGACATGTTTGAAACCATGTACGAAGCCCCTGGCATCGGTCTCGCCGCCACCCAGATCAACGTGCACAAGCGCATCGTGGTCATGGACCTGAGCGAGGATCGCAGCGAGCCACGGGTGTTCATCAACCCCGAGCTCGAGATGCTGACCGACGAAATGGATCAGTACCAGGAAGGCTGCCTGTCGGTGCCCGGCTTCTACGAGAACGTCGATCGCCCGATACGGGTCAAGGTCAAGGCGCTGGATCGCGACGGCAAGCCGTACGAGCTGGTCGCCGAAGGCCTGCTGGCAGTGTGCATCCAGCATGAGTGCGACCACCTCAACGGCAAGCTGTTCGTTGACTACCTGTCGACGCTCAAACGCGACCGAATCAAGAAGAAGCTGGAAAAACAGCATCGCCAGCAAGCTTGATCTCCTCTTCCCAAAGGCTTGCTCCGGCAAGCCTTTTTCTTTTTAAGCGAGAACTCCATGCGCATTGTCTTCGCAGGCACCCCAGAGTTTGCCGCCGAACACCTCAAGGCCCTGATCGACAGCCCCTATGACGTGGTGGCGGTTTACACCCAGCCGGACCGCCCGGCCGGGCGTGGGCAAAAACTGATGCCAAGCGCGGTCAAGCAACTGGCTGTGGATAACGGCATCCAGGTCCTGCAACCGCCGACCCTGCGCAACGCCGAGGCGCAAGCGGAACTGGCAGCCCTGCAACCGGACCTGATGGTGGTGGTCGCCTACGGCCTGATCCTGCCGCAGGCGGTGCTGGATATTCCGCGCCTGGGCTGCATCAACAGTCACGCTTCGCTGCTGCCTCGCTGGCGTGGCGCCGCGCCGATCCAACGTGCGATCGAAGCCGGCGACAGCGAAAGCGGCGTCACCGTAATGCGGATGGAAGCAGGCCTGGACACCGGGCCGATGCTGCTCAAGGTCAGCACCCCGATCAGTGCCAGCGACACCGGCGGCACCTTGCACGATCGCCTGGCCGAAATGGGCCCACCAGCCGTACTCGAGGCCGTTGCCGGTCTTGCTGCTGGCACCTTGCAGGGTGAAGTTCAGGACGACAGCCTGGCCACTTATGCACACAAGCTGAACAAGGACGAAGCGCGCCTGGACTGGAGCCGCCCGGCGGTTGAGCTGGAGCGCCTGATTCGCGCCTTCAACCCGTGGCCGATCTGCCACAGCACCCTCAACGGGGAAGCGGTGAAGGTCCTCGCTGCGAACTTATCCACAGGCTCGGGCGCCCCGGGTGAAATTCTCTCTGCCAGCAAGGACGGGCTGATCGTCGCCTGCGGTGAACAGGCGCTGTGCCTGACCCGTCTGCAGTTGCCTGGCGGCAAGGCACTGAACTTCAGCGACCTGTTCAACAGCCGCCGCGAAAAATTCGCCACCGGCACGGTGCTTGGCCAATGAATCCACGTCTGGCAGCCGCCCGCGCCCTGGCGGCAGTACTCAGTGGCAAGGCGTCGCTGAACAGCTCGCTGCCAAGCCAGCTGGACAAGGTCGAAGCACGTGACCGCGGCCTGACCCAGGACCTGGCCTTCGGCACCGCGCGCTGGCAACCACGCCTGTCGGCCCTGGCCGAGCGCCTGTTGCAGAAGCCGTTCAAGGCCGCCGATGCCGACGTCGAGGCGCTGCTGCTGGTCGGTCTGTACCAACTGCTCTACACGCGCGTCCCCGCGCACGCCGCCATCGGCGAAACCGTAGGCTGTGCCGAGAAACTGAAAAAGCCCTGGGCCAAGGGCTTGCTCAACGCCGTATTGCGCCGTGCGCAACGGGAAAGCAGCGAGATCTTCGCCGAACTCGAACGCGACCCGGTCGTACGCACCGCGCACCCGCGCTGGCTGCAAAAGTCGCTCAAGGCCTTCTGGCCCGAGCATTGGGAAGCCATCTGCGCCGCCAACAACGCCCATCCGCCGATGATCCTGCGGGTCAACCGCCGCCATCACAGCCGCGATGCCTACCTCGAACTGCTGCGTGAAGCCGGCCTTGAAGCGGCGCCCTGCCAGTTCAGCGGCGACGGCATCCTGCTCGCCGAAGCCTGCGATGTCCGCGGCCTGCCCGGTTTCGACCAGGGCTGGATCAGCGTCCAGGACGAAGCCGCACAACTGGCCGCCGACCTGCTCGACCTGGCCCCCGGCCAGCGCGTGCTCGACGCCTGCTGCGCCCCGGGTGGCAAGACCTGCCACCTGCTGGAAGCCCAAGCCGGGCTCGATGCCGTCGTTGCCATTGACCTGGAAGCCAAACGCCTGACCCGCGTGCGCGAGAACCTCGATCGCCTCGGCCTCGACGCCCAGTTGATCGCCTGCGACGCCCGCGACACCGCCAGCTGGTGGGACGGCAAGGGCTTCCAGCGCATCCTGCTCGACGCGCCGTGCTCAGCCACCGGGGTGATCCGCCGCCATCCTGACATCAAGCTGACCCGCCAGGCCGACGACATCGCCGCCCTGGCCAGCCTGCAAGGCGAGCTGCTCGATGCCCTGTGGCCAACCCTCGAGGTCGGCGGCATCCTGCTCTACGCCACCTGCTCGACCCTGCCGACGGAAAACACCGAAGTGATCGAGGCGTTCCTCGCCCGCACCCCCGGTGCGCGTGAGCTGGACCTGGCGACCCAGGCCGGTATCCGCCAGCCCCATGGCCGCCAGCTGCTGGCCCAGGAAGGCGGGCACGACGGCTTCTACTATGCCAAGCTGATCAAAATCGCCGCCGCGCGCGGATAACAAGAGAAGGGAACAGCGGATGAAGATCATCATCCTCGGCGCAGGGCAGGTCGGCGGTACGCTGGCTGAACACCTGGCCAGCGAAGCCAACGACATCACCGTGGTCGACACCGATGGCGACCGTCTGCGCGACCTCGGCGACCGCCTGGACATCCGCACCGTGCAAGGCCGCGCCTCCTTTCCAACCGTGCTGCGCCAGGCCGGTGCCGATGACGCCGACATGCTGGTGGCGGTGACCAACAGCGACGAGACCAACATGGTCGCCTGTCAGGTTGCCCATACCCTGTTCCACACCCCGACCAAGATCGCCCGGGTGCGCGAATCGGCCTACCTGACTCGCGCCGGCCTGTTCGACAACGACGCCATTCCGGTCGACGTGCTGATCAGCCCCGAGCAGGTGGTCACCCACTACATCAAGCGCCTGATCGAACACCCCGGCGCCCTGCAGGTGATCGACTTCGCCGAAGGCAAAGCCCAGCTGGTAGCGGTCAAGGCCTACTACGGCGGGCCGCTGGTAGGCCAGCAACTGCGCCAGATCCGCGCGCACATGCCCAATGTCGACACCCGCGTGGCGGCGATCTTTCGCCGTGACCGGCCGATCCTGCCGCAGGGCGACACGGTTATCGAAGCCGACGACGAAGTGTTCTTCATCGCCGCCAAGGCGCACATCCGTGCGGTGATGGGCGAGCTGCGGCGCATCGACGAGACCAACAAGCGCGTAGTCATCGCGGGCGGCGGGCAGATCGGCGAACGCCTGGCCGAGGCCATCGAAAGCCGCTACCAGGTGAAAATCATCGAGATGAACCCGGCCCGTTGCCGGCACCTGTCCGACACCCTGGAAAGCACCGTGGTACTGCAGGGCAGCGCCTCGGACCGTGACCTGATGCTGGAAGAGAACATTGCCGAAGCCGACATCTTCCTGGCCCTGACCAACGATGATGAAGCCAACATCATGTCCTCGCTGCTGGCCAAGCGCCTGGGCGCGCGCAAGGTGATGACCATCATCAACAACCCGGCCTATGTCGACCTGGTCCAGGGTGGCGAAATCGACATCGCCATCAGCCCGCAGCTGGCCACCATCGGCACCCTGCTGGCCCACGTGCGCCGCGGCGATATCGTCAGCGTGCACTCGCTGCGCCGGGGTGCGGCCGAGGCCATCGAGGCCATTGCCCACGGTGACTCGAAGTCGAGCAAGGTAATCGGCAAGGCCATCGAAGACATCGCCCTGCCACCGGGCACCACCATCGGCGCGATCATCCGCGACGAAGAAGTACTGATCGCCCATGACGACACGGTGATTGAAGCCGGCGACCACGTGATCCTCTTCGTTGTGGATAAAAAGTACATCCGTGACGTCGAGAAGCTGTTCCATGTAGGGTTGAGCTTCTTCTAAGGGGGGCCTGGAATGCGCGAATCACTGGAAAAGATGCTGGCCAAGGGTGTGGATAACGCCCTGTTGCGTTTCGGCCTGGGCAAGGCCTGGCTCGATGAGGGCAATGGCGCCGAGGCGGCCGTGCACTTGCAGCGCTGCGTCGAGCACGACCCGAAGTACTCGGCGGCGTGGAAGCTGCTGGGCAAGGCGCATCAGCTACAGGGTGACCTGGCGGCGGCGCGCAAGGCCTGGGAGCAGGGGCTGGAAGCGGCTCGCGCGCATGGCGACAAGCAGGCCGAGAAAGAGATGACGGTATTTCTGAAGAAGCTCGACAGGGCTGTTTAGGACCGCTTCGCGGTCCATCGCCGGCAACGCCGGCTCCCACAACTGATGGCCAAACTCGATCCTGTGGGAGCTGGCTTGCCAGCGATAGGGCCCTCAATACCAGCGTGACTCACCCGCCGGGCGCTTCTTGAAGCGCTTCATGCTCCACATGTATTGGCTCGGATACGCCCGCACATAGCGCTCGACCACCTGGCTCATGGCCGCCGCCGAGGTTTCGGTGTCTTCGCTGTACATCGCCTCGGGCGCCGCTTCCAGAATGACCTTGAAACCGGAACCGTCCGGCAGGCGCAGGGCATGCAGGAACACCCCGACCGCCTTGCCGCCCGCGAGCATGTTCGGCACGAACTTGCTGGTCAGTGCCTTGGTGGCAAAGAATGGCACGAAGATGCCCGCCGATTCGGCCGGCTCCGGGTCGGCGGGAATCCCCACCTGACCGCCTTTGCGCACTTCCTTGATGATGCTCAGGATGCCTTCCTTGGTCGACGCCGCCACGCGGTTGCCCAGTTGCACGCGCTGTTCGCGCAGCAGGTCATCGACCGCCTTGAGCTTGGGCGGGCGGTAGAAAATGATCGGTTTGCACTGGCTGCAATAGAAGTGGTTGAGCACTTCCCAGTTACCCAGGTGGCTGGTAATGCCGACCACGCCCTTGCCCGAAGCCAGGGCAGCTTCAAGCACTTCCAGGCCTTCGACCTCACGCACCAGGTCGAGCGAGCGCTGGGCCGGCCAGATCCAGGCGCAGGCACTCTCGGTGAAGGATTTGCCGATGTCCATCAGGGTCCGGCCCACCAGTCGCTCACGGGCAACCGGGTCCATTTCCGGGAAGCATTTGGCCAGGTTGATGCGCACCACGTTGCGCGAACTGTTCGGCACCTTCCACATGATCCAGCCGATGGCCGCGCCGACCCGCTGTACCGCGCCCCAAGGGAGCTTGGCAAACAACCGCAACGCCCCGACCATCAAGGCGCCCTTGAATTTATCCACAGGCTGGTTCCTCTTTCTACAAGCCGGCCATTGTAACCCTCAGCGCAGCAGAGCGGCGTAGCGATCACAATCGGTGGTGTGGTCCATGACCATGCCGGTGGCCTGCATGAAGGCGTAGCAGATGGTCGGGCCGACAAAGGTGAAACCGGCTTTCTGCAAGGCCTTGCTCATTGCCGTGGCTTCCTCGGTGACTGCTGGCACCTCGCTACGCTGAACGAAATGATTGATTTTCGGCGCACCGCCGACGAACGACCAAAGCCAATCAGCGGGGTGTTCCAGCTCCAGCCAGGCCCGCGCATTGCGCCGTGCGGCATTGAGCTTGAGGCGGTTGCGGATGATGCCCGGGTCGAGCATGCGCTCCTCGATTTCTTCATCGCTCATCTGCGCCAGGCGCTGCGGGTCAAAGCCGAACAGTACCTGGCGGTAGCGTTCGCGCTTTTTCAGCACGGTGATCCACGACAACCCGGCCTGGAAGCCTTCCAGCAGCAACATCTCGAACAGCTGGCGCGGATCACGCTGCGGCGTGCCCCACTCCTGGTCGTGGTAAGCCTGGTAAAGCGGATCGTCGGTACACCAAAAGCAACGTGGCATAAGGCTCCAAGGGTAGAGGCCTGCGCGAATCGGGTTATACTCCCGCTCTTTATATTCGCAGCCCTAGAAACAGGTGAATTTCGTGAGCCAGCCTACGCCAGCCGTGCGTACCTTCCAAGACTTGATCCTCGCCCTGCAGAACTACTGGGCCGAGCAAGGTTGTGTGGTGCTTCAGCCCTACGATATGGAAGTAGGCGCCGGCACTTTCCATACTGCCACGTTCCTGCGCGCCATCGGCCCGGAAACTTGGAACGCCGCCTATGTGCAGCCTAGCCGTCGTCCGGCGGATGGCCGTTATGGCGAAAACCCGAACCGCCTGCAGCACTACTATCAGTTCCAGGTGGTGCTCAAGCCGAACCCGGCGAACTTCCAGGAACTGTACCTGGGCTCGCTGAAAGCCATTGGCCTCGACCCGCTGGTGCACGACATCCGTTTCGTCGAAGACAACTGGGAATCGCCGACCCTCGGCGCCTGGGGCCTGGGTTGGGAAATCTGGCTCAACGGCATGGAAGTCACCCAGTTCACCTACTTCCAGCAAGTAGGCGGCATCGAGTGCTTCCCGGTCACCGGTGAAATCACCTACGGCCTGGAACGCCTGGCCATGTACCTGCAGGGCGTTGATTCGGTCTACGACCTGATCTGGACCGACGGCCCATTCGGCAAGGTGACCTACGGCGACGTGTTCCACCAGAACGAAGTGGAGCAGTCGACCTACAACTTCGAGCACGCCAACGTCGAGAAGCTGTTCGAGCTGTTCGACTTCTACGAGAGCGAAGCCAACCGCCTGATCGAGCTGGAGCTGCCGCTGCCGACCTATGAAATGGTCCTCAAGGCCTCGCATACCTTCAACCTGCTCGATGCCCGTCGCGCCATCTCGGTGACCGAGCGTCAGCGTTACATCCTGCGTGTACGGACCCTGGCCCGCGCCGTGGCCCAGAGTTACCTGCAAGCCCGCGCCAAGCTGGGCTTCCCGATGGCGTCCCCTGAATTGCGTGATGAAGTGTTGGCTAAGCTGGAGGCTGCACAATGAGTGCTCAAGATTTCCTGGTTGAACTGGGCACCGAAGAACTGCCACCCAAGGCCCTGAGCAGCCTTGCTGATGCCTTCCTCGCCGGTATCGAAAAAGGCCTGCAGGCCGCAGGCCTGAACTACACCGACAAGCAGGTGTTCGCCGCGCCGCGCCGCCTGGCCGTACTGATCCGCAACCTCGACACCCAGCAGCCGGACCGCAGCGTCAACCTTGACGGCCCGCCACGCCAGGCGGCCTTCGACGCTGAAGGCAACCCGACCCAGGCCGCCCTGGGCTTTGCCAAGAAGTGCGGGGTAGAGCTGTCGGATATCGACCAGAGCGGCGCCAAGCTGCGCTTCTCCCAGCACATCCCGGGCAAGGCCACCGCCAGCCTGCTGCCAACCATCGTCGAAGACTCGCTCAACGACCTGCCGATCCCCAAGCGCATGCGCTGGGGTGCACGCAAGGAAGAGTTCGTGCGTCCGACCCAGTGGCTGGGCATGCTGCTCGGGGACGACGTGGGCG
>NZ_JH650763.1:95078-98581 GCF_000259195.1 Pseudomonas donghuensis
CCCTGCCGATCCCCAAGCGCATGCGCTGGGGTGCACGCAAGGAAGAGTTCGTGCGTCCGACCCAGTGGCTGGTCATGCTGCTCGGTGACGACGTGGTCGACTGCACCCTGCTGGCGCAGAAAGCCGGTCGCGAATCCCGTGGCCACCGCTTCCACCACCCGGAAAACGTGCGCATCAGTGCCCCGGCCAACTACCAGGAAGACCTGCGCAAGGCCTATGTCCTGGCCGATTTCGCCGAGCGCCGCGAGCTGATCAGCAAGCGCACCGCCGAACTTGCCCTGCAACAGGAAGGCAGCGCCATCGTGCCGCCAGCCCTGCTCGATGAAGTGACCGCCCTGGTTGAATGGCCGGTGCCGCTGGTGTGCTCGTTCGAGGAACGCTTCCTTGAAGTGCCTCAGGAAGCGCTGATCACCACCATGCAGGACAACCAGAAGTACTTCTGCCTGCTGGATGCCGACGGCAAGCTGCTGCCGCGCTTCATCACCGTGGCCAACGTCGAGAGCCGCGATCCGAAGCAGATCGTCGAAGGCAACGAGAAGGTCGTGCGCCCACGCCTGACCGACGCCGAGTTCTTCTTCAAGCAAGACAAGAAGCAGCCGCTGGAAAGCTTCAACGAGCGCCTGCAGAACGTGGTGTTCCAGGCCCAGCTGGGCAGCGTTTTCGACAAGGCCGAGCGGGTTGCCAAACTGGCCGCCTTCATCGCCCAGCGTATCGGCGGCGATGCCCAACGCGCGGCGCGTGCCGGTTTGCTGTCGAAGTGCGACCTGGCCACCGAGATGGTCGGTGAGTTCCCTGAGATGCAGGGTGTTGCCGGTTACTACTACGCCCTCAACGACGGCGAGCCGCAAGACGTCGCCCTGGCCCTGAACGAGCAGTACATGCCGCGCGGTGCCGGTGCTGAGCTGCCCTCGACCCTGACCGGTGCGGCCGTGGCTATCGCCGACAAGCTCGACACCCTGGTCGGTATCTTCGGTATCGGCATGCTCCCGACCGGCAGCAAGGACCCCTACGCCCTGCGTCGTGCGGCACTGGGCGTACTGCGCATCCTGATCGAGAAGCAACTGGACCTGGACCTGAACGAGGCGGTGAACTTCGCCGTGACCCAGTTCGGCGCCAAGGTCAAGGCCGCAGGCCTGGCCGAACAGGTACTGGAGTTCGTCTTCGATCGTCTGCGTGCCCGTTACGAAGACGAAGGCATCGACGTTGCCACCTACCTGTCGGTACGTGCCCTCAAGCCAGGCTCGGCCCTGGACTTCGACCAGCGCGTGCAGGCCGTCCAGGCCTTCCGCCAATTGCCGGAAGCCGCAGCCCTGGCCGCGGTGAACAAGCGCGTGTCGAACCTGCTGAGCAAGGCCGAGGGCGCTGTCGCCACCACGGTCGAACCAAAGTACTTCGACAATGCCAACGAGTTCTCCCTGTACTCGGCGATCCAGCAAGCCGACCAGGCCGTGCAGCCAATGGCCGCCGCGCGCCAGTACAGCGAGTCGCTGGCGCGCCTGGCAGCCCTGCGTGAGCCGGTCGACGCCTTCTTCGAAGCGGTGATGGTCAACGCCGAGGACGCCAAAGTCCGCGCCAACCGTTATGCCCTGCTCAGCCGCCTGCGCGGTCTGTTCCTGGGCGTGGCTGACATTTCGCTGCTGGGGTAAGTCTTGAAGCTGCTGATTCTCGATCGGGACGGGGTGATCAACCAGGACTCCGACGCTTACATCAAGTCGCTGGACGAGTGGATTCCGATCCCCGGTTCGATCGAAGCGATTGCGCAGTTGAGCAAGGCCGGCTGGACGGTGGCGGTGGCCACCAATCAGTCCGGCATTGCCCGCGGCTACTACGACCTGGCGACCCTCGACGCCATGCATGCGCAGTTGCGCAGGCTGGTGGCCGAGCAGGGTGGCGAGGTCGGGCTGATCGTCTATTGCCCGCACGGGCCCGATGAGGGCTGCGCCTGCCGCAAACCCAAGCCGGGCATGCTCACCGCCATTGCCACGCACTACAACGTGAATCTGGCTGGCGTGTGGTTTGTCGGTGATAGTAAGGGTGACCTGGAAGCCGCTTTGGCCGTCGATGCTCAACCGATTCTGGTAAAAACCGGAAAAGGCGAGAAGACCCTGAGCAAGGGAATTCCTGAAAAAACGCTGATTTTCGATGATCTGGCAGCCATCGCCAGAGAACTTATCCACAAATAGCGCGCCTGCACAACAGGCGCACTTTTACTAGGCGGGCAAGCCCGCAACGGTACATGCCGCTATGTCGATCTTGCAGGCGATCAGAATTTTTCTTTTTTACCTGCTGCTGGGTACCAGCTCCTTGCTGTGGTGCACCCTGAGCTTTTTTATCGCGCCGTTTCTGCCATTCAGCGCCCGATATCGCTTTATCAACGTCTACTGGTGCCGCTTTGCGCTGGTGCTGGTACGGGTGTTTCTCAACATCAAGGTCAAGGTCACCGGGGCTGAGAACATCCCCAAGCAACCCTGTGTGATCCTCTCCAATCACCAGAGCACCTGGGAAACCTTTTTCCTTTCCGCCTATTTTTCGCCCTTGAGCCAGGTGCTCAAGCGTGAACTGCTGTACGTGCCGTTCTTCGGCTGGGCCATGGCCATGCTGCGGCCGATCGCCATCGATCGCGACAACCCCAAGGCCGCCTTGAAGCAAGTCGCCAGCAAGGGCGACAAGCTGCTTAAAGAGAACGTCTGGGTACTGATCTTTCCGGAAGGCACCCGCGTGCCGTTTGGCCAGATCGGCAAATTCTCGCGCAGCGGTGCCGCTTTGGCGGTAAACGCTGGCTTGCCGGTACTGCCGATCGCTCACAACGCCGGCAAGTTCTGGCCCAAGCAGGGCTGGGGCAAGCGCGCTGGCACCATCGAGGTGGTGATTGGCGCCCCGATGCATGCCGAAGGCAGCGGCCCACGGGCCATTGCCGAGCTCAACGACCGCGCTGCGGCATGGAACGAACAAACCCAGCGCGACCTCGGCTCACTGCCTGCAGCAGCGCCAAATCAAGCGCAGGGCGTGGCCTGACCGATCTGTGGATAACTTGTGTACAGTATTTGGATTTCTCAGCAGAAAATTCGCTAAGTGATTAATTTAGCTACTTATTTCTCTGTATGACTGTTTTTTGAAAATCGTGCATAAGTTTTTTCGCGGCATAAAAAAACCGGCGCTTACGCCGGTTTTTTTGTGCCTGTAAATCCTTACACCTTGTCGATATCCACATCACGGGTTTCTTTCAGGCAGAACAGCCCCACCACCAGGCTGATGCCGGTGATCAGTACCGGGTACCAGAGCCCGTAGAAAATATCGCCGGTGTACACCACCAAGGCAAAGGACACCGTGGGCAGGAAGCCGCCGAACCAGCCGTTGCCGATGTGATAGGGCAGCGACATCGAGGTATAGCGGATGCGGGTCGGGAACAATTCGACCATCACCGCCGCCAGCGGGCCGTAGGTCATGGTCGCGATCAGGATCATCGCCACGATCAGCACCACCACCATCGGCTGGGTGACGCC
>NZ_JH650763.1:98591-225321 GCF_000259195.1 Pseudomonas donghuensis
CCCGCCGCCAGCGGGCCGTAGGTCATGGTCGCGATCAGGATCATCGCCACGATCAGCACCACCACCATCGGCTGGTTGACGCTGGCAGGATCCGCCTTGGCCGGGTAGCCGGCCTTGTCGATGGCCGCGCGCATGGCCGCTTCGTCGAAGCCGCTGATTTTCCGCTCGCCAATGCTCACCACTACCTCGGTGCCGGCAGCCGCCTCAGCCGAGCTGTAAGGCAGGCCCTGTTTGACCAGGAAGGTCTTGACCTTGTCGCACGGGCTGTCAAAACGCGCCTTGCCCACCGGGTCGAACTGGAAGGTGCAGCCCTGCGGGTCGGCCATCACCACGATCGGCGCCTGACGGCTGGCGGCGTCGATCTGCGGGTTGGCGTAGTGGCTCAGGGCCTTGAACAGCGGGAAGTACAGCACCGTGGCCAGCAGCAGGCCAAGCATCAGGATCGGCTTGCGCCCAACCCGGTCCGACAGCCAGCCGAAGAACACGAAGAACGGCGCGCCGATCACCACGCTGATGATCAGCAGGGTGTTGGCCTGGGCCGGGTCCATCTTGAGCATCTGGGTAAGGAAGAACAGCACATAGAACTGTGCGGTGTAGAAGGTCACCGCCTGGCCGGCGTTGATACTGAACAGTGCCGTGAGCACCACCTTGAGGTTGGGCCAGGAGCCGAACGACTCGCGGATTGGCGCTTTACTGGCCTTGCCCTGGGCCTTCATTTTTACGAAGGCTGGCGACTCATGCATGCTCATGCGGATCCAGGTGGAAATCCCCAGCAGCACGATCGACAGCAGGAACGGCAGGCGCCAGCCCCAGACTTCGAACTGGTCACCACTGATGTAGCGGCTACCGAGTACCACCAGCAACGACAACAGCAAGCCGAGGGTTGCGGTGGACTGGATAAAACCGGTGTGGAAACCGCGTTTGCCGGGCGGTGCATGTTCGGCAACATAAGTGGCCGCGCCACCGTACTCACCGCCCAGAGCCAGGCCCTGCAGCATGCGCAACCCCACCAGGATGATCGGTGCGGCAATGCCGATGCTGGCGTAGGTCGGCAACAGGCCAACGGCAAAGGTCGACAGGCCCATCAGCACGATGGTCACCAGGAAGGTGTACTTGCGCCCGATCATGTCGCCCAGGCGGCCGAACACCAGCGCGCCGAAGGGCCGCACCAGAAAACCGGCGGCGAAGGCCATCAAGGCGAAGATAAAGGCAGTGGTGTCGTTCACCCCGGCAAAAAACTGCTTGCTGATGACCGCCGCCAGCGCCCCATAAAGAAAAAAGTCATACCACTCGAAAACCGTCCCGAGGGATGACGCGAAAATGATCTTGCGTTCTTCCCGGCGGCTGTTGCTCACCGTTGCAGCGCCCTGCTCTTGAATGTAATCCGACATCGTTGCTGTCCTCGGCCTGCAGGCCCCAGTGATTATTCTTGTTGTTCCACTGTCGACGCCGGCAGACTGCGTCCGGCGTCGTTGTTGCTACGCACCCTGGTCAGGGCGTCGGTACTGCGGTGTTTTCGTCGATGCTGGTTGTGGATAACGTCCCCTGGCGAATCAGTTGCGCGGCCTTTTCGGCAATCATCAGGGTAGGGGAGCAGGTATTGCCAGAGACGATTTGCGGCATGATCGAGGCATCGGCGATGCGCAGCCCCGGCACACCGTGCACGCGCAGCTGATTGTCGACCACATCCAGTGGCCCGTTGCCCATGCGGCAGGTGCCCACAGGGTGGAAGATCGTAGTGCCGATCTGCCCGGCGGCTTCATGCAATTGCTCTTCGCTTTGCAGGTCCGGGCCCGGCAGGTATTCGCGCGGGCTGAAGGCAGCCAGGGCAGGGGCCTGAACGATCTTGCGGGTCAGGCGAATGGCCTGGGCGGCAACGCGCAGGTCTTCAGGCTCGCTCAGGTAGTTGGGATCGATCAGCGGCGCATCGTCCGGGTTGGCCGAACGGATATCGATACGCCCGCGGCTGGCCGGGCGCAGGTTGCACACCGAAGCGGTAAAAGCCGGGAAGCGGTGCAGTGGCTCGCCGAAGCGTTCCAGCGACAAGGGCTGCACGTGGTATTGCAGGTTGGCTGAAGCCTGTTCCAGCCCGGAACGAACAAAAGCGCCCAATTGGCTCGGCGCCATCGCCAGCGGTCCACTGCGGTCGTACAGGTAACGCAGGCCCATGCCAAGCTTGCCCCAGGGGCTGTTGGCGACCTGGTTGAGGGTTCGCGCCTGGGTAACCTGATAGATCAAACGCAATTGCAGATGGTCCTGCAGGTTGCCACCAACGCCGGGCAGCTCGTGACGAACAGTTATCCCCAGGCTCTCGAGCAAGCCGCGCGGGCCGATGCCGGAGCGCTGCAGGATCCCGGGCGAACCCACGGAGCCTGCACACAGGATAATCTCCCGGCGTGCGCTGAAGTGCTGCCAATTGCCCTGCCAGCGGGCACGTACCGCGCACGCGCGGCCATCTTCCAGCAACACCTGATCAACCAGCACATCGGTCAGCACGGTCAGGTTGGGACGATTGCGGATCGGGCGCAGAAAGGCTTTGGCCGAGTTCCAGCGAATGCCGGCGCGCTGGTTGACCTGAAAGTATCCACAGCCCTGGTTATCCCCGGTGTTGAAGTCAGCAACGCTGGCAATGCCGCTCTGCGCCGCCGCTTCGCGGAACGCATCGAGGATCGGCCAGGCGTAGCGCTGTTGCTCGACCCGCCACTCGCCTTGATTGCCATGCGCTTCGCTGGCGCCGCCGAAGTGGTGCTCGCTGGCCTTGAACAGTGGCAGCACGTCCTTCCAGGCCCAACCGGCATTGCCCTGCTCGGCCCAGCGATCGTAATCGCCAGCCTGGCCGCGCATGTAGATCATGCCGTTGATGGAGGAACAGCCCCCGAGCACCTTGCCTCGCGGATAACCCAGGGTGCGGCCATTGAGGCCGGGTTGCACTTCGGTCTTGAAGCACCAGTCGGTACGCGGATTGCCGATGCAGTAGAGGTAGCCCACCGGAATGTGAATCCAGGGGTAGTTGTCGCGCCCACCGGCTTCGAGCAGCAGCACCCGGCAGCCTGGGTCGGCAGATAAGCGGTTGGCCAATAGGCATCCGGCAGGGCCGGCACCCACCACCACATAGTCGTAGACAGGATCGGCTGATGGCATGGGCAACCTCGCGCCTGATTATTATTCTTGTCCCAGCCCATGTTATTGATTAATTTCGGGATGAAAACGTTAGATTTCACTCAAGTGCTGTGCGTTTTAACACAACGTCCGTGAACACCTGATTCACAAGGAAAAGCATGTTCGACTGGAATGATCTGCGGTTTTTTCTCGAGTTGCAGCGTAGCGGCCGCCTGCTGACCGCGGCCAAACGCCTCAACACCACCCACAGCACCGTGGCCCGGCACATCGACAATATCGAGCAGAGCCTGGGCACCGCGCTGTTCGTTCAACATGCCCAGGGCTACGAATTGACGCCGTCCGGGCAGGCCCTGCTCAAGCACGCCGAAGCGATGGAAAACGTCGCCCTGCTGGCCCAGGAAGAGATCACCCAGGCCATCACCCCGCTGGGCAAGATTCGCCTGGGGGTGACCGAAGGCATCGGCATCATGTTCTTCACCCCGCGCATGGGCAGCCTGTTCGAACGCTATCCGGGCCTTGAGGTAGAGCTGGTGGCGGTGCCGCGCTTTGTCAGCATTCTCAACCGCGAAGCGGAGATCAGCATCCACCTGGAGCGGCCGAACGCCGACCTGTTGATAACTCGCAAACTCACCGACTACCGCCTGGCGCTGTACGCCAGCCCCGAATACCTGGCCCAGGCGCCGGCCCTCAATTACCGTGAAGACCTGGCCAAGCACAGCTGGATCGGCTACGTCGACGACCTGCTGTTCAGCCAGGAATTACTGTTTTTGAACAGCTTCTGCCGCGCACCCAATGTGGTGTTTCGCAGCACCAGCGTGATCGCCCAGCAACAGGCCGCTCGCGCCGGCCTGGGCATCGCCGTGCTACCCAACTACATGGCCCGCCACGATCCGGCGTTGGTGCGGGTATTGCCCAGCGAAACCATCCAGCGCAGCTACTGGATCTGTACCCGCCGCGAGCTGCACAAATCAGTACGCCTGCGCGTGGTCTGGGATTTTCTCCTGGCCCTGTGCGCGCAGGAGCAGGATGCCTTGCTGGCGGAGTAGGGCGTCAGCTGCCCAAGGTTTTGACCGCCAGCAGCAAGGCTGCGCAGATCCCCACACCTGCAAACATTTGCTGCAAGCGCGGCCCGGCCAGCTTGCTGGCGAGCTGACGCGCCAGCAGCAGCCCGAGCACCGCGCCGCCGGCAAACGGCGCGCCCACCGCCCAATGCATGACGCCGCCGACTGTCGCGCTGACCACACTGCCAGTCGACACCAGGGCGATCACCGCCAGCGAAGTGGCAACGATGCTCTTCATGTCAAGGTTGGTGTAGCGGCTCAGCGCCGGGATGATCACGAAGCCACCACCGACACCGAGCAATCCCGAAAGCAAACCCGACAGTACACCGGTAAAGGCCAGGGCGCGGGCACAGGGCAGGGTCCAGCGCAGTCGCCCCTGCAAGGGGTTGAGCACGCAGGGCATGACGTGGCGCGGGCCCAGTGGCGGCTCGCCGCGAAGCTCCCGGCGAGCCTTGAGCAGCATGCGCGCACAGGCATAGACCAGCACCAGGGCAAAGCTCAGGGCCAATGGCCCGTTCGGCAGACGATGGGCAAGCATCAGCCCGAAGGGTGCGATAGCGATGCCAATCAACGCCACGAACAGCGCCGCGCGATAACGCACCAGGCCCTGGCGCAATCCCAGCAGGGCACCTACCGCCGCCGCCATGCCGACGGCCAGCAAGCCGACTGGCGCCGCCTCGACCATCGACAACCCCAAGCCAAACACCAGCAAGGGCACGGCCAGAATGCCGCCGCCAGCGCCGGTCAGCGCCAGCACCGCACCAATAATCGCCCCTAAACCTGCCGCCAGAAATTGATGCTCGATCACCGCAGGCCCTCGGCGGCAACCCGGGGTTTGGCCAGCCATTCGCGGCCCTTGAGCATGCAGCGCCAGTACAACGGCGGCAGGATCTGCGCCTTCAGCAGCCAGGCCAGGCGCGTCGGCCGGCGGCCGTCGAGCAGCCAGCGCGGGAAGCTCGGCGCCAGCTTGCCGCCGTAGGTGAACTCGGCGAGGACGATCTTGCCGCGCTCGACGGTCAGCGGGCAGGAGCCATAGCCATCATAGTGGGCGAGGTTGGGCAGGCGCCCCAGCGCCACCAGCACGTTGTTGGCCACCACCGGCGCCTGTTTGCGCGCCGCCGCCGCAGTCTTGGCGTTGCTGGTATTGATGCCATCACCCAGGGCGTGGATGTTGCTGTAGCGTTTGTGGCGCAAGGTAGCCGGGTCGACATCGAGCCAACCGGCCTGGTCAGCCAGCGGGCTGTTGCGGATGAAATCAGGCGCAACCTGCGGCGGCACCACATGCAGCATATCGAAGGGTTGAACCCGGGTCTCGCTGCTCCCATCGGGCAGGGTGCGCACAAAGGTGGCCCGCTTGCCCGGGCCATCGACAGCCACCAGGCGATGGGCGTACTGCAGGTCTACCGCGTACTTATCGATGTACTCCATCAATGCCGGAACGTAGTCGGGCACCCCGAACAGCACGCCCCCGGCATTGAAGAACTGCGCCTGAATGTTGCCCAGACGACCATTGCGCAACCAGTGATCGCAAGACAGGTACAAGGCCTTTTGCGGCGCGCCGGCACACTTGATCGGCATCGGCGGCTGAGTGAACAGCGCCTGGCCCTCACGCAGGTTCTGCACCAGTTGCCAGGTATAGGGGGCCAGGTCGTAGCGGTAGTTGGAGGTCACGCCATTGCGCCCGAGGGTTTCCCTCAGGCCTTCGATGGCATCCCAGTCGAGCTTCAACCCTGGGCAGACCACCAACTGCTCGTAACTGAGCAGCCGGCCGTCATCAAGAGTGACCGTTTGTGCCTGCGGGTCAAAGGTCTCGACCCGTGCCTTGATCCACTGCACGCCACCGGGAATGGTCGAGGCCATGGTGCGTGCCGTCGAAGGCGCCTGGAAGATCCCGGCGCCCACCATGGTCCAGCCGGGTTGGTAGTAGTGCACATCGGCAGGGTCGATGATCGCGACATCCAGCGAAGGGTCGCGACAGATCAGGCTGGAGGCGGCGGCGATACCAGCGGCACCGGCACCGACGATCAGCACTTTATGGTGGTCGCCTTTCGGCACCTCGGCAGGGGAGGGTTGAGCATGCATGGCAGGGTCCTTCTAATAATAATTCTGGGGTGAAGCTCAGAGCACGTTGAGCGGGATCTTCAGGTAGCGCACTCCGTTCTCTTCAGGCTCGGGCAACTGGCCACTGCGCATGTTGATTTGCACCGAGGGCAGGATCAGTACCGGCATCTCCAGGGTGGCGTCGCGGGCTTCGCGCATGGCGACGAAGCTGTCTTCGCTGATACCTTCATGGATGTGGATATTGCTGGCGCGCTGTTCGGCGACCGTGGTCATGTAACGTAGTTCGCGGCCACCCGGCAGGTAGTCGTGGCACATGAACAGGCGCGTCTCGGCGGGCAGGGCAAGGATGCGCTGGATCGAGCGGTACAGGGTACGTGCGCTGGCACCGGGAAAGTCGCAACGGGCGGTGCCGTAATCGGGCATGAACAAGGTATCACCAACAAAGGCGATGCTCTGCCCGCCGACCTCCACCACATAAGTCATGCACGCCGGAGTATGCCCGGGCGTGTGCAAGGCACGCGCCTGAAGGTTACCGATGCCAAAGGGCTGCTCATCGTCGAACAGCACATCGAACTGACTGCCATCGCGAGCGAAGCGGCCATCGGCGTTGAACAACGCACCGAAGACCTTTTGCACCTGGGTGATCTGGCTACCGATGGCAATCTGGCCGCCCAGGATCTGCTTGAGGTAGGTCGCCGCAGACAGGTGATCAGCATGCACGTGGGTTTCCAGAATCCACTGAACCTTGCCGCCCAGTTCAGTCACCCGGCCAATCAGCTTGTCGGCCGAAGCACTGCTGGTGCGCCCTGATTTCGGATCGTAATCGAGCACACTGTCGATCAAGGCACAGTCGCCGCTGGTACGGTCCATCACCAGATAGCTGATGGTCGAAGTCACACTGTCGAACAGTGCCTCCACATACAAATTGCCGCCGATGATCATTTACCACGCTCCGAATTCTTCGCAAGTGCCAACCACGCTTCAAGGCTGGCTGGCAGTGGAGAAGCTGTCATCAAGATATGTGCCACCGTATGGGTAG
Source organism: Pseudomonas donghuensis (assembly GCF_000259195.1). Classification (GTDB taxonomy): domain Bacteria; phylum Pseudomonadota; class Gammaproteobacteria; order Pseudomonadales; family Pseudomonadaceae; genus Aquipseudomonas; species Aquipseudomonas donghuensis. The sequence continues at coordinate 105,873 of NZ_JH650763.1, forward strand.
GCTGTTTCCCAATGGTTACGGCGATTTTCCGGGCGGCCTAAAACTCTGCGCTGCCAGACTGTCAGCATAGTTGGCAGTGACATGGCAGCACCTGACAGTTTTTGGCAGTCCTTGGCACCTTCAGTTAAGCTCTGCCCGAGCTTGCCCAGGTGTCGTCATGACCTTCTCTCCCGCTGTTGCTGCCGATCCTGCCGTGCAGGCATTGGTGTCCTACCTCGAACACGATGCCCAGCCGACCATCGTGCTGGACACCGACTACAACATCCTTGCCGCCAACGGCGCCTACCGACGCCAGTTCGGCATTGACGGTCAGCCACCCATTGGCGCCAAGTGCCATCGGGTCTCCCATCACTACGCTGTCCCTTGCGACCAGGCCGGTGAACACTGCCCGATGCGCAAGGCCTGGGACAGCCGGGTGCCTGAGCGTGTGTTGCATGTGCACCACACCCCTCGCGGGCCGGAACATGTGGATGTCGAGTTGCGTCCGATCCTCGACGAACAGGGTGAGGTGGTGGCTTTTGTCGAGCGGCTGACCAGCATCACCGTCGCCTCGGCTCAGCCCCAACAACACGGCTTGGTCGGGCGCTCGCCGGCGTTCCAGGACGCACTGGCCAGCCTGCAGCGTGCGGCACCTGCGCAAATCCCGGTATTGCTCCAGGGCGAATCCGGCACCGGCAAGGAGCTGTTTGCCCGCGCCCTGCACTTGGGCAGTCCGAGAGCCAGCGGCCCGCTAGTGGTGGTTGATTGCACCGGCCTGACCGAGTCGTTGTTCGAGAGCGAGCTGTTCGGCTACGAGAAGGGCGCCTTTACCGGCGCCCACCAGCGCAAGATCGGCCTGGCGGAAGCCGCCCATGGCGGCACCTTGTTCCTTGATGAAATCGGCGAAGTGCCGTTGGCGATGCAGGTCAAACTGCTGCGCCTGATCGAGTCCGGCAGCTTTCGTCCGGTTGGCAGCCTGCGCACGGTTCACTCAGATTTCCGGCTGGTCTCGGCTACCCACAAACCCCTCAAGGAAATGGCAGCGGCGGGCACCTTCCGTGAAGACCTGTACTACCGTATCAGCGGCTTTCCGATTCGCTTGCCTGCATTACGCGAGCGGGTCGATGATCTGCCGTTGTTGATCGAGAGTTTGTTGCAACGGATGGCGGGTGCGTCGGCCCCGCAGCTCGACCCACAGGCGATGAAACGGCTGAGCTTGTACGCCTATCCCGGCAACATTCGCGAGCTGCGTAATATCCTCGAGCGGGCACGGCTGTTCGCCGACGACGGACTGATTCGTGCCGAACATCTGCCTGCGGAGCTCGGTTCGGGACTTGAGCCGATGCCAAGCATGAGCCGTCGATCCAAAGACAACCTCGGGCAGTTGGCCCAGGCCCTAGACAGCTTCAATGGATCGCGCAGTGAGCTGGCGCGTCATCTGGGGATGAGTGAACGCACCTTGTACCGACGCCTGCGCGCATTGGGCCTTTGAGCCCGGCGCAGAAACAACAAACCCCGGCTTTTTCTTCTACGCTGAAACTGCTCACCCGCTGCGGAGAGCGTTCCATGCATCGATTGCCGAGTCGGTAACCAGGTGCCAGGGCGCCTGACGTTCCGCTCTGTCTTTTCTGCCACAGGAGCATCGTCATGTCTGCCTGCCTTCACAGGGCGATTCTGCTCACCATCGCCATGCTCGCGCTTTTTGGCTGTTCCGAAGAGGATGCGCAACCTAAGGCAAGCGCCACGGCGCCGGCAACGGCTGTACCGGCTGTATCGGCTGTACCGGCTGTATCGGCCGCTCCGACGGCGCCAAGCGAGGCGGTATTCAGCACCGAACAGCTTGATCAAATGCTTGCACCGTTGGCGTTGTATCCGGACGCTTTACTGGCTCAGGTGCTGATGGCCACCACCTATCCAGGCAATGTCGCCGACGCGGTTGTCTGGTCCAAGGCGCATCCGAACGTCAGCGGTGATGCCGCCGTCAAGCAGGTCGCCGACCAACCTTGGGACCCTAGCGTGCAATCGTTGGTGGCGTTTCCGCAGGTGCTGGCCACACTTGCCCAGGACCCGGTCTGGGTGCAACGCGTCGGTGATGCCTTTCTCGCCCAGCCCGATGCGGTGATGAACTCGGTGCAGCGCCTGCGCGCCAAGGCCAAGGCTGCTGGCCACCTGGAGTCCAACGATCAGCAGACCGTTATCGTGCAACCGGCAAGCGCCCCTGCTGGCGGCACGACCACGGTGGTGCAAGGTGCCGCGCCGGCACAGACTATCGTTATCCAGCCGACCAACCCGCAGGTTGTATACGTCCCAAGCTACAACCCCTCTGTGGTGTACGGCAGTTGGTCCTCACCATCCTATCCACCAGCGTATTATCCGCCACCACCGGGGTATGCCATCGGCACGGCGTTAGCGACCGGCCTGGCTTTCGGTGCTGGCGTAGCGATCGTCAATTCGTTGTGGGGGGATTGCGACTGGGACGATCATGACGTCGATATCAACGTCAATCGCTACAACAATATCAACAACGTCAACCGCAGGCTCGATGCCAACCAGAACAACTGGCGCCATAATCCTGCGTATCGCGACGGCGTCCCGTACCGCGACCAAGCCAGTCGAGCCCAGTTCGACCGACGCTTACCCGGCAGTGCAGAGCGCACAGCCTACCGCGGTGACACGCCGGCCCGGGTCGAAGATCGCGCGCGAGCACGTGAAACCCTGGCACAGCGCGGCATCGAAGCACCGGCAACCAGTAACCTTGAAGCCCGCCAACGGGTGCAGAGTGCCGACCGCGAGCGCGCCCAACAGAGCCTGGAAAAGCAGGGCATCAAGCCGTCCGGCAATGCACGCGAGCGCGCCCAGGTTGCCGATCGCCAACTGAAGAGTGACGGTCAGGCCCGTCAGCGTGCGCAGGCGCCCCAGAAGAACCGCCAGCCTCAGCAGACGGGGCGCAACCAACAAGTACGTCAGCAAGTCCGCCAGCAACATGTTAGCGCCCAGGCGCCCCGCAACAATGCGTTGGCCGGTGTGCGCAACCCTTCGCAGTCACGCATCGCGAGCAATCGTGGCCAGGTCAGCCAACGGAGCGCCAGCCGACCGTCCGCAGCGTCTGCGGGCCACCAGGTACAACGACCCGCGCGGATGCAACCCAGCGGTGGCGGCCGTCGCCGTTGAGAGGAGAGTCAGTCATGAATGCTGCTAGTCGAATTGCGCTGGTTCTGCTGCTGTTCTGGACGTCCAGCAGTTTCGCTCAGAAACACTTCCCAAACCCGCAGGCCGCCGGCGAAGCACTGGTGCAGGCGCTTGGTAGCGAGAAGGCCGATAGCCAACAGTTGGCGAACTTGCTTGGCAACGACTGGAAGAGCTATATCCCGACCAAGAACATCGATCGTAAAGATGTTGATGCCTTTCTCGCCCTCTACAAGGAAAAACATCAGGTTCAGTCCGACAGCCCGAAGCGCGTACATCTGGTTGTCGGCGACACGCCCTGGATATTCCCAATTCCCATCAGACACAGTACTGGCGGCTGGGCATTCGACACCAAAGCCGGCGCCGAGGAAATCCGTCAGCGCCGCATCGGACGCAACGAATTGGCGACAATGCAAGCGGCGCGTGCCTATCACGACGCGCAGATGGATTACGCCGAGATTGATCGCAATGGTGATGGGGTCCTCGAATACGCACAGAAGCTCATCAGTAGCGACGGGCAGTTCGACGGCCTGTACTGGCCGGAAGAGGAAGGCGTCGAAGAAAGTCCGCTCGGACCGCTTTTCGGTGATACCACGACTGGTGATGACTGGCACGGCTATCACTATCGTATCCTCACTGCCCAAGGCCCTTCGGCGCCGGGCGGCGCCTATGACTACAAGATCGGCGATCGCATGACGCGCGGTTTTGCCGTTATTGCCTGGCCGGCGGACTACGGGGACACTGGCGTGATGAGTTTCATGATCAGCCACGACGGCGAACTGTTCGAGAAAGACCTCGGCCGTGACAGCGCCAAGCAAGCTGCTGCGATTACGCGTTTCGACCCCGACAGCAGTTGGAGCGAAGTAAAGGAAGAGGAAGAGGCGCGCTGAACCGAGCAGCTCAACACATGGAAGCCAACGCAACAAAAAGCCCGCGTGAGCGGGCTTGATGATGTTGCTTTTTTGAACCTACACCTGATCAGAAGTCCAGGTTAGACACTGCCAGCGCGTTGCTCTCGATGAACTCACGACGTGGCTCAACGGCGTCGCCCATCAGGGTGTTGAAGATCTGATCGGCAGCGATCGCGTCTTCGATGGTCACCTTGAGCATACGGCGCACCGTTGGGTCCATGGTGGTTTCCCACAGCTGATCAGGGTTCATCTCACCCAGACCTTTGTATCGCTGGATGGTGTGGCGCTTGGTGCTTTCGGTCATCAGCCAGTCCAGTGCTTCCTTGAACTCGGTGATGGCTTTTTTGCGCTCGCCGCGTTGCACGTAGGCGCCTTCACCCAGCAGGGTGCTCAGCTGTGCACCGAGGGCGGTGACGGTGCGGTAGTCGTTGCTGCCGAAGAAGTCACGGTTGAAGGTGACATAGCTGGCCAGGCCGTGGGAGGTGATTTCCACTTCCGGCAACCAGACGTTGCGCTCTTTGTCTTCGCGCAGGCTGGCCTTGTACAGCAGACCGGACTTCTCGCTGGTACGCAGGCGCTCTTCGAACTTGCCCAGCCATTCCTGCATGGCAGCGTGGTCGCCCAACTGCTCCAGCGATACCGCCGGCAGGTAGACGAAGTGCTCGGTCAGCTCCTGCGGGTACAGGCGCGACAGACGCTTGAGGGTCTTCATCACGGTACGGAATTCGTTGACCAGACGCTCCAGCTCGACGCCGGAAACAGGTGGTGCGGATTCGTCCAGGTGCAGGCTGGCATCTTCCAGAGCCGACTGAGTCATGTACTCTTCCATGGCGTCGTCGTCTTTGATGTACTGCTCTTGCTTGCCTTTCTTGACCTTGTACAGCGGCGGCTGAGCGATGTAGATGTAACCACGCTCGACCAGCTCCGGCAGCTGACGGAAAAAGAAGGTCAGCAGCAGGGTGCGGATGTGCGAACCGTCGACGTCAGCATCGGTCATGATGATGATGTTGTGATAGCGCAGCTTGTCGATGTTGTACTCTTCGCGGCCGATACCACAGCCCAGCGCAGTGATCAGGGTGCCCACTTCCTGGGACGAGATCATCTTGTCGAAGCGTGCTTTCTCGACGTTGAGGATCTTGCCCTTGAGCGGCAGGATCGCCTGGGTCTTGCGGTTACGGCCTTGCTTGGCCGAGCCACCCGCGGAGTCACCCTCCACCAGGTACAGTTCGGAAAGAGCAGGGTCCTTCTCCTGGCAGTCCGCCAGCTTGCCAGGCAGGCCGGCGATATCCAGCGCACCTTTGCGGCGAGTCATTTCCCGCGCTTTACGTGCAGCTTCACGGGCACGAGCGGCGTCGATCATCTTGCCGACAACCGCCTTGGCTTCGTTCGGGTTCTCCAGCAGGAAGTCGGAGAAGTATTTGCCCATCTCCTGTTCCACGGCAGTTTTCACTTCCGAGGACACCAGCTTGTCTTTGGTCTGCGAGCTGAACTTCGGATCCGGCACCTTCACCGAGATGATCGCGGTCAGACCTTCACGGGCGTCGTCGCCAGTGGTCGAAACCTTGTTCTTCTTGGCCAGGCCTTCTTGCTCGATGTAGTTGTTCAGGTTACGGGTCAACGCCGAGCGGAAACCGACCAGGTGGGTACCACCGTCGCGCTGCGGAATGTTGTTGGTGAAGCACAACAGGTTCTCGTTGAAGCTGTCGTTCCACTGCAGGGCAATTTCCACGCCCACGCCGTCTTCACGCTGAACATTGAAATGGAACACCTGGTTGACCGGCGTCTTGTTGGTGTTCAGGTACTCAACGAAGGCACGCAGACCGCCTTCGTACTTGAAGTACTCTTCCTTGCCCGAACGCTCGTCTTTCAGCAGGATGCCAACGCCGGAGTTGAGGAAGGACAGTTCACGAATCCGCTTGGCCAGGATGTCCCAGCTGAAGTGGATGTTCTTGAAGGTTTCAGCCGACGGCTTGAAGTGGATGTGGGTACCGGTGGTTTCACTTTCGCCAACGATCTTCATCGGCGCTTGTGGAACACCGTGGACGTAGGTCTGTTCCCAGATCTTGCCACTGCGGCGAACGGTGAGGATCAACTGCTCGGAAAGGGCGTTAACCACCGACACACCTACACCGTGCAGACCGCCGGATACCTTGTAGGAGTTGTCATCGAATTTACCGCCGGCGTGGAGGACGGTCATGATGACCTCAGCGGCGGAAACGCCTTCCTCTTTATGCACGTCAACCGGAATGCCGCGACCGTTGTCGCGAACACTGATGGATTCGTCCGGGTGAATAATTACGGTGATGTCATCGCAGTGGCCGGCGAGTGCCTCGTCGATCGAGTTATCGACCACCTCGAACACCATGTGGTGCAGGCCGCTACCATCATCGGTGTCGCCAATGTACATACCGGGACGCTTGCGCACGGCATCTAGCCCTTTCAGCACCTTGATGCTGGAGGAGTCGTACGTTTGATTTTCGCTCATGCCTTCACTCCCGATGGTCGTGGGTCTGGGTGATACGGCCCTGTTCCACGTGGAACAAAGCAACTGGCGTTTCCGTCTGCCAGCCTTCCCTCAATAATTCTTGATCTACACAGGTGATAAACACCTGGCAGCGTAAGTCTTCCAACAAGCGACAAAGTGCGCGGCGGTGCTGGTCGTCGAGCTCCGACGGCAAGTCATCCACCAGATAAATACATTGGCCGCGACGCGCCTGGCTAACCAAATGGCCTTGGGCGATACGCAATGCACAGACCACCAGCTTCTGCTGGCCGCGAGACAAAATGTCGGCCGCGTTATGGGCGCCGAGTCTCAGGCGCAGGTCCGCGCGTTGTGGGCCGGCCTGGGTATGGCCCATGTGCTGATCACGTTGCAGGGAGGAGGCGAGCACTTCACTGAGTTCGCGATCCTTGTCCCAGCCACGGTAATAGCTCAGGGTCAGCCCTTCGAGCTCGACCAAATCGCTCAGGGTTTGCTCAAAGACGGGCTTCAAGGCCTTGATGTAATTGCGACGGTATTCATCTATTTCCGCGCTGGCCAGGCACAGTTCCCGGTCCCAGGCCGCTTGCGAAACAGCGTCAAGTGTACCATGCCGCAACCATGAGTTCCGCTGCCGCAAAGCCTTCTGCAGGCGTTGCCATGTGGCCATGAAGCGGGGTTCCACGTGGAACACCCCCCAATCGAGGAACTGCCGGCGTATTTTCGGCGCACCTTCAAGCAGGCGAAAACTGTCCGGGTTGATCAGCTGCAGGGGCAGAATCTCTGCCAATTGCGCAGCGCTACGGGCGTTCTGCCCGTCAATGCGGATAGTGAATTCGCCTTGCCGATCCCGCGAAATCCCCAGGTTGCTCGACCCGCCTTCGCTTAACTCGACCTGGCCGAACACGGTACAAGCCAGCTGCTCGTACTGAATGACCGGGGTAAGCCGAGTGCTGCGGAAGGAACGGGCGAGGCCCAACAGATGAACAGCTTCCAGCACGCTGGTTTTACCGCTGCCGTTGGCGCCGTACAGAATGTTTATGCGGGGGGAGGGGGAGAAGGTCACCGGGTGCAGGTTACGCACCGCGGTGACAGAAACGCGACTGAGGGACATCTAGAGTCTGCTGGACAAATTACAGACGCATCGGCATGACAACGTAAGCGGAGTCGTCGTTGTCAGCTTCCTGCAGCAGGGCACTGCTGTTGGAGTCCGACAGGATCAGACGAACCTGCTCAGTGGTCATGACACCCAGTACGTCCAGCAAGTAGCTGACGTTAAAGCCGATTTCCAGCGAGCTACCGTTGTACTCGACGCTGATTTCTTCTTCCGCTTCTTCCTGCTCAGGGTTGTTGGCTTGGATCTTCAGCTGGGCATTGGCCAGTTGCAGACGGATGCCGCGGTACTTCTCGTTGGACAGGATCGCGGTGCGGCTGAAGGCTTCGCGCAGCGCCTGACGATCGCCGACCACCAGCTTGTCACCCCCCTTGGGCAGTACACGCTCGTAGTCCGGGAACTTGCCATCGACCAGCTTGGAGGTGAAGGTGAATTCACCGGTGGTGGCACGAATGTGGTGCTGACCCAGGACGATGCTGACCATGCCGTCCGGCTCGGTGAGCAGACGCGCCAGCTCAAGGATGCCTTTGCGCGGTACGATGACCTGGTGGCGATCAGCCTGGCCGATATCGGCACGCATCGAGCACATGGCCAGACGGTGGCCATCGGTGGCGACGGCGCGCAGGGTGTCAGTGGACACTTCCAGCAGCATGCCGTTGAGGTAGTAGCGCACGTCCTGCTGGGCCATGGCGAAGCTGGTGCGCTCGATCAGGCGACGCAGACGGCTTTGCTCCAGGTTGCAGGTCAGCGAGCCCGGGCCTTCTTCCACTGTCGGGAAGTCGTTGGCCGGCAGGGTCGACAGGGTGAAGCGGCTGCGGCCTGCCTTTACCACCAACTTTTGCTCATCGAGCTTGATGTCGATCAGCGCATCGTTCGGCAGGCTTTTGCAGATATCCATCAGCTTGCGTGCAGGAACAGTGATCTCGCCAGGCTCGGCCGGCTCTTCCAGTTGCACGCGGCCAACCAGTTCCACTTCCAGGTCAGTACCGGTCAGCGACAATTGCTGACCCTGTACCACCAGCAGTACGTTGGACAGTACCGGCAAGGTCTGGCGGCGCTCGACGACGCCTGCGACCAGTTGCAGGGGTTTCAACAGGGCTTCGCGTTGAATGGTGAAATGCATGGTCTAGTCCCTTGCCTTTAATAAGCTGCGCTGACGTTCATCAAGTCGTCAGAGTCCGCAGCAGGTTCTTGTAGTCCTCGCGGATATCCGCGTCGGATTCCTTGAGTTCGTTGATCTTGCGGCACGCATGCAACACGGTGGTGTGATCGCGGCCGCCGAATACGTCGCCGATTTCCGGCAGGCTGTGGTTGGTCAGCTCTTTGGACAAGGCCATGGCGACCTGCCGCGGACGGGCTACCGAACGGGAACGACGTTTGGACAACAGATCGGAGATCTTGATCTTGTAGTACTCGGCAACGGTGCGCTGGATGTTATCCACACTCACCAGTTTGTCCTGCAGTGCCAGAAGATCCTTGAGCGACTCGCGAATCAGCTCGATGGTGATGTCGCGGCCCATGAAGTGCGAGTGAGCGATCACCCGTTTCAGGGCGCCTTCGAGTTCGCGTACGTTGGAACGAATCCGTTGGGCAATGAAGAAAGCAGCATCATGCGGCAGGTCGACCTTGGCCTGATCGGCCTTCTTCATCAGGATCGCTACCCGGGTTTCGAGCTCCGGGGGTTCTACCGCAACGGTCAGGCCCCAGCCGAAACGCGACTTCAGGCGCTCTTCCAACCCTTCGATTTCCTTCGGATAACGGTCGCTGGTCAGAATGACCTGCTGACCGCCTTCGAGCAGGGCGTTGAAGGTGTGGAAAAACTCTTCCTGGGAACGCTCTTTGCGGGCGAAGAACTGAATGTCATCGATCAGCAGCGCATCGACCGAACGGTAGAAGCGCTTGAACTCATTGATTGCATTAAGTTGCAGCGCCTTGACCATGTCGGCGACAAAACGCTCGGAGTGCAGGTACACCACCTTGGCATTCGGATTCTTCTTGAGCAGGTGGTTACCCACAGCGTGCATCAAGTGAGTTTTACCCAGGCCCACGCCGCCGTACAGGAACAACGGGTTGTAGCCATGCTTGGGGTTGTCGGCAACCTGCCAGGCCGCAGCGCGGGCCAGCTGGTTGGACTTACCTTCGACGAAGTTCTCGAAGGTAAAGGTGCGGTTCAGGTAGCTGGTGTGCTTGAGCGCACCCTCAACCTGCACAGTGCGTTGTTCGGTGCGACCGCTTGGCGCCGGGGCGGCATTGGCCTCGCCCATGGAATCGAAGCTGTCTCGCGAAGGCGCGTCCTCGACTTCAACCGTCGCGGCAGGGGCAGCAACAGGAGCGGCGACTGGTTCGTTGACCACCGCCGTTTGCGCCGCCTGGGCCTGGGATGCAGCCACGGCAGCGGCGAGCGGTGCATTGGGCGCGGCGCGCGGTGCCGAACTGCGTCTGCTGCCTATTAATAAGGAAAGCGCAGGTGCAATACCGTTGCCGTGTTCACCCAGCAGCTCGAGCAGACGGCTCAGGTACTTTTCATTGACCCAGTCGAGAACGAAACGGTTGGGCGCATAGACGCGCAACTCGTCGCCTTCGGCTTCGACCTGTAGCGGACGGATCCAGGTGTTGAATTGCTGGGCAGGCAGTTCATCGCGCAGAAGCTCCACGCACTGCTGCCAAAGTTCCACTGACACGGATATCCCCTGAGTTGAAAGCCGGTGAGGCAAAAACAAGCGCCCATTGTACCCAGCGCCAGCGCAGTTATCCACATGCAGGTGCGTCGAGGATGGCGATAAATCAGCACTTTAGTGACCAAAATGTCGTTTCGGACATGTGAATAAGCCCTGTGGATAACCGCACCTGAGGTCTTTGCACAACTGGGGGTCGAAATCGGTGGATAACCTGCCTGTGGATAACTGTCCATTTGATCCACAGCTTTTCCGAGGCTACACCACAGTCAGAACACCTCTTCTCGACAAGGTTTCTTTCCTCTGTACATAAGGTATTTAAAGGTCTGTAGCTTGTTATCCACAGAAATCTTCCACATAAGCTTTATAAGATTCACTAAAAAGCTTTAAATAAGTCCTCTCTTTTTTTCTATGTTTAAGTGATCCGTTGCTCGGGGTCTGTCAGGGCAAACCAGGTGAGCCACCGAATGAGGCCGATTTTCCGTCTATAAGGAAAAGCTGGTTGGAAATTGACCTACGGCCCTGCTTTCTCTAGAATCGCCGGTCTCTTAAAACGGGGGCCATTCCGGCCCGTTGTCGACGAACCAGGTAACACGCCATGAAACGTACTTTCCAACCAAGCACCATCAAGCGCGCTCGCACTCACGGTTTCCGTGCCCGTATGGCCACCAAGAACGGTCGTGCCGTTCTGTCGCGTCGCCGTGCCAAAGGCCGTAAGCGCCTGGCAGTTTGATTTTTCGGCACTGGTGGTGAGTCAGGACTTCAGTCGGGAAAAGCGTCTGCTTATTCCCCGACACTTCAAAGCGGTCTTCGACTCCCCAACCGGCAAGGTTCCAGGGAAATGCCTGCTGATCCTTGCTCGCGAGAACGGTCTTGATCATCCCCGCCTGGGGCTAGTGATCGGGAAAAAGAGCGTCAAGCTCTCCGTTCAACGCAATCGCCTGAAACGCCTGATGCGCGATTCGTTTCGCCTGAACCAGCATTCACTTGCCGGTTGGGATATCGTGATCGTCGCGCGCAAAGGGTTGGGCGAGATTGAAAACCCAGAATTGCACCAACATTTTGGCAAGCTCTGGAAGCGCCTTGCACGCAGTCGGCCCGCTCCAGTGGTTAACACCGACTCTGTGGGGGTAGACAGTCAAGATGCGTAAACTGGCGCTCGTTCCGATCCAGTTTTACCGTTATGCCATTAGTCCTCTGATGGCCAGTCACTGTCGTTTCTACCCCAGTTGCTCCTGCTACGCGATCGAAGCCATCGAAACACATGGCCTATTGCGCGGTGGGTGGCTTACCGTTCGTCGCCTGGGGCGTTGTCATCCGTGGAATGCCGGTGGTTTTGACCCGGTTCCACCTGCCTCCTCTTCCCGTACTTCTTCGATAGCCGAGTAATCATGGATATTAAACGCACGATCCTGATCGTCGCCCTGGCAATCGTGTCCTACGTCATGGTCCTTAACTGGAACCAGGACTATGGCCAGGCTGCCCTGCCGACTCAGAATACTGCTGCCAGCAACGTTGCCCCGGCCCTGCCGGACACCGCGCAGGCCGGTAACACTGGCGCCAGCGCCGATGTACCGAGCGCCAACGCTGAATCCAGCCCCGCAGAACTTGCCCCGGTAGTGGTTAGCAAGGATCTGATTCGGGTCAAGACTGATGTCCTCGATCTGGCTATCGATCCAAACGGTGGTGACGTCGCCCAGCTGATGCTGCCGAAGTACCCACGCCGTCAGGACCATCCGGACATTCCGTTCCAGTTGTTCGACAACGGTGGTGAGCGTACTTACCTGGCACAGAGCGGTCTGACTGGCGTCAACGGTCCGGATGCCCGTTCGTCTGGTCGTCCGCTGTATGCCGCTGATCAGAAAAGTTATCAACTGGCCGATGGTCAGGACCAACTGGTCGTCGACCTGAAGTTCAGCGATGCCGGCGTCAACTACATCAAGCGCTTCAGCTTCAAGCGCGGTGAGTACGACCTGACCGTCACTTACCTGATCGACAACCAGAGCGCACAGCCCTGGACCGGTAACCTGTTCGCGCAGCTCAAGCGCGATGCCAGCTCGGATCCTTCCTCGAGCACCGCAACCGGTACCGCGACCTACCTCGGTGCAGCCCTGTGGACAAGTTCGGAACCCTACAAAAAGGTGTCGATGAAAGACATCGACAAGGGAAATCTGAAAGAAAATGTTTCCGGCGGCTGGGTAGCCTGGCTGCAGCACTACTTTGTAACTGCCTGGATTCCAAACAAGTCTGAAAACAACATCGTTCAGACCCGTAAGGACAGCCAAGGCAACTACATCATCGGTTTCACCGGTCCGGCGCTGAACGTTGCCGCTGGCGGTAAAGGCGAAACCAGCACCACGCTGTACGCAGGTCCGAAGATCCAGGAGAAGCTCAAAGAGTTGTCCCCAGGTCTGGAACTGACCGTCGACTACGGCATCCTGTGGTTCATTGCCCAGCCAATCTTCTGGCTGCTGCAACATATCCACAGCCTGCTCGGCAACTGGGGCTGGTCGATCATCGTCCTGACCATGCTGATCAAGGCGCTGTTCTTCCCGCTGTCGGCTGCCAGCTACCGTTCCATGGCGCGCATGCGTGCCGTTGCACCGAAACTGGCTGCACTGAAAGAACAACATGGCGACGACCGGCAGAAAATGTCGCAAGCCATGATGGAGCTGTACAAGAAAGAGAAGATCAACCCACTGGGCGGCTGCCTGCCGATCCTGGTGCAGATGCCGGTCTTCCTCTCGCTGTACTGGGTTCTGCTGGAAAGCGTCGAGATGCGTCAGGCGCCATGGATGTTCTGGATCACTGACTTGTCGATCAAGGATCCGTTCTTCATCCTGCCGATCATCATGGGCGCGACCATGTTCATCCAGCAGCAGCTGAACCCGACTCCGCCGGATCCGATGCAGGCCAAGGTGATGAAGCTGATGCCAATCATCTTCACCTTCTTCTTCCTGTGGTTCCCGGCAGGTCTGGTGCTGTACTGGGTTGTGAACAACTGCCTGTCGATCGCACAGCAGTGGTACATCACTCGCAGCATCGAAAAGGCTACCAAGAAAGCCGCTGCTTGACGGGTTAGCCAGCTAACCTGTGGATAAACGCCCCCTCGTGGGGCGTTTTGCTATCTGTCGTTTTTGTCGTGAGGCCCTCGAGCATGAACACTGTGCGTGAAACCATTGCCGCCATCGCTACCGCCCAGGGACGTGGGGGCGTGGGGATCGTGCGGCTATCCGGCCCCCTGGCCCAACAAGCCGGGCTGGCCATCTGTGGAAAAGCACTGACACCGCGGCACGCCCATTACGGAGCGTTCCGCGCTGAAGATGGCCTGGTGCTGGATGAAGGCATTGCGCTGTTTTTCCCTGGGCCCAACTCCTTTACCGGCGAAGACGTGCTTGAGCTGCAGGGCCACGGCGGCCCGGTAGTCCTCGATATGTTGCTGCAGCGCTGTGTACAACTGGGTTGCCGCCTGGCGCGCCCGGGTGAATTCAGTGAGCGGGCATTCCTCAACGACAAGCTCGACCTGGCCCAGGCCGAGGCGATCGCCGACCTGATCGAAGCCAGTTCTGCACAAGCTGCGCGCAATGCCTTGCGCTCGCTGCAGGGCGAATTTTCCCGCCGTGTGGATAACCTCACCGAGAAGTTGATCAGTCTGCGCATCTACGTGGAAGCTGCAATCGATTTCCCCGAAGAAGAAATCGACTTTCTTGCTGACGGTCACGTGCTGAGCATGCTCGATGAGGTGCGCAACAATTTATCCACAGTGCAGCGCGAAGCCGGGCAGGGCGCCTTGCTGCGCGACGGCATGACGGTGGTGATCGCTGGTCGGCCGAATGCCGGCAAGTCGAGCCTGCTTAACGTTCTGGCCGGCCGCGAGGCGGCGATTGTCACCGATATCGCCGGCACCACCCGGGACATCCTGCGCGAACATATCCACATCGACGGCATGCCGCTGCACGTTGTCGACACGGCTGGATTGCGCGATACCGATGACCATGTGGAAAAGATCGGCGTGGAACGCGCACTCAAGGCCATCAACGAAGCCGATCGGGTGCTGTTGGTGGTCGACTCGACTGCACCGGAAGCCAGTGATCCGTTTGCCCTGTGGCCGGAATTTCTCGACCTGCGTCCGGATCCGGCCAAGGTTACGCTGATTCGCAACAAGGCAGATTTGAGTGGCGAAGCCATCGCCATGGAACAGAGTGAAGATGGCCACGTCACCATTACCCTCAGTGCCAAGGACACCGACATGGGGCTTGAGCTGCTGCGCGAGCACCTGAAGGCCTGCATGGGTTATGAACAGACTGCTGAAAGCAGCTTCAGCGCCCGCAGGCGCCACCTGGAGGCATTGCGTCAGGCCGGTGCGCACCTGGAGCATGGACATGCGCAACTGACCCTCGCCGGTGCCGGTGAGCTGCTGGCAGAAGATTTGCGCCAGGCGCAACACGCCCTGGGCGAGATTACCGGTGCATTCAGTTCCGACGATCTGCTCGGACGCATCTTCTCCAGCTTCTGCATCGGCAAGTAAGCGTCCTTATCCACAGTCGGGTCTGCAACGGACCCGACTGCAGCAGCCTTTTTCTCCAATCCCTTCTCCCGGTCAGGACAGCCACAGTGCTCGTGCTGCGCTGACTCCTGCGCGTCTATCCACATTCTGGTGAAATAAGCCCTGTGGAAAACCCACCTTCAGCTCCGTTGATAACTGGCCCTCAAGGCTGAAGATAACTCCCCTTGTGGGTAACTGGCCATTTCATCCACAGGCTTAAAGCGCTTATCCAGAACGCTCATCCCCGGTAGGCCACAGGGTTTTGAATCTCTGTACATAAGGTAAATAAAGGCCTGTAGAACCTTATCCACAGAAAGGTGCCTGACTAAGAATAAACATAAAAACAAAGCTTTAATAAATTTCTCTCTTTTAATTTCTATTACCTGCCATTCATCCACAGCCTGGTTAAATTTTGTGCAAAAGGTTCCTTTAGAGGGGGGTAAGTCCCTATACTTGTGCGTTATCCCTATCTATTCCCGAAACAGGCACGAGGTGCGTGGTGGATTTCCCTTCCCGTTTTGAAGTGATCGTCATCGGCGGCGGCCATGCCGGTACCGAGGCTGCGCTTGCGTCTGCACGCATGGGGGTGAAAACCCTGCTGCTGACCCACAACGTGGAAACCCTCGGTCATATGAGTTGCAACCCGGCCATCGGTGGCATCGGCAAGAGCCACCTGGTCAAGGAAATCGATGCGCTCGGCGGTGCAATGGCACTGGCCACTGACAAGAGCGGTATCCAATTCCGTGTATTGAACAACCGCAAAGGTCCGGCGGTGCGCGCTACTCGCGCCCAGGCCGACCGCGCCATCTACAAATCGGTGGTGCGCGAGATTCTCGAGAACCAGCCCAACCTGTGGATATTCCAGCAGTCGTGCGACGACCTGATCGTCGAGCAGGACCAGGTACGCGGCGTGGTAACGCAAATGGGTCTGCGTTTTCTCGCCGACTCCGTGGTACTGACCACCGGGACCTTCCTCGGCGGACTTATCCACATCGGTTTGCAGAATTACTCCGGTGGCCGTGCCGGCGATCCGCCGTCGATTGCCCTGGCGCGCCGCCTGCGTGAACTGCCGCTGCGCGTTGGCCGCCTGAAAACCGGTACACCGCCACGCATCGACGGGCGCTCGGTGGATTTCTCAGTGATGACCGAGCAACCGGGCGACACGCCGATCCCGGTGATGTCGTTCATGGGGTCCAAGGAACAACACCCGCGTCAGGTCAGTTGCTGGATTACCCACACCAACGCCCGTACCCACGAGATCATTGCCTCGAACCTCGATCGTTCGCCGATGTACTCCGGGGTGATCGAAGGCATCGGCCCGCGCTACTGCCCGTCGATCGAAGACAAGATCCACCGCTTTGCCGACAAGGAAAGCCACCAGGTATTCATCGAGCCAGAAGGCCTGAACACCCACGAGCTGTACCCGAACGGCATTTCCACGTCGTTACCGTTCGATGTGCAGTTGCAGATCGTGCGATCGATCCGCGGCATGGAAAACGCCCACATCGTGCGCCCGGGCTACGCCATCGAGTACGACTACTTCGATCCGCGCGACCTCAAGTACAGCCTGGAAACCAAGGTGATTGGCGGCCTGTTCTTTGCCGGCCAGATCAACGGCACCACGGGCTACGAAGAAGCCGGTGCTCAGGGCCTGCTCGCCGGTACCAACGCCGCACTGCGCGCGCAGGGCCGTGAAAGCTGGTGCCCGCGTCGCGACGAAGCGTACATCGGCGTGCTGGTCGACGACCTGATTACCCTGGGGACCCAGGAGCCGTACCGCATGTTCACCTCGCGGGCCGAGTACCGCCTGATCCTGCGCGAAGACAACGCCGACCTGCGCCTGACCGAAAAAGGTCGCGAACTGGGCCTGGTCGATGACCAGCGTTGGGCCGCGTTCAGCGCCAAGCGCGAAGGCATCGCCCTGGAAGAACAGCGTCTGAAGTCCACCTGGGTACGCCCGGATACCGCGCAAGGTCAGGCCATTGCTGAAAAATTCGGTACGCCGTTGAGCCATGAATACAACCTGCTCAACCTGCTGACCCGCCCGGAAATCGATTACGCCGGGCTGATGGCAGTGACCGGCGGCGCCGAGATCGACCCGCAAGTGGCCGAGCAGGTCGAGATCAAAACCAAATACGCCGGTTACATCGACCGGCAACAGGAAGAAATCGCCCGGCTGCGCGCCAGCGAAGACACCCGCCTGCCCGACGATATCGATTACAGCGGTATTTCCGGGCTGTCCAAGGAAATCCAGAGCAAACTCGGCCAGACCCGGCCCGAGACCCTGGGCCAGGCTTCGCGTATCCCCGGTGTGACCCCGGCGGCGATTTCCCTGTTGCTGATTCATCTGAAAAAACGCGGCGCAGGCCGCGAGTTGGAGCAAAGCGCTTGAGTTCTCAGGTCACCCCTCAACATGCCGAAGAGTTGTCCACAGGCGCCCGCCAGCTCGGTGTCGAGCTGAGCGAGGTCCAGCATGCACAACTGCTGGCCTACCTGGCCTTGCTGATCAAGTGGAACAAGGCCTACAACCTGACCGCCGTGCGCAATCCGGACGAGATGGTGTCCCGGCACTTGCTCGACAGCCTCAGCGTCATGCCGTTTATCCACAGCGAGCGCTGGCTGGATGTCGGCAGCGGCGGTGGCATGCCGGGTATTCCTTTGGCTATCCTGCATCCGGACAAGCACGTCACGGTGCTCGACAGCAACGGCAAGAAAACTCGCTTCCTGACCCAGGTAAAGCTTGAGCTCAAACTGGATAACCTCACAGTTATCCACAAGCGGGTCGAGGAGTTCCAGCCGGAGCTGCCTTTCACCGGAATTGTTTCCCGTGCTTTCAGCAGCATGGAGAACTTCACCAACTGGACGCGCCACCTCGGTGACGCCCAGACGCAGTGGCTGGCAATGAAAGGGCTGCATCCTGCCGATGAGCTGGTAGCATTGCCGGCAGATTTCAGAGTGGATAGCGAGCAGGCCTTGACCGTTCCGGGTTGCCAAGGCCAACGCCATCTGCTGATACTGCGCCGCACGGCATGACTGGGAACACAAGCAAGAATGGCTAAGGTATTCGCAATCGCGAACCAGAAAGGTGGTGTGGGCAAAACCACCACCTGTATCAATCTCGCAGCATCGCTGGTGGCAACCAAGCGCCGCGTGCTGCTGATCGATCTCGATCCACAGGGCAACGCCACCATGGGTAGCGGTGTGGATAAACACGTCCTGGAACATTCGGTCTATGACCTGTTGATCGGCGAATGCGACCTGGCCCAGGCCATGCACTTCTCCGAGCATGGCGGCTATCAGCTGCTGCCGGCCAACCGCGACCTGACCGCCGCCGAAGTGGTCCTGCTGGAAATGCAGATGAAGGAGAGCCGCCTGCGCACCGCGCTGGCGCCGATCCGCGAGAATTACGACTACATCCTGATCGACTGCCCGCCGTCGCTGTCGATGCTGACGCTCAACGCCCTGGTCGCCGCCGATGGCGTGATCATTCCGATGCAATGTGAATACTTTGCCCTGGAAGGTTTGAGCGACCTTGTGGATAACATCAAGCGGATCGGCGAGCGGTTGAACCCGCAGCTCAAGGTCGAAGGCCTGCTGCGGACCATGTACGACCCGCGCCTGAGCCTGATCAACGATGTTTCCGCACAGCTCAAGGAACACTTCGGCGACCAGCTGTACGACACCGTGATTCCACGCAACATCCGCCTGGCCGAGGCCCCGAGCTTCGGCATGCCGGCCCTGGCCTACGACAAGCAATCGCGTGGCGCCCTGGCGTACCTGGCCCTGGCCGGGGAACTGGTTCGTCGCCAACGTCGTCAAACCCGCACTGCACAGACAACTTAAGGAATCCGCATGGCCGTTAAGAAACGGGGTCTCGGACGTGGGTTGGATGCACTGCTCAGTGGTCCGACCGTCAGCGCACTCGAAGAGCAGGCTGTCCAGGTCGACCAAAAGGAACTGCAACACCTGCCGCTCGACCTGATCCAGCGCGGCAAGTACCAGCCGCGCCGGGACATGGACCCGCAGGCACTGGAAGAACTCGCCCACTCGATCAAGAGCCAGGGCGTGATGCAGCCGATCGTGGTGCGCCCGATCGCTGACAACAAATTCGAGATCATCGCCGGTGAACGCCGCTGGCGCGCCAGCCAGCAGGCCGGCATGGACACCATCCCGGCCATGGTCCGCGATGTGCCGGATGAAGCGGCCATCGCCATGGCCCTGATCGAGAACATCCAGCGCGAAGACCTCAACCCGGTGGAAGAGGCCATTGCCCTGCAGCGTCTGCAGCAGGAGTTCCAGCTGACCCAGCAACAGGTCGCCGACGCTGTGGGCAAGTCGCGGGTTACCGTGGCCAACCTGCTGCGCCTGATCTCGTTGCCGGAAGTGATCAAGACCATGTTGTCCCACGGCGACCTGGAAATGGGTCACGCCCGGGCATTGCTCGGATTGCCGGATGAACAGCAGGTCGACGGGGCGCGTCACGTTGTCGCACGTGGCCTGACCGTGCGCCAGACCGAGGCACTGGTACGCCAGTGGCTCAACGGCAAACCCGAGCCTGCGGAACCTGCCAAGCCGGACCCGGACATCACCCGCCTTGAACAGCGTTTGGCAGAGCGTCTGGGCTCTGCCGTACAGATCCGCCACGGCAACAAGGGCAAAGGCCAGTTAGTTATCCGTTACAACTCACTAGATGAGTTGCAAGGTGTCCTTGCTCACATCCGCTGAAACAATTCCTTTTGTAGCGCGTAGTCGGAAATCACTACCCGGCAGTTGAATAGGGGTTAAACCGCCCCTATACTCTGCGCGCATTTTGTCGGCACAAATTATGCCAAGTCATAGCTGACTGGTTGGTCGACTTTCGAGGAGCAGTTGTGATGGAAACCCGCACGCCAAACCGCTTGCCTTTCCATCGCTGGGCGGTTTTTCCGGTACTGTTGGCTCAATGTGTCGTGTTTCTGCTGGCAACTTTGGCGTTGTGGCAGTGGCATGGGGCGGTCAGTGGATATTCGGCACTCTGCGGGGGGCTGATTGCCTGGCTGCCGAATGTGTATTTCGCCTGGAAGGCTTTTCGTTACACGGGAGCCAGGGCAGCGCAGGCCATCGTCAAGTCGTTTTACGCGGGCGAGGCAGGCAAATTGATTTTGACGGCAGTGCTTTTTGCACTGACGTTCGCAGGAGTGAAGCCATTGGCGCCGTTAGCAGTCTTCGGTGTCTTTCTGCTGACCCAGTTGGTCAGCTGGTTCGCGCCCCTGCTGATGAATATAAGACTTTCGAGACCTTAGGGCGTTTGAGGCAACCATGGCAGCAGAAACCGCTTCGGGCTATATCCAGCACCACTTGCAGAACCTGACCTTCGGTCAACTACCAGACGGCGGTTGGGGTTTTGCCCATTCCGCAGCAGAAGCCAAGGCAATGGGCTTCTGGGCTTTCCACCTGGACACCCTGGGTTGGTCGGTCGCACTGGGTCTGCTTTTCGTATTCCTGTTCCGCATGGCAGCCAAGAAGGCGACTTCCGGCCAGCCTGGCGGCCTGCAGAACTTCGTAGAAGTGCTGGTTGAGTTCGTCGACGGCAGCGTCAAGGACAGCTTCCACGGCCGCAGCCCGGTGATCGCCCCACTGGCGCTGACCATTTTCGTCTGGGTCTTCCTGATGAACGCCATCGACCTGATCCCGGTCGACTGGATTCCTCAGCTGGCCATCCTGATCTCCGGTGATCCGCACATTCCGTTCCGTGCCGTTTCGACCACCGACCCGAACGCGACCCTGGCCATGGCCTTCAGCGTGTTCGCCCTGATCATTTTCTACAGCATCAAGGTCAAGGGTATCGGCGGTTTCCTCGGCGAACTGACCCTGCACCCGTTCGGCAGCAAGAACATCTTCGTTCAGATCCTGCTGATTCCGGTCAACTTCCTGCTCGAATTCGTCACCCTGATTGCCAAGCCAATCTCGCTGGCCCTGCGTCTGTTCGGCAACATGTACGCCGGCGAGCTGGTGTTCATCCTGATTGCCGTGATGTTCGGCAGCGGCCTGCTCTGGCTCAGCGGCCTGGGCGTGGTGCTGCAATGGGCGTGGGCTGTGTTCCACATCCTGATCATCACCCTGCAAGCGTTCATCTTCATGATGCTTACCATCGTCTACCTGTCGATGGCTCACGAAGATAACCATTAAGACCGCCTGGCGTGTCTGATGACCCTTTTGCCGGTACGGGGAAGGGTCGAAAAAGTCCGCAAGGGCAGCTGTACCAAACGATTTTGTTTTACCGCTTCAAACTAAAAAACCTAACCAATACGACGTAAAAGTCGGGAGGAAAGATGGAAACTGTAGTTGGTCTTACCGCTATCGCTGTTGCTCTGCTGATCGGCCTGGGTGCTCTGGGTACCGCCATTGGTTTCGGCCTGCTGGGCGGCAAGTTCCTGGAAGGCGCTGCTCGTCAGCCAGAGATGGTTCCAATGCTGCAAGTTAAAATGTTCATCGTTGCCGGTCTGCTCGACGCCGTAACCATGATCGGTGTTGGTATCGCTCTGTTCTTCACCTTCGCTAATCCCTTCGTTGGTCAAATCGCCGGCTAATCACTCGAATTCTCGAGTGGTTTGGTGTGATGGACAAAGAACGAGCGAGGTGTTGGCGTGAACATTAATGCAACCCTGATTGGTCAGTCCGTTGCGTTCTTCATTTTTGTGCTGTTCTGCATGAAGTTCGTGTGGCCTCCGGTCATCGCGGCATTGCAAGAACGTCAGAAGAAGATCGCGGATGGACTGGACGCTGCCAACCGAGCAGCTCGCGACCTGGAGTTGGCCCAAGACAAAGCGGGTCAGCAACTGCGCGAAGCAAAAGCTCAGGCAGCCGAAATCATTGAGCAAGCCAAGAAGCGCGGTGCTCAGATCGTCGAGGAAGCCCGTGATCAGGCCCGCGTCGAAGCTGACCGTGTGAAGGCTCAGGCTCAGGCCGAGATCGAACAGGAAATTAACGGTGTCAAAGACGCCCTGCGTGCCCAAGTGGGTCTGCTGGCTGTCGGCGGTGCTGAAAAGATCCTTGGCGCCACAATCGATCAAAACGCGCATGCGGAGCTGGTTAATAAACTGGCCGCTGAAATTTAAGCGAGGGCGATCATGGCAGAACTGACCACGTTGGCCCGACCTTACGCTAAGGCGGCCTTTGAGCACGCCCAGGCCCATCAGCAACTGGCCAATTGGTCAGCCATGCTCGGCCTGGCTGCTGCAGTGTCGGAAGACGACACGATGCAGCGCCTGCTCAAGGCCCCGCGACTGACGAGCGCAGAAAAGGCCGCCGCGTTTATTGACGTGTGCGGTGACAAGTTCGATGCACAGGCACAGAATTTCATTCATGTTGCCGCGGAAAACGACCGTCTCCAGCTGTTGCCGGAGATTTCGGTTTTGTTCGACCAGTACAAGGCTGAACAAGAGAAATCCGTGGACGTGGAAGTCACCAGTGCTTTTGCGTTGAACCAAGAACAGCAAGACAAACTCGCCAAGGTTCTCAGTGCACGGCTCAGCCGGGAAGTGCGCCTGCATGCGACGGAGGACGCCTCCCTTATCGGTGGTGTCGTGATCCGCGCCGGCGACCTGGTAATCGATGGCTCGGTTCGCGGCAAAATCGCGAAACTGGCCGAAGCATTGAAATCTTGAGTTTGAAGGGGCAGCAGAGCAATGCAGCAACTCAATCCTTCCGAAATTAGTGAAATCATCAAGGGTCGCATCGAGAAACTCGACGTGACCTCCCAAGCCCGCAACGAGGGTACCGTCGTCAGCGTTTCTGACGGTATCGTGCGGATTCACGGTCTGGCCGACGTCATGTACGGCGAAATGATCGAGTTTCCAGGTGGCGTGTTCGGTATGGCCCTCAACCTGGAGCAAGACTCCGTTGGTGCGGTAATCCTGGGCGCCTACGACACCCTCGCTGAAGGCATGAGCGCCAAGTGCACCGGCCGCATCCTCGAAGTTCCAGTTGGTAAGGAACTGCTGGGTCGCGTAGTCGACGCACTGGGTAACCCAATCGACGGCAAAGGCCCACTGGGCAACACCGAGACCGACGCGGTCGAGAAAGTTGCTCCGGGCGTGATCTGGCGTAAGTCGGTAGACCAGCCTGTACAGACTGGCTACAAATCTGTCGACGCCATGATCCCGGTCGGCCGTGGCCAGCGTGAGCTGATCATCGGTGACCGTCAGATCGGTAAGACCGCCATGGCGATCGACGCCATCATCAACCAGAAAGACTCCGGTATTTTCTGTGTTTATGTTGCTGTCGGCCAGAAGCGTTCCACCGTAGCCAACATCGTTCGCAAGCTGGAAGAAAACGGCGCCCTGGCCAACACCATCGTGGTTGTTGCCAGCGCTTCGGAATCCGCCGCACTGCAATTCCTGGCGCCATACGCCGGTTGCACCATGGGCGAGTTCTTCCGTGACCGCGGTGAAGACGCGCTGATCGTATACGATGACCTGTCCAAGCAGGCCGTTGCCTACCGTCAGATCTCCCTGCTGCTGCGCCGTCCACCAGGACGTGAAGCGTACCCAGGTGACGTGTTCTATCTCCACTCCCGTCTGCTGGAGCGTGCATCGCGCGTTTCCGAAGAGTACGTCGAGAAGTTCACCAACGGTGCTGTAACTGGCAAGACCGGTTCCCTGACTGCACTGCCGATCATCGAAACCCAGGCTGGCGACGTTTCCGCGTTCGTTCCGACCAACGTGATTTCCATCACCGACGGTCAGATCTTCCTGGAATCGGCCATGTTCAACTCGGGCATCCGCCCTGCAGTGAACGCCGGTGTTTCGGTATCCCGTGTGGGTGGTGCCGCTCAGACCAAGATCATCAAGAAGCTCTCCGGTGGTATCCGTACCGCTCTGGCTCAGTACCGTGAACTGGCGGCATTCGCCCAGTTCGCTTCTGACCTGGACGAAGCCACCCGTAAGCAACTCGAGCACGGTCAACGTGTTACCGAGCTGATGAAGCAGAAGCAATACGCTCCAATGTCCATCGCGGACATGGCGCTGTCGCTGTATGCCGCTGAGCGTGGGTTCCTGACCGACGTTGAAATCGCCAAGATCGGTAGCTTCGAACAAGCGCTGATCGCTTACTTCAACCGTGATCACGCCGAACTGATGGCGAAGATCAACGTGAAGGGTGACTTCAACGACGAAATCGACGCTGGCATCAAAGCCGGTATCGAGAAGTTCAAGGCCACCCAAACCTGGTAAGCCGCAGCGGGGGCTTTGCGGCCCCCGCTTGCTAACCTGATAGGTGTTACATGGCAGGCGCAAAAGAGATTCGCAGTAAGATTGCGAGCATCAAAAGCACGCAAAAAATTACCAGCGCCATGGAAAAAGTGGCGGTCAGTAAAATGCGCAAGGCACAAATGCGCATGGCTGCTAGCCGTCCTTACGCGGAGCGTATCCGCCAGGTTATCGGTCATCTGGCCAACGCCAACCCGGAATACCGCCACCCCTTCATGATCGAACGCGAAGTAAAGCGCGTCGGTTATGTCGTCGTGAGCAGTGACCGTGGTCTGTGCGGTGGCTTGAACACCAACCTGTTCAAGGCCCTGGTCAAGGACATGGCGGTCAACCGCGAGCAAGGTATCGAGATCGATCTTTGCGTGGTTGGCAGCAAGGGTGCGGCGTTTTTCCGCAGCTTCGGCGGTAACGTCGTCGCCGCGATCAGCCACCTGGGCGAAGAGCCGTCGATCAACGATCTGATCGGCAGCGTCAAGGTCATGCTGGACGCTTACCTGGATGGTCGTATCGATCGTCTGTCCGTGGTATCGAACAAGTTCATCAATACCATGACGCAAACGCCAACGGTCGAGCAGTTGATTCCGTTGGTTGCAACCCCGGATCAAGAACTCAAGCACCACTGGGACTACCTCTACGAACCTGACGCCAAAGAGCTGCTGGACGGCCTGATGGTGCGTTACGTGGAGTCGCAGGTCTACCAGGCGGTGGTCGAGAACAACGCAGCTGAACAAGCTGCCCGGATGATCGCGATGAAGAACGCCACCGACAACGCCGGTGACCTGATCAGCGAATTGCAGCTGATCTACAACAAGGCGCGTCAGGCTGCGATCACCCAAGAGATCTCGGAAATCGTCGGCGGCGCTGCCGCGGTTTAACGGTTCAAATATTCAGAGGATCCAGCTATGAGTAGCGGACGTATCGTTCAAATCATCGGCGCCGTCATCGACGTGGAATTCCCACGTGACGCCGTGCCGAGTGTTTACAACGCGCTGAAAGTACAAGGCGCGGAAACCACCCTGGAAGTTCAGCAGCAGCTGGGCGACGGCGTGGTTCGTACCATTGCGATGGGCTCGACCGAAGGCTTGAAGCGCGGTCTGGACGTTGCAGACACCGGCGCAGCCATCTCCGTACCAGTCGGTAAAGCGACCCTGGGCCGGATCATGGACGTACTGGGTAACCCGATCGACGAAGCTGGCCCGATCGGTGAAGAAGAGCGCTGGGGTATCCACCGTGACGCTCCTTCGTTCGCTGACCAGGCAGGCGGCAACGACCTGCTGGAAACCGGCATCAAGGTTATCGACCTGGTTTGCCCGTTTGCCAAGGGTGGTAAAGTTGGTCTGTTCGGTGGTGCCGGTGTAGGCAAAACCGTAAACATGATGGAACTGATCCGTAACATCGCCATCGAGCACAGCGGTTATTCCGTGTTCGCCGGTGTGGGTGAGCGTACTCGTGAGGGTAACGACTTCTACCACGAGATGAAGGATTCCAACGTACTGGACAAGGTTGCTCTGGTATACGGCCAAATGAACGAGCCACCAGGAAACCGTCTGCGCGTAGCGCTGACCGGCCTGACCATGGCTGAGAAGTTCCGTGACGAAGGTAACGACGTTCTGCTGTTCGTCGACAACATCTATCGTTACACCCTGGCCGGTACCGAAGTATCCGCACTGCTGGGCCGTATGCCTTCGGCAGTAGGTTACCAGCCGACCCTGGCTGAAGAGATGGGCGTTCTGCAAGAGCGTATCACTTCGACCAAGGAAGGTTCGATCACCTCGATCCAGGCCGTATACGTACCTGCGGACGACCTGACCGACCCGTCGCCAGCAACCACCTTCGCCCACTTGGACGCCACCGTCGTACTGTCCCGTGACATCGCCTCCCTGGGTATCTACCCAGCGGTCGATCCACTGGACTCGACTTCGCGCCAGCTGGACCCGAACGTGATCGGCACCGAGCACTACGAGACCGCTCGTGGCGTTCAGTACGTACTGCAGCGTTACAAAGAGCTGAAGGACATCATTGCGATTCTGGGTATGGACGAACTGTCCGAAACCGACAAGCAACTGGTTGCCCGTGCTCGTAAGATCCAGCGCTTCCTGTCCCAGCCGTTCTTCGTGGCAGAAGTCTTCACTGGTTCTCCAGGCAAATACGTTTCCCTGAAAGACACCATTGCTGGCTTCAGCGGTATCCTCAAAGGTGACTACGACCACCTGCCAGAACAAGCGTTCTACATGGTCGGCAGCATCGACGAAGCGATCGAGAAAGCCAAGAAACTGTAATCCCGGCGCCCCGCAAGGGGCGCTAATCAGGTTGAGGCAAGCAGATGGCTATGACAGTCCATTGCGATATCGTCAGCGCGGAAGGGGAAATTTTCTCCGGTCTGGTCGAGATGGTGGTTGCGCACGGTAACCTGGGTGATCTTGGTATCGCTCCAGGCCACGCGCCGCTGATCACTAATCTGAAGCCAGGTCCGATCACGCTGACCAAGCAGGGTGGCGCCCATGAGGTGTTCTACATCTCTGGTGGTTTCCTCGAGGTCCAGCCGAACATGGTCAAGGTGCTTGCCGATACCGTGCAACGTGCCAGCGACCTGGACGAAGCTCAGGCTCAGGAAGCCCTCAAGGCTGCCGAAAACGCCCTGAACGAAAAAGGCGCGGAGTTCGATTACGGCGCCGCTGCCGCACGTCTGGCCGAGGCCGCAGCCCAGCTGCGTACCGTCCAGCAAATCCGCAGAATGAAGTAATACGGCGCTCGCCGGTCACTTCTGTTGCGATTGAGTTAAAGGGTAGCCTCGGCTACCCTTTTTCTTTTTCCGAATGTCTTCTACTGGTCACAGCGCTGACCTTCCAGGATTGGTAGCCAGTCAATGTCTCTCGATATCGTTATTCTTGCCGCCGGCCAAGGCACCCGCATGCGCTCGGCGCTGCCCAAGGTGCTGCATCCGGTCGCCGGCGACTCCATGCTCGGCCATGTTATCCACAGCGCCCGCCAGCTTCAGCCGCAGGGCATTCATGTGGTGATCGGGCACGGTGCGGAGCTGGTACGTGAACGACTGGCCGCCGATGACCTGAACTTCGTCCTGCAGGACAAGCAGCTGGGTACCGGTCATGCCGTGGCCCAAGCTCTGCCGGCGCTGAGTGCCGATACCGCATTGATCCTCTACGGCGATGTCCCGCTGATCGAAGTCGACACCCTCAAGCGTCTGCTGGCCAAGGTCACCCCGCAACAGCTCGGCCTGCTGACCGTGACCCTCGACGATCCAACCGGTTACGGCCGCATCGTTCGCGACGCCCAGGGCCAGGTGGCGGCGATCGTCGAGCACAAGGATGCCAGCGACGCGCAGAAAGCCATCCAGGAAGGCAACACTGGCATCCTCGCGGTCCCGGGCGCGCGCCTGGCTGACTGGCTGGGCCGTTTGTCCAACAACAATGCCCAGGGCGAGTACTACCTCACTGACGTGATCGCCATGGCCGTGGCCGATGGCCTGGTGGTCGCCACCGAGCAGCCGCTGGACCCGATGGAAGTGCAGGGCGCCAATGACCGTCGCCAGCTGGCCGAGCTTGAGCGTCACTACCAACTGCGCGAAGGCCGCCGGCTGATGGCCCAGGGTGTGACCCTGCGTGATCCAGCGCGCTTCGATGTGCGTGGCGAGGTGACCGTTGGTCGCGACGTACTCATTGATATTAACGTGATCCTCGAAGGCCGCGTGGTCATTGAAGACGAGGTGGTCATCGGCCCGAACTGCGTGATCAAGAACAGTACCTTGCGCAAAGGCGTGGTGGTCAAGGCTAACAGCCATCTGGAAGGCGCCATCATGGGCGAAGGCAGCGATGCCGGCCCGTTTGCCCGCCTGCGCCCTGGCAGTGTGCTCGAGGCTCGCGCCCATGTGGGTAACTTTGTCGAGCTGAAGAACGCCCACCTCGGTGAGGGTGCCAAAGCTGGCCACCTGACCTACCTGGGCGATGCCGAAGTCGGTGCGCGTACCAACATCGGTGCCGGCACCATCACCTGCAACTACGATGGCGCCAACAAGTTCAAGACGGTACTCGGCGAGGACGTGTTCATCGGCTCGAACAACTCCCTGGTCGCGCCTGTGGATATCCTCGACGGCGCCACCACCGCAGCCGGTTCGACCATCACCCAGAACGTCGAAGCGGCGCAGTTGGCCGTTGGTCGGGCGCGCCAACGCAACATCGATGGCTGGAAGCGGCCGGAGAAGATCAACAAGAGCTGAGTTACCCACAGCTGAGCAAAAGGCCGACTGGATTGTGCATAAGTCGGCCTTTTTGCATTCTGTGGATAAATACTCTATGTGGTTCGAGTTATTCACAGCACGTTTTTTACGCCACTGTCCTTGACGTACAAGCCGCTATAGGTTTTGATTGGCACCACTAACTTTCGAAACGAAACTTAAAGGCGCCATGTCGAAACGTAACACCCCCCAACGACGCCATAACATCCTGGCTTTGCTCAATGAGCAGGGCGAGGTGAGCGTCGACGCCCTGGCCAAGCGTTTCGAAACCTCGGAAGTGACCATTCGCAAGGACCTGGCGGCGCTCGAAGCCAACGGCCTGTTGTTGCGCCGCTATGGTGGTGCCGTCACCCTGCCGCAGGAACTGTTCACCGATCAGGGCCAGCCAGTCTCCCTCTATAAGCAGGCCATCGCCAAGGCTGCTGTGGGACGTATCCGCGAACACGCACGAATCATCATCGACAGCGGCAGCACCACCGCCGCGATGATCCCGGAGCTGGGTCATCAACCCGGCCTGGTGGTCATGACCAACTCGTTGAATGTGGCACGTGCCCTCAGCGAGCTGGAACACGAGCCGGTACTGTTGATGACCGGAGGCACCTGGGACCCGCATTCGGAATCGTTCCAGGGCCAGGTAGCCGAGCAGGTACTACGCTCGTACGACTTCGACCAACTGTTCATTGGCGCCGACGGCATCGACCTGGCGCGCGGCACCACCACGTTCAACGAACTGCTGGGCCTGAGCCGGGTGATGGCTGACGTCGCCCGGGAAGTGATCGTCATGGTCGAGTCCGACAAGGTCGGGCGCAAGATCCCCAACCTTGAGCTGCCTTGGGGCAGCGTCAACACCCTTATTACTGATGATCGCCTGCCCACCGAGGCACGCGAACAGATTGAAGCCCGCGGCATCAACGTGATTTGCGCCGCTATCACCCAGGAGCATGACTAATGTGTGGAATCGTTGGTGCCGTCGCCGAACGTAACATCACAACCATTCTGATCGAAGGCCTCAAGCGCCTCGAGTACCGCGGCTATGACAGCGCCGGTCTGGCGGTCTTCACCCAGCAGGGCAACCTCGAGCGCCGCCGCCGTATCGGCAAGGTCAGCGAGCTGGAAACTGCCGTCGCCGCTGAACCACTGGCCGGCAACCTGGGCATCGCCCACACCCGTTGGGCCACCCACGGTGCGCCAA
This sequence comes from Pseudomonas donghuensis, assembly GCF_000259195.1. GTDB lineage: Bacteria > Pseudomonadota > Gammaproteobacteria > Pseudomonadales > Pseudomonadaceae > Aquipseudomonas > Aquipseudomonas donghuensis. Next base: position 135,455 of record NZ_JH650763.1, read on the forward strand.
CCGAGCACAATGCCCACCCGCATTTTTCCGGTCATGAACTGGCAGTGGTGCACAACGGCATCATCGAGAACCACGAAGAACTGCGAGAGAAGCTCAAGGGCCTGGGTTATAGCTTCAGTTCCGAGACCGACACCGAAGTGATCGTCCACTTGCTGGACCACACCCTGAAAACCTTGCCGGACCTGGCCGATGCTCTCAAGGCTGCGGTCAAGCAACTGCACGGCGCCTATGGCCTGGCCGTGATCAGCGCCAAACAGCCTGATCGTCTGCTGGCCGCTCGCAGCGGTAGCCCGCTGGTTATCGGCCTGGGCCATGGCGAGAACTTCCTGGCCTCGGACCAATTGGCCCTGCGTCAGGTCACTGACCGCTTCATGTACCTGGAAGAGGGCGACATCGCCGAAATCCGCCGCGACCAGGTCACTATCTGGGACGTAGCCGGTACTCAGGTCCAGCGCGAAACCGTGCAGTACCATGAAGGTGCCGAAGCCGCTGACAAGGGCGCCTATCGCCACTTCATGCTCAAGGAAATCCACGAGCAGCCTACCGTGGTGCAACGCACCCTGGAAGGCCGCCTGGGCAAGGACCACGTCATGGTTCAGGCCTTCGGCCCGCAAGCTGCCGAGTTGTTCGCCAAGGTGCGCAATGTGCAGATCGTTGCCTGCGGCACCAGCTATCACGCCGGCATGGTTGCCCGTTACTGGCTGGAGAGCCTGGCCGGTATTCCTTGCCAGGTCGAAGTCGCCAGCGAGTTCCGCTACCGCAAGGTGGTGGTGCAGCCCGATACCCTGTTCGTCTCGATCTCCCAGTCGGGTGAAACCGCCGACACCCTGGCAGCCCTGCGTAACGCCAAGGAACTGGGCTTCCTCGGCAGCCTGGCGATCTGTAACGTCGGCATCAGCTCGCTGGTACGCGAGTCGGACCTGACCCTGCTGACCCAGGCCGGCCCGGAAATCGGCGTGGCCTCGACCAAGGCCTTCACCACCCAGCTGGTATCGCTGATGCTGCTGACCCTGTCCCTGGGCCAGGTGCGCGGCACCTTGGCCGCCGGTGTCGAGGCCGAGCTGGTCGAAGAGCTGCGTCGCCTGCCGACTCGCCTGGGCGAAGCCCTGGCCATGGACGCGATCGTCGAGAAGACCGCTGAGCTGTTCGCCGACAAGCACCACACCCTGTTCCTCGGTCGTGGCGCGCAGTTCCCGGTAGCGATGGAAGGGGCGCTGAAACTCAAGGAGATCTCCTACATCCACGCCGAAGCCTACCCGGCGGGCGAGCTCAAGCATGGCCCGCTGGCGTTGGTTGACAGCGACATGCCAGTGGTCACCGTGGCGCCAAACAACGAGCTGCTGGAAAAGCTCAAGTCCAACCTGCAGGAAGTTCGCGCCCGTGGCGGCGAACTGATCGTCTTCGCCGACGAAGCTGCCGGCATGAGCAACGGCGAAGGCACTCACGTGATCGCCGTGCCGCACATCATCGATGCCCTTGCGCCGATCCTCTACACCATCCCGCTGCAACTGCTGTCGTACTACGTCGCGGTGCTCAAGGGCACCGACGTCGACCAACCGCGCAACCTGGCGAAATCGGTGACTGTTGAGTAACGATCGCGGTTGTTAAGCCCAGAACTGGTTTTAGAGAATAAAAACTGTCGCGAGAGAATAAAAACTGTCGCAGGAGCTCTGGGAGGCCTTTCCTTCCACCTCCTGCGCCTTCTCTTGGCTGACACCGTTCGCAGGGCCTACACTGAAGACCCGCAATATGCTGCTGAAAATCCAGAGAGATGAATCCCTGCGCTCGTACGTGGAGCGCAATAAATATGTCGACCCCGATAGTCCCTTCGTAGAGCTTCTAAAAGGACGTTATTGTTACTGGGGTAGCGATGAGGTAAACATCATTGCTAAATTTCTCGGCTGGGATGGATGCTATGGCTTCAATAAACTATTACATCACCACACTCATTCACCCTGGGTTAGAGTATTTAAGTCAAGTTCTAATCGCACCTACTCTGAATCGGAGTACGTCATGGATTCTTGGACGTATGATGACCTCACGATAGGTCGTTCATATTGCCCGTTATGCGTCAGGGATGACATAAAAGAATTTGGCTACTCTTATTGGAGGCGGCTTCATCATAAAGTTACGGTGTGCGCCAAGCACAACGTGATCTTGCTTTCGAACTGTCAGTTTTGCGGTAAGCCCTTTGCACGCGAAGGCCATGCTGTTCACGTCATGTGGAGCGGTTGCTCGGGCCGGCACCTAGGCGACGCAGAGACTGAGGTGAACGCTGACCCTGCCGCTCTGCGCCTGGCGAAATTTTACCGTGAGTTGTGCGCCCTACCTCATCATGTGTCCAGGGATGTGGCATTACTCGTTACAAAGGAGAGGCTGACGAAACTAATCGAAGCAGCCGCTCCAGACATTCTTGTATTTGAGCCAATGTGGGGGCTTGGGTACTACATCTCTAGGGAAGGCGAGGCAAAAGAAACACATTCAGGCTATGATAAAATCACGTTCTGGATTGAGTTAGTTGCGCTAACTTATGAGAGCTTCGACGAGTTTTTGAAAGACTGTGCGTTGCATGAGCCCAATCCCGAACCGATAGACTCTTGTTGGAACGCGTACAATGTCCCAAGTACTGGGTCACGGGTGTACATTCAAGAGGACTATAATTTTGGAGTGGCTGTCTGGTCAGATACTGATCCCTTAAAGGACTTTAACAATCCCCTAAACATGGCGCTCCGGCTTTATAACCGTCCTGTAACATACCCCTGTTGCAACCTACCCATTCCGCTGCGGCCTAAGGGGCACCAACTACAGCCGAATCGGGTAGGTGAAGCACTTCCTAAGGTCCCCAGGCTTGGAGGCGCCAGGTGGGCGTCTCCGCCCTCGACGTGAACCTACCAGTCATCCCCCTCTCACGATGCGCACCTCTCATAGGAGTAAGGTAAGCTTCACCCGAGGGCACAGCTGGTACAGGTGGCCATATGCTTGCGATTGATTTGCTCGGCCCTTCACCTTCAGGACGTCCCCGCTGCTGGAGCGGCCAGTACCGTTGCTTCCTCGCTCGCTGGGACCAAGTTCAGAGTCTCGCGGCTTACGTTCTGGGCAATGACCGCTTAGCTGATGAATGGCTAATACGGCCGGCGATCGGCCTAGAAAGACGCACTCCCTGTAGCCTTCTCGTCGATGCGCAGGGCTATCGCCAGGTCTGCCAATACCTCATGAGGATCGAGTACGGCATTTACTGACGCGATGGGTAATGTGTGCTTGGCGGGAGCTTCGTCGCGTGGCGTTTGCTGCTAGCCGCATGGGCGTACTGACAGGCATCCTCTCTATTTGGCGCTGGACCCACCTAGTTGCCACCAGACGGTGGTGTCTGCTGCGTTAATACAGTTGGCTGCTCTGATTAATTGCATACATCTAAAATGTATTGCGCAACATTCTGTACCGTCAGGAGGCTATCATCTTCTCAGTGATGGACTGTCATACATGTACGTGGCCTTGTCGATACTTAGTATTACTAGAAAATCAATAAAAACAAACTAATGAGGAATTTCGGAGAGAAGTCTTCTCGTTTTTGAGTAGTGCGACTTCTGCTCAAGCGAACAGAAGAGGCTCGGCACCAGCTGATACAGGTCACGCTTGCGAATTTTTTTGAAACCGCTAGCGGACGTTTCTAGCATTTGCTTGATCAGCACGCACAAGTTTTCATCGCGGGCATCCCAATCAACGGCTACATGGTTTCCGCTTCTGCCACTTGGAAGTGCGCTCGTTTGTGACATTAACCATGTGCGATCGTTTCGATAGAGCCAGGCATATACTTTGGGAACTAATTTTTTAATTTTGTTTGCGCTAGCATTGGGCATTTGATTAACGGTTGAGCACCATACTTCCCGCTGTTCCGCACATTTTTCGAGGTAACGATTGTTAATAAACTGTTGGCAGCATAATGGATTTAAGCGAAGCAGCCGATTCACTGTGCTGATAGATACCTCAAAGCGTGAGCAGACCTCTTTCTTACTGGCGCCAGTTAACATCGCATTCAAGATTTTATCTTTTAATTCATTACGTATTTTCTTAGGTCTTGGGGCGCCGGTTTGCCGTTCTGCCTGAGGAAGCTGCTCATCGACAGTTTGTGCCAGTACCAACTTTTGACAATGGCTATCATCTAAAACGTGCAAGTCTTTCGCGGCCTGTTGATAGGCGTCCACGAATGACTCTAGGCGTCCGAATAGCCACGAAATCAGAGTCAAATGCTTCAGTGGATGGCAGTAACCACGCGGCTTGCGTGTCATTTGAGAAATGAACCCTATTGCACACCGCCGAGAGCACGGTAAGGCGGTGAAGGGTGGGTACGGTTGGAGCTCTGAGCAACGTTGAGCAAAGCAGTCAGCAGCGGCTTCGCGCGCTTGCTGTGAGGCCCCCAGCTTACTGAAAGCTTCTTTGTAGACCAGGGCAACAGTATTGGGATCAAACCGAGTCGTGATGCCCATTTTGCATAGTGCAATGGCTGACTTAGACATTGTCTGGAGTGCTGTACTTGTTGCAGGGCTCAGGGCCGTTTGGCTAGTCGAAACGAGGGCGTTTTCATCTGGAAGCAGCCACTGATAGCCCCTTGACCATTGTCTATTTTCTGTTGACTCCAATAGGAGAAAACCATGTATAGGACATGTAGTTACACCGGGAATTTGATGAGATAGGTGCCAGTACGTGGAGCCGTACGCAGATGTGTCAGCCGTCATGCATTTCAAGCAGGCCTTTAACGGATGTGCTCCACCGAACCTACCAGTGACAAGCCCAAGTTTATATTTTAGTGATCCCAGTTGGGGGCCGCTCAGTGCTAGCTTGAGTTTTTGGATATTTTCAGGTGACTGGAATGGAAAGAATATAGGGGAGATAGTGTGTTCACAGATGATATTATCTGGGCTACCCCAGCACGACCTTGCCCTCTCGTTCAATAAGTTTAGGTTTTTAGGAAAGTCGTGTGCGAACGCCGTTGCGCTGTCTCCGAAAAGAAAATTCAGCGTCTCTTCTTGTGATTGGCTGCCCATAAAAATATGTTGCCGGCTACAAAGACTGTAAAAGCATTCGTCCTGTAACCAATGCAGATAAGGAGGCTGCTTGCTGGTGAGGTTCATGTTGGTGATCCTCAAAAACCTAAAATAATCCCTAACTTTTACATTTGGAAAGTTCTATCCGTTATTAGTCAAAAGCTTGTTAGGTTATTCGGCTAATAGCCGGGTACGCATGCAGGCGCAGCCTTCCCTCCTCCAGCACCCCGGGTAGGGGACCGGAATCTTGTGTGCGCTTTGTGTAGGCGGAAATTTGTTTGCGGGAGATCTTGAGGAGTTTGCTATCGTTGGTGCGCAAACTTGTTGTCAGCCAGGAATTTCCGGCGTTAACATATTCTTTCGACCAAACTCATGGCGAAGAACGCGCCACCCGCTGATGGCCTTGACCAAGGCTCGCGAGGTGCTCGGATTCGCAACTGGCGGATACGCCTAAGGTAGACCTATCGAAAGAATTTCAGATGACAGCTAGCCATACGAGAGAGCTGGAAGTCAGTTAGACAAGGGCCCAAGTGCGACCTTGGGCCCCTGTGGATAAGTCAGAAATGCTGCCTGACTTCTCCATTGTCTATCCCATGCATGTGAGACGTCAAGTCTTGCACGGCTTCGCTCATCCACAAGAATCTGCGCGTTATCCACAGTCTGACGCGTGGTTACCTGCCCGCAGGATAAGGGTTTCGCCAGCGTGCCTGTTGTTATCCCCAACAGGTACGGCCTGCGGAATCCTGATGAGATTGGAATGCTTGGATGAAACCGCAGGAAAGATTTGATCTCATCATGAGCCGCCAGAGTCGGTTCAAATGGGGTGGGGAGTATGTACCGTCCACGCTGGCGGTTCCCCGGGAGGCTCCAAAGGGGTCTCGAATCAGCAGGCTGCACAGTCAAAAGCTGAGACGTACGCTTCATCTCCTTTCTTGGCCGGAGAAAGTGTTCGCGCAATTAGCCCTCTACCATCCTGATCTGTTTGAGATGCACGAGCAGAAAATGCTCTGGCCCATCAATGCAGGCCATCCGTTACGAGGACACCCTTTGACGAAGGGGACCTTTCCGCCGCCTCTGCGCGGTACCGTCGATATCGCCGCAGAGATAGGTTTTAAGCATCATCAAATCGTAGTTGAAGATGAGAGTGGCAGACAGAGAGTGCCATACCCCTACCAAGGGGACCTTCTGTTGTACCTGCTGAATAGCCGAGGAGAACCTTACGCCGTCAACTGGACGGTCAAGGACCAGGCAGGAGCTTTCCGTGAGCGGCGAAGGACATCGCCGAAGACTCCTGTTCAGCAGCGGGGAGACCGTGAGCATGCCGAACTCAGGGGCGAGTTGGAGAGGCAATACTACGCGAGTGCCGACATCCGAACCGTTGAGGTTTCTCGCGACATGTTAACGCCCACGATCCAAGCGAACCTGGATCTCTTGTTTGGCATGCACGACCTGAATTCCTCTCTTGAGGCGACTTTGCTGGATGACTTCAGTAGCGCAGTGGCCGATGCCGTGCAGACTGGCAATCCTGTTGCCTACGTGGCGATCGAATACAGTGCTCGGTGGGGTTTGCGCGACCAATTCATCGCGAAAATCTATCAGGATATTTGGGATCGAAGACTCCTCGTCGACTTTAGCGAACCTATCCTGATTGATCGCCCGCTCGTTACTGGTGGATGCGATCTGCTTCAGGAATTCAGCTCATTTTTCGAAGAGACGGCATTGTGAGAGCCGGGTCGCGGGTCATCGCCCCGGAGGGTTTTCTCAACCTCACGCAAGGCACCGTCTACCACTTCCTGGCCAGTGATGGCTGGCGAAATCGAGTTCGCCTGATCGAGTTCAAAGACGATGGAAAACGGATAGAAACCCATCTGGTTCAACTGTCCCGGATCGATTTTGAAGAAGCGGTTGAGAATGGATGGCTACTGGAGGATGGCCAAGCGGATTCGACTCCACCCTGGCTGAAACCCGTCGAAGGTGTGGCTATCGACCATCTGGAGAACCGTCGGATCTCCCCCAAAGAGAGCTACGAGCAGAAGGTGAACAAGCGCTTTACTGCGATCTCAAGCTTGGTCAAAGGTCAAGCCGAGGTTTTTGCGAGCGATGACCCAGACGCTCTTATCAACGCTCACGCTAAGGCTCTGCGACCTCATCAGAATGCAGCCAGAATGAGGCTCTGGTTCTATTCCTATGTGGTGTTTGGCCAGAACAAATGGTCCCTGCTGCCCCCTCTTCACCGAATCGGGGCCTGGAATCGTGAAGGGCCTGGTCATAAAAAGAAGTTTGGCCGGCCCTCCCGCAAGGGGAAAAAGCATGGATATCGTTGTGACGGAATCATGCAGCAGAAGTTGCTGAATGGGTTCCTCGCTCATCAATCTCCTCATAAAACTCAAAACAAGATCTATAGGGAAATTCTCACCAAGGAGTTTGGTTGCGTCGTACTAAATCAACGCGGCGCGACGGTGGAATTTAGGCATCCTGAAGGCAAGCCGTTTCCTTCATTTGCCCAGTTTAGGTATTGGATATCCAAAATGATCAGCCCGAAGTCACTTCGTGCTGCTTTAAAAGGAGCGCATCGCGCCCGCGCTCAGTCCGGTTCGGAGGGAAGTTTCTCCGACAATCTCATCAATGTGAACCAGCGAATTGAGTTTGATGGCTACAATATTTCCGAGAAAATTTCTGGGTTGACTGAAGGTAGTGCTGTCGACAGCTTCTGTGTCGTTCGAGCTGTTTGTGCGCTGTCCGGGATGGTGCTGGGTATTGGCTTCTCGGAAGGCAAGGAAAATATGGCTGCTTATCGCATGGCCATCTACTCCATGGCGTGCGACAAGGTCAAATTCTGTGAGCAGTTCGGTGTTGAGATCAGAGCCGACCAATGGCCTAGTGCTGGCTTATCCGGCGGGCTGGTGCTGGATAGAGGCCCTGCTGCAGGATACCAGGCAGAACCAGAAATCAATTGGTTGAGGTCGGTAGAGCTAACACCTATTTACTCAGGTCAGTCCAAGGCAACTGTCGAGTCCTCTCACCCTAGAGACAAGCAGACGCCCGGGCAGCCGACCTATTTTCACAGCAGGCTGGATTTTGTTCAGATGGCCAAGCGCGAGATCGTGCAGGTTCTAAAGGACAATCATGCCTCTGACGCTGGAAAGCGTATGGACGAGGAGATGATTCTGGCTGGCATCAAGCCGACTCCACATGACATTTACACCTACTGGAGTATGCGTGGTCGAGATTCCTCGATCGGCGTTCCATTCGATACGGCTGTTAGACAGTTTCTTAATGTACGACCAGTTGCGATAAGAAAAGATGGCGTCTATTTGTACGGACGGAAATATAGATCCCGGGCGTTGGACGAAACGGGTGTGTTTGATCTAGTAGCTCGGCGAGGCGTCATAAACACTTCTGCATATGTTTTGGTCATGTGCGTTCGACACATATGGATTGAAGTCAAAGGGATCTTGTATGAGTTAGATTTTGTGAGGACGGCGCGTACTGCACTTGGCACTATCGATATTTCCCTGCGCGACCTTGAGGAAATTGACCAGATTCGTCGAGGTGGCGCTGCAGATCTTCGAGATGAGCGCCCTGCGCATGAACAATATTTCGAAGACATATTCAAACAAAATACAGGCGAAGACTGGGATGCTGGTGAGCGGAAAATAGGACGGCCCTCGAAAGGTGGTGCTGCCCTGCGCGACACTGCCGACTACAACCGCTTGAGAGGAGCTTCGAAATGAACAGAACCATCGAAACTCGTTTCGACGGTTTTATGGACATTGAAAGCATCCGGCGTAGGGTTATCGCTCGACCAGAGCCTGTACTGGATTTGGAGGCGTTTCATCCCCTAGTGGGTGCTGAGCTTCTCGCCGGAAGATTGAAGGAGATGTACCTCCCTAACGAGTTCTCTCTCAATTTCATTCATGAAATGATCGGCTTGGCGTACCTGCACAACCTCAAGGTTTTCAGCAGTGAAGCAGGGTACGCCGCAGGAGTCTTCAACCCTCCCGAGGTGGAAGTGTCACCGGTCTGCCTTACCGGCTTGGCGGGGGTGGGTAAGAGCCAGACTATCGCTGCTCTGCGAAGGGCTCTGCCGCCACCGGCAGAGCTCACTTGTGCCCTGTTTGAAGGCAGCATTGAGCTGACCTCCCTGTGGTACGCGAGCGCGCGCGGCAAAGCAGGTGGTCGGCAGCTACTCCTGGATTTCGTTCATGGCAGCGGCCATGACGGGCGCGGCGGCAATTCGGCGAAACTGCTCGTTGAGTCTCGCCGGCGAGCCTATCGAGACGGCGTCTCCATGGTTGTTCTGGATGAAACCCAGCACAACAATACCGGTATGGGCGCGTCCAGAGTGACTGACATCCTGCTGACAATGACTGCCATCGGACCGCCGATGATCTTTGTTTCCAACTACAGCCTTGTGCACAAGCTGCTTCGACGTAATAGTGAGGACAAGCAGAGGCTGCTTTCCGAACCACGGATCATGATGCCTGAGGATCCAAAGAGCCAGGATTGGGCTGAATATGTAGACGAGTGCATCAGGGTCAGCGGCGGCCGTGTAAAAGCAGGCAAAAATGAGTTTGTAGCTGAGCTATACCGTTCCACCTTCGGTATCAAGCGGCTCGCTGTGCACCTGCTGAAGCTTGCTTATATCGAATGTCGTGCTGCCGGCAGGACTCGGATTGAGGTCGAAGATCTGCACAAGGCCTACCGGTCCAGCGCATACACCAGTAATGCGATGGAAGTTGAAGAGCTGCAGCTGCAGGCCATCAACAATGGATCTCGCGGGGCGCATCTGGATCTGCGGTGCCCGTTCGACTTGCCCGTTCAGTATAAGTCGAACGTGGTGAGCTTCGCCCGGGCCGATCGTGATAAGCGGGTGCAAGAGAGGGTTTTCGGTTCGTCGGCTACCGAGGCGGAGCGCTCAGTGCTGAAACATATCGCCTTGCCAGAGGAGAAAATTCCAGCCAAAGCTAGACGGCGTACACCAGCCCCAAAGTCGACAGATGCAGACCTTACGCGCGCTTTCCATCAGTACATGGAGTTGCACTCACCATCATCAGACCCTAAAAAGCCGAAGTGAAAGACCCAACTCAAGGCTGCGAGTCAGCGACCATCACGGAAAAAGTCTTCCTTGGTAGCCCGCCCGGAATCATCGTAGGGCCGTTGCGGGTCATCCTCAAACATGTTTGCTGTGCGCCGCTCCTGCTTTAGGTAAGCGATGGTTGCGAAGAAACAGGTTTCGCACAGATGTACGCTCATAGCGTTCGCCGTCGTGCAGCGCACCATAGCCCCAATGCGCGTGGAGCATCCCATACTCTAAGTTGCCGCTTTCCAGACGGGCGGAGCAACCGCATACGTCACAACGCACATCGGTCACAGTTTCAGTTTCAATACGGCCAGTAATTTTCATTCCAACCAGGCCTCTGCCAACGTGCTTACAGTCAACTGTGGATTAAGGAAGGCTGGACCGAAGCTGAGCGATGGATTTCGTCAGACGCTGGGTATTGGCAGTCGAGCCCAGCAGATACATTGTCTCTTGGAACCCGTTGTAATCGATTAATGAGAGCATCACGACAGGCTTCCCGCGCTTGCGCACTATGATCGTCGGCTCGTGGTCACGACAAACGTCATCCATTGCTTGTTTCAGTCCCTCTTGAGCCTGCTTTACGGTAAGCACATGCATCACGAGCCCCTTGTTGAAAAGGAAGGCGACCAGGTGCCTGGAGACTTTAATAGACACCTACCTCGTAGAGACCACAGTAGGCTGTAGCTGGAACGACGTCGGGTAGATTTCCAAAGCGGTGATTAAAGTATGGGGCACCCTGCTAGCTAAGCTTAGCTTTCCGATCAACTGTGAGTGCCTGCGCCGGGGCCATGGCCTATCCCGTGTGTGCTGAACAGGATTCGTCGCCGCTGAGCTTGGGGGTACAACTAGGGCGCTAGAAAAATTGGGTCCACGTTCGATGCGGCAACAATCGACAGGACGGTTACGAGGGCCTTCTGAAACGCATCCCAATATTTCACAAGAGCAACCAGTACTGCCCCGGTCACTGGTAACCAAGATAGCGCTTTCAGAAGCCGAAACGTGTTTTCAAGCGTCTGTCCCTGCTTTTCAACTTGATCGATGGTGATTCGAAGCAACCCTTGAAGCTTGGGCGGGTAGGTTACTATTTTATCTTTGAAGTCATCGAAAACGACGTTGAAGCTGTGTAGCAAACGCTTCGTCTGCAGGGTTTGATTGTGCAAGATCGCGAGTAGGATCACTGAAACAACAGCCAAGCCAAGCACAAGAACGAAAGCTTCGAAAGGTGAGGAGCTGTTCTTCAAAGCAAGCAGGCCTGCAAGAGAAATTGGAAGCGCAAGCATCTTCCCGGCGATATCACCCAAGACACCACTCAGTTTGGTGCCGTAGTCTATTTCTGCCTGTGCCAGCTCGCGACGGACCTTCTCAAACGAGAACCCATAGACATACGTTTGCAGGTTTGCGCGATAGATCGAGAGGATTTCGTTCCACTCTCGGACCACAACCAGGAAAAGGTTTTTTTCGCTTTCAAACTTCTCAATCACGTTCGCGATCGCCATTCGGATCATCAGCTTGCGTTCGGAAAGATGGGCTTTGGTCTCGTTCTTACGGTTTAGGATTTGTTCGAGCAGGCTCATATGCCTGAGCTCATGCCCAAGCAGTTGATCGTCGACTTGGGTCGGGAGTAGGAAGGTTCTAGGCGGCTTTGCACCGTCAGGCGGCAGAGCGAAGAACAGATTATAGGAGTCTGGGCTGCTTTCCTTGTCCACGCCGATAGCCAGCATCGCCAAGAGCTCAATCAGTCTGCATATGCGCCTGAGCTCTTTGATCGGCTCTGGCTCGTTATCATCGAAATCAGCCCAAGCTAGATCAACGACATAGATGTTCTTCGGAAACAGTCCTTTGCCCAACGAGCCCGAACGCGCGAGCTCGCTAACACTGGTGTAAAACCGGCCAAATTCATTCGAGGGTAAGCGGAGCTCTATTTCGAGTAAACCATCATGCTCGTCCTGATGCTGAATTTTTCCGAATGCCGGCTGTAGGTCCTTACAGCTTTGCAAAGCAGCAATGATTGCGGGTGTTGGCGCCCCCTCGTAGGAGGCAACACCGCCCTCAATGAGAGGTGATCCCATCGCGCGGTACAGAGCTACAACATCGGAAAACATAAGCTATCCAGCCCTGGCCTGTAGCTCTTTTTCAATCACGTCGATCAACTCCTGAGTAAGGTTCGACAGAATCAGTTTTTTGCGAGGCTCATCGTAGTAAACATCAGCAGTCGCCTCCTGCCCCAACGCGCCACGTTCAAATTGGAGGGACCAGCTGGCGGCGTCACCTTTGATTCGCGTCTTCGCTTTCAGTGATTTCGGGTTGACGGTGAAGTCTTCTGGAACTCGATGTTTCTCGTCATTGAGGTAGTCTTTCAGTCCAGCGATCTCATCCACAAGCTCTGCAGGAACATGTTGAATTGCTGCATGGCAAATGGCGTCGAGACGTGCGGATTTGCCGTCCACCAGTCGGTCCTGAAGGTATTTGACGACTGCTTCTTTTGCTTTGTAGGCAAAAGGCTTGAGCGCTTTCTTGTCTCGGAAGAAACGATCAACGTAGTCAATGGCATTTTTGGTGGCGCGGCCGGATGCCACGCCTTTGGCACATCCCAGAGCGGAGATGAAATAATCAGAGGCCTGGCTGTCTCTCCCTCGGCTGATAAAACACAGGTAGGTCGAATCAACTTCCTCTGCGTCCTCATCCTCCTCCGCCGCTTCTGCGCCGGCACCTTGTGCAACTGCGGCAGTGACTGTGACGAAACTTCCTAAATTAATCCTCGCAGCTTGTTGAACCGTCTTTAGGTCTACCTCCTGAATTTCCTTCGGGACGTAGTTCTCGTCGAGCTGGATGCCGCCTCGTTCTTTTATGCTGGCAACCAGGAAGAAGTCCGATGCACCTGACGTATATTGCGCGCAGAGAATATGTCCGCCAGTAGCCAAGGTTCGGCTTCCCGCCTGGTGGACCAATTGGTCCATCGCAAGGTGAGTTAGCGCAACGAACTGGTCCGTATCATTTTGCTGATCGATGAAAGCGCCAAAGCGTTCAGGAAACGGTCCCTGACGGCCGTCGTTGGCGAATTGACCATAGACAACGCTGTTACCTTCCTTGCCAATGAGGCCATTGATGCCTTCGACAAGAAGCTTGAGAGCCGGGTTTTCAGTATTTAGCACCACATCCTTTTTCACCACCTCTGAAACATACTCGGTGTAGGCCAGCTTCTTGAAGCTGTGGATGATGGCAGTTTTCAGGGTGATCACAGGTCGATTTCCGTTCGGTAATATCAATATGAGATTACAAAAGTCTGGCCTACCTCAGCAAATCTACATTCGTCTGTGGGGGGGCCTATTCCGACGTGCAAAGGTGCATAGCTTGCGCTTTTTACTGTATGTACATCCAGTTTATTTGTCGAGTCTTTGATGTACATCGTCGTGATGCAACTGATCGGTGGAATGCTGCATATTTACGCTCCAGGTAAGGTGCTAAACAGCCAGTTTGGCTCAAACAATCCGTAGGAAGCCTATCTTCGTTCACTCGAAGCCCTAATGCCGGGTAACCCACCCAATCGTCTCTAACTGCCGGCCGGTGGCTGCCTGGGTGGACCTTGCAATGCTCAAATCCAAGGCCGACGCCGCCAGCTGCTTCACATAATTCTCGTGCTTATCCTCATGTCCGACCGCCGGCCATCCGGCGGTAATGCTCGTTTGGAACCAGAATGGTACAGTGTCGGCAAGAGAACCGGCAAAATTCAATGCTCGGAAATTCTATAAGCCTTGAAAAACAAGGCGTAACGCAAGGTGCACAACCGGCAAATGGCATTCACACCATATATTCCCCAGGACAAGGCCCCCGAGGATCTGCAGGACCAAGTCGTCCAGATCATGCGGCTTGACGCGGCCCTTCACGCGAAGATCCCAGGCCCGTTGCGCGTGCCGATGATGAATCTGCTGCGGGTGGTGAACTCGTACTACAGCAACAAGATCGAGGGTAACTCCACGGTACCGGCCGACATTCTTCGCGCCGAGGACGCTCCCCAGGAGATCAAGGGAGCCAAGGACCTGCAGGAGCACAAGCGCCACATTGAAGCCCAGCGCCGGCTCACCGATGACCCGATCGACAAGATCGACGTGTGCACGAAAGGCGCAATCTCACGCCTACACCGCGAGTTCTACGTCGGCGTGCCCGAGGAGATGCTGGATATCCAGCTGAACGAGAAAGGGGATACCGTGCGCATGGTCCCCGGCGAATTTCGGCAGTTCGGGGTTCGCGTCGGCCAGCACATCCCGCCGACCGTTGAGCAGATGCACACGCACCTCAACGACTTTGAGCGCGTGTACCGCCTGGACTGGATCCACGGTCTCTCGCGCTTCTTTGCCGCTGCAGCATCGCACCATCGGCTGATGTGGATTCATCCGTTCATGGACGGCAACGGCAGAACCGGCCGCCTGTTCACAGACCAGTACCTCAAGGCTGCCGGCTTTGGTGGCTATGGCCTGTGGTCTATGAGCCGTGGATTCGCCCGCAATGTCGCCACCTACTACGAGATGCTTGGAGCCGCCGATCACCCCCGCAAGGGCGAGCTAGACGGCCGTGGCGAGCTCTCGGATAGCGGCCTGCTGCGCTGGACCAGGTTTTTCGCGGAGACGGCCTTGGATCAGGTGCAATACTTCAGCACGCAGCTCGAACCGGAAAGGCTCAGTGAGCGGATCGACGTGTATTTTGAGATGCGGAGCCGTCGCGCGCTTTCGGACAGCAAAGGAGAAACCCTGCCTGAGCTCCGAATCGAGGCCCGGGATGTCTACAAGACGTTACTATACTTGGGCGACCAGCAGCGTGCCGATATCCAAGCCCGCTTGGGCGTCGGCGAGCGCACTACGCGCAGCCTGCTGAGCCAGATGGCCAAAGAGGGCTTGATTACCCTAGATGGCCGCAAGCCGGTATCCCTGAGCCTCTCCCGGCACTCGATCGAGTTTCTGTTCCCCTACCTCTGGTAACCCTGACGGCCCTAGGCGTAATCCGTGTGGGGCCGCGTATACATCAGGCAGGCCTGCCCCAACTGTCAGCAGCCGTTCTCCTGTGAAGGCTACAATCTGGGTGTGATGGGGCTAATGGGCTTAACGCAGAGTCCGGGATTAGTTGACCACTACATTTTTCATTCCGGGTGGCGATGGCGCTCGATATCAGAGAATGTTTGTCTTGTATGCATCACAACAAGTCTAGGAAAGTGTATACGTCGGGCAACATCGCGTAACGATAGGAGTATTACATGACTGACCTTGGTGGCATCACCCGGCAGTTTTCTATGGAAGGAGCTACCCATCTCTATTCCAGTTTTCCAACCATGCTCACACCGGCCGATCTATACCGCGTCAAAGACAATCCGGTGCATAAGGAAGCACTTTTAGGGTGCAACATTTACCTCATCGTTCGCCGCCCGCGGATTTACCTCAAGCCGGAAGGATTCGCCCTGAACGGTCGCACGGTTACCGGTGAGTTTTTGGTGCTGCGCGAACAAGGTATGACAGCGATTCCCTTCGTCTACGAGATCTGCCTGTCGTCGATCCCTGATGGCATTCCGATCGAAAATGTCGCGGTGGCTCTCAACGGTACG
Organism: Pseudomonas donghuensis; assembly: GCF_000259195.1. Lineage (GTDB taxonomy): Bacteria > Pseudomonadota > Gammaproteobacteria > Pseudomonadales > Pseudomonadaceae > Aquipseudomonas > Aquipseudomonas donghuensis. The sequence continues at coordinate 151,170 of NZ_JH650763.1, forward strand.
TCAATGATCATCGTCACACCCGCAGGTAAGCAGTTCATTGCTGTGAATGCCATTGTTGCTGCCGCGAGAAGCTTGCTGACACCACAAGACACCGATCTTGAAGTGCTCTATGTAGGGCAGGCTATTGGCCGAACTTCGTCTCGTAATGCTCTGGATCGCTTGCTGTCGCACAACAAGTTTCAGCAGATCCTTGCCGAAACCTCAACGCATTTTCCCGAGCGTGAGGTACTGCTGTTGCTATATCGATTCGAGCATGGCAAAACGATCATCAGTAATGGAGGCGATTTCAATGTGGAAGCCCAAGCGTCTGCTGAGCAGGATTCGGCTCACATGGATCGCCTGCGCAACGTCCGGTTGAGTAGAAAGGAAGTTGTATCACTAGCTGAAGCGGGATTGATTAACTACTTCAAGCCGTACTACAACACCCTGATCAAGACGAACAACTTTTCGTCGAAGGATAAGCTCAAAGTTTTAAAGCAGCTGTTGAAGAAGGGAATTGCTGGCTTGATGGTGGAACTCTGTTCTGTCAATTTGCGCTCGCGGATTGGTACAGTGGACGCAGTACCTATAGACCTTACAGAGATAATGCCTGTTGAGGTTCTAGACGGCCGAAATATTGATGAGGAGGACATCAAGGAACAATGGCAAGAGCAATTGAGGCAGATGGCGCATACGCACTACGCTAGATTTCCGCTTACCACCACGCAAGAAAGGAACACGTTCCTGCATGGTACGACATTCATCGGTCAGACTGAGGAACCGTGGAATTGGTAGCGTAGGACGTATCTAGGGGGCATTCAATGGCATGGCCGGGAAATCTATCATGCATACTTATGTGTAGCGAATTTTCCGACTTTATGTTGAAGCCATAAATTCGTATTTCAAGTAGCCGGTGCCGCAAAGGAACTCTTCTGCGTGCTGACGGTAAATGCATATCCGCCATGTTGGATCAGCAACAATCGACAGCCAACCATACTCCCTAGTATGCAAGATGGGGCAAAGTGAATCGCCCCTGGTTTCCTAGGGTCTGTATGAAATATCGCCGAGCGGCGCTCAGGCAAGGCGAAAACAGGCGAGGAAGCGGAGTTTACGTGTCGTAAATGAGCATTCCGAGCCTGCTTTCAACGCAGCATGAGCGTCGTGCAGGCATATTTCGTACAGACCCTAGACTCTCTCCAAGTTCAGGAATTAGCATTTCTCACCCGCGCAGAACACTGCGCATCTGCGCGGCACTGCCTTATGAGGTTCGCGACAAACGCAATTCCTTGAATTCTTCGCCCAAGAATCGAAACTTATGGCGGAAAAGGCCAGCAAGCTTGGTGTCTGCCGTAGCAAAGAAAATTTGCCTCGACCCGCTGATAGCAAGCTGGCGAAGATAGTCAAGGAAGGACAACATGTTTATATCGTCGATATGTGCAACTGGATCGTCAAACAGTAACAAAGGGGGGCCTGAGCGAAGACGGCCATTCATCGCCAGGAACAGAGACAGGGCGAATGCGGCACGCTGACCTGTGCTCATATGGTCGAGCTGAACCTCTGCACCCGTGCTTCTGCGGATGATGACAAGTTTTCCATGAGAGACTTGAATCTCAAACTCGTTAGGCATGTGGATGTTGGCAAAAGTACGAGCAATCTCTGCCGCGTTCTCGGCCAGGATCTGACTTGCAAGCTCGCCCCCCGAGCTTTGTTTGGCTAAGGTATCCAGCACCTGATCTGCCTCGCTTGCACGAGTGATCTTTGTGTTGCTGCCCTCGATCTTTTTGTCGAGATCTTCGATATTCTTGGCCTCGTCGTTGAGCGCCTTATTGTTGGCACCTTCCTGCGCCACGGCCGTGTCGACCTGGACGAGCAATTGTTGTGTAGCAGCGAGGTTCAGCGCGAGTTCCTCCGCTGTTGTCTCAGTGCTGATAGTCAGAATTGACGAGAGATTCTGGCGTGCCCCCAAGGCAGCTTCCGCATCTGATATCAGTTCTTTGACGGCTTTTGCGAGTCTGTCGGTGTCTCCTAACGCTTCGATCGAAAGGCGTTCGGCCATCGCATCGCATTCCCGCCTCACGACTTCCGTCTCCTTGATGGCGGTCTTTTCAGCGCTTTGGAATGTTTCCAACATCTCTTTGTGATTCGACTGGATTCGTTCCAAATCCTCGAGCGAAGAAAGTTCGGCCATCCCCGCGTTCAGCAACTTGCTAGCAAGATCGTTGGAAGAGAGCCCGTTGGATCGCAGATGCTGTGCCTGCGTGCGGAAAGCGTCCAGCTCCTGGCGATCAAGCTCGAACGCAGTTCGCTCTTGGTCAATCAGTTTAAGCGTCTGGGCGACCGTGACGGTTAAATCACTACTTCCAACAAACGAACGCAAGGGATGCAGGAGTGCCAACATGGCCTCAGCCTCCGCCATCGATTCATTGACAGACGAAATTTCCGCTTGGAGGAAGCTGGCTTGTTCAGACGCACCGCCCTCAACATCGGCCATCATCCGTGCAAGCAGCTGACCTTCTTCGAATTCGGTTCTGCATAAAGGGCAATGGTCGGGATCGGCCGAGCGCTGTAGTATGTCTTGGGCGGTGCCCAGTAGGCGTTGCCTTAGCACGGTCATCGTGCTCTGTGTCTTTTCTAGAGTCTCGAGTGAAGCTTGTGCAATTTCGAGCCGTCGCTGATGCGTGTCGATTTCCATTTCGACTGAGTCAATAGCGTCTGCGACAGACCGTTCCAAAAACTGTTGAATGGCGCTTCTATCGCCGACATCAGCGACTGTGCTCAACCTTGCCTTGCGCGAGCGAACTCGGTCTTGACAGTCAGTTGCCTGTTTTACAATTTGCGGGAAGTTGGTGCGCGCATAAGGAAGAAGCGCTTCTGCAGCAGCGCTTAGTGCCGCCGCTGATTGCGCCTCGCGACGTGCGTTGACCTGTGCTAACCGGCCGGCTTTGGCTCTCTGATCCAGAGCTACCGCTTTGCTCGCTTCCTCGTTCAGGCTGGTCAATAGCCGCAGCGCGGAATCGGGCTCGGCGTGAAGCATGTTGATCGACGCATGTCGAACCAGTGCGGTGGAAGAGATGGCCCTCTGGATTTGCTCTCGTAACGCTGCGAGTTGACCTTTTTCGTCTGGGACCCTATTCCATCCCTGACTTCTCAGCGCCGCGAGAAGTTCAAGAAACAAGCTGTCCGACAACTTTGGGGCAGCTTTGATAGCATCAAGACGCGCCAGGGCTGCCTCTTTCATTTGTTGATTGCTTGCGCTCTCGCGGCGTAGGTCCTTCAGCTCATCCTGTAGCTGCTTGAGAACGCGGCGTAGCCGGTCTGCCAGATTCTCTGCTGTCGCACCCAACATCAAACGCGTGACGTCCGTTCCAATTTGTTCTGAACTTGCCGATACGCTGAGATCTACTGCAGCATCGGTGTCTAGAAAGTTAAATTTCCCGAAACTGTCCTGTATGGTGACTGTCTTCAGATCAGTCTTGGCGTACCAGTGCGAGTGGCGGGCACGAAGCCGTGTGGCATCAGTGGTCGAAGACAGCTTGTGCTCGGCTCCAAGAAGATCCACGACAATCGATGTGCTACTGAGAAGCGGGGAGGATCGGCGATTTCTTCCGCAGTAGGCGTATTCAATTGCTTCAAGTAGAGAGGTCTTTCCAACCCCGTTGCTGCCGACAATCAAATTCACTCGACCTAGCGGATGTTCCTTTTCCTCCGGGTGAGTGCGGAAACCTTGAATGGTCAAGCGCTTGATGAAGCAGTTTGCGGCTTCCTGTTCGGCAGAGAGTAGAGCCACAGGAGATACTGGGCGCGACGCTCCATCCTTTATCCCCGCAACAATTCGCCGAACGGCATCCGGAACGGTGATGTCGCTATCCAGAATGAAGGCAAGGCCGTGCTGTTCGAGAATGTTTGACCATGTCGTCGCAAGGTCAACCGGCAGGGCTTTCGAAGGTACGGGCGCTGGTGCGTTGGCCAGCAATCCGGCGATCTCGCCTTCTCGTACAACCTGCTTGCGGGCATACTCCCGGTCCGACTCTATCTTGGCTTTGAGGTGACCGAACTCGCCCCTTTGGGCAGCTTCATCACTGGTGACGAAGTACAGGTAATGATTCCAGCGCAAATCAGTTGCGACGTCACTTGAGAAGTACATCGGCGAGAGGACTTCTTCCTGGTAGCTTTTCAACGACTCAGCAGTAGTTGCGAGCCTATCGTTCAGATCGAAGTAGCGAATCGCATAGTCGCGAGCGCCGAAGCGGTCAACGCCTCGAAAAACACCCCGGCTTACACTTTCAAGATCGGGATAGCGGTCCTTGAGCATCGCTTCAACGCGTTGCGCATTAATCATGATCTGTCCTCTGAAAAATCTACCGGTGATGCACTGGCCGGAACGTCGATGAGATTCATGCCTTCGGGGCCGCGTGCGCCAAAGCGGTTATTTCGTCGAAACACCACGCAAAGCCGATCTTGAGCGCGCACGATGATGTCACTCAGTTCCTCTGCGCTCTTACCTGCTGCGCAAGCCTCATTGATTACCTGGTTGGTGATAGCGGTCCTAAGCTTCTGGTGCATGGCTTCGACCGCTAAATTGTTCGCCTGGTCCGAAAGGTAGACGAGTGTTGCTGGGCCCCGCACGCCAGCGTTTGTTTCGACGTTGTGGTGGGGGGAGTTGCGTTTCCATGAAAACTTGAAGCCGTCCGCCAAATCCCGCACTGACGGTGGCCAGGGAACGTCGTTGTGTGCAAGTCCGATTGCATCATGAGCACGCTGCAATCTTTGCAGGCGGTATGACGATCCTGGCCGAGTGAGGTCAGCGTCTTGGTGGACCGTCACTCGACGTATCGATTCCTCGTCCTTGTCTAGATGAACCGCGTCAAGCTCTTTGACTGTGTACCAAGTCGCTGGAGTTCCACGGGGCCCCATGAGAATCTCGATAGCGCGCTCAACCGCAAGCGGGCTTTCCAGCGAGGCCTGCCGCAAATGTTGAGCAATTGCTTGATATTCCGCTAGGGCGCCGGAGAAACCATCGTCGGCAACCGCACCACTCTGCCAGCTGTAGTTGTCCTCTCTCCAGGACCAGCGCTCTTCCACTGCGACGAAGTTCTTCGGCGCCAGAGCTTGCTCGCCAGGGAAAAGCAACTTCTGCTTTTGTAACTGAATGATCTGGCCTTCATAGTTCAGGAAGAACGAATGCCAGCGTTGGGCCAGCAAGCAGTAATAAAGACCTTTGCGATGCAACGAATCAATTATCCCGTCGTCAGCGCTAAATTTTATGGGCGGTGCGTACCAGGCTGAACCGGCGACATTATTCCAATCCGCATATTTGCCTCCGCTCTTGACCTCTTTGATGTTCCTGGCCCAGTTCAGGCACAGGAGTTCGACGTGACTGTTCGTTCCCACTGAACAAAGCCTGGTTCGGTAGGCCGCGTAGTCGGTGTGTGCCGGCTTTGGGTTGAGTTGGATATGAATGAGCAGGCAGTTGGTATGTATTTCGTCGATGTGCTCAGTGAAGTCAAAGGCGTCCGAGCAAATAATCGAGACGAGACTCATCGAGTTGATGCCACGATTGAAGGCGTATACCGTCTTGCCGAGGCACAATGAGGTTTGCTCTACATCCCGGTAGTCCCTGCATGCCACTGTCTTGAGTTGCGCGAGAAGGCACAGTACAGGCTGTCCGTCCTGGTTTTGGGCCCAGAAAATGTAGAGGAGCGGGTCGAGGTAACGCCGTTGCGCGGCCTGCCGCGCGTCAAGTGGTTCATGGTGAAATACGCATTCCCCTGCCGCGTTGTACTGTTGAGCCAACGACTGGAAATCAACCGGAGAGATGCTTTCACATCCAAGCACCCAGATGGCACCTTGTGGCGGTCGATAGTCTCCTGCCACGATTTCTTCTACGACTGACCAAGGGACGCAATATTCAGGTGCTACCGCCAGGTCAGAATGGCTTTTTGCCGCGGCGGAAAGAAATCCTCTGCATAAGGCGTGTCCAACGGCGGCGTCTGCGTGGCCGACCCGGACATCATTGGCTTCGACCATACCCGATGGTTGAAGCAAGATTGCCCTGTAGGGTTCTCGTGCTGGATTCAGGGCTTCCAGACTCATAAGCGTCAGAGGATGCGGCTGCTGACGTAGCACCTCTTCGACGTCTACGATGTTTATCGCCACACTGGCTCCTTTCCATGCTGAATGACCTACAACGCTCTCTTAGCGGTCCTGTGAAATACGCGCTTCAAGTCGTGATTATTTTTGCGAATCTAGTGTAACAAGTTGCGGCCTTGCATCGAATTGATGCAGAAGCCGAATATACGTGCGCAGTATGCACGGCTGCCGACGCAGCGGGCCAGTGAGATCGGGCAACCGCTACCGCATCAGTGGATGCCGGCCTGACTTAAGCAAGGTGAGTTGGGCGGACGCTTACCCAGCTCCAGCGCATCGGCGAAGACATCAGCGAAAAGTTGGATTACACGCCGGGCGTATTCCCCGTACGCTCACGCTGCAAGGATGAAGGTTCTGGAGAATAACTATGAGTCAGGAAAACGGCTATTCCAATTGGGAGTCGAGGATCCAGCAGGGTCTTGCTTTGTGCGATCAGATGCTGGCAAATGGAGAGGTAGGGTCAGCCCTCGCGCATCTCCGCGGTCTGGAGCTTGGAGGCGAGGTGGATACCAAGGTTGTAGCCATTCAAATGCTTCATCGTGCTGGTTTGGCCGAACAAGCGTATAGAGAGGTCAAGCGCCTGGTACTTCCGGCTGATCCCGAACCAGAGGCACTGCTACGGTTGGCCCATGTGTGTGCGGACGCTGGAGCTGACGCTGACGCTAAAAACTTCCTGGACAGAGTCGTCGATGATGCATTCCCATTGGACTCTCTCTACATTGCTTCCCGCGTCGCCGAACGAATTGGCGATGCGAATCTTCAGGGACATTTCGAGAAACGCATGATCGATGAACACCCCTCCTATAGCGGTGTCCGGAACTTGGTCTTGCAGCGGGCATTAGCCGACGGACGATTCGCCGAGGCAGCAACTGTGCTTCACCCCGATTTCATGAGTTCGCGCGAGCATCTTTACCATCTGCAGCTGCTTGCAGATTCTGATTCGCTTGATACTGAAGCAATGGTGATACTGGCTGAACGATCATCTGACAAGTTGGTGCCTTTGGCTATTCTTCGATACCTGCTTGCAAGACATGAGGTGGTGGCCGCGATCAATGTCGCTATCTTGCTCATGGGATCGAAGAAAGAAGAAGAAGTCAGAGAACTGTTGGCCGTTCTCGACGCATTTCTGCTGAGAAGGGGCTCAATTGACTTCTCCTTGGTTGAGAGCAAGGTTGCGGACATCATCAAGGAGATCGTTGGCTACTTGGCTGTCCGCCCGGAGCGGGGCTACGTTCGTCAGCGCCTGATAGAGCTGCTGTCGGTTGAGCGTAGTGGCGACATCGGTGTTCCACTCATCTTGACGGTTATCTCCGATCTTATTGATGAAGGAGGGCTCATCCTCGGACCAGACATGTATCCGGCGTCTAGTTCGCAGAAGGCGCTAATAGAGAGCAAAATCCCAGAAATCTGCCTTCAATGGTTCGTGGATCGCCAGCCATGCATCCCTGGCAAGACCAAGCTTCCACGTGAGTTGATCTCGATCAATCCAGACGTCTGTATGGCAACCATCTGTACGGTGATGAGTTCGGGGGCGATTGCAATTGAGTCACGCGAGGACGTAGACACCTTGAAGAACTGGCTTCTTCTTGGATGCGGTGTTGCGCCCCATACGTCTGCGCCTGATTTCTCTACTGTCTTGTTCCGAGTAGCGATGACGCGGCTAGGTAACGCCGGGTACGCGCAGCAGGCCAGAGACCTCTGCGAGGAGCAGCTTTCTCAATGTGGTGATTCACGATCCCGGGCCCAAGCCGCATGGTTCAGCATGGCCGATGTCTACAGCCGTCTTCAGGACCGTCGAACCAGCCTGGTTGCCTTTGCGTGTGCTATTGCGGGCCCCAATATTGGGCAGACACCGTTGACCAGCTTCAATGAAATCAACCTTTGGGTACGGCTGCTTAGGGAGTCTGGACGGCTTGACCATGCCTTGGACGCACTGGAAATATCTAATAAGGCCTTGCATGCCCGCGGAACCTTTGACAGGGATCGACACCAGCAGCTTCATATCAGATTGACTATCGAGCTTGAAAGACTTGTTCGCGATCTTCCGGGCCGAGCTGACGAGATCCCAAATCTGCTCCGTCGTGCCGCCGAAGCTGGTCAGGATGCACTTGATAGAGGTGAGGACGGCGTCCAAGCGATGTCGCTGCTTGGTCAGCTCATCAAGCTTTCCAAGACCTTCAACGTTGAGATCCCGGATAGCGCAACTCAAACGATGAAGGTACTCGCTGGCAATGCCTTCTCATCTAAGCCGTTCGTCCAATCGCTGATGGATAGCGAGGATCCTGTTGGCGCGCTTTGGACGCAGTACACATCTATAGAACCCGCAAAGTTCGCCAACGATGCAGCATATGACTCAATGCTGCTGACGGTCGCTGCCAGGATGGTGCTGACCCTTGAACGCAATAGCGTAGAGCCTGATGAGCTGTTTCTGCCGTTTGAGCTTCTGGCCGACAGAGGCGTCGCAGCTCCGGGATGGACGCGACACCCAAGGCCCCCGCACGCATTCGGGTCCCCTTCGGAGATTGTGGAGGTAGCCGAACATCTGCGTGGACATGGGATAGCCTTGGTGCTGGCCGCGTTCGACAACCTCGGTCAGCTAGTTTCCCTCAGGTATGAGGAAGGCCAGTTCACTCTTGTGGAAGAGCAGGAGTTCATCTACGAAAGCTTCAAGAGATGGTCTAGGTTGTACCCATATGACTACTGCAAGGATGTGGGAACGCAGAGTTGGGAAAAGGAGCACGTCATGCAACAATCCCTAGCCGAGTGCAAATGGCAGACACTCCCGTCGAGCGCAACCCTGGTCGTGATGGAGTCAGAGCTGCGTTCGATGCCGAGCAATCTGCTATGGACCAACAATGGCTTCTTCGGAGCCTCTCAACCTGTTGGTGCTGCACCGTCTATGGCTTGGCTCGCAGAGTCGTTCAGGCGCCGTCCTGCTGCCGTGCCGCGACTGTACGCCTGGATATCCAATGCAGGCGATCAGACACAGACCCTCAACGTGCTACTCGGTTATCTGCAAGGGGAGTTCGAGGAATACGGGGTGGTACTGGATACCAGCAACCAGCCGCCCGCAACACTTGCAGGCTCGGACTTGGTGTTTATAGCTGCCCATGGACAGGTCTCCCCTGAGGGCAACTACTTCCATACCTTGAATGATGAGGGGTCGCTGAAGGTCCCTGCTGATGTGGTCGCAACAGCTGTTCGCGACTCGCGTGTGGCGGTGCTGTTTGTCTGCAGCGGTGGCCGTTCGGACAAGGTGCCGGACGCTAACACCACGAGTGGCTTGGCTAAGGAGCTTCTTTCTAATGGGTGTTCGACGGTCATTGCCTCGCCTTGGCCGGTCGAAGCAATGGTCGCAGCCAGCTGGGCGCCAAAGTTCCTAAAGCACTGGAAGTCAGGCAAGACCGCCATTCAGGCCTGCCATGATGCCAACAAGGAAATTAGTGGTGATCCTTCTCGAACTTTGGCGATGAATCTTTACGGAGATCCCTGTCAGACCTGGTCGTAGCCCAGTGGCGCTAACGCTTTTTGGATTGTGCAGGCGAACGTTTGTAAGCGTACGGCGGACACCTACCCGATCCCAAGCATAAGGGTGATGGTGTCCACCTAAAAATACGTGGATACCATCACCCTTATGCTTGGGATCGGAGGGTGAGTTCGCCGGACGCTTACTATGGGTCTACCCGTGGCAGTTCTAGATGGCAAATAACAAAAGCCAATGCTGAGGGTCAGAGAGAGCGAAGCATTAATTTTTCCGGAAGGAGCGGAGCATTTGTAGGTTCTCAAATGGTAACAAGTCCCTTTCTCGCTCCCTACTCATTCCGAGATTCGCTCGCCTAGCCGCTTACGCGCGTACTCCCGCAGCGCAACCGAGCCTAAATCGTCGAGGACCGAGAACGGCAGCAGCTCTGATGTATCGAGTATCCGGCGCGCGGGGTGGCCGGGTTCAAGGAGGTCTAGAATTTGATCGGCGATTTTACGATCACGTGTTGCCATTGCGCTTGCGCCGACAAGGAGTAGGACTTGGCGACGGTTGACGCTAGCAACGCTGGTGAAAAGTTTCAGGGCGACGTCGGAGGTAGCGTGCGCGCCGACTAAATGGGCTGCGTGAGCGGCCAATATCGGCGGTAAATCAGTCAGAAAGGTTGGGGCTAGATGCTCGGTGACGCTCGGATCGAGGATTGCCGCATCAGCGAGCGCTACGAGAGCATCGAGGCGGATCCATCGTGACTCTCTGAGACTGACGAGGTTCGAGATCTTCTGCTGGATCTTGGAGCTGCACTTATTCGCTGCGACTATCAGAGCGATTTGGCTGAGGGCTCTGTCGCTGGTAGTACTGGCAAGATCAAGGAGCATTTCGCCGACGGGATCCACCAAAGATGCATAGTTTGCGAGAGCAATCACCGCCTCTTGGGCAATGGTGTAAGTATCCCGGACAGAAGTATGGTAATCGGCACTTGACCATTGGTCGTGCGTCAATCCTAGAAGTGTCTTCTGGTGATCGGGGTGCGGCCTCTCGCGGATGACCGAAACAACTGCACGCCGTACTCTTGCGCTGGGGTCGGATGACAAAGCCAAAAGAGATGCGGGCAGCGGATCTGACAAGGATGATGCAAGGTGGAGGAGCGCGGCGTGCCGGGCATCCGCCCGATTGTGCCGCAGCGAGCGCTCGACCAGCGCGATGTCGCCGATCTCAATCGCCACTTTAGTCGCCGCGAGAGCATCATCCTTACTCTTCGCGATTGCGAGCCAGAACTCGACGCCCGGCGCAGCATTGCCACCATTCGCAACGATCACTGGCACGACTAGGCCGAGCGTTTCCGAATCTAGTCCCAGGACGTTCTCGGTTAGAATCTTGAGCGCGTTAGGCCCCACACTTCCAGGGCCACTGTGGTCCGACGGGAAAGCACTGATGATTTCGACTAGCTCGACTGGAAGGTGGTCGGTGATCTGTTCCCGCGCTGCCGCTCGATCCTTGACATTGATCTGGTAGCTGGCGCGGTCGATATCGGCGAGCAACATAAGCTGCTTGCTAGGCTTAGCGGAAAGGCTGTTGATCTCGTTGACCAGAAGACCTGGCACTCTAGCTAATGCAGTCTGAGTGAGCGCCTTGCGTAGGTCGACTGCCATCACACCATCCGCAATCCTTCTCGCTAGCCTATGAACGACTTCAGGCAGCCAATTTTGCCCGAGAGCCTCCCAGACCTCGGGTTCGGCATCAAGCTCCTTCGCACACGTGACGATAGCGTCGAATTCGGCAGGCGAGGCATGAGTGTTGTTCAAGCGCAGATCTCGCGCCCAGGGGAAAACCAACTCAGCCATGCGGGGGTGCTCAGCAATAGCCTTCCAGGCTCCAATGGAGCGCAGATGCCGAATATAAACTTCGATGAATACGCCCGAGGTGTAGCCATCTTCCTCGTGGCTCCATTGCATCGCCTCTTCGACAGCAGCGTCGCGCTCACCATCCTCAATTGCACGCCACTCTTCCGCGTAGGATAGGTCATAGCCGCGCTTAATCGCGGCGAGGTGGTCGAGCGCGGAATCAACGATAATTTCGTAGCCGACCAGATCTCGGATCGCGCCCGTAGCGACCGCTTTTGCGTTCGTCTCGTAGCCGTTGCCGACCATATGTCGAGCCGCATCCAGATAGGCTGGGGTGAGATTGGGTGCGATACGGTCGAGGCGTGCGGCAAACTGATCCCCATAACTCCCTCGCTCGAACCCCAACTTTTCTCGGATGAAACGAGCGGCGACCACGGCGGAGCGCGGGTCTGCCGAAACCCCGGCGTACCAGTCGTCGTCAAACACTGGTGGTCTCCAGCTGTCGATGAAGAACGATGCGCCACGCTGAGTTCCTTTGAGCAGCCAATAGGCTACGCGGCTCGGTATCGACGCCGTAGAGCCGACTTCTGAAGCGAGCTCGAGTAGGTTGGGGAAATCCGAGGCTGGGTCGATCAGGCCTTCGTCGAGCCAGGCATCTATGGCGGCCTGGCTGGATTCGTCAATCTGGAAAGGGGCATCGATTTTACGTTGCGCGACGAAGTTGCGTGTCGCCTCAAAGACGCGAGCAGCGGTTTCCATGCCCCAGACGCGATTTTCAATGGGCAGACGTGTCAATGCCAAGATCAAGGTCTGGATCGCACCCTCGCTGCGCAGCCAGTGACAAGTTAGAAAGAGTTCGACCCCCTGTCGCACGCTCGGATGGGTGAAGGAAATCGTACGCAACGGCTGGCGCAGGTGTCGTGCCGCGACCATACGATCAATCAACTTGTCTAAGCCCTCGCCTAGATCGCGATCTAGCGGGCGCAAAGATCGTTGCAGAGGACTGAGTTGGCTCCTGTCGAACTGATTCCGGGCCGCTAGCAAAGCCCAAACGATAGCTGCGATTCCCGATGAGTCGCTGGCCTCCAGGGCTCTTACTACAACGCCGCCCACCGCGTCTCGATGAGCTTGCTCAAGTAATCGCCGGGAGAATGCGTGATCGCTCTCCTCAAGTTCTGGCCCCTGCGCCATCTGCTGAAAGTAAAGATCAATCTCGAAAGGGGTCTCGAGTTCGGCCAGTACAGCCTTGCGAAATGCGTAGGCCTTTGGCTGCAAAGCCGGCGGGAGCTGGTCCGTGCGACTGTCATATATTTCGCGAAGCTGGCCGCTGCGATATTGCGCGGCATCTAGTTCGACAGACCACTGACTCAGCACTTCCTGAGCTTTGCCCATGATGTCGCTACGCGATGTGATCACAAATTGATGGTTGGACGAGGCCTTGGCTAGCAAGCGAGGTAGCTGCTCGGTCCAGCTATCCGCGCCTTCTCGCAGTCGATACTGGCCCCACGGGTCCTCAATGTAAAAAAGCGTCGGTCCGCGATCAATGAGCTTCCTCGCACTGGTCGGAGTGTCGTCGGCGCCGAGCGTTACCACTTCCAGGCTTCCGTCGCGCTGTCGTGCGAGCTCGCATAATCTGAGCGCGGCCTGCGTTTTGCCTGTGCCCGACGGACCACGGATCACGATGGCTCCCTTGTCTGTCAGTTGCTCAACCATGTCGTGAAAGTTCGTTGGCGGGACGAAATGCTCTAGGCTAGCAAGGCTTGAAAGGAACCCATCATGTTCACGCACGATCGCCAAGAGATCCTCGCGGGTCCAAACTCCGGGGACCGCCCCACGGGTGCGCCGCTTTGCTTCAGAGCGCAGCTTGGCGAGAAGTCTATCTTGGTTCGGCCGAGGTACGTGTAGCAAGTCCGACATCAGTTCCCGTAGCACCGAAGTGAGGAGTTTTTCCGTAAGGCCGCCCCAGATCGCGACACGGCCTTCTGGCGACTTCTTGAGCGTATCTTTGAGAATGCTAGGAAATTCACCTTTGTCAGCCGCTTCTTCAAAACCTTGGACCAAGAGGCCTCGGGCGACACCTTTGACGCTGGCAGTGGTGACGAGCAGATAGCGCGTGTCAGGATCGTCAAGATGGTGAAGAGCCTCGCGACGGCCACCAGGCTTGTCGGAACCATGCTTCAGTAGCCTTATGAAATCGTCAATCGACCAAGGCTCGCCTGTATTGCGTTTGATCTGCACTACAAGCTTATAGCCGCCGGCGACCATTGCGCTTGGCTGCATTCGTCCCGGAACAGTGGGTTCGAGATCGACCTCGAGATCCTCCTCGTTAACGGGCTCAAGCACCAAGCGGGTGGCGGCCTTAGAGATCAGCAGCAGCTGAAAAGCGGCGAGGATCGAGACATCAAGTTGATAGTCGAAGCCGAGCTGTGCAGCGGCGGCGCCACGGATTGAAGCTGTCGCACTCATTAACCGTTTGTCCCCTTTCCGTTACGTCCAAAATATTCATCTCGACCCCAAGTAGTCTCGCTTGGCCATTCAGCTCTAAGGGTCTACGGACGACAATTTTCGCAGCTACCTCACGCAGAGGTATTGACACAAAATCACAGATGCCTATGCTAGACAAGTCGCGTAGGCCACAAGACACGGGATCTGAGCCGCACCCGCCCCATGATGCACTGGCCAGACAATCAGTGAATAAAGCACCGCCCCCTTGCGGCAGGGCCTGTGCTAACTATTGTCTAAAATTAGAGTGCAATCATGTCCCAATCATCCTCCCCTCGTATCCCTCGCTGGCTTCGTGAACAACGTGAGCAGCATAAGCAAAATCGCACCTTCAACTCGGACTACCTGATTCTGCCTGATGGTAATTCGGTCGGGGATCTCCGGCGTGCAGGCACGGACGTCGACGTCTACTGCCTAGGTCGCTTCGAGACCTCTCTGGATCACTTGATAGAGGACGCTCGACAGCGCTTCGAATTCATGACCGATGCCGCAGTCTATTTGTTTGGGGGCATCATTGCCGCCATCAAGCTTGGCGAACCCGGGGTCCTTCACAAAGATCGCCTGCAGATGGTAGAGCGCGACCTGCTCGCCTGCGCCCAACAAGATTACGTCGACGCCAAAATGCAGCTGGGTCTGCTCTATTGCTCAGCGGGTAAGTACTTCGGGCATACTGAAGAAGAGGGCCTGACCTGGATGTTAAGAGCCTTCAATAGCAAGCACTCCGATGCGCCGTCCGAGCTGGGTAACTACTACCTGCGTAAAGAGCGCTGGGACAAAGCGGCGTCCTTCCTGCGCAAGGGCGACAAGCGAAAATGTGCGATGTCAGCGTTCAGGCTGGCTCAGATGTACCATCAAGGTGCCGGGCCTATTGAGCAAAGCACCCAGAAGGCCTTCAAGCTCTACGGGCAAGCCTCCATGCGCGGGTATCCAGAAGCGACAGTCGAGATGGTCGAGCTGTTCTTGACCGATCCTCAGGCTTTTCCACTGCCTGCAACACCAGAGGAACTGCTCCACGAGGCAATCAAGGACGGTTTTCCTAAGGCCATGTTCTGGCTTGCGGACATGTTCGAGAACGGCCAACACGTTCAGCAGGATCTCAGCGAGGCTGTGAGGCTGTACAAGCAGGCCGCAGACCTGGGACTAGCGGCAGCCGAACTCAAGATGGGCAACATCCACGACGAGAGCCACCACGACGCATTCACCACGTATAAGGATGATGAGCAAGCAGTCCACTGGTACGAGCGGGCTGCAAAAAACCCAGAAAACGATGAGGTACGTAAGCGTGCCTTCCTCGCGCTAGGCGATATCGGAATGAGGGCAGAGCGGTACGAGCAGGCCCGTGGCTGTTTTCTGAACGCTGTTCATTTTGGGTCAGTGACAGGCCACCATCTCGCTGCACAGGCAGCTCATCTTCACAACGCTCAGCAACGCAGCAAAGGGGACAAATAACATGACCAGACTTATCGCTTGCCCCCACTGCGTAGACGGCTACACCAGCTGCCCTGTTTGCCAAGGAGGCCGGGCACTGGTCACCTGCCCAGACTGTGGCGGTGACGGCTGCTGGTACGATCCGGATGCCGAAAAACTGCGTGAATGCAACCGCTGCGAGGGAGAAGGCGCGGTTGACTCAGACGCCTGTGGCCACTGCGGCGGTCAAGGCTCGGTTCTCTGCATGCCTTGCCATGGAACAGGCTCGCTAACCGAGGACGATTGTCAGACCTGCGGCGGAACAGAGGAAGTTACCTGCCGGCTTTGTCATGGTTCCGGAGAAGGGGGCGATGAAAACGACAGTCTCTGTGGACGATGTGACGGCTCGGGCCTTGAGAGCTGCCCTGCCTGTACGTAAGGACGTCTGAGTAGGAAGAAGCCGGTGAGAGCAAACTCATCGGCTTTTTTAAATCCGCTTTCTTGCAAGCGTTAAAGGAGCTTCAGCACCTTCTCCAAGGCATTGAGCGTTCCAGGCATGAAGACAGCTCTACTCTTCTGGGCGAGCACATCGCCCAGCTCGCTCTACCGATGCCGGTAGCCGTCCCAGGCCCTCCAGCCGCCAAACGAAGCGTAACCCAGCACATTGTCGTGTACGCCTACGACGACCAGTACCGGGTAGCTCACGCGTGATCTGTCAGAAAACCAGGCTTGGTGGTTGTCGGTATCAACCTTCTGCTCGTTCCAAATGGCGGTGGAGGTCTCAACAGAATCGTTGTAGATGTCTGAGATCTCTTGGATGTGTCTCTACGCGGTGGTTGTACTCTGTGGACCAGGTCCTACAGCGGCTGTGGGAGCCCAAAACGGCTGACGCACAAGGGCGAAAAGCGCCAGCACGCAAGGGACGACTTTAGGGCTGTAACTCCTAGTGGCCAGCCACAAGAGGGTGAGGCTGGCAAAGGTTGCTGCCGAACCGCGCAAAGCCGCGTCGTTGCTGGCTGCGACAGTTTTAATTCTCCAGAGCATTGGGTGTCAGCACCAAAATCAGGTGGTGCGACAGTTTTGCGTTTCCTCCAAAGCAGGCTTGATGCCACGGAATCCCTGCATCCGCAGCGACAGTTTTAATTCTCTAAATTCAGAACCCCCGTTTATCGGGGGTTTTGTGTTTTTGTCGGTTTGTCCGGCAAGCAGGCCCATTAGCTGGCCTGGATCAATAGTCCAGGCGCGTGCTTGGCATAGTGTGATCAGTCCATGTTTCTTTTTCACGGACGAAAAGCTATGCAGACTCTGGAGCGAAAGCTAGATATCCAGCCCCTGTCGCGGGCGGACATGACCATCGAACTCAACGGCCAGGCAGTCGATGTCGCCGCCGGTGAAACCGTGCTCAGCGTGCTCAACGCCGTAGGCCTGCGCCAGGTGGCGCGCAACGACCATGACCAGCTGACCGGGGCCTTCTGCGGCATGGGCGTCTGCCATTGCTGCCTGGTGTCGATCAACGGTCGGCCCAAGCGCCGCGCCTGCCAGACCGTGGTGCAACCCGGCATGCGGGTCGAAACCGGGACCAACCGCTTTGCCGGGCAGGAGGCACCATGAGCCTGCGTCCAGTGATTGTCGGCGGTGGTTCGGCGGGTATGGCGGCGGCGATCGAGCTGGCCAAGCACGGTGTCTCCAGCCTGTTGTTCGATGAAGCCTCGCGCCCGGGTGGCGTGGTGTTTCGCGGACCGCTGCGCAGTGGCGTCGACCTGGGTTACCTGGGCGCCCGCTACAGCAAGGCGCTGAAGAAACTGCACAAGGATTTTGCCGCGTGCGCCGATCGCATCGACCTGCGCCTGAACAGCCGTGTGGTCGGTGGTGACGAGCAGCGTCTGATGGTGCTCGACGCCGAAGAAACCCTGCACGAAATCGATTATTCCCACCTGTTGCTGTCGGCCGGTTGCCACGAGCGCAACGTACCCTTTGCTGGCTGGACCTTGCCTGGCGTCATGCTGCTCGGCGGGCTGCAGCTGCAGATCAAGAGCGGCGTGGTCAAACCCCTGGGCAGTACGCTGATCGCCGGTACCGGGCCGTTGTTGCCGCTGGTGGCCTGCCAGCTGCACGCGGCCGGGGCGAAAGTCGCCGGCGTCTATGAAGCTTGCCCGTTCAGCAAGATCGCCCGCGAAAGCCTGGCACTGATGAACAAGCCGCAGCTGTTCCTCGATGGCCTGAGCATGCTCGGCTACATGAAGCTCAATGGCATCCCCATGTACTACGGCTGGGGCGTGGTTGAAGCCAAGGGCGAGGGCGAGCTGGCTGAAGTGACCGTGGCACCCTACGGCGACGACTGGCAACCGGACCTCTCCCGCGCCCAGCGCGAACCGGCGCAAACCCTGGCGGTGGGCTACGGGTTTATCCCGCGCACGCAGCTTAGCCAGCAACTGGGCCTGGACCACGGCTTCAACGAAGACGGCTACCTGCGCCCGGAAAGCAACGTCTGGCAGCAAAGCAGCCAGCCGCACATCCACCTGGCCGGCGACATGGGCGGTATCCGTGGCGGCGAAGCGGCGATGCTCACCGGGCGCATTGCCGCTGTTTCGATCCTGCTCCAGCAGGAAGTACTCAATGCTGAAGAGGCCATCGAGCTGCGCGAGAAATACCTTGGCCAGTTGGCGGCGATCAAGCGCTTTCGTGCTGGCGTAGAACGCTACACCCATCGCGGCACCAAGCAGATTGACCTGCCGCAGCCCGACACGGTGATCTGCCGCTGCGAACACGTGACCCGCAGCGACATCGACCGGGCCCTGGAGCAGGGCGTCGAAGACATGGCCGGGCTGAAGATGCGCACCCGGGTGAGCATGGGCGACTGCCAGGGGCGCATGTGCGTCGGCTACTGCAGCGATCGCCTGCGCGAAGCCACCGGGCGCGCCGACGTCGGCTGGCTGCGGCCGCGTTTCCCGATCGATCCGATTCCCTTCTCTGCATTCCAGCAACTCGGCACGGAAGCCTGAAGCATGAACAGAACCTATGATGTGGTCATCGCCGGTGGCGGTGTGATCGGTGCGTCCTGCGCCTACCAGCTGTCCAAACGCAAGAACCTGAAAATCGCCCTGATCGATGCCAAGCGCCCGGGCAACGCCACCCGTGCCTCGGCGGGCGGCCTGTGGGCCATCGGTGAGTCGGTGGGCCTGGGCTGCGGGGTGATCTTCTTTCGCATGATGTCGGCCAAGCACAAGCGCGAGGCCCATGGTGCGGCGGTGGCAGTGGATTCGAGCACGCCGCATATCCTGCCGCAGTCGTTCTTCGACTTTGCCTTGCAGTCCAACGCACTTTATCCACAGCTGCACCGCGAGCTGATCGACCGTCACGGCATGGACTTCAAGTTCGAGCGCACCGGCCTCAAGTATGTGATCTACGACGATGAAGACCGTCTGTACGCTGAGCACATTGTCGCGCAGATTCCGCACCTGGCCGACCAGGTGCGCTGGCTCGACCGCGAGGCCCTGCGCCAGGCGGAACCTGCGGTCAGCCATCAGGCCCATGGCGCCCTGGAGTTTCTCTGCGATCATCAGGTCAGCCCGTTCCGCCTGGCCGATGCCTATATGGAAGCGGCGCGCCAGAACGGTGTCGACCTGTTCCACAACACCAACATCACCGGTGTGCTGCATCAGGGCTCGCGGGTCAGCGGTGTGCAAACCGCAGAAGAGGGCACCTTTCACTGCGACACCCTGATCAACGCCGCTGGTGCCTGGGCCGCAGACTTGAGCGAATGGGCCACCGGCCTGCGGATTCCGGTCAAGCCGGTCAAAGGTCAGATCATCCTCACCGAGCGCATGCCCAAGCTGCTGCAAGGCTGCCTGACCACCAGCGACTGCTACATGGCGCAGAAGGACAACGGCGAGATTCTGATCGGCAGCACCACCGAGGACAAAGGCTTCGACGTCAGCAACACTTTCCCGGAGATCAACGGCCTGGTTCAGGGCGCGGTTCGCTGTGTGCCGGAGCTGGCGCAGATCAACCTCAAGCGCACCTGGGCCGGCTTACGCCCAGGCTCGCCGGACGAGTTGCCGATTCTGGGGCCGGTCACGGAAGTCAGCGGTTACCTGAATGCCTGTGGACACTTTCGCACCGGCATCCTCACCTCGGCCATCACCGGGGTGCTGATCGACAAGGTCCTGCATCAGGAAACCCTGCCACTGGACATCACCCCGTTCCTGGCCGAGCGTTTTGACTTGCTGGCTGTGGAAAACCAGCAGGCTGCCCTTGCCTGATTGTGGATAAACCGGCCTTCAGCCCTGGGGGCCGGTTTTCATCAGTTCCAGCAAACTCAGGCACTGCCTGACCTGCGGCGAGTTATCCCCAGCCCGGTAGCTGAGAATGATCGGCGACACTGCGGTCTTTTCAGGCAGCGGTGCATAAACAATGTCGGCGCGATGCTGGCTTTGCACGGACGCCGGTACCAATGTTATCCCCAGGCCAGCAGCAACCAGGCCCAGCGCAGTCTGCAGTTCGTTGGTCCATTGGATAACCTTGATATTCACTCCCTGGGCAGTGAACAGCGCCATGATGTGGTCGGCGTAGCTTGGTCGCGGGTTGGCCGGGTAAAGCACGAAGGGCTCATCCGCCAGGCGTTTGAGGTCCAGGGCCTGATCGAGCAAAGGGTGCCCGCAGGGCAGGGCAACCACCAACGCTTCCTCGCGTAGCAGCACCTGTTCGATGGCCGGATCCTTGATGTGGATGCGCCCGAAGCCGACATCGATGCGCCCGGCCTTGAGCGCCTCGACTTGCTGCAGGGTGATCATTTCCTGCAGGCCCAACTCCAGTTTCTCATTGCGCCGCAGTTGGCGGATCAACTCGGGCAGCAAGTCATAGAGCGTCGACGGCGCAAAGCCGATGCGCAGCCATTGGCGTTCACTGTTGGCGATGCGCCGGGTGCCTTCGGCGATCTGTTCGAGCTGGTCGAGCAGGGCGGCGCTTTGTTCGTGGAAAAACCGCCCGGCCTCGGTCAGGCGCAGCGGCCTGCCGCGCTCCAGCAGCTCTACTCCGAGGGTGTCTTCCAGCTGGCGGATCTGCCGGCTCAGGGGCGGCTGGGCGATGTGCAGCTGCTCGGCGGCACGGGTGAAGTTGAGGGTTTGCGCGAGTACCCGGAAGTAGCGCAGATGACGCAGTTCCATGATACCTCCAGGGTATGGTTGCCTACCCAACGGATATTGGACTGCCTGCTGGCGCTGGCGCAAGCTGCTGCCTTGTGGATAACCAGACCCTGTGGATATCGTCGAACCAGAATAACAATGAGGCCAGCCCATGAGCAGCCAACTGTTGAGCGAGCGCAGCCGTGTGTTCCAGCATGCCGACCCTTATGCGGTGTCCGACTACGTCAACCAGCACGTTGGCGGTCACAGCCTGCGCTTGCCGCGTACGGGTGACCTGCAGGCGAGCATCAACCATCGCAAGTTTGCCAGCATCGACCTGTGCCGCCTGAGCTATGGGGGCAGGGCGCGGATTACTTCACCGGCGCTGGGCAGCCTGTATCACCTGCAGATCTTGCTCAAAGGGCACTGCCGTTCAAGTTGTCGCGGCGACGAGCATCACTACGTGCCGGGCGAGTTGCTGTTGATCAATCCGGATGATCCGGTTGACCTCACCTACTCGGCCGACTGCGAGAAGTTCATCCTCAAGCTGCCGGCCAGCCTGCTCGAACAGGCTTGCCTGGAACAGCGCTGGCAATTGCCCGAAGGCGGTATCCGCTTCACCAGCGCGCGGCATGCCACTGGCGCGCTGGAGGGGTTTATCGGCCTGCTCGGGCTGGTGTGTGACGAAGCCGAATCCACCCAGTCGCTGGCGCAAGTGCAGGAGCATTACGGGCGCATTGTCGCCAGCAAGCTGCTGAGCCTGCTGGGCAACAACATCGATCGTTGCGAACCCGGGTTGCAGACTCACTCGTTCGAACAGTTGGCGGCCTATATCGATGCCAACCTGCACCAGGACATCGGTGTCAGTCAGCTGATGACGGTGGCGCGGGTCAGTGAACGCTCGTTGTACACGCTGTTTGAGCGTCATGCCGGTCTGTCCCCCAAGGGTTATGTGCGCCAGCGCAAGCTCGAGCGTATTCACGCGGCCCTGCAGGACCCTTCCAGCCCGGTGCGCAATGTCACCGAAATCGCCTTGGACTATGGCTTCCTGCACCTGGGGCGCTTCGCCGAAAGCTATCGCCAGCGCTTCGGCGAGCTGCCTTCGGTCACCTTCAAACGCCACCGCTGAACGCTCGTCAGCCCCTGCGCAATCTGGATAGCGATTCGCAGGAAACGGCTATTGGCGCCTCGCTGCTGCTCCTAACCTGACCCTGCGAACACTGCCCGGCCCTGTGCCTTGCAGCTATCGCCATTCGGGTTTCGATAACAACAACAAAAGAGACACGCCTCATGCGAGCGATCGATATCAATAGCCTGATCGATCAGGCGAAGTTCAATTCCTTTCACTGGCGTGTGCTGTTCTGGTGTGCGCTGATCATCATCTTCGACGGTTACGACCTGGTCATCTACGGCGTGGTGCTGCCGGCCTTGATGCAGGAGTGGGGCATGACCCCGTTGCAGGCCGGTGCCCTGGGCAGCTACGCGCTGTTCGGCATGATGTTCGGCGCCCTGGTGTTCGGCCCGCTGTCGGACCGAATCGGGCGCAAGAAAGCCATTACCCTCTGTGTGATCCTGTTCAGCGGCTTTACCGTGCTCAACGGCTTTGCCCGCAACCCCGCCGAGTTCGGTCTCTGTCGCTTTCTGGCTGGCCTTGGGATCGGCGGGGTGATGCCCAACGTGGTGGCGCTGATGAATGAATACGCGCCCAAGCGCATGCGCAGCACCCTGGTGGCGATCATGTTCAGTGGCTACTCGGTGGGCGGCATGCTCTCGGCCGGGTTGGGCATCGTCCTGTTGCCAGCCTTCGGTTGGCAGTCGGTGTTCTATGTGGCGATCATCCCCTTGCTGGTGCTGCCGCTGATCCTGCGCTACCTGCCCGAGTCCCTGGGTTTCCTGGTACGCCAGGGCCGCACCGAGCAGGCCAGCCAGTTGCTGCAGCGGGTTGAGCCGAGCTATCAGGCGCAAGCGGGCGATCGCCTGGAAGTGTTGACCGGCACTAACGCCGGTGGTTCGGTACCGCAGCTGTTTCGCGAAGGTCGGGCGCTGAGTACGTTGATGCTCTGGGTCGCGTTTTTCTGCTGCCTGTTGATGGTCTACGCACTCAATTCCTGGTTGCCCAAGCTGATGAACAACGCTGGCTACGGCCTGGGTTCGAGCCTGGCGTTTTTGCTGGTGCTGAACTTCGGCGCGATCTTTGGTGCGGTGGGCGGCGGCTGGATTGGTGACCGCTTCAAGCTCGACCGGGTGCTGGTGGTGTTCTTCGCCGTGGCGGCGTTGTCGATCAGCCTGCTCGGCTTCAAGAGCCCTGCACCCGTCTTGTACCTGCTGATTGCCATTGCGGGTGCGACCACCATCGGCACGCAGATTCTCGCCTATGCCTGTGTGGCTCAGTACTACCCCATGGGGATTCGTTCGACGGGTCTGGGTTGGGCCTCGGGTATTGGTCGCAGCGGGGCGATTGTCGGGCCGATCCTGGGTGGGATGCTGCTGGGGATCCAACTGCCGCTGGCGTTGAATTTCATGGCCTTTGCCCTGCCGGGTGCGGTCGCGGCGGTGGCGATGATGGTGTTTGCCGGGCGTGGTGCTGGCAGGGGCAGGGCGCCGTTGCCGTCAGCGGCATAGCCAAATAACCGCGTTGGCCCTATCGCTGGCAAAGCCAGCTCCCACAGTGGTCGGAGTGCATAGCGTTCTTGTGGGAGCTGGCCTTGCCAGCGATGCAGGCGCCGCAAATTTACAAGCCAAAACAACAATAACAAGAGCACCGCTACCATGAACAACTTCCCACACTGCGGGTTGCTGTCCTGCTGCGCCCTGAGTTTCTGTGCCAATGCCGCCGAGCCGGGTTTTATCAAGGACGCCAGCGCTACCCTGCAAGCGCGCAACTACTACTTCAGCCGCGACTTTTCCGGCATTGTCGGTGCCAACCAGCAATCAAAGGCTGAGGAATGGGGCCAGGGGTTCATCTTCACCTTCAAGTCCGGTTATACCCCGGGCCCCCTGGGCCTGGGCGTCGATGCCATTGGCCTGCTCGGCCTCAAGCTCGACAGCAGCCCGGATCGCACCGGCACCGGTTTGCTGCCGGTGCAGGACGATGGCCGCGCTGCCGATGAGTACAGCCGGGTCGGCGCCACGCTGAAAATGCGCTATTCGAAGACCGAGCTGAAAGTCGGCGAGCTGCAGACCAACCTGCCGATCCTGCAATACAACGACTCGCGCCTGCTGCCGCCAACCTACCAGGGCGTCAGCCTGAGCTCTGCCGAGATAGCCGGCTTGACCCTGCAGGCCGGTCACCTGAGTTCAACCAGCCTGCGCAACGAAGCCGGTGATGAAAAGATGATCGCCATGCTCGGCCACCTGCCCCAGCGCCAGGCCGACAGCGATGCCTTCAACTATGCCGGTGGCGACTACAGCTTCAACGCCAATCGCACCACTGCCAGCCTCTGGTATGGGCGCCTGGAAGATATCTACCAGCAAGGTTTTTTCGGTTTGAAGCACAGCCAACCGATGGGCGAGTGGACCCTCGGCGCCAACCTCGGTTACTTCACTGCCAGGGAGCAGGGGGATGCGCGCATTGGTGAGGTCGACAACCAGGCGTTTTATTCGCTGCTGTCGGCCAAGCGTGGCGGGCACACGTTCAGCGTCGGCTATCAGGCAATCTATGGTGACGATGCTTTCCCGCGGGTGTTCCCGAATATCTCGCCGCTGGGCAACGAAGTGCCAACCTATGAGTTCGCCTACACCGACGAGCGTTCCTGGCAGGTGCGTTATGACTATGACTTCGTCGCCATGGGCGTACCGGGTTTGACTGCCACCGTGCGTTACCTGAAGGGCAATAACGTCGACACCGGGCTGGGCTTCGAGGGCAAGGAACATGAGCGCGATTTTGACCTTGGCTATGCGGTGCAGAGCGGGTTGCTCAAAGGGCTGGGGATACGACTGCGCAATGCCATGGCGCGGTCCAATTACCGTTCGGACATTGATGAGAACCGGGTGATCCTGAGTTACACCTGGACGTTGTTGTAAGCCATCAGGGCCTCATCGCTGGCAAGCCAGCTCCCACAGGGGCTGCGGTGATCTCTGTGGGAGCTGGCTTGCCAGCGATGCTTTTGGAAACACACCGTCCATCCCCAGGTTGCTCGCCGGCCAGTGCTATCGCTTAGACTGGCCGCATAACTACAACGAGTGACCTGGTATGGCTGGTATGGCCGATATGGGTATGGAGAGTCCCCTGCTCAGCGAACGCAGCCGGGTGTTCGAGCGTGCAGACCCTCATGCGGTGTCGACCTACGTCAACCAGCATGTCGGCCCCCATTGCATTCGCCTGCCGCGCTACGGGCATCCCGAGGCGTACCTCAACCATCGTAAGTTCGCCAGCCTCGACCTGTGCCGAATCAGCTATGGCGGCGATGTGCGGGTGATGTCGCCAGCGCTGGAGAACGTTTTCCACCTGCAAATCCTGCTGCGCGGCCACTGCCTCTGGCGCCGTGGCCGTGAAGAGCGCCTGCTGACCCCCGGCGGGTTGCTGCTGATCAACCCTGACGAGCCGGTCGACCTGGCCTATTCCGCCGACTGCGAGAAATTCATCCTCAAACTGCCCACCCGCCTGCTCGAGTCGGTGTGTGACGAACAGCGCTGGCAGCGCCCCAGCGAAGGCGTGCGCTTTCTCGATCATCACTACCAGCTGCTGGCGCTGGAAGGCTTTGCCGGGCTGCTGGCGATGGTCTGCCAGGAGGCCGAAAGCAGCGAGCCGATGCTGCGGGTGCAGGAGCACTACAGCCAGATCGTCGCCAGCAAGCTGCTGACCCTGATGCACACCAACGTCAGCCGTGAAGCGCTGAGCAGCCAGGCGGCATCCTTCGAGCGGATCGCCGAGTACATCAACGCCAACCTCAAGCAGGACATCTGCAGCGAACAGTTGGCGCAGCAGGCGAGCATGAGCCTGCGCTCGCTGTATGCCTTGTTCGAGCGCAACGCTCGCACCACGCCCAAACTGTACATCCGCCAGCAGAAACTCGAGCGCATCCGCGCCAGCCTCGGCGACCCCGACTGCAAGGTGCGCAATATCACCGAACTGGCCATGGACTATGGCTTCGTCCACCTCGGGCGTTTCTCTGAACACTATAAGTCGCTGTTCGGCGAACTGCCCTCAGACACCCTCAAGCGTCGCCTCTGACACTTTGCAGAAAACGGATAAAGGTCTGCACAAAGCGGATATTTGCCGTGCCCCTCGCTCCCTAACCTGACATGGCCTGAACACAATAACAACGGAGGCCCCGGCCATGTCCCTGGGATTCGATTACCTTAATTCCCTGCTTGAAGAAGATCAGGAGAAGGGCGTCTTTCGCTGCAAGCGCGAGATGTTCACCGACCCCCGTCTGTTCGATCTGGAAATGAAACACATCTTCGAGGGCAACTGGCTGTACCTTGCCCACGAAAGCCAGATTCCCGAAAAGAACGACTTCCTCACCACCACCATGGGGCGCCAGCCGATCTTCATCGCGCGCAACAAGGATGGGGTACTCAATGCCTTCCTCAATGCCTGCAGCCACCGCGGTGCGATGCTGTGTCGGCACAAGAGCGGTAACCGCTCGTCCTACACCTGCCCCTTCCACGGCTGGACCTTCAACAATTCCGGCAAGCTGCTCAAGGTCAAGGATCCGGTCGACGCCGGCTACCCGGCGAGCTTCAACTGCGAAGGCTCCCACGACCTGACCAAGGTCGCCCGTTTCGAGTCCTATCGCGGTTTCCTGTTCGCCAGCCTCAATCCGGACGTGGTGCCGTTGGTGGAGCACCTGGGTGAGTCGGCGAAGATCATCGACATGATCGTCGATCAGTCGCCCGACGGCCTGGAAGTGCTGCGCGGCTCCTCGTCCTACATCTATGAAGGTAACTGGAAGCTGACCGCCGAGAACGGCGCCGATGGTTATCACGTCAGCGCCGTGCACTGGAACTACGCCGCCACCCAGAACCAGCGCAAGCAGCGCGAGGCCGGTGCTGAGGTGAAAACCATGAGTGCTGGCGGCTGGGCCAAGAGCGGCGGCGGCTTCTACGCCTTCGACAAGGGCCATCTGCTGCTCTGGACCCGCTGGACCAACCCCGAGGACCGGCCGCTGTTCGAGCGCCGTGACGAACTGGCTGCCGACTTCGGCCAGGCCCGCGCCAACTGGATGATCGAGAACTCGCGCAACCTGTGCCTGTACCCGAACGTGTACCTGATGGACCAGTTCAGCTCACAGATCCGCATCGCCCGGCCGATCGCCGTCGACAAGACCGAGATCACCATCTATTGCATCGCCCCCAAGGGAGAGAGCGACGAGGCGCGGGCCCAGCGCATTCGCCAGTACGAAGACTTCTTCAACGTCAGCGGCATGGCCACCCCGGATGACCTGGAAGAATTCCGTTCCTGCCAGATGGGCTACCAGGGCGGGCGCGGCTGGAACGACATGTCCCGTGGCGCCACCCACTGGGTCGAAGGCGCCGATGCCGCCGCCCAGGAAATCGACCTGCATCCGCAACTGAGCGGCGTGCGTACCGAAGACGAAGGCCTGTTCGTGCTGCAACACAAGTACTGGCAGGAAACCATGCTCAAGGCGCTTGCCGCCGACCAGCAACTGATCCCAGTGGAGGCCGTGCAATGAGCATTTCCTTCGAGCAAGTGCGCGACTTTCTCTTTGCCGAAGCACGCTACCTGGACGACAGCCAGTGGGACAACTGGCTGGAGTGCTACGCCGCCGACGTTACCTTCTGGATGCCGGCCTGGGACGATAACGACCAGCTCACCGAAGACCCGCAACGGGAAATCTCGCTGATCTGGTACGGCAACCGTGGCGGCCTGGAAGACCGGGTATTCCGGATCAAGACCGAACGCTCCAGCGCGACCATGCCCGACACCCGGACCTCGCACAACATCAGCAACATCGAGCTGCTGGAGCAGGGCGAAGGCCTGTGCAAGGTGCGCTTCAACTGGCACACCCTGAGTTTTCGCTACAAGACCGTCGACAGCCACTTCGGCACCAGCTTCTACACCCTCGATGTCCGCGGTGAACGGCCGCTGATCAAGGCCAAGAAGGTAGTGCTCAAGAACGACTACGTGCGTCAGGTCATCGACGTTTATCACATCTGAATCCTGCTTTGCTGCGAGGTGCGCCATGCACAAGATCGCCTTGAATTTCGAGGACGGGGTCACCCGTTTCATCGACGCTACCGCTGAAGAAACCGTGGCCGATGCCGCCTACCGCCAGGGCATCAATATTCCGCTGGACTGCCGCGATGGCGCCTGCGGTACCTGTAAGTGTTTTGCCGAAGCTGGCCGTTACGACCTTGGCCAGGAATACATCGAAGACGCCTTGAGCGAGGAAGAAGCCGCCCAGGGTTATGTGCTGACCTGCCAGATGCGCGCCGAGAGCGACTGCGTGGTGCGTGTGCCGGCTTCGTCGCAACTGTGCAAGACCGAGCAGGCCAGCTATCAGGCCAGCATCAGCGCCGTGCGCCAGCTGTCGGACAGCACCATTGCCCTGTCGATCAAGGGCGAGGCCCTGAGCCGCCTGGCCTTTTTGCCGGGGCAGTACGTCAACCTCGGCGTGCCCGGCAGCGAGCAGACCCGCGCCTATTCCTTCAGTTCGTTGCAGAAGGACGGCGAGGTCAGTTTCCTGATCCGCAACGTGCCGGGCGGCTTGATGAGCAGCTTCCTGACCGGCCTGGCCAAGGCCGGCGACAGTATGACCCTGGCTGGCCCCCTGGGCAGCTTCTACCTGCGCGAGATCCGTCGACCATTGCTGCTGCTGGCCGGTGGCACCGGGCTGGCGCCGTTCACCGCGATGCTCGAGAAGATCGCCGAAGAGGGCAGCGAGCATCCGCTGCACCTGATCTACGGCGTCACCAACGACTTCGACCTGGTCGAGCTGGACCGCCTGCAGGCCTTTGCCGCGCGCATTGCCAACTTCAGCTTCAGCGCCTGCGTGGCCAACCCCGAGAGCCAGCATCCGCTCAAGGGCTACGTCACCCAGCACATCGAGCCGCGCCACCTCAACGAAGGCGATGTCGACGTGTACCTGTGCGGCCCACCGCCGATGGTCGAGGCGGTCAGCCAGTACATCCGCGAACAGGGCATTACTCCGGCGAACTTCTACTACGAGAAATTCGCTGCCGCCGCTGCCTGAAGCCGTTTTATGGGGCCGGGCGCATCGTGCGGGTACGGTCGGTCCCTTTTTTATTCGAGGTTGTCATGAACAGATTCACCAACAAGGTTGCGCTGGTTACCGGCGCGGCGCAGGGGATCGGCCGCCGTCTGTGCGAGCGTCTGCTCGAAGAAGGCGCGACGCTGGTGGCCGTGGATCGCTCGGAACTGGTGCATGAACTGCAAGGCGAGGGCGTGCTGAGCCTGACCGCCGATCTTGAACAGCACAGCGAATGCAGCCGGGTAATGGCTGCGGCGGTGGAGCATTTCGGCCGCCTTGATGTGCTGGTCAACAACGTGGGCGGCACTCTCTGGGCCAAGCCGTTCGAGCACTACGAAGCGGCGCAGATCGAAGCGGAAGTGCGCCGCTCGCTGTTCCCCACCCTGTGGTGTTGCCATGCCGCGCTGCCATACATGCTCGAACAGGGCAGCGGGTCGATCGTCAACGTCTCCTCGATCGCGACTCGCAGCATCAATCGCGTGCCCTATGGCGCGGCCAAGGGGGGCGTCAATGCCCTGACCGCCTGCCTGGCCTTCGAAACCGCCGGGCGCGGTGTGCGGGTCAATGCCACGGCGCCGGGTGGCACCGAAGCGCCGCCACGGCGGGTGCCGCGCAACAGCGCGGAGCAGAGTGGCGAAGAGAAAATCTGGTACCAGCAGATCGTCGACCAGACCCTCGACAGCAGCCTGATGAAACGCTACGGCAACCTCGATGAACAGGTTGGCGCGATCCTCTTTCTCGCTAGCGACGAAGCCTCTTACATCACCGGCACGGTGCTGCCGGTCGGCGGCGGCGACCTCGGTTGAGCGCCCCTGGAGAACCTTGATGAGTCATCCCCTGATTGAACGCATCTCGACCCTGATCGTCGACCTGCCAACCATTCGCCCGCACAAGCTGGCGATGCACACCATGCAGCAGCAAACCCTGGTGATCATCCGCCTGCAGTGCAGCGACGGCATCGAAGGCCTCGGCGAAGCCACCACCATCGGCGGCCTGGCCTATGGCAACGAAAGCCCGGAAAGCATCAAGCAGAACATCGACAGCTACTTTGCGCCGCTGTTGGTCGGGCTGGATGCCAGCAACATCAACGCCGCCATGCAGCGCCTGGACAAGGTGATCAAGGGCAACACCTTCGCCCGCTCGGGGATCGAAAGCGCCTTGCTCGATGCCCAGGGCAAACGCCAAGGCCTGGCGGTCAGCGAGTTGCTCGGCGGGCGCGTGCGCGACAGCCTGGAAGTGGCCTGGACCCTGGCCAGCGGCGACACCGGGCGCGACATTGCCGAGGCCGAGCAGATGCTCGACCTGCGCCGCCACCGGATCTTCAAGCTGAAGATCGGTGCCAGTGAAGTGGCCCATGACCTGCGCCATGTCATCGCGATCAAGCGGGCCCTGGGTGAGCGCGCCAGTGTGCGCGTCGACGTCAACCAGTATTGGGACGAGTCCCAGGCGATCCGCGCCTGCCAGGTGCTGGGCGACAACGGCGTCGACCTGATCGAGCAACCGATCTCGCGCATCAACCGTGCCGGCCAGGTGCGCCTGAACCAACGCAGCCCGGCGCCGATCATGGCCGATGAGTCGATTGAAAGCGTCGAGGATGCCTTCAGTCTCGCGGCCGACGGCGCGGCCAGCATCTTCGCCCTGAAGATCGCCAAGAACGGTGGCCCGCGGGCCGTGCTGCGAACCGCGCAAATCGCCGAAGCCGCCGGTATCGCCCTGTACGGCGGGACCATGCTCGAAGGCTCGATCGGCACCCTGGCTGCCGCGCACGCCTTCGTCACCCTCAACCAGCTGACCTGGCACACCGAGCTGTTCGGCCCGCTGCTGCTGACGGAAGAGATCGTGGTCGAAGCGCCGCTGTACCGCGACTTCGCCCTGCACGTGCCACGCACCCCCGGCCTTGGCCTGACCCTGGACGAAGAGCGCCTGGCGTTCTTCAGCCGCAAGTAAGCAAGGAGAGACGCCATGTTGTTCCACGTGAAAATGACCGTGAAATTGCCCCTGGACATGGACCCGGCCAACGCCGCGCAGCTCAAGGCCGACGAGAAGGAACTGGCCCAGCGCCTGCAGCGCGAAGGCAGCTGGCGCCACCTGTGGCGCATCGCCGGGCACTACGCCAACTACAGCGTGTTCGACCTGCCCAGCGTCGAAGCGCTGCACGACACCCTGATGCAACTGCCGTTGTTCCCCTACATGGACATCGAGGTCGACGGCCTGTGCCGCCACCCGTCATCGATCCACAGCGACGACCGCTGAACACCGAGCGCCGATAACAACAATTCGAGGTAACCCGTCATGACCGTGAAGATTGCTCACACTGCCGATATCCAGACATTCTTCGAAGAAGTCAGTGGCCTGCACAACGACCAGGGCAACCCACGCCTGAAGCTGCTGACCCAGCGCATCGTCAACGATGTAGCGCGCCTCATCGAAGACCTGCAAGTGACCCCTGACGAGTTCTGGAAGGCGGTCGACTACCTCAACCGCCTCGGTTCGCGCCAGGAAGCCGGCCTGCTGGTGGCCGGGCTGGGCGTCGAGCACTATCTGGACCTGCAACTGGATGCTCAGGATGCCGAAGCCGGCATCAGTGGCGGCACCCCGCGGACCATCGAAGGCCCGTTGTATGTGGCGGGCGCACCACTGGCCGAAGGCGAAGTGCGTATGGACGATGGCCGTGACCCGGGCACGGTGATGTTCCTCCAGGGCCGCGTGCTGGATGAACAAGGTCAGCCGGTGGCGGGCGCCGTGGTCGACCTGTGGCATGCCAACACTCAGGGCACCTACTCGTATTTCGACAGCACGCAGTCCGAGTTCAACCTGCGCCGGCGCATCGTTACCGACGCCGAAGGCCGCTACCGTGCCCGCAGTATCGTGCCGTCGGGCTACGGTTGCCCTGCGGACGGGCCGACCCAGGAGTTGCTCACTCAGCTCGGTCGTCACGGCAATCGCCCAGCGCATATCCACTTCTTCATCTCGGCGCCTGGCTACCGGCACCTGACCACCCAGATCAACCTGGCGGGCGATGAGTACCTGTGGGATGACTTCGCTTATGCCACCCGTGACGGGTTGATTGGCGAGTTGCGCTTTGTCGAGGATGCGGCGGCGGCCGATGCCCGTGGGGTAGAAGGGCGCTTTGCCGAGATGGACTTTGACTTCCAGCTGTTGAGTGCGCCCAAGCCTGCCAGTGAACAGCGCAGCAAGCGGCCGCGGGCGTTGCAGGACGTTTGAGGCCGGGTTGAATCCATCGCTGGCCCCTTGGTGATCATCTTCCAGGCCGCCCACAGCACCCAGCTGTCGGCGGCCGAACTGTCTTCGTAGGGCTGGGCGATTTCCATCGGCAGTGGTCTGCTTGGGGTGATCCTCAGCCTGTGGCGACGGGCGCCACAGGTTGGCAGGGCAGGGGCGGCCGACTGATCAGATCTGCATGGCTTTGCCATCGACGTTCATCGCCGCCTGGCGCAGGGCCTCGGAGCGGGTCGGGTGCGGGTGGCAGGTGAGGGCGATGTCTTCGGCCGAGGCGCTGAACTCCATGGCCACGCAGTATTCGCCGATCATCTCGCTGACGCTCGGGCCGACCAGGTGCACACCCAGCACTTCATCGGTACGGGCGTCGGCCAGGACCTTGGCAAAGCCTTCGGTCTCGTGGTTGATCTTGGCCCGGCTGTTGGCGCTGAAAGGGAACTTGCCGACCTTGTATTCACGGCCCTCGGCCTTGAGCTGCTCTTCGGTCTTGCCGACGCTGGCCAGCTCCGGGCGGGTGTAGATGACCGCCGGGATCAGGTTGTAATTGACCTCGTGAGCCTTGCCGGCAATCTGCTCAATGCAGGAGATCGCTTCGTCCTCGGCCTTGTGCGCGAGCATCGCCCCGGAAGTGACATCGCCGATCACCCAGACCCCTGGCACGCCGGTGCGATGGTGCTGGTTGGCGAGCATGCCGCGCTTGTCGGTCTCAAGGCCGACGCTTTCCAGGCCCAAGCCCTGGGTGTAGGGGCGACGGCCAATGGCGACCAGCACGTAATCGGCTTCGAGGGTTTCGGCGCTGCCGCCAGCGGCAGGCTCCAGGCTCAGGTTCACCCCTTGCGCTGAAACCGTGGCCTGGGTGACTTTGCTGCCGAGCTTGAACTTCATGCCTTGCTTGGTCAGGGAGCGTTGCAGGGTTTTTGCCGCTTCTTCATCGGTGCCGGGGCAGATGCGATCAAGGTACTCGACCACGGTTACCTGGCTGCCCAACCGGCGCCACACCGAACCCAGCTCCAGGCCGATGACCCCGGCGCCGATGACCACCAGGTGCTTGGGCACTTCACCCAGGGCCAGGGCGCCAGTGGAGTCGATAATGCGCTGGTTGTCGATGGTCACGCCTGGCAGCGGCGTCGGCTCCGAGCCGGTAGCGATGACAATGTCCTTGGCCTGCAGCTCAGTGATGACACCCTGCTCATCGCTGACCGTGACCCGGCCGACGCCATCGAGCTTGCCCCAGCCCTTGATCCAGTCGACCTTGTTCTTGCGAAACAGGAACTCGATGCCTTTGGTCAGGCCGCTGACGCTTTCGTCCTTCTGTTTCATCATCTGCGCGAGGTTGAGGGTTGGTTTGACCTCGATGCCAAGGCTGGCGAACTCGCCGCCTACTGCCGCTTCATACAACTCAGAGGCATGCAGTAGCGCTTTGGACGGCATGCAGCCGACGTTCAGGCACGTGCCCCCCAGGGTTGAACGACCTTCGACGCACGCCACGCTCAAGCCAAGCTGGCCAGCACGAATAGCCGCGTTGTAGCCGCCAGGCCCGCCGCCAATGATCACTACATCATAGGTTTTCATTGTTGTACTCCAGGATGAAGAATCGACAATGGCGCCAAGACTAATCTGCACAACGGCTGATTGTATACAATTGATCGTGGGTACCCGCCGCGCCCGCAAGGTCTGGAACGGGCCCGGCAGGCTCAGACTATGGTCTGTATTAGCTGAAACTTGCTGTGAATGAACTACCCTTTTGGACAGACGTCCGATGAAAAAAGGAGGCTAATTTCATGCTTGCGCAACTTCCACCTGTTCTGCAAAGCCTGCGACTACCACTGCGACTGAAGCTCTGGGATGGTCATGCGTTCGATCTGGGGCCCAAGCCGCAAGTCACCATCCTGGTCAAGGATCCGCAGCTGATTACCCAACTGGCCCATCCGAGCCTGGATGAACTGGGCGCTGCATTTGTCGAAGGCAAGCTGGACCTGGAGGGCTCCATCGGTGAGGTGATTCGTGTCTGCGATGAACTGAGCGTAGCCTTGCTCAAGGATGAAGAAGACCCACAGCCGGTGCGCGCCGAGCATGACAAGGCTACCGATGCGGCGGCGATTTCCTACCACTATGACCTGTCCAACGCCTTCTACCAGTTGTGGCTGGATAGCGACATGGCGTACTCCTGCGCCTATTTCAAATCACCCACCAACACCCTGGAGCAAGCCCAGCAGAACAAGTTCGAGCACCTGTGCCGCAAGCTGCGCCTGCACAAGGGCGATTACCTGCTCGATGTCGGCTGTGGTTGGGGCGGGTTGGCACGTTATGCGGCCAGGGAGTTCGGTGCCAAGGTGTTCGGCATCACCCTGAGCAAGGAACAGCTCAAGCTGGGCCGTGAACGGGTCAAGGCCGATGGCCTGGAGGGGCAGGTGGAGCTGCAGATTCTCGATTACCGCGACCTGCCCCAGGACGGGCGCTTTGACAAGGTGGTCAGCGTTGGCATGTTCGAACACGTCGGCCATGCCAACCTGGCGTTGTACTGCCAGCGCCTGTTTGGCGCGGTGCGCGAAGGGGGCCTGGTGATGAACCACGGCATTACCGCCAAGCACACTGACGGGCGACCGGTCGGGCGGGGCGCGGGCAACTTCATTGAGCGCTACGTGTTCCCCCATGGCGAGCTACCGCACTTGTCGATGATCAGCGCACGGATCAGCGAGGCAGGCCTGGAAATCGTCGACGTCGAAAGCCTGCGCCTGCATTACGCGCGGACTTTGGAGCACTGGAGCAACCGCCTCGAAGCACAACTGGACAAGGCTAGCGCGCTGGTACCGGAGCGGGCCTTGCGCATCTGGCGCCTGTACCTGGCCGGCTGCTCCTATGCCTTTGCCAAGGGCTGGATCAACCTGCACCAGATACTGGCAGTGAAGCCTTTCGCCGATGGCAGCCACGATTTGCCGCTGACCCGCGAAGATTTCTACCGCTAAGACAGCTTACAGAATCGGCGAAATCAGCCGTGCGATACGCATCCCCAGTTGTTGCAGGCGGTGCGTGTCGCGAGTGTCTTCGGCGGTGATCTCCCGGGCGCGATCAAAGTCATCGGTGAGCATGGTTTCGACCTGATCGGCAAATTCGCGGTCGACGGTCAGCAGCATGATCTCAAAGTTGAGCCGAAACGAACGGTTGTCGAGGTTGGCGCTGCCGATGGCACTGATCTCGTTATCGATCAGCACCACCTTCTGATGCAGGAAACCTGGTTCAAAACGAAACATCCGCACCCCGGCGCGCACCGCCTCGAAGGCGAACAGGCTGGAGGCGGCGTAGACGATGCGGTGGTCCGGGCGTGAGGGAATCAGGATGCGCACGTCGACGCCGCGCAGCACCGCCAGGCGCAGGGCGGCGAACACCGCTTCGTCGGGGATGAAGTAGGGGCTGGTGATCCACAGCCGCTCACGCGCCGAATGGATAGCCTCGACGAAGAACAGCGAACAGGTTTCCTGTGGGTCGGCCGGGCCGCTGGCGAGCACTTGGCAGAGCACGCCGTCTTCCGGGTAGGTCTCCGGCAGGATCAGTGGCGGTAATGTCCGTGACGCCCAGAACCAGTCTTCAGCGAACGACTCCTGCAGGCAGGCCAACACCGGCCCACTGACCTGCACGTGGGTATCGCGCCAGGGCGACAGCTTGGGGTTAGCGCCCAGGTACTCATCGCCAACGTTATGTCCGCCAACAAACCCCAGCAGGCCATCGACCACGACGATCTTGCGGTGGTTACGGAAGTTGACCTGGAAGCGGTTGAACCAGCCGCGACGGGTCGCGAAGGCGCGGATGTTCACGCCACCCTCGCGCAGTGTGTGGTTGTAGGCCGAGGGTAGGGCATGGCTGCCGACGCTGTCATAGAGCACGTAGACCTTCACGCCTTCGGCGGCT
This sequence comes from Pseudomonas donghuensis, assembly GCF_000259195.1. Lineage (GTDB taxonomy): Bacteria > Pseudomonadota > Gammaproteobacteria > Pseudomonadales > Pseudomonadaceae > Aquipseudomonas > Aquipseudomonas donghuensis. Next base: position 186,973 of record NZ_JH650763.1, read on the forward strand.
TTTTTCAATAGCAGGGCCTGCAACTGCCGCCCCAGATCATCGTCGTGAATGATGAAAAACTGCACCAGCACTGTGTCGCGAGCACCGGCGATGGCGCGAAAGATCGCATCGAAAGTGGCCTTGCCGTCGACCAGCAAGCGCACCTGATTATTGGCCAGGCAGGGCATGCGCCCGAGCCTGGGCATCGCCCGCAGCGCGCCATAGGACTCCGAGTTGCGTGCGGCCAGCGCTTCCTCGACCCACGGTCGCCAGTTCAGGTCCGCCATGGCCACGTGCATTTCCCGGTTGGCCTGGCGCCGGGCCTCGATGTAGGCATCGAAGGTACGGCTGCCGAACACCAGGTAGGGGATGAGGGTGAAGTAGGGAATGAACAGCAGCGACATTGCCCAGGCAATCGCCCCCTGAGCGGTGCGCACTGTGAACACCGCATGCAACGCGGCGATACCGCCGAGCAGGTGAATCACACCAATGAGATAACCGAAGAAGTAGGGGCTGTGGTAATCCATACGCATCCTGCTGTCCGAAGGCTCTGCCCCTAACAGAGCATGTTCCAGGCCGCCGTTGCAACCGAAAGCACAAAATGACGTCTAAGCTGTGTTCCAGCTTGGGGCTGGAGTTTTGAGGAGTCATTACATGAAGAGTCGTCTGCCAATGCTGGCACTGGTGCTGGGCCTGGCGAGCCCGTTGGTGCATGCGCAGATGTTGCAACCTGGCCTGTGGGAGCTGACCACCAGCAACATGCAGGTCGATGGCAAGCCACTGCCGGACATGGGCTTCATGCTCGGCCAGCTGAAGAATCTGCCGCCAGAGCAACGGGCGATGATCGAGGGCGGCCTGGCCAAGCAAGGGATCAGTGTGGCGGGTCAGGGGGTGCGCTCCTGCCTGACCCCCGAGCAAGTGAAAAGCAACGACATCCCGCTGCAAGATCCCAAGTCTGGTTGCACTCAAAAAATCACCGAGCGCAACGGCAATGTCTGGAAATTCACCTTCAGTTGCCCGAAAGCTCAGGGCAATGGCGAAGCCACGTTTCTCAACAATCGCGAGTTCCTGACCAAGGTCAACGGTACCTTCAACGCTTCCGGTGTGCAGCAGCAAGGCAGCATGAATACCCGTGCGGTGTGGCTGGGCAATGATTGCGGTACGGTCAAGCCGCGAACCTGAAGCGCCTCACCAGTGCCATTGGCTGTGGGCGACTGCGTCGTGGGCATGCAGGCTTTCGGCATGTTCCACGCGCAGGTTGAAGCCTCCGAGCCAGGGTAGCGTTTTCAACGCCACATGAAGCCGTCGGGCGGCATCTTCGCAGAACATCAGATTCTGACCGTTGGCCAACGCAAAAGCCTGTTCATCAGCACGCTTTACCGCAGTTTGTACCGCGGTACCCAAGGCTTTTTCAGCGTGGTCGATCAGCGCTTCTATCGGCAGCTCATTAATGCCTTGGCGCAATCGAGCCTGCAGCTTCGCTACGCTGCGTTGGCTGTGAGGTGTGGCGACGATGCCCTGGGCACTTCCGAGCCAACTCAAGACAGCCTCATGGCTCAAGGTGCGATTGCCAAAGTCGGTGAGAAATTGCTGCTGAATCAACTGCCGGGCCAAGGCAGCGGAACAGGGGCAGGTGGAGGAATACTCCACATCGACAAATAGTTCCACGTGGAACACTCCGTCTTTTAGCTGCGCATTCAGGGTAACCGGATAGGCTTTCCAGCCCGCCAACGGGCTGATCAAGGCAGGGCGTTTGAGCATCAGTTCGAAACGAAGGGTCAAGAAGGCGCTGGCGGAAAGGCCGATGTGGCTGTCGAGAAAGCACTCCAGCACCGCGTTCAGCAACACAGGACTCAAGGCCTGGTGTTCCAGTGCCTCCAGCGCCAGGTACAAGCGCGACATGTGAATGCCCCGGGACGCGCCATCATCAAGGCTGACACCTGCGTCGGCACTTGCTCGCAGAATCTGCCCGTTGATCTGCAGCGGCAGGGCAATGCCACACATGCCTACCCAATCCAAGGGCAACTGGCTGTTGGTGGCTTGGGCAGCGATGTCAGGAAGGGTGAAAGCGCTCATCAGTGGTTCACTTTTCAAGGAAGACTATTGGCAGCCGCTCAGGCGATTGCAGCGCAGATTGAAACGCTGCCCGGTGGAACTCGACACGCTGTTCAAGGTGGTCCAGCCCACACGCCGGCTGTAACCGACCCAGGTTTCACCGTTGCTCGCCACGCCTGTGTAAAAGGTCAATTGGCCATAGCGGCTGTTGGTTTGCGCCCATAGCCTGCGACCTTGCATTTCAAAGCCCCGCAGGTAGGTCGTGTTGCCTTGGGTTTGCACGCTGTAGTAATTGCCTTGGGCATCGCTGCAGGCAAGCAGGGTTGCGCTGCGGGTACAGAGCGCCAGGCCGTTGCTCAAGGGCGTGGTGTTGGCGCTGGCGAACTCGCACTGCAGCAACACGGCGAAGGCAAACAAGCAACGCGATTTCATCTTTCAGGTCGGCCTTTGGTCATGTTCTGGGCGAAGTAGGTTGGCGAGATTGTATTGTTATAATATAACATTGCGCAATGCATCGTTCGAATGCTCTCTCCTGATGAGGATCGCCCCCATGCCCGACCGTCTTCCCGTAACCGTGCTCTCCGGCTTTTTGGGTGCCGGCAAAAGCACGCTGCTCAATCACGTGTTGAAAAACCGCGACAACCTACGGGTCGCGGTGATCGTCAACGACATGAGTGAAATCAACATCGATGCCAGTGAGGTCCAGCGCAACGTCAGCCTTAACCGTGCCGAAGAGAAGCTGGTGGAGATGAGCAACGGTTGCATCTGCTGCACCCTGCGTGAAGACCTGCTCGAAGAGGTCGCCCGCCTGGCCCGGGAGGGGCGTTTCGATTACCTGTTGATCGAGTCCACCGGCATCTCCGAGCCGCTGCCAGTCGCCGAGACCTTTACCTTTCGCGACGAGCAAGGCCGCAGCCTGGCCGACCAGGCGCGCCTTGATACCATGGTCACCGTGGTCGATGGCTTGAACTTCCTGCGTGACTATCAGGCCGCCGAAAGCCTGGCCAGCCGCGGCGAAACCCTCGGTGATGAAGACGAGCGTTCGATCAGTGACCTGCTGATCGAGCAGGTGGAGTTCGCCGATGTAATCCTGCTGAGCAAGATCGACCTGATCAGCAGTGCCGAGCGCGAAGAGCTCAGCGCCATCCTGCGCAGCCTCAACGCCCAGGCGCAGATTGTGCCGATGGTCATGGGCCAGGTGGCGTTGCCACAGATCCTCAATACTGGCCTGTTCGACTTCGAGCGCGCAGCCCAGGCGCCCGGCTGGCTGCAGGAACTGCGCGGGGAGCATGTGCCGGAAACCGAGGAATACGGAATTGCCGCCACCACCTGGCAAGCCCGCCGGCCGCTGCATCCGCAGCGCTTTTTCGACTTTATCCACACGCCGTGGAACAACGGTCGGCTGCTGCGCTCCAAAGGCTTTTTTTGGCTGGCCAGCAAGCACCAGGACGCCGGTAGCTGGTCGCAGGCCGGCGGCATGATGCGCCATGGCTTTGCCGGACGCTGGTGGCGCTTCGTTCCACGCGAGCACTGGCCGCAAGATGAGCAGAGCACTGCGGCGATCCTCAAGAACTGGAGCGCCGAATGCGGTGATTGCCGTCAGGAGCTGGTGTTTATTGGCCAGAACATCGACTTCGCGCGGCTGGATGCCGAGCTCTCGGCCTGCCTGCTCGACGATGCAGAAATGGCGGCGGGTGTGCACAGCTGGCAGCAATTGCCCGACCCGTTTGGCCCCTGGTTCGACGAGGAAGCGGCGTAATGCGCCAGGCGTTCGGCGAAACGCCCCAGGTGCTCACCGAGGCGTTGCAGGACGGGGTAAACCTTGCGGTTTGGCAGCGGCGCCTGCCGGTGCAGATCGAGGACTTTGCCCGGTTGCTGTTGTCGTTGAACCAGCCACTGGGTGAAAGCCGGGTAATCGAACTGGATGACCAGCATCAGTTGCCGGACCTCAACGGCTTGCTGGGTGGCTATGCCGACCTCGAGGGCCAGAGGGCGTTTCTCATTGACGTTGCCTGGCTGGTGAGTGCCTACGCTTGCCTGCTCGACGCCCGGCGTGTCGGTCTGCGGTTACAGGTGCTGAGCAGCGCCATGTGCCCGCGGTTTCATGTCGACCATGTACCCCTGCGTTTGCTGAGCACCTATGCCGGCCCAGGCAGTGAATGGCTGGAAGAAGGTGCAATCGACCGATCGCAGCTTGCCCGGGAGCAGCCCGATGCCAGTGCGGTCCGCCAGTTGGGCAGCGGTGAGGTGGCCTTGCTCAAGGGCGAGAAGTGGCTCGGCAACCAGGGTGGCGGGCTGGTCCATCGCTCGCCGGCGCTGTTGAATGGCGAACGTCGCCTGATTCTCAGCCTTGACTGGATGGCCTGAAATAGCGGCATAGTGGCGAAAATTTCAGGCACTCTCCGTCCCATGTTGCAGAACATTCCTACCCACGTGATTGCCGGCCCGCTCGGTGCCGGCAAGACCAGCCTGATTCGTCAACTGCTGGCGCAGCGGCCCGCCGATGAGCGCTGGGCGGTACTGATCAACGAGTTTGGCCAGATCGGCCTGGATATGGCGCTGCTGGCCAGCGACGATGACGGTATTGCCTTGGGTGAAGTGGCCGGTGGTTGCCTGTGCTGCGTCAACGGCATGCCGTTTCAGGTTGGCCTGGGTCGCTTGCTGCGCAAGGCCAGGCCACAGCGGGTATTCATCGAACCGTCCGGGTTGGGTCATCCGCTGCAGTTGCTTGAGCAACTGCGTTTGCCGCCTTGGCAAGGCGTGTTGGCGGTACAACCGGCGGTGCTGGTGCTGGATGCCGAGCAATTGGCTGCAGGTATTGCTCTGCCTGAAGCCCAGCAATCGACCCTGGCCAGCGCTGGATTGCTGGTGCTGAACAAGTCCGCCGGGTTGGATGCACAACAGCGCTTGTGGATAACTTCTCAGCTACCTGCTGCTCGCCTGTACTGGACCGATCATGGGCAATTGCCCTGGTCCGAAGTGCCTGTGGAAAGCTCTGCAGCGCCACTTCCCGCCGCTGTGGATAAGCTCGCGGCAGTCAATATTCCCGGGGTCGTCAGCAGCCTGTGGACAAATCCACAGGAGCCTATTTGCAGTATTCGGCAGGCCGCAGAAGGTTGGAGCATAGGTTGGCGCTGGCACCCGGGTCAGGTGTTCGATCGCCCCCGTCTGGAGCGCTTTCTGCAGGGGCTGGACTGGCGTCGGGCCAAGGCAGTTATCCACAGTCTGGATGGCTGGCAGTCGATCAACGCTTTGGCAGGGCAGCCTACATTGCAGTGGAGCAACAGTGAATGGCGCCGCGACTCGCGGCTGGAGCTGATCTTCGCCGAGCCGCAGGCCCCTGAACCATTGCAGCAAGCCATGCTGGCCTGCCGCGTCTAGTTGCGCCAGCGGTTGTGGTCCTGGCGCCACTGGTTCATCTCGACGACGTTGTCGTGATGTTGTGGTGTCTTGATCTCGAACGGGTAGGGGGCCAGTTCGATTTGCATGGTGTGCGCGCCAAACTGGGTGACGGTACCGGGGTGGCGCTGTTCGCCGGTCACGGTGAATTCGAAGTTGTACACCCGGGCCAGGCGCTTGCGGCCGTTGGCGTCGCGCACAAAACCGATGCGCTTGAGCGCGACATTGCCATCAAGCAGCTCCAGATCGAGTTTGGCGCAGTGCTGCTTGACCCGCTCCAGAGCCTTTTCACGCAAGCCGTGGTTATGCCACAACCAGGCGCCCGCCGTGGCCAGCAGCATCAGCACGAAGAGATTTCCCAGGGTCAACATTTACATATGCTCCAACGAGGTATGCCCAGCTTAACTGCCTCCCCGGTCTGTCGTACAGGTGGCATTTAGCGCCATACTGCGTGCCTTGTTTTTCATTCCTACGCTTTCGGAAGACCTGCATGAAACGTACACCGCATCTGCTCGCCATCCAGTCCCACGTGGTTTTCGGCCATGCCGGCAACAGCGCTGCGGTGTTTCCCATGCAGCGGGTCGGGGTGAAGGTCTGGCCGCTCAATACCGTGCAGTTCTCCAACCATACTCAGTATGGTCAGTGGACCGGAGAAGTGCTTGCTCCAGCGCAAATTCCTGCGCTGGTTGAGGGGATTGCGACGATCGGTGAGTTGGGCAACTGCGACGCGGTGCTGTCCGGCTACCTGGGCAGTGCCGAGCAGGGGCGGGCGATCCTCAGCGGTGTGGCCCGGATCAAGGCCGCCAACCCGCGCGCCTTGTACCTGTGCGACCCGGTGATGGGCCATCCGGAGAAGGGCTGTATCGTCCCGGCCGAGGTCAGCGAGTTCCTGGTGGAAGAAGCACTGACCACCGCCGACGTGCTGTGCCCGAATCAGCTGGAGCTGGATAGCTTCTGCGGGCGCCGGGCCGAGTCGCTGCAAGACTGTGTCAGCATGGCCCGCAGCCTGTTGGTGCGAGGCCCGAAAGCTATCCTGGTAAAGCACCTGGCCTATCCCGGGCGCAGTGTCGAAGACTTTGAAATGCTGCTGGTTACCGCCGACGGTAGCTGGCTTATCCGCCGCCCGTTGCTGGCATTTGCGCGCCAGCCAGTGGGCGTGGGTGACCTGACGTCGGGCTTGTTCCTGGCGCGTTTGCTGCTGGGCGATGACTGGGTCACGGCGTTTGAATTCACCGCCGCCGCAGTGCACGAAGTGCTGCTGGAAACCCAGGCCTGCGCCAGCTACGAGCTGGAACTGGTGCGTGCCCAGGACCGCATCGTGCACCCACGGCTGCGCTTTGCAGCGCAGCCCCTGGCCATTTAAAGGGCATCGCCCTTGAGTTCCTGGTAGCGCTTTTCCAGCTCCTGACGGATCAGCCGGCGCTGTTTGCCCTGCAGGAAACGGCGCTTTTCTTCGCTGGTTTCAGGCTGGCGGGGCGGCACCGCCACCGGCTTGCGGTCATCGTCGACGGCGACCATGGTGAAGAAACAGCTGTTGCTGTGGCGCACCGAGCGTTCGCGAATGTTTTCGGTGACGACTTTGATGCCGACTTCCATCGAGGTGTTGCCGGTGTAGTTGACCGAGGCGAGGAAAGTCACCAGCTCGCCGACATGCACCGGTTCGCGAAAGACCACCTGGTCGACCGACAGGGTCACCACATAACGGCCGGCGTAACGGCTGGCGCAGGCATAGGCTACTTCATCGAGGTATTTGAGCAGGGTGCCGCCGTGGACGTTGCCAGAAAAGTTGGCCATGTCCGGGGTCATCAGGACGGTCATCGACAGCTGGGCGTTTCCAGGTTCCATAGTGTGCTCACGGTAAGGTTGCGCTGAGGCGGGGTGGCGATTGCTATTCACGCTTCTTTCCCCCAATACGATTCCCATCTAGTAAGACGGGACGCTGACAGCGGCCTTGCCGTCACGCTGTTTGTGCCATTTACGGCGATGCTTTGGTCGATCTGTTTCTTCATATTGCACCGGCTTCTAGCGACAAGCGGCGGTGTTAACCTGAGGAAGCCCATGCAAGGTGGGCTTCCTACATTTAAAACGCTATGTATCCGTAACTCAATCAGACAATGCTTCGGGTGGGTTGCGGCTTGTCTCTGGATACCAGGTAAGGAGTCCCACGCCGTGCATGCCATCAGCTTTATTCAGGATTTGGCAGTGATCATGCTGGTTGCCGGGGTGGTCACTATCCTGTTTCACCGTTTCAAGCAGCCCGTGGTGCTTGGCTACATCGTTGCCGGCTTTATCATCGGCCCGCACACCCCGCCGTTCGGCCTGATTCATGACGAAGACACGATCAAGACCCTGGCAGAGCTCGGGGTGATCTTCCTGATGTTTTGCCTGGGGCTGGAGTTCAGCCTGCGCAAACTGTTCAAGGTCGGGGCCACAGCGTTCATCGCAGCGTTCCTGGAAATCGTGCTGATGATCTGGATCGGCTTCGAGATCGGCCGCTGGTTCGGCTGGAGCACCATGGACTCCCTGTTCCTCGGTGCGATCCTGGCGATCTCCTCGACCACCATCATCGTCAAGGCGCTCAACGACCTGAAGATGAAGAACGAGCGCTTTGCCCAGCTGATCTTCGGTGTGCTGATCGTCGAAGACATCCTTGGCATCGGCATCATCGCGTTGCTCTCGGGCATCGCCGTCAGTGGCACTGTGAGCTCCGGCGAGGTGTTTTCCACCGTTGGCAAGCTGTCGCTGTTCATGATCGTTGCGCTGGTCATCGGCATCCTCCTGGTGCCGCGCCTGTTGGCGTACGTGGCCCGTTTCGAAAGCAATGAGATGTTGCTGATCACCGTCCTGGGCCTGTGTTTCGGGTTCTGCCTGCTGGTGGTCAAGCTTGAGTACAGCATGGTCCTGGGTGCCTTCCTGATCGGTGCGATCATGGCGGAATCACGGCAATTGCTGAAGATCGAGCGCCTGATCGAGCCGGTTCGCGACCTGTTCAGTGCCATCTTCTTCGTTGCCATCGGCATGATGATCGACCCGTCGATCCTGCTCGAGTACGCCTGGCCGATCGTGGTCATCACCATTGCCGTGGTGCTGGGCAAGATGCTTTCCTGCGGCATGGGCGCCTTTATCGCCGGTAACGACGGACGCACCTCGCTGCGGGTAGGGATGGGGCTGTCACAGATTGGCGAGTTCTCTTTCATCATCGCCGCGCTGGGCATCACCCTGCAGGTCACCAGCGACTTCCTCTATCCGGTGGCGGTAGCGGTATCGGCCATCACCACGCTGCTCACGCCCTACCTGATTCGCGCTGCCGACCCGTTGTCGCTGAAGCTGGCCAAGGTCGTGCCGGGGCGTCTGGCGCGGGTGTTGTCGCTGTATGGCGAGTGGCTGCGCAGCATTCAACCCCATGGCGAAGGGGCGATGCTGGCCTCGATGATCCGGCGGATTCTGCTGCAAGTGGGGGTGAACCTGGCGCTGGTGGTGGCGATCTTCTTCAGCGGTGGTTATTTCGCCGCCCGCATTGGTGACTACCTGAGCGAGTGGGTCAGCGATATTGGCCAGCAGAAGGCCTTGATCTGGGGCGCGGCGCTGATGCTGTCGCTGCCGTTCCTGATCGCGGCGTACCGCAAGCTCAAGGCACTGTCGATGTTGCTGGCGGAGATGGGGGTCAAGCCGGAGATGGCCGGGCGGCATACCCAGCGGGTGCGACGGGTGATCGCCGAGGTGATTCCGCTGCTGTCGCTGCTGGTGATTTTCCTGCTGCTAGCGGCGTTGTCGGCCAGTATCCTGCCGACCAGCGAGCTGCTGTTGCTGATCGTGGTGGTCGCGGCGGTGGTGGTGGCAGTGCTGTGGCGCTGGTTCATCCGTGTGCACACACGCATGCAGATCGCTTTGCTGGAAACCCTGGAAAACAACCAGGAGAACCACCACTAAGAGGCGCTTCCTGCGCGGGGCGGTTCGAATGTCCGAGGGGATGGAGCGGTAGCGAAGCGCCACGCGCAGGAAGGCGTGGCGATTCTACGAACATTAATAGCCAAGAGCCATTACTTTGTGTGGTTATTTCTCATTCAGCTTTCCAGCCAGACGTCTCGGGCCCAGTGCCAGACCGACTCCCAGCTGTCTTCGGTAACGATCTCTTCTTCACCGGACCACAGCACCACGGTGCCATCTTCTTCGACGCAGTAGTAGTCGTCGCCGTCCTGGCAGATCGGGATCAGGTCGCGCGGCACGCCGGCATCCCAGGCATTGGCCGCCACGTCCGGCAAGTAGGTATGCGACTGCGGGTCGGTGACAGTGACCGGCTCGAGGCTACCGTAGACCACGTCGCTGACTGTCAGCAGGAACTCCTTGAACACGAACGGAATGTTGATAAACAACTCTTCTTCGATTTCGACCAGCTGGTCTTCGTCCGGCAACTCCAGCGGCACCGGTACCGGTTCATTGGCTTCTCGGAGCTGTTCGATGACTTCTTCCACGGTTCTATCCTCTAACCTTTACGACACGCTGCGCGTTATACCCTAGTAGCCCGCTGCGCTAAAAGCAAAACCCCGGGACAAGCCCGGGGTTTTTTTGTGCAATGCCTCAATATCAGCCGTTCTGGCGGATCCCGGCAACCAGCCAAGGCTGGTTTTCGCCTTGGGCGCGTTCCATGTTCCAGCTTTCGCTGAACGGTTCGCCCTGGTCAAAGCGCGAGGTTTTCGACACGCCGCTGAAGGTCAGGGTGGCGATGGTCTTGTCGGCGCGGTCGTCGACACCTTCGAGCTGCACGTTCAGGTCGTCAATGTAGGTGGACTGGAAGCCATCACCCAGATCAGCGCGCTCCTGCTTGAGGAACTGCAGCATCTGAGGGGTGACGAATTCGGCGATCTTGTCCATTTCATTGGCATCCCAGTGCTGCTGCAGCGACTGGAAGTGGTTGCGGGCAGCGGCCAGGAAGCTCTGTTCGTTGAACCAGGCCGGTGCATTGATCACCGGGCGGGCAGCGGCGGCAGGCGCAGCGGAACCACCGAAGATCGACGGCTGGGCTGGCTGCTGGTGCACTTCGCGCTGGAATGGCGCGTGGCCGGCGGCGGCCATTTGCGGCTGCTGCTTGCGGCGACGGGCGGCGATGAAGCGGAACACCAGGAAGGCGATCAGCGCCATGATCAGGATGTCGAAGATCTGCATGCCCTGGAAGCCGTCGCCCATGAACATGGAGGCCAGCAGGCCACCGGCGGCGAGGCCGGCCAGAGGGCCAAGCCAGCGCGAAGCACCACTGGCGGCGGCAGGTGCGCGACCTGGCGCGGTTGGCGAGGCAGCCGGAGTCGTCGGGGCCGCCTGACGGGTCTGGTGGGTTGGCGCGGCGCCCGAGCTCTTGCCGCCGCCGAAGCGTTTGGCGTTGGCGTCGAGACTCATCGTCAGGCCGATGCACAGCGCCAAAGCGATGCTAAGAAAACGTTGCATAGAAGGGTATTCCCGTTTTGTGGATTGCACGCGCGTCATGGTGCACAGGTTGTAGGACACATGACCAGCGCCATAATGTTTCCAGCTTTTGCCTGAATTGTCTGTATACGCTGTAGGAGCGGGCTTGCCCCGCGATTTGCGGTTTGCAAGTCACATTGCATCGCGGGGCAAGCCCGCTCCTACAGGGCCTCAAGCTTGGCGTAGCCAAGCATCAGCCACTTGCTGCCTTCGGCGAAGTTGACCTGGACCCGGGCCTGGGCGCCGGAACCCTCGAAGTTGAGGATCACCCCTTCGCCGAACACCGCATGTTGCACACGCTGACCCAGGTTGAAGGCGGTCTGCGGAATGTTGGCGTTGGCAAACAGGCTGCTCGAGTTCTGCTGCTGGCCGGAGCTGAACGGGCGGCTGACGCTGTTGGACAGGCGCACTTCCTGAACCAGGCCTGCCGGAATTTCGCGTACGAAGCGCGAGACCTTGTTGTAGGTCTCGCTGCCATACAGCCGGCGAGTCTCGGCATAGGTCATCACCAGTTGCTGCATGGCGCGGGTGATGCCGACGTAGGCCAGGCGGCGCTCCTCTTCAAGGCGGCCGGGTTCTTCCAGGCTCATCTTGTGCGGGAACAGGCCTTCTTCCATGCCGACCAGGAATACGTGAGGGAATTCCAGGCCCTTGGCACTGTGCAGGGTCATCAGCTGGATGCTGTCTTCGTGCTCGTCGGCCTGGGCGTCGCCGGCTTCCAGCGAGGCGTGGCCGAGGAAGGCCGCCAATGGCGACAGTTCGGCGTCTTCTTCGCTGTTTTCGAAGTTGCGCGCGGCGCTGACCAGTTCCTCAAGGTTCTCTACCCGGGCCTGGCCTTTTTCGCCTTTTTCTTCCTGGTGATAGACGATCAGCCCGGACTGCTCGATGACCGTCTGGGTCATCAGGTGCAGGGGCATTTCCATGACCTTGGCGGCGAGGTTCTCGATCATTTCCATGAACGCGCCCAGGGCGCTGGCAGCGCGGCCCTTGAGCGCCTTGTTGGCGATCAGCAGGCTCATCGACTCCCACATCGAGACCTGGGCGTGGCGGGCGTGTTCGCGAATCGCTTCGACGGTCTTCTCACCGATGCCGCGCGGCGGCACGTTGATCACCCGCTCAAGGGCGGCGTCGTTGCCGCGGCCTTCGAGCAGGCGCAGGTAGGCCATGGCGTTCTTGATCTCGGCACGCTCGAAGAAGCGCTGGCCGCCATAGATGCGGTAAGGAATGCGTTCGCGCAGCAGTGCTTCTTCAAGCACCCGCGACTGGGCGTTGGAGCGATACAGGATGGCAATATCGCTGCGGGCCAGGCCGGTCTTGAGCGCGCTTTCGATGCTCTCGACCACGTAGCGGGCTTCGTCGTGCTCGTTGAAGGCGGCGTACAGGCTCAGCGGTTCGCCATCGCCACCGTCGGTCCACAGCTCTTTGCCCAGGCGCCCGCTGTTGTTGGCGATCAGGGCGTTGGCCGCCTTGAGGATACCGGCGGTGGAGCGGTAGTTCTGCTCCAGGCGGATCAGCTCGGCGTCAGGGAAGTCGGCAGTGTACTGATGGATGTTCTCGATCTTGGCGCCACGCCAGCCATAAATCGACTGGTCGTCGTCGCCGACCACCATCAGGCTGTCACCGCCCTTGGCCAGCAGCCGCAGCCAGGCGTACTGCACGGCGTTGGTATCCTGGAATTCGTCGACCAGCACATGACGGAAGCGCCGCTGGTAGTGCTCGAGCAGGCCAGGGTGGTCACGCCACAGGTCCAGGGCGCGCAGCAGCAGCTCGGAGAAGTCGATGACGCCGGCGCGCTGGCAGGCGGTCTCGTAGGCTTCATAGATGCTGCGCATGGTGCCCAGGAACAGGTCGCCACTGGCCTGGATGTGTTGCGGGCGCAGGCCTTCGTCTTTCTGCCCGTTGATGAACCATTGTGCCTGGCGCGCTGGCCAGCGTTGTTCATCCAGGCCCAGCTCGCGGATCACCCGCTTGACCAGGCGCTGCTGGTCGTCGCTGTCGAGGATCTGGAAGTTCTGGTTCAGCCCCGCCTCTTGCCAGTGCGCGCGCAACAGGCGGTGCGCCAGGCCGTGGAAGGTGCCTACCCACATGCCGGCCGGGTTGATGCCCATCAGCTGTTCGATACGCTGGCGCATCTCGGCAGCGGCCTTGTTGGTGAAGGTCACCGACAGGATCGAGTGCGGCGAGGCCTGCACGACCTGGATCAACCAGGCGATGCGGTGCACCAGCACACGGGTCTTGCCGGAGCCGGCACCGGCCAGGACCAACTGACGACCGACCGGCGCAGCTACAGCCTGGCGTTGGGCGTCGTTGAGAGAGTTCAACAGGAGAGAGAGATCATCGCGCATCCGGCCATTTTAGGGGCGCAGACGACCCTTGGGCAAATATACAGTAGAAAAACTTGCCGCTGACGACTGGCTGGTCATCGGCTGCAGCCCAAGGCCTGCGTGCTTGAGCGCCTGCCGTCGGGAAACGCAATGAAATAATTATGATCCAGAGCAGTTTGGCCCGAGAGCTTGCTTGTGTATGCTCCGTGCACGTTTAAGGCTAACCATTACAAGAACACTGCCTATGACTCTTGGTTCCGACTCCATGAGCGCCCCTTCCGAAGCGCGCCGGAGTATTCGCAAGCACTTCGCAACCCAACTGGCCGTCGAGCGCACCCGCCTGCTGTATCAGGGCTCATTGCTGCCGACCCTGTTCATGCTGCTCAATGGTCTGGTCTGTGCCTGGTTGCTGTGGAGCCCGGCGCGCTACCTATTGGTCAGTATATGGATTGTCTGGCTGACGGCGTTGGTGGCCTTGCGGGTGATCCAGGTCGCCGCCTTCGATGCCGCCATGCCCGCTCGACAGGCCCAGCCAAGCTGGTGGCGAATGTTCCTGTTCGGTTCGGCCTTCAGTGGCCTGACCCTGGCCAGCGCGGCGATCGCCCTGGTGCCGGTGGATAACTTCGTCCAGCAGGCCTGGGTATTCGGCCTGCTGGGGGCGGCAACGCTATCGGCCAGCGTCGCCTATGCCGTCAGCCTGCCGGCCTTCCTTAGTTTTACCTTGCCGTGCCTGCTGCCGCCGATTGCCTTCCTGTTCTGCAATGGCGATGAGCAGCAGCGTGGCTGGGGCTGGCTTGGCCTGATTTTATTGCTCGCCTTGTCAGTGGTGGCCTGGCAGGTCAACCGGCTGATCGAGCGTGGGCTGTTGCGGCGCTTTCAGAATCAGGAGCTGATCGAGCACCTGCAAACGGCACAAAGCCGCAGCGAACGACTTAACCAGGCATTGGCCGAGGAGGTCGAGCAGCGTCGGCTGATCGAGGAGCAACTGCGCGAGGCGCAAGTAGGCCTGGAGTCGCGCGTCGCCCAGCGCAGCCAGGAGCTGGATGCTGCCAACCAGGCCCTGAGCAAGAGCGAACAGCGTCTGGCCCTGGCCCTGGAGGCCAGCGAACTGGGGCTGTGGGACTGGAACCTGGAAACCGACGAGATCCACCATACCCAGTTGCGCGAGTTGTTTGGCCTGGAGCCTGACCAGGTTCAGGAAATGCTCGCGCACCTCAAGCCACGCCTGCATCCCGATGACGTGCCGCTGCTCAAGCGCACCCTGGTCGAACACCTCAAGGGCCGCAGCGAGGATTACCGCATCGACTACCGGGTGCGTCACCGCCAGGGCCACTGGTGCTGGATCGAGGACCGAGGCCGGGCAGTGGAGCGCAGTGCCAGCGGGCGGGTGCTGCGCATGCTTGGCACCCGCCGGGATATCAGTGCGCAAAAAGCCCAGGAAGAACAGCAGCGCATGGCCGCCACCGTATTTGAGGCGGCCAGCGAAGGCATCGTGATTCTCGACCCTGATTATGTGTTGCTGGCGGTCAATCAGGCCTTCTGCCGGGTTACCGGCTACAACCGCGAAGAATTGCTTCAGGGCCGGTTACTGGAACTGCCCTGCAGTCGCGACGCCCGTCGCCACTCTCAGGCCATTGAGCTGGCACTGGAGCAGCAGGGCAACTGGCAGGGGGAACTGGTCGAGGCGCGCAAGAACGGCGAGCTTTATCCACAGTGGCTGCAGCTCAATGGCGTGCGCGATGCACGGGGCAATCTGACCAGCATCGTCGGCTTCTTTACCGACCTGTCGGCGCGCCGCGAGTCCGAGGAGCGCCTGCGGTACCTGGCGCACTACGACGAGCTGACGGGCCTGGCCAACCGCGCCCTGTTCCGCCTGCGCCTGCATGAGGCCGGCGAGCGCCTGCGCCAGAGCGGGCGCGGCCTGGCCTTGCTGCACATCGACCTGGACCGCTTCAAGCTGCTCAATGACAGCCTTGGCCACGAAGTTGCCGACCAGTTGCTCAAGCAAATGGCCCAGCGCATCAGCAATGCCATGCCCGAGGCCGATACGGTGGCGCGCCTGTCCGGCGACGAGTTTGCCGTGCTGTTCGATGCCTACAGCAACCTGTCGAGCCTGGTGCGTGTGGCCAGCCGTTTGCTGGACAAGCTGCGCGTACCGCTGCGGGTCGATGGCCACGAGCTGGTGATCAGCGCCTCGGTAGGCATCAGCCTGCTGGCCGATACCTCGCGGGATGTCACGGTACTGGTCAGCCAGGCCAACACCGCCATGCAGCACGCCAAGCACCTGGGCGGCGACAACTTCCAGTTCTACACCGAGAGCCTGCAGGCCAGTACCCTGCAGCGCCTGCAACTGGAAAACCACCTGCGCAAGGCCATCGAGGAGCGTCAGCTACAGGTCTACTACCAGCCCAAGCTGTGCCTGGCCACTGGCCGTCTGCATGCTGCCGAGGCGCTGGTGCGCTGGCAGCATCCGCAGTGGGGCATGGTACCGCCGTCGGACTTTATCGGCCTGGCCGAAGAAACCGGCCTGATTGCGCCGATGGGCGAATTCGTTCTGCGCCAGGCCTGTTGGCAGGCCTGCGAGTGGCAGCGCATGGGGCTTGCGCCGATCCGTGTATCGGTGAACCTGTCGGTCTATCAGTTGCGCCACGGCAAGCTGGTCAGCCTGGTGCGCCAGGTGCTCGATGAAAGTGGCCTGGCGCCGCATCTGCTGGAGCTGGAACTGACCGAGAGCCAGTTGCTCGATAGCGTTGAACACATCATCGCCACCTTCCGCCAGTTGCACGAACTGGGAGTGAAGCTGGCCATCGATGACTTTGGCACGGGCTACTCATCGCTCAGCTACCTCAAGCGCTTCCCGGTGGATTACGTAAAGATCGATCAGGCCTTTATCCGCGGCCTGAGCGAAGGCAGTGAAGATGCCGCGATCACCCGGGCAATCATCGCCATGGCCCAGAGCCTCGACCTTCAGGTGGTCGCGGAGGGCGTCGAGACCCATGAACAGCTGGAGTTTTTGCGCAAGCAAGGCTGCAATGAAGTGCAGGGTTACCTGATCAGCCGGCCGGTACCGGCGCAGGAGCTGGCCGAGCTACTGGCCAGTCACTACAGCTTCTAGAGGTGCCAGGCGCGGCCCTGGTGCGCCAGCAGGCTGTGGGCCTGATCCGGGCCGTTGGAGCCGGCGTGGTAGGGGCGCGGCGCCTGGAAGTGCTCCTGCCAGCCGGTGAGGATCGGGTCGACCCAGGCCCAGGCAGCCTCGACTTCGTCACGGCGCATGAACAGCGTCGAATCGCCTTCGAGCACATCCAGCAACAGGCGCTCATAGGCGTCCCAGCGACGGGTCTGGCCGAAGACCTGGGCCAGGTTGAGGTTCAGTTCCACCGGCTCCAGGCGCATGCCCTTGCCGGGGGTCTTGGTCATCATCTGCAGGCTGATACGCTCATCGGGTTGTAGCTGGATCAGCAACTGGTTGGCCTGGTCGCCCTCAAACAGGCGGTGCGGCACGGGTTTGAACTGGATGACGATCTGCGACGAGCGCTTGGCCAGGCGCTTGCCGGTGCGCAAATAGAACGGTACGCCGGCCCAGCGCCAGTTATTGATATGCGCTTCTACGGCGACGAACGTCTCGGTATCGCTGTCGTTGTCGACGTCTTTCTCGAAATAGTAGGCCGGTACTTCCTGGCCGCCGATCTTGCCGGCGCTGTATTGGCCGCGCACGGTCTTGTCTTGTACATCCTGGCCGGTGATCGGTTGCAGGGCCTTGAGAATCTTTACTTTTTCGTCACGCACCGCCTCGGCCTCGAACTGCGCTGGCGGTTCCATGGCCACCAGGCAGAGCAGTTGCAACAGGTGGTTTTGCAGCATGTCGCGGGTGGCGCCGGCACGGTCGTAGTAGGCGCCGCGATTTTCTACGCCGAGGGTTTCGCAGACGCTGATCTGCACATGATCGACCTGGTTGTTGCGCCATACCGGTTCGAGCAGGGCATTGGCAAAGCGCAGGGCCATGAGGTTCTGCACCGTCTCCTTGCCCAGGTAGTGGTCGATGCGAAACACCTGCGATTCAGCGAAAACGGCGCCAAAGGCCTGGTTGATTGCCGTGGCCGATTCCAGCGAGTGGCCAATGGGCTTTTCCAGCACGATACGCGCGTCGTGATCGGCCAGGCCTGCGACTTTCAGGTGGTTGGCTATCGGCACGAACAGATTGGGTGCGGTGGCCAGGTAGTAGATCCGGGTCAGGCCGCCCGCTTCACCGAGAAAGCGCGCCAGGCGGACGAAATCGGCGCTTTGCGAGGCGTCCATGGGGAAGTAGTCCAGCCGTGCAGAGAAGCGCGCCCAGACATCTTCATCGAAGTCGGCGCGGGCAATCTGCGCCCGGCAGCGGCGTTCGGCGAGCTTGAGGAATTCATTGCGCGGCAGATTGCTGCGGGCCAGGGCAATGATGCGTACGGCCGGGTGCAGGCGAGCCTCGCGATACAGGTGGTAGAGCGCCGGAAGCAGTTTGTGCAGGGCCAGGTCACCGGTGCCGCCGAACACCATGATGTCGCAAGGGATAGTCAATACCACCACTCTCCTAGTTCGTTTAGCTGGGCGGGTCGCCGGTCATGTAGTATAACTACAAGAAAGCTACAACCCGGTCAGTCGATCATAACCGAGTCCTGCCCTTGAATCTGTTGCAACACATCGCCCAGTCGCGCCATCTGCTACGCAAATCGGAACTCAAGGTTGCCGATCACGTGCTGCTTGATCCAGCGGCCGTCATGCATAGCTCCATGGCCGACCTTGCCCACAGCGTTGGTATCAGCGAGCCGACTATCGTGCGCTTTTGCCGTGCGATCGGTTGTTCCGGCTTTCAGGACCTCAAGCTCAAGCTGGCCCAGAGCCTGGCGGCGGGGGCGAGTTTCGGCCAGTTCGCGATTCATGAGGACGACTCGGTTGCCGACTACAGCCTGAAGATCTTCGACACCACCTTGCATACGCTGATGGAGGTGCGCGAGCACCTCGACCCGCAGGCCTTGCAACGTGCGGTTACGGCCATGGCCCAGGCCCAGCGCGTCGAGTTCTATGGTTTTGGTGCCTCGGGTGCGGTGGCGGCCGATGCCCAGCACAAGTTCTTCCGCCTGTTGCTGACGGCGGCGGCTTACTCCGACCCGCACATGCAGGCGATGTCGGCGGTTACCCTCAAGCCTGGCGATGTGGCGATCTGCATCTCCCAGTCGGGGCGCTCCAAGGACCTGCTGATCACCGCCAACCTGGTGCGCGAAAGCGGCGCCACGCTGATCACCCTGTGCCCGAGCCAGACGCCGCTTGCCGAGCTGTCGACCGTCAACCTGGCCATCGACGTGCACGAAGACACCGAGATCTACACCCCCCTGACCTCGCGTATCGCCCACCTGGTGGTGATCGACGTGCTGGCCATGGGCGTTGCCATGGCCCGCGGGCCGAGCCTGGTCAACCACCTCAAGAGCGTCAAGCGCAGCTTACGCAGCCTGCGTTTGTCGCCCAAGTCGATCAAGGCTATGGACGACTGAGGCCTGTAGGAGCGGGCAAGCCCGCTCCTACAGGTTCATTGATTTGTCATTGGCTCGCCGCCAAATCGTAATGCCACGTCGTCAGGCTGAAGCTCCCGCACTCGAAAAGGGAGATATGCAATGGCTCGTGAATTCGATGGCTCGTACCAACCCAACGCCAAATCCCGCAAGCAGCAGGAAAAAGATCAGCGTCGCATGGAGTTTCGCCGCGCGATCGAAAGCTACTCCGAGCAGCGCCGCCTGCTGCAGGAAATCACCGACTACGCCGACCTGCAGACCCTCAGCGTGTGGCAGGTATCGGCGGCAGAATCCCCGAGAAACGCTCAACAAGCCCGCTGATCTGCGCACGTTCGCTACGAATGAACGCTAAAAAGGCCAGGGCCACCGGCGACTGCCGCTTGGCCTTGGACTGCACTACGCACCAACTGCGGTACAGTGGCAGCTCTTCGACCGGCAGCTCGCGCAGCACGCCAGTGGCCAGTTCCAGGTTCAGCGCGTGGCGGGTCAGCAGGGCAATGCCCAGGCCTGCGATCACGCATTCGCGCTGGGCATCGGCCGAGGCCACCTCCAGCGTCTGGGTGAAGTGCACACGCTTTTCCTTGAAGTACTCTTCGCAAGCCTTGCGCGTCCCCGAGCCCTGTTCGCGCACCAGCAGGGTGTGCGGCTCAAGGTCCTGCAGGCGCAGGCTGTCGAGCTTGCACAGTGGGTGATCGGGCGGCGCCACGGCTACAATTGGATTGTTCAGGAATGGCAGGAACTCCAGGCCCATGTCCTGAGGCACCATGGACATGATGATCAGGTCATCGCGGTTGTCCGAGAGGCGACGGATGGCCTGGGCCCGGTTCACTACCGTGAGGGTAAGATTGACCTCAGGGTGCAAGCGCTTGAAGGCGGCGAACAGGTGCGGGACGAAGTATTTGGCACTGGACTCGACCGCCAGCTTCAGTTGCCCTTGCAGCGAGCCCTGCATGTCCGAGAGCTGCATGTCGAGGCTCTCCAGGCGCCCGAAGATGTCGCGGCTGGCGCGCTGCAATGCCTCGGCGGCGTCGGTCAGGTAGAGCTTTTTGCCGACGTACTCGAACAGCGGCTGGCCGACCAGTTCTTCGAGTTGGCGGATCTGTAGACTAACGGCGGGTTGCGTCAGGTTCATCTCCTCGGCGGCCCGGCTATAGGAACGCAAATCACAGACCTCATTGAAGATCTGAAGTTGACGCAATGTCATACGCATCAATGACTTACGCATTTCTCTCAAGCCCCGGCAAAACCTTGTAACAGCACTATAAGCTTTTGCTTATGCACACCCTAATAAATATTGATTTTTGTTTATCCAGAGACAGCGCTAGGGTAAAGATGCGACTGGCCAGCGACGATTGGTCACGCGCCGACCGGCGACGCCGGCTCGATTGTTCTAGCGGCCTTGGGAATACTCCAGTGATAAAAAAGATCCTGATCGCCAACCGCGGTGAAATTGCTGTTCGAATCGTGCGTGCCTGCGCCGAGATGGGCATCCGTTCCGTGGCGATCTACTCAGACGCCGACCGCCATGCCTTGCACGTCAAACGTGCCGATGAGGCCCACAGCATTGGTGCCGAGCCCCTGGCCGGCTACCTGAACCCGCGCAAGCTGGTGAACCTGGCCGTGGAAACCGGTTGTGATGCGTTGCATCCCGGTTATGGTTTTCTGTCTGAGAACGCTGAACTTGCGGACATCTGCGCCGAACGTGGGATCAAATTCATCGGCCCTTCGGCTGAAGTCATTCGCCGCATGGGTGACAAGACCGAAGCTCGCCGCAGCATGATCAAGGCCGGTGTACCGGTCACCCCGGGCACCGAGGGCAACGTCGCCGACATCCATGAAGCGCTGCTCGAAGGCGATCGCATCGGTTATCCGGTGATGCTCAAGGCCACTTCCGGTGGTGGCGGCCGCGGTATTCGTCGCTGCAACAGCCGTGAAGAGCTGGAGCAAGCGTTCCCGCGGGTGATCTCCGAGGCAACCAAGGCTTTCGGTTCGGCGGAAGTGTTCCTGGAAAAATGCATCGTCAATCCCAAGCACATCGAGGCGCAGATCCTTGGTGACAGCTTCGGCAACGTCGTGCACCTGTTCGAGCGCGACTGCTCGATCCAGCGGCGCAACCAGAAGCTCATCGAAATCGCTCCGAGCCCGCAACTGACCCCCGAGCAGCGCGCCTACATCGGTGACCTGTCGGTGCGCGCGGCCAAGGCCGTGGGTTACGAGAACGCCGGTACCGTGGAGTTCCTGCTCGCCGATGGCGAGGTGTACTTCATGGAGATGAATACCCGGGTGCAGGTGGAGCACACTATCACCGAAGAAATCACCGGCATCGACATCGTCCGCGAGCAGATCCGCATCGCTTCCGGCCTGCCGCTGTCGGTCAAACAGGAAGACATCCAGCACCGCGGCTTTGCTTTGCAGTTCCGGATCAATGCCGAAGACCCGAAAAACAACTTCCTGCCCAGCTTCGGCAAGATCACCCGTTACTACGCACCCGGCGGCCCGGGCGTGCGTACCGACACGGCGATCTACACCGGCTACACCATTCCACCGTTCTATGACTCCATGTGCCTGAAACTGGTGGTCTGGGCGCTGACCTGGGAAGAAGCCATGGACCGCGGCCTGCGGGCCCTGGACGACATGCGCGTGCAAGGGGTGAAGACCACCGCCGCCTATTACCAGGAAATCCTGCGCAACCCGGAATTTCGCAGCGGTCAGTTCAATACCAGCTTCGTTGAAAGCCATCCGGAACTGACCAACTACTCGATCAAGCGCAAACCCGAAGAGCTGGCCCTGGCCATCGCTGCCGCCATCGCCGCCCACGCAGGCCTATGAATGCAGCCGCAAGCTGCAAGCGGCAAGCTGCAAGTAGAAGCGGATCGGCTTTTTCTTGCGGCTTGTAGCTTAAAGCTTGCCGCTATGAGGAGATAAGAATGTCCAAGAAGATCTTTGTTACCGACACAATCCTGCGCGACGCCCACCAGTCCCTGCTGGCCACCCGCATGCGTACCGAAGACATGCTGCCGATCTGCGACAAGCTCGACAAAGTCGGCTACTGGTCGCTGGAAGTCTGGGGTGGGGCGACTTTCGATGCCTGCGTGCGCTTCCTCAAGGAAGACCCGTGGGAGCGCCTGCGCAAGCTGCGCGCAGCATTGCCCAACACCCGCCTGCAGATGCTTCTGCGTGGGCAGAACCTGCTGGGCTACCGCCACTACAGCGACGACGTGGTCAAAGCCTTCGTCGCCAAGGCGGCGGTTAACGGCATCGACGTGTTCCGCATCTTCGACGCCATGAACGACGTGCGTAACCTGCGTGTCGCCATCGAAGCGGTCAAGGCCGCCGGCAAACATGCCCAGGGCACCATCGCCTACACCACCAGCCCCGTGCACACCATCGAAGCCTTCGTCGCCCAGGCCAAGCAGATGGAAGCCATGGGTTGCGACTCGGTGGCAATCAAGGACATGGCCGGCCTGCTGACCCCGTACGCCACCGGCGAGCTGGTCAAGGCACTGAAGGCCGAGCAGTCGCTGCCGGTGTTCGTCCACTCCCACGACACCGCCGGCCTGGCTGCCATGTGCCAGCTCAAAGCTATCGAGAACGGCGCCGATCATATCGACACCGCCATCTCCAGCTTTGCCTGGGGCACCAGCCACCCGGGCACCGAGTCGATGGTCGCGGCCCTCAAGGGCAGCGAATTCGACACTGGCCTGAGCCTGGAGCTGTTGCAGGAAATCGGCCTGTACTTCTATGCCGTGCGCAAGAAATACCACCAGTTCGAAAGCGAGTTCACCGCTGTCGATACCCGCGTGCAAGTCAATCAGGTACCGGGCGGGATGATTTCCAACCTGGCCAACCAGCTCAAGGAGCAGGGCGCGCTCAACCGCATGAACGAAGTGCTGGCGGAGATCCCGCGGGTGCGTGAAGACCTCGGCTTCCCGCCGTTGGTGACCCCGACCTCGCAGATCGTCGGCACCCAGGCGTTCTTCAACGTACTTGCTGGCGAGCGCTACAAGACCATCACCAACGAGGTGAAGCTGTACCTGCAAGGCGGTTACGGCAAGGCCCCGGGTGTGGTCGACGAACAACTGCGGCGCCAGGCCATCGGTAGCGAAGAAGTCATCGATGTGCGTCCGGCTGACCTGCTCAAGCCAGAAATGACCAAGCTGCGCAATGACATTGGCGCCCTGGCCAAGTCGGAAGAAGACGTACTGACCTACGCCATGTTCCCGGACATCGGGCGCAAGTTCCTCGAAGAGCGTGAGGCCGGCACCCTGACTCCTGAAGTGTTGCTGCCGATTCCGGAAGCCGGTGCCGTGGCTTCGGCCGGCGGCGAAGGCGTACCGACCGAGTTCGTCATTGACGTGCACGGTGAAACCTACCGGGTGGATATCACCGGTGTTGGCGTCAAGGCCGAAGGCAAGCGCCACTTCTACCTGTCCATCGACGGCATGCCGGAAGAAGTGGTGTTCGAGCCGCTCAACGAGTTCGTCGGCGGTGGCAGCAGCAAGCGCAAACAGGCCAGTGCGCCGGGCCATGTCAGTACCACCATGCCGGGCAACATCGTTGATGTGCTGGTCAAGGAAGGCGACATGGTCAAGGCCGGCCAGCCAGTGCTGATTACCGAGGCAATGAAGATGGAGACCGAAGTGCAGGCGGCAATTGCCGGCAAGGTCACCGCCATTCACGTGGCCAAGGGCGACCGGGTCAACCCGGGCGAGATCCTGATCGAGATCGAGGGCTGATGTTCAGGCCCTCATCTACAAGCGGTTAACCTCTGGGGGGCGTATGCTCCCCTTTTTTTTTTGCACGCACCTACCGACACGCTTGCAGTGTTCGCACCTGCCCTTCAGGGCGTTGGTTATCTTCCGCCAACCAGCGCTCAAACCCCGCCGCAATCGCCGGCCATTCATCATCGGTAATCGAGAACCACGCTGTGTCGCGGTTACGGTCCTTGATCACCATATGCTTGCGAAACACCCCTTCGAAGGTGAAGCCAAAGCGCAGTGCAGCGCGCTTGGAGCGGGCGTTGTCGTTGTTGCACTTCCATTCCAGGCGGCGGTTGCCCAGCGCGAACGCCAGCTTGCCGAGCAGGTAGATGGCTTCGGTACCCTTGGGCGTGCGTTGCATGGCAGCGCCGAAGGCGATGTGGCCAATTTCGATGCGGCCCTGTTCGGGCACGATCGACATCAAGCTGAGGATGCCCTGGGTCTGGCCGCTGGCCAGGTCAATGACGCTGTAGAACAGCGGGTCGCTGCTGGCGGCGTTGATGTCGAGCCAGTGATCGAAATCCTCGCGTTCGCTGAACGGACCGTAAGCCAGGTAATCCCACAGTTTGTTATCGGCCTGGGGGCCCTGGAACACTTCCCAGAGGTCTTCGGTGTCGCGCTTGGGGTCGAGTTTTTCCAGGCGTACGAAGCGCCCGGTCAATGTCGAAGGTTGCGGGCGCTTGGCCGGATGCCAGTGCAATGGGCTGTTCATGGGTGGCTCCTCTGGCTTACAGCGGTTTGCGGAACTGAATGAAGCCGGGCCGCTCGGCGACTTGCTCGTACAGGCTGATAGCCGTGGCATTGGTTTCGTGGGTCAGCCAGTGCACCTTGGCGCAACCTGCCGACTTTGCCGTAGCGTAGACATATTCGATCAATTGGCGGCCGATACCCAGGCCACGCTGCTCACTTTGCACGTACAGGTCTTGCAGGTAGCAGGAATTCTCGATGCTCCAGTTGGAGCGGTGATAGATCCAGTGGACCATGCCTAGCGCCTTGCCGTCGACCCAGGCCAGCGCGGCATTGGTTGGCTCGCTGGGGTCGAGCATGCGCTCCCAGGCCACGGCGCTGACTTCGTCGGCGATGCGTGTTTGGTAAAAGCGCTGATAAGCCTGCCACAGTGGCAGCCAGGCACTGTGATCGGCGGCAGTGACGGGGCGGATGGTTACGCTAGCCATAGGCATGCTCCTTCAAGGTTGGCCCATCAGGGCGGCCAGTTGGTTGTCCAGGGGATCGGTACTGTTGGCCAGGCCTTTGCGCACGCCTTCGATATCGATGGCCGAACGGTTCTGGCTAAGTTTGCGTGTGCCTTGCAGGCGCTCGATGGGCAGGGCGAAGCCGACGATCGCCTTGAGCATGCCGGCCATGTAGTCGGCCGGTGCTTCTTCCACCGACCAGGGCTTGGCCTGGCTTTGTTCATGCTGATCACTCAGGCGCCTGACGATAGCCAGCAGGCGCTCGGCGTCGTGATACACCTCGGCCTTGCCCCAGGCGTGCACCGTCACGTAGTTCCAGGTCGGTACCGTGCGCGGGTCGTCGATCTTGCTGGGGTAGTAACCCGCGCTGACATACGCATCCGGCCCGGCAAACACCACCAGCACCTCGGCGCCGTTGGCCAGCTCCTGCCATTGCTTGTTGGCCCGGGCGAAGTGGCCGTACAGGGTGCCGTTGCTGCCCTGGCTGCGATCCAGTAACAGGGGGAGGTGGCTGGCCTGCAGACCCTGCTCGCCGTGGGTGACCAGCACGGCGAGGCGCGTTTGTTCGATCTGCTGATGCAGGCGGTCGAGATCGGTTTCCTTGTGGCTCGAAGGTGTGAACATATGAATTGTCCTTGGCGAATGGCTCAATCCTAGGCAGGCTATTGGACTAAGGTAAGAGCCATTTCAAGCTAATTTCATAGGTCCAATGTCATGAGCGAGCGTCCTTTCACTTTGCCGTTCGACCCGACGGGCATCGTCCTGGATCGCCGTCAGGGCCTTAGCCGCCAGCTCTACCATGCCCTGCGCCTGCGGGTGCTGGACGGTCGCTTGAGCAGCGGCACGCGCTTGCCGGCGACCCGCGACATGGCGCAGGTGCTAGCGCTGTCGCGCAACAGCGTAGTGCGCGCCTATGACCAGCTGTATGCCGAGGGCTATATCGAAAGCCGGGTGGGCGATGGCACCTATGTCAGCCACCTGCCAAAACTATCCACAAAAGTATCCACAGGGTTATCCCTGGGTTTTTCCACAGGGTTATCCACAAAAACAGCGGAAAATACTGAGGATTCATCCAGTAAAGTTATCCACAGTGGTCCAATGCACCGTCTGGAAAACAACCATCTACCGGCGCCTAAAAGCGGTCCGCCGCGGGCTTTTCGTGTCGGTTTGCCGGCGTTCGACCTGTTCCCGTTCGACGTCTGGGCCAAGCTTCAGGCGGGTTTCTGGCGTAATCCCGATCCTGCTGCGCTGGGTTATGGCGACCCGGCTGGCGAGCCGCAACTTCGCGAGCTGATCGCGACCTATTTACGTCGATCTCGTGGGCTTTCGTGTGCGGCTGAACAAATTGTGATCACCAGTGGCGCGCAGCAGGCCATTAGTCTTTGTGCACAGCTGTTGCTGGAGCCTGGCGAAGTAGTGGCTGTGGAAAACCCCGGCTACCGCGCCGCTGGCAACGCCTTCGCATTGACCGGGGCAACGGTACAAGGAGTGGCGGTGGACCACGAAGGGCTCGACTGCGCGGCGCTCAATGCCGTGGAGCATTGCCGCCTCAGCTACGTGACGCCGTCTCACCAGTACCCGACCGGCGTCACCATGAGCTTGGCCCGGCGCCTGGAATTGCTGGCCTGGGCCGAGCGCAAGGACGGCTGGATCATTGAAGACGACTACGATGGCGAGTACCGCTACAGCGGCGACCCGCTGGCGCCTTTGGCGGCACTGGATCGTAGCGGGCGGGTGTTGTATGTCGGCACCTTCGGCAAAATCGCCTTTCCGGCGCTACGCCTGGGCTACCTGGTGCTGCCAAAGCAGCTGGTACAAGCCTTTTCCCGCTGTCGGGCGCTGGCCGTGCGGCACTCGGAGGTGGGTACTCAGGCGGTGATGGCGCAGTTCATGGCCCAGGGGCATTTTCAGCGGCATATCCGGCGCATGCGCAGGGCCGCACTGAGTCGACGCAATGCGTTAAAGGCTGGGTGGCCCATGGACGTTCCCGGCGTTGGCGCCATGCCGGACGTCGCGGCAGGATTGCACGTGAAAGTCGATATCGACAGCTATGCCCGCGAGCAGGAGTTGATCGCCCGTGCTGAAGCGGTAGGCGTTGAGCTCAATGCCCTGAGCGATTACTGGCTGCCGGATTCGACGGTCCCTATGGATGAGCGCGCGGGGCTGGTACTGGGCTTCGCCGCCGTGGGCGAAGCCGCTATTGCCGATGCCCTGGCCCGCTTGCGGCGGGCCTGGCGTCAGTGACGATCAGGTCCCGGCCTTGATCTTGGTCCAGGCGCGGGTGCGCGCCCGCTCGGCATCGCGTGGCAGTGGCTGCAGGGTGTAGAGCTTGGCCATGGCTTGCTCGGTGGGGTAAAGGTTGGGGTTGTTGCGGATGGCCGGTGCAACCAGTTCGGTGGCGTCCTTGTTGGGGTTGGGGTAACCGACAAAGTCGCTGATGGGCGCGATCACCTTGGGCTGCAGCAGGTAGTTGATGAAGGTGTAGGCATCTTCCGGGTTGGCCGCGCCTTTGGGGATTGCCAGCATGTCGAACCAGATCGGAGCACCTTCCTTGGGCAGGCGCATGTCGACGACCACGCCGTTCTTCGCCTCGGTGGCGCGGTTGGCCGCCTGGGAGAAGCTGCCCGAGTAGCCGACCGCCACACAGATGTCGCCATTGGCGATATCCGCCATGTACTTGGAGGAGTGGAAGTAGGTGACGTGCGGGCGGATCTTCAGTAGCAGCTCTTCGGCCTTTTTGTAGTCCGCCGGTTTCGTGCTGTTCGGTGGCAGGCCCAGGTACTGCAGGGCCAGCGGCAGGATTTCCGACGGCGAGTCAAGCAAGGCCACGCCGCATTGCTTGAGCTTGGCGATGTTCTCTTCCTTGAAGATCAGGTCCCAGCTGTCGACCGGGGCATTGTCGCCCAGCGCCGCCTTGACCTTGGCCGGGTTGAAGCCGATCAGTACGGTGCCGTACATGTACGGCACGGCGAACTGGTTGCCGGGGTCGTTGGCCTCGATCAGCTTCATCAGTTTCGGGTCCAGGTGCTGCCAGTTCGGCAGCTTGCTGCGGTCCAGCGGCTGGAACACCCCGGCCTCGATCTGCTTGGCCAGGAACACGTTGGACGGCACCACCACGTCGTAGCCGGAGTTGCCGGTCAGCAGCTTGGCCTCCAGGGCTTCGTTGGTGTCGAAGATGTCGTAGATGAGTTTGACCTGGCTGTCTTTCTGGAAGTCCACCAGGGTTTGCGGGGTGATGTAGTCGAACCAGTTGTAGACCCGCAGGGTGCGTTGCTCGGCAGCTTCCAGGCTACCGGCGAGCAGGGTGCTGCAGAGCAGAGGGGCGAGCAGGCGCTTGAGTCGGGTCATGCTTGAGCTTCCTGTTGGGCGCGTTCGAAACCTTCGAGTACGTTCACTGCGTTGATGCCGATTTCCTCGACCGCATAACCACCTTCCATGACGAACAGCGTCGGCGTGCCGAGGCGGGCGATGCGTTCGCCCATCTTCAGGTAGTCGGGGCTGTCGAGCTTGAACTGGGAGATCGGGTCGTCCTTGAACGTGTCCACGCCCAGCGAAATCACCAGCACGTCCGGGCCATAGGCGGCGATGCGCTCACAGGCGTCATCCAGGGCCTTGCTCCAGGTCAGCCAGTCGCTACCGGCGGGCAGCGGGTAATTGACGTTGTAGCCCAGGCCTTCACCTTCGCCTTGCTCATCGGCATAGCCAAGGAAGAACGGAAACTCGGCCTGCGGATCTCCATGGATCGAGGCGAAGAACACATCACTGCGCTGGTAGAAGATTTCCTGGGTGCCGTTGCCGTGATGGTAGTCGACATCGAGGATTGCCACCTTGCCCCGGCCTTGGTCGAGGAACGCCTGGGCGGCGATGGCGGCGTTGTTGAGGTAGCAGTAGCCGCCCATGACATCGCTGGCGGCGTGGTGTCCCGGTGGCCGGCAGAGGGCGAAAGCGCTGTGGGCGCCGGTCTGGATCGCAGCCTGGGCGGTGAGGGCAACCTGCGCGGCGCTGTAGGCCGCTTGCCAGGTGCCAGCGGTGATTGGCGCGCCGGCGTCGAAGCTGTAGTAACCGAGTTCGCCGTGCAGGCCGCTAGGTTTGACGCTGCGCAGGGTGCGCGCCGGCCAGGTGAAGGGCAGCAGGTCGCCTTCGTGGCCCAGCTGGGTCCAGCGCTGCCAGGCGCCTTCGAAGAAGTTCAGGTAATCGGCACTGTGCACCCGCAGCAAGGGCGCGCGGCCAAAGTCGGCAGGCCCCTTGATTGCACCCAGCTCGCGGGTTTTTACCCGCTCCAGAACATGGTCGGCGCGCGAAGGCATCTCGAAGCAGGGCATCAGTTGCCCGTCGATCAGCTCGCAGCGGCCATGGTGCAGGCGGTGGTCATCGGAATAGATCGTCAGCATCTTGTTGTTCTCCGGGTCACTGGCGTCGCTCCATTGTTGGTGGCCCGGGCCCGGTGCAGAACGACGGAAACGGCCAAAAGGGGACCGATATGGCCAGCCTGACTGTCCGGATTTCGCCCCCTGGCGGTGCAACCGTCGTATTCAGGCGCGGAAGTGGCTTGGCGCAACGCCGCTCCAGCGCATGAAGGCGTGGCGAAAGCTGGCGGTTTCGCTGAAGCCCAGCAGTTCGGCGATGCGGTAGATGGGCAGCTGATCTTCGGCCAATAGCTGCTTGGCACGCTCGAAACGCAGTTCATCGAGCAGTTGTTGATAACTGCTGCCCAGCTCTTGCAGGTGCCGACGCAAGGTGCGCGACGAGCAGTTCATCTGCCGCGCCAGGCCTTCCAGCCCGGGAGCCGCATCGAGTTGCTCAAGCAGCAGCTGGCGAATCCGCCCGAGCCAGGCCTGGCGACCGGTGAACTCCAGGTTTAGCCGTCGGCAGCGCTCGCTCATGGCCCGGTGGGTGATCTGGTCGGCCAGCGGCAGGGGTTGCTCCAGCCATGCGCGCGCGAAGGCGAAGGCATTGTCGGCTGCCTCGAAGCGCAACGGGCAGGCGAAGCTGTCGCCATACAGCGCATGGTAATCGGGCGTGGGGTGGGCGAAGCGTGCCGCCAGCAGCGGTAGCGGTTGGCCAAGCAGGTCGTCGCAGATGACTTTCAGCGAGGTCAGGCAGAACTCGGCATTGAACGCCGCCAGCTGCGGTTCTTCGCGATAATCGCTGGCGCTGAACCAGACCCGCTCGCCGTCGTCGATCAGGCGCAGCTGAAAAAGTGTTCCCAGTAGCGCCGGGTACTGCATCGCCAGGCGCAAAGCGTCACCTAAGGTGGCACTGGAGAGCAGGGCGTAACCGAGCATGCCGTAGCAGGAAACATGCATGCGCCGGCCCAGTTCCAGGCCCACTTCGCGGCGCTGGGCCACGGCATTGGCACACACCAGCATCTCCTGGCGGGTGGTGATGCGCGAGTCGGCGCGGCCCAGGTCTGCCGGGCTGATGCCGCTGCCGGCAAGCAGCGCTTCATCGCCGGGGCCCTGGCCTTGAAAGGCCTGCAGAACCAGGGACACGGCGTTGAGGGTGGTGAGGTGTGAATGGAGCATGCTCGGCTTCTTTCGGCAGGTTGGCCAAACAAGTCGAGCAATTTGTATGCCTTCAGTCGCTTATAGCAATTCCCCGCAAAGATCCTGCTCCACCAGGCGCCGAACCTCGGCAACCGGCAAACCGCTGCCCAGCAACAGCTGCAACTTGCCGAACAGTGCTTCACGGGTCATGCCGCCTCCCGACAGCACACCGACCTGGCGCAAGCGGCTGCCGGCCTGGTAGACATCCAGTTCAACCCCGCCTTCATGGCACTGGGTGATGGCGACCACGACGATGCCACGTGCCTGAGCCTCGGCCAGGGCGGCGAGAAAGTCGGGGTTGTCGGACGGGCCGGTGCCACTGCCAAAGCATTCCAGGATCAAGCCTTGTGCGCCGCTGGCCAGCGCGGCCTGCAACAGGGGGGCGCCAAACCCTGGCACCAGGGGCAGCACCGCGACATTGGCGACCTGTTTCGGTTGGCGATAGTCGAGCGCGGCGGGCAGGGGTTGCGGCGCGCCAGCGCCGGCAAAACGCTTGAGGGTAACGAACGGATGACGGCCAAAGCTGCGCACCTTGGCGGTATGGTGCGGGGCCAGCAGTTCACCGTGAAAGTACAGTTGCACACCGGGCGGGACGCCTGCAGCCAGGGCCTGTAGCGCCCCGGTGAGATTTTCCCAGGCATCGCTGTCGGCGACACCGGCTGGCAGCATGGAGCCGGTGAACAGCACCGGGATCTGCAGGCCCAGCAACTGGAAGCCCATGGCCGCAGCGCTGTAAGCCAGGGTATCGGTACCGTGCAGCACCAGCACGGCATCGCAGCTTTGCCCGTCGACCGCATCGATGATCGCCGCACGCAGGCGCTGCCAGTAGTGCGGGGTCATGTTGGCGCTGTCGATCAGCGGTAGCAGCTCACGGAACTGCCAGACGGGAATAGCGGCCTGCCCAGCCAGTTGCTCGCGCATCCGTTGCTCGAAGCCCGAGGCGGGGGCCAGGCCGTTGGCGCTGGCTTGCATGCCGATGGTGCCGCCGGTGTACAGCACCAAGATGTTGCGGGCTGGTTGCGCAGTTACCATTCGCCTGTCTCCGTGGTCGGCTTGAGATAAGCCGACCACAGTACGCCATCACTGTGCAGGCTGTCAGCGCTTGGCGTCTTCGACCTTGGCTGGCCAGGCTTTGGTGTCGAGGTCCAGGTCGGCGAACTTGGCCGAATCGAACACCGGCGTTTTTACCCCGGCAGCGCGCTGGTCGTCGTAGTCGCGCAGCACGCGCATGGCCACCTTGAACAGCAGGGCCAGGGCGATCAGGTTGACGAAGGCCAGGCAGGTCATGGTGATGTCGGCGAACGCGAACACCGTGCCCAGGTTCTGCACCGCGCCCCAGAAGATCAGTAGCAACACCAGTGCGCGGTAGCCGATCAGGGCCTTGCGGTTGTCACCGACCAGAAAGCGCAGGTTGCTCTCGCCCAGGTAGTAGTTGTAGAGGATCGAGGTGAACACGAACAGCGCCAGGGCGACGCTGATGAACATCCGTCCCCAGTCACCGACCACGGCAGCCAGCGAGTTCTGGGTCAACGCGATGCCGTCCCCTTCGAAGCCCGGGGTGTAGAAGCCCGAGAGCAGGATCAGCAAGGCCGTGCAGGTGCAGATGATGAAGGTGTCGAGGAATACTGAGAAGGCCTGGACCACGCCCTGGGCAATCGGGTGTTCGACCTGGGCCACGGCGGCGACGTTGGGTGCGCTGCCAAGGCCGGCTTCGTTGGCGAAAACGCCGCGCTTGACGCCCATGATGATGGCGCTGCCGACCAGGCCACCGAAGGCCTGATCCAGGCCGAAGGCGCTTTTGACGATGGTCATCAGCATGCCCGGCACCTGATCGAACTGCAGCACGATCACGTAAATGGTTACGGCGATGTAAACCAGGGTCTTGACCGGTACCAGCAGGTCGGCGACGGCGGCGATACGCTTGATGCCGCCGATGAACACCAGGCCCAGCAGCAGCGCCAGGGCGATACCGGTGTAGGTGGTATCGAACTGGAAGGCGTTGTTCAGCGAGTGGGTCACGGCGTGGGCCTGCAGGCCGTTGAAGGCGAAGCCGAAGGTGACCAGCAGCAGGAAGGCCATGACCATGCCCAGCCAGCGCTTGCCCAGACCATGTTCGATGTAATACGACGGGCCGCCGCGGTACTGGCCTTCACTGTCGCAGCGTTTGTACAGCTGGCCGAGGGTGCATTCGATGAAGCTGCTGGACATGCCGACCAGCGCGGTTACCCACATCCAGAACACCGCACCGGGGCCGCCGAGGGTCACGGCGATGCCGACACCTGCGATATTGCCCGCACCGACACGGCCGGCGAGGCTGAGCATCAGCGCCTGGAACGAGCTCAGTTGTTCGCTGCTGCTGCGCAGGCTGTCGCGAAATACCGAGAACATATGGGTGAAATAACGCAGCTGAACGAAACGCGAGCGGATCGTGAAGTAACTGCCCAGACCGACAATGAGCACGATCAGTACCTTGCCCGATAGGAAGTCGTTGATGACTTCAAGCATGGAGTGTTCCTCGCTTTTAATGACTTTTACTGCATGTCGCGCCAAGGAGCTGGCACGCAAGAGGGCGGGCACTATACCGATGCGAGCGCCGCGCGTCTGCCTTGGCGTGGCGGATATGCCCTGTGGTCGCCACCGTGGGAGCTGGCGTTGCCAGCGATGCGGCCGACGCGTAGCAGCTGAAACCGTGCTGATTTCATCGCCGGCAAGGCCGGCTCCCACGGGATTGAAGGTGCGGCAGGAGGGCATAAAAAAAGGGCCCGGGGAATGATCCCTGGGCCCTCAAAAGGTGAGAGGTGTCTAGTCCCTCGACCTGGTGAGCGTGTTACAGCATCGGTTACGCCTTGAGCGGCACCAGACGCGGAGCAATCATGTTTTCCGGACGCAGGATGTCGTTGAGCATCTCTTCGTCCAGCAGGCCTTCTTCACGTACCAGTTCCAGCACGCCACGGCCGCTTTCCAGGGCGATGGCAGCGATACGGGTAGCGTTTTCATAGCCGATGTACGGGTTCAGGGCGGTGACCAGGCCGATCGAGTGCTCGACCAGTTCACGGCAGCGTTGTTCGTTGGCGGTGATGCCGACGATGCAGTGCTCGCGCAGCATGTCCATGGCGCGTTGCAGCAGGCGGATCGAGTCGAAGATCTTGTAGGCGATCAGCGGCTCCATGACGTTCAGCTGCAGTTGGCCACCTTCGGCCGCGACGGTCAGGGCCAGGTCGTTGCCCATGATGGCGAAGGCCACCTGGTTGACCGCTTCCGGGATAACCGGGTTGACCTTGCCTGGCATGATCGAGCTGCCTGGCTGACGCGCTGGCAGGTTGATTTCGTTGATGCCGGTGCGTGGGCCGCTGGACAGCAGGCGCAGGTCGTTGCAGATCTTCGACAGCTTGACCGCAGTACGCTTGAGCATGCCCGAGAACAGGACGAAGGCGCCCATGTCCGAGGTGGCTTCGATCAGGTCGGCAGCCGGTACCAGCGGCTGGCCGCTGATGGTGGCCAGGCGCTGAACGGCCAGGGCCTGGTAGCCAGGGTCGGCGTTGATGCCGGTACCGATGGCGGTACCCCCCAGGTTGATTTCGGTCAGCAGCTCTGGCGCCAGGGAACGCAGACGGTTGAGGTCTTCGGTCATGGTGGTGGCGAAGGCGCGGAATTCCTGGCCCAGGGTCATCGGCACAGCGTCCTGCAGCTGGGTACGGCCCATCTTCAGTACGTGATCGAATTCCTGACCTTTGGCAGCGAAGGCCTGGATCAGGCTGTCGAGGCTGGCCAGCAGGGCGTCGTGACCCAGCAGCAGACCCAGACGGATCGCGGTCGGGTAGGCGTCGTTGGTCGACTGCGCCATGTTCACGTCGTTGTTCGGGTGCAGGTACTTGTACTCGCCCTTCTGGTGGCCCATGGCCTCCAGCGCGATGTTGGCGATCACTTCGTTGGCGTTCATGTTGGTAGACGTACCAGCACCGCCTTGAATCATGTCGACCACGAACTGCTCGTGGTAGTCGCCGCGGATCAGACGGGCGCAAGCCTCGCTGATGGCAGCGTGCTTGGCATCGCTCAGGTGACCCAGCTCGCGGTTGGCGTCGGCAGCAGCCTGTTTGACCATGGCCAGGGCCACAACCAGTTTAGGGTAGTGCGACAGCGGAACGCCGGAGAGGTGGAAGTTGTTGGCAGCACGCAGAGTCTGGATACCGTAGTAGGCATCAGCAGGGACTTCGAGGGTGCCAAGCAGATCTTTTTCGACACGGAACGATGCAGCAGCGGACATGATAGATATCATCTCGAGTTTGACCCGGCACATGCCGGAATGGCGCCAATCCTAGGCTTGCGCCGATTTTGCGGCCAATGCTGTTACACGCTAACCTATGCATAAACGGCATACGGGTTGATGTGACGTCAACTGCCGATCGAGCGTGTTCAATTTTGGTGCATGCCTGGAGAGCTCATGAACCTTGAGAGCAAATGGCTGGAAGATTTCAGTGCCCTGGCCGCGACCCGCAGCTTTTCCCAGGCCGCCGAGCGCCGCTTCGTCACCCAGCCGGCCTTCAGCCGGCGTATTCGCAGCCTTGAGGCGGCGCTGGGGCTGACCCTGGTCAACCGCTCGCGTACGCCTATTGAGTTGACGGCGGCGGGGCAATTGTTCCTGGTGACGGCGCGTACGGTGGTGGATCAGTTGGGCGAAGTGTTGCGCCACCTGCATCACCTGGAAGGCGGGCAGGGCGAGGTGATCCAGGTGTCGGCGGCGCACTCGCTGGCGCTGGGGTTCTTTCCGCGCTGGATCGCGCAACTGCGCAACGACGGCCTGAACATCGCCACGCGCCTGGTGGCAACCAACGTCGGCGATGCGGTGCATGCCCTGCGTGAAGGCGGCTGCGACCTGATGCTGGCCTTCTACGACCCCGATGCAGCCTTGCAAATGGATGCGGAGATCTTCCCGTCGCTGCATCTGGGCCATACCGAGATGCTGCCTGTGTGCGCCGCCGATGCCGAGGGCAAGCCGCTGTTCGATCTGGAAGGCGAGGGCAGTGTGCCGTTGCTGGCCTACAGCGCCGGGGCGTTTCTCGGTCGTTCGGTCAATCTGTTGTTGCGTCAGCGCAACCTGCGTTTTACCACCGTCTATGAAACGGCGATGGCCGACAGCCTCAAGAGCATGGCCCTTGAAGGCCTGGGTATCGCCTGGGTGCCACGGCTGTCGGCGCGGGCCGAGCTTGAGCGCGGTGAGCTGGTGATTTGCGGCGGCAGCCAGTGGCATGTGCCGCTGGAAATCCGCCTGTATCGCTGCGCCCTGGTGCGCAAGGCCAACGTGCGCCTGCTGTGGCGCAAGCTTGAGGGCGGTTCGCCAGCAGCCGGGGCTTGACCCAAAAGTCAGCCAAAGCCCCGAAAAATAAGGCCGACAGTTGGTCGTCAGGGTGCATCCAAGGCGTTGCTTTGCGGTATACTGCGCGGCCTTCGGTCGGCATGCCCGGCCCTAATTCGTATAACAAGCCACGCCGGTCGTCCCGCGTGGCTTGTTGTTTTTTGACGCGCCTGCGGGCGCCCAAGAGAAGAGGCTCGACGATGAGTGCACTGGTTGGCGTGATCATGGGCTCCAAGTCCGATTGGTCCACCCTTAGCCACACCGCCGATATGCTGGAAAAACTCGGCATTCCCTACGAGGTCAAGGTGGTGTCTGCCCACCGGACCCCGGACCTGCTGTTCCAGTATGCCGAAGAGGCCGAAGGCCGTGGCATCGAGGTGATCATCGCCGGCGCCGGTGGCGCTGCCCACCTGCCAGGCATGTGTGCGGCCAAGACCCACCTGCCGGTGCTGGGCGTGCCGGTACAGTCGTCGATGCTCTCCGGGGTCGACTCGCTGCTGTCGATCGTGCAGATGCCAGCCGGTATTCCGGTTGCCACCCTGGCCATTGGCAAGGCCGGCGCG
Source organism: Pseudomonas donghuensis (assembly GCF_000259195.1). GTDB lineage: Bacteria > Pseudomonadota > Gammaproteobacteria > Pseudomonadales > Pseudomonadaceae > Aquipseudomonas > Aquipseudomonas donghuensis. Next base: position 223,145 of record NZ_JH650763.1, read on the forward strand.
ATCAACGCCGCGCTGCTCTCGGCAAGCATCCTTGGCGCCAAGCACCCGCAGTTCCACACGGTGCTCAAACAGTTCCGCGCTGAGCAGACAGACAACGTTCTGGACCATCCAGATCCGCGCCAGGCTTGAGGTCAAAAGCATGAAAATCGGTGTAATCGGTGGCGGCCAGCTGGGCCGCATGTTGGCTCTGGCGGGTACTCCGCTGGGCATGAACTTCGCTTTCCTCGACCCGGCTCCAGATGCCTGCGCGGCGCCTCTGGGCGAGCACCTGCGTGCCGATTACGGTGACCAGGACCACCTGCGACAGTTGGCCGACGAAGTTGACCTGGTGACCTTCGAATTCGAAAGCGTCCCGGCTGAAACCGTGGCCTTCCTGTCGCAGTTCGTGCCGGTCTACCCGAGTGCCGAATCCCTGCGTATCGCCCGCGATCGCTGGTTCGAAAAGAGCATGTTCAAGGACCTGGGCATTCCCACCCCGGCCTTCGCCGATATCCAGTCGCAAGCCGACCTGGATGCCGCCGTTGCCAGCATCGGCCTGCCTGCCGTACTCAAGACCCGCACCCTGGGTTATGACGGCAAGGGGCAGAAAGTGCTGCGAACTGCCGAGGATGTTGTGGGTACCTTCGCCGAACTGGGCAGCGTCCCGTGCCTGCTCGAAGGCTTCGTACCGTTCACCGGCGAAGTGTCGCTGATCGCCGTGCGCGCCCGTGATGGCGAAACCCGTTTCTACCCGTTGGTGCACAACACCCACGAGAGCGGCATCCTGCGCCTGTCGGTGGCCAGCGAAGACCACTTGCTCCAGAACCTGGCCGAAGACTACGCCGGTCGCGTGCTCAAGCAGCTCGACTATGTCGGCGTGCTGGCTTTCGAGTTCTTTGAAGTCGATGGTGGCCTCAAGGCCAACGAGATTGCTCCACGGGTGCATAACTCCGGGCACTGGACCATCGAAGGCGCCGAGTGCAGCCAGTTCGAAAACCATCTGCGTGCCGTTGCCGGTTTGCCGCTGGGTTCGACCGCCAAGGTCGGCGAAAGCGCGATGCTCAACTTCATCGGTGAAGTGCCGGCGGTCGACAAGGTGATTGCCATCGACGAATGCCACCTGCACCACTACGGCAAGGCCTTCAAGGTCGGGCGCAAGGTTGGCCACGCCACCCTGCGTTGCGACGACCTGGCGACCCTGGAACAAAAAATCCAGCAAGTCGAAGCCCTGATCAAGGGCTGAAGGGAACCTTCCCGCTCCGCTATCCCTCTGATGGCAGGATGCCAAAGCGCTGGCTAGGCTTTGGCATGCGCCATTTAACTCAGAGGGATTGCCATGGGTATCATCGGAACCATCTTCATCGGCCTGATCGTCGGTCTGCTGGCACGCTTTCTAAAGCCTGGCGACGACAGCATGGGCTGGATCATGACCATTCTGCTGGGTATTGCCGGTTCGCTTGCCGCGACCTACGGCGGCCAAGCGCTGGGCATCTATCAGGCCGGAGAGGGGGCAGGCTTCCTCGGCGCGCTGGTGGGCGCGATTGTCCTGTTGGTGATCTACGGCCTGGTCGTCAAAAAGAGCTGACGGCAGGCTAGAATGCTCGGCACCGAACTCCTTCGTTGCCGAGCTTTTTCATGCGCCGTGTATTACTCCTCTCCCTATTGCTGCTGAGCGGCCTGGCCCGGGCTGAAATGCCGGAAACCGACTGGCTGGAACTGATGCCCAAGTCGGACCAGAAAGCCCTCGAGCAGATGCCCGAAATCGACCATAACTCTCCGGAAGCCATGGGCACCTTCACCGAAAAGGGTGGCCTGAAGCAGAGCCAGGGCCTGCCGGCGGTCATGTATTCGACCAAGACCGTGGCAGCCATGAACGGCAAGCAAATTCGCTTGGGCGGCTATCCGGTGCCGCTGGAAACCGACGCCAAGGGCAACAGCACGCTGTTCTTCCTGGTGCCTTACCCGGGCGCCTGTATCCATGTGCCGCCACCGCCACCGAACCAACTGGTGCTGGTGCGCTATCCCAAGGGCTTGAAGCTCGACGATATCTACACGCCGCTGTGGGTCAACGGTACCTTGAAGGTGGAGAAGGTCAGCAATGACCTGGCCGATGCGGCCTATGCAATGGATGCGGCCAAGGTGCGGGTGGTGGAGGACGCTGATCTGTGAATGATCGCGGGGCAAGCCCGCTCCTGCAG
>NZ_JH650764.1:0-5939 GCF_000259195.1 Pseudomonas donghuensis
CATCTTCGAGCCGATTTCGGCGGTCGTAGTCGAGGCTTGGAGCAGCTTGAAGCCACCGATATCGAAATCGGCATGGTTAGTGCCCTTGGCGTCGATGGCCGCGCCGTTCTCGATGAGCACGCGGTTGTGGTCTGCCGTTGTGGTGTATTCAATCTTGTAGCCGGCTTTAACGCCGGTGATGGTCGCAACCCCGGAAGCAAAGCTGATGACAATGGCCGGATCATTCGCCGAGCCGTCCGAGATTTCGATCACCAGCCCGGTGCTGATGTTGATGACGCGAACATTGCCGATTGCAACCGACGCATCACCCACATAGCCGTTGATGAAATTCGCGCCAGGTTCAGCAGCGGTGCTGAATGCGCTGATTTTTACGATAGCGCTTTTGCCGCTTTGCAACTGCACGACGTCGAACGTGGCCGACCTCGTATTGAAGACATTGGTGAAGTCGATGTTGGCTTCAACATCTGCTTCGTTCTGATCCAGGTTGGGAATGGTCACATTCTGCCTGGCACCGGTGACGAACGAAAAGCGGATGCCTTCCTGTTCCGTAATCATCTGGTTGTTGGTGCCGAAGGTGGTCGGGCCACCCGCCTGGCTGGTATTGATTGTGTCGCCCGTCGTTATATTGGCGCCGCTTGACTGGTCGGCGGGGTTCTTGCCGGTGGCGATAATGGTCGGGTCCGTGATCCGCAAGACCCCACCGACGTCGACAACGGTCGGGGTCGCCGTCGTGAACATCAGGAACAGGTTCTGCCCGGAGGGCGCATTGGCCAGGCTGAATACCAAATCCTGGCTAGCACCGATGAACACCTTGTTCAGCAGGTTGAGGGCATCGTCCGGGTTACTGGCGTCCGGATGCTTGAGCGGCTGGTATTCCACGGTCCAGATCTTGCCGCCGGTGACCGGAGATCCGCTTTCTTGAATGTAGGCCGCGAACACGATCGCGCCGGCTGGGCCCCCGGCTCGGCCCAGCAGGATGTTGTTGTTGGTATCGGTATAGAGAAGGATATCGGTGCCATTGAGGGTATCGAGTCCGCTGTCCAGGCCATTGAGCGGTGCGCCAGAGGTGCCGACGAAGCTGATATCGGTAATGCTGCCGCCGGGTGCCGCGGTGATGGTGAACGCATCACTGCCGGTGTTGCCCACCGCACCCGTATAGCCACTCAAGGCTGCACCCGCTGCGGTACCAGCCCCCAGCGCTGTCAAGCGAGTAGTGAAGGCCGAGGGTAGCGCCGTGAGCAGAATGTCATTGTCGTCAGCGTCTCCTGCAGGGCTTGCGGTGGCCGTGCTGTTCTGCAACCCGGCTGTTTCGTCCAGCGTAACGTTCACACCCGTCGCCACGATACTCAGGGCGCTGTCGGTAAACGACGTTGTCGCGACAACGTCATCACTGGTACCGAACTGACTATCGGCACCTGCAGAGGCCGCGGTGAGCAGGAACGTCGCGCCTGCCGAGTCGTCGGGATTCACGTACCACGAGGTCGTGACGCTGCCGTTGACTTGGCCATCGAGATCGCCGGCACCGCCGTCGGTCACATACCAAGGCTCATGTCCCTCGCCGGTGTTGGTATCGAGTACATCGTCGGGCGTGCCCCACACGTTATCCGCGCCGGGGCCGGTGGCGTGCTCCACTTCGAGCGCCACTGTGCTGCCGGCGGCGAAGCCGCTGGCGGTGATGATGGCCGTGCTGCCGGGGGCGTAGTCTGCTTGATCAGTAGTGACGGTTGGCGTTTGTAGGGAGGGTGGATCGCTCATGAAGGTATTGCTTTGGTCTTTACTCGCGACGGCGTCCTGGTGGGGGGGGGGCAGATCGGTACTGCTGTCACCGGTCAGGTCGCTCGTGGGTTTTATTATTTTTTTGCGTGTAGTCATGACTTTCTCCTGAGCAATTCCAGGCATAGGCGCCGGATCGTGGACCTACTACTGGTACATGCCGCAACTATGGATAAGCGCCGGAGCTCGCGCATCGGCCGATACTCCCAGGCGAGATGGGAGTTTCGGACTACTTGGGAGGGGTAATGAGATGACGAAGGCGTCAGGGCGTCGGAACGCAAACAAAAGCCGCAGCCGGTAACTGGCTGCGGCTTGCTTGTGGGTTTTGCCAATGCGGCATCAATAGAACAGGCGGGGCTCCGGAGACGCCAGCAAGCTGGCCAGCTTGGTCAGGGCAAAGCCCAGTTCGGCGCGGCTCGGGGCCATCAGGGCAATGCGTACTCCGCTCGTCGCGGTGGTGCGCTGGGCCAGGAACTGACTGCCGCTGACTACTGTTACGCCGTGGGCCCGGGCCAGGTTGGCAAATTCGTCGCAGGTCCAGGGCTCAGGCAACTCCAGCCAGATATGGAAGCTGTTGGGCTGGCTGCGAATCCGATAACCGCCAAGAATGTCCCTGGCCATTTGCTGCCGAGCGGCGGCCTCTTGCTGTTGCACCTTGACCAGTTGTTCGCCCATGCCGCTGTTGATCAGGTTGCTGGCCAGTTGTGCCATCAGCGGCGAAGGCATCCACACGCTGCTGCGTACCATCGACGACAGGCGCGAGAGGGTTTCAGGGGGCGCATACAGGTAGCCGATGCGCAGTGCCGGCAGAATGCTTTTCGACAGGCTGGTCAGGTAGATGGAGCGCTCGGGAGCATAGGCCGAGATCGGCTTGTGCACCGGTTGGGCCTCCAGGAACCCGTAAATGTCATCGTCAATGATGAACACATCATGTTCACGGGCAATCTGGGCAATTGCCTCGCGGCGCTGCGCTGGCATGATCGAGTTGGTCGGGTTCTGGTGGGTGGTCACGCACACCAGCAGTGCCGGACGGTGTTCGATGCAGGCGGCCCGGAAGGCGTCGGGCAGCAGGCCGAACTCGTCGATCTGCACGCCCTTGAGGCGTCGATCCAGGCTGTGGGCCAGGGAGATGATCCCGGGGTAGCAATGCGCTTCGCAGAGAATCACGTCATTGGTGTTCGACAGGCTACTGATCGCCACCAGCAAGCCATGCTGCGCGCCAGACGTGAGGATGATCTGCTGCCACCGTGCCTCTGGCAGGCTGCGTTGTACCCAGCGGGCACCGGCTTGCTTGTGCACGGTATGACCACCGTCGGTGGTGTAGTCCAGAACGCGGCTCAAATCCGCTGACTGCGCGAGTTCGGTAATCGCATCCCGTAGCCATCCGCCCGTGTCGGCGTCATTGGGCTTGATGATCGACAGGTCGATCTGGGCGCTGTCGGTGCTGGTGCCCGGCGTGGGCGAGGCCGGCCTGGCATTGGCTTGCAGGACAAATGTCCCGCGTCCGACTTCACCAATTACCAGCCCGCGCTTGGCCGCCTCGTCATAGGCGCGACCAATGGTGCCGGGGGTGACTTTCAGGGTTTCAGCCAGGTCCTTGAGTGTTGGCAGCCGATCGCCCGGGCTCAGGTGCCCGGTACTGATGTCCTGCTCCAGGGCATCGGCAATCATCAGGTAAACCGGCTGCGCATGGCCGCTGTATTGAGGAACCCACATAGGTAAAGCACCAGAATCTACATGAGCGCGCAAGCCTAGCATGAAAGCCTTGATTAAGAGTAATCGAAGGGTAATCGAGTCTTTTTGAATGCATTTAATCTGGTTTTCGTCTGCCTGCTCTCGCCTGGAAACTGTTATGAAAGCAACGGCAGTGTGAAAATTCACTGTCATGAATATCAATATAAATCAATTAGTTGGATGTTGTTTTCGGCAGTATGCAAGGTCGCGGCGACAGAAATAAATTGAGTCGATTTTGTTTCTGTTATTACAATGATTGAGTCGATTCAATCGCTTCTGATGATCGATGCATTAACCGCATTGAGCTGGCAACACACGGGATTCGTGTGAGCGAAATACCTGACCTGAACTGCTGATAAAGGGGAAAACTGCATGAAAACCGCATTTGTGACCGGCGCATCGGCCGGCTTTGGCAAAGCCATCTGTCGCCAACTGATCGCCGAAGGTTACCGGGTCATCGGCGGCGCACGCCGCATGGACAAACTCATGCAGCTGGGGCAGGAGCTTGGCGAACACTTCATCCCGCTGGCGCTGGATGTCAGCGACAAGGCATCGCTGGACAAGGCAATCGGGCAGATCAATCAAGCCTCGTTGTCTATCGATGTCCTGGTAAACAACGCCGGCCTGGCGCTGGGCATCGAGCGCGCGCAACAGTGCGACCCCCAGAACTGGGAACGGATGATCGCCACCAACATCACCGGCCTTGCCCTGATCACCCAACGCATCCTGCCGAGGATGGTCGAGGCCAATAGCGGGCTGATCATCAATATCGGCTCGATTGCCGGCACCTACCCGTATCCGGGGGGCAATGTGTATGGCGCCAGCAAGGCCTTCGTCAAACAGTTCAGCCTGAACCTGCGCGCCGACCTGGCCGGTACCCGGGTGCGGGTGAGCAATATCGAGCCGGGCCTGTGTTCAGGGACCGACTTCTCGGTGGTGCGCCTGAACGGCAACATGGAAGCGGTCGAAGCGCTGTATAAAGATGTCGAGGCCATTCGCCCCGAGGACATTGCCAATACCGTGTCCTGGATTGCCCGGCAACCCGAGCATCTGAACATCAACTCGATCGAGATCATGCCGGTGGCCCAGAGCAGCGCTGCGCTCAACGTCGTGCGCAACCTGTAGCGGGGCGAACAGGGTGATGCCGGCGGCAATGAGCCATTTTCAGCACGCTGGTCAGGAATCTTGACTACAGTATCAACTGGTGACTGCCAGTAATGTCGCCACCGTGATCGTTCAAGCGACGCCGGCAACGCACCGCGCGTCCACCACCTGATCAGGAGTGCACGATGGATCTCAACCGTCGGCAGTTCTTCAAGGTCGCAGCAGTTGGCCTTGGAGGCTCGAGCCTGGCGGCGTTGGGCATGGCCCCGACACCTGCCTTCGCCGAGCAGGTGCGCCACTTCAAGCTGGCGCACACCATCGAGACCCGCAACACCTGCCCCTACTGCTCGGTCGGCTGCGGCCTGATCATGTACAGCCAGGGTGATGCGGCCAAGAACGTGGCGCAGAACATCATCCATATCGAAGGCGACGCCGACCATCCGGTGAACCGCGGTACGCTGTGCCCGAAAGGCGCCGGCCTGCTCGATTTTATCCACAGCCCCAGCCGTTTGCAGTACCCCCAGGTGCGCAAGGCGGGGAGCAACGAGTGGACGCGGATTTCCTGGGATGACGCGCTTGATCGTGTCGCCGACCTGATGAAAGCCGACCGTGACGCCAACTTCATCGAGAAAAATGCCCAGGGCCAGACCGTCAACCGCTGGCTGAGCGTAGGCTTCCTGGCCGCCTCGGCGTCTTCCAATGAAGCCGGCTACATGACCCACAAGGTCATTCGCAGCCTTGGCATGCTGGGGTTCGATAACCAGGCACGTGTCTGACATGGCCCGACGGTGGCAAGTCTTGCCCCGACGTACGGCCGTGGAGCCATGACCAACCACTGGACCGATATCGCCAACGCGAATCTGATCCTGGTGATGGGTGGCAACGCTGCAGAAGCCCATCCCTGTGGCTTCAAATGGGTGACCGAGGCCAAGGCCCACAACAAGGCCCGTCTGATCGTGGTCGACCCGCGTTTTACCCGAACCGCGTCGGTGGCCGACTATTACGCGCCAATCCGCACCGGCAGTGATATTGCCTTCATGGGCGGGTTGATCAATTTCCTGCTGAGCAACGACAAGATCCAGCACGAGTACGTGCGCAACTACACCGATGTGTCGTTTATCGTCAAAGCCGGTTTCAGTTTCGAAGACGGCCTGTTCAGTGGTTACGACGCGGCCAAGCGCAGTTACACCGACAAGTCCGGCTGGGGCTACGAAATCGGCGAGGACGGCTTTGCCAAGGTCGACCCGACGCTGCAGGACCCACGCTGTGTCTACCAGTTGATGAAGCAGCACTACAGCCGCTACACCCTGGAACTGGCCAAACAAAAC
>NZ_JH650764.1:5949-14271 GCF_000259195.1 Pseudomonas donghuensis
ACTGGCCAGCCAGATCTGCGGTATGCCGGCCGACAGCATGCGCAAGATCTGGGAAGAGATCGCTACTTGCTCGCAACCGGGCAAGACCATGACGATTCTTTATGCCCTGGGCTGGACTCAGCATTCGATCGGCTCGCAGATCATCCGCAGTGCCGCCATGGTCCAGTTGCTACTGGGCAACGTCGGCATGCCGGGTGGCGGAGTCAACGCCTTGCGTGGGCACTCCAATATCCAGGGGCTGACAGACCTTGGGCTGTTGTCCAACCTGCTGCCCGGTTACCTGACCCTGCCCGCGGATGCCGAGCAAGACTACAACGCCTACATCGCCAAGCGTGCGCCCAAGGCACTGCGGCCGGGGCAGCTGTCCTACTGGCAGAACTATGGCAAGTTCCATGTCAGCCTGATGAAGGCCTGGTATGGCGCCAACGCCACGGTCGAGAACAACTGGGGCTATGACTACCTGCCGAAGCTGGATATCCCCGGTTACGACGTGTTGAAAATGTTCGACATGATGGCCAAGGAACAGGTCAACGGTTACTTCTGCCAGGGCTTCAATCCGATTGCCGCCTTGCCCGACAAGAACCGTGTTACCGCCGCCCTGAGCAAGCTCAAGTGGCTGGTGGTGATGGACCCACTGGCCACCGAGACCTCGGAGTTCTGGCGCAATGCCGGGCCGTTCAACGATGTCGAGACGGCCAATATCCAGACCGAGGTCATTCGCCTGCCCACCACCTGCTTTGCCGAGGAGGATGGCTCGCTGGTCAACAGCAGCCGCTGGTTGCAATGGCACTGGAAGGGCGCCGAAGGGCCGGGACAGGCGCGTACCGACGTGCGCATCATGAGCGAGCTGTTCCTGCGCCTGCGCGAGCGTTATCAGCGCGACGGCGGCGCTTGGGCCGAGTCGATCCTCAAGCTCAATTGGCCCTACAAGGTGCCCGAAGAACCGACGCCGGAAGAAATCGCCAAGGAGTTCAGTGGCTACGCCGTGGCCGATGTCACCGATGCCTCGGGGGCGCTGGTCAAGGCCGGGCAGCAACTGGCCGGCTTCGCCCAGCTCAAGGACGATGGCAGCACCGCCTCCGGTTGCTGGATTTTCTCTGGCAGCTGGACCGAGCAGGGTAACCAGATGGCCCGGCGCGACAACGCCGACCCGTACGGGATGAAGCAAAACCTGGGCTGGGCCTGGGCCTGGCCGATGAACCGGCGGATTCTCTACAACCGTGCCTCGGCCGACCCTCAAGGCAAGCCGTGGGCGCCGAACAAGCGCCTGGTGTGGTGGAACGGCAAGGCGTGGGGTGGCACCGATGTGCCGGACTTCAAGGTTGATGCGGCGCCGGAGTCGGGGATGAACCCGTTCATCATGAACCCCGAAGGGGTCGCGCGCTTCTTTGCCCTGGACAAGATGGCCGAAGGGCCATTCCCCGAGCATTACGAGCCGTTCGAGACGCCAATCGGGATCAACCCGTTGCACCCGAACAACAAGCAGGCGACCAGCAACCCGGCCGGGCGGGTGTTCGATTCGGTGTGGGACAGCCTGGGGCAAGCCAAGGACTTCCCTTACGCGGCCACCAGCTACCGCCTGACCGAGCACTTCCACTTCTGGACCAAGCACTGTCCGATCAACGCCGTGACCCAGCCCGAGCAGTTTGTCGAGATCGGCGAAGCCCTGGCCAAGGAGAAGGGTATCGCCGCCGGTGACCGGGTACGGGTCTCCTGCAAGCGTGGGCATATCGAGGCAGTCGCGGTGGTGACCAAGCGGATTCGTCCGCTGCAGGTCAACAACCAGACCGTGCACCAGATCGGCATTCCGTTGCACTGGGGGTTTACCGGGGTAACCCGACACGGCTACCTGACCAACACCCTGGTGCCGTTCCTCGGTGATGGCAACACCCAGACCCCGGAATCGAAGTCGTTCCTGGTCAATGTGGAGAAAATCTGATGGCCAGCCAAGACATCATCGCCCGTTCGGCCACCACCACCGCCCCTTCGTCGATCCGTCATCAGGAGGAAGTGGCCAAGCTGATCGACACCACCAAGTGCATCGGATGCAAAGCCTGCCAGGTGGCCTGTTCGGAATGGAACGAGCTGCGTGACGAGGTCGGTCACAACCATGGCACCTACGACAACCCACAGGACCTGAGCGCCGAAACCTGGACCCTCATGCGCTTCACCGAGCACGAGACCGACGAGGGCAACCTGGAGTGGCTGATCCGCAAGGACGGCTGCATGCACTGCGCCGAGCCTGGGTGCCTGAAGGCCTGCCCGAGCCCGGGGGCGATCATCAAGCATGCCAACGGCATCGTCGATTTCAACCAGGACCACTGCATCGGCTGCGGTTACTGCATCACCGGCTGCCCGTTCAATATCCCGCGGATCTCGCAGAAGGACCACAAGGCCTACAAGTGCACCCTGTGTTCCGACCGGGTGTCGGTGGGGCTGGAGCCGGCCTGCGTGAAAACCTGCCCGACCGGCGCCATTGTCTTTGGCAGCAAGCAGGACATGAAGGAGCATGCCGCCGAGCGCATCGTCGACCTCAAGTCGCGTGGCTTCGACAACGCTGGTTTGTATGACCCCGATGGTGTCGGCGGTACCCACGTGATGTATGTGCTGCATCACGCCGATACGCCACGCGTGTATGCCGGCCTTCCAGACCAGCCCATCATCAGCCCGCTGGTGGGTTTGTGGAAAGGCGTGACCAAGCCTCTGGCGCTGCTGGCCATGGGCGCGGCGGTGCTGGCCGGGTTCTTCCATTATGTGCGCGTCGGCCCGCAACGGGTCGAGGAAGACGAGCACCCCAGCCCGCCGGATACCAGCGTGCATGTGGTCGACCCTGCGGTGCATGTCTATGACCCGAACCGGCCAGGTGGGCAAGGGGAGGAACGACCATGAACGACAAACCGATCCAGCGCTACAACGCCAACGAGCGGACCAACCACTGGCTGGTGGCGATCCTCTTCATCATGGCCGCGTTGTCGGGGCTGGCGCTGTTTCACCCGGCGCTGTACTGGCTCAGCCATCTGTTCGGCGGCGGTCCCTGGACGCGCATATTGCATCCGTTCATGGGCGTGTTGATGTTCGTGTTCTTTCTTGGCCTGGTGCTGCGTTTCTGGCGGGCGAATTACTTTATCGCCAACGATCGCCTGTGGCTCAAACGCATCGACCGGGTAATGCGCAACGAAGAGGAGGGCGTACCGCCGATCGGCAAGTACAACCCCGGGCAAAAGCTGCTGTTCTGGACCTTGCTGCTGTGCATGCTGGTGCTGTTGATCAGCGGCGTGGTGATCTGGCGCGCTTACTTCAGCAGCTACTTCGGCATCGGCTCGATTCGCCTGGCGACCTTGCTGCACGCGCTGGCGGCGTTCGTGCTGGTGCTGAGCATCATCGTCCACATTTACGCGGGCATCTGGATCAAGGGTTCGGCCAGCGCCATGTTGCATGGCGGGGTCAGCCGCGCCTGGGCGAAAAAACACCATGAGCTGTGGTATCGGGAGGTGACCGGCGATAAACAACCGGAGCCGCCGATCAACAAAAAAGGATGAGCGCTTGAGCACCCTTCTTGAACCCGGGCAGATCGAAGCGGCGGCCAGTACGCCGCCGTTTCTGCACTTGCCGCCAAACAATCTGTTCACTCTGCGCGCACAGCGGCTGGAACAACTGGCTGCGGGCAACCCGCTGGCGGACTACCTGCGGCTGCTGGCCGGCCTGTGCCAGGTGCAGCAAAGCCTGCTGGATCAACCGCCTGTCGCGGCCCCCAGTGACATTGAACGCCAGCGCTTGTGTGTGGAGCACGGTTTGCCACCGCTGGCGGCCGACAGCCTGGTGCGCGAAGGCCGTTGGCTGGCCTATCTGCAAGCGTTGTTGCAGCGCTATCCGGCTTCGCATGGCGCTGTGGCGGATGCGGTGGCAGTACTGCAGCGTGCTGCCGACGAACAGCGCAAGCTGTGGGCCATCGCCTTGCTCACAGGCCAGTACAGCCTGGTACCGGCGGCGTTGGTGCCGTTTCTCGGCGCTGCGTTGCAGGCAGCCTGGAGCCATTGGTTGCTGAGCCTGCAGGGTGTCGAGTTGAAGGCAGCGGACAGCCTGTGCCAATGCCCGGCCTGTGGTTCACCGGCGATGGCCGGGGTGATCCGCCACCGCGGCAAATACAACGGCCTGCGTTACCTGGTGTGTTCGCTGTGTGCCTGCGAATGGCATGTGGTGCGGGTCAAGTGCGTGTACTGCGAGCAGAGCAAGGACCTGAAGTATTTCAGCTTCGAGGACGACCGCCATGCCAGCGCCAAGGCACCGCTGCAGGCCGAGTGCTGTCCGGGCTGCAACGCCTACCTCAAGCACATCTACCTGGAAAACGACGCCGATGCCGAAGCGCTGTCGGCCGACCTGGCCAGCCTGGCGCTGGATATGCGCCTGGATCAGGAAGGATTTCAACGCCTGGCGCCGAACTTGTTGCTGGCGCCGGGAGGGGAGTGAGATAGGGTCTACACTGAGGTTTTGCCCATGCCACCCGAACCCTGTGGGAGCTGGCTTGCCAGCGATGCAGGCGCTGCGGTCCATCGCCAGGACGGTAGTGACGCCATCGCTGGTGAGCCAGCTCCCACTAGGTCAACGCTGAAGTTGAGAACCGTCTGAATGTCGTCCAACCTCGCCAAGCTCCCGACCCGCCTACCCTCCATCGACACCCTGTTGCGCCACCCCGCCAGCCTTGCGCTGGTCGACCGCTACGGCCGCGATGCGGTCCTGGCCAGCCTGCGCCAACTGCTCGACGACCTGCGCGACGATGTCAGGCTCGGTCAACTGGATGCCGCCGAGCTGGCCGCCCCCGTGCTGCTGGGCCGGGCTGCTGAGCGCCTTGCTGCCCAGCACCGCAGCCAGGTCCGCCGGGTGTTCAACCTCACAGGCACGGTGTTGCACACCAACCTGGGGCGGGCCTTGCTGCCCGAGGAGGCCATCGACGCCGTGCAACTGGCTGCCCGCTACCCGCTCAACCTTGAATTCGACCTGGCCAGTGGCAAGCGCGGCGACCGTGATGACCTGATCGAAGGCCTGATCCGCGAACTCACCGGTGCCGAGGCCGTCACCGTGGTCAACAACAATGCCGCTGCCGTCCTGCTGGCGCTCAACAGCCTGGGGGCGCGCAAGGAAGGGATCATCTCCCGCGGCGAACTGATCGAGATCGGCGGCGCTTTTCGTATTCCCGACATCATGGCCCGCGCCGGGGTCAAGCTGCATGAGGTGGGGACTACCAACCGCACGCACGCCCGCGATTACGAAGCGGCGATCGGCCCCCGCAGCGGCCTGTTGATGCGCGTGCACTGCAGCAATTACAGCATCCAGGGCTTCACCACCCAGGTACCGACGGCAGAACTGGCGCAGTTGGCCCATCGCCACGCTTTGCCGTTGCTGGAGGACCTGGGCAGCGGCAGTTTGCTCGACCTCACCCGCTGGGGCCTGCCGGCCGAACCCACTGTGCGCCAGGCGCTGGCCGATGGCGCCGATATCGTCACCTTCAGCGGCGACAAACTGCTGGGCGGGCCCCAGGCGGGGATCATCGTCGGGCGCAAGGACTTGATTGCGCGGATCAAGAAGAACCCGCTCAAACGCGCCTTGCGAGTCGACAAGCTGACCCTTGCGGCCCTCGAAGCTGTGCTGGGCCTGTACCGCAACCCGGACCAATTGGCCGCGCGCTTGCCGAGCCTGCGCCTGCTGACCCGGCCACAGGCCGAAATCCTCCAGCAGGCTGAATGCTTGGCGCCGGCATTGGCAAAAACGCTGGGCGAACAGTGGGCGGTCAGCGCAGAACCTGCGTTGGGCATGATCGGCAGTGGCAGCCAACCGGTGGCGCGCTTGCCGAGCGCGGCCTTGTGTGTACGCCCGCAGGTGTCCAAGCGCCTGCGTGGGCGCGCCTTGCATGGATTGGAAGCCGCGTTGCGGGCCCTGCCGCTTCCGGTGCTCGGGCGCATCGATGACGATGCCCTGTGGCTGGACCTGCGCCAACTGGATGACGAAGCCGGCTGGCTGGCGCAGTTGCCACAGTTGCAGTTGCCGCAGGTGCAGGTGTGATCGTCGGTACCGCCGGGCATATCGATCACGGCAAGACCGCCCTGCTCGAAGCCTTGACCGGCCAGGCCGGCGACCAGCGTCGGGAAGAGCGTGAGCGTGGCATGACCATCGACCTCGGTTATCGCTATGCCGCCTTGACCCCTGGCGCACCGCTAACCGGTTTCATTGACGTGCCTGGCCACGAGCGCTTTATCCACAACATGCTTGCTGGCGCCCAGGGTATCGACCTGGTGCTGCTGGTAGTGGCCGCCGATGACGGCGTGATGCCGCAGACCCGCGAGCACCTGGCGATTGTCGAACTGCTGGGCATTGCGCGTGCTCTGGTGGTGATCAGCAAGTGCGATCGGGTCGAGCCGCAGCGCGTGCAGGAGGTACAGACCCAGGTCAGCGTGTTGCTGGCCGCCGGGCCTTATGCGGGCGCGGTGCCGTTCATGGTTTCCAGCGTGACCGGCGAAGGTATCGAACCGCTGCGCCGGGCCTTGCTGGCGGCCCAGAGTGAAGTCAGCCAGCGCAGCCGCGAGGGCGGGTTTCGCCTGGCCATCGACCGCGCCTTTGCGGTGGCCGGAGCGGGCATCGTGGTCACCGGTACCGCCCTGGATGGGCGTGTGCAACTGGGCGACACCTTGCTGTTGGGCAAAACCGGCAAGCCGGTGCGGGTGCGCGGCCTGCATGCGCAGAACCAGCCGGCCACCGAAGCTCATGCCGGGCAGCGGGTCGCCTTGAACATCAGCGCCGAGCGCCTGCAGCTTGAGCATGTTCACCGCGGCGACTGGCTGCTCGCCGAGTGGCTGCATGCGCCGACCCAGCGCCTGGATATCGAGCTGCAGCTGCTGGCCAGCGAACTGCGCGCCTTCGAGCATTTCAGCCCGGTGCATGTGCACCTGGGCACCCAGGATGTCACGGCCCGGGTGGCCTTGTTGCAAGGCGAGCAGTTGCTGCCGGGCGCGCGCATGTTCGCTCAGTTGCTCACTAACGCGCCGCTGCAAGCGGTGCACGGTGATCGTTTGGTGCTGCGGGATCAGCGTGCGCAGCGCACCCTTGGCGGTGGTCGCGTGCTCGATCCCTTTGCGCCTGCTCGCCAGCGCCGCAGCGAGGCACGCCTGGCCCAGCTGCAGGCATTGGCGAGTGCCGACAGCCTGGAGCAGGCCTTGCCAGCGCTGCTCGCCTGTGATGATGGCGGGCTTGATCCACAGCGCCTGGAGCGTCAGTTCAACCGCCTGCGCAGCAGTTGGCAGTTGCCCGCCAATGCCCAGGTGATCGCCACCCGGCAAGGCCCGCTGCTGTTCACCCGTGAGCATTGGCAGGCGCTGCAAAACTCAGTGTTGGAGGGGCTGGCGCGCTTCCACACGCAGGAACCGGATCAGCTTGGCCCTGATCGTGACCGCTTGCGCCGCTTTGTTGCCCTGGCGCTGGAGCGTCCGGCATTCATCAGCCTGGTGGATGAGTTGCTCGCCGCCAACAGGATGAGTAGCAGCGGGCCGTGGCTGCATTTGCCGGAACATCGAATACGTCTTAGCGATGCGGATGCATTGCTGTGGAGCCAGTTGCAGCCGTTGCTGGTGGACGGCGCCTTCGATCCCCCCTGGGTACGTGACCTGGCCAAGGCGTTATCCGTCGATGAGGCCGAGGTGCGGGTGCTGCTGCGCAAGCTCGGCCGATTGGGGCAGGTGCATCAGGTGGTGCGCGATCTGTTCTATCCTGAGGCCACGATCAGGCAAATGGCGGCTATGCTCTTGCAGCTGGCCAGCGATGACCCGGTGGTGCAGGTCGCAGCGTTTCGCGATGTCTTGGGGATCGGCCGCAAACGCAGCGTGCAGATACTCGAGTACTTCGACCGCATCGGCCTGACCCGGCGTGTTGGTGATCGGCGGCAGATCCGCGCCGACAATGCCCTGGCGCAATCGCCCGGGCAGTAATCCGTACAAGGAAGGCAATCGCGCCCGGTGGCGCGGCCGGGCTTCAAACCCGGTTGGGGACGGCAGCCGTTCCCGGGCAGGTTCGACTCCCGCTGCCTTCCGCCATTTTCTACTGCGCGCGTTCGCCGCACAGGTCCAGGGCGAACCAGTGCTCCGCCGCCTGCACATCCAGCCCGGCACCGAGCAAGGCGAACATCTTGCCCAGCGCAGCTTCGCGGGTCATGCCGCCGGCACTGACCAGGCCGGTATCGCGCAAGCGGCTGCCGGCCGCATAGGTATCGAAGCGCACCGCGCCTTCCGGGCACTGGCTGATCGCTGCAATCAACACTCCCGCTTGGCGAGCGTCGTG
>NZ_JH650764.1:14291-34241 GCF_000259195.1 Pseudomonas donghuensis
CCGACGGCCCGGTGCCGCTGCCATAGCATTCCAGCAGCAGGCCCTGGACGCCGCTGGCCAGCAGGCTGCGCAGATGACCGACCTGCAGCCCCGGGAACACCGGCAACACCATCAGGTTTACCGGTTGGCGCACCTGGTGGTAGTCCAGGCAGGCCGGGATCGACTCGGCACGTTGCCCATTGCGCTCACGCGCCAGCGCGGCGAAGGCATCGAACGCTTCGCTGCGTAGCTTCGAGGTCCGCGCGCCATGCAGCAGCTGGCCGTGGAAATACAGCTGCACGCCGTCCTCGATACCGGTCGCCATCAACCGCAGGGCGCCGCAGAGGTTGTCCCAGGCATCGCTGTCGGGGGCGCCGGCCGGCAACATCGAGCCGGTCAACAGCACCGGTGCCGGCAGGCCGAGCAACAAGAACGACAGCGCCGCTGCGGTGTAGGCCAGGGTGTCGGTGCCGTGCAGCAACAGGATGCCGTCATGCCCATCGCGCTCGACCGCGTCGACAATCGCCTCACGCATCGCCAGCCAGTTGCCTTGTTGCATGTTGGCGCTGTCGATCAACGGCCGTAGTTCGCGTAGGCGCCAGTTCAGCATTGGTGCGTCGGCCAGTTGCTGCAAGTGCTCTCGCATGCGCGCGTCGAAGCCACCGGCTGGCGCCAGGCCTTGCGGGGTTTGCAGCATGCCGATGGTGCCGCCGGTGTACAGGACTAGAAGGTTCTTGACTGCACGCATGAGAAATTTCCGGGCAGGTGAGAGAAAAGCGGGGGAGGGAGAAGCCGCCCACGAACGGGGCGGCTTTTTCTGCAGTATGGATCAGCGCTGGGTCTGAGCCTGACCGACAGCCACTTCAGTCTCGGCTTCAGCAACCGGCTTGACCGGCCAGGCTTGCGGGTCCAGGTCGAGGTCGGAAAACTTCGACGCATCGAACACCGGCTGGGCGATACCGGCGCGGCGCTGTTCGTCGTAGTCGCGCATCACGCGCAGGCCGACCTTGAACAGCAGGGCCAGGGCCACCAGGTTGACGAACGCCAGGCAGGTCATGGTGATGTCGGCAAAGGCGAACACGGTCGACAGGTTTTGCACCGAGCCCCAGAGGATCAGCAGCAGTACCAGGCCGCGGTAGGCCAGCAGCACCAGGCGATTGCGGGTGAAGAACTGCAGGCTGGTTTCACCCAGGTAGTAGTTGTAGAGGATGCAGGTGAAGACGAACAACGACAGGGCCACGCTGACGAAGATCCGCCCCCAGTCACCGACCACTGCGGCCAGGGAGTTCTGGGTCAGGGCGATGCCGTCACCTTCGAAGCCTGGGGTGTAGAAGCCCGAGAGCAGGATCAGCAGCGCGGTGCAGGTGCAGATCACGAAGGTATCGAGGAACACCGAGAAGGCCTGAACTACGCCCTGGGCCGCCGGGTGGCGTACCGCCGCGACGGCGGCGACGTTGGGCGCACTGCCAAGGCCGGCTTCGTTGGCGAACACGCCACGCTTCACACCCATGACAATGGCGCTGCCGAGCAGGCCGGCAAAGGCCGGATCAAGGCCGAACGCGCTCTTGATGATGGTCTCGAGCATGGCCGGTACGTGTTCGATCTGGGTGAAGATCACGTACAGGGTGACGCCGATGTAAGCCAGGGTCTTGACCGGTACCAGCAGATCGGACACCGAGGCAATACGCTTGATGCCACCGATGAACACCAGGCCGAGCAGGGCGGCCAGGGCGATACCGGTGTACTGCGGCTCGAAGCCGAAAGCGTTCTGCAGCGAGTGGGTCACGGTGTAGGACTGCAGGCCGTTGAAGGTGAAGCCATAAGTCACCAGCAGCAGGATTGCGAACACCACCGCCATCCAGCGCAGCTTCAGGCCGTGCTGGATGTAGTAGGCCGGGCCGCCACGGTACAGGCCATCACCGTCGCTACGCTTGTAGACCTGGGCCAGGGTGCACTCGAAAAAGCTGCTGGACATGCCCACCAGTGCGGTGACCCACATCCAGAACACCGCACCCGGGCCGCCCAGGGTAACCGCAATGCCGACACCAGCGATGTTGCCGGCACCGACACGGCCTGCCAGGCTCAGCATCAGTGCCTGGAACGAGCTCAGTTGGCCTGCCTGGCCGCGAAGGGATTCCTTGAAGACGCTGAACATGTGGCCGAAATGGCGGAACTGGACGAAACGGGAGCGCAGGGTGAAATAGCTGCCGAGTCCGACGATAAGCACGATGAGGAGTTTCCCCGAGAGGAAATCGTTGAGCGCTTCGAGCATGTAATACCTCGATTCTTATTCTTCGCATGAAAGACGACAGGCCGGCGTCGATGCGCCGTATCCATGGGGGCGCATGGTTGGTCATGACAAGGTTGGTTACAATTTCGCGGGTTGCTCTCAGTTGATGCGACTTGATGCTAAACTGGCGCCTGTCGCATCACCTGGAACGGCTCACATGAGCGAATATCTCGGCACCAATCTCAAGCTTGCCTGCAGCCACTACCGCTCTATCTCGGAAGTTTGCCGGCAGCTGTCGATCAACCGCGCGCAGTTCAACAAGTACCTGAGCGGGCAGAGCCAGCCGACGGCATACAACCTCAAGCGCATCGGCGATTTTTTCGGTGTCGAGGATTACGAGCTGGGTTTGCCACCGGAACAGTTCGCCCGCCTGATCGGTGCCCGCAGCGCCATCAACCTTGTGCAAAGCCAGGATGACCCACTGGTCGAACTGCTGCGGCCGTTGCGCGAACATGCCGGCAACCTGTCGCGCTACTGCGGTTACTACTTCGAATACTCCAACTGCATGTCGGTACCGGGCTCGATCCTGCTGTCGCTGGTGCACCTGCGTGAGGAGCGCGGCAGCTTTTTGTTCGAGCGCCAGGAACGTCAGGAGCGCTCCAGCAGCACCGATGTGCAGGCCGAAGACTGGGTGCGTTGCCGCTACCTGGGTGCGGCGTTCCAGCTGCAGGACCGCCTGTTTTTGCTCGACTACGAATCGCTGACCGTCAACGAGATGAGCCAGACCATCCTGATCCCCAGCTTCAAGAGCCGCATCACCCGCCTCAACGGCCTCAAGACCGGGGTTTCCAGCGGTGACCGACGCACCCCGGCCTGCACCCGGGTGGTGTGGGAGTACCTGGGCCCCGAGATCAACCGCATCAGCGCTTACCGCCAGGTCAAGCTGTACCGCCCGGACGACCCGCGGATCGACGACGATGTACGCGAGCGCCTGAGCGCCGGGCCGATCCGCAACGGCCTGTTCGAGATCGAGTAACCGCGCTCAGCCGAGAATGAATTCCGCCACCACCTGCGCCACCTGATCGGCCACGGCCGGCTTGTCACGCAGGTGCGCGGCGATGCCGTGATCGCAGTCGGTCAGCAGCAGGCACTCAAGGTGCGGCGCCGGCACCGCGCGCAGCAGGGCCTGGGTGACTTCTTCGGGGATCGGGCTGTAACGCTGGGCGCCGGCCAGCCACAAGGTGCCGGCCGAGGTGCCTTCGCCTTGCCCGTAAGCCCTGGAGTTGAGCCCGTCGAACTCGCCGATCACCAGCAGCACCCGGCCTTGGAACTTGCGCAGGAATTCGTAGCTGTCGCAGTCGAGAAACCCGTAGGGCTGGCGGATCGCCTCGGTGAAGGCCGGGCCGAAGGGCGCCTGGTGGGCGGCATCCGGGTAAACCGCCGGGCAGATCAGCACCAGCTTGTCGATGGCCGGTGTTTGCGCGGCCAGTTTCAGCGCGATGGCGCCGCCGAGGCTGTGGCCGAGCAGGGTCTGGCAATGCTCGGCGATATGCCGGTGAAAGCGCTGCGCCTCCTCCAGGTTGGTGGTCAGCGACGGCTGTGGCGCGCCGGGCTCGGCCGCCAGGCTGTGGCCTGAGAGGTTGCCGGTCAGCGAGCCGATACCCTGCTGTTGCAAGCGATACAGCAGCGGGTTGAGGCGGGTGAAATCAGAGCGCGCGCCACCGATCACGAACAGTGGCGCGGCGCGCTCCTGATCGGGTATCAGCAGCCGCGCCTGTTGCTGGAAGCCGTCGAAGGTTTCGCTGATGAAGCGCTCGGCAGCCGGCGCGGGTTCATCGTATTGCCAGGTGGAGCGTTGCGTCGAAATCGTTTCAAGGTGCATGGACACCGCCTAGAGGAACTGATGATGCAGCCATTCGCCAAGTGGGTTGCCGGTGCTGAGCAACAGCTTGAGAGCCATGATGCAGCATACGCAGACCAGCAGCGGCTTGATCAGTTTAGGACCGAAATGCACCGCGCAGCGAGCCCCCAGTTGCGCGCCGACGAAGGCCGCGCAGGCCATCGCCAGGGCCAGGGGCCAGACGATGGCCCCGCTGAGCGAAAACACCGACAGCGCGCCGAGGTTGCAGGCGGCATTGAGCAGCTTGCTGTTGCATACCGCACGTAGCATCGGCTGGCCAAGCAGGATCACGCAGGCAACCATGAAAAACGAACCCACCCCCGGGCCGAACACCCCGTCGTAGAAGCCGATCACAGGCGCCACCGCCAGGCAGAACAGGCTGATCGAAATCCTCGCCTTGCGCTGCTGCTCGTCCGGCTTGGGGCTGAAGGCAAAGTAGGCGGCCACCAGGATCAGCAACACCGGTACGCAGGCCTGTAGGAAGCTCTTGGGCACCAGGCTGACCGACAACGCCCCCAGGGCGCCGCCGGCAAACGACATGGCGGCCATCGGCAGGCCGCGCTTCCAGTCGATCATGCCCTTGCGGGCGAAGGCAACCGTGGCCGAGACCGTGGCCGATGCGGCCTGGAACTTGTTGGTGGCGATCGCCGCCAGCGGGTCGATGCCGGCAACGAACAGCACCGGCAGGGTGATCAGGCCGCCACCGCCGGCGATGGCGTCGAAAAAGCCGGCCATCAGCGCCACCGACGCCAGGGTCAGCAACAGGGTGATATCAATTTCCATCATCTGGGTGGTTTCCTTGTTCAGCCACGCACCAGCAGCGGGTCGTCATTGAGCACTACCGGGCTCGCGAAGCGCGAGTACCCGAACAGGCGCACCAGCAGGCGCCGGTTGTCCTGGAGAATGTCGCGCCCGTGCAGGGCGCGGTTGTTGTTGACCAGCAATGCGGTGTCGGGCTGGAGCACGAACGGCAAGGGCTGGGCGTCCCTGACCAGGGCCTGGAAGGCGTCGAATGCGCGGGCGGCAGCGTCGCTGGCGTGATCGTTGAGCGAGAAACGATACGAGTTGTAGCGCAGGCTGAAACCGCCATTGGGATCGAATTGCAGCATGGTAGTGGCCTTGCCGGCATCGCCTTGGCCGGCCACGAAGCAGTCGCTGCGGGTGAAGTCGAAGGACGCCGAAGTCAGCGCCAGTGCATGCAGGCTGCCCAATTGTTCGAGGATGCCGCGCAGCGGGATGATCCGGGTCGGTTCGTTGGCCGGGTTCCAGCGGGCGGAGAGGATCAGCGCCGAGGGGGCGGGCGAGCGGCCTTCACGGGTGACAACCGAGCAGTTGTAGGGGGCTTCGGTGTGCGGCCCCAGGCGCAGTCCGGCGTGAGAGCTGAGTTCGATCCGGGTGTTGTGCTCCTCGCCGGGCCGGGGCACGCTGCCGCCACCTTTGAAGTTACCGACCAGGCGCACAATCTGGCCCTCGTTATCGATATCGAAGGCAAAAGCACGGTAGCTCGCCAGCGCCAGCAGCAACTGGTTACGCGAGGCCAGGTACAGGCAGCGTTCGCTCTGGGCCAGGGTGGCCAGTTGCGGCAGGTGTTCGGGCACAGGGTCGCTCCCCGGGCAGGTCATCTGCGAACACATCAGGGCTGACAGCTGGCCATCGGCAAAGCGTTGCAGAACAGCTTTCTGGCTGGCATCGAGGATAGGCTGCAGGCGCTGCGCCCACTGGCGGGCCTGGCTGGCGACGCCGGGTGCCTGAGGGCCGCCGAGGTCTGCGAGATACTGGCTGGCAGCAGCCAGCGTGCGGGCCTGGTCCTGATCGAATTTCAGGTACGCGACTTCCGAATCCTGCATGGGAAACATTCCTTTGTTATTGGTTTTATCTGGCAATCCGTGCCGGCCGGGTGTCAGGCTGAGCGTCTGGCCTCCGGCGAACGAATAAGCTAACTATCCTCCTGGTTAATCCATTCAGGGCAGTCAGCTAATTCCGGGCGCAGTATAGGCAGTTTCCGGATTTGTGTAAGTGCAGAATATTCTTCAGCCTTGACGCAATGCCGCGCGAGCTGCGCACCCCTGTGTTGGACTTCCCCTGCCGGAAACCGCAAAATGAAGGCTTTCTTCCAATAATCTGATCGGACCTGCTGACTCTATGCGAATGCGCCTGATGCTGTTGGGTGGTGGAAGTGCCCTCGGGCAAGCGCTGATTCGACTCGGGGCCGAGGAAGATATCGGCTTTCTGGCGCCACGCCCGCCGGACAGCGGCTGGGATCCGGCCAGCCTGACCCAGCTGCTCGACGATACCCGCCCCGATGCGCTGATCAACCTGGCCTACTATTTCGACTGGTTCCAGGCCGAAGCGGTCAGCGAGCAGCGCCTGGCCCAGCAGGAGCGCGCCGTCGAGCGCCTGTCCGAACTGTGTCAGCACCACAACATCATTCTTGTCCAGCCGTCCAGCTACCGGGTCTTCGATGGCTCGCGGGCCACCGCCTACAGCGAGAAGGACGAACCGGTGCCGTTGGGCCTGCGTGGCCAGGCCCTGTGGCGCATCGAGCAGAGCGTGCGCGCCACCTGCCCGCAACATGTGCTGTTGCGCTTTGGCTGGGTCCTTGATGAGAGCATTGATGGCGTGCTCGGGCGCTTTCTGACCCGCGCCGAGCAACCGCAGGAGTTGTTGCTGGCCGATGACCGGCGTGGCAACCCGACACCGGTGGATGACGCCGCGCGGGTCATCCTTTCAGTGCTCAAGCAGCTCGATTGCGCCGCACCTTTGTGGGGTACCTATCACTACGCCGGCAACGAGGCGACCACGCCGCTGGCGCTGGGACAGGCTATCCTCACTGAAGCTGCCCAGTTGCATACGCTGGCGGTCCAGGCACCGACTGCGCAGGCCCACGCCGCGCGCCCGGACGCCAGTGAAGAACCGCAGCATGCCGTGCTGGCCTGCAAGAAAATTCTCCATACCTTTGGCATCAAGCCTCGCGCCTGGCGCGCCGGTTTGCCGCCCTTACTGGATCGTTTCTATCGTCATGGCTGATGCCCCTATTCTGATCACCGGCGGTGCCGGCTTCATTGGTTCCCACCTCAGCGATGCGCTGCTGGAAAAAGGCTATGCGGTGCGCATCCTCGACGACCTGTCGTCCGGCAAGCGCAGCAACCTGCAGATGGACAACCCGCGTCTGCAACTGGTCGAAGGCGATGTCGCCGATGCCGAACTGGTCAAACGCGCTGCGGCCGGTTGCCAGGCTGTCGTGCATCTGGCCGCTGTCGCCTCGGTGCAAGCCTCGGTGGATGACCCGGTGAAAACCCACCAGAGCAACTTCATCGGCACCCTCAATGTTTGCGAGGCCATGCGCCTGAACGGCATCAAGCGCGTGCTGTTTGCCTCCAGCGCCGCGGTCTACGGCAACAACGGCGAGGGTCAGTCAATCGATGAAGACACCGTCAAGGCGCCGTTGACGCCTTATGCCGTGGACAAGCTGGCCAGTGAGCAGTACCTGGACTTCTACCGTCGCCAGCATGGTCTGGAACCGGTGGTGTTCCGTTTCTTCAATATCTTCGGCCCACGCCAGGATCCGTCCTCGCCATATTCCGGGGTCATCAGCATTTTCTGCGAGCGTGCCTTGAACGGTACGCCGATAACCTTGTTTGGCGATGGCGAGCAGACCCGCGACTTTCTTTATGTCGGCGATCTGGTCTCGGTAATGGTCCAGGCACTGGAGATGGCAGCAGTCGCAGAGGGGGCGGTGAACATTGGCCTGAATCAGGCAACTTCATTGAACCAGTTGCTGGCGGCGCTGAAGTCGGTGGTCGGTGATCTGCCAGCGATCAGCTACGGGCCGGCGCGTTCGGGTGACATTCGCCATTCGCGGGCGAACAATCAGCGCTTGCTGACGCGCTTTGACGTTCCCGAGCCGACGCCATTGGTGGTCGGGCTGGCGCGTCTGCTAGGACGCTGAAAAGCATCGCGGGGCAAGCCCGCTCCTACCTGTCTTTGTAGGAGCGGGCTTGCCCCGCGATGTGCGTTTAGACGACGCTTAGAACTTGTAACCCACGCCAACCATGTAGACCCATGGATCGACATCCACGTCGACCTTGGTCTTGCCGACGCCCAGGGCGCTTGGGCCGTCGATGGTGGCCTTGGTGTCGATGTCGATGTACCAGACCGCGGCGTTGATCAGGAAGTTGTCGTTGATCATGTAGTCCATGCCCAACTGACCCGCCAGGCCGACCGAATCTTTCAACTTCATGTTGCTGAAGCCTTGAGCCTTGCGGTTGCTGCTCAGGTCTTCGTCAAAGAACATGGTGTAGTTCAGACCGATACCGGCATAAGGCTGGAACTTCGACGAAGCTTCCATCGGGTAGTACTGCAGCGACAGGGTCGGTGGCAGTTGCTTGATGTCGCCCAGCTTGCCGTCCAGGCCAGCGCCCAGGCCCTTGACGCCAACGGTGTGCTGGAACGGGGTGGCGGCCAGCAGCTCGAGGCCGATGTGGTCGGTCAGCATGTAGGCGAAGGCCAGGCCCAGCTGGGTGTCGCTGTCCAGGGTTGCCTTGGTGCCGGACATCTTGGTGCCGTCTAGCTTGATGTCGCCGCTGTTTTCGTTGGGAGCGGTGGTGATCGCGCCGGCACGCAGGATGAAGTCGCCAGCCTGGTGGGCGTGGGCAACAGGGGCTGCAAGCGCCAGAGCAACGAGTGAGGCGCCAAGCAAGGACTTGTTCATGGAAGCTCCCAAAGGACGTTTAGAATTTAATGAGTCCAATGGTAAGGAGCTGACGGACGGCGATTTTTGATTCAGCTCAATGAAATCGCTAAAGCCCTGCAAGCGGCCATTTATTCTAGCTCGTATGCGTAAATTTTCTCGGCTTCCATCTGATACCCGGCATCGGCCAGCTCACTGCTGGTGGCCTTGACCTGCATCTGGCCTTCGATCCAGTAAGGCTGGTAGAGGTCTTCGACCTTCACCCCGATCTCGCTGAAGATGTGAACGATCTGGTTCGATGGCGGTGGCGGCACATGGATGCAGGCGCCGTAGTAGGGCACCAGCAGGAACTCGGTGGTGCGGCCTGCCTCGCTGACTTCCAGCGGCACGATATAGCCCGGCAGTTTTACCTGTTGGCCATCCAGGGCCTTGACCACCGGGGCATTCGGTGCGGTTTGCCGCGCTGCTGGCGCCGCTTCCGCGGCCAGGGCATCGCTCAACTGCGAGAGGTCGTGCATCGGCGCCAACTGCGGCTGGATCACCGGCGCCCCGGCCGGGATCAGTTGCTGCCATTCCAGGGTACGGGGTTCGGCCGCCCATGAAGGGGCGGCGATCAACAGCAGTGACAGCAGCAGGGCGCGGGTCATCGAAGTGCTCACAGGTGAATGGACAGGCCGTCGGCCAGTGACTGACGATAGGCGCGCCAGGCCGGCACGCTGCCCATCAGCAGGGCGGCGCCAAGAATGATGCCGAGCAGGGCCCACTCGTGGGCGCTGGGCCAGGCCAGGGGCAGCAACAGGCCGTAGTTGGCTTGCACGTAGCCCTGAGCCAGGGCGATGCCGGCGTACAGCAAGCCCAGCCCGGCGACGATACCCGCCAGCGCCAGGGCCAGCGCTTCGAGCACCAGCAGCCCGGCAATGTGCCAGGGGCGGGCGCCCACCGAGCGCAGGATGGCCATTTCCCGGCGCCGCTCATTGAGGCTGGTGAGGATCGCCGTGAGCATGCCGATCAGGCCAGTCAGCACCACAAACAGCGAGACCACGAACAGCGCCTGCTCGGCAGTCCCCATCAGGCTCCAGAGCTCTTGCAGGGCTACGCCCGGAAGGATCGCCAGCAGCGGTTCGCCGCGGTAGTCGTTGATTTCCCGTTGCAGGCTGAAGGTGGCCACCTTGTTGTTCAGGCCGAGCATGAAGGCGGTGATGGCTGCGGGCTTGAGGTCCATGTTGCGCGCCTGCTCGGCGCTGATGCGCCCAGCGCCGCGGGCCGGCATGCCGTTGTGCCAGTCGATGTGGATGGCTTCCATCCCGCCCAGGCTGATGTGCAAAGTACGGTCGACGGGGGTGCCGGTGCGTTGCAGCACGCCGACCACGGTGAAGGGCTTGTCGTCGTGCTTGACCAGGCTGATGGCCGCCACACCATGGGCCAGCACCAGCTTGTCGCCAAGTTTGTAGTGCAGGGCGTCGGCCACTTCAGCACCCAGCACCACCTCGAACGGATCACTGGCAAAGGCTCGGCCTTCGGCCAGTTGCAGGTTCTGCTTGCGGCCGTACTGGTAGTGCTCGAAGTAGCGCGCGTCGGTCCCCATTACCCGGTAGCCGCGGTGCGAATCGCCCAGGGAGATGGGGATGGCCCACTTCACCCGTTTGTCGCTGGCGTAGTGCTCGAAGCTTTCCCAGCGGATGTTGTTGGTGGCGTTGCCGATGCGAAACACCGAGTACAGCAGCAGGTTCACCGAACCTGAACGGGCGCCGACGATCAGGTCGGTGCCGCTGATGGTGCTGGCAAAACTGGCGCGGGCTTCGGTGCGCACCCGCTCGACCGCCAGCAGCAGGCAGACTGACAGGGCGATGGCGAAGGCGGTCAAAAACGCGGTGAAGCGGCGGTTGGCCAGGCTGGCCAGGGCAAGGCGGAGCAGGTACATCAGGCCTCCAGGTCGTTGCCCGGCTGCGCCGCGCGGTTGAGTTCGGCAAGGGACAACTGACGGTCGAACAATGGCGCCAGGCTCTGGTCGTGGCTGACGAACAGCAGGCTGGAGCCGGCCGCACGGCACTCGGCGAACAGCAGGCGGATGAAGGCTTCACGGGTGTCGGCATCGAGGGCCGACGTCGGCTCGTCAGCGATCACCAGTTCCGGCTGGCCGATCAATGCCCGGGCGGCGGCGACACGCTGCTGCTGGCCGATCGACAGGCTGTCGGCACGGCGCGCGAGCAGCGCCGGGTCCTTCAAGCCCAGATGCGCGAGCAGGCTGGCGGCGGCCTGGTCGATGCTGCCGTGGCGCTCGGCGGCGCGTTGCGCGCGGCTGCGCGAGAAGCGACAGGGCAGTTCGACGTTCTCCCGTACCGAGAGGAACGGCAGCAGGTTGAACTGCTGGAAAATGTAGCCGGTGTGATCGACCCGGAAGCGGTCGCGGGCGGCCAGCTTCAATTCGCTCAAGTCCTGGCCGAGCAGGCGGATGCTGCCGCGATCGGGCTTTTGCACGCCACCGAGCAGGCCGAGCAGGGTAGTCTTGCCGCTGCCACTGGGGCCTTTGAGAAACAGCGATTCGCCAGCGTCCAGGCGCAGGGCGGGAATATCCAGCAAGGGGGCTTGGCCCGGCCAGGCAAAGCCCAGGTCGGTCAGTTCAATCAGTGCCTGGCTCATAAATGAACGCCCGGGTTACCCCAGGCGTTTCGCTGCAAAAGGGCTATCAGAAGTTGATCGTGGCCTTGGCCGGGGTCGCTTCGACACCTTGCTGGCCGTTCGGTCCGATCAGTTGTAGCGCAATTTTCCGGGTGGCAGGGAAGGCCTTGAACAACGGGCTCAGGTCGAGGCTCTTGAGCTCGCCAGGATTGTCGCAGGCCAGCCGGTAATGGGCATGGACTTCACTGTGGTCATGGCCTTCGTGCTCGTCGCCATCGTCATCGGCTGCCGGTTTGTCGCCAAACAGCGGGCTTTCCAGCGCTTGATCACTTTCGCTGCAGTTGGCCGCCTTGGCCAGGCCGAACAGGGCCAATGGTTTTTCCAATTGTGTGCGCACACTCGCGACCTTGGCCTTGTCGGCGACGCTGGTGGCCGGGTGCTCAAAACCCACCAGGTTCATCGCCGGGCTGTCCAGCTCCAGCTCCAGGGTCCTGTCGTCCAGTACCACATTCAGGCGGGCGACGCCGTGCTCATGGGCGGCGAGGCTGCCATGGGCGTGGTCATGATCATGGTCGTGATCGTCGTGGGCATGAGCGACGGCCAGGGGCAACAAGGCAAACGGCAAGGCAAGCAACAGACGACGCATGGATGGACTCCGCGGAGGCACTGGATGGATTTGGTAATGTTATAACAACTTGTTCGGCGCGCGCCAGTGTGCTTGGCGATGAGGCGTTGGCGTGGGAGCATGGGCCCATTGATTGCGCACAAGGACAACCCCATGCGAATTCGCGGACACATCGGCGACTGGCCGGTAGACCTGACCCTGGAGCTGGACCCGGCGGAATGGGCGCAACTGGGCGGTCAGTTGGCTGCTGTGGCGCCAGCGCCAGCGCTGGCTACCGCTCCCGTGGCAGCGGCGCGGCCGGATGATGCGCTATGGCAGGCGGCGCGCGAGGTGCTGCGCAAGGCCGGGCAGCTCAACGGGCCGGAGTTGCTTGAACATCTGGAAGGGTTGGCGGGCAATACTGCGGCGGGCAAGCGGCTGCTGGTGCGCCTGCGCCACAGTGCCGAGGTGAAGGTGGAAAGCGGGGCGGACGCGCCGGTTTATCACTGGCTGGGGTGACAAGGGTATCGCGGGGCAAGCCCGCTCCTACAAAATCAGTAGGAGCGGGCTTGCCCCGTGATCAATTCAATACAAGGCAGCAAACAACTTGCGGCGGTAGGTGCCGACCAGCGGATGGTCATTACCCAGCAGGTCGAACACCTGCAGCAAGGTCTTGTGCGGCAGCCCGCTGTCATAGCCACGGTTGCGCTTGAACAGCTTGAGCAAGCCTTCCAGCGCCGCCTCGTACTGCTGGCGCGACAACTGCTGGATGCACAACTGGTACGCGGCTTCATCATCTTCGCCATTCTGCGCCAGGCGCGCTTTCAGGTCGGCGACTTCCGGCAGGTTGGCGGCCAGGCCCAGGAAGGTCAGCTGCGCCTTGGCGCCGGCGAGGGCGGCCTTGTGCTCATCGCTCTTGACCGAGTCGAGCACGATCTGCGCCTCACCCAGCTCGCCCCGTTCAGCCAGGCAGCGGGCGTAGAGGATCAGCGCGCCGGCATTGCTGTTGTCTTCAGTGAGCAGTGCCTTGAGGGTGCTCTCGGCTTCGCTGAAGCGCCCTTCGGCAAACAGTACCTGGGCCTGTTCCAGCGGGTCGGCGGCAGCGGGTGGCGGCAGTTTTACGTGGGGTTCGAGCAGGGCGCGAATCGCCGACTCCGGTTGGGCGCCGGCAAAGCCGTCCACCGGCTGGCCATCCTTGAACAGCACCACGGTCGGCAGGCTGCGGATACCGAAGCGGGCGACGATGTCCTGCTCGATATCGCAGTTGACCTTGGCCAGCAGCAGTTCGCCCTGGTAGCTCTCGGTGATCTGCGCCAGCAGCGGCATCAGCGCCTTGCACGGTGCGCACCACTCGGCCCAGAAGTCGACCAGCACCGGTTTGTGGAAAGAGTTCTGGATCACCGACTGATCGAAATCGGCGGCAGTGGCGTCGAAAATGTACGGGGTAGCAGGGTTCATCGCGACTCTCGAAAATCCGTGAATGGCATCACTATAAAGGCTGGCGGCTGGCGTGGTACAGGCTGACCCGGCGGAATTCGTGGGGCTCGGCCAGGTCCGGCAGGGTCAGGGCATCGAGCACACCCAGCGACTGGTACAGCGGATGGCTGAAGTCCCGTACCCGTGAGTCGGCCACCAGGGCCTGCTGGCCACGGCTGAGGAATTCATCCAGCAGCGGCAGGTTGGCGCGGTCGTAGAGCACGTCGGCGACCAGGATCAGGTCAAAACGGTCGGCTTCCTGGAAGAAGTCGCTGGAATAGCTCAGTTCCACTTCGTTGAGCGCGGCATTGGCCCGGCAGGCCTGCAGCGCCAGTGGGTCGAGATCGCAGGCGACCACTTCACGCGCGCCGGCCTTGGCTGCGGCAATGCCGGCAATGCCGGAGCCTGCGCCAAAGTCCAGTACCCGCTTACCCTCGACCCAGTGCCGATGCTGGTCCAGATAGCGCGCCATGGCCAGGCCGCTGGCCCAGCAGAAGCTCCAGTACGGCGGCTCGTGGAGGATGCGCCGGGTTTCTTCGGCACTGAAGGCGCGGTCCATGTTCTGGGCATCGATCAACCACAACTTGAGCGTGCACTCGGGCAGTTCACTGACCACCAGTTGCGCGTCACCCAGCAGTTCACTCAAGGCCTGTTGCAGCGGCGCCGGTGCCATCATGGCGCCTTTTCGAAGCGCAACGGGCCGGTGGCCTGGGTTTGGGCCTGGGCGATACGCAGCGGCGGCAGGTGCAGAATCAGTTGCCCGGATTTGCTCGCGCGGCCACGCAGTTCGACCCGCGCACCGGCCGGGAAGGCCTCGGGGTTGAAGCGCAGGCGAAACGGCAGGTCCAGGCCATTGCCGCTGAGCGTGCTGCTGGCCAGCAGGCCTTGCGGGCGCCCCCGTTCATCGATCACCAGCAGGGCCAGTTCGACTTCGGCGCCCACCGGAATATTGAGCAAGGTCCCGCTCAGCTCGCGCTGATAGGCCGGCAAAGGCCCGAGCTCTTTGGCCGGTTTGCTTGCTACAGGGGCTTTGGGCGCCGCTGCAGGCTGGGGTTTATCGCTGCTGCACGCGGCCAGCACGGCGGCAAAACTGAGCACGACAAGCGCTCTTAATGGCATGGGGAATTCCTTCGCGGCATATTTCCTCACTGGATGGTAACCCCTTTGGCTTGTCTTGCCAGTGGGATGCGCTACCATGGCCCTCCCTTTTTTTGTTGCCTGCCACCATGCACTGTCCCTTCTGCGGTGCCAACGACACCAAGGTCATCGACTCGCGACTGGTTGCCGAGGGCGAGCAAGTGCGCCGTCGGCGCGAATGCGTTGCCTGCGGTGAGCGCTTCACCACCTTCGAAACCGCCGAACTGGTTCTGCCCCGGCTGATCAAGCAGGACGGCAGCCGCCAGCCCTTCGACGAGGAAAAACTGCGCGCGGGTATGCAGCGCGCCCTGGAAAAACGCCCGGTCAGTGTCGAGCGCCTGGAAGCGGCGCTGGCGCATATCAAGCACAAGTTGCGGGCCACCGGCGAGCGCGAGATCAAGTCGCTGGTCGTCGGCGAACTGGTCATGGCCGAGCTGCAGAAGCTCGATGAGGTCGCCTATATCCGCTTCGCCTCCGTGTACCGGCGTTTCCAGGACCTCAACGAGTTCCGTGAAGAAATCGACCGCCTGGCCCGCGTGCCGGCTAAAGAGTGAGCATGTCCAGCGAACGCGCGGTACTTGATGCGCACTACATGGCCCGGGCCATCGAGTTGGCCCGCAAGGGCCTGTACTCCACCCACCCGAACCCGCGCGTCGGTTGTGTGATCGTCCGTGACGGCCAGGTCGTCGGCGAAGGCTGGCACGTGCGTGCCGGCGAACCCCATGCCGAAGTATACGCGTTGCGCCAGGCCGGCGAGCTGGCCCGTGGCGCTTGTGCGTACGTCACCCTTGAGCCATGCAGCCACCACGGGCGCACGCCGCCCTGTGCCGAGGCGCTGGTCAAGGCCGGCGTGGCGCGGGTGGTGGCGGCCATGCAGGATCCTAATCCGCAGGTTGCCGGCCAAGGCCTCAAGCGCCTGGCTGATGCGGGTATCGAGGTTGCCAGCGGTGTGCTCGAAGCCGAGGCCCGCACCTTGAACCCGGGCTTTCTCAAGCGCATGGAGCACGGCCTGCCGTTCGTGCGGGCCAAGCTTGCGATGAGCCTGGACGGGCGCACGGCCATGGCCAGTGGCGAGAGCCAGTGGATTACCGGCCCGGCGGCGCGCTCGGCGGTGCAGCGCTTGCGTGCGCGCTCAAGCGTGGTGCTGACCAGCGCCGAAAGCGTACTGGCCGACAACGCGCGGATGACCGTGCGCGGTGACGAGCTCGGGCTGGACCCGCAAACCACCGCGCTGGCCCTGGCCCGTGCGCCGCTACGGGTGTTGATCGACGGCCGTTTGCGTGTGCCGCTCGATGCGCCATTTTTTCAAGCCGGGCCGGCCCTGGTGGTAACCGCCGCCGAAGCCGACTCGCGTTATGCCCAGGCCGGCCACGAGCTGCTGCGCCTGCCCGGCAGCGAGGGTCGCGTCGACTTGCCGGCATTGATGCTCGAGCTGGCAGCCCGTGGGGTCAATGAAGTGCTGGTCGAGGCCGGTGCCGGCCTGGTCGGTGCCTTTGCCCGCCAAGGCCTGATCGACGAGTACCAGATTTTTGTCGCCGGGCGCATTCTCGGCTCCAGTGCCCGGCCGTTACTCGACTGGCCACTGGAAACCATGAGCCAGGCGCCCTATTTGCAGATCACCGAAATGCGCGCGGTAGGCGATGACTGGCGAGTCACGGCCGTGCCGAAGCCCGCGCCCGGCGTATAATTTGCGGCTAGCGCCCCGCGCAGCCCTGTTCTCGAGGAGGACTCCATGTTCACCGGCATCATCGAATCGATTGGCAGCATCCGTTCCCTGACCCCCAAGGGTGGTGACGTGCGGGTGTATGTCGAAACCGGCAAGCTCGACCTGGGCGACGTCAAGCTGGGCGACAGCATCGCCGTCAACGGCGTGTGCCTGACCGCGGTCGAGCTGCCTGGCGATGGCTTCTGGGCCGACGTCAGCCGCGAAACCCTCGACTGCACCGCCTTCAACGAGCTCAAAAGCGGCAGCCGGGTCAACCTGGAAAAGGCCCTGACGCCGACCACCCGCCTGGGCGGTCACCTGGTCAGCGGCCATGTCGACGGCGTTGGCGAAGTGGTGTCGCGCAGCGATAACGCCCGCGCCATCCAGTTCCGCATTCGTGCCCCCAAAGAGCTGGCCAAGTACATTGCCCACAAGGGCTCGATCACCGTCGACGGTACCAGCCTGACAGTGAACGTCGTCGATGGCGCCGAGTTCGAGCTGACCATCGTCCCGCACACCCTGGCCGAAACCATCATGGCCGACTACCGTCCAGGTCGTCGGGTGAACCTTGAGGTCGACCTGCTGGCACGTTACCTGGAGCGTCTGCTGCTGGGTGACAAGGCCGCCGAGCCGAGCAAAGGCAGCGGTATCACCGAAAGTTTCCTGGCCGCCAACGGCTACCTGAAATCCTGATTTGAAAGGGGGTGCCCAGTGGCGCTCAACAGTATCGAAGAACTGGTCGAAGACATCCGCCAGGGCAAAATGGTCATCCTCATGGATGACGAAGACCGCGAGAACGAAGGCGACCTGATCATGGCCGCCGAGTGCTGCAAGGCCGAACACATCAACTTCATGGCCAAGCACGCCCGCGGCCTGATCTGCATGCCGATGTCGCGCGAGCGCTGCGAAACGCTCAAGCTGCCGCTGATGGCGCCACGCAATGGCTCGGGCTTCGGCACCAAGTTCACCGTGTCGATCGAGGCCGCCACCGGGGTTACCACCGGCATTTCCGCTGCCGACCGCGCACGCACCGTACAGGCGGCCGCCGCCCGTGATGCCAAGGCCGAAGACATCGTCAGCCCTGGCCACATCTTCCCGTTGATGGCCCAGCCGGGCGGAACCCTGGCCCGTGCCGGCCACACCGAAGCTGCCTGCGACCTGGCGCGCATGGCCGGTTTCGAGCCGAGCGGGGTGATCTGCGAGGTGATGAACGACGACGGCACCATGTCCCGTCGCGCCGAACTGGAAACCTTCGCCGCCGAACACAACATCAAGATCGGCACCATCGCCGACCTGATCCACTACCGGATGATCCACGAACGTACCGTTCAGCGGGTTTCCGAGCAGCCGCTGGACAGCGAACTGGGGCATTTCAACCTGGTCACCTACCGTGATTCGGTCGAGGGCGACGTGCACATGGCGCTGACCCTGGGCAACATCTGCGCCGAAGAGCCGACCCTGGTACGGGTGCACAACATGGACCCGCTGCGCGACCTGCTGATGGTCAAGCAACCGGGTCGCTGGAGCCTGCGCGCGGCCATGAGCGCCGTTGCAGACGCTGGCAGCGGTGTGGTGCTGCTGCTCGGTCACCCGCTCGATGGCGACGTGCTGCTGGCGCACATTCGTGAGAGCGCCGATGCTGCATCGCAGGCGAAAACCCCGACCACCTACAGCACCGTTGGTGCCGGTTCGCAGATCCTGCGTGACCTCGGCGTGCGCAAAATGCGCCTGATGAGTTCGCCAATGAAGTTCAATGCGATATCCGGATTCGATCTGGAAGTTGTAGAATACGTGCCCTCCGAATAAAGCAGGCGGTTTGTCGCGCTGCCATTCGTGTCCCAAACCCCCACAGGCCGCCCGTTTGCGGCCTGGCTCTTTAAGATGAGAACTCCGGAATGACCCTGAAGACCATCGAAGGTACCTTCATCGCCCCCAAAGGTCGCTATGCTTTGGTGGTTGGCCGCTTCAACAGCTTCGTCGTCGAAAGCCTGGTGAGCGGTGCCGTTGACGCCCTGGTTCGCCACGGTGTGAACGAAAGCGACATCACCATCATCCGTGCCCCGGGTGCCTTCGAAATCCCGCTGGTGGCACAGAAAGTCGCCCAGCAAAGCGAATATGCCGCGATCATCGCCCTTGGCGCAGTGATCCGTGGCGGTACCCCGCACTTTGAGTATGTCGCGGGCGAATGCACCAAGGGCCTGGCCCAGGTGTCCATGGAGTTCGGCGTGCCGGTCTCCTTCGGTGTCCTGACCGTCGACTCGATCGAACAGGCCATTGAGCGTTCCGGCACCAAGGCCGGCAACAAGGGCGCCGAAGCTGCCCTGTCCGCTCTGGAAATGGTCAGCCTGCTGGCGCAGTTGGAGGCCAAGTGATTAGCGACGAAAGCGATCGTTTCAACCCGCGCGATCCAAAACCTGCGGATGCTGGCAAGCCATCGAAAAGCGCCAAGCGTCGCGAAGCCCGTCAGCTCGCGACTCAGGCCCTGTACCAATGGCACATGGCCAAGCAGTCGCTGAACGAGATCGAAGCGCAGTTCCGGGTCGATAACGATTTCACCGATGTCGACGGCGCCTACTTCCGCGAAATCCTTCACGGGGTTCCTGCGAAAAAAGTCGAAATCGACGAAGCACTGAAGCCGTGCCTGGACCTGGCCCTTGAAGAGCTCGATCCGGTTGAACTGGCGGTGCTGCGCCTGTCCACCTGGGAGTTCATGATGCGCGTCGATGTCCCGTACCGCGTTGTGATCAACGAAGGTGTGGAGCTGGCCAAAGTGTTTGGCGCCACCGACGGCCACAAGTTCGTCAACGGCGTGCTCGACAAGCTGGCACCACGCCTGCGTGAAGCCGAAGTCAAGGCGTTCAAGCGCTGATTGCGGCGCTCTGTGCCAATGGGTGAGTTCGAGCTGATCCGTCATTACTTCGCCGCCGCGTCCTGTGCGCAAGGCGGTGAAGGCGTGGCGCTGGGCATTGGCGATGATTGCGCCTTGCTCAGCGTGCCGCCGGGCGAACAGCTGGCGATCTCCACCGACACGCTGGTGGCCGGGGTGCATTTCCCGGCTGTCTGCGACCCTTTTCTGCTCGGTCAGCGTTCGCTGGCCGTCGCGGCCAGTGACCTGGCGGCCATGGGCGCCACGCCCATCGGTTTTACCCTTGCCCTGACCCTGCCGGAGGTTCGCGCCGACTGGCTGCAAGCCTATGCCCGCGGTTTGAACCAGATGGCTGAAAACTGCCAGCTGAACCTGATTGGCGGCGACACCACCCGTGGCCCGCTAAGCCTGACCATGACCGTGTTTGGCCGCGTGCCGGCCGGCCAAGCCTTGACCCGCAGCGGTGCGCGGGCAGGTGATCTGCTTTGCGTCGGCGGCGATCTGGGCAATGCCGCAGGCGCCTTGACGCTGGTGCTGGGTGAGCGCTTGGCCGATGCTGCCCAGGCCGAGCCCTTGCTTGGCCATTACTGGTCACCGCAACCGCAACTGGCGTTGGGCCAGGCGTTGCGCGGCAAGGCTACGGCGGCACTGGATATTTCCGACGGCTTGCTCGCCGATTGCGGGCATATCGCCAAGGCATCGCACCTGGCATTGCAGGTCGAGCTGGAGCGGCTGCCGTTGTCG